>NZ_JBHZBB010000001.1:0-173205 GCF_042754585.1 Streptomyces sp. NPDC059201
CTCCTGCGGAGACACGACGCGGCGTGACTGCGTCACGCCAAAGGTGCTGCGCCGCTGCGCGGCGCTGGGCTGGCTGCGTGGGAGGCAGGCACCTCCGGTGACTGCGGGGTGGTGTTGGTGGTGTGACGAGTGCGGGTGTGGGGTGGGGGGTTGTTTGTGGTGGGCGCCCGCCTGCGGCGGGGTGTGGTGGTGGTAAGTGGGGGTTTTGTGGTGAGTGGTTGAGGGTGTGTTGGGTGGGGTGGGTGGTGCGCGGCCCCTGCGGGGCCGGCGGTGCGTGCCGGCCGTTTGTCGGGCTCGTGGGATGCGGCTTCGAGTGGTGCCGGGGTGGGGATTCACGGGCGTAGGACGCCGCATGGAATGTCACTGTGAGTGATAGATGCGAGGGGAGCTCGAAAGCAGTTGTCTAGACCTGTATCAAAATTACCCTAACCCCTCATATGCTGACAACTGTTAGAAATCTTGCTTCGGGTGAGCGATGCTCAAAAAGCTGTCAGCAGACACCTCCTGGCGGACCATCAACACCCCATGCGGAAAGCACATCAAGACGAACCGTCACCCACCGCCCCTCCAAAGACAGAAGCAGCCACAGGGGCGCACCAGCAGGGTGTTGTGTGCCGGGGCGTGGCCCGGGCGGGGCGGGGCGGGGCGGGGCGGGGCGGGGCGGGCTGCGGAGCACGCCACTCGTGAGCTCGAGCGGGCAAGCCGGCAGAGGGCATGCGTCGGCGACAGGGAAGGAGAGGCTGGGGAGCAGCCCTTCGCGTGCATGCGGAAAGCGCATACCCGACAGGGGCGGTCATCCCTCATGCGGAAACCACATCCCCCTGCCCCACACCCCGCGGGAAGCAGCCCCGGGCTCGTCCCAGCGCCGCACGCTGAACAGGGGCAGGCAGGCCACCCACGAACGGCTGGGGTGGAAGGAGGGCCGTCGACGCCACGGAAGACAGCGCCGGCCCGACAACGACCTACCCATCCCACCGTGCCAAGCCGGAGGAAGAACCCCTCCCCCAGCCCGGCCAGTGCTCTGAAAAAGCCACGACCGGAACACCCACACAGCTCTCAACCCACCCCGCCACCAGGCAGGACAGCCTGAGAGACACCCAGGAACCCCCCACACTCACCACAACGCCACCACCCAGGACAGAACACGCCCAGGCCCTTACAGACGACAGACCGGCACGCACCCAAGCAGAGCCGGCACAGGCCACAGGCGACAAGGAGGGGCACCCGAGAGGGCGCAGCGGCGGGGTCAGGCCCTTCGCCGGACGCGGGCTCCGCCCCACCACACGGTCAGAGACAGGCAGCAACAGGAACAGCACGTCGCGCCGACAGGAACACCACCCGACAACACACACCCCGTATGCGACTTCCGCATACGACATACAGGACCCGGCCTCATGCGGAAAACGCATCACCCGCACCGCCGGGAAACCGCCTCCCGCTCCCCCACCACCGAGACCACCACGCTGGTGCACAGAGCAGGGAGCAGCACCTCGGCCGACGACCACCACAACACCCCTGAGGGCCACCCTGAGGGCCCGCAGGCGCGGGCAGCAGCCTTCTGTTTCAGTCCTCCCGGGGCCGGCAAGCCCACCCATGCCCCACGACCACGAGCAGAGAGGCCAGGAGGCCGGCTCCATCGCGTACCGCAAGGGGCTGTTCCCCGCAAGCGCGGGGAACAGATGGTCAGGACCGGGCCGGCCGGTTCCGGGGCCGTCCCCACACATCCCCACGCGTACGCAGGGAGGGTCCCGGCCCGATGCTCCTGCGAATCATGGGCGGTGGCTGCTCCCCGCGTACGCAGGGATGGTCCCAGTGAGGCGATTCCGGCGCTGATGGCGGTGGCTGCTCCCCGCGCCCGTGGGGGTGTTATGTCGGGTGGGTTGTTGAGTTGCTTGGGTCGCTGCCGGCCGGCCTCCTGGCCTCTCTGCTCGTGGTCGTGGGGCATGGGTGGGCTTACCGTCACGCTCACCATGGTTGTTGTCGGTTACCACGGTGCTTACCAAGGGTTGTTCTTGAGCCAGCACCCGTAGATCGGGTGATTTATCTGTTTCGGTCGAAGTTGCTCAGGGGCGTGTGGTCGTCGGGTAGAACTGCAGGTCAGGAAGCTGCTCCCCGCACGCGCGGGGATGGCCCCTCCAGCGGTCCGGGACCGACCCGCACGGCCTCCTGTTCCCCGCACGCGCGGGGATGGCCCCGACGTCGCCACCGCCACCAAGCTCATGGCGATCTGCTCTCCGTTCGGGGGATGGGCCCCAGCCACTCTTCGAGGCCGGCCAGCGCTGCGCCCTGCTTCCCGTGCGCCCTGTGTGGGGGTGGCGTGTTTCCGTAGGGGGTTGTGCCTCTGTTTGTCGTATGCGGAAGTCGTATGCGGGGTGCGGGGGTTGTCGGGTGGTGTTCCTGCCGGCGTGGCGTGTTGTTGCTGCCTTGTGTCCCGGGGCGTGTGGTGGGGCAGGACTCCCTCGCCGGGTGGTCGCCGGGTGGTCGCTGTGCCCGTTCCGGGTGTCCTCTTGCCGGGCTTGTGCCAGCCGCCCGCTGCCCGTCGGTTCTGTGGTGTCTGTGGGGGCTTCCTGGGTGTCTCTCAGGCTGGTTTTTCCTGGTGGTGGGGTGTGTTGAGAGTTGTGAGGCACCGGCCGGGCCCGGGCCGGGGGGTTTTCTTGTCCGGTCCGGGTCTGCGTGATGGGCAGGTCTCCATCGCCCCACCCCTCACACTTTCCGCGGCTGCCCCCGGCGTCCGCCTCGGAGCGGCTGCCACCGGGGACCATCCCCGCGCGGGCGGGGAGCGGACTTCCTGACCTGCAGTTCTACATGCCACCGGACCGTTCCCGAGCAACTTTCACCGAAACAGACAAAACACCCGAGCCCGTCGGCGACGGCTCAACAACACCCCTTGGTGAGCCCCGTGGTGACCGACAACAACCATGGTGAGCGTGCTGATAAGCCCACCCACTCACCACAGCCACAGCCACAGCCAGGGGCAGGGATAGGAGACAGGCGGGCCGGGGCCGGGCCGACAGCGACCCAAGCGACCCAACAACCCACACACCAGACCGACCCCACCGACCCGGCGAACAGCCGCTCGTGCATCTCCGCGGGGCCCCGCGAGCGGGGAGCAGAGTTGGGCCATGGCTTCGGCAGCGCGAACGACGCGTTCAACCCCGCACGCGCAGGGAGCAGGCGGTGTGCGCCGCCGTGGTCGCCGCGATCGGCGGAACATCCCCGCAGGCGCGGGGAGCAGAGCGCGGCCAGCTCCGCAGTAGCGGCCGCCGTGGGAACATCCCCCGCGCGGGCGCGGGGAGCAGTGCCTCCGCCCACCCGACGCTGGCCTCCGCCCGGACATCCCCGCCCACGCGCGGGGAGCAGACGCGTTTGGCCACGCTGTCCTGCTGCATGAGGGGACCATCCCCCGCAGGCGCGGGGAGCAGGGCCTGGACCGAGAGCCCGACACCGATCGGTGAGGACCATCCCAGCGGGTGCGGGGAGCAGCACTGGGCGAGGACGAGGCGTTCGGTGACCGTCGGACCATCCCAGCGGGCGCGGGGAGCAGACTTCCTGACCAGCAGTTCTACCCAACGGCAAGCCGCCCCGAAGCAACATTCGCCGAAACAGACAAACCACCCTTCGGGGTCCGGAGAACCACCCAAGGTGAGCACGATGGCGAGCAGCCCCGGGCATGGTGAGTTCGGCGGTGAGCAACCCAGAGCCCATGGTGAGCTCAGTGGTGAGCGACCACGATGACCGCCCCCACACTCACCACGACCACCGACAACAGCGACCCAAGCGACCGAAAAACCGACACAGCCGATCCTCTCGCCTGCGGGGGTGGTGCCGGTATTACCCGTTGCCCTTCACGCAGGGGCCATCCCCGCAGGTGCGGGAGCAGAGCGCGAGGATGCGGTCGATGCCGTCGGTCTCGGGACCATCCCACGGGCGCGGGGAGCAGCTGAACGAGACGCAGCAGCTCGCATACGCCCAGGGGCCATCCCCGCAGGCGCGGGGAGCAGCGTCGACCAGGACCTGCTGGAGACCATGTTCGCGGGTCCATCCCCGCAGGCGCGGGGAGCAGCGAGATCCGTTGCCCGGAAGGGCCGGAGGACGGGGTCCATCCCCGCAGGCGCGGGGAGCAGTTTCGGGTCGACGACCTGAGTTGCCGGTCCGAAGGTCCATCCCCGCAGGCGCGGGGAGCAGTGTTCCTGACCTGCAGTTCTACCCGACGACCACACGCCCCTGAGCAACTTTCACCGAAACAGACAAAACACCCCCAGGCGCCACCCATGGTGAGCACTGTGGTGAGCCCGTGGTGGGCAATCCCGGGCATGGTGAGTTCCATGGTGAGCGACCACAATGACCGCTCCCCCACTCACCACGACCACCGACCCGAGAGACCGAAGAACCGACACAGCAGCACCGCCAAAACCCGGCTTCAGCACCCACACCCGAAGACGAGTCCCGCAGGCGCGGGGAGCAGCAGGAAGTGAAGGATCAGCACGTGCTCACCCCGGGACCATCCCCGCGCGTACGAGGAGCAGCTGGCGTGCCGCGTTGTCCAGGGCGGGACCATCCCCACGCGCGGGAAGCAGTAGCTGGCGAACTCGCCCGGCTTCGTGCCGACGGGACCATCCCCGCGTACACGGGGAGCAGGTCCAGAACGGCGGGTTCACCTGCGAGGGCGAGGGGCTGGCTTTGTCGACGTCACACGACAGCGGTTGTCGACGACCTCGGGAGGCACTCACCCGCGCCCGGATCTCGATGTCGACAAGAACGGGAGGCACCCGCCGGCACTCGGCAACGGCGGGACGAGGGCCGCCACCTACACCCGTAGCCAGCGCTTTTGTCCCGGGCCCCGGACGAGCGGCACGCGGCGTCTTGCCAGTCGGCACCGAGCTGCTGTCCGAAGCCATCGATATCCGACGCGGGCAGCGCCTCCCGAACCGCCCGAGAAGCGCTGCTCTTCGTCATCAACAGAGCCAAGGGGCCATCCCCGCGCAAGCAGGGAGCAGAAAGCTGCGTACGCCGACACTGACGTCGATGTGCGGCCATCCCTACGGGCGCTGGAAGCAGAACGAGTCCTCGATGTTGGACTCGGCCACCGGGGGCCATCCCCCGCGGGGACAGGGCATCGTGTGCACGCAGACGCGGCGGGTCCACCCCCGCCCGGGCGGGAAGCACGACTGACCCGAAGACCGGCCATGCGACCGTAGGGACCATCCCCGCAGGCGCGGGGAACAGGCCATGGCAGCGCGCATGGCCTGCCGGGTGACGGGGCCGTCCCCGCAGGTGCAGGGAATAGGTGGAGGTCGACTCGGCGCGGATCAGCGCCTCGGGACCATCCCCGCGGACGCGGGGAGCAGCTGGCCGATCAGCTTTCCGTCGGGGCCGCGGCAGGACCATCCCCGCGCGGGCGAGAAGCGGCTCTTGGCGTGCTCCTTGCCGATGCCGAGGTGGGGGCCATCCCCGCGTGCGCGGGGAGCAGACCGATGTCGAAACCCTTGAGCACCGGGGAGAGGGGCCATCCCCACGCGGGCAGGGAGCAGGGCGCAGCGCTGGCCGGCCTCGGGGTGTGGCTGGGGCCATCCCTGCGCGAGCGGGGAGCAGGACGAGGGGCTCAAGTTCGTCCAGTCCCAGCGGGAACCATCCCCGCGTGCGCGAGGAGCAGGAACGTGCGGTGAGGGTCGTGCGGGGAGCAGAAGCCGAGGGGGCCCATGAGGTGGATGTCGAGGGGGGCCATCCCCGCGTACGCGGGGAGCAGGTGATGGGGCTGATGCCGACCAAGTAGGACGTGGGGACATCCCCGCGCGGGCGGGGAGCAGACCAAGATCGCCCTGGCATCCCGCATCGACCAGGGGTCATCCCCGCAGGTGCGGGGAGCAGCACGTGAACGCGATCGAGGTGAAGCTGCTGCTGGGTCCATCCCTGCGGACGCGGGGAGCAGGTCTCCCTCGCCCCGGTGATCTTGATGAGGGTCAGGACCATTCCGCCGGTGCGGGGAGCAGAACGCCCGGCCCCAGAGAGCGGGTTCAGAGTCGGGGCCATCCCCGCACGAGCAAAGAACAGGCGTTCCCCTGGTCGTAGCCGCCCGCGAGGATAGAGACATCCCCGCGGGCGCGGGGAGCAGCGCCCAGGGCGTGGGCACGATCGCGGAGGCCGTGAGACATCCCCGCGGGCGCGGGGAGCAGTCTTCCTGACCTGGAGTTCTACCCGACACCGGCACGGTCCCAAGCAACATTCACCGAAACAGATAAAACACCCCTCAGGAGCTGGAGAACAACCACGGTGAGCACGATGGCAAGCCCCGTGGTGAGCAACCCCGGCCATGGTGAGCACAGTGGTGAACAACCACGTTGACCGCCCCCACTCACCACAGCCGCCAACTACAGCGACCCAAGCGACCGAAAATCCGACACAACCCCACCACCAAAACCCGGCTCCAGTACCGGCACCACCCCCGCAGCCGAGAGGAGTACCCGTCGCCCTTCACGTAGGGGCCCTCCCCGCGCGAACGGGGAGCAGACCTACGCCTAGACCGGCCAGCCATCCGCGCTGGGGCCCTCCCCGCGTGTACGAGAGCAGAGGGCTGGCACCTACGACGCAGACCTGGAGCCCACACACATGAGGAACAGGAGGCTGAACGAGACACAGCAGCTCGCATACGCCCAGGGTCCATCTCCACAGGCGCGGGGAGCAGCAGGTCAGGTGGCTCTTGACGTGTACGGGCTGGGGTCCATCCCCGCAGGCACGGGGAGCATTCCACGAGGAGCCGCCTGGGCAACCCGGTCACGGGACCATCCCCTCGCGAGCGGGGGCCCGCGCTGCTGAGTCTGCGGAGCGGTGGGCGGCGGGGGTCCGTCCCCGCCGACGTGGGCAGCACCAGGACGACCTCGAGGTCCCCGTGATCGACGACGGCCCTCCCCCGCATACACAGGGAACGAGAAACCGACCGAGGCCGGCTCTGCTGGCTGCGGGACCATCCCCACACCCGCGGGAAGCAGTTGCCCTTCTCACGATCGACCCACCCGTCGTGAGGGCCATCCACGCGCGGGCGCGAGGAGCAGGTCATGAAGCAGCGGCACCAGCACTCAAACGAGGGGCCATCCCCGCGGACACAGGGAACAGCGGTACTTGACGCCCTTGCTGTAGGTACAGCCGGGTCATCCCCGCGCAGGCAAGGAGCCGATGCCGGCGGCCGGCGGGGCGGGCGGGCCCTCAGCAGGCGGGGCGTGGCGAACGGGCGGCGTTGCGCCGGTCCGGGTAGGACGGGTGCGCGCGGCGAGGGAGGCCGGGGTGCGCCAGTCGGCCGGCGGCGCGGCGGGCGGGACGACATCCGGCAGCGCCAGATCCGACAAGCGTGTGCCGGTGGCCTGGGCGAGTTCGGCATCGGCCTGCGCACCGATCAGCACACCGAGCCGCTGCGGGGGCCCGGCCTGGGTTGTGGCGGCGTAGCGTTCCCGCTGGGAAGCTTCGAGGTCCTTCTTCAGTCGGCGGGCGCGGGCGGCTCGGGCCCGCCGTACGGCGCTGACCTGTTCCTCGGTGGCCTGGTCGGCCAGGTCCGCAGGGCCGAGACAGCGGCCGGTAGCGGCGTCGTAGACTTCGATGCGGTGGTCGTGGTGGGGCATGAAACGGACCTTGCTGGTGAGGCCGCCCCGGGACCGGCCGAGCAGGGCTTGCTTCAGGCGGAGCTTGCGTCGGCGCCGGATGCGCCGGCGCTCGGCCTGTCCGTTCTGTTCCTCCGCGCCGCCCCTTTTTGCCGGGCTGCCTCCTGCTCCTGCGCGGCTTCCTCCAGGGCCGACATGAGGTGCTTGCTGACGCGGAGCCCCGCGGCGTCGTGGTGGGCGCGGACCGTAGTGGAGTCCACGCTGACCAGCGACAAGTCTGTTTGCTCCGCGCGGGCTGCCTGAGCGATCAGACCTTCCAACAGGGCGGTGAACACACCGGCGTCCCGCCAGACGCGGAAACGTCCGTAGACGGTGGCCCAGGGGCCGAACTCGGCAGGCATCTCCCGCCACTGACCGCTGGAGCGGAACCGCCAGATCACCCCCTCGAACTGTTCCCGCAAACGCTCCGGATACGGGCCGTACCTACCGATCGGCAGATACGGCTCGATGAACTTCCACTGAGCATGGGTGAGTTGCCTACGCGTCACGACCACATTCCTACCGGGTCCCTCCCCACGAAGTGCACAGAACCCGGCAACTGATCACGACATCACACAGGCCCTAAGGCCCAGCGGACGTATGCGGCACGATGCGCCGTGGCCCAGGCCCAGGAATTCGCGGAGCAGGCCGAGCTCGGCGAGAACTGCGTACCGTTGCCGACGGTGGAGCAGACCGCCGCGATGGACCTGGTGAGCGCCGGCTTCGAAGTTGCCGCCCGCTGGCGGGCCGATCCGCAGGAAGCGGCCACCTTGGTGCACGAGCTGGCTGCCGGTGGCGAGCTCGCCGTGGACGAGATCCTCGACGAGGCAGTCGACGCTGCGGTGGTAGCCGGTCTGCTGGTACTGCTGGAGGCTCGCGCTGCCACTGACCCGAGCGCTGCGGCCGAGCTTTGCCTGGGCGCCCTCCCTCACATCACGCTTGCGGTCGCCCTGGCCTCGGCCGACTTCGGCTGACCGATGTCGACGCTCCCCAGCGCTGTCCGTTCTCGGGTTCTGGCTCACTTTCCGTAAAGCATCACACAGGGTGACGTTTTTTCGTGAGTGGAGCCTCGGGAAGCTGCCTGAGGAGGAGTTACTGTTCCCGTCGATCTCGGACGTGGCTGTGCTGTCGGTCGACGTGACTGACGAGCGGTACGCATCGAGGCCCAGAGGACGGTGGCCGGGTCCGATTGCCCTGGCTGCGGGAGCTGGTCGCGGCGGATTCACAGCTCCTATCTGCGGTTTCCGCCTGATGTTCCCGGCGGCGGCAGACGGGTCGTCCTCTGCCTGCGAGTCCGCAGGAGTCTGGGTGTGAGAGTCTTCAGGGCAGATCGTCGATAAGCCCGAAGCCTTCCGGAAACTCCTCCAGGAACTCACGGCGAGCGGGGTCGGTCTCGGTAGCTGCCATTTCGCCGAGCAGGGTGATCAGCTCCTGCTGCTAATCACTCGGCAGCGTGCTGACCACGTGGGCGACGTCCTCCTTCGCTGCCGTGGATGAACCACAGGACATGGACCAGAGCCTCGGCCAAGGCACGGGTCAGGGACGGGTACGAGGACGTCACAGCGGTCCCCCAGCGGATCAACAGCAGAGTCCGGCCATCCCACCACACCACTGCCATCACTGTCCGTGAACCTTCACAGAAGGTGGGCCAGAACCGGTTCCCGCGTACAGAGCCAGACCGGTGCTGCTGCTGTCCCGATCGCCGAAGAGAGAGTTCGCAGCCTGCCGGGAAGAGGGACTGTGCACTCCACCGCCCACGGCGCCCGTCCGACCTTCGGACTTCGCTCTGCTGTGAGGTGGAGCCGCGGACACGCGGGTTGATCCCCTGCGAGGCCGCCCCAGAGGTCGACGCCCGTACCGTCTTCGACGAGAACACCAGTCCCAAGGCGGAGGAACTCTCGACGTACGTCGCGGCCTGGGACCAGCTGGTCGCCGGTGAGGTCGACGAGGTCGAGCTCACCGGCACGGTGTACCGAATCGGTCACGCCCGCCGTCTGCTGCGCGCCTGCCTCTTCCGCCTTCGCCAGCACGGCAGTCGGGTCGAGGCCGGCTCGTGCCTGCTACTCGCCGCCCTGCACCTCGTCGCTCTCAGGCATGTGGGCGGTCTCCATGCTGGGGCCACGGTATTCGGGATGGGCGCGGTCCATGGCTCCGGCGACGTGAAGGGGGACGGGGTGGCGGGTGCGTGCGTCCCAGGACAGGGACTGGTGGCACAACTGTGCTGCGAGTGCTGCAAGTTGTTCCGGGTCGTGTTGTGCGGCGTGAGGGACGGTGATCTGGGTGGCGGTGAAGCTGTGCCAGTCCTTGCGTTGCAGGGCCCAGTCTTCCTTCGGGAGGGTGAAGCGGGTGTGGAGGCCGCCGATGCTCCCTGCGCCGCCGAAGCCGTCGTAGGTGCGGGAGGCCTGGGCGATGTACCAACTGGTGTGATCGGTGCTGGTGGTACGACGGTAGAGGCGCTCCTGGGGCTTGGGGGGGCGCTTGGGGTTCTTGCGGGGGCTGGTGGTGTTCTCCACGGGGGTGGGTACTTCGCCGTAGGAGGTGTTGATGGCGACTACGGCGACGGACCGGGTCTCGGTGCGTAGGTGATCGCCCGGGAGCGGTCCCTTGCCGAAGCGGACGTTCTGCAGGCCTGGCCAGATGGTCCTGCAGGCTTCCGTGTCCACGAAGATGATCAGGGGGCGGTCGGACGGGAGGATCTTCAGGGCGGATTCGATGTGCTGGCGGGCGAGCAGGGCGCCTTCTTCGTGCCGGGCGTGTCCTTCGCGACCGATGGCGCGTCGGCCGAAGGCCGCTTCGGCTGCTGCCTGGGGGCGCCAGTCGTGGGTGTGGTGGTCGTAGGAGTGCAGGTGCCAGGGTCGGTCGGGGTCGTTGCTGGTGTGGAGTGCGGTGAGGACTTCGACCATCTGTGTGCGGTCGGCGGCGCCGGGGCGGCGGTTGCTGACGCGTTGCTGGCGCAGGTGGATGCCGACCAGGATGGGCTCGTCTTTCAGCTCGGTGACGTGGCGCAGGCGGTCGTCCACGCAGCCGAGCCGGAAAAGCAGGTCACGTAGGGCGTTGATCGCCTTGTAGTCCTTGGGTGCCTCGGCGTCGGTGTCGGTGTCGGTGTCTGCTTCGGTCGCGTCGTCGGGTTCGGGTGGGCTCTGGCGGGCCAGGAACTGGGAGACGATGTCGCGTTCGTACAGGGCGCGGCGAAGGTCTCTTTTGTGGTCGTGGCGGTGTTGGCCGGCTTCGCGTTCGCGTTTGGTGGGTTTGGGGTTCCAGATGGTCTCGACCCAGGCGCCGTTGACGGCGTCGTCGTGGAATTGGTCGAGGAATTCGAGTTCGGTGTCCCAGTCGACCTGCTCGGCGTGGTCGAGGGCTCGCAGGCGGTGGAAGCGGACGACGAGGCGTTGGCTGAGGCGGTGGTCTTGCTGGTCGCCGCAGTCGAGTGGCTGGTCGGGGGTGGTCGTGTATGCGGCGAGGGCCTCGCTCATTCTCTTGCGGGTGGTGCCGTCGTTGTAGAGGGCGATGATGCGGACGGTGTCGCTGCCTGTGGCGGCTAGAGCGTGGTCGAGGTCTGCTCGGGTGACGGCGCCTTTGGTGGGGCGGGTGAGTTCGACGTCGGTGGCCTCGAAGCCTACTTGGAAGATCGTGGGGCGCTTGAAAGTGTCGGTGATGTGGTCGGCGAGGATCTTGTTAAAGCGTGTGCCGACGCCTTTGCCGAGGACGTGGGGCGTGGGGGCGGGTACGAGGGCGCGCATCTGGCCGCGCAGCGCGGCGAGGTCGTCGTTGGTGGGCCAGGTGGTGAAGTCCATGTCGCAGGCTTCGAGGACTTCGGCGGCGTAGTTGCGGGCGTAGGGGACCCACTGGCCGTCGCTGTTCTTGGTGTGGCCGATCGGCAGCCGCAGCAGTGTGTTCTTGTGTCCGCCGTGCTCGATGAAGGCGGTACGGGTGCTGGCCCAGTGGGTGGCGAGTCTGCTGAACTTGGGCAGCACGTGAAGTGCGAAGAGTGGTTCGCCGGGCTGGGTGATGACCCGGAAGTCCAGCTTGTGCAGGGCGTATCCGGTGCGCTTGGGCTTCAGGGTGGTTCGTTGGGTGACGTTGTCCCAGCTGATGAGGCTGCCTTGGGTGTCCATGCGCCAGTGGATGCGGCGCATGCGGGGGCCGTTGGGGATGAGCAGGGGGGTGCGGGCCAGGCGCTGTGCGAAGTTCCAGGCTGCGACGCGGTAGAACCAGCCTGGGGCGTGTGGGGTTCCGTCTTCTGCGCCGCGGACGAAGGATGCGAGTTGGGGGTGTTCGACTTCGGCGGCTGCGAGCAGGGGGGCGAGTGTGTTGGTGTCGTCGCCCTTGCGTACGCGCCGTTCCCATTCGCGTACCGCGGTGGACAGGGTCCAGGCGTCGAACGGCTTGGTGGTGACGGCGACGGCGGGTTGCGCGAAGTCGTCGTCCGCGGGCTCGTAGGTGTGTGGCATGAGGACGACGGGCTGGCCGGAGACGGCGCTGAGCGCGGAGGCCAGTCCGGCGTACGGGGGGCGGCGCGGCTTGCCGTTCTTGGCGTCCCCGTAGGTGGGCAAGCTGCTCCATGCCTGGCCGAACTCGTTGTTCAGGGGGTAGAGCGTGATCTTGCCGAGTGCGGAGTAGGGGAAGAGGAAGGCCAGGGTGCTGATCATCGGGTGGTCTCCCCCACGTGACGGTCGGCGAAGCGGAAGAAGGCGTTCAGGGTGGTGCCGTAGTAGCGGCGCATCAGGGGCAGCTCGTGGTTCTTGGTCCACTGCTCGCGCAGGTCGCGGATGAGGTGGGGCAGGTCGGAGTTGCCGCGGGTGTCGAGGAAGGCGGCATCGACGAGTTTGATCCGCCCGGGTGTGCCTCCGCGTCTGGCGCGTCCGACGAGCTGGACGAGGCTGATGATGAGTTCGGCGGCGATGGCTCGTTTGGCCCGGGCGGGCAGGGAGCGGAAGTAGCGCTCGCTGGTGACCAGCTTTTCGAAGTAGTGGCCGGCCACTTCGCGGCGTCGCTCGAGCTCCGTCCAGGGCTCGGGGCTGGTCTGCTTCTCGTCCAGGGCTCGGGCGCCGACGTGGGCGAGGAGTTCGTCGGGCTCGTCGACCAGTGGGACGGGTCGGATGGCGAGCCAGATGGATCCGATCGCGGACTTGTTGGACTGGGGTGCCAGGATGTTCAGTCCGCGCTCGGCCCGGCCCAGCGGTGCGATCAGGATCCGGGCTTTGGGCAGCCGGGTGAACGATTCGAGCTGATCGCCGGGGATCTCGTGCCACAGCGGTTCGCCCGTCTCGTCGTGGCGGGATGCCGGTTCGTCTTCCGGGCGGGGCCGGACGGTGACCGCGACGAGTCCGGGTTCGGCGCCCGCGGCCAGCAGGCCGTCGCGCAGGTGCTGGCAGCTGTCGTAGGAGGTGGTGACGAGCAGGATGGAGTCCTGCACCCGGTGCTTGCTCTGCCGGCCGAGGTCGTGGAGCTCGCCGCGCAGCCGGGGCCACATGCGACGGCCGAGAAGCCGGGTGGCCTCAATGCGGTCCTTGCCCGTGACGCCGGAGATCCGCAGCATCTCTTCGCCGAGTCCGGGGAAGAGTTCGGCTTCGATGCTCACCCCGTGATCGACGTCGTCGGGCACCCACCAGGTGGGGACGGTGTGCACGTGGTGCCGGTGCGCCCCGGGCGCGTAGGCGGTGGCTGACAGGCCCAGTACTGCGCGTTTGTGGCCGCTGTGGGCGAGCGCCGTGATCTGTCCGAGGGTGGTGACGTAGGTGTGGGGGTCGCCGCCGAAGGCCGCCACGCTCAGGCGTGTGTCCTCCGGCATTCCTGTCCGCACGTCCTCGGTGAAGGCGAACATCAGCCGGCCCTGCGGGCCGTGCGGGATGGCCCGCCACGCGCTGAAGGGCCCCAGAACGTCGGCGATGTCGCGTGCCGCCTCGACCCCGGCCAGCTTGAGCTGCTGGGCGTTATGGACGAATCGGTACAGCAGCAGGCGCAGCGGCTCCAGGAAGGCCCGGCGCAGCATCCGGTCCAGCACGTCGGCGCGCACTTGCTGGTTGGGCACCCACCGGGCCAGTAGTTTCTCCAGTTGCTTGCGTACGTGGGACAGGGATCCGGCATCCCCGTCGGGGTCGATGACATCGCGCAGGAGCTCGGCGAACGGGTGCAGGTGTTCTGGCAGCGCCGTCATCTTGATCTTGCGCTCGTACAGGGCGGCGAAGTGGTAGCGCTCGGCGACGTCCGGGGAGAACTCGCGTTCCTGCTCGCTGACCTGGGTCTCGTCGTTGGCGAACAGGGCCCGCAGCTGGGTGCTGATCCAGCCGTCCCAGCGCTGCGGAATGATCCATCGCCGCTCCTGCTGCGGACGCCCCGACTTCTTTGCGGAGCGGCTCTTCTTCTTGGTGTCCTTGCGGTCGCTGGGGCCGAGGGTGCCGTGAGCGAGGTGGCTGGTGTAGGTCTCGGCGAGCCAGCGGGTGCGCATCAAGGTGTTGCGCATGGATTCGTCGAGGGCTGGGCGTACCCGTCCGAAGGCCTGGATGAACTCGCCGTCGAGCCGCAGCAGCGGACGCTGGTCCTGGCGGTTGCCCCAGGCCAGGGTGAGTCCTCTGCCTGCCCGTCCCAGGACGAAGGACTGGAAGGCGTCGACTTCGTCCACGGCGGTGAACTGGCAGCGCCGCAGCATCAGCTCCTCCACCGTCATCCGCTCGACGACGGCCCCGGAGTCGACCTGGACGGGGATGTGCAGATGGCCCTGGTAGAGGTTCGCGTGCGTGGTGACGATGATCTGCGCGGTGCATGCCTGCCGGGCGAGCCGGAACTTGCCGCACACCTGCCGATACGGGCAGGCACAGATTCCCTGCCGCCGCGTCTTCGAGCCGCGCCCGGATTCCGGGACTCCTGCCGGCCGGTACGGGACCAGGGACATGCACGCTTCGTGGCCGGGCACCCACGCGTCGACCTCGTCGTCGACGGTCGCCAGCGACGGCAGGGCGCAGCCGTAGCCGAGCCGGTCTTCGGCCCATTTGACGAAGGGTCTGTCCCTGGACTCCGCGGCCACCTGATCGAGGGCGGCCATCATGCTGTTCGGGGACATCAGTGGCACGACCAGGCGCTCGGGATGCTCGACGCCGCGTGAGCGCAGGTCCTTCTCGATGCCGTAGGCCATCTTCAGCGCGGCGATGGTGGTGGGCACGGCCAGTCCCAGTGTGGCGCCCTCGGCCTGTGCCCAGGAGCCCAGGCTCCGCATGAGGACGCTCTTGCCGAATCCGGTCGGGGCCTGGAGCACCTGCAGGTTCCCCGCCTCGACCTGCAGCAGATCGCCGACCTTGGCATCGTCGCCGGTTCGCAGCTGGGCGAACAACGGTTCGAGGGATCCGGTGCGGAAGGTCTCACCGGCCTGCTGGTCAAGTTCCCGGTTGAGGGCGAGGAACTCCTTGACCTTGATGGTAATCTGCCCGGCCGGTGCGGTGTGCACCCGGATCGGCTCGGATTCCGGTGCCTCATGACGTTCCTGCAGCGTGTAGTGGGCCTGGAGGGCCCACGTGGAGTCGTGGCCGGCGACCGGTACCCGCAAGGTGGTCACGTAGTCGCCGGGTTCGGCATGGGGCAGGGCGGCGGAGTTCTCGGCACGCAGCCGGTCGATCTCCTCCAGCAGCACGTCGGCCAGCTCCCGCGGCAGCATGCCGTGGCGGGCGGCGAGCACATCGTCGTCCTGCAGGACGTACTCGCACAGCGCCCCCGTGGCCAGGAAGCGCTCCGCGTCCGTACGCAGCGACTCCTCGTTGCTCAGCCGGTTGGGGCGCTGGCGCAGCATCCGGCTGATGCGCCGTTGTTCTTCGCCGAACAGCTGCGGGTATCCGCTCCATGCGTCGTACTGGCCCGTGAGCAGGTAGGACACCCGCTTGAAGTCGGTGCCGGCGCTGCCGTCCTTGGCCCGCAGCGGAAAGTGCGCCTGCGCGAGCGCGCACGCGCAGGCGATGACCTTCGGCAGAATCCGCCGGTCCAGCTCGCTGTCCTTCTCCACGACCGGTGTGGTCATCGTCGGCCCGCCTTGCGCAGTTCGGCCTTGACCGCCTTGATGACCTCGCTCACCAGCAACACCTTCAGGTTGGGCAGCAGTTCGGCCAGCTCGTCGCGCTGTGCCTCGCCCCGGTAGTCGGGGATGACGATGGTTCGCGCCGCCGGTGGTTTCCTGCGCAGCCGGTCGGCCAGCGACACCGCGCTCGCGTAGTCCTTCACGTCGATCCGCAGCTCCCAGCCGGTCGCGGGAACCCGGATCAGCAGGTCGTAGCGGTCCTTGCCCGGCCACAGCTCGACCTCGACGCCCCTCGCCTGGAGTGCCTCCATCCGCTCGAAGAGGTAGATCTCGGAGACCCCGGAGATGACGATGTGCCGCCACACCGCGGTCTCCACGCACATGCTGCGGTTCGGCCCCTCCCGGTGACAGGGCCGCGCCGCCGGCTGCCGCGGCACGCCGCCGTCCCGCCGCTGCAGCAGCGGGCGCCCCTTCGCGGAATCGGCACGCACGAAGTACACCGCGTTGTGCAGCGGGAAGCGGCAGCGCACCTCGTCGCCGTCGACGTGCATCGGCCACTTGCACATCGGGCACGGCCACCACCACTTCCCCCGGAACACCTGGTCCGCCGGGATCGGCACGTAGCGCACGGACTTGCGCATGCCGACCGCCGAACTGAACAGCTCTGCCAGCTGCCGCTCCCCGCCTGCGGGCTGCTTGACCACGAAGTACCGGTGCGCGGTGTACTCGTCCTCGGTGGCACCCTCGTTGATCAGCTGGAACGCCTCACGTTCCACCATCTCGCCGTGCATCCACGCCCAGGTGGGCAGCCAGCGGCGCGCGGGGTCGACGCCGCCGCTGAGCAGCTCGACGATGTCCTCACATCCCTCGGCGTACACGTCGTCGCTGAGATCACCGCCGTCGAGTACCGTCAGTGAGCCCGTCTGGCTGTCGGCGAACAGGCCGGGAGCGATCTGTGCGAGGGGATGATGCAGGGCTGCGATGAGCGCCGCCGGCGTGTTCGGGCCCCGGCCTGGGCCACATACCGACATGACGACCCCGGTCATCCGGGCGATCTCTCGTCGGGCGGCCGGCTCCTCGTAGCGGCAGGTGTGCGCATACCCTGCACGAACAGCGGCGCTGATCAGCACACGGCGGTGGTACTGCAAATCGTCAGACGACAGCGTCATCCGGCTCTCCATCTCACATCATTAAGTGACCACGACAGAGCAATCTGTGACGATGGTGGCATTGTTCAGGGCGCAGCCCTCCGCGGCGAGAAACCCTCCTCGAGGGCTCTGACCTGTGTGAACGGCCACACAGTGACGCAATTGGGGTACCGAAGTTCATCAGGATCGGTGGGCTGCGGTGTGTCGATTTGACGGCCCCGCGCCATGCGGCGGCCTGAGCCCCACGGCGCAAGTGCGACCTTTCGAAAGCCGCCGGAACCGGCACCACCGTCCGTCCCGGGTCCGGCGGCATCAATGGCCGCGGCCCTTTTTCGTGCTTCCCAGGCAGACTGCGACGTGGGGCCGATCCTGTGAGCAGGCCAACGCGTTGCTGCGCGACCGGCCATCGCCGACCCGCTGCGCTGGGTCGACTTCGAGTTCCTCTGCCGCAACACCGTCGCGGGCGAGGCCGCCGACCTGCGCCGGCACCTGTACCTGTTGGTTCTGGGCGGCTGGCTCGTCCCCGCTACCAGCCCGCTGTGCAGGCCCGCACCCGCAATTTCGCCCTCCCGAGGTCCTGGTGGCGACCCCATGAGCTCCTGGATCGGCTGGTCGAGGGCCGTTCACAGGATCGGCGGGCTACGTGCTCGTTTCGCTTCAGCGCGAGCCGAGTGTGCCGCCGGTGCTGGCAGCTTCCCCGGCGGCGCGCCCGAGGGCGAGGACATTGAGGGACCATCCCCGCAGACGCAGGGAGCAGCCCTTGCGTGCGCACTCGGAAAGGTCGACACCAGGTCCATCCCCGCAGGCGTGGGGAACAGCAGAGCCAGCCGGGGCCACCGCAAGATCTTCCAGGAGAGGCCATCCCCGCAGAGTCTCCGCGCGGTCGGCCGGCACCTCACGAGCATCCCCATGAACACGGGGAGCAGCACTCGACGCCTTCGCCCACATCGACCTTGAGGGGGACCATCCCCGCGCGAGCGGGGAATAGTTCTCCAGTTCGAGAACCGAACGGTCCTGGATGGGACCATCCCCGCAGACGCGGGGAGCAGGCGAAGCACCTTGGCGGCTTCGTCGAGGGGCAGGGTCCATCCCCGCGCGTGCGGGGAACAGACGAGCCGGTCGTAGTTGCTCTGGCGGGCGTTGGGGCCATCCCCGCGAACGCGGGGAGCAGTCCCGGTCCAACAGGGTGAGGTCGTAGCGGGCGGGTCCATCCCCGCGGGCACGGGAAGCAGACAGCTGGCACCCACGGCATCGTGCCGGTCCTTGGACCATCCTCACGCACACGGGGAGCAGTGCGAGCGGCTCATCATCCACAGCGCGCACGAGGGGGCCATCCCCCCTCTTACGGGGAGCAGACGTTGGTCGGGCCGAAGTTGGTCCACAGCCGGGGGCATCCCCACGCGGGCGGGGAGCAGGAGGCGAAGTGCGCCGAGCTGACGTGCTGGAGGGGTCCATCCCCGCGGGTTGATGGCGATATCTGAAATTCCCCACCCCGCGCTCAGGGTCTCCGCAGACTTGCTCACCTTGGCTCCCCACCCACAGGCCACTGACCTGCGGCTGGGCGCCACAGCGGAGGGGCCGGCCGATAGCCAGCCAGGTCCAGGGACGAGTCGAGCAGTCCAGGGTGGGCGAAGCCCAGCGCGCAGCGCCGCCGGAGGCGCCCTTGACGGCTCGGCACGTCCCGCACACTCCACGATCGGGCGGCCCCGGCCCGTCGTTGATCGCGCAACTGTCTGGGGGACCAAGAGCGGACCTGGTGATTTTCAAGAATCCCCATCAGGGTCCGGGGAGCACCTTCCTGACCAGCAGTTCTACACGCCACCAGCCCGCCCCCAAGCAACTTTCACCGAAAAGACAAACCACCCCCAGGGGCCACCCGTGGGTGAGCACCGTGGTGAGCAACCCCGGCCATGGTGAGCACGGTGGTGAGCATGGTGGTGAGTACCCCCGAACATAGTGAGCTCGGTGGCGAGCGACCACAACGAACCTCTCCCACACCCACCGACCACAACGCCCGCAGGGGGCATCTGGCTTCGTTCACTTCAAGCAGCAGCGTTTGTCTGCCGGTTTGAGCAGCAGTTGGCGATCTTGAGGCTCGTGGATGTTCACGAGAAATTGACGTCACTGCCGGAGCGCGTGGTGGCCGACAGAGTTGCCCGGCCGCGATCGGAGACTGCTCCATCCGCTGCCATATCCTTCTGCCGTGGCGAACAGGCCGCGGAATTGGGCAGGAGGGGGTTGGGGTGTCACGAGACGCGAAGGGCGATTTCCTTGACGGCCCGGCTTGGATGTGTTTGAGCATCCTGTTCTTCGGGTGGACGGCGGCCAGTAGCGGCACCGCGCCCTGGGTGAGGGTCGCCGCGACGCTGATGCTGGTGGCCTGGGTCGTGTTGCTGGCGAGGCACCTTCTGCGACGTGCCCGCGACCGTAGGCCTTCTGAGTCGGATGAATCGGCATCCTGACGGGGATGTCGCCGTCACCCCCCTTCATGACCACGCAGAGAGTCGTCTAACACCATCCCCGCACGTGCGGGGAGCGGATTCTCAGGGCCCCGGAGACGGGCCGGGTCAAGGGACCATCCCCGCGCGAGCTGGAAGCAGTCGTCGAGGCGAGCGCGAAGGAACGCGATCAAGGGGCCATCCCCGCACACGCAGGGAGCAGCAGCGAATCGACTTCGAGCCCTCCTCAATCTCGGGGCCATCCCCGCGGGGCGGGGAGCCCAGTACCCGAAGTTGCCGGGCTGGGAGCGGGTCACGGGTCCATCCCCGCACGAGCGGGGAGCAGGACGCCGTCTTGTTCCTGGTCACCCGGGTCCCCGCGCGTGCAGGGAGCAGTCGTGACCACACATGTGGTCCAGCACCTCGACAGGGCCGTCCTCGCGCGAGCAGGGAGCAGGGAGTGTTCCACGCAAGCGGCCCCGGCCGGTGGGGGCCATCCCCGCGCGAGCGGGGAGCAGCATCATGGCCGGCGTCGTGGTCTCCGGGGCCGGGGACCATCCCCGCGCGTACAGGGAGCAGAGGCATTCGCAGTCGGCGACCCAGCGGCCGTGGGGACCATTCCCGCGCGTACGGGGAGCAGACTTCCTGACCAGTGGTTCTACCCGACGCACTCCCAAGCAACTTTCACCGAAACAGACAAAACACCCACCACCCCTCCCCCGTCGGCACAGAACAACGACCCAAGCGACCGAGACCCGAACACCCCCACGAACACGGGGAGACGCTGCGGTCACGACCGTGTGAGCGCCATCCCCGCGGGCGCGGGGAGCAGACCTCCTCCGGGGGGTGTGGGGGGGGAAGGGCAGGACCATCCCCGCGGGTGCGGGGAGCAGACTTCCTGACCAGCAGTTCTACCCCACGCCGGCACGCCCCCAAGCACCTTCCACCGAAACAGACAGAACACCCACCGCCCCTCCCTAACCGGCACAGAACAGCGGCCCAAGCGACCGAGACTCGAACACCCCGCGCGTGCGGGGAACAGAACGCGGGCCATCTGCCCGGGTCCTGGTGGTCGGAACCATCCCCGCGCGTACGGGGAGCAGACGTGGTCCTCGGGCAGGTTGTCGAGGTAGGCGGGGCCATCCCCGCGCGAGCGGGGAGCAGCAGAGGGCACCGGACCCCGGTCGCATCTCATGTGTGCGAAACGTGGAAACCCTGTCCGGGTCCGTCGCTGAAGGTTGGCGGCGATAGGCCGACCGCAAGGGGAGCTGAACGCCCGGGCGGGAACAAGGTGCCCAAGAAGCGAATGCCGACAGCCGAAAGGAGTCGGGAAACTGCGGCAATGTGGTCGGCTCCTCCGCCGGCTGCCGTAGATAACCGGTCGGATACCGGGCCTGGTGCCCGGACGCCAAAGCGGGCTGACGTGGACAGGTGAGCCTACGACGACGCCAACCCCTCCGGCACGGTTTGCCTCGAGCACGCCGTTGTTCCCCCAGACCACACAGGCCCTCTCCACGACCGATGCCATCACCGTCGCCGATACCAGCCCGGCCGACAGCGTCCCCCGGATGGGGACGACGCGGTCGAGGTGCGGCGCGGTGCCGCGATCATCCGACTGCCTCCCCTCCGGCCTTGCGCTCCGCCGCACGCCGGTGCCCCTCTTCGAGCGCGGCCTGCCATCGCCTGTTGACCTCTTTAGGCCTTTGGTGCCCGCACTCGATAAGGTTGCCCGCCCTGTCGGTGACTTCCGCGTAGCAGTCACCGTTCTCGATCCAGACGGCGACGTTCTCGATCCCCGCCGACCGGTCGTCGTCATCCACCCAGAAGGTTATGGAGAAGGCCAGCTCATCGCCGTTGTAGTTGGATCGGACCCGGAACGTCTCGTCCGGCCTGAGCCATCGATCCTCACCAAGTGGCTCCAGCCACATGACGAGCCATCCTTTTGCATCGTTGCGGACATCCATGACAGCCATGTCCGCACCTTAGAGGTCCCAACAAGGGCGTTGGACGTGTCGGTGGGTGATGAGGCAGGTGGCGAGGCCGAGGAAGGCTTCGTGGATGTCGTCGCGTCGTTCCCAGCGGACGCGTAGGCGGCGGAAGCCGTGAATCCAGGCGATGGTCCGCTCGACGACCCAGCGGTGGACGCCGAGTCCGGAGCCGTGGGGGAGCACCCGGAAGGCCAACACCGTACTGTCCGCCTCCGGCCTGCGCCTGCTGCTGCTGCTGCCAGGCTGCGGAGATCTGGAGACCCTGCGCTACTTCTCCGGCCTGTACGGCCGGACCGAGGTGATGCGCACCTCCCACAGTCGCGGATCCGGCAACGCCTCCACCAACACCGCGCCCACCGAGACCGACCTCGCCCCGGTCCACTCCCTGCAGCAGATGGAGGACTTCACCGCGAACGCCCAGTACTCCAACCAGCCCCCCATCAAGATCAAGATGCGGCTGGTGTTCCGCGACAAGGACCTCAAGCGCTACCTCACGCACACAACCGTCGTGAAGGAGCAGAGGAAAGCGAAAACCCGTGTCTGACCCCCTTCTCAACCCGGCCAGCCTCTGGCCCCCCGCCCCGGCGCTGGTCTGCCATGGAACCGGACGACCGCCGCCAGCGGCTGCGCAAGCTCGCCGAATGGATCGACTGGCTGCGCGACACCTTCGAGCTCCACAACAACATCCCGCCGTGCTGGTACCAACACCCGCCGATCATCGAGTACCTGACCGCCCTGTACATGGGCTGGGTCCGCACCTACGCCGGCCCCCGAAGCACCCGGCCGCGAACTCGGGGAAGCGGACTGGATCAACACCCTGCACACCCTGACTCCTCGCCTGAGCCTGCCGGCCTGCGCCACGAGCCACCAGTCGCTCGCGCCGCACTACGCCCCGGACACCGGCCAGGACTTCGAGACCTTCTTGATGACCTCCGCCATGGCCACCGCCCCCGTCCTTCACCCGGCGGCCGCCGAGGCCGAGCGGATGGCCGACGAGCCCGAGCCGCCTCTGTGAGGAGACCTGCATGGAAACCGCACCTGAAAAGGAACCAGGCACCTCGCATGTCCCACTGACACTCCCTTCCGGGGCACAGCCGGTGCAGCGCACAGCGGGCTACCACGCCCTCATCAAGGACAGTTCGGTCACCGTGTCGGCCCCGGACGGCACCGAGATCGCCTCCGCATCTCGCTGCGGATACGGCGACGCTCTGGTAGGCCGAGTCGGAGACACACGGCTGGTCAGCGACGCGCCGCCGCCCAGTCGCCGGCCGCCCAGACAGCGCCCAACGTCGCCACCCCGACCCCTGCACAGCACCGGGGGCCGCGTGTATCGGCGTAACAGATCAGGCAGTGGGACGGGCCTCGGGTTCCATCGCAACGAACCGTCCCCACGCCGTGTTCGACAGCGCCAGCACGGGGCTGTCGGACACCTTGGAGTCGCGTACATGGGTAAGCTCGCCACCAGGATGAGCGACCTCCACTCAGTAGGAGTCCTCGTTCGTGCTGTAGGAGCTCTTGTACCAGCCGACGGTCATGACCAGTCCCTTCATCAGGCAGGCGAGGACATCACCGAGTCTGCCCGACCTCAGCAGCTCCGTCCGGAGAATCGCCACCGTCGCCCCACGCGGGCCGCAGACAGGGGGAACTTATGAGCGACATGGAACAGCAGTCGGGGCTAGCCGCACCGACGCACATGGGGGTGTGGTCTCTCGACGACGCCGAAGCGTTCGAAACCGCCCGGGACCTGATCACCGCCCTGGTCAGTGCCTACAGCGCCCGCATCGCCTCAGCCGAGGCCGATGAGGCCGCCCGGCTCCGGTCCGAACAGCAGACCTACCTGGCAGAGCGCCGCTCCCTCAGCGTCCGCGACACCGAAGAGGTCCAGCGGGTTCTGCGCGACTACCCGGCCCTGCTGCGCGCGGTCCGAGCGGACAACGTATGAGCTCCGAAAGGCTCTAACCCACGCCGATGCTGTCTGATTGGGACAACGCCCGCCTCTTCAACCAGCTGGTTCGCCCCTCCCTGACCGGCGAGAGGCGCGAGAACCCCGTCGTGCTGTTCGTCGGAGGTCAGCCCGGCGCAGGCAAGAGCACCGTCCAATCCGCGATCCTTCAGCGCCTCGGCCGCCAGGACGCGTTTCCCCTGGACGGCGATGACATCGTGGCCCTGCATCCGCGCTACGCGGACCTCGGTAGGGGCAACGACATCACCAGCGCCTTCCTGGCCGGCGAAGACCTCAAAAGCCGCTGGTGGAACCGCTCGGCACGCCTGCTGCGCGCGCAACGCCTGGACATCGTCGTCAGCGCCCCGCTCGGCGGACCGGACTGGCCACTGGCCCGTTTCGCCGAGTTCCGTAGGGCCGGCTACCGAGTCGGCGCGGCCTTCGTTGCCACCCACGAAGCCATGAGCCTCCAGGGCATCGTGAACCGCTACCACCGCGCCCGCCAGCCCGACCAGGTCGGCTACGGCCGATGGGTCGCCCCGGAAATCCACGACCAGGCGTATTCACGGGTGCTGGACACCATGGCCGCGATCGATCGCCAGCAGGCCGTGGACATCGTCTACGTGGCGCGCCGGACCGGCGAAGTCCTGCACATCAACGAGTCCGGCCCCCAGGGATGGAACCTGGGGGCAGCCACATCGCAAGCCGTCACGGCCGAGCGGAACCGGCCCTGGACCCTGGAGGAGAGCGCCCGCTTCCTTCAGACCCAAGGACGGCTCCGTACCGAGATGACGACCGAGCGGACACCGCTGCTGAACAGCATCGAGCAGCGCGCCATCCCCGTCATCAACCCCCTCGCGGTACACGACGACGGCCAGTTCGCCGCCCGCAAGACCGAGGTCGTCCAGCTGCTCCACCGTGCCCAGGAAGACCTGAAGGCCGCCGAGGCGCGCGCCGACGCCCTGCGGGCCCGCACACAGGACAGGAGCGAACGAAGCCCGTCTCGACGCCCTCCGGGAAGCCGGAGCGCCGCTGGACGAGCTTCGCCGTACGCGGGACTCGATGCACAACGCGCGGCTTCTGGCCGGCGCGGCGACCGTGGGCGCCCCGCAGCAGCGCGTCGAGAACGCGCAGAGACTGATCGAGGCCATCTCCACCGAGCAGCAGCACCGAAGCGGGCTCGACCCAAAACAGCGGCAAGCCGAGATGCTCGGCCGGATGAACCTGCAGGCCCTGGCCGCTGCTCCACCGGCTCCGTCGGCCGTACGAAGAGACGGCCCGCGGATCACCGGCCCGCAGCAATCAGGCCCCGGCCTGAGGCTGTAAAAGAACTGGGATGCCCCCATTAGACCTAATGGGGGCATCCCAGTTTCGAGGTCAGGGCCGGACGTTCTTCTGCCAGTCCAGCGACGAGCCGGACAGCGCCGCCTCGGCCAGGGTCTTCGCCGACGTCGTGGTGAGCGAGGCGAGCGAGGTCGGCCGGGACGAGCTGCCCTTCACCCCCTCTGCGGAGAGGGACGGTGAAAGACGGGAAGGAGGGAGGAGATTTCTCCGGAAGGCCGGGGCGGCGCCCCGAGCGGCGCCTACGCCGGTCCACCCGATCACCCGATCACCCGATACGAAGGACACCGATGGACACCCCGAGCCAGCCCCAGCTCACCGGCCCGCAGATCGTTGTGGTCGGCACCGTTCTGGCGATCTTCACCGCAGCGGCTTCGGCCGCCCTGTTCGGAAACGCCGAACAGAGTGAGCGCGGCTTCCGGTTCCTGAACTGGCTGGACAACCGCCGCAGCGAGACCGAGCTCCCGCCCGTAGAGTCGGACCTGTAACACTCACAGCCCCGCATCCCCCCGGGAGACGGCTGTCCGGACGGTGTTGAGCCGGGGCTGCCCGGAACCGGGCCGCCTCCTGGCTACAGTCGCGAGCGGGGCCCGGAGCCACTGATCCTGGCTCCGGGCCCCGCCGCTCTGTCGGACCTCTGGTCAGTCGTTCTTCGCCGGAGGGGTGGGCAGAGCGAAGAACGACTCCGCGTCCTCTCGGTTCAGCCTGCCGTCCAGGGCGACCGCCTGGCGCAGCGTGTAGAGGGTGTCCTCCGCCGGGACTCCCCAGCGGGTGTGGTCCTCGCGGGTGATCTCGCCGATGTAGTGATGGGCGGACTCGGGGTGGTGGCGGATGAACCAGTCGAGCATCACCGCGACCGGGCGCGAGACCCACAGGTGCAGCCAGTCCCGCTTCCGCGGCTGTTCTTCGGCCGGGCCATCAACGTCGTGGTGGCCGGCATCGAAGGCCGCCCAGCCCACGACACGGGAGAGCTCGGCGGTGGCGGCGAACAGCTCGCGGCCGACGGCATCGGTGTAGGTGCCGCGGAGCATCGGGGCGGCCTGGGTCTGGAGGCAGCGGGTGCCCGGGCTGTTTCGCCAGTGGCCGCCGCCGAAGCGGGAGTCCCAGACGCGGGCCTCTTCCGATGCGGCCCACAGGCCGTCCAGGTCGGTCCGTCCTACCCGGCGCGCGCCGGGGCCGACGGGAGCACTGGGCGGGGTGGCGGCGGTGGCGGGCTTGGCGAGCCAGCGATTGACGGGCATGGTGTAAGCGCCGAGGGCGAACCCTGTGGTGAGGAATCGTCAGCGGCTGTCCACGGGGGTCCTCCAGTACGTTGACCCGACGCGTACGGCGTCGGCGGGGTCGCGATAGAAGTCCAACCCCATGGCCGGCACTGGTGTTGACGTCGTGGACATGCCGATGTCGTCGGTGCTGACGGGGCGCCCGAGGCGTTCTGCCAAGACTGCGGCCACGAGCTCGGGCGTCCGCCCGCGCGGGACCATCCCCAAGTTCACCCATCTGGTGACGCTGGTGTGCTCGTATCGCAGGTCGATCCCGGCCATCCGCCCGCGTTCGTTCCCTTCGGGCACGGCGACTACGGGTGGGAGCCGCTCACGATGGCCGGGCCGCTTTCACCAGTCGGGCGCCCCGCAGATTCAGGGGGCCGGAACGAGCGGGTGGACGGCAGGGGCACCCGGTCGCCGGCATCGCGGTCAGGACGTAGCGAACGCGGTCGCTGCCGACGACCCGGAATGCCTGTGCCGCGAATTCGGCCCTGGCAAGGAGGTCTTGGAGCTCGTCCTGGGCGACCTCGTCTTCGATCCAGCTGCGCAGGAGAACGGGCGCCCTTCCGTGCTCGCGGGGGTCGTCGTCGAGGTGGTCGGCGAGCCAGTTCGCGACCTGCCGCATGCGGTGGACGGCGGCGCCGGGTGTCGGTGCCGTCTCCGGTCGCAGGAGCCATGCGTAGGGGCGGCCGGGGGTGTTGCCGGAGTAGACCTCGCAGTGGATCACGGCCGGTCCACCTCCGCCTTCACGTAGACGCTGGGGCCCAGGGCGTGGCGGGTGACCCCGGCCTGGTCCCCAGCGGCGACCTGCGGAAGGACACCGGGGTTCAGCAGCTCACGCATGGCGCCTCCGAGGGCTTTCACCCTGACGGTGGCTGTCCGGGCGTCGAGGGTGACGTCGACGGCGAGTTCGGAGCTCTGGACCCGGTCGGCGACGCGCCTGGCGAGGGTGGCTGCCAGGAGGCCGAGCCGTGTGGCGGTGGCCTCGACCAGGCCCCACACCCCGTAGGAGAGAGCGTCGGTGAATGCCACCCTCTGCGCCGTTTCCTCGGTTCCGGCGGGAAGGGGCACGAGCGTGGTCCGGTGCTCGGGGTCGAGTTCGAGTGGCGGCAGGTCTACTGGCTCGGGTGCGATCAGCGGCAGGCGGGAAACCGGCTGGCTCATGGGGTGTCCTCCCATCCCTCGGCGCGGGCCGGAACGGCCTCCAGCGCGGAACGCAAGTCGGTGGGGGCGATCAGTCGGGTGAAGTGGCCGGGGGGCTGCGCCCATCGGCGCTCGGGTACCTGCGGGCCGCCGGGCCGGGGGACGGCCACGAACCATGGGCTGCCCAGGGCAGTGGTGCCGGGCATGTCCCACTCGGCCTCGGTGCCGGCGGGGACCCACACGTAGGCGAAGCCGGCCGCGAGGTCTTCGAGTACGGGGACGTCGGTCCATGCGGCGGGCTGGATTCGGGCAGCGGCGATGCAGTGGTGCCGGGGTATGGCGATGACGTCCCCGAGCGTCCCGGTCGGCAGGATGGCGTGGGAGTGCTCCTCCCAGTCCCGCCATGCGAGGAAGGGCGTCTGGCCGTGTGCTGCGGCGAGCCAGTGGGCTCCGACGTCGGAGGCGTCGCGTCCGCGCATCAGGCCCTCCGGGCAGCGCAGGCCGAGCAGATCCGCACCAGGTAGCCGAGGCGGCCGCCTTCGTCGCCGGATGCGACGTAGGCGTGGCCTGCGTCCTGGGCGAGGTCGCGCGCGCCGCAGCCGGTCGCGCAGGTGCTGGCGAGGAGCTGTTCGCGTTGCGTGGTGGTGAGACGGGCGGGATCGAGCACCGTGTCCCGGATGTCCTTGTGTGGCGGTGTACTTCGTGCAGGCATCGACGCCTCAGTGCCCGCGGTCCGCGAGCTTTGGAGGACGACAGCAGTTTCAGTCACCTTGCGTGATGGGACACACACGCCGAGGTGCTACCTGAAGCTCTTCATTAAGGATCTTCAGAGTGGCCACCGATCGGGTGACGGCCGGCCGCGGATAGCAGACGAGGCCTTCGGGCAGTGGTTCGAGATGTCTGACGTCTCAACCTCCGCGACCGGAGGCCTCGTTGGTCATCTATCCTGCCGCACTCGATCTGCCGCACGCGCTCGTGGAGTGGGTCACGATGCTGATCGTCACCCGCGAGGGTGACCGCCGGTGCAAGCTGCGACCCTCGCAACGCGCGATCATCGCCCTGGTCTACCTGCGCGAGCACACCACCTATGCGAAGCTCGCCGCGGGCTTCCGGATCAGCGAGGGCACCGCCCACGCCTACGTACAGACGTGCTCGGACTTCTCGCCTCGAAGGCACCGTCCCTGACACAGGCCCTGCGCCGGGCACGTCCCGAGTACGTCCTGGTGGACGGCACCAACGCCGAGTGCGACCGGGTCGGCGACCACGAACGGGACTACTCCGACACCTGACGGCACGGCGTGAACATCCAGGCCGTCACCGATCCCGTCGGCGAGCTGATCTGGTACTCACCCGCACTGCCCGGCCGCACCGTCGACATCACCGCGGCCCGCACCCACCACATCGTCACCACCTGTGAACGACTGCGGATCCCCGTCCTCGCCGACAAGGCCTACGCCGGAGCCGGCGGCACGTTCCAAGTACCGTTCAAACGCCACCTCGGGCGGCCCCTCACTGCCAGACAAGCAGCCGTCAACCGAGCACACGCACGCCTCCGCTTCCCCGTCGAGCGCGCCTTCGCCCGGCTCAAGGCATGGCGGATCTTCCGCAAAGACCAGGTCAGCCCCAACCGACTCACGTCAATCACCAAGGCCGTCCTCACCCTCGAGAGGCGACGCTGAAGATCCTTATTGAATTTCAATGACAGAGTCGAATGGCTGAACTTCCTCCGACTTGGGGGCGCGCAAGGGAGGAGCGCTCGGTGTCGAGTGCCGCGTACGCTGCCGCTATCGCGACAGATCATCAGGCCACCGGCCCGGACACCGGGCTCGGCGAAGGATGGGGAATGGGGGCACAGGGCACGGCGCAGGGCCCTGCCGCGCGGATGCAGATCGCCCGTGGGCTGCGCCAGTTGATGGAGGCCCAGAGCCTCACCCAGACGAGCATCGCCCGCGAGGCCGGCGTCTCCGTCGACACCGTGAACCGGTACCTCGCGTGGGAAGACCGGGGTCTGCTTAAGATCCCCACGCTGCGCGCCATCGCCGCGGCCGCCGGCGCGACGCCCGGACAGACGGACATCCTCGTCGCCCTCGCCCAGACGCAGGGTCAGGGATGGTGGCGGGAGAACTCCGAAGCGGTTCCGTGGCTTTCACCGCTGCACGCCTTCGAGGAGGTCGCCGAGTACGAGTACGTCTGGGCCACCACCCTCGTCCCCGGCCTCGCGTAGACACCCACCTACGCCCGTCACCTGCACGAACAGGAAGACCCGCACGCCGATCCGGCAGTGATCGACGCCTGCGTCGAAGCCCGGATCATGCGTCAGGAGATCCTCGAACGCTCCGACATGCGGCTGTGGGTCATCCTCGACCAGGCCGTGCTCCGCCGCCAGGTCGGATCGGCCAGGACCATGGCCGACCAGATAGACCACCTGCTCGACCTCTCCCGCAGGCCACGCGTCACCGTCCAGGTCCTGCCCAGCGACCGGGGAGCCCCGGCCGCGGGCTCGGGCGGGCACTTCCTCATCCTCGGCCGCGAGGACCCCGACCCGATGCAGGCCATGTCGGTGGTCTACCTGGAGCTCCACCGACGCGGCATGTACCTCGACGACCCGGACGGGGTCGCCGAGTACCACGAGATGTTCCACTCCCTGCGGACCCAAGCGGCCGACAGAGGCCAGACGCAGGACCTGCTCACCCACGCACGATCGGAGTACGGCGCATGAGCGCCGCCCTCCAGTCCCCCACCCGGTTCGACGAAAGCGCCTGGATCAAGTCGACGGCGAGCGCAGCGCAGAACGAGTGCGTCGAAGTCAACGCCGGTAGCGGGGCGGTCATCGGGCTCCGCGACTCCAAGGACGTGACCGTCGGCACCGTCGCCGTGGCCGCCCCCGCGTTCGCCGACTTCGTCTCGGCCCTCGGCACCGGCGCGCTCTAGACACTCCGCACGGCGAGGCCCCGGAACCTGATCAGCAGGTTCCGGGGCCTCGCCGTCCCCCAAAGTGAGCCCAGAAGCCGGGACCGCCTCAGGGCCTGGGCAGAGGCAGGCTGGGCATCTGAGGGTGTCGCAGGTGCTGCCCGCCGTCGTAAACGTGCAGGGTGAACGTCTCCGGTCCGGGCCGACCCGCTTCGTCGTACGCGGACAGCACGTCCTCGACCTGCTCCCACAGCCGTACGGGGCCGCTCTCGCGCACCTCCCGCCAGCTGTCGACGGGGGTGAGCGTCGACCGGGTGAAAGTGATGGACCGGGGCGGGCCGGCCGCCGCGCTGTTCGACGAACGCGAGCCGGAGCAGGGCGCCGCCACGGCCCACCAAGCGCTCGACGCCGCAGCCCGCATCGACTCCACGCTCGTCGTCTCCCGGCTCAACACGCTGCTGAACGCCGCACGCCCCTACCGGACCGCCTCGGCCGAAGACGTACGGACCCGGGCGAAGGAAAACGCCGCCGCCCGCCCGACCACGGTCGCGGCCTGAGACCATCGAGCCATGGGCAAGCACCGCCGACCCGGCCCCCCGAACCAGCCGTCACGTGCCGTCCCCCGCCAGGACGCCGACGACCCGCTCGCCGCCTACAACAAACGGCGGCGCCCCCCGATGGACGTCCACCGCCGTCACCGGCCCGTCTACGGCGGGGCCGGACACCTGCGACCCGACGAGCCGCGCGTCCTGGAAGAGTGGACCGGGTTCGCGTACGAGGTGACCGGCACCGCCCCGGACCTCGCGGCAGCCCGGGCCTGGGTGACCGAACTCCAGATCGGCGACGGATCGGACCGCCCATGCGGCTAGTTCCGTACTTCGCAGGTAGTTCGTTCAGGTCTGTAGTTGGCCGGTCTGAGCGTCTCCGCTGGACAGCACTTCCGCGTCTCAGCGCCGGGAATGGCCCGCGGGTAGAGTCGCTCCGAGGAGAGCGCTGATCTGGGGGACACATGACGGCAGCGGATACACCGCCCATCGTCTTGGTACACGGGACGCGGTTCAGCGCGGGGCAGTGGAGCCCGCAGCTCACCGCACTTCAAGAGGAATTCCCGGTAGCCGCCGTTGACCTGCCAGGTCACGGCGCCCGCTCTGCTCAACCCTGGAGCCTGAACGCGGCGACGGAGATCATCGCTTCCGCGGTGGACTCGCTCGACCGCGGGCCGGCTCTGGTCGTCGGGCACTCGCTCGGCGGATACGCCTCCCTGGAGTTCGCGCGGCGCTGCCCGGAGCAGCTGCGCGGGCTGGTCCTTGCGGGAGCCAGCGCCTCAACTCGTGGCCCGTGGGCAACGCCGTATCGGTGGGTCGCCGGGCTCGTCCCTCACATACCGGCGGACCTGTTGGCCCGGTGGAACGACCGGTTGCTGCTCCGGCTCTATCCTCCCGAGGTGGTGGAGGCGACCATCCGCTCTGGCTACGCCTTCCACACTCTGCCGGCCGCCTGGGGCGAGGTGCTGGGCCGCTTCGACGCGGGTGCGATGCGTCACGTGGCGGCTCCCGTGCTCATCCTGAACGGCGAGAAGGACACCGTCTTCCGGTCCGGCGAGATCGACTTCGTCCGCGCGCATCCGCACGCACGCGTCGAGTTGATCCCGCGGGCAGGACATCTCGCGAACTTTGACGATCCAGATGCCTTCACCGAAGCCGTCCGCCGCTTCGCCCGGCATCTGCCTGTTCGCAGCTGAGTGCGCCAGGGCCAGGTCCACCAGGGCTGTCCGAGCGCAGTGGAACCGCGAACGCGCACGCTGGCCACATCGCGAACTCACTGGCCAACCGTGGTGCTCAGGTTTCTGGCCAGCAGGGGTGTGCGGGGTTCCCGGGAACCTCACGGAATCACCTGGCAGAGCGGCAGCGCCGCCCAGTCGCCGACTTCCTCGACCTCACCCGGGCAAACGGGCGGGTTACCCTCCGCGGGTGACGCGGTGGCGCTGGGTGGGCGGGTGGCCGGGAGGGCGCAGGCGCCCAGTGTGCGGCCGGGGCCCGCGTCGGCCCAGGCGCCACAGAGAACGGCGCTGGTGTCGTCGGCCCAGCGGTAGCCCGTCGCGAGGTGCTGGTGGGACCAGGTGTGGCCGGGTTCCAGGTCGCACGATCATGGTTCCCAGCCGTCCAGGCTCCTCGGTGCCTGCTCCAGCGCGGGGCACAGATGCCCGGAGGCCAGTCGGCGGAAGCGGAGTGCAGAGCCGAAGCCGGCCCCATGCTCGGGCGCCGGTCGCGCGTCGTATCCGGCCCGGGACAGCGCCTTCACACCGACTCCGACGGTCTGTTCGTCCTCGTGGGCGAGGCGGGCGATACCGCCCGAAGCTCAGTCCAGGTGGGCACGGACGAAGTTGACCGCGTCCGGGTCGTCCGTGCCGAACGCCTTGCAGATCCCGCCGTCCAGGAGGCGGCGGACGAAGTCGCCCCCCGGGGGGACGTATCCCGAGCGCGGAGGACGCCCCCGGTACAGCACCTCGTACGGGCGCAGAGCCGAGAGGCGGATCGTCCGGGGCCGGCCCAAGGGTGACGGCGTCGACCACCGCCAGGCCCCCGCCCTCACCGCGGCCCGTCACGCGGACGACCGCGCGGCTGTCCGAGCGCAATGAGGTGAGCAGTACACCCGGCTTCGGGACGGCGATGGCGGTCATGGCCCTCATCCTGCCGTATCGTCCGCGCGCGGCCGGGTGACGGGCACGGCCTGGCGATGGGCGCTGGGGCAGGCCGTGCAACGGGTCACGTACGTGGGTCGGTCGTGCCGTTCCAGCGCTGCTGCCCCAGGGAGTTGACGCCTTCCGGGGCGGGGTCGTCCGCGCGCGGCTTGCAGTGCCGGGCCAGCGGCGACGTCAGGAGGCCACCGAGGTCGAGTGAGCCGTCTCCCCCGCGGGTGCTGCCGGGACCGGCGGCCTCGGCGCTCGCCTGCTGCGGCTTGCGGTGCCCCCCGCGCTCCCGCGCCGAAATGTCCTGGCCCGGCGCCGTTCCGTGGCCGGGGACGTCGTCCGGACCTGCCGGTGTGACCGGAGCGGTGGCCGGGGTGTGCTGGTGGTCGGCGAGGGCGTCGACAAGGTGGTGGACCGGCAGGAGGGCGCGGTCGTGGGCGGGGGTGTGCCGCAGGACGAAAGCGAGGTTGCAGAGCAGCAGGGAGAGCCGGCACGTCGGCGCCGTGCGCTGTACGGCCTGAATCGACGCCTCACTCCACTGGAGGCGGACCAGGGTCCCGGCCAGGCTCAGGTCGGCGGCGTTGGGGGCCCACTGGCCACTCGCGTACTGCTGGTGCAGGGTCTTGGTGTCCCAGGTGAGGACCCACCACGCGACATCTTCGGGGCCAGATCGGGCAAGTCGCGTGCGGGCCGGCCGGTGAGGCACAGCTCGCACAGGACGACAGACCGGGACTCGCCCAGCGCCGGACGCCAGACGACAGCCGTGTCGGCGGAGGCAACGGCGGGGCGTCGCAGGTGGCACGGGACCGGGTCCGGGACTGGGGACAGGCGGGCAGCATCGGAGCGAGTCACGCCCTGTCCAACGCAGGCCGCAACCCCGACGACACGCCCTCACCAAACGGTGGGCTACGCCTCGGCCGAGGGCGCGGGGCGCTCTGCCCGGGCCGGCTGCGGGGGCGTGATGGCCAGCGTGCGGCGTGACCGCTGCGCAGCCGCGGCCCATCCGAGTGTGAGTAGTTGGGGTACAGGAAATCCCAGCGAGAACGATCATGGATCTGACCTGGCGGTAGCGTCACAAATAGACGTCACGCCGTGACGCCTGCTGAACGTGAACGCTTCCGCCACGCCCTCGTGCGGCACCGTCGCGAGCAGTAACTGCTGCCCGAGCGCTTCCGGGTGCCGAGCGGGCTGTCGCTGGCGTACCAGGTGTCCCCCGCGCTCCGGGCGGCAAAACCGGGGCCACGGTGCGGTCGGCCCTCTCGACCAAGGCCCGGTACGCCTCCTCCGCCCTCGGCGTCGATCGCCGCCCAGCGGGCCCGTGTCACCCGCCAGGCCCTCTTACGGCAGGCCGCCTCGCATCACCGGCGGGACCGCCTGCTGCCCTCGGGCAGCTCTATGCCGCACTGGCCGCACCGCCGGGTGTTCCTCCTGGCGATACCTCCAGGTCCTCCCCTCCGACGGTGCGGGCCAGGGCCGGTCAGGTGTCTCCGTCACGGACCTGCGCAAGCAGCTCGGCCGCCACGTCGTCGGGATCCTCCGCGTTCCGGCTGTCGGTCAGCGGCGGAGGCGCCAGCGGGTGAAGACGCACTGGTCATCGCCTGCACCGAGTCGGAACGGGAGGGCGATGCGGTCCAGTGGGAAGGTCTCACCGGGGGCGTGCGCAGTGTAGCCGCAGCGGGTGTAGAAGGCGGCGAGGTCGCGGTCTGCCTCGTACGAGCCGTAGAGCAGGAAGTAGCCGAGCTGCTGGTGGATCTGCCAGGTCCGCTTGAGGAGGGTGGCGGCGATGCCCTGACCGCGAGCGTGTTCGGCGACGGCCAGGCCGTGGATCTTGGCGACGAACAGGCTCAGGGCCATGGCCCTGTCGGGCGGGTAGCCGTTGTTCATGGCGATCTCAATGAGGGTGCCGGGAGCGGTGGCGGAGAGCACGCCGACGGTGCGGTCCTGCCCGTCGGCGGCGCCCAGCATCAGGGAGACGGTGGCCATGGCCTCGTTCATGGGGCGGTCGGTGAAGGTGTGGGCGGCTGCGTCGTGGTACGCCTTCGAGCCACCGCCGAGCCCAGCGAGCATGGCGGAGGCCGCCGAGCCGTCCTCGATGGCGGTGGCCAGGACGGGGATAATTCTGACGCCGTCGCCGGTGGTGGCCATCAAGGCGTTCGCCGCTTCGATGTCTTGGCCGCGGGCCAGGCGGATGCGGGTGCCAGCCGGGCCGTGCCAGCCCCCGCGCAGACGCGGTCGGCGGACAGCGGCAGCGCCTTCTTCGTCGTCTTGCTCATGATCTTCGTTCCCCCTTACTGATCTTTTCGTAAGTTCGGTGGGTTTGCTGGCCTTGCGAGTGGGAGGCTTTCGGGGTGGCTTATCAACCCCCGTCTTCGGCTACCGGATCGCCCCTTCCTCCTTTGTCGCGGCCTCAGTTGGCGGAGGCGCGGCGTGTTCGGGCGGTGGAGTTGTTCGAGAAAGGTGCCTCGAATGCGGAGATCGCGCGGGCGGTGGGTGTGTGTACGGAGAGCGTGCAGCGCTGGCGTCGGGTGTGGGAGGAAGGTGGTGTTTCGGCCCTGAGGCGGCGTGCGGCCACCGGTCGCCCGCCCAAGCTCGACGACGCCCAGGTCGAGACTGTTCGAGCCGCGTTGGGGCAAGGAGCCCAAGCTCATGGTTTCGAGGCCGACCTGTGGACCCTGGAGCGCGTCGGCGTCGTCGTCGAGCGGGCGACTGGGGTGTCGTTGTCGAGGGCGTCGGTGTGGCGACTGCTGACCGGCCGGCTCGGTTGGAGTCTGCAACGTCCCGAGCGGCGGGCGGTCGAGCGGGACGATTCCGAGATCGCCCGGTGGATCGCGCATGAGTGGCCGCGTATCAAAACGGGGCCGTGAACACACGTGCCTGGATCGTCTTCCTCGACGAATCAGGCGTCTCTCTGCTCCCTCAGGTCCGCCGCACCTACGCACCCCGCGGCCGGACCCCGCTGCTGCGGCACCGCTTGAACTGGAAGCGGGCCTCGATGGGCCGGGTCCCTGGGCTACCACTCCACCGACCCCGACCGCGGGGCCCGTCTGTGCTTCCACCTCAAGCCCGGCAGCTACGACACCACTGCCTTCATCGAGGTCCTGGAGCAGATGAAGGTGTTCTACCGCGGCAAGCGAGTGGTGCTGGTCTGGGACGGCTTGTCTGCTCACTGGAGCCGGGCGATGCGGGCCTGGGTCGCCGAGCAGGACTGGCTAATTTTGGAACGATTACCCGCGTACGCTCCCGCGCTGAACCCGGTGGAGTTGCTGTGGTCCTCGCTCAGAAAGCGTGAACTCGCCAACCTCGCCGACGTCGCCGATGCTGCCGAACAAGGCATCCATCGGATCAACGGCAACCCACAACTGCCATGGTCTTTCCTCACCCACACCGACCTGACCATCCACCCAGCAGGCCAACCGAACTTACGAAAAGATCAGTAAGTGAGTGGGGTGCGGCGTGGGGGTCTGGCTCAGTGGCCATGCAGTCCGATGCCGTTCCCACGTGCATCCCGCGGGGTGCGTTGCTGATGTCACATGCCTCAGGCTTCCTTGCTGGTCTGGCGAGTTGACCTACCGGTCAGTGACTCGCTAGCGTTTCAGTAGCGTGAAGGGGCCCCACTCTGGCTTACCAGGGTGGGGCCCCTTTTTGTCCTCTTCCGCAGAAGCGGTAGGGGCGGGCGGGGGGCGTCGCCGTCATCAGGTTCCTAGGCCGCGAGAGCGGCGACGCCCCACCACGAAAGGGGTTGCCTCATGAACCACCAGCATGACATGTCTGTCAACGGAGGTCAGCACGTCCCGGCTGACGTCCCGACCGGCGAGGTGAACAAGCCTCGGCAGCTGCGTATCTCCGTGGGCAAGCACTTCAACCTGTCCGTGTCCCTGTCGTTCTCGCCTGCCTTCCTTACGGTCATGGCTGCAGCCGTTGGTGTGGTGGGCGGGAACTACTGGTTCTTGCTCTGACCTCCGCGCTCCAAAACGCCCTCGGGGTCTGGAGGCCAAAGGCTGACGGGACATGCTACGGATAGTTGACCGTGGGCCTGGGTTTTCCGCGAGTGCGAGAAGTCGTGGCGTCACCGGCTTTACGCATCGACGCTTCCGGACGATGGTGACGAGCCGAGTCAGTCCTTCCAGTGTCTGGAGAGACTCCTGGTGAATCACGGGGGCTGTGGAGGAAGGGACGCCTGGAACCGTACACATGGTGCAGACACTCAGGCCTGACCTGACGGGACGGCAGGGACCGCCGCACGGCGGTTCCCTGCCTTCTTCTACCACCTCTCTCCGTGCTCGCCTCTTTCCGGCAGCGGTAGAGCACGCCGTTTGTGACGATCGTCCTCTGGTTGCTTGGACCCGGCGCAACGGCGTCGGGCCCAAGCAGTAAACGCTCGGCCGGCTTGCGGCTGTTCGGGGCGGAGGAGGTGTCAGTAGCAGTACAGCGCCCCGACCAGACAGCCGGTGGTTAGGTGGAGAGCCGGCGGGTGCGGATGGCGTCGACGGCTCTGGTGATGTGCAGCAGATACATCGGCTGTCCGCCGACCGGCAGCGTGATTCCGAGGAGCTAGAGCGCCTCGACGGTCGGGCCTGAGAGGTGGTTTCGGCGGTCGAGAGCGTAGGGCGCGTGCTTCTCAATCATGGCGAGGGCGAACCGTGCGTGCTCCACGAGGGGCACCACGGCATCGGCGGCGATCTCCACTGCGGTCGCGTCCAACATGGACAGCTACAGCATGGCGCGGTCGTCGTCCGGGATGTTGGGGTCGGCGCCGCGGACCTCGGCGCCGGAGGCTGGCCACGAGTCCGGCGGCACGTACCGAGGGCGACTCGCAGGGTCGTTGGTGTTGATCTTGTAGGTCAGGCCGAGGGGCAGCCGGGCCCGCTGGCGGACATGCCGCGCTTAGCGAGAGCTCCCCCGAGCCACTGGACGACGTAGTCGGGCATGCGCCGGTTCACGTCGGCGGCGAACTCCACGAACCGGAAGCACGCGACAACGATCTTCATGGCAGCTCCTTCTCGGTTGCGGTGCTTGGATGGACTGTCGTTCTTGGTCTTGCAAGGAGACGTGCTGTACCCCTGGTGTCGGTTGTGATGCCCGTGTACAACTCGGCAGCCACCCTCGGCCCGGCTGTCCGGTCGGTGCTCACGCAGACTCACGGCGAACTAGAGTTGCTGGTCACCGACGACCAGTCCTCCGACGGCTCCATGGACCTGCTGCGCGAGCTCGCCGAGCAAGACGAGCGCGTCCTGCCGAAGACGGAACCCTAGCAAGGTGCGGGCCGGACCCGCAGGGACTACATCGCCTTCCTCGGCAGCGACGCCATGCGGCTCCCGGAGAAGACCAAGAAGCAACTCACCTTCACCGCCCAGGACACCGCGCCGTTGACGTTCACCTCGCACTTCAAGATGGACGCCGACCACGCCGGCGAGAGCACCGAATGGATCCCGAACGGGCGGATAATCCGCGAGCACGTGGACTCCCACGCGATTCTGGTCCGAGGCCACATCGGTGCCCTCACCGCCATGTGCGACCGCAGGTTCCCGGGCACGCGGCTGATGCCGGAGATGCTCAAGCTCCAGGGCTATGCCCTGTGGCTGTCGATCGTGCGGGACGGTGCCGACGCCCGGAATCTGGCCGAGCCGCTCGCGGTCTGCAGGGCCCATCAGGCGGGGCCTCTTTCCTGGCTCGTCCAGTACAACTGGGCCCTGTACGGAGAGCAGGAACATCTGGCGGTCCCGCGGGCGGCGAAGGCTCTGGCCTGCGTGGTGTAGCAGTCGCTGCGCAACTCACGGATCTAGGGCCTGTTGCGAAAGTGGATCAAGGTCCTGGATGATCACGGTCCGTGGGACGTGGTGATCTGACGGACGGCCAGTGGGAGCGACTGGAGTTGTTACTGCCGGCGGGAAAGAAGCCAGGCCGCCCGCGGACCTGGACCCGCCGGCAGTTGATCGATGGCATACGGTGGCGGACTCGGACCGGGGCGCCCTGGCGAGACCTGCCTGAGCGGTACGGACCGTGGGACCGGGCCTACGACCTGTTCCGGCGCTGGCAGCGCGACGGCACCTGGAAACAGATCTTCGAGCAGTTGCAGGCCGAGGTCGAGGCGAAAGGCCTGATCACGTGGGACGTGAGCGTCGACTCCACCATCGCCCGCGCCCACCAGCATGCCGCTGGAGCGCGTAAAAGGGGGATCTCCAGAAGGAGCCTCCCGGCGGCATCGACACCGAGCCCGACGACCACGGCCTCGGCCGCTCTCGCGGCGGGCGGACCACGAAGCTGCACCTGGCGGTCGAGCAGGGACAGAAACCGCTGTCCCTGCTCGTCACCGCCGGCCAACGGCACGACAGTCCTCAGATCCAGCCGGATCTGAACGCAATCCGGCTGCCCAGGACCGGACCCGGCCGACCTCGCACGAAACCGGACAGGGTCCGGGCAGACAAGGCGTACGGCTCCCGCGCGAACCGCTCCTACCTGCGACAGCGCGGCGTGAAGTGCACCATCGGAGAAGACAGACCCGATCCGCAACCGCCGAAAGCTCGGCTCCCACGGCGGCCGCCCGCCCCACTTCTACAAGGACGACTACAAGCAGTGGCACGCGGTTGAGTGCTGAATTAATCGTCTCAAGCGCCACCGTGCGGTTGCCACCAGGTACGACAAGCTTGCCGTCCGCTATCACGCGACGGTGCTGGTGGCCGCAGTAAACGAGTGGCTGTGAGACCCCCTGGCTGCGACCCCTTGCCGACTACGACGTCCTCCAGCCTGACGTCATCCTGTCCTTTCATGGCCTATGCCTTGCCCGAGCTGATGAATGGCTCATGGGAGAGTTCGAAGCCGACGGCTCACTCATCTGCTGGGCTTCCTATGGCTCTGACCTGGCCGAAGCCATCCGCGGGCTGTGAGCTTCCCGTAGCTCTCTGATCACTTTCACAACAGGCCCTAGATCCGCGCGCGGGCTCGTGCACCCGGCCGACCCCGCCCCGTGGCCGTGCCTCGCACACGAAGGCAGGACTCGGCAGGCCATCGGCTACGCCGGGCCGGTGCTGCTCGGCGCACGCAGGGACAGTTGGAGGAGCAGTCGGCGGTCGGCGACCGGCACGGCGTCCTGGCCGCTGTGCCGCACCTCTCGGCCGTGCAGGAAGCGGCGCTCGTTCACGATGAGGTACTCCCCGGCTCGCAGAGCGCAGGACCCGGCGCCTCCGCTCATCCTGAAACGATCAGTTAGACCTGTGGCCTGGTGCTGCCATCAGCACCAGGCCACAGGTTCTCCTTTAGTTCGCTACGGATTTACCATTCAAATTCCAGGCTTCGGATTGTTTTGGTACGGGTTACCGGACTTCCTTAGCGCGCTTCACAGGAGTAGGTACGTTGCGAATCCCGTAGCTAAATAGGGATCGAGAAATCTTATGCCCGGGTGCTGGTACCGAACAGTGCTGTGCCATCCTTGCGTCGCCGCAGCAGCGCGAGAACTGCGACTGCGGCGAGGGTCATCCATGTCTTGCCGAGAATCTGCCCGGGCAGGTAGGTGTAGGAATCGAAAGCGAGCTTGAGGAACAGCAGACTGTCGGCCAGGAGTCCTATAGCGTTCGAGGCAAGCATGGCGATGAGTAGCCCGCGCCGGCGCAGGGGTTCGTACACGACGAAATCGAGGCTTTCAGCGACAGCGAAGGCTGCTGCAGAAGCGATGGCGAGGCCAGGGTCGGCCAAGAAATAGGAGAGGACCGTGCCAGCAGCTATGGCGATGAGGATGGCACGGCGGCCGACTGCTTCACGCGCGAGGTCGCGCAGGACGAGTGCCAGGCCCGCTATGTAGACGCCGGCGGGTGCAGCGTAGCCGAAGCCTGTAGGGACGGCGCCGATGTGGGTGACGGCGAGGTTGGCGGCGGGGATGGTGGCGATGTAGGCGACGAGTGTCGCGATACCGGCAGGAGCGGGGACGTTCACTATGTTCTTTCTGTCTTGGTCTGAGGGTTTTGTGCTCTGCTCCAGCGGCGGACGGGCAGCGGGACGAACGTACGAACATTACAGCCCATGGCACTGACAACCACGGGGATAGGTTGCCGACACAGAGGTTGCACGGCGGTGTCTACCGCCATTCCCTATGCGGCGATGCGGCCGTTGAGCACGTCGCGGGGCGGAGCGCGTGGACGTGCTGGCGTCCAGTTGCAGGTGGCGGATCTTCGTCGCACTGCGGGACACCGTTGAGGTCCACCGGTTACCACCGGTTCGCGAGCGGTGATGAGGATCTCTAAAACGGCTCTGCCCGGAGTTTCGTGATTCCTTCGGCAGCACAGCCCGATCTGTCTGCGTCTGCGTCCACCTGGTAGACACTGCGAGTGACGTACTATGCGGACTTGACGCCATACACGTATGACAGGGACAACTGGGCAAGAGATGCGACGGGCCTCTGGCATGGTGTCCCTTTGATCAACGTGGGCTGGCTTGAGCGTGGCCAGCCGTACGAGCAGGGCGATGCTCCCTCCGGGCTGGCCGCAGTGCTGAGCCGCATGAGCCGCACGCACCGAGTTCAGCAAACTCGCGGCTTTCACTCCTGCCCGTTCTGCGCTTCGCGGATATTCGGCAGTCGCGCCAGTCACCCGCAGGGGACTGCCGAGATATGGGTGATGGGTGGGGATGTCGCTTACGCTGCCCCGGAACTGATCGCTCACTACGTCGAGGCACACGGCTATGTGCCACCAACCGCCTTCATCCAGGCGGTTCTCGCTACAGCCTGATCCCGGACAGTTTCACGGCTGGGTGAGGATCCGGGTCCGTAAAGCGTGGACGATGCACGTCCGTACATTGCTCGTTTGAGGGTTTTGACCCGGTTGACATGACTTTCGACAACGCCGGAACTCCATGTGTGGGTGAGCCCGGCGGTGACGGCGTCGAGGTCCTGGCGGAGGAAGCCGGCGAAGCCGCTCATCGGTTTCGGGGCGTCTTGCTCGGCTTGCCGGATCCATTCGAGTAGGAAGGTTCCACGTCGGTTGCGGACCAGGTTGGTGAAGGCTCGGGCGAGATCGCAGGCCCGGGTGATGTCCGGGCAGGCGAGCCGGACTTCGAGCAGTCTCTCCTGCTGCTGGTCGGTGAGGGTCTCCCGAGGGCGCATAATCCAGCCGGTGATCTTTCGGAGGCTGGGGATGTCGGCCCGTACGGGTTCGGCGTTGCCGGCACGGAGGGCGGCGAGGTGCTTGCGGACGACTTGGCGGCTGCCCTGGTAGCCGCGTTCTTGAATCTCCAGGAAGAGACGGCTACCGCTGACCTTGTCCGAGCGACTCGGTGAATCGGGTGTTGAGGTAAGGCTTGAACGGTTCCAGCACTCCCGCCGGTCGGCATTCGTGGGCGGAGGCGAGCAGCTCGTTGAGGTCGGTATCTCGGAAGCGTCGTACGGTCTTGCCGTCGAGATTCAGGCGGCGGGCGATGGCGCTGATCGTCCAGCCCGCAGCGACGAGCCGCTGAATGTCCGCGTGCCGGTGCCGGGTCCGCTCGATGATCTGTGTCCGGGGAAACTCGTGCATCGGGAGTTCCATCAGCGGTGGCGCCTCGGGAAGACCGCCGGTCTCTTCGTCGGCACGTTTTCGCAGGCAGGCGCGGTGCTGGTGACATGTCCTCTCGACCGCGGAAGCCAGGTTCTGCAGCAGGTGCCAGCGGTCCGCTACTTCGAGGGCGTGCGGCGCAGCCTCTTTGACCGCGCGGGAGCAGGCGGATGCGCGGTCACGACAGACGATCTCGGCGCCGGGGTGTTCGCGCAGCCAGTGGGCGAACGTCTCCGAGGTCCGGTCGGGCAGAACATCGACGACCCGGCCGGCCTCCACGTCGACGAGGAGGGTTCCGTAGGTGTGGCCCTTGCGGAAGGCGAACTCGTCCACACCGAGCACGCGCGGGGCTCGATCCGGAACGGGTGGTGATTCCAGCAATCCAAGGAGTCGGCTGCGGCCTGCGGCGAGGTGCAGTCGGCGACACAGCCGTTCACCGGCCCGGCCTCCGAACTCGACCGCAACCGCGTGGAGCCACTCCTTCAGGCCGAGACTGGAGCGGCGATAGCGTTCACTCAGCCCGCTGACCTGCTCAACGAAGGTCTTCTTGCGGCAAGAGGCACGCTCGCAGAAGAACCGTCGCACCCGCAGCATGACCTCCAACTTCTTTCCTGCCAGGGGCCGCTCGGCCAAGCCGCGTTCTTATGACGAGTGCACGCGTCGAGCAAGAGCGCGGCAGCCCGGACACCGCGGAGGCGGTCCGCATGCCGCTGCCACCACGAGCAGGGCATCCACGCTGGAGTCCACTCGCTCCAGCCGCACATCGATTTCTGGGAACAGCACATCTTCCAGTGAGCAGACCCCCACAACCGAGAGATCCCCTGCCAGAACGTTCCTGCGCACGGACTGACCTGGGGATTCACGGAACTCCGGTCAGAGCCGGTTTCACAGAGCGCCATCAGCGCTTACGGGCATCTGAAGCCTGCTGTACGAGGGGTTCCTCCACCGTCTCGACAGAGCCGACCTCTCAGACATCTCCCGCGCCGCCCTAGACTCCGCCGCGTCAGGAAAGAAGGGGGGACTCACAGGTCCGATTCGTGTGGGCCGGGAAAGGCGGGGTTCCAAGAGGAATGCTCTGCCGGGAGCCAACGGATTGCCCATCCTGGCTTACGTATCGGTCGCGCAGGGAGACGCGAGCCCCACCTCGGCCGTTACCTCATGCCCCAGTTCCTGCACACCGACAATACCTTCGGAACAGAGACGAGATGAGGGCGTGTATCCATGTAATGGTTGCAATATGACGGCATACACGATTTCTGCATACCGCCACATTGCGATGTGCCAGGAGAGCTGAAGGGGAGCCTGGGTTTCAGTCACCCTGCGCTTTCTTGAGCAGGCCATGTACCGCAGCGCGCAGCAAGGAGGCTGATCCACTGCCGTCGGCGTAGTCGATGACTGCCGTTTTTGCGTGCTGAGTGATGAAGCCAGTGGCAGCGTGTTTGGCACAGCGCGTGGCCAGTACGGCCACATCGGCCTGGCGGGCTTTTTGCCGTAGTTGCGGACTTGCGACACTGTCGTGCGCGAGAACGACTTTGATGCCAGGGGCGAGTTGCTGCAGTGCGTCGCCGACGCGGTCCAGCACTCGTTGGTCGAGTGAGTACAGCAGCAGGTTGAGTCCGTTCGTGTTGTGTAGTGCGACTGCGGTGTCTTGCTGTTGTGTATCGGTGGGCTGGTCGGGCCAGTCCAGTTCGAGGCCGAGCTCCGCGGACAAACGGCGCGCCATGGCAAGATCGGCGGGGTCCAGGCGCCCTTGGTGTATGGACAGGGGAAGGAGCAGTGCGAGGGCGAGGCTTTCACGTGCGCTGGGGTTGGGGGACGCTTCCATGACCAGGCGGTCGGCGAAGTCCAGCGCAATGGATGCTCGTTCGGGGGCGACCCAGCGATCGCAGGTGTCGGCAAGTTCGCCGAGCAGTTGGCTGTAGAGGTTGGCGGAGGGGCTGGAGCGCAGCACGATCTCGGTCAATGCCTGCAAAGCGATCAGGTCACCGGGGCCGAGCATGTCGTATGCCAGGGCGCAGGTGATCAGGGCTCGGGCGCTCAGTGGTGCGGGTTGGTCGTAGCCGATGCTTTCGATGAAGGCTCCCACGCAGCGCCAGATCTGGCTCTGGCCGTGGTCGTGGAGGGCTTCGAGCAGAGCAGTGATCTGCCGGTCGTCTGCGGCTGGTGAGGGCCAGGTGGTCCAGGCTTCCTGTTCCAGGATGTCCGTCAGGTCGTCGTAGCCGTTGGCGATTGCTTGTATCAGTTCCGGCCATGAAGCCGGGCGCTGGTCTTCCGGGTCAGTGGTGGTGGGGGCTTGGGTCTCCGGCTGGTGGCTGCTGCTTTCCTGGGGAGGCAGGTCTGCCGACCGAGGAGGGTTTTGTGGTGTTGTGAAAGCCTTTGCGGCTTCTGTGAGGGCTCGTGGGAGGGTGTGGGGGGATGGGGTGCTGGGGAGGGCAGCGAAGATGCGTTGGATGCTCTTGTGGTTTTCGCGTGTTACGGCTGCCAGGAGCAGGACGCTGAGGGCTTGTGTGGAGTAGGACTCCATGGCGTGCTCGAACGGGGTGAGGGCGAGGAGCCCTCGGTCATGCAGAGCCTCTTGCGCGGTCGGCAGGTCGCCGTTGCTCAGCGGTTCTTCCAGATCGCAGGTGAAGGCAGCGTTGAGCACGGCTTCCTTCACGGGGGCTGGCGGGTCTTGGCGCAGGACGTCGTTAAGGCCGGGGTAGCCGAGTAGTTCGCGGTGAAGCCCCAGCCGGGAGAGCCGTTTGATGTGCAGGTGGGCGAGGTTGGTGGCAGTGATGCGTCCTTGGCCTGCCAGTTGCTCCAAAACGGCGTGGGATGCGCCCTGTCCGCCGGCTGCCAGGGCGGCATCGAACTCGGCTAGCAGTCTTCCCGTGGGTTTGGCTGTTTTCCATAGCCGGGCAGGTCGGCTTGCCAGGGTGCGCTGCATGAGGAGGGCGACGTCGGTGAGCCGCTGGCGGTAGCGGCGGTGCGGGTGCGTTTCGAGGCGGAAGGTGGTTGCGGATCCGGCGAAGTCCAGGACGGCTGCTTCGATGGGGTCGTTGGCGTCCAGCGTGCTTGGGCGTACGGCGGCGTTGGTGAGGTAGGTCGGTCCGGCGAAGGCGGTAATGATGTTGCCGGTGAGCGCTGCGTGTGCCTCGTCACGGGTGATGACGTAGATGGCGTAGCGGTCCTGGCTTTGCTGGTAGCGCGGAAGAACAACAGGGATGTCGCTGCCGGGGCTGAGCAGTTCCACGAAGGGGCGGACGCGGTCCCCTTTGCGAGGCTCGGGGTCCATGCCGGGCCATGCGTCGTTGCCGGGGCCGAAAAAACGCTGCAGGAAGTCCCTGAGGTCCTGAGATGCCTCGGCAGGAGCTCCCTGGCCACTGGTCACTGGTGTTCCTTCCATCGGTGGGCAAGTTCGAGGCGGGCTTGTGATGCGTCGCTGCCGCCGACCTTGTAGGTCACTGCTTCGTCGTTCTCCAGCAGTCCGCGTAGCGTGAAGTTCATGGATCCTGTGAGCAGCCAGTCCCGGCCGCACATGGTTTTTTCATGGATCGCGGGATCTTGCACGATGCGGAGGTTTCCGTTCCTGGTCAGGCGGCTCAGGCGTCCGAGGAACGGGGCGTTGTGGGTGTCGGGTCTGGTCACCACGGTGAGGTAGGTGCCCGAGCTGACGATTCTGGCGAGTAGGTCCGACAGCGAGCAGGTGGTGGGCGGGTTGTCGGGGAAGAGGTCGTCGTATGTTCCGTGGCTGTTGTCCAGGATCTTCACATCGCTGATCCAGGGCGATACGAGCCACATCACGGGTCCGGGGTAGAGGAGTTCGCCGAGGAGGGCTGTTGCAAGGATCGTATCGGCGTGTATGCCGGTGTGCCCTCCGGTGCGCAAGGAGCGTTCGAGGTAGGTCACTGGGTCGCCTCCCGGATGTCGACGCGTACGTGCCAGTGCTGGCCGTCTCGTCGTACGCCTTGCATTTCGCCGAACAGGCGCAGTACATCGCGGTCCACGGTGAGGGCCGGTACGCGGGCGATGGCGTCGGACAGCGCAGCGGTGGCCTGGGTGTCGGCGGTCAGTTCCACGGCGGCGTGCTGGGCGATTGCTGCCTGGTACTGCTGTTCCCAGCCTTCTTGGGTGACGTCGATGCGCGGCAGTTGTTCGTCGTGTGCCACGGCTGCGAGAAGACGGTCGATGACAGGGGGGCTCTCAAGGTAGGGCTGGTAGTGCTGAAGGTGGTGGTTGCGTGCGTCGCGTCCGCGCGGCCACAGCAGGCTGAAGGCCTGGTCTGCTGTCAGTCGCGGGCCGGGGCCAGTGGACAGGCGGCCGGATCCGACGGCGTAGGCGATGACCCGGGCATCGACTTCTACACCCAGGCGATCTTCCAGAGCCTGCCATCCTTCGATCAGCGCCCGGGCGCTGGCGTCGGTGGCAGGAGTGCTGCCGGGGCGCAGCAGGCGGGTGGCGAGTGCCGCTACGGCGCTGTGCCGTGGGGGGCCGTCGAGACGGTTCCAGGCGTCACGGAGGTCTGTGAGTGCCTGGCTGGTGTCAGCGGCTGAGGTGCGGGTTCGCAGGGCTGCCATAGCGCGTGCTGCATCACCGGTGGGTTCGGCTGTGACGTGGTGCAGGAGTCGGGTGACAGTCGTGTCGACGTACTCGTAGTCGTTGGGGGTGAGGGCGGTCTCGACCAGGCGCCAGAAGCGGCGGGGGTCTTCGCAGTAGTAGCGGGTGAGTTGCTCGATGACGCCGAGTCCGCCGATGGATGTTTCGCTGAGCCAGATCGTGGAGGGCTGGCCGTTGGTGGTGGGGGGGACGACGTCAACGATGAGGTCGCCGTCTTGGGCGTCGGGGCAGGCCCGCAGGGCAGCGGCGAGGATAGCGGCTGCCATGGTGTCGGTGTAGGCGCGTTGTGCCAGGGCGGTGCTGCGGTCGGCGATGTCGTCGGCGACCAGGAGTTGGCCTGCTCGGTCCAGGGCGTCGATGACGGTGGGCTGCTGGCTCAGTTCCGTCAATGTGCCGATGAGGCGGTCGTTACTCTGTGCGGAGGGGCTGGTGGGGTCGTCGCGGTAGAGCACGGAGAGGATCTCTGAGAGGTCATCGCGCCATGTGCCGCTGGCGAGGGTGGCCCGGATACCGGCGGGAGTGGGGTGGGTGTCGGTAAGGCCTTTGAGGGAGAACGACGTCAGGTAGACCAGGGCCAGCCATCCGCGCTGGAACTGGTTGGTTACTTCGCCCAGCGCGGGGTCGTCTGCTACGGCCTGGAAGAAGGCCAGGGTGCGCCACTGGGGTGAGGTGAGATAGCGGGTGATCTCGGACTGGGTGGTGTCGAGGGGGCTGAGGGTGAAGCGGGCTGCGTCGACGTTGAGCCGGAAGCCGAGGGCGGCCGGCTGCCCGTTGAGGGTGTAGTGGATGGTGCGGGCGTCGGTGGTGCCGGCGTCGTAGCTCACCTCGAAACGCGAGCCTGTAGTCATGCGGCGCATTTCGATGGGATTGCCCTGGGCGTGGGTGGCGAAGCCCACTGCCGTGATGTGGCGTTGCCACGGCGAGGGGCTGGGCACGTCGGCGGACAGGGGCTGGTTTCCGGCTTCGACGACCAGTTGGGAGGCCCACTGGGGAAAGCCTTGCGACCGGTCGGCAACGTCCTGCGGGGGTTTTGCCAGTTGCAGGCGGTGGGGGCGTAGGACGGTGAAGCCTGCGGGGTGCTGGCCACGGGGGTGCCACTGGCCTTCGGAGGTCGAGGCGGGCACCAGACTGGTGTCGAGTTCGAGGGTGTTTTGCCCCACCGGGGGGATGGGGAGCCAGGTGCGGTGGTCGTCGTGCTGGTGCCCGTAACGGCGGCTGATTCTGCCGGGTACGGCTTCGCGTAGGGCTCTGGCGATGGGCAGCAGTTCGTCGGTGTTGTCCTGGTCGGTTTTACCAGCAGCGGACGTGGGGGGTGTAAAGGGGAGGATCAGTCCGACTTCGGGCACGTTCAAGGCGTCGAACAGTGCGCGGGTGACGAACTCGGGAAGCATGGACTGGGGCTCGGCACCCGGGTCTTTCTCCTGCAGGGTTTGCCAGTTGCTCTGCAGTCGGCGTACGGCGGTAGGCACCACGCTCAGCAACAGGGAGCGCGGCTCCTCCCAGAGCAGAGCTTGGACTTCATCGGCGTTCAACTGCAGTGCTGCTTTGAGATGACGTGCCAAGTCGTCTTGGAGGCTTGAATCGGTCAGCAAGCCCTGCAGGATCTCTGCCAGAGCCAGGCGGGAGGCCTTGGCGGTGTTGTCGTCTTTGGCGTAGGGCGCGGTCAGCAGGCTTCGGGGGTCTGCCCAGAGGCGGCGGGAACGCGTTTTACGTCCTGCCCAGTCCAGCAGCGCCTGGGCTCCTTGGATCTTGATGATGAAGCGGTTGTACACGGGGAGGTGGCGTGCGGGGACTTCGGGCTGGAAGAGGGTTTCGTAGGCCTGGTAGGCCAGCCGGTCGCGGCCGTAGTCGGACAGGGTGATGACGGTCAGGGGGCGCATGGCGCGCTGACGGCCGGCGCGGCCACGTCGCTGGATGAAGGCCGCTGCGTCGTGCGGGGCCTTGTGCTGCAGGACCAGGCCGACGCGGGGGTCGTTGAAGCCGACTTCGAGCGATGCGGTCGCCACGGTCAGGTTGGCCTGCAGGTCGACGCCCACGTCTTGGGATGAGGTGCGGGCGATCCGCAGCGCATGGCTGCCTGTTCCTGGTGCAAGGACGTGTCCGATCTTCTCCGTCAGGTCCCACGATTGGCCGTCGCGGTAGCGGGCCTGGTACTGGGAGCGGGCCGGGGCGCGCAATGCTGCCAGGGGCATCTTTTTTCCGGGCCGTCCGAAGCGGTTCTGGCCGCCTTCGGCGTCGCGCAGGTCGTCGTAGAAGCGGTTGGTGACGTCTAGGTCGTCGGTGAACAGGAAGCCGGTCGACCCGTACAGGGCTGCGTCTTGTTCAAGGTCCAGTACGCGTCCGAAGAGCATGGCGGTTTGGATGGAGGCTGACAGCAGGCTGCTGCCGGCGATGGGGTCACCGCGCAGGGCGAGGGCGTATTCGCGCCCTTCTTCTTCCATGCTGGTGTCGGCGGGGTGGATGTACTCGACATGGTTGTCGCGCAGGCCCACCAGACGGGCGAAGAACGAGCCGGCGTCGCGCAGGGTGGCGCTCAGACCGACGAAGGTAACCGGTTTGCTGACGGCATGCTGCCAGCGGCGCAGCAGCAATGCTGTCTGCGCTCCATGGATGCCGGAGTAGGTGTGGACCTCGTCGAGCAGGACGAGACGGGGAACCGCGCCACCCTGCCAGCCCAGCAGGCGGCTCAGTCCACCTCCGGTGCTATAGCGGTTGAGCATCTCCGTGGTGGTGAACAGCAGGTCGGGCGGGGTGTCCTGCTGAGACTGTCGGGTCAGGGCCAGGTAGCCCTCAGGGATCGTTGCCCGGCACTTATCGTTAAGGCAGGTCAGCAGCTCTCGTTTGTTGTCGCGGTCAGTGTCGCGCCAGAGCAGTTCACCGCGCTCGCATGCCGGGCAGGTCAGGTAGGGGCAGATCGCACCGTTACGGGTCCGCCTCCAGGCTGTGCGGCTGGTGGAATCTGGTTTGAGCCGCTTGTCGTTGTGGTCCCAGGGAGTGTCCCCGTACAGGGCGCCGAGTCGGAACGGCCTGCGGCCGGTGCTCGTCAGGGCGGGCGCCAGCGTGTGGGCGGTTGCCAGTGCGTCGCGCAGTTGGTCGCGGAGCAGTTCTTTGCGCGGGTACAGGGCCAGCGTGTGCAGGCGGAAGCTGCGGGGGCGGGCGTTTTCTGCCATGGCGGCGAAGGCCGGCAGGTAGAACGAGAGTGTTTTGCCGCTGCCGGTTCCTGCTCCGACGATGATGCCACTGGAGTGGCGTCGGTGAAGTGCGCTGGTTACTGCTGCGGTGGCATCGGACTGGAAGCGGGCAAGGGCATGGGGGCCGATGTGGGCGTGGGCTATCTGGTGCTGCAAAGGGCCCCAGCCGTCGAGTTCGGCGAACTCCTTCAGGGCGGTGGCAGCAGGAATGTTGCGCTGGGGGTAGCGGCGCGGCGCGGTGTGCAGGCGGTAGTCAGCCACGAGCCGCTTGCTGTTGTGCCACCACTGAGGAGCATCGTTGCGGCCATGCCAGGGGAAAAGCTGCCGCAGTTGCGCAGCAAGCCGTACGGACTCTGCCAGGCGGGTGCGGTACTGCGGCGGGGAGGTGTCGGGGACTTTGAATAGCCAGGCGCGATCGCGGAACTCATACAGCAGGTCTTCGCTGCGTTTGCCTGCTGCTTCCTCCGGGGCGCTGAGCAGGGCATGCTCGATGATGTCGAGGGCTTCTTCTTCGCTGAGGGCTCCGTCGCTGATGCCCCAGGACAAAAGAGGCAGTTCTCTGTCTTCGAGGTCGTTGAGGACCTGGTTGTAGAAGCGCGCGAGGACAGGTGTGATCATGCCCGCCTCCTGCGGAGTTCCAGGTCGGTGTCGAGCGAGGCCTGGCGCAGCAGTGCGATCTCTGCGTCGGTGATGTCGCTCAGCGGCAGTGCTGTGACTGAGGCCAGGCGGTCCAGTAGGTTCTTCAGTCCTTCGGGCGGTGGGGGTGCGGTGCGGAGCAGTTCGGCCAGTTCTGCGTAGGCGTTGCCGAACAAGGTGATCGCGGGGAGGGCGACGGTGGTACTGCGGGCTGTCTTGGTGAGTTCTTGGTGAAGCGCCTTGGCGCGGGCTTGGTCGTTCAGGGAGAGCATGACCTGCCGGGCAAGTTCGAGGGCTTGGAGCCGCTCTTGTGTCCAGGTGCGCCAGGCCTCGAGGCTGTCTTGGGCGATGCGGTCGGCGACCTTCTGGACTGCCTGGGTAGCGCGGGTAAACGATTGGTTGGGGGGCAGACCTGCCTGGCACTGGCGGGCGAAGGCTGCCTGTCCTGCGTCGATGCCGGACAGATCGATGTCAGGCCCTTCAGACTGTGCCATCAGGGCGCGGGCCGTGCGAATGTGCTGCTGCAGTAGGCCGAGTTGGAGGCGCAGCGTGCTGATTCGTTCGCTGATGCGCCGGGCTTCCTCCGCGCCTTTTTCACCTTCGTTGAGGCGGCGTGCTTCTGCCTGAAGACGCTCTGCCTTGTGCAGGACAGACAGTTGCTCGCTCACTTTTCCTCCTCCTTGGCCTGTGCCGGCGCGCTCAGTGCCTGCCACTCGGTCAGAAGTTCTTGGACGCCTCGTGCGGCTTCATCGCCGTGGGTGTTCGTACGGGATGCTGCATGTCTCAGGGCAGCAGTTAGCCAGGTGTCGCTGGCCAGCAGCAGTGCACGGACTACAGGCAGGGCGGCTCCCCGGTCGCGGACGGCTGCCGTGATGCTGGCTGCGTGGCGCGCTGCTGGAGACGTGTCAGAGGCCTCGATCTTGTGGAGGTCGTCCTCAATGTGGTTGAGGACCTTCCAGTCGACGTCCTGAGAGCGGTGCAGGAGGGTGGTGATCTGGGTGCGGGTGTCCATGGAGATCGGAATGCTGGCTTGTTCGGCTGCTGTCAGTGCGTCGCGTACGGCCGCCTGAACCTGGGCTGCTGTGGTGCCGCGGGGGTGGACCTGGCGCAGTTCCTGCATCCTGTCGCGCAGGAGGGTGTTCTGGGTTTCGACCAGGTCTGTCCAGACGGCGAACAGCTTCACAGCGGGCTTGACCCATTCAGGTACTTCAGCCACCGTGACCTGCCAGTCCCACTGCTGGGTCGCCTGGCGCAGCAGGGGCAGCGCACGAGCGGCATCGATCATGCGGGGCTGTCCGGCCCCCTGGGCGATGCCCAGACTCATGCGGAGTTGACCGATGAGCGGCTGTCGGTTTTCCAGGTGGGATTCCAGTGCCCGGGTCCAGGAAGGGTGGCGCACTGCAGGGTCCTGGCGTGACCAGGACCGTCCGTCGGCGAAGGCCGCCGCCAGCAGTTCCGTTTCTTCCATGCCGGGCCATGCCTGTCCTGCCAGGGCGGCGCCGATGACCGAGGCGCGCAAGCCCATCACCAGGTCATCGTCCGTGATCTGCAGGTTTTTTTGCAGCGCAGCCGTGAGAGAGACGGCATGACGGTCTGCTTCGGTGCTCAGGCGGCGTACGTGTTCGGCGCGCTGGGCGGGCAGGCCGTTCTTCAGCAGCAGCATGCTGCGCAGGTAGCGGCTGTTTCGTGCTGTTTTCTTGATGCGGATCGGTGCGGTGGCTGCGCCCTGGTCGTTTTCGCCCATAGCGTTTTCGATGGAGACGGTACGGGCCTTGAACGGCCAGGCTGCGCGGATGGTTACCTGGTTCTGTTCCAGCATCAAAGGGTCATTCCAGCGGTAGCGCTGGACGACGGCGGTGGCCATCACCGTACGCAACTCGCTCGCGATGGCCTGCAGGAGGACCTGGTCGCGGGTGAGCCAGCCTTCGACGGTGTCGAGTTTGGCTTTCAGGGATGGCGGCAGACCCTCATCTGCGGGCTCTGCCTGCGGGGCGCGGGGGGCAGTGGCTCTAGGGCTGGAGGCGGGTGCGGTGGTGGTCTTCCTGACCCTGGTCTGCGACTGAGTGGAGGTGGTAGTCGTATCGCCGGAGAAGGTGCGGGACTCGAGCGCGAGGGCTTCGATGACGCCGGCAGGTAGCGCGCCGGCGTGTTCGGGGGCGTCTCCCCAAAATTCCAGAACGGTCTTGCGGCGCTCGGCGTCGAGGGGGTCTTCTGTCTCGACGATTTCCTGTACTGCGGCGGACAGCGGGACGTCGACTTCTGCGGTGGGGAACTGTGCGCGGAAGCGAGCGTCGGGGAAGGTCCCCTCCTGAAGTGCTGTTGCCTGGTCGACGAGGACGGGACGGATCACGCTGCCGAGCACGGTCCGCGGGACGAAAGCGTAGGGGTCCTTGCGGGGTGCGGTGGAGTGGATGGTCCTGATTAGCGCAGCGGGGTTGAAGGGGTAGAGGCCGTAGCCCTCGGTGCTGACGCCGAACTGTTCGTGGCAACGGGCGGTGACGGGGCAGGTGTCACAGGCGTTGGGCAGGTCCTTGTCGCCGACTTCCTCGAGTGCTTCGCGTCCGATGCGTGCGGCGTTGAGGTACCGGCCGGCGAAGGAGGTAATTTCGGTTTCGCCCTGGTCGTCGTGGGTGAAGGGGACGTTGAGGCTGTAGACGTAGCCGGCGGTGGCACGGACGCGGGTGAGCGCGGTTTCCGGAAGTTCGGTGAAGTAGCCCGTCGTGACCGCCATGAGCGTGCGGATCGGGGCCAGTTTGGAGGTTCCGTTGCGGTTGGCGGCTTCGATGACGGCGTCAAGGAGATCTTTTTGGACGCCCTGGATGAGCGCGAAGTCCTCGATGAGCAAGATGATCTCTTGCCCCTTGCGGGCGTACTCTTCGCGGACCTGGAGCATCGCGTCCTGGAGCCGTCCTGCTCCCAGGTTGGCCACGCTCTTGACGGCGGCCTCAAGGTGCTGGTTCAGCAGTTCGACGGCAGCCTGTTGCAGTTGCGGGCTTCCCGCAATGGCGCGGATCAGCTTGAAGGTGACCTGAGCGGCTTTGTTGAGATCCAGGATATCGGTGGGCAGGTCTTCTTCGGTGAACGCCATGGCGCGTTCCGGCTCGCCGTCGGCGCGGTCGTGCAGCAGTTGTCCGGCCAGGTCGGGAATGAACTTGCCCGGGGCGAGCATGAAGGCGCTCACGTGGGGGTCTTGCAGCACGACGGTCAGCCCGCGGGGGCCGGCCAAGGGGCGTGCATGCGGGGGGACGTCTCGTACCGTGGTGGCGGCCAGGCTTTCGCTGAGGGCGTTGACCAGCCGTCGGCTGAGGGTGGGGGCGTCCACGCTGTCGGTGAACTGATGGATGTCGGCGCGCAGCTTGGCCAGGGTGCCGTCTGCGGCGTCGGCAAGCAGGGCGTCGATCACCGCGCGTAGGCTTGTCTTGGCCTTTTCGAGGTAGATGACTTTCCGCTTGTCGGAAGCCGGCAGTTTTTCGCGGACCCAGCGCACGAGGTGGGACTTTCCGGTGCCGGAGTCGCCCACGATCGGCAGCAGCAAGGCGCCGGTGTCGGACTTGAGCTGCAGGAAGTCCTTCAGCACCGTTTCTTCATCGATGAGGGGCCCGTCGGACAGGAGAGCACGGCCGTCCAGGCTGGCACGGCGGATACGCAAGGGTGCGTGCGTTGCCAGGAACACTGCGCGGGAGGGGCTGACTGCCTCGGTGTTGATGGTGGTCGCTGCCGTGTGGGGTGTCCAGCACAGAAAGCCGCGGAGGTCAGCCATGGGGGTCCTTCGAGATGACGATGTCGGACACGTAGTGGGAAGGCCGGTCAGGGTCGTGGAGGGTCAAGATGCGCTGGGCGTCGGCGTCTTGCTGCATGGTCAGCCAGCCTTCGTCTTCGCCCCGCAGGAGGGCGAAGGACAGGGCAGGTCCGGCGGACTGGCTTCCTGGGTCGGCAATGCCCAGCGCGTTGGCGTACTGTCCGCCGGGGAGTACGGGCAAAGCGGTGCGCAGGGCGTGGACGGCTTCGACCGCATTGATCCGCTGTCCGATGGACCACAGTTGGTTCACTGTCTGTTTCACGGCCATGGTGCAGTCGGGGGTCAGTGGTCCTTGTCCGCTGCTGGGGATCAGTGGTTGTGCGGCCAGTCCCAGTGCGGGAGCCCAGTGGGCAAAGCGGTTCCACCGGGTGTCGTTGCGTGAGGCGGCGCTGGCTTCGGGGCTGAGGCCCGTGGACTGCCCGACTTGGATGACGTCCCAGGTGACGGGGGGGCCCAGCGGATCCATGGACAGGAACACCGCAAGGGTGCGGGTGAGGTCGACAGGCCCGGGCTGGGCTGATTCGTCGGTGAGTCCGGCGTTCAGGTCGCGGTCCAGCACTGACTGGCGCAAGGCGGCACTGAAGGAGGCAAAGTCCTCGTGGTTGACGTTGCGAGCGTGACCATCCAGCGTGATCACCCCATTGTCTTCTGTGACCATCCTCAGGTCGAGAAGGTCACGCATGGCATACCTGAAGGCCTTGTTTTCTCCCTCGCCCAAGGAGGCAGGGGATAGCAGTGCTTGGGCGCGTTCTGCGGGCAGCGGTTTTCCCTCTGCGGCCAGGAGGCGAACGACTGCCCACATGAAGGGAGGGATCGTGGACTCCGCAAGCAACAGGGGCATTACAACGACTCCAGGGCAGTGCGCACCCACAAGTGGGCGCGATGGATTGCAACAAGGGGGGTGTCGGGGCGATCCGGGTGCGCCAGGGACCGTGGATGCAGCACGTACGTTACATCCTGGGATTCGAACCTCATGGCCAGGTCATCGTCCATGCAGGAGGCGGACGGACTGAGAACCCAGATCATGGGATTGCTGTAGTAGCCGAGGAGTTCTTCATCGGTGTCAAGGATGACGGGACGGGGGCGGACATCGCGTTGCAGCCGCCGGGAGTTGATCCGGCTGAGTCCTGGGCCTCCTATGACGGGCATCCCTCTTGCTGCCAGGCGTTCAAGGAGGTCGGGGACGAGGTCGTTGAACTCGCGTTCGGTCTCCCAGTAGATGGACAGGGATGACGCGTCGCCCCGGAAACGCCGCAACGGGTCGTTTTGGAGAGCTGGCCAGGCCCGTACGAGGGGGGCTGGCTCGACGGCGAGGTGGTAGTAGCCCTCGGCCGGGTCAGCGGGGGGTCCGTCTTTACGGCAGGGCGGGCACCCTCGGCAGGTGACTGCGGTGGGGAGGGTTCCGCCGCGGTGGCTTATGCGGTAGTGCTCGGCCAGTGCCTGGGCCCAGCAGCGGTCGCTGCGCAAGATGGCCTGCAGGCGTCCGGCTGCGGTGTGCTGATCGGCGATGATCTGCTGGCGGATCTGGTTGAAGTGTTCCAGGAAGTAGGGGCGGTCGTTGGTCTGGCCGTCAAGAAGGGAGATGTCGAATTGTTTGCCCAGCACCTCATAGAAGGCACTTGAACGGTCCTGCCATGCTTTTTCGGTTTCGTCGTCTTCACGCTGCGGGGGTTCAGGGACCGTCACCGTGATGAGACCGGCTCTGACCATGAGGTTGAGGATGCGCTCGTTCCACGTGCGGTGCTGGCCGTACCCCTCGGACATGTCGGCGGGGAGTGCCTCGAGGCTGATCCTGTGGGCTCCGCTGGGGGTGGCTGCACGGCTGAGCCACATGGCGCGCCACCGGTCCCAGGCGCGTTCTGCGGTCAGTTGCGGGCTACGGTTGAGGGTCTCAGCGATTCTTTGGTCTTCTGGTGCGGTGGCCATGTAGGCGATGCAGGGGTTTCCGTCACGCCCCGCACGGCCGACCTCCTGGTAGTAACGGTCGGTTGTCTCGGGGAGGCAGGCGTGGATCACCGTGCGTACCTCTGTGAGGTCAACGCCCAGGCCGAAGGCTGAGGTGCCGACGACCACATCGAACTGGGTGCGGACCGGGCCGTCGGGTGTGGTGCCCGACCAGCCTTCCAGGGCGGTGCGGCGCTGGTCGTCGCTCGACTTTCCGGTGACGTGGATGACGCGCTGGAAGCCGGCGCTGAGCAGACGGTCGGCCCAGGCGAGAGCGTCTTTTACCTGTGTGGTGTATAGCACCATCGGCCGCGGCAGCATCGCGATGGCGTCGATGACGGCGTCGTGCCGACTTGAGGCGTCGGGGCAGAAATCGACGTAGTAGCTCGGCTCGTGACGCAGTTGTGACGCCCACACCACCTCTGCCTGGCCTGCTTCGGAAAAGAGCTGTTCCAGGAGGGTGACCTGCTGCTGTGTGAGGGTGGCACTCATTGCCACTGTCACGGGGGCCTGCCCGGCAGGGGCCTTGCGCAGCCAGGTGCGGCGGTGGCTTGCCATGGTCTGGAACTCAGGTCGAAAACCGGTGCCCCAATGTTCGACCAGGTGGGCTTCGTCGATGACGAAGTACTGCAGCAGCCCTGCCTCTGCGGCATCTTCCAGGGGCTTTTTGAGAGCTGTCACCACTGCTTCGGGGGAGGTGAACAACAGGCGCTGGCGGCCGGTGCGAATATCGTCGCAGATCTTCTTTTTGGTGTCCTCCTCCATGCCTCCGGTGTAGGCGTAGCGGCCGGTGGGGCTGTGGCGTCCCTGGCTGGCGAGGAGGCGCTGTGTCCGGGCCTCCATGTCCAGGGCGAGGATGACGGTGGGGACGACGACTACTGACACTCCCCCGCGGGCTCCGGCGAGCAGGGCTGATGCCTGGACCACGGCTGTTTTGCCGTGGCCGGTGGGCAGACACACGATCGTTGTGCTGCCGGGCGGGGCAAGTGCAACGGTGCGGGCGGCCTGCTGCTGGCCGACGGAGACGTACTGCTGGTATCCGAGGGCTTCGATCCAGTAGGGGTCGGCCGGCTGTGGTTCGAGGTGGCGGCGCTGGGGTGAGTCTGCTCCGAGGAAGATCTGTTCCAGGTCTTTGCTGGCGGCTTCCATGGCCTGGGGCGTGCGGGCCCTCGGATGCCAGGGCAGGGCAAAGATCCGCAGCCCGCGTGAGGTCGGCAGAGTCCTGCAGGCCATCGACTCCCACTGCTGCCTGCTGGGCAGCAATGGGTCCAGGGGAACTTCAAGGCCGGTGTTGTTGCCCCGGGCAGCTGCTTCCAGCAGCACCTGGCGGGTCAGGGCAGCGATGTCGCGCCAGCCGGCTGCCTGTGCGTGGCCCGCCGCCTGCGCAGCCAGGGCATCTTCCAGGCGCCGCAGGGTTGCTGTCGCACCGGTTGCCGGTACCTGTGGCCATGCCGTGAACAGTGCTTGGGTTCGGGTCCATAGATCGATCACGAGGTCACCTGCCTGAATCCGCCGCGGACAAGGCAGGTAGCAGCGACGACCCTCACGGCCGGATGGCTCAGCGCCTGGGTGAGGTCCTGTGTCACGGCCACGTCCGTCAGGTAACTTTCCACGTCGCCCAGGAGGTGGCCTGCGGCACGCCGGGCCTGGGCTTGCGCTGTGGCGACGGCGAGTTCCTGTAGTGCCTGCTGCTGGGCCTGGCTGCATCGGGCCGTGAGGTCAGTGGCCTGCACCAGGTGGGAGCGGGCCGTCTTCTCCGCGTCCGTTGCCGCCTGGCGGTAGTCGGACCAACCGCCGAAGACAGCGATGAGTTCGCTGTGGTTCTTGAAGTTGTAGTTCTGGTCCCCTGACCTGCCATAGGGAGCGTCCAGCCAAGAACAGGTCGTGGGATCGACGATGACTTCACGACGTCCGGCCGGAACCCAGACTTTACGGGTAAACGGTGCGAGCAGGCGGTCGGCCTGGCGCCGCAGGGCGTTCCTCGTCTGGGGGGCGTCTTCGAAGCGCCGCAGGGCGGCAGCGATGTCGGCTTCTACGAGGAACTCGAACCCGAAGTATGCCTCGTCGTCTCCCTGGCAAGCCCGATCGAACCGGCGAAAGGCAGTTGCCTGGCCACGTTCGTCAGCAAAGACGATGTCGGCAAGCATGTCGACGAAGGGATTTCCCTGGCGGAAAAGCCGAGTTCCCTGCGCACGCAGGGCAGTAGACCGGTTGAAAACGCCCTGGGACATGTGGGGGTGGATGCGCTCGGCTGCTGCCTTATAGCGGCGCGGGTCGATCAGCGGTTTGGATGAACCGACATCGAACTGGTCACGCTGGTGGCCGGCCGTGGTGTGCAAGGCGTGGCGGAAGCGCAGGCCGCCGTTGCTGTCGTCGGCGTAGCGCACCAGGCTTGATTGGAGGGAACGCCAGTCTTGTTCCAGGCGGTCGAGGGCGGCGGTGGTCTGGCGGGCATGTTCGGAGGTCGCGTGGATGGACTCCAGCATGTCCATGGTGTCGATGTCCCGTTTGGCCCGGCGCAGTTCCTCCTGCACGATGGGGGCAAGGGAGGTCAGTCCAGCGGGGCCGTCGACCAATGCCGCCTGCCACACTCTGCTCACGCCTTCGTCGATCGTGTCCTGCAGCGTGGAGACCGAGTCGGTGAACAGGCTGTATCCGTCATGAAGGAGGGCGGCCCAGGCTCCGCAGTACGCCTCGTTTCCTTCCCTATCCCCGATACGGAACTGACGGGCGGGCTGGTTTTGGCGCAGCGATTCCACTCCGCGGTAGCGGTCGACTCGCCCGATGCGCTGCTCCAGACGGTTGGGCGACCAGGGCAGCCGGACGTGCACCACGGTGTCGGCGATCTGCAGGTTCAGCCCATCCTCAGCCGAAACGTCGGTGACGAGCACCTGACAGCGCGCAGCGTCCGGTGCGGTACGCCAACTGCGCACGGCCTGCTCGCAGGCATCCGGTCCCACTGCTGTGGTGTGTAGACCCACCACAGCGGCGGGTGCCTGAAGGTTCAGCGCTTTGGCTACCTCAGCAGCTGCAGTTCCCGGGCCGCAGAAAATCACTGCCCTGGTTGCCGGGCGCAACTGCGGCAGCAGTGCCTGGGCCAGAGCCTGGGGGGCTTGGTCGGGGGGCTGCTCGGCACAGCGGTTGCTGTAGGTCTCCCCCAGGGCGTGCTCGTGGGAAAGGACCGGGGGGGCGCTGAGGAGATTTTGCTCGCGCTGAGTGAGCCCGGCTTTGTCGGCAGCCTCCTGGTCGTGGTGAGTGCGCCAGCGCAGTGCGGACAGCAGGTCTTGCGCCAGGCCTCCGGCGCGGGAGACAAGAACGGCCAGAGCCATGGCGTAGGCGGTGTACTGGGCCGGGTCTGCTTCGGTGTCCAGCAGGTGGTCGGCAATGAGCGTGCGCCACTGCAAGAGCAGGTCCTGGCCCAGGTGGTGTTCTTCGCTGTCCACTGCGAGCAGGCGGGGCCTAACACGTCCTCTTACCTCGTAGGGGACGAGTTCGGTCTCTTCGTCGTCGCGGAGCACTGAGGCACGGCGGTGCCGGATGACCCGGCGGTGCAGGCGGTAGGTCTCGCTGAGGTGAGCCCTGAGTGTTTCGACGCGTAGTTCGAGTTCGCCCGCCTGGTCTTCGTCTGCGAGTTCGTCTTCGTCGGTAAGCAGTGCCAGGACGCCGGCGGCCAGGTTCTCGAAGTGCTCATCGCGCGGCAGCAGTCCGCGCAGGGTGTTCATGCTGCCGGGCAACAGATTGGGAAAGTAGGCGTCAAGCTGGAAGACGCCGTCTGCGAGTTCTGCCCGCTTTCGGTAGCGCTCCTCGAAGCTGGCGCGGTCCTCCCACCGGTAGAGGTTCTTGTCCAGGAGGTGGAGCAGTCCGAGGTGGGTGGTGTAGTGGGAGGTGACCGGGGTAGCGGACAGCAGCAGCAGGCGAGTGGCGGTGTGGGCGACCGTGGACAGTTCGCGGTAGGGGGCCTGCATGGGGTCGTCGATGTCGTGGACGAGGAGGTGCGCTTCGTCCACGACGAGCAGGTCGGCGTGGGTGTAAGCGGACCATTTATGGGGAGCGTCGTGGGAAGTGAAGGTGATGTGGGCTTCGGGGAAGTCGTCGATGAAGAACTTCTCGAGCATTTCGCTGCGCCATTGCCTCACCAGGGGCGGCGGCGCGAGGACGACGACGCGTGCCTGCGGGTTGTCGATGAGGGTCTGGCGGATGACGTAGCCGGCTTGGACGGTCTTGCCGAGTCCTACCTCGTCGGCGAGCAGATAGCGCTGGACAGGGTCAGACAGGATAGTCAGGGACGCCTGTACCTGGTGTGGGTAGATCTCTACCGCCGAGGACAGCAGGCTGGAGATGCTCGCGCTTGCGCCCCGCTGGGCGATGAGGCTGTGCAGCATCGGCAGGCGAGCATCGTGGTAGTAGCCGGACTCGTTCCCGCCGGCTCCCAGGGTGGCCACAGGGTTTTTCACTGGACCGTCCTGGCGGACGTACAGTTCCGATGCGCGTACCGGCAGGTGCACATCGGGGTGGTTGGGGAACTGGACGTAGTACACGCCCGGCCCGTTGCCACGAACTCGCCCTACGAGCCACACGCCCGTGCTGGGGTCACGCCGGTAGACGCGGGTCTCTTCCGCGAGGACCACCGGCGTGCACCGGTGTGCGGCGATGCGCTGTGTGTGCGCGACAGGTTCTGCTACCGACTCAAAGAAGTCGACCTGGACGGTCGTGTCCTCGACCGTCGAGACGCGCCCCACCCCCGGGGAGCCAGAAAAACGAACAAAATCCCCCACCCTCAGCCCTGACATTGCTCTTCCTTCGCAAGGCGTTCACATCTAGCTACCGGCAGCGTAGACGGCACCTGTGACAACGCCCGCTGCAGCGCAGTCCCGCGGCAGCAATCGCGTACGAACCCCGCTGCGCCGCCAGGGAATCGCTCCCCTTCCGCGTCCCCATTCCCCTCGATGACGTTTCGCCAGTTCGTCACATCGCACAGTTGGAGCGCACACCGCTTGGGGCGAGCCACCAGGGATCATGACTGTGTGTGTTCATACTGTATGCAGTCAGCGCGGTCAACTCGTCGCGCCACACGTAAGCAGTCATTGCCGAACGGGTGCGCGACAGCTCGACGCATCTATGACATGAGCGCGTCAATTCTGGAAGGAGGGTGCGGCGGCATCTCGTGGACGTGGCGCAGGGCCCTGGTTTGGCTGTCGGCGGGTGCACCGTCCGGGCTTTCGGGTTCACCAGGGTTCTGGCTGGAGGCGGCTTCCTGCCCGAGGCGGGTGACGGTCCTTGTCTGTAGTACGGCTGAACTGCCAACGGCAGGGGATCCTCACCTCGGATGTTGCCGCGGGGGCAGGCAGGTTTTGAGCACAGTGCATTGCTCCCGCACCTGCCATCAGGTCTGCCGCCCACCGGCGGGTCCCTGCGCCCGCGTTGCCGTGCCTGCTGCGTATGAAGCCCGACCGAAGGACCGCCAGCGGCCCTTCGCCCGTCGCAGGGTAGGTGCTGCCGGCAGGAGACTCAGGGTACGCAGGGCGCCGTTCGGCACCCTGCCGGAGCTTCCTTAGCGGGGGCTGTCCGGTACGGAAGGCCCCCTGAGGCCCGGGGGCCTTCCCCCGGGAAGGAGCGTGGTACGTAGAGGTCAGCCCCGGACGGCGCGGACGAGGAGGTTGGTGAGGAGGCGGACGTCGTTGGGGGTGTTCTGCAGGCCGTTCCAGCGGCGCTGTTCTCCGTCGGGGAAGCGCCACATGCCGGAGGTCCAGGCGGTGATGGGCATGAGGCCGAGGATGGCGTTGCGGACTTCTTCGCAGTCGACCTCTTCGGCGGGCATGTCGTCGGTGAGGGTGTCCATGACGAAGCCGAGTGCCTGGATGCCGACGCCGTGGGTGAGACGGGACTGGCGGGGCGCGAGTTTCCAGGCGTCGCTGTAGGTTTCCTTGACGATGGTCCAGAAGGACCGCAGGTGCTTGAGCATGCGGTCGACGTCGCCGGTGCCGTCTTCGGGGTTGCGGTACTGGTAGAGGGCGCCTTCGAAGAGGCTGTGTTCCAGCATGCGCAGGATGCTGGTGTCCTTGATGTTGCCGTCGGGTGAGGTGGGGCTGTCAATGCGGCCGAAGAACGGGCCGTCGCCGTCGGTGTTGAGGCGGGTCATCAACTGGGCGGGGAGGCGCTTGCGGACGTAGGCGGGCGGGAGGTGGCCGCTGGTTTCCGGGAGGAGTTCGTGGATGAGGCCCTTGGGCAGCGGCTTGGTGGAGTTGACCAGGATGAACTGGGAGCGCTGGTCTTCCTGATTGTCGGCGATGAAGCCGACGGCGGCGACGGGGAACTCGGCCAGGTCTGCGTCGCGGATGGCGGCGCTGCGCTGCTGTCCGTCGACGATGAGGGCGGGCTTTTCGGTGTCGGGGAGGGATTCGTCGACCGGGATGATCAGTTCGCCCGGGACGGAGTAGCCGACGCTTGAGCGGGTGGCGCTCTCGAAGCGGACGTTTTCGTCGAAGGCCAGTACCAGGGCGTTGGGGAGCATGGCGCCCTCGGACTCGAGGTAGCGGCGGATGCCTCGGATGTGGCTGAGGACTTCGGGGCGCTGGTAGCCCTGGAGGTTGCTGGTGTCGTCGCGTCGGACGCGGGAGACGGCGGCGAAGCTGTGGATCTTCTTGCCGTCTACGGCGAAGCAGTAGATCTTCTTGTCGCCCTGGTGGACTTCGAGTGCCGGCAGCCTGAGTTCGTATCGGTCGGCCATGAGGTTTCCTGACATGTTTTATAAGAGTGGCGGTCTATTTTAGCCGAAGGCGAGGGAGCGCATTTTCGTTTCGAGGACGGTGAGATTATGGAATCCTCGACGCTTATTTCGCTCGGTTCCCCTGAATACGGCGATCTCAATTTTATGCTTTTCGCACAGCACGCATGGACATTTCTTCCATGGTGCGTCAGCGAGTGTGCGCCGGTAGTGGGGGATGTAGCTCTTCTTTTTTGGCCCGAGTACGAGGGCTTCGTATTCTTCGAGGGCTGCTACGACTTCTTCGATGGGGATTTCTTCGCGGTCGTATTCGCGGAGGGCGCGCAGGCAGTTGCGTTCTGCCGTGATGGCTTCGGCCTGGGATACGGTTCCTGAGAGGATGAGGCGTTTGAGGGCGGGGTTTCCGTCGACCTGGGGTACGCGGATGGCGGTGTAGGTGTCGGTTGCTGTGTGGTAGTTGTGGCGGTCGTCCATGAATGCCTGGCGGAAAACCGAGGTGCTGTCGAAGCTGGTCACGCCGTGGCGGGCGAACTGTTCCATGCTATCGACGCGGTTGATGCCGAGGAGGTGGAACTGGGTGTGGAGGTTGCGGATGGGGTCGATGGCGCGGAGGCAGGCGAGGATCTCGTGTGACTTGAGGGGGACCATGCCGCCTAGAGCGATGCGCTGGTAGCCCATTTTCTGCAGTTCCTGGACGCTGTGGGCATAACTGGCCGGTCCCCATCCTTGCGCAGCGCCGACGGGTTCGAACGGCGTTCCTGAGCTTTTGACGGATTTAATGAATTCTTCGGCGAGTTCCAGGGAGATTTCCTGGCGCTTCTTCCATGCGGGTTCCGGATGCTCGTCGGATTCTTCGGGAATGTATCCGAAGATGATATGGTCTATGCTGATTCCGGCATCGAATCCACACTGCTCGTAAAAATCGATGACCTCGGGGACTTTGTAAGGGGGTCGTTCTTCTTCAATATAGTTGAAGGCACCGCAGTCTCCGATGGTGGAGCATTCTCGCGGAAGGCGGAGGAATTTCCTCACACCGAGGCGGTAGAGGCGTTCCCGCTGAGGTGCCGAGTATTTCCCGGCGCCTTTCATTGAACCATCGACCACTGCCTTGCTGACGAGTATTCCATCATAAGGGACGGGGGTGACGATCTGGTGGGCGTATACGTCGTCCCGCTGGCGCACCCGGTGAGGCAGGTATTCATCGTTGATGAAGTCGTAGGTGGGGCTCACCTGATCCTGGCTGTCAGGGAAGTAGAATTTCACGCGGCTTTGCCTTTTCCTGGACATAGGTGCGAAGAAGGTAGTTCGACAGGGTGCTGATGTGACGGGGGTTGTTCTGCAGTTCGTTCCAGGGGGTGTTCAGGTCGGGCCAGCGGCCGTGTGTCCAGTGGCAGTGCGGGGCGATGAAGGCCAGTTCGGCTTTCGCCTGGTCGAGTGCGTGGGGGGAGGCGGGGTCTATCGCCATCATCACGCGGTCCATGAGGCGCCCCATGGAGCGGATCCCGACGCCGTGCATGAGTCTGCTGCGGGTGGCCGGCAGGCCCCAGGCGTCGGGGAAGGTGTCACGCACAGCTGTCCAGTAGATGATGAGAATCTGTCGGATGCTTGCGGTGTCGACGGTTCCGCTGGAAAGGTTCTTGTAGGGGAAGAAGACGCCTGAGGGAGAGTTGAGAGATTCCTGGATGGCAGTGGTCAGGCTGTTGTCGGTGACGACCGTGTCGGCTTTTTGTTCCGCCGTGGTGGAGGGGCGTCGTACCAGTCCCCGGAAAGGCGAGTCCTTGTCGTGGTTGAGGGCCTCGACCAGGACGGAGGGGAGTTTACGGGCGGACAGTTTGGTCGGCAGTTGAGTGCCGACCTCCGGCAGGAGTTCGGTAACCAGGTTGGTCGGCAGGGGGGAGACGGTGTTGACCCTCAGGAACTGGTCCCGCTGGGTTTCGAGGTCTTCGGTGACGAATCCGGCGATGGTGACGGCCAACCGGGTGTTACGGGTCCTGGCCAGGGCCAGGCTGCGCTGCTGCCCGTCGACGATCCAGGCAGGCCGGGGGGCATCGGGAGAGTCGGGCAGGGGGATCTCGAGTGTGCCGGAGGTGCACAGGCCGTCGCTGCTGCCGGGGCCGGGGCTTGACTTGAACCGGACGCTGGCGGGCAGTGCCAGGATCAGCCCGTTGGGAAAGAGGACCTCGTCACCGTCCAGGTATTCGAGGATTTGTTTGACGTGCTGCTTCTTCTCCGGACGCTGGTAGCCGATGAGCTTGCCTGCCTCGTCCCGGGAGATCCGCGCGACGTCGGCGACCTGGTGCACCTCTTCTGCCGCGAGGGTGAACACATACAGCGGGATCGTGGGGTGCTGCTCGATCCGCAGAGCCCGGCGTTTGAGCACGATGGAGGTCATCTGCATTCCATTGTCTTGGTGTAGAGGTCTGCGAAACGCTTCTGCTCGCATGCTTTGCCGTCCGCCCGGAGCATGCGCAGTAGGCGGGTGCGGGAGGGGGCTGGGTGGACAGATGCGCACTGTTCTCTGATGAAGGCGACCACTTCGCCGTCGGTCATCGGTGTCCGGGCGTAGGTCTCCGGAACCGCTGTCTGTTCCACCCAGGTGTTCCACCGGTTCATGGCTGAGGGGGTGAAAAGGGTTCCGGGCGTGCAGTTTTCGAGCCAGGCGGCGGCGGTTCGGGTGTTGAGGCTGGTCAGCGTGCCGCCTAGGGCGCGGCGCAGGCCGCTGTTGGCCGGGATGCGGGTGATCCCGTCGATGTCGCGGGCGCCGCCGATGAGGACGCTGTCGTATCCGCCTGTTGTCAGAGCGGCGAGTTCGCGGTGCATAGCCTGGGCGTAGGTTTCCGACAGGACCAGCAGGATCCTGCCGCCGTGCTGTGCGGCGATGCGGGAGAGGTCCGTGGTTCCTTGCCGGTGCTGCAGATGATCCCACCAGTCGGCGGTTCCTGTGCTGGAGGAAGCCACGGAATCGCAGTGCCGCGGCGAGAAGGTCGCCGAATAGGAGGGGGCGGGGCGGGAGACTGGAGACAGTCCCAGGCCGGCGGAGGCTACGTGGAGCCGTGGGATGAATCCTGCCCGGGCGGCTGCGCCGGCGAGGGCTTGTGCCCGGTGCCACTGGTCTCCCTGGTAGAGATCTGCCAGTGGCCGGCGGGGCCCTTGGGCTGCGGACAGGCAGTCGGTCCAGTGTTTTACACGGGCGGCGGTGTCGCTGTCGGGCAGGTTGCGTGCTTGCAGGAGTGGGTCGGGCGGATGGGTCTTCCGGTCCGTGCACGTGACCACGATGGGCAACTCGTTCACTCCGGTTCGAACCCCGCCTTCAGTAACTCGCCTCTAGTTGTGATTACTGTAGCGGCTGGTTAGGGGGGTAGGCTTCGCATGCCTCAGGGCAGGCAACCGGACCTTTGACAAGGGAGTGACGTTATGGACCGTCCCGCGATCGTTCTGCTGAGCGGCGGCCTGGACTCGACGACGGTGCTGGCCATCGCCAGGGAGCAGGGGTTCACCCCTTATGCGCTCAGCTTCCGCTACGGTCAGCGTCACAGCGTCGAGTTGGAAGCAGCTCGGCGCGTGGCCGAGGCGCAGGGGGTGGCCCGGCATGTGATTGCCGACATCGATCTGCGGGTCTTCGGCGGCTCCGCGCTGACTGCGGACATCGAGGTGCCCAAGTACGAGACGCTTGCGGACAACCAGGACAGTGGTGTGCCGATCACCTACGTCCCGGCCCGGAACACGATCTTCCTGTCCTTTGCGCTCGCCTTCGCTGAGACGGTGGGTGCGAGTGACATCTTCACCGGTGTCACCGCTGTCGACTACAGCGGTTACCCCGACTGCCGTCCCGAGTACATGGACGCTTTTGCCACCATGGCCAACCTCGCCACGCGTGCCGGAGTGGAAGGGACCTCCCGGATCACACTCCACTCCCCTCTGATCGCGCTGTCCAAGGCAGGCATCGTCCGTGAAGGGCTGCGTCTGGGTGTCGATTACTCGCTGACTTCCTCCTGCTACGACCCCGACGAGCAGGGCCGTGCCTGCGGTCGCTGCGACACCTGCCTGCTGCGGCTGAAGGGTTTCGCCGAGGCCGGTGCGACCGACCCGATCCAGTACCAGAGCGCCTGAGCATGACCTATCTGATCAAGGAGATCTTCTACACCCTCCAGGGCGAGGGAACCCATGCCGGCCGCCCTGCTGTCTTTTGCCGCTTCTCCCTGTGCAATCTGTGGACCGGCCGTGAAAGCGACCGTTCCCGGGCTGTCTGCCAGTTCTGCGACACCGACTTCGTCGGCACCGACGGTGAGGGAGGCGGCCGGTTCGCCACCGCCAGTGCCCTCGCCGACGCCGTCGAGGCCGCCTGGCCCTCCACCGACCGCGGTCACAGGTTCGTGGTGTGCACAGGAGGAGAACCCCTCCTGCAGCTCGACGAGGACGCCGTCGACGCCCTCCACGACCGCGGCTTCGAGATCGCGGTCGAGACCAACGGAACCCGCCCTGCCCCCCGTGGTATCGACTGGCTCTGCGTCAGCCCCAAAATCGGCTCCGAACTCGTCCTCATGCAGGGTGACGAACTCAAACTCGTCTACCCCCAGCCCGGCGGTGACCCCGACCAGTTCGAAGACCTCGAATTTCGCACCTTCAGACTGCAGCCCCTCGACGACCCCCACCGGGAAGCCCACACACGGGCAGCAGTCGAGTACTGCATGAAAAACCCCCGCTGGACACTTTCCCTTCAAACACATAAATACCTGGGGATTCAGTAATGGAAATCTACCGAGAATTCACCTTCGAGGCTGCGCACCGACTCCCCCGCGTACCCGAAGGCCACAAGTGCGCCCGCCTGCACGGCCACTCCTACAAAATCACCGTCCACGTCGAGGCCCCCATCGACCCTGACACCGGCTGGGTCATGGACTTCGGCGACATCAAGCGCGCATTCAAGCCCATCGACACACAACTCGACCACTACTACCTCAACGACATCGACGGGCTCGAAAACCCGACCAGCGAGAACCTCGCCCGCTGGATCTGGGACCGCCTCGCCCTCACCCTGCCCGGCCTCTCCGCCATCACTGTCCGTGAAACATGCACCTCCGGATGCACCTACCGAGGCGAATAGAACCCGTGCACGACGTCCAGAACGAACGCGACGACCGCGGAATCCCCATCGATGAAGTCGGAATCAGCGACCTTCGCTACCCTCTCCTCTTCGACGACGGTTACATCCGCCAGCAGGCCATCGCCGACATCACCGTCACTGTCGGCCTTCAGGCCGACAGGCGCGGCACCCACATGAGCCGCATGGTCGCCCTCGTCCACGACGAGATCAACACCCTCACCCCCCAGGAACTGCCCCGTACCCTCAAACGCGGACTCACCCTCCTGGACGCACCGAGCCTCACCCTTACCCTCACCCTGCCCCTGGCTACCGCCGTCACCGCCCCCGCCAGCAAGATGACGTCCTGGCAAACCCACGACATCACCATCGCCGGCCGCATCACACGCGACCACTGCACCGTCTCCACATCGGTAACCACACACGTCACCACCCTGTGCCCGTGCTCGAAAACCATCTCCGACTACGGCGCCCACAACCAACGCAGCCACGTCGCTCTCCGCATCACCGGAACCCCAGACACCCCCTACCCCCTCCCCGTCCACACCATCATCCAACTCCTGCGAAACGCCGGCTCAGCCCCCGTCATCCCCCTCATCAAACGCCCCGACGAACGCATCGTCACCATGGACGCCTACGACCGCCCCCTCTTCGTAGAAGACGTCATCCGAAACATCAGCCTCGCCTGCCGCGACCGAAACCTCACCCACCACATCACCGCAAAAAACCTCGAAAGCATCCACAGCCACAACGCCATCGCCGCCGTCACCCACACCACCACATCACACCAAGAACCCAATAACCCCTTCCATCCTGGATAGCCGCAGGCCGACAGCGTGGCAAACGGCCTGGATGACGGTGCACATTTACGGCGAGTAGAGCACCTGCCTCGACACAGGAATCGCCAAAACCTCAACCCAGCAAAAGCGCCATCACCGGACACTTCGACGTAAATGCACTCTCGGTTGAACTACCGGTAACAGGAAGACCGTTCACGGTCGTGACCGAACGGGGACCACGCGGCGCCAACCCCCGGGCAAACACGGCCGGCAAGAACAAAGACCTGTCTACAGCCGAGTTCTGCGGGCCTGGTCGGCCGAGAACCCCGACGACTTCACCTGCGAGCAACTGCTGGTGGACTGCTCGTCGCGGCGAGCCGCCTCGACGAGTTGGATGTCATGGCGGTCGACGGCTCGGAGGCAGCCAAGCGCTCCCTGACCAGTCACTGGCGGGAACGCGCCGCTGAGGACTCGGGGGTCGTCGCCCACGCGAAGACCGTGTGTGCGGCCTGGCAGCCGTCGCCATACGGACCGTGGCCAGAGATGAACCTGTACAAGGAACTGGGCATGATAGAGGCGGTGCTTGAGGTCGCGCTCGCCTTTGAGCGCGACCACGGCGACAACGACGACCTCGACGCTGTCGTTGCGTCGATGCTCGTGGATTCCGGCCGGTGGGACGAACTGATCGCCCGCGCGGGAGCGGGGAACTGGCGTGCCCAAGATCAGGTGGCGCGTACCCTTGCCGAGCAGGGACGGATCGCCGAGATCGAAGAGCGCGCGGCCTGCGGCGATCTGCCTCCCCGCTCGTACCTGTCCCCGATTACCTGGAGCAGAGCGGCCGCGTAGACGAGGCGATCGCCCTCTGGCACCATGCCATGGATACAGGGGAATACGACGGCAGGGGGCGGCTGGTCATCGTACTGGAACGACATAGCAGGGACGTGGGGTTGCTAGCGCTGCTCCGGGAGGATCCCCGGGCCTGAACAAGTACGACGCCCGGCGGCTCGCCAATCTACTGGCCAAGACCGGCCGTCTCGCCGAATTGGCGGACCGAGCGGCGGCGGGTGACGACTACTCGGATACACAAGTGGTCAACCGTCTCGCGGAAAACGGCCACGTCGACGAGTTGTGCCGCCGAGCCGTCGCGGGCAGCGGCAGCGCCACGCACGTCCTGCCGTACCTGGCCGACCGGGAACCGGAGGCCGCGCCGGGGCTGCGCGCCCTCACGGAGTACGGCTTACGGCTCGACGGCACTGTGGCCGCGCCAGAAGAGCCGAGTTGAGGAACCGCGATCCGCTGCGCTGTGGTGCCTATCCATCCGCGCCGACGAGAGCGATCACGGGTCAGGACTGTTGTTATCGCAGTGGGCTATGGGGTGATCAGTGAGCCTCTTTCATCCTGTGCCGGAGGGCGAAATGGGCTGGTCAGCTGGTGTGGTGACGAGGCAGGGCCCCTGATCGTTGGCGTGGTGATCTCACTCAACACGCCGGTGACGAAGGGGCCCTGGTGGTTCCGTAACCTGCCATGCTCGACGTCCCGTACGAGCTGGTCGAGTATTTTTCCTGGCTGCTGCATGAACACCGCCGAGCCCGCAACACACGTTGGCGCAGGCTCGGCTGCTTCAAGCAGGCGCTTCTCACCCATCTGCGGAAGAACGAGACGTTCTCGCAGCTCGGAGCGGGCTTCTGGATATCCCAGGCCACGGCTTGGCGGTACGTGGACGAGACGCTGGATGTCCTGGCCTGCTGGGCACCCAACCTCCACGAAGCGCTCACCGGTCTCGGTGAAGGCGACTTCGTCATCGTTGACGGCACTCTGATCCCATCCGACCGGATCCGTGCGGACGCGCCGTACTACTCGATGAAGCACCACAAGCATGGGATGAACGTGCAGGTCATCGCCCGCGCTGACGGCACACCGCTGTGGTTCTCCCGCACAACGCCGGGCCGGACCCACGATCTGACCGCGGCCCGGGCCCACGGCATCGTCCAGGCATGCCTGACCAGGCAGGTCCTCGTGCTCGCGGGCCGTGCCTATCAGGGCGCCGGCGCCACGGTCTGCACCCCGTACTACCACCACCGCGAACAGCCCGAGCACTACCAGCAGTTCAACCGCGACCATGCCAGGCTCCGGGCACCGGGAGAGCGGGCTTTCCCGCAGTTGAAGTCCTGGCGGATCCTCCGACGAGCCAGATGCTCCACCCGCCGCATCGGCACCATCGTCCAAGCCGTACCCACATTGCTGACCTGCAGCTATTCAGGATCAAAGAGGCTCAGTGTCACGAGATCTCTCAGATAGGTTCCCGATCGTGATTCTCGGACCGCATTCGCCTCCGCCTTACCTGCTCAGACAATTCAGAATCTTGCCGCTTGTCCGCGAACATCGATTGGAGACCATCGAGAATGCCCCGCCGATTCCTCGGCGGGGCATTCTCGATGGTCTGTACTTAGCTTGACGGAATCGTCACGACCGTCACTTGTCCATCCATTAGGCATTCGATGAGCACCGAACCGCCAAGCGGGTGGATCCAGAAGTGCGGCCCTGCGTCCAGGATGTCCCGCGCATGTCGGACCGCAACATCCGCAGGCATGGTCACGGTCGGCATCAGATAGTTGCCCCAGATGACGGCGATCCGCTCACCCCGCTGTACGTACGAGGAGAGCAACTCCGCCGCCATCCTCGTCCAGTGCTCCTCATCGTCCCACCACAGGCGGTCTTCGAACGGAATGGACTCGAAGTCGATCACGTCGCCGGTAGCAGCCGGGAATCTGCTCAGCGTCGCGGGCGGTGATCGACTCCAGCCATGTCCGGGCCGCCCGCAGGGGCCCAAAAGTGGACCCAGCCCGGTCGACCGAGCGCGGCCGGGCAGCAAGCACCACGTCCTCGTCGACGGGCAGGGCAACCGCTCGCCGTGTCTTTGACCGGCGGAAACCGCAACGACGTCACCCAGTTGCTGCCCCTGCTCGCCAAGGTCCCGTCCGTCGCCGGCCTGGTCGGCCGGCCCAGGCGACGACCGGACACACTGCTGGCCGACCGCGGCTACGACCACGACAAATACCGCCGTCTCCTCTGGGCCCAGGGCATCAGACCGGTCATCGCCCGACGCGGCGTCCCCCACGGCTCCGGACTCGGCGTCCACCGCTGGGTCGTCGAACGCACCATCGCCTGGCTCCACGGCTTCGCCGCCTATGCGTCCGCCGGGAACGACGCGACGACATCCACGAAGCCTTCCTCGGCCTGCCACCTGCCCCATCACCCACCGACACGTCCGACGCCCTTGTTAGGACCTCTAAGGGCTGTCCCGTGAATGACCTTTGAGTCGCCGGGGCAGGGGCGGCCATGGTGCGCTCCGCTCGCCTATCCGGCGAGGGTGAGATTGTGCATGCCGGGCGATGCCGAGCATGGCGTGGTGGACCCCGTCGCCCTTGAAGCGGCAATCGCGGAGTATCTTCCAGGTCTTCATCCGGACGAAGACCTGCTCGACACAGCACGGACCTGCTTGTGGGACGCGTTGTGCGCCTGCTTCCAGTCCGAAAGCTCTTCGCCCTTGCGCCGGCGGTGCGGCACGACGAACCCGGTGCCGGGATAGCCGCCGTCGGCAATCGTCAGTGTTCTTCCAACGGCGGCCTTGGCACCGGATTCCTCCCACGCCTTACGTCGCTGCGGTTCCCGGCGAGCGGCCGGCCCACCACGACCACCAGGCGGGTGTCAGCGTCGATGACGACCTGACCCCGAACAGCGGAGCGAGCTGCCGCATGGTCAGGTTCGTGCGCCAGTACGCCGCGACCAGCAGGGCCGGTCCGCCAACGGAAGACTCCACGGCCGGCCCTTGCGGACCGCGTCCGCACCCTCGCGTCGCAGCACCGTCACCAGCTTCCCGAACTGTCGCGGGCTCAGCCCCGTGAACGGAACTATCCAGGACGGCTCCGACGCCGTGATCACACCTACCACCACAAGATCGTTTCATGGCGCCCCGCACAACGCGAGAATGCCCCTATGACTGAAGAGCTGGTGAGGTTCCTTGAGGCGCGACTGGATGAGGAGGCCGACTTGGCCCGACGCTGCGACGGTGACGGATGTGGTGAGTGGTCTGCCCACGGGCACACGGTCGACTTCTGCCAGGTCGACCTCTCCGGCTTCCACCCCACGATTGCCTTGCACGTGGCCCTCCACGACCCGGCCCGCGTCCTGCGCGAGATCGAGGCCAAGCGGCGCATCCTGGCCCGCCACGCCCGCGACCCCTGGCCGTGCCACAACTTGCGCGACCTTGCTTCACCCTACGCCGACCACCCCGACTTCCCCGCCCGCGGCTGAAGCAGCACACGAGCAGAGCCTCCGAGGAAGCTGCGTGCCTGAACCGAGCCTTGCCTTCTGAAGATCGTTTACGGGACAGCCCATACGAGTTCGTGCACGGTAGGCGACGCGACGTCAAGGATTCCTGCGGGGCTCGGTGTTCACATCTGCCATGCCGGGATCAGGTCCGCGGTCTGCTGATGAGAGAGCAGGCCGGCGACAGCCTGGACGGTGTCGCACATGTGCTCGCGGCGGCCGAGGTGGCGGGTCAGGGCCCGCCAGTTCTTGAGGTGGGCGATGCCGTGCTCGACCCGGATGCGGCGTGAGGAGTGCGCTTACCGCTGTCGCTCGTACATCTCCTCGTACCAGTCAGGAGCGTCCTTCTTGAACTTGCGGTGCGGTGGTGTCACCACGCGTCCGCCAGTCTCGGCGCCGAGGCCCTGGTAGCCGGCATCAGCAAGGATCTCCGCCGCGGGTCCGTCGGCCAAGAGCTTGACCAGGCCCAACTGGCGGGCATGAGTGATGTCCGCACAGCTTCCGGGCTCGGCCGGGCTGCACCACAACACGCGGCCTTCGCCGTCCGTGACCACCATGGACTTGACGGCGTTCTGCTTGTTCTTCCCGGAGATGAACCGGTCTCGGTCCTTTCGGCCGGCGGCGGGCCGCCGGACCCGGATTTCGGTGCCGTCGATGATGCCGGTCTTCCCACCGCACCGAGGTGCTCGACAACCACGGCCAGGGAACGCAGCCGCACGCCGGAACTGACGGTGCATCCCCGCTCGGCGAACAGGGGCCGCACCTCGCCGATGGCGCGGGTGATGGTGGAACGGTCCACACCGAACCAGCAGGCCAACGCATCGCGCGTGGCGCCGTGACGGAGATGAACGAGGGTTGCCAAGAGCCGGTCGACGAACACCAGCCGATGCCGGGCACCGGCGCCCACGGCCCGCTTCCGCGGCCGAGCGGCAAGCCTGTCGCTGATGACACTCATGCCACAACGGATCCACCTCGGCGATGAGCTCAGCAATCACCTCGGCCGACATGCCCGTGACCCGACGGTTGCTGATGATCACTGCACGAGACGTGTTCCCCACCACCCGACCATGATCGATCATCCAAGGCTCGACGTCTCACCGCCTACCGTGCACGAACTCGTTAACAGGTCCTAACAAGGGCGTCGGACGTGTCGGTGGGTGATGGGGCAGGTGGCAGGCCGAGGAAGGCTTCGTGGATGTCGTCGCGTCGTTCCCGGCGGACGCATAGGCGGCGGAAGCCGTGGAGCCAGGCGATGGTGCGTTCGACGACCCAGCGGTGGACGCCGAGTCCGGAGCCGTGGGGGACGCCGCGGCGGGCGATGACCGGTCTGATGCCCTGGGCCCAGAGGAGACGGCGGTATTTGTCGTGGTCGTAGCCGCGGTCGGCCAGCAGTGTGTCCGGTCGTCGCCTGGGCCGGCCGACCAGGCCGGCGACGGACGGGACCTTGGCGAGCAGGGGCAGCAACTGGGTGACGTCGTTGCGGTTTCCGCCGGTCAAAGACACGGCGAGCGGTTGCCCTGCCCGTCGACGAGGACGTGGTGCTTGCTGCCCGGCCGCGCTCGGTCGACCGGGCTGGGTCCACTTTTGGGCCGCGTCGAGCAGCCCTGGTCGTCACCGAAGAGTTAGGCGCCCACTTCGCAGTTACCGGCGGAGAAGAGCAGCGACAGGACGGTCCCGCAGGCTGCAGTCTCATCAGCGGTGTTGAACCGGTCGGCTCCAGTGCAGGCATCGAACACACAGCGGCAGAGGACGAGGAGTAATGGTCAAGAGTTGCGGGTGAGCTGACTTCAGCTCTCGCCACGGTGGTTGAGGCTGCTCCTGGCGGTGTTGCGGATCCGTTTGGTGCGGCCGGCTTCGGCGGTCCGACGCTGCTGGGCACGGACGCCTTCGAGCGACATCGGCACCTCGCTCTCCTGGTGCTGCTCGACGTCTGGGAAAGCGGTGGCGGCGAACTCGCGGCGGATCTGCTCCTGCCGTACGACGGCGGCGGTCAGGGCCGGGTCCTCCTGGCGGGGCGGGGCGACCGCGCGGTGAACGGCGAGAGCACGGCGATAGCCGGGCGACGCGCTCTCCCGCGTCTTCACCGGCCCAGCCGGAACGACCCGCTGCGGGGCCGGATCCTCGGTGGCCGCCGAGGAACATCGCCGTGGTGGTGGCGCGGGCTGTGGGTGCCAGAACGTGCCCCTGGAGCACCGCTTTGGCGTGCGTCGGGGGCTCGTCCTCCCACAGCGCGTCCATCAGCGCCGTCACGTGCACGGACGTGTTGGGGCGCAGCAGCAGCGCGGCCAGCAGGCTGGCCCGCTTCGCCGGCCCCGGGGCGACGTCGCCGCCGTACGTCGCGACCGCGACGGACCCGAGCAGCCGGAACTCCACCCGTACCTCCGCGTCCGATCTCCCCGCTGCCCCGGCAGCCGAGGATACCGGCCCAGGCGCCGGGGCTTGCGGCGGGGACGGCCTCGTAGACCCCGAATCGCTGGGACTGCGTCCAGCAGCGGCAGGAGCTGGGCACGGTCAACGGGCGAGGGGCCGACGTGATCCCCCTTTGAGGGCCCGGACGTGAGAACCGTCCACGGCGCAGTCGTCCAGGCCGAGCAGGTCAGCGCGGTGTAGTTCGGTCGGCAGGACGGCGTGCAGACGCGGCCAGACACCGGCCTCGGTCCACTCCCGCAGCCGGCGCCAGGCTGTCGTGCCGAAGCAGCCCACAGTCGCAGCCAAGCCGTACGTCCTCCTGCGTCGCGCCCTCGACCGCACCGACATGGTCGCCGTCGCGAAGTACGCCCTGCGCGGCCTTCTCTGAACTAGGACCTGTCCGGCCGATCAAGGTCGCGTTCCATCGGGCAGAATGCCCTGCGTGGATGCCCTGACGATTGAGGATGCCCTCAAGATGGAGAGCCCCTGGACGCCCGCTCATCAAGCGGTGGAGTCCAGCGACCACGCCACGCTCACGCGCATTCTCGATGAGGGAGCCGACGCTGATGAAGTCTGCTGCCAGATGACCCTGCTGATGCACGCCATCGACACAGAGGTCGATGTCGCGAACCAGTCGGGGGAACCGAGCGACAGCGCACTAACCGCGATCCTCCTGGCATACGGTGCTGATCCACATCTCGCGGTCAACGGCGAAACTGCCTACGACTGGGCCCGCAACCTCCGCCACGACACGGCGATCAGGCTGATGGACCGGTTCAGCACCCGCCACACCAAGCTGGCAGCGCGATTTAGAAGGTTCCGCCGGCGGTGAGCCCAGTGGAAGAATTCGAGGCCGGAGAGGAGATCGCCGTCGTCGTCACGGAAATCGAGCTGCCAGCCCGCCGGATCTTCCTTTCCAGGCCAGAGGTTGGCCGACACGAAGGTGCCACGTCGGCCACGTGACAGCCGGCGTGCCCAAGCCGTTGGTGTTGGCCTGCCTGCCCGAGCCGGCGGCCACCGCTACGACATGCCACCCGTGCGTGCAAGGCCGAGCGCGCTGTCAGGTGCCGGTGCCGGCCCTGACGGACCGGCCGATGACGTCCCCGAATCCGGGCATGCCCAGATCGACCGTGCGGCCGGGACGGTGTTCGTGGTCGTCGAGTTGGCTCAGCTTGTGCTCGGCGCCGGCCAGGCTGACGCGCAGGCCCTCGATCTCGCCGAGCCAGCCCTCGCGTTCAGCCTCCGCAATGCGCACCACGAGGTTGTCCCGGGTCTCCTGCAGCCTCGTCCGTTGCGCGGGATCGGGGCGCAGGGTCGCGCACCGCACGCAGGCGTGCTCGTGGACGCACGCGGTGCCGAACGCGCGTCCGCAGGTGCCCACGGAGAGTTTGCGCCGTTCGAAGTGGCCAAGGAATTCCTCCCATTCCTCCTCCGACGGGGTGCGGTACTCCTCGCCCGGGCGCAGCGCTCGGCGGCAGGCGACGAACGCGCGGTGCGCCTCGATCGCTTCGCCGGGGTAGACGGCCTTGTAGCCCATCGTCGTGGTGATGTCCTTGTGTCCGCAGATGATCTGCGCAATGTGCGGGGGCAGGCCGTTCACTACGGCGTCGGTCACGAACATCCGGCGGAAGTCGTGCGGCGTCCACTGCAAAGGTGTGCCGTCGGCGCCGGCCAGGCCGAGGGTGCTGAGCGCGCGTGTGAGGATCCTCCGGATGCTTCCGGGGGTCATCCGTCGCCGTTCCCCGCCGCGCGGGTACTGGAACAGCCAGGGCATCGGCGGCAGCCACACCTTCTCGTGGGTGTCGTAGGCCGGTACTACGGGCACCGCCCCGGTCGCGTCGCGGACCCGGCGCACCACGTGGCTCAGTACGTCGGCGAGTTCCGGGGTGACCAGCAGCAGCCGCTCCTCGTCCGTCTTGGACGGGACGATCTGCAGCAGCGGTACCACTTCCCCGGTCGAGGGCAGGTGGTATTGGACGATGGCGTGGTGGCTCAGCTCCAGAAGTTCCTCGATCCGGATGCCGGTATGCCGTAGGACCTCCACCGCCGCCCAGGCCCAGAACGCATCCTTCTCCTCGGTCTCCAGATTCCGTCGCGCCTGCTGCGGGTCGTCGGCCCACACTCCGTGCGCGTAGGGGCGCACGGAGCACTGCCACACCTGGCCGGCGGCGGTGAAGGACGTGCCCGGCACGGTGGCCCGCGCGGTTTCCAGGAGTTCGGCGGCGCGCCGGTGTTCTGCGGCGACGGCAGCGGCCAGCTGCGGCAGGACTGGCAGGCGCTCACGGGTGCGCTGGTCCATACGCGCCTTGCGGCGCCGCACCTGTTTGGCGAAGTTCGCCTCGCCCGCGCTGATCGGGCACGGCACCGCCCACGCCGCCCAGCGGGCGGGGTCGTCGACCGCCCACTGGGCGATGTCCAGGTAGAAGGCACGCACCCGGCCCAGGTCCTCCGGTGCGGCCAGTCGCGGGCTGCGCACCTCGCCGACAGTGCCGTCAGGCAGGCGGATCCGGCGGGTCTTCGTCTGCATCCGCGACTTCCACGCCACAGCCACGGACGGGTCCAGGCGCAGCGAGTCGATGCCAGGATGATGGGCCTCCAGATCGGCCCAGAAGAGTTTGGCCAGGATCGAGGAGAGCTGATTGAGGGTGGTGTAGTCCAGACGCGGCTGCCGCTCGCGCAGGTAGTCGACGATCACGTCCCGCACCGGACGGCAGACCAGCCCGTAGCGGTCGACGAGCTGTTCGACGCTCAGCTGCCCGCGGGCGCGTCCGAACACCCTGATCGTTGTGGGTGCGTCCGGCGGGAAGACCCCCATGGAGTGCAGCAGGACGTAGAAAAGGCTCTTGTCGCTGCCGCCGCTCGGCCCGCTCGCCTGATCCTTGGCCTCGTTGTACTCGACGCAGTCCCCGACGGTGATGTCCGCAACCAGGCCGCCCTTGCACGCGAGGATCACCGCGATCTTTCCCAACGCCTCGTTCACGCCCTGGGGCCGCACCTCGCTGCCCGCCGCGGCAGCCCGCGCCCGCAGCTCAGTGATGCCCTCCGGGTCGCGCCCGTGCAGCCCGTCGAGCAGGTTCGGCCACTTGCGCGTCACCATCCAGCGGACATCTGGACGCAGGACATCGGCGCAGATCAACGCCCTCAGCCCGTAGGAGAGGTCGGCCGTCTGACGTGGCGTGAGCCCCGCGAAGAACGGCGGCAGCCGACCGGCTCGCCACCGATCGGCGGGGCAGTCCTGGGCACCGCTGGCCAGCCACCGGGCCTGCCAGGTCTCGCCCGGCCACTGCTCCAGCCACGCCAGCAGGCGGTCGGCGCCGCGGACCACCTCTCGCACGCTCACGCGGCCCTGCACCATGCCAGGGATGCCGCGACAGATCTCCTCGCGGGCCCAGCGCGTCGCAGGCCAGTCGACCGGCGCAGGCCGTGGCGGAAAGCGTTCCCGCAACTGCACCACGGCCTCGCTGCGCCCGACGGCCTTAGGCGCGACGGGAACGACCACCGCACGCCGCGCGGCCGGAACAGGGTGGGTCTCGCGGCTCACCGCGATCCGCCGAACATCACCGCGAGACTGGCCGGGTGGTAGCCCTCCCGCGGCACCGGCCCCGCGGGCCGCGCCTGGCCCCGCCGGGCATGATGGGCCAGGACATGCTCGGTGACCTCGGCCGTGTCGGGGGCCAGGTAGATCTGCGTCGTGGTGATCCGCCGGTGCCCCAGCACCCACTGGACATCGGTCAGCGGCAGCTGCGGATCGCGGGCCATCCGGTACGCCGCGGTGTGCCGCAGATCGTGCAGCGACCAGTTCGATCCGAGCACCGCATTGGCGCGCTGAAACACATCGCCCGCGCCGCCGGGTAGTTCAACGGCCGCCACGGCCGCCGCAATGTCCACCACAGCGGCAGCCCACCACCGCGCGGCGCCCCCATACGCCGCAACTCCTCCTGATACAGCCGCAGCCACACGAACGCGTCCGGCGATGCCGGCAGCAACTGGACCTCCCCGGTCCCCTTACGCCGCACCTCAATCACCTGACGCCCGGGGTCGGCCCCGGCCTGACAGCCGGTCAGCAGCTCCTCCGCCCGCGCCCCCGTCGACACCCAGAACGCCAGCAGCGCACGGTCGCGGTGGTACCGCAGACCGGCGAACAGCTCGTCGAACTTCCCGTCCGGGATCCGCCGTGGAATGCGCCGGGGCACCACCGGACGGTACCGTCCGCTCTTCTCGCGCTGGTACACCTCCATCGGATTGTGGTGCGCGTGCGCGCGCTGCACCCTCCGCGAACGGTCCAACGGGAACGGATTGACGACCGGCCCCGTGCCCGTGTCGAGGTGGAAGTCGTAGAACGAGCGCAGCACCGTCTCGCAGTGAGCACGCGTCGACGCCGCATACTTCGCCCCCGGCGCAGACTTCCCCGTCACAAGATTCGGCACCCCTGTCTCCGGCCGACCAGCGGCCAGCGCTGCTGCCGCAGCCTCACCACGGCGGCGCCAGTGAACCCGCACAGGCTTGTCGGCCAACCGCATCCACCGGGCGAAGTCCCGGGCATCCGACCGCTCCGCCCGATCCCACGCCACGTCCCGCACCCATAAGAAGCGAAACCACCGCAGCAGATCCATACCGTACGAACGGACCGTCGCCCCAGAACTGTTCGCTGCCTGAAGCTCGGCGAAATACGCCGAGACCGGCGCCACGACCTCACCCGCAGGGTCAAGCAGCCTGTAGGGCTCCCAGAAGTCGCCGGTCTCGTCCAACCGTCCGACCTCGGGCAATACAAGAAGCGCAAGATCCCGACCGGGACCCCTTGGATCAACCATGCGCGAAAGCTAGCAGGAAGAGCCTCTGACCTGCGAAAACGACGGCACTAGTTCAGTCAACAGAGCGCGAGCGTCTCGGCATCCTGCGCCCGCACGGCGACGCCCTGCTGATCCAGGGGCTGCACTGGGGCGACGAGATCCGCTCCCCCGCCGAGCTTGCGCCCCGGCGGTGGACCTCGCGGAGGAGGAGATCGAGCGGGCGCTCACGCTGCTGGAGTCGGATCGCGAAGGCCGCCGACCTCGACCGAATCTGAGCACCAGCGCTGATGACGCCCGTGGGGCCCGCGCACTGCCCTTGCCCACCTCCACCAGCGCAGTCCCTCCGGCTCGGTCCGGCCCTTCTCGTCGTCTGTCTGGCCGGGCGGGGACGTCCTACGCATGTCGCTGGAGCACCGCTCGTCGAGCCGACCGCATTCACCGCCGCGCATCCTGAAACACCCCCGTGCACATGTTCCGTGTCGCGGCCGGTCAGGGTTAGCGTCGGCCCAGCCTCTGATCATGGGGCCACTGCACAGGAAGGGGATGCTATGCGACGCCGGATGGGGGCTGCTCGACCCTGAATGGGGTGCGCAGGGTGACATCGGGTGGGGCCTGACGGCTGGCCCTGGCCGGAGCTGACCCATCAAATGACGAGGCCTGCCCCGGTTTTCCACCAGGACAGGCTTTCGGCTGTGCGCAGAGCCTGCTCTACAGGCGTGGTCGGCGACCGCGGCCGCGCTCGCGGCGAGGACGGTTTCCTCCCACTGCCGGTCGCGCTCCGTCCGGGCCATGGTCTCGCACGGTCCGCACAGGGGCCCGAGCGGGCCGTTCTCGAGCAGCGGCGCTCCGCAGCCGGTGCCGTCGTGGCCTTCGCACCGTGCGGCCAGCGTGGCCGCGGTGAGGCCGGCTGCGGCGCAGTGGCGGCATGACTCGCCGGTGGGGGTCCGGCGCGGGCAGGTCGGGCAGGTCGGGCAGCCTGCGCACTCGGTGCACAGGTCCGTGCCGGCCTCGGGCGGGCGGCCGCACCGGGTGCACTCAGCCATGACTCGGCGGGCCGCCTCCTCGACGAGCGTGTGCCGGATCTCCCCGGGCTATGGGGTGGAGGGCAGGGCGTTGATGCGGGCTGAGACGACCGCGCCGGCGCTGGTGCGGACGGGGCCTTCGAACGGGGCGGCGAGCGCGGCCAGGAGGGTATCGGCAGTCCAGGGCGTGTGTGACATGAGGGCGTCGAGGCAGGCAGCCTGGTCGGCGAGGGGACGGCGGCCGAGCGCAAGGACCGGGACCTGGGTGCCGATTTGGTAGAGGATGTCGAGGCCGGGCGTCATCTCCGCCCGCACACCCGGCACCTGCCCGTACCCACCCGCGCCGCCCGCCGTCGGCTCCATGGCCGCGCCCGCGGCCCGAGGTCGGCTCTCCTCCCCCACTCACCGCAGCTCCTCGTCGGTCCGTCCCTCCGTCCCTTCCTCTCCACCGCCGGTCGCCTCTACTACGTGAGGGGACGGACGGACGAGTCGGTGTCTGAGCGGTATGACTGAGCGGGGACTCGCGATCTTGCAGGTCAGCCCCCGAATCCGGGTCAGAATTCTGACCCGCCGACCCCGAGCCGGAGGTCTGACCCGTCCCCGCCGACCCCGCCTCCGGCACCTCTCCCGTCCCTTCCTTCCGGGCCTCGCGGCGGGCCTGGGCCAGCTCCCGGGCGCGGACCGACATACGACCGGCGCGGCATCAGGTTGATACGCATGCGCACCCCGCCCGGCCGCCAGCGCCCGCGAGGACGTGGTGAGCCTGCGCCCCTCCGGCGTGGTGACCAGCCCGACCCGGGTGAGCTGGTCGAGCAGGCCCTGGATCCGCGAGATACTCGACGGCTCGGCACGCTCCCCCGCCGGCACCGCCTTGCGTGGCAGCAGGTGGCACAGCTCCGCGAGCGTCAGCTTGCGCACCGGCCCGTGCTTGTCGATCACCAGTGACCGCAGGATCAGGTAAAGGCGGACCGCAGGATCGCCCAGCTCCGGGCAGACCACGACCCAGTCCCGCACCTGCGAGGCGTACCAGCCGTCGTCGTCGACCGGCGGGTACAGCTCGACGATCTGAGGCCGCCTCTGCTCACGCGGCGGGACGTCGGCGAGGGGGTGTCGTGGTCGTGGCTGGGCGCAGCCGGCCTTCCTTCCACCCCACCAGGGGCGGGGGTGCGTTGCAGCGCCCGAGGAAGGGGCGTCGTACGAGGTCACCGCACGCTTCGTCCGCATCCTCACCGCCGTGCTGACCGCCAGCAATCTCCCGCCGTCACAAGGCCATAACTCCCGGTGGTCAGCGTGGTGGTAAGCGCGATCGACCACTTCCCAAGCACGGAGGCAGCCACTGAAGCGAGCCAGCGCTCGCACTGCCACCTCGCCGGGAAGCACCTGCGGCTACGACGGCTCTGCGTGCGGGTTCCCGGACCTGTCACCGCCACGTCCGCCACGTCCGCCACGTCCGCCACCAAGAGCGTTCAGGCCAGTGACAGCTACACGTGCGGTCGTTGAGTCCGGCGTGACTCTCCCCCGCCGCAGATGCACCCTCTGCTCCGCCGCTCTCGCCCCCGGCCCCACATACCTCGTGAACGGCGCGCTCCGCCACGACCGCCGAGCGACCGCCTCGGTCTTCCTGATCTGTACCCAGTGCTACGAGAAGGGCCGCGCCGACCCGGTCACCGGCCTCTCCCGTCCCGTTTCCGAGCGAAGGACGCCGAAGTCGCTCTGGTGGAGCCTGGCGGGCCGAGGCGAGCTTCTGCCTCCCACCCTGTGCGCGGCCTGCGGGCTGACGGTCGTCCGGCGTGCGGAGCCGCTGCTGCGGAGGGTCACGTGCTCCGCGGCGTGCCGGACCTCCCTCACACGTAGCCGTCACGGCGGCCGGGGCTCGGGGGTTTCTTGTGGGCACTGCGGCACGCCGGTGACGGCTGCCCGTTGCGGCTTCCCGGTATTGCCGACCGGCCTGCCGTCAGGCTGCCTATCGGCTCCGGTCCGCCGCCGCAGCGCCGGACCCGGTCGCCTAGCTGCTGGAGGCGGCTCGCGTCTTCAGCGGCGGTCTGGCCCTGTCCGCAAGGCTCTACAAGGCGCTGTACCGGCTGGAGGCGGCACACCGAAGCAACGGGCCGAGACAAGTCACCCACGCGATCGCCGCCTTCGCCTCCATGAACCCGGACCGCATGCGGGGAATCCCGGACACCGAAGATGGACGCCGGTTCCGCACCGCCTTGCGCAGAATCCGGACAATCCCGTATACGTAGCCGTCACAAGGCCCCGCCGACCCTGCGCCCGATAGCCGGCGGCCTGGCGGCCCGAGCGGGAGACCCTGCAGGTGCCGGCCGCGGTCGACGTCGTTCTCGACCGCTACCGGGCCCGTCTGGCGGTCTCCCTTCGCCAGCTGTTCTACGTGCTCTTCAGCGACGGCGTACTGGCGAAGACCGAATGGGACTGCAAGCGGATGTGCGAATACGTCGGTATGGCGCGCCGTTCGGGACGGATCGGCTGGGAGGTGAACCGGGACAACACTCTCGTCGCCGTCCAGGCACCCCAGCGAGGAGGACCTGTGCCGTCCGCGCGATCTCGTCGTACTTCGCGGACGGCGTCATCGGCGTTGCCTCGGCTGCTGTACTTTGTGCGCGTCGCGCAGCAGGTCGGGTGCCACTCGGCGGTGTACTGCGGACAGCGGCGACCATATGCGTGCCGCTATCGGCCGGTCGTAGCGGAGGATCGTGGCCAGCGACACCTGCTCGTCATCGACGTGGACGACGAGGTGGCCGGTCAGCATCCAGGAGTGGGCTTCGAGCCGGATCCCTCCGTCGCAGCGGTCAGCGATCATCCATCCGGCCACGTGGTCCGGTGATGCCCGCCGCTTCAGACGCAGGCCAAGAAGCACCCGCCAGATGAATTGGCCTTGGATGCCCGCGACGTCTTCGAACGCCGCGCGCGCCCACTGCTCCGGTGACCTGTGTGAGGCTTCATTCGTGATGAGTGTGAAGACGTCGATGTAGTCGGGGTCGGTCGGGCTGAGAGCGCGGATCGCCGAGGGAATGTTGTGCTGTTGACGGACGGTCAGCACGCGATCACCCCCGTTCACTCCCTCTCGGTCGTGGACGGGACGGTTGTTTCCTGCTTCCACCTTCATCTCCTCAACTTCTCGGGAACTTGCCTCGGGCGAGTCCGAGTAGCGGCGTCTTCATCGACCGGCGGGGACGGTCTTGGTCTTGCCGAGGTGCCCGCAGTCAGGTCGGCGTGCCGACCCGCCACCCCCGTCCGATCATGCGCATCAGCGCCGGGTACACGATCAGGTACCGGAACGGCACGATTGCGGCCATGTAGATCCTGCCGAGCAGGCCGTTCGGTTTCACGAGCACAGCCATCTGACCCCGGTAGACGCCGGCGTCATCCGGGACCCAGCCAATGTGCATCACGGTATGCACGGTCTTGTTGGCGCTCTCGGCAGTCCACTCGGTGCCCGTCAGGTAGACCGAGGTGAACGGCACCGACTGGAGATCCGGCCCGTACGGACCCTTGCGCAGATCTTCCGGCAACCGAGTACGCAGCGTCGGCACCCGGGAGCCGATGCCGGAACCGGCCTTGTCCCAGCCGAACAGCTTCCCGAGGTGCCAGCGGATCGCGAACAGGACACGGGCGGCACCGGAGAACGGGTTCGGGCCGTCGTCCTTCGCGAACCAATCCACCAGCAGTGGAGAGTCGTCGGGGCCGCCGGGCGTCGGAAGGACCCAGACGTCCTCGACGCGAAAGTCCGGGGCGATCTCGTGGATGCGCCAGTGACGGGACGTGTGCGCGCTCTTCGGGATTCTCATCAGTGGTCCTGCGTCCGGTCGGGGGCAGCAGGGGCGAGCCCGAGCACGCCGGCGACAGCGCGGTCGGCGAGCAGCTCGTCATGCGGGGCCTGGCCCTCCAGGGCAACGACGGTTCCTTCAAGGGCGCCGACGAAGGCGAGCGCGAGAGTTCGGGCCGGAGGGCCGGGAAGAATCGTTCCTGCCTCGCGGCCGGCGTCGATGAGCTGGACGCAGTGGGTGACCAGCTGGTCGTAGCTCCGCTCCACCTCACGCCCGACGGGGTGGTCTTGCCCGGTGAACTCCAGCCGCAGCGCGATCGCCATGCGGGCGAAGTCGCGTCGGCAGAAGACGGCGTGTCCGCGCGCCATGGCCAGCAGCGCCGCGACGGGCTCCGATTCCTGGCCGACGAGGCGGCCCACCTCCTGCTCCCAGCTGTCAAGGATCCACTGGAGCGCGGCCAGGGTCAGGTCCTGCTTGTCCTTGAACTGGTGGTAGAGGGCACCCCGGGTGTACCCGGCGTCCCTGGCCACCTGCTCCAGCACGAGGTTGCCATAGCCGTACCGGGACAAACCCCGGGCGGCGGACTCCAGCAGGGCGCCGCGGGTCTGCGCGCTGCGTTCGGTCGGGCCGGAACGGGTACGACTGGCCGAGCCCCGCCCGGCTGACCGGTCCCATCGGTTTCGTACATGCATGCATGTACGTTAGCAAGCGCCTGGGTGAACGACCGACCAGAGCCTGGCTCTTGGGCCGGTGATTGGCTCGTGGTGAGGCTGGTTAGGCTGCTGCGATGACGGACAGCGAGCTGATCGTCGACCTGCGCGGCCGACTGATCGAGACACTCAACGACTTCTGGGACGCGGTGAGCGAGGCGTGCGGGCTGCCGGAGTGGTTCGGTCGGAACCTGGACGCGTGGTCGGACACGATCGAGACCCGGGGCATCTCTGAGGTCATCGACAGCCACGACATCCTGATCGTTCACGTCGACCAGCAGGGCCTCTTCGACGGACACCGACCGGAGGCCAAGTCCCTGGTCGGCATCTTCGACGGCGAGCAGAACCGGCTCGTCGCCCACAGGCCGGCCTGACAAACCCTGCGGACTCCATACTCAGCGCCGGGCCCAGATGAGGATGGGAGCACGGTTGGCTTCGTCGGTGTAAGGCAAGAGCGTTTGATGCCGAGTCTGGGCAGCAGATGGTGATCAAGCAGACCAGGAATGTTACTGACTTCCGAGAGCGCCTGGTCGGCATGTCGGGGCAATCCGAGGACAGGTTAAGCCGGACGGATATCGCCCTGGCATGACACAACGGCTCGATCTTGCTGCATCTCTCGCCAGAGACGTCGACAGCCGCAGCGGTGCATGGAGCTTCCCAGAGGATCCGGGCGTTCGTGCACCCTTCGTCCCATCGCTCATGCAGGTAGGGCTTGAAGTCGTCGAGCTTGGTCCGGCAGCGGTGATCTACTCCTCCCGGGTGCCGGCCGAGCACAACGTGTTCCCGTTCACGGGGAACGCGTTGCTGCTCCCGCTATGGCCACTGGAAGACGAGTTCACGTGGCCGCCGGACAGGCAGGGCACAGCCGAGCAGTTCGAACGGCTGAGCAGCGGAACGACGCCGATGGATATCAAGGTCGGCACAAAGAATGAACTCCTGACTCGCGTGGCCCCGCCCCGGAGCGATCCGGACCAGCGGGGTTTCGTCGTCTCAGATCACCGGCGGCCGACCCAGCCGGGTCATCCGCCACACGGTCCGCCACCGGATGGGACGCCGCGGCGGGCACGGTACGCGTACCCCTTCGAAGAATCCGGCCCACCACTCTTTGAGCCCGGCCAGCGGGGGCCGCTGCACCACCGTGTACGCCGCCCACGTCGCGAGGTACACGGGCACGAGGACGGCGGGCAGGTGGCGCTTGGCCAGCCAGACGCGGTTGCGGCCGGTGTTGCGGTAGTAGACGGCGTGGCGGGACGCTGCGGTGCGCGGATGTTGCAGGAGGATGTCGGCCCGGTAGTCGATCTCCCATCCGGCGTCGAGCGCGCGCCAGGCGAAGTCGGTTTCCTCGTGGGCGTAGAAGAACTGCGCGGAAAAGTCGCCGACCTGGTCGATCACGCTCATGCGGATGGCGTGGGCGCCGCCCGGGAACGTGGTGACCGGGCCGGACAGGTGCGGGTCGGCGCCGCCGAGGCGCGGGACGTGCCTGCGCTGGCTGACGCCTTCCTCGTCCACGATCCGGAAGCTCACGATGCCCAGGCGCGGGTTCTCGGCGAACGCTTCCCGTACCAGGCGGAGGGTGTCGGTGCGGGGCAGCATCCCGTCGTCGTCCAGGACCACGACGGCGTCCACACCACCGTGCTCGCGCAGCGCCTGCACGCCCTCGTTCCGGCCGCCGGGGATGCCGAGGTTCTCCGGCAGCTCGACGCCCAAGACGCCTTCCGGGAGCCGCGGGAGCTTCACCCCCTGGCCCAGTACGACGACTGTCGCACGATCGCCTTCCTGCTGCGCCACCGACTCAAGGAGCGCCAGGAGTTCCTGGGGTCGGTCGCCCATCGTCAGCACCACCACGCCCACGTTCATGGCGTCCACTTCCTGTTCGTTCGTGCTCGGGCCGCAGTAGCTCGGCCGCCTTCTGCTCCAGGCTTCTCGCGCCGGCCACGCCGCGCTTGCGGTATCCGGCCGCCGTTGAATAGATCGTCTTGATCTCCTGCCTGTTGCGGTCGGAGACCACGCCGTCCATGAAGTCCAGGGACCGGCTCCACAGGCCCACGGCCTCCTCGTGGCGGTGCTGGGCGGCCACCGATCTCCCCAGGTTGACCATGGTCAGGCCGTGAACGCGCTGGTAGGTGTCCGGCGTGCGGTCCGTCAACGCGGCGCGGTAGTGCCGCTCGGCCGCCGCGTAGTCCTTCATCGCGGTCAGCGTCTTGCCCGTGTGCGAGGCGACCGTGGCCGTCACGGGCCCGGAGGCGGCGGCGAACGACAACACCGGCTCCCGCAGGTCCGATACCGCGTCCTCGGCAGCTAGCAGCGCCCGCGCCGCCTTCTCGCTCTCCCGGCTGGTGCCGTACGCCCTGGCGCAGGTGACCAGCAGCAGCGCCTCGGTCCGACGGTCGACTTTCCCCGACGCCCGGCGCAGGGCCTCCTCGGCCAACTCCACGCAGGCGTCGGGATGGCCGAGGTCGAGCGCCTGATGGGTCATGGCCCGCATCATCCACGCCGCGTGCCCGTACGGGTCGGCCTCGCAGGCGAGCTGATACCCCAGCAGGTAGTACCGCTGCGCGACACCTTCGCGGCCGAGATCGTGGTGCTTCCAGCCCACGAGGGTCGCCAACTGGGCCGCCGCCCCGAACGCCTGCCTGCGTACGGCGTCAGAGGGAAAGCGTGCCGCGAGCATGGGGGTGACGGTGTCGGTCAGGTACGCGGTGACGGCGGTCAGGCCGTGGCCGCCGCCCAGCTTCTCGTCCGAGCTTCGGAACGTCTCGGTGAGCATCCGGACCGTCGCGACCTCTTCTGTGCCGACGCTGCCGCCGGTCTCCGCGGCCTTGAGCGTGGCGGCGACGGCTTCGTGGTCGTAGCCGAGGGGAAGGGCGACGGCAGCGGCGGCGAAGGCGGAGTTCAGGAAATCCCTGCGTCGGAGCATCACGAATCTCCCGAGATCGGCAGCGGTGGCCAGCAGATCAGCGCCCAGGGCCTCCCCGCTGGCTGGGCAGCCTAGACCGATCTCGGCAACCGTCACCTTCCGCTTCATCCTTCGAGTGAGAGCCTCGGCGATGAAGAGCGGCGTCTGTCCGGATGGTGTACCGCCGGCGACCCAGTACGCGACCGCGGACGGCCCGGTGCTCAACTTCGCCCCGGCCTCGGCCGCCACGATGCGAATCTCCCTGGCCAGCGCGTAGTACGTCACCCCGGCCTCGTCGATGACGTCCGCCAACCGGCTGTTCGGTGTCCGGCTCCCCGCCACTTCCAGCTCCTCGAAGGCGATCTTGAACGGCTTGAACGAGTTCGCGACATGCCAACGGTACTCACTTTCCGTGCAGGAGAGTTCACTGTTCACACGCCCCCGGAGGTTGAAGAACCCTCCGGGCGGCTCCCCCGAAAGCAGCAGCGGGTCGCGGTGCCCCCGTCGGCCTGCGGCCCGCTGCTGCCCCGTACGAGAGGAGCGACCGCATGACGACCGCCGAACTGCCCTGGAGAACCCCCGGTGCGAGCGGCCGGAGGTACACGCCGCCGGAGCCCCAGCCGGGTGCCCCGAGCCGGGCCCTGCGTCTGCGAGCGGCCGACGGCTGGGAGAAGTTCATGCGCCGCACCGAGAGCCGGCCGGAGGTAGGGACGTGAACCCGGTCGATCCGGACGGGTACGAACAGCACCCGCTCCTGAACAAGAACGTCCGAGACATCGCCTCGCGCGGTGAGGGCGTCCTCGTCGCCGTGACGCACGAACTCCACAGCCACGGCACCGTGCGGCTCGCGCACATCCGTCCCAAGGGTGGGATCGAGTGGACGACGGCCGCGGACAACATCCAGCTCCTGTGACCCGGTTACGACCCTGGCCCGGCTGGCGCCAGCACCTCGCCGTCCTCGCGTTCGTCGTCGTCACCACGTTCGCCGTAGTCGGGCTGGCCATCGCCGGCACGCCCAGTTTCTGAAACGCCCCAGCCGCAGTCTTCCGCCACAGTCAGCTAAGGAGAAGCACAGATGGCTAAGCTGCTGAACTCCCACGTGCCCCACGGCGAGAAGCGAGCGCCCCTCGCCGCCCTGGCCGAGGAGCTGGCGGACGCAAGCCGCTCCCGTACCCCCGTGTCGCCGCTGGCCAGCCGGTTCCCGGGCCTGACCCTCGATGACGCGTAACGCATTCAGCGGCTCAACGTGGTGCGTCGGATTTCGGCGGGTAGCCGGGTCGCCGGCCACAAGATCGGTCTGACCTCGCTCGCCATGCAGCAGCAGATGGGTATCCACGAGCCCGACTCCGGATGCGTCCTCGACGACATGATCTCGCCCAGTGGCAGCCGCTTGAGCATCGCGGACTTCATGGCGCCCCGGATCGAGACGGAGATCGCCTTCCGTATCGGCCGCGACCTGGACGCCCCCGCGGACCTGGGCACAGTCCGCGCCGCCGTGGCGGACGTGTTCCTCGCGTTCGAGGTCCTCGACACCTGCTTCACCGACTGGAACATCACGCTGGTCGACAGTATCGCCGACAACGCCGCGTGCGCCCGTGTCATCACCGGCACCCCGGTCGCCATCGACGATGTCGGGGATGTCTCCGCAGAGCGGATCACGGTGAGCGTCAACGAGAAGGCCGTGGCGACCGGGGAGGGACGCGACATCCTCGGCGACCCGTTCAAGGCACTGATGTGGCTGACGTACCGCCTCCCCGTCCTCAAGACCACGCTGCGCGCGGGCGACATCGTCCTGGCCGGTTCCGTGCACGCCGGCATCCCGCTCACCGCCGGCATGGACATCCGGGCCACGTCGACCCGGCTCCCCGCCATCCGTACGCACGCCGTCTGAGTCCTACCCGCTTCTTCCGATGAGTGGAGTACACGTGCTGAACACGGCCGTCCTCGGTACCGGTCTTCTCGCCCTCGACCTGGTCGAGCGCATCCAGAACTCCCCGCACCTGCACTGCGGCCTCGTCGTCGGCCGCACCCCCGACAGCACCGGCCTGAGCAAGGCCGCCGACATGGGCTGCGCCACCGCGGCGGGCAGCATCGCCGCCCTGACCGACTCGGACGAGACGTTCGACATCGTCTTCGACGTCACCAACGCCTTCGCCCACCCCGAGCACGCGGCCCGGCTCGCCGACACCGGAGCGGCCGTCATCAACCTGACCCCCGCCCACACCGGGACGCTGATCGTTCCCGCCGTCAACGGCGACCAGGCCGCCGCGCACCAGCACATCAGCCTCGCCTCGTGCGGCGGCCAGACCTCGATCCCCGTCCTTCACGCCCTCGCCCAGCACTACGCGACCCTCCACCTGGAGATGGTGGCCACGGCCGCCACCAAGAGCGTCGGCCGGGCCAGCCGCCTCAACCTCGACGAGTACATCGAGACGACCCAGTCCGCGATCCAGCAGTTCACCGAGGCGGACACCGTCAAGACCATGCTGAACATCAGCCCCGCCTCGCCGCCGCCACGGTTTCGCAGCGCGATGACACTCCTGGCCCCCGGCGCCGAACCGGGGGCGGTGCGCACGATCGTGGATTCCGCGGCCGAGACCATGCGGTCCTTCGTCCCCGGCTTCCACGTGGCCTCGTGCACCGTCGCCGACGACACAATCCGCGTGGCCGTGGAGGTCACCGCCACCCGCACCGACATGCCGGTGCACGCGGGGAACCTCGAAGTGATCAGCGCCGCCGCCATCCACGCCGCCGAACAGCACGCCCTCGCCCGGATCTCGGCAGTGAAGGAGAACGCACGATGACCTCCAGCAATCAAGGTCGCCTCATCGTCCACGACCCGACCCTGCGCGACGGCCAGCACGCCGTGCGCCACCAGCTCGACCGCCATCAGATCCGCGCCTACGCCACCGCCGCCGACGCGGCCCGCGTCCCCGTCGTCGAGATCGGCCACGGCAACGGACTGGGCGCGTCCTCCTTCCAGGTCGGGCACAGCAGGATCAGCGATGACGAGATGCTGTCCACCGCCCGCGAGGCCCTCACGCACAGCAAGATGGCCGTCCTCATGGCGCCCGCCTGGGGCACCTCCGCCGACCTCCGCAACGCCGTCGTACGCCATGGCGCGGACGTGGCCCGTATCGCGGTGCACTGCACCGAGGCCACCGCCGCCGAGCGCCATCTCGGAGTGATCCGGGAGCTCGGCGCCGAAGCACAGGCCGTGCTGATGATGAGCCACATGGCCGACCCCGGGCAGCTCGCCGAGCAGAGCGCGCTCCTGGTCGGATACGGGGCCCAGGCCGTCGGCATCATGGACAGCGCCGGTTTCTACCTGCCCGAGGACGTCACCGCCCGCATCGGCTCCATCGCCTCCGCCGTGGAGGTGCCCGTGATCTTCCACGGGCACAACAACCTCGGCATGGCCGTGGCCAACTCCCTCGCCGCCGCCCAGGCCGGTGCCCGCGTCCTCGACGCATGCGCCCGGGGGTTCGGCGCGGGCGCGGGCAACACCCAACTGGAAGTCCTCGTGCCCGTGCTGGAGCGCTACGGCCACGCCACCGGGATCGACGTCCGGCGCCTGGCCGATGCCGCCGACCTCGCCGGGCAGACCCTCATGCCCGCGCCGCCGTCGATCGACTCCACCAGCCTTGCGTCCGGTCTCGCCGGCGTGTTCTCCGGGTTCAAGAAGCCCGTCCTGGAGGCCGCCGCGCGCGAGGGCGTCCATCCCTGGGACCTGTTCCAGGAGCTCGGCCGCCGTCAGGTGATCGCCGGGCAGGAGGACGTGATCCCGGAGGCCGCTCGCAGCCTCGCGTCGCGGGGAGCCGACCGGTGACCGCCGCGACGGCCCCGGCCGGGGTCTGGTTCATCACCCCGGGCCACGCGTCCGAGCGCTTCCCGACCGCGTACCGGTGCGGCGCGGACGTCGCGCTGGTGGATCTGGAGGACTCCGTGCCCTCTGCGGCCAAGCCGTCCGCCCGGGCCGCCGCCCGCAGCTTCCTCGCCGCCTCCGCCATGACCGACAGCACGCTCGGTGTCAGGATCAGCTCTCCCACCACCCTCGACGGCGTGCACGACCTCGCCGCCCTCGCGGCCCTCCCTGTGAAGCCGCAGATCGTCTTGATCCCCAAGGTGGAATCGCCGCGCGACGTCGAGATCGTCGCCGGTGTCCTCGACACCCCCGACTACACGCCCCTGCTGTACGCACTGATCGAGACCCCGCGCGCCGTGGAGGCGCTGGCGTCGATCGTGCGGGCCGGTCGCATCGCCGGGGTCCTGTTCGGGACGGCCGACTACGCGACGGCCACCGGAAGCGCCATGGGGTGGGACGCGATGCTGCACGCCCGGTCCGCGCTCGTCACCAGCGCCGCCGCAGCGGGCATCCCGGCCATCGACTCGCCGTTCTTCGACCGCGCGGTCCTGGCACCCGTGGATGCTCCGCATCCTGGATCTGCGCCAAGCGGTACGGCTGCGCGGCTGGCCCGATGAGGTCGACCTCGCCCTCCCGATCGAAATCGTCACCGAGAGCGGAGAGGCCACCGAGCGTTACACGCTCCGGGTCACCGCCGGGAAGGGCGTTCTGGAACCCAGCACTCGCGCGGGACAGATCACCCTGACCAGGGGGCAGTTCGCCGTCTGGTACGCCGGCGGGTACCGCAGCACAGCCGCCGCCACCCTGGCCGGAGTGACCGCCCCTCCGCGCACCGTCGCCCAGCTCCTGGCCGCCACCACCGACCGTGAACCATGGCTCGCCGACCACTTCTGACCCATACGCCCCCGAGGCAGGCGCCGCAGTACCCTTCACGCCTACGGGCTCCCGCTGCTTGCACGCGATTCGGAGAAACCACCACATGACGCGGAACACCCCCATCCCGCCCGACCTGCGCCGATGGATCACCGAGAACCTGCCGGACGGGGACAGCGGCACGGCCGAGGACGTCTCCTGGGACCGTGGCGACTCACGGGTCTGGCGGGTACCCACGGCCGAGACCGAGGTCTTCGTGAAGCTCAGCCCGAGCCAGAAGGAGTACGAGCGGGAGGTCGCCGGCTACGCGTACGCGGCGCGCGCCCTCGCCCCGCACGAGGCACCCCGCCTCCTCGCCTCGGACCCAGGCTTGCAGGCGATCATGACCTCGCTCCAGCCGGGCCGCGTCGTACGCGGGCTGCTCCTCGGCAGGAAGGAGGAGCTGCGGGTGCACGAACGGGCGGGAAACCTGCTCAGGCGCTGGCACGACGCCTCCACTCCCGCCCCGCAGCAGGACCGCGACCTCATCCGCGCGTCCATGGCCGACCAGGCACGCGAAGCCGCCGCCTGCCTGGAAACCACCGCCGGACATCTCGACGACAAGCAGCGTGCTCTGATCCAGTACGTTGCCCACGAGCTGCCGCAGCTCGCCGAGAACCTGCCCGTCGTGTACCGGCACGGCGACTACGCCACCCGCAACTGGCTGTGGGACCCCCACCACGGCTACGGCGTCATCGACTTCGAGATGTCCGCCCACGGCATCGCCGTCGAAGAGTTCGTATGGCTGTGCGGAGCGGTATGGGCACCCCGCCCCGACCTCAAGGCCGCATACTTCACCGGCTACGGCCGCACGCTGTCGGACGGCGAGGAGAGAACACTGCTCCTCCTCACCGCGAGGCTCGGCGTCTCCTACCTCGCCACCGGCCTCTCCAAGCAGAACCCGGTGCTCATCGAGCGCGGCCACCTCGTCCTCAGCCGCCTGACACACGCATAGCAGCGGCCCGATGACGACCGTCCTCATCGTCGTGGCACATCCCGACGACGCCGAGATAGCCATGGGGATGCGCATCCACGAGTACGCGCGCCAAGGCGCCCGAGTCCACGTGCACTGCCTCACCACCGGAGCCCCCGGACCGGACGGCACCCCAGAGCGCAGGGACGAGTGCCTGGCCGCCGGCGCCATCCTGGGGGTGGAGAACTACAGCTTCTCCAACATCCTCGACACCCGGTTCGTCGAGAATCGCGGCGAGATCAACAGCGACCTCTTCAAACTCTTCGACGAGACCCGCCCGGACGTCGTCTACACGCACTTCCCCGACGACCAGCACCTCGATCACCGCGTCACCGCGCAGGAGGTCACGACGGTCGCCCTGCGCGCGGCCAACAACCTGACCTACTTCCGCTCCCCCTACAGCATCGGGTTCGAGCCCACCAAGATATTCGTGGGCACCGAAGAACTCCTGAACGTCAAAGCAAAGGCTCTGAAGTGCTTCGCCTCGCAGCACCAACTCGACATGGACGTCTTCCGCAAGCTCGCCGAAGTCGTCTACCGGCAGCACGTACACCACCGCGTCGTCGATCGCTTCCCACCAGGGATGAACTCCGCTGAGCTCTTCCGCACAGCGAGAGAAATCGAGTTCGCAAGCCAGGCAGAACCACCCTGGCTGCGTAGGTGAGAGGCGGCTCTGGTCCACTTTCTGTGGAGGCTCACGGATCGTGATGTCAGTGGTGTGTGGTGGTATGGCCGGACTCTGCCGTTGATCTGCTGGGAGACCGTCGTGACGTCCTCGTACCCGTCCCTGACTCGTGCCTTGGCCGAAGCTTTGGTCGATGTCCTGTGGTTCATCGACAGCAGCGAAGACGAGCAGACGGATCAGGACGACGCGGTCAAGGTGATGGAGGGTGTCGCGCATGTGGTCAGCACGCTGTCGAGTGATCAGCAGCAGGAGCTGATCACTCTGCTCGGGGAGATGGCAGCTGCCGAGACCAACCCCGCTCGCCGTGAGTTTCTGGAGGAGTTCCCGGTGGGCTTTGGGCTCATCGACGATCTCTGTCCTAGGACTTCAGTTTGCCGCGCAAGGCCGGCACCAAACCGTGCTGCGGCGGTTGATCCTCCCCCCAGACTCATCGCCACGCACTGGACAATGTTGGATAGGCGGCATGGTGAGACGCAAGAAGGAGAAGAGGAAGCGGCCCGTCTGGGGCGTTCCGAAGGGGATTTTCCTGTTTGCGACGCCGGAGGGGTGGCGCACCAGCGTCCTCACCGAAAGCGGAAATCTCTGCGGGCGGCTGGTCGTGCCGATCAATACCGACCCTCAAGACGCGCGGGCCGCGGCGGCGGTGATGGTGACGGAACTCGCGCGCGACTTCCACGACACGACGTGGAGGTGAGCTGGGATCCGCCCCGGGAACCTTGGTCATGGACCGCCCAAGTCACCCTCGCCGCCGAGAACGAACCACCTTCGCCGGACGCCGAAGGCTGAACGGCAAGCTCAGGAGTAGAGCAGCACGCGCTTGCGGAGGAGTTCGAAGCCGGCTCGGCCGAACATCTGGCGCTTCAGCATCTTGATCCGGTTGACATGGCCTTCGACGACTTCGGAGTTCCACGGCTGCGAGAGCCCTGCGGCGATGGCCTCGAGGTCGCGCTCCAGGTGCCGGGCGAATCGCTGGAGGCTGGGCAGATCCGCGGCGGTTGCCGCGTCGATCCATGCCGGCAGTTGGTGGCCTTGCAGCTGGGTCAGCATGCGGGCGAAGGAGCGCACGTGCCCGGCGAGTGCGTCCAGTTCAGGGCAGTTTGACAGTTGAGCTGGAGCCGGTCCCTCTCGGCCAGGGCGTCGGGGTGGGTGAGGATCCAGCGGGTGACGACACGGGCGTGGCGGAACGGTCTGCGGATCGGGACCGTAGGTGACACGGCTTCCCCGTGGACGCTGTGTCCCACGACCGGCCGGCCACCGGGCGGCGAGGGTTGGGACGCCGCAGCCGCGGAAGGCGGCCCGGCGCTGCAACGCCATGAACGAAAGCCCCTGTCAAAGAGCGTCTTGGTGCCTGTCGCCTTCGCCTGTGCTGATACGACGGGCACCGCGGGCGGTGATCAGGCGCAGGGCGCGCATGAGGGAGCGGTGGGTGCGGGGGCGGTACGGGTACCAGAACAGTTCACGGCGGGGGTGGATGAGGCGGGAGCTGGTGATCGCTTGGGGCCGGCAGTACTTGTGCAGGGCTGTGGCGCCGCCGAACCGGCTACCGGGGCCGGAGTTCTTCCAGCCGGTGTGGGGCAGGGGCAGTGTGAACAGGTTGGTGAAGACGTCGTTGATGTTGACGGCGCCGGTTTGCAAGCGGCGGGCGATGGCGTCTGCCCGGGTACGGTCGCGGGTCCACACGGAGGCGGACAGGCCCAGGTCGCTGTCGTTGGCGAGACGTATGGCTTCGTCCGCGTCAGCCACTTTCATCACCGGCAAGAGGGGCCGAACGTCTCCTCTCGCATGCAGAGCATCGAGTGGTCGACTCCGGTCAGGACGGTCGGGGCGTAGAACGTGCCCGTGCCAGCGCACCTTGCGCCGCCGGTTTCGATTTTGGCGCCCCGGGCGACCGCGTCACGGACGTGCGCTTCGACGATGGTGAGTTGTGCCTCGGTGGCAAGGGGACCGAGACCGTGGGCGGCCTGAACCGGGTCGGTGCCGGGGACGGCTGGCGTGAGGGCTGATGCTCTGCTGACTAGGAGGGCGAGGAAGTGCTCGTAGACGCAGGCCTCGACGTAGAGGCGCTCCACCGAGATGCAAGCCTGGCCGGCATTGAACATGCTGCCCCATACGGCCGCGTTGGCCGCGCGTTCCAGGTCGGCGTCGGCCAGGACGAGCATGGCGTCCTTGCCGCTGAGGTCGAGGCTGCAGGCGATGAGGAGCCGTGCGAGCTGACCCACCTCAGCATCCGCCAGTATCAGCGCGCGAACGGCGAGGTCATCGCCCTGCTCGTCATCGAAGCGTCCAAGACGGACCGCGAGCGCGTCATCCCGATGTCGGCCGAGCTGTTCCATGTCATCGCCTCGATCATTCGGCGCCACGGCCGGCGAGAAAGCCCGATTCCGCTCGTCAGCCGCTACGACCCGCACGACAAGGTCTGAAGTGCCCCGATGCCGTTCCTCTTCCAGCGCCAGAACGGAGCAATCGGATCGAAGATCTTCAACCCCGGCACCATCCAGAAGATAATCAGCCGACGCTGTGAGGATCTGGCCGAGACCCACCCCGGGTTCCACGGGCTGAAATTCACTCCGCACGACTTCCGGAGGATCTTCGCCACCGAGCTGGTCAACAGTGGCCTGCCCATCCATATCGGCGCCGCGCTGCTGGGTCACCCCAGCATCCAGACCACCCGCGGCCACTCGCCGTCTTCGACGAGGACGTGATCCGCCACTACCAGGCCCACCTCCACCAGAGGCGCCAGCTCCGGCACTCGGAGGAGTACCGGGGCGCCACCGAGCAGGAGTGGACCGAGCTCGAGGAGCACTTCGACCGTCGCAAGGTCGAGCTCGGCTCCTGCGGACGCCCCCACGGCACCCCCCCTGCCAGCACGCACACGTTTGCATCCGCTGCCCGATGCTCCACGCCAATCCCAAGATGCCCGCCCGGCTCTCCGAGCTCGAAGCCGACCTTCTGCAACGCAGGACCCAAGCCGGGACCGATGGCTGAATCGGTGAGATCGAGGGCATCGACCTCGCCCTCACCCTCCTCCGCGCGAAGCGCGACGAGACCCAACGCCGAGCCCAGCGACCAGCTGTCCCCTCGGCATCCGCACACGCCGCCGTCCGCAAGAGTCCGGATGACCTTCCCTAGACCGATGCCTCGAAGCAACGAGCTGTCACCGAAGGATGACGCTCACACCCCGTTCCTCGAAGATCTCCAGGAGGAGGTCGAACAGCACAAGCTCGCGATCACCGGCGGGCACTCGCTCCGCCAACCGCGTCCGAGTCTCGGCAGAGAAGTCCCAGTACAAGGTGAACGGAGCGGTCGCGCCCCAGCCGCCTCTCAGGCAGTCGTCCAGAGCGTCCAGGTTCCAGCCGAAGTATCCGCCGGGTCCGTTGATGGCCTCACCGATCGCGCAGTAGAAGGTGTCCCGGTCAACGATGTGTCGGCCATCCAAGGTGAACACCTGGCCGGCGGGCGCATCGGGCTTCCCATGGCGTTGGTACTCCCGGGACCACAGGGCCACCGACAACCACGCGTGTCGGTCCTCGGGTACGAGTTCGTGCCACATTCCGGTGTGGTTCAGGTGACCGGTGCGGACCAGCTCCCACGATCGTTCCGCTCCGGGCAGGGCGTTCTCGCACCAGAGCGTCACCGTGAGGTCGACGAGGCCGGCACCACTGGCGGAGGGCTTGACGTCGATGACGGTGACCTCGTTGACGAAATAGGACCCCATCGTGGCACCGTCACGGTCTAGGAGCTCGAAGCAGGCGTTCCCCGCCACTGCACGAAGACTGCCGACATTGTCAACGCACCTCAGTAGGCCACCCTGCGGGAGGCAACCCGCAAGGTGCACTCGGCGCGCTCCTTCGTCATCCGGCAGCGGTGTGAACAACCCCTCCGCTTCCTGAGCGAAGCCCCAGAAGTCGCTGTCGTCCTCGTCCGAGGTCAGCGCGTACTTCTGCCCCTCGCCGCCCCGCCCTGATGTTCGCATCGCACCCCCATGGAAGGCGCTGATCTTACCGACCCGTGGGGATCTGCCCTGCGGTCGCCGACGCCGCCACCACCCCTCTGACCCCATCCCACCCATCTCGGAGGCCCTTTGACGAATCACATACCCGCCTTCACCCATGAGAGTGAAGTGCAGAGCAGCACCACATACCAGTAGTGGCATTCCCCGCACGCGCGGGGAACAGACGGCCGACACCTACGACGTAGACCTGGAGTGGGGGCCATCCCCGCAGGCGCAGGGAACAGTAGAGCTCTTCATCGCCGATGTGCTCGGGCTCGGAACCGTGGCTGACGGGACACCGCTTCACCGATCGAACCCGCGAGAAACACGCCATCGTGCACGGAATGCTCGGCGAAGGGCACAGACGGCGGGCGGTCGCCCGCCAACTGCGGATGACCTACCGCATCAACGGCCTCGAACGGGACCTTGCGGTCCGTCACTGCTGGCCTGACTCTGCCCTGGAGCTCGTGCATCGTCGAAGGCCACGTCAACCGCATGAAAATGATCAAGCGGCAGATGTATGGGCGATCTGGCTTCAAACTTCTGCGCAAGCGGGTACTGCTTGCCTCCTGACCTCGCTGTCGGTGGCCAGTGCGAGGATCCCCAGACGGCCACGCGAGGAGAGATATGGGCACCTGGGACATCGGCCCCTTCGACAACGACACCGCCGCCGACTTCGCCGGTGACCTGGACGAGGCAGCACTGGAAGAACGCGAAGCCATGATCCGGGGCGTGCTCAAGCGTGCCGCCGGGCCTGCGGACTTCCTGGGTATCTACGACGGTGAGCGTGCAGTGGCCGCAGCGGCCCTGGTCGTCGCCCAGCATCCTGACGGCGATCCGGCATGTTCGAACTATGGCCCATCAGAGCCGCTGCCGGAGTTGCCTGCAGACCTTCGAATGCTCGCCGTCGACGCCCTGGACCAAGTGGTCTCCAACCAGTCTGAACTCGCCGAGCTGTGGGCCGAAGCTGCGAACTGGTCGAAGTGGCGCCAGGGCATCACCCGCCTCCGCGATGTCCTTGACCCTCCGATCCCGCCACAAGAGGAAGCCCTCTTCGAGATCTGATCGGTGCCCCACAGTCACGGACCACAGAACTTGAGCCAGAACCGATTTGCCACAACGACATCACCGGCGCCCCGGTCGCCACGTTCCCCGGCGCGATCTACACCGGCGGGCGTGTGGTGTGAACGGCCTGGGGTGCCAAGGGCAACTTCTCCGAGAACGGCGGCGCCGGGGTGTTTCTGCGCTCCCACAGGTGGGCTTGCTGATCCGCCGATGTGCCGGGGGGCGCGGTGGAGGGCTGCCCACCGTGCCCCGTTCCGCGCGAGCGCCTTCGTGGCGCGGAACCTGGCCTCGGCGACGGCGCGCAGGCGATCCGGCGGGGGGGGGAGTAGCGGTCCGCTGCCTTTCGCTCCCCCTATGGGTAGCGGGGCGGCCAGCATCCTTCGCTGACGTAAGGGGGCGGAGTACGCGGGCCTTGGCCGTTTCGCGAAGTGGTGGGTGCCGGCGGGTTCGGGCACGGCCTTCCGCTGCTGGCTGGTGCCGCCTGTGTAGGCCCAGAGTTGGACGGGGGCGTTGTCGGTCGTCGAGCGGCCGCGGACATCCAGGACCTGGTCGGGGATGTTGCGGTTGGCCAGGCAAACGTGGCCGCTGTCGGTGGGCATGGGGCGGAACTGCTGGGCGGTGGTGCCGTTGCAGGTGTACTGCGGGACGGCCGGTGGTGCGGCTGGTGCGGTCGCGGGGGCTGTCCAAACCGCCGTCCTCGGTGCGCGTCTACCGGGGTGCAGTGAGCAGAAGGATCCATTCGGGGAATCGGATGCGCCGATACCAAACCAATCCATGCCCGGTCGACTACATACAGTTAGCCTGCGGCGACAGGTCGCCGCCGCCGAGAGGCTCCCCTTGCTTCGTCTCAGCACACTCGCCGTCACCACAGCCCTCCTGCTCTGCGGAACTCCCGCACACGCTGCGGACGGGCCAGAAAAACTGACCATCATGTCGAACGAGCAGTACCAGGACATGCTCGACAAGGGTCGGTTGCAGCCCGCACCGGCCGCCTCGATCCGCCGACAGCACCCTCGCGGCTCTGGGTCCGAGCTGGGCCACGCTGAAGTTCAGCAGCAAGGACAAGAGCGGGAGGGTCGTGCCGACTCGCGTGGGAAGCGGCGCGCTGGGCTGGAAGCACTTCTCCGGTCGGCACAACATCACCAACCCTGATGTCATCAAGACGATCATCAGCGGCACCGGCAGCCCCACGGAGAACAAGGAGCAGCCACACCGGCTCGTCCACGATGGCGCCCTCGTCAAGACCAGCACCAATCCATTCGTCCTCCCCCGCAAGATCGCCAGCATCCGCATCGTCGTCCAGTTCCACTGGCAGACGGCGGACGGGCAGTACTCGCTCAGCGACAGGAAGGCGAAGATCGGGGTCATCACGGCCTACTGCCGCGATGTCGCCCGCAACCGCTGCCCCGACAGGGTCAACCAGGCGTGAACGTCGAACTGCCTGCAAAGTGGGGCGACGAAGGGCTGACCGACCTCCACCGCGTCCTGGTACGCCGGCTGATCCGCTTCACCGCACCACCTCTCGCCGGTGAGGCCGACGCACGTCTCGTTCGGGGCTGCGTGTCTCCACCGGAACGACCAGGTGTCACTCGGGTCGTCTTGTGGGACGGTCACGGGCTGGAGAACTCCGACTCCGTGGCGTACGACATCCCCCTGACCCGTCCCCAGGGCGACAGTATCCCCTGGTCCCACCTCATCGGAGCCTTCCGGCAGATCCTCATCCATCCCCCCGCACCCAACAGCACCGACCCCACAGGCATCCCGCTCGCCGACGCCCGGCAGCGAATCCTCGAAGCCCTCAACGCCACGACGTTCGATATCGGAGACGCCCTCCACGCCGCCACCTCCATGCTCCAGCCCCCCGACGAGCCGGAGGGCTACGGCCATGTGCGATTGGACGGCTTCCTGCTGCAGGACCCTGCCATCGCGCGCCTGTACGTCACCACGCCCGGCATCGTCGGCGCTCTCGGACTGGACACATCCCTCCGTGACGAAAACGGTCGCGTGCGTGTCGGCAACGCCGCCCTCATGGCCGCACTGCCCTCGCTCATCCCCGACGAACTCGACGACAACCGCTCCCCCGCCCAGGACGTTTACGCCCCCGCCGGCGTCTACGATTTCACGCACTGGTGAGACGCCCGGGCACGCAGTGCGGTCCACACTCACCTTCCAGATCTGCGGACCTGCGCGACTGAATGTCCTTCTGTTCCTTGCCAACATCGAGGCTAAGAAAGGCGACACGCGCGACGACAAGCCGTCAGCCCTCCTGCCGCTGCCTCGCGACGCAGCACAGAACGCCCCGCCGGCCCTCAGCGGCCGAGAGTTCCCATACACGTGTCGCACCGGCTCGCCGCCCGCAGCCGCGGCGTACCCGCCCGTGGCGACGGCTCCGAATCCGGTGAAATCGCCGGTCACCGTACGCAGACCCTGATTGCGCACCCCCCTTGGGGCCCTGTCTTCCCGTGCGCCAGGTTGGACAATGTGCTGCCGTCCCCACTCTCGGGGGAGCCATACCCGCACCACGCCGCTGCACTCACCGCATCCCAGCGTGGGTGAGCCAGACCAGGGTGAGACCCGCCCCTGGTCCGCGCGCGGCCAAAGCCGAGACGGCCGAGGCGCATGAGCAGGCATGCTTCAGCAACACCTAACGGCACGGAACCCAGCAGGCCGGCAAGGGGCATCATCCCCACGCGTGCGGGGAGCGTGTCAGCGTTCTCTTCCTCATCTGCGGGAAGTTCCGGATGCGGTTCCGCGACGGCGACGTCCTGTTTCAGAACCAGGGCGACTACGTGGTCTGGGACCGCGGGGGTCGACCACTCCTGGCACGCCGAAATCGGAATCGGTCGTCATGGCTGTGCGTCGGCCGTCCATCCCCGGCTACAGGGCGGCACCGGACAAGAGCGCCCCGTAATCCACGCCGCCGTCGGGTCCCCACAACGGAGTCATCCCAGCAACAAGCGGCGTGCGTTCCTTGGTGGATCCCGTGCTGAGGGACGCCCGCGAGGGCGCTCGTAGCTGTGCCGCTCCACGAGTGACCCGGCAGTACGAGTGCGGCGGGAGGGATGCCCGACGCGGACCGCCGCAGCGTGGTCGAGGCTCCGCCGTCCCCATCGGCGACTCGGAGGGCACGCGCTACACGGGCCGCCCAGAGCGGGACAGCTGCTGCGGACAGCTCGCAGACGGGGGTGTGGGCGCGACAGTGAGCGCCGGATCCCCGTGATCTCGGCCCTCACATCACGTCAGCCCTGGGCGCTGAGGACGCCCTGGGCACGGTGCAGGACCGGCTCCGGGCGCAGGCGGGGGTCTTTCCTGTCGAGGACCTGGAGAGCGTCCAGGCAGGCGGGGGCCCGCTGTGCGTCTTACGTGCTCAGGCCAGCGAGTTCGACCGCGGTCGCGCACGCCGCAGCCTCAAAGTCAGGGGCTGCCGGCGGAAGAGCGCGCGGTGACACGCCCGTACCAGCACGTTCGCGGAGGCGGAGGACGTCATCTCGTTCGTACTGTCCGACCCTGAGGCGCGCGAGGCGCGGGCCCGGGTGGAGGCGGCGGGGGCGTGGCTCGGGTCGGAGCTGTCGGCTCGTTGTGCCTCGGCGGCTCCGCTGTGACTGAGGGGCTTCCAGCATGCGCTCGTTCCCTGCCTGGCGCGATGCCCCGCGCTGGGCCACGGACGCCTCCTTCGCGTGTACTCAGCCTGACCGTTCTGGATCGCCATAGGTATGGTGATCTTGGGTCGTCGCACAGCAGCGCAGCAAGGGGACGACGGCAGCATGGCTTGGGGCGAACGGGGGCAGGGCGTATCCGGGGCGGGTGGCCGGCCGATGGGGGTGCCGGCTCGCATCGGCGGCCAGGGGCCGGGATGCCGCGAATCCAGCGTCGCGCTTCCCCCGGCCAGAGCTGCGCCCACGTGGCCGGCCGACGCACACGACGACACGGAGACAGTACGTTGCATGACGAGCCCGTCCTCATCCGGAGCAGGTGGGGAACCAGCCGGTACGTGTACAACCACCGCAACCCCGTCGGCCTCGCGCTCATCGTCCTCACGCCGCTCATCGCGCTCGGCGTGCTGATCGGTATGAGCGCCGAGTCGTCGTGGAGTGAGGGCGAGCTGCGCGACGCCGTCCACGCGGGCATCCAACGCCTGGACGGGGGACGCCATTACACGAGCCTGGAGAGCGACCACGGTCTCCTGATCACGGAGGCGATCCGCGAGAGTGGCATCGGGCCGAGGTACGGCGTCGACACCCGTGACGAAGGAGCCGGGAGGTACACGGTCAGCACCGAGGACACCGCGACCGAGTACTGCGCCCACCTCACCCTTACCCTCGACAAGGAACCACCCGTCGTCTTCCCCGAGGCCACGGAACTCCCGCCTACCAGCCCGGACATGCTCGCCTTCTACGTCTCCCACGCGACAGTCGACAACGGCCGCTGCGAGTAACTGCGCACGCCACGAACAGATCCCCCAGTGCGCTCTCCCGATGACGTCGGCGTGATCATTGTCGACAGGGCGCGAGGGTCCGACCCGGCGCGCACATGGAGGGCTGTGCCCCGACCACCCCGCCCTTCCGGCGCCTTCGCGTTGCCGCCCCTGTGCCCCCCAGGCAGCCTGACCTCACTTCCCCTACTTCCCTCCTTCCTTACTTCCCTTCTTCCCTACCGGGACTTGCGATGTCCGAACCCCTACTGCCGCATGCCGAGGACGCCACCGATCACACCCCCGCGGTCGCGGGACCCGGGGAACTCCCTCCGTGAGAACGGGGAGTCGTACGTCAATGAGTTCAGATGGCGCCAGGCTGCCGGCCCGGCCCGGCCCGGCCGATGTTCACGGGTTCGTTCGGGAGGTACTCGCGGAAGAGGAGTGCGATCGGGTCGGTTCTGCCCAGGTGCGGGTGAGGAAGTCGGCGATCAGCGGGGCGATTTCGGGCAGGTGGTCTTCCAGAGCGAAGTGACCGGTGTCGAAGAGGTGAAGTTCGGCGTCCGGCAGATCGGAAAGGTAGGCGTGGGCCCCGGGTTCGGGGAAGAACGGGTCTCGGCTGCCCCAGGTGATCAGAGTCGGCGGTCTGTGTCTGCGCAGCCATGCCTGCCAGTCGGGGTAGGCGGCGATGTTGCTCTTGTAGTCGTAGGCAAGCGCGCGCTGCGCGTTCTTACGGCCGGGCAGGTCGAGAAAGTGCTGGTCGAGCAGCCAACCTTCGGGGGCGATCATCTCGGGGTCGGCGGTGCCTCCCTCGTACTGGGATCGGGTGGCGTCCAGGGTGAACAGGTCCAGAACGGCCTGCTCGGCGCCCGGGGTATCGGGGGTGAGGGCGGTGAACTCACGGGCGGCCTCCGACATCCCCTCGGCGTATGCGTTGCCGTTCTGGACGATCAGGCCCGCGACGCGCTGCGGGTGTCGCAACGCCAGACGGAAGCCGACGGGGGCTCCGAAGTCGAACAGGTACATCACGAAACGGGTCAGGCCCAGGCGTTCGGTGAAGCGTTCCACGACATCTGCGAGCCGCTCGAAGGAGTAGACGAACCCGTCCGGGGTGCGCGTGTGCCCGAAGCCCGGGTAGTCGGGGGCGACGAGCCGGTAGTGGCGGCCAAGAGTGTCGATGAGGCGACGGAACTGGTGCGAGGCGGAGGGGAAGCCGTGCAGGAGCAGCAGCACCGGGGCGTCGGGGCGCTCGGGCAGGGACTCCCGGTAGAAGACCTTCATCTCATCGACCTCGACGAGCCGGTGGACGGTGCGGGCCGGAACAGCGATGCGGGGTGGCGTCTCGGACATCAGATCACATGCCTCCTTGGCGTGAAGTGGCATTAGTCTTACCCTTCCATGGCTAACGGGTCAAGAGTGCGGGGTAGCATTAGGCCATGACTGACAGCGCACCGCTGACCGGTGAGGCCCTGGCCCTGGATTTGATCAACACCCGCCCCGAGAGCGGTCACGGGCGCGTGGACCTGCTCGCCACCCCGCAGCAGTTGTCCGACTGGCTGATCCTGGAGCGAGGCCGTCTCCACGGAGAGGTCCAGGACATCGCACCGACCCTGGCCGACCTCGTCCCCGTCCACGCCGTCCGAGCGCACGCCGAAGCCGCCATCCGGGCGTTGCTCGACCAGACGGAACCACCCGTGGGTGCCCTGCGCGGACTCACCGAGGCCCAGCGTGCGGCACCACCCGTACGCGAACTGCACTGGGACGGCGCCGCAGTCACGGCCGTCCTCCGCCGCAGCGGCCCCTTCGGCACCCGCCTCGCCGCGCTGCTGGCCGAGGCAGCCGCCGAGCTGCTCAGCGACCCCGCGATCGAGAGGCTCAAGGAGTGCGAGGCCAATGGCTGCATCATGATGTTCCTGCCGTCGCACCCCCGCCGCCGCTGGTGCTCCCCCACCCGCTGCGGCAACCGGACCCGCGTCGCCCGCCACTACCGGCGCCACAACCCGGCCGAGCCGCCCCGTACTTGACGGAGACCACACCCCGCCTCCGACCTGCTCTCCCAAGCCGAGACCTGGATCTCGGCGGCGCCCAGTCGCAGCTCGACCCCATCGGCCTGGGCACAGGCGCGCACCTCCGCACCGATCCTGAGCCGCGGGGCAGGACGGTCGGGCGATGGCGCACCGGCTGTACTCGCGGTGCAGTGCATCCGCGGTCAGCCGGCAACCCACGTATCTCGCCGATGCACGAGCGTGGCCACCGACCAGTCGACGCACGCCGGCTCCTGCGTCGGCGGAGCTCCTCCCCGGGCCCCGCCGGCCGCACCCGTCGAACGGGAGTCCCGATCGGGGCCGGGTGGGGTCTCTCTGCACGAGGACGGTACGCGGGGGCCAGGGCGCGGGCCCCGTGTGGGTGGGAGTCCTTACAGCTCGCGTTCCGCGAGGGAGGCCGCGCGCTGGTCCTCGAAGTTCTGGAGGTACGCCGCGAAGACCGCCGGGTCCTCGTACTTGAGGAGCGCCTCGTCGTTGTAGCGGAGCGCGTTCTCCGTGTAGGTGTGGCTGCCGGTGAAGACGATCCTCTTGTTGGGCCCGTTGTAGTAAGTGCCCTCGATCAGCAGGTACTTGGTATGGGTGTCGGTGCCGTCCCGCTCGTCGTTCGCGAGGTCGTGCAGGATGATGCGGCCCTTCCCCGTGGTCGGTCTGGTCAGCCAGGGGGACACCTGCGAGTACGGGTTCCCCTCCTTGTCCCAGTTGTCCAGCGAACGGTGGACGATCTCGATGTGGCAGCCTGCCTCGGCCAGCTCCCACAGCTGCTTGGCCACCTCGGTCCGGGTGATGTGCCCCTGCGCGATACGGATCTTCGTCCGGCCGTCCTTCGTGCCGATGCCGACCGCGGTGTTGCCGCCGCACGGGGTCGCCGTGCCGGCCGGGATCACCGTCTTGAGGATGTTGACGACCGTGTCGTCGCCCGACTTCGGGAAGAAGTAGACCTTCGCGGCGCCCGCCGAGGCGTCAGTGGCGTTGCTGGTCTGCGGCCCGCCCGCGGCGGCGGCCGCCTGGGTGTCGAAGTACGTCTGGTACGCCTGGTGCAGCGCGGTGTTGCCGACGACGGTCAGTGCGTCGTTCCACCACTTCGTGTAGTCGGCGCTGGTGAGGTTGCCGGACGACTGCACCACGACGTCGTCGACGTACACGTCTCCCGTCCCCTTGGTACGGGAGAAGAGGAAGAACTTCTGGTGGTTGACGTTGTCGCGGGGGACGGCGGCGTCCTTGGCGAGGCAGGCGTCGTGGACGACGGTGGCATCGGGCCGCGTGACGGTCTTGCAGGCGCGGATCCAGGAGTACGGGGCCGCGGTCTTCGCGAGACCGGCCTTGAGGTTGGCGACCGCCGAGTAGCGATCGTCGCCGACGATCACCTGGACGTTGACTCCCCTCTCGTGGGCTGCGACCAGCGCCCTGGTCACCTCCGCGTCCCAGTGGAGGTAGACGGAGATCCGTATGTACGAGCCCTCCGCCGCCCCGCTGATCAGCTCCAGCAGATGGCGCTTGATGCGCGTCTCGGCGAGGCGGACGGCGTCGTCGGGCGCGCTCTCGGCGGTGCCCGCGGCGACCCCGCTCGGGTTGTTGAACATCGCGCCGGTGGTCACGGTCGGCTCCACCGCCGCCGAGGCCGACGCCGAGGCCGATGCCGACGCCGACGCCGACGCCGACGCCGAGGGGGCGACGGTCAGGGCGGCCCCGACCGACAGTGTGGACAGGACCGTTCCGAGCTTGCTCTTGGTGATCTTCACCGGCGCATTCTCACTCATGCCGCTGCGGAGAGGAGTCCGCCTGCTTGTCCGACCGTTCGGCGCAGACCGACCGTTCGGGGCGGAACGACCGTTCGGGGCGGAACGACCGTTCGGCGCAGACTGACCGGATCTCCTCCAGCAAGTCCGGGTAGTGCTCTCCATACGTCGCGAGCGCATGCGACACCGCGTCCAGGGCCGCGTGGAGCGGGGAGGTCTCGGCGGCGGCGAGTACGGCCGGCAGCGCGAAGTGCGGCTGCGAGATCGGGCCGATGACGTGCCGTGTGGGGGCGGGGTGGGTCAGTGCCGTGGGGGTGACGGAAGCCGGGATGTTCACGACCGCCGCGGAGGGAGCCGACGACTTGGCGTCGGACACCGCCGGTCGGGCGCTTTCCGGTAGCCGGCCGAGTTGGTAGTGCCTCGCCCCGTCGTCTCCCGGCTCTCCGCTCGGGACCCATGTCCACCCGGCGGGTGTCGGAGGAAAATACGGCCGTCGTTCGGGGGGCATCGCACCGCGAACCGGCGGCCCCGGCGGGAGCGCGGTGGAGCGCAGGGTCTCCCACATCCGGGCCGTGTCGTCGAAGGGCGGCGGCAGCGGACGCCCCTCCGTCAGCGCGGTGAGCGCCCCGGCGACCCACGACACGGTGGTCAGGCCGGCCGTCTCGCATGCCCGACGCGCGGCCAGCAGCGCCACGGAACGCTGGACGTCGGCCGCCAGGGCATCGAGGGCGTGCACCAGATCGCTGTCGTAGGCGAGAAGGCCGAGGACATTGCTTTTTTGGACGGCGCGGAGAGTCGCGCTCGGCAGCCTTCCTCCCCACTGCCACGTCTCGTAGTGCAGTCGCCGTTCCTCGGCGGCCCGTTCCTCGGCGTCGGCCGACCTGTGCATACAACACCCCTTCGTCCGGGCGGCCTCGGAAGTCGCTGTCGGACCGGCCGTCACCTGCCCCGCATCATGCCGCAGGCCACTGACACCTTGGTCAGAGGCGCCTGCGGACCGCTCCGACCGGCACCGCTCCCCCGAGCCCGCCGCACTGTGTCGGCCGCACCCGCCGGCTTGGAGCTGAGCCCCGGGGCGGGCACGCTTCGGGCCCGGACGGGCCCTGACGAACCGTTTCCTGCCGTGGCACAGCCGAGATCGCCGTTCGCTCGGCGGATTTCCGAGCAGCGGGCGGGAACCGGTGACCTGCGGGCGCTCGCGGGCGAGATGCGGCGCACGGTCCTCCTGGTCCCGTCGGCCGGGCCGGCCTGTGGTCGGCGCGTTCGGGCGGTGTCCGCTGGATCTGTGCGTTCACGGACGAGCCGACGCTGGCCCGCTTCGCCGTCCACCACGGTCCGGGCGACCGGCCGATGGACTACGTCGCCCTCCTCCGGGCACGGATCGTGGACGAGATCGTGCCCGCCCTGGACGAGCCCGCCGGGATCGCGGTGGACATCGCGGACGCGGACGGGGCGATGCTCTTCCCGCCGGTCACCGGAATCGTCCCGCGCAGCGCCGCGGTCGACGCGGGCCTGACGGATCCCACCGGACCGGCAGGGCCGACCCGGCCGGCGGGGCCGGCCGAGGGCAGGAGCGGGCGTGAGTGGTGACGGGGCGGACCTCCTTCGACCAGGCGTCGGTGGCGAAGTTCACGCAGGACGTGGGAGCGGTCATCGACGGGCTCGGCGAACTCGGCGGTGGCACGGGTCGAACCCCGATTTCACGTACGACGACAAGAGCAGGATCACCACCCAGGCCGACAAGCTCCTCGCCCTCAACGAGGACCTCGGAGGCAAGGGCGTCCGCTCTATGGTGTCCAATGAATGAGGCGCCGCGCATGTGAACGAAGTGCTCTCCAATGCCTTCCCCGAGGCTTACGCGAGCGGGCAGCTGAGGGCATATCACGTGCCCGGCAACGGCATGAGTGGAGTGAGTTCATGGCTGCGGTGATCGCGATGTTGGAACAGCTCAGGGCTCTCACCCCGCTGACCGCCGAAGGTGCGGCGGTGCGGTTCTCGGCCCAGGAGTGGACGCCCGGGGCTACTTCGACGACCTGGACTCCGTCTACGAGGAAGGGGAGCGGGCCCTTGCCGACTTCGTCCCCGAGATCGAGCGGTCCCCCCTCGCCGGCGACCTCGTGGAGGCCGAGCAGACGACGGAGGACAAGGACGAGTTCATCGCGGTGAAGAAGTGGAACCTCGACGACCGGACCCTGACCGCCGGCGTGGTCCAGCCCGACACCGACCTCCCGGTCATGGTCGTGGTGGCCCTGGAAGCCGCCCCCGCCACGGCCGCCGCCTGACGCGAAACCCCGCCGACGAGGACGCCATCCGGTCCCCCACGCGCCGACCCCCCGCCCGCCGGAGTAGCCACCAGGACTTGAGTTGGGCGATGGCGCGTTCGCCGGGCGCTCGCAGTCGGGCGTGGTCGCGGTTGAACTGCTGCTAGTGGGGCGGCTGTTGGCGGTGATGGCAATACGGGGTACGGAAAGTGGCACCGGTGCCCTGGTAGGCACGGTCCGCCAGGACGAGGATCCGCCGGGTGAGGCAGGCTTGGACGATGCCGTGGGCGCGGGCCGCGGTCAGGTCGTGGGCGCGATGGAAACCTCTCGCGACCTCATACGGCACTCCTCCTACCGGTACGAGCTCGCCACCATCGCCGTCACGCATCCCCTGTTCGCCCTGGAGCACGTCCTCGCCGACCGTCTGGCCACGAACGAACCACCCCACGTCCTCATCGAGCGGGCCACCGACGCAGGGCTCATCACGGCCGGACTCGCCGCCGAACCCGACCGCAGCCGACTGCTGCGCGACAAGCTCACACAGGGCGCGGAACACTCGGCATGCCTCTGCCGAGGACACTCCAGGTGGGTCACAAGTAGTCGAAGAAGCGGATCCACCACGTCGGGTGGTGCCCGGGCGGGTAGTAGGATACGAGGTCGCTGATCCCGTCGTATCTCGTCCAGAGCAGGTGCTCTGAGATGACGGTGTAGCCGAGGGCTTCGAGTTCCTCCCTGACACGGAGTCGGTCGGTGGCGTGGAAGAGCTCACGCTCCTCTACCTCGTTGTAGCTGCCGAAATCCCCCGCGATCACGACAGCCAGATTCCCGAAGTTGCTGATGGTCACCGTGATGTGTTCGGCGCTGTCAGTGGCGGTTGCCGGGATCACAACTGTGCCGTGGTGGCTGGCGTCCTGGACCTCGCGGTCGACGGTGCAGCTGCATTCGAACCGCGCGTCCAACCGGGCCGCTAGCCGCTCAAACCGGGCGCGGGTGGTGTCGTGGTCGTAGCCGCGGGGACGTTCCATGTGCTGCGGGTCATCGAGTCGTCGGAGCAGAGCCCAAGTGCTCTGGTCATCCAGGGGCATGTACGTCTTCTCCTTTGGGGTGGCGGGTGGCGCGTTGGCTGATCTCTGCTGCTAGACGGCCCAGTCTCCGGCGGTGGCTCGCTGCCCATTGACGGCGACGATCTTGTCGATGGCGCCGCTTCGCCCCCATGTACACGTGGCGGATACGACGAAGGCCACCGCCCCGAAACGGGAAGACGGCTTGCCGCGCGAACCCTGGCACGCCCTCATGATCTCGCCAGCCGCTTAGAGGCAAGTCTCAGGCTCCTCAGTTGGGGAGCACACCAAGGCGCCAGCACCAGCACGGAAGGAGTCCACGCCGCTGCTAGCTGATCGTGTCAGGAAGGTCAGGGGACATCGTGTCGGCCACCACCTCGGCAAGCTCGAAGAAGTACTCGAACTCAGAGAGGTGTCCGGTGACCCGAACGAAGTAGGCCCGGTCCGAGCACCTGAACACCTCGCGCCGCTTGACCTTCGTGACGTCACGGCCATAGGTGTTCACCCTCTTTGCGAACTCCGTCAACGCCTCCTCCGCACTGCCTTCAAACTCGGCCAGAGTACGAACGCTGGACGCTTCAGCGCCAACCCCTCCCACAGGGCTGACAAGCACTATCCACCGGGCCATGCTGAATCCAACTCCCTCGTTCAACCGGTCAAGGCTGGCATGATCTTGACGCCTTGACGGCGTCACTGTCCGACACCTTGCCGACCCAAGCGACACCGCGCCGATGATCGCCCTGCCGGAACCACCCCAGCAGGGCGATCAGGCTTTCACTCATCGGCACACTCAGCGTCGGGCGTGTCGGCATTCTCAGCGTCGCCCTACATGCGGGCAGGACGGCCAGGAGCACGCTCTCCACTGGCCGGTTCAGGCCCTCCACGGTGCCTTTGAGGTGAGGGGTGGAGGCGGGCAGGTCCTCCCCGGACAGGAAGTCCTTGCCGCGGGTCGACACGTACTCTCTCCGGCAGGCCGCCGAAGGGGCCGTAGGGGGCTCGCGTAAGACGGCGGAGCGCAGCGCCGCATGCAAAGACTCTTGCGACGGATGCCCCGGGGTAATGGCGACGCAGGTGATCTCGTTGGTGGCGCAGGCGGTGAACCTGGTGATCCACGGCCTGCGAGCCTTGCCGTCGGCATCGGCATCGGCATCGGCATCGGCATCGGCATCGGCATCGGCATCGGCATCGGCGTCGGCGTCGGCGTCGGCGTCGGCGTCGGCCATTACCGGCGCTGAACGTGGTCGGTCTCCCATGCCTGGATACGGCGACCCGCGGCCGGGCCAGGAACACATCACGCTGACGTGCCTCGCGTTCACCGCCGGCCCGGCCGGCCCGCTCTCCCGGCGACAGATCCGGCTCGATCGCCCGGTGCAAGGTGGGCAGCGACGGCGGCAGAGCCGCGGGCCGGGACTGCCGAGCGGCACGCAGGACCAGCTCACGATGCACCGCCGCGACGTTGCCCTTCCCTAACGCGAGTAGGCAGCGTACTTCCGGCGTGACAGCGAAGCGGTCCCGAGTCTGGGCACGTGCCCCGGGCTCCTCAGCCACGGCTTCGTCCCGCTCGGCAGCGGCCAGCCACCGCCACACGGTGCGCTCCGTCGCCTCCAACGACTGAGCCATCAGCCGCACATGCCGCGTTGTAAGTTTGACCCGTATGCACCACCTGGGCGCCCGGGACCAGGACTGGGACCTGCGCCAGATGCTTCTGCTCCTGGAGGAGGACCTGCCCGCCAGGGCCTTGGCCGGTCTCGACGTTCAGAACGAGCTCGCTGAGCGGATCCGGTCTGCTTCGGCCCGGCCACCACGGGCTCCCGCTCGACCAGCAAAGCCCGTGTCGGCCGGCGGTCCCTGCGGATCACCCGATGCAGTGTCGACGCCGACGGCACCGCGACCCCGCCGCCAGCGGCGGCCAGCCGGCCTCTCAGCTCAGCGACGTTCCCTCCGACCTCGCCCAGCAGCGCCCCCACCTCATCCGGCACCGCATACCCTGCCGGACCCCATGCCTCCAACTGCCCGGTCGTCTTGGCCTGCTCCACCGAGCGCCACACCGTACGCTCCAAGACACCCACCGTCTCCGCAACCGCACGCACGTGTCTCGTGGCCGGCTCCCCCGCCCGCTGCCGCTCCAGCAGACGACGCACCCCCAATCCCGGGGCATCACAGCACAGGCCCACGGCCGACCCGTTCATCTTCACCCACCGCACGATCACTCCGGTCGGGCCAGCCACAGCGCCTAAGCTCTCTCGACCTGCGACAACATCAGCTGCCATGCGTAGAGCCCACGACAGCGATCCCACCCATCAACCTCTCACCTCATGACAGCAGCCGACTCACCCCGCAAACAACCGCTGACCAGCACCGAAACACCGCACCCCAGAACGCCACCACCGACTCTCACCACCACCGACACCAACCCGGGAGATCGCTGGGGCGCGGCCCCATCGCGGAGCGGCGCCCCATCGCGCCGATGAGTTTCCGGGTCGGGGTCGGTCTACACAGGTATGGAGACTCACACGCTCGAGACAGCCGGCGCGGACCTCGTCTATGACGTTCGCGGGCCGCTGCCGACCACAGATGGACGCCCGCCGTTGTTCATGATCGGGCAGCCCATGGACGCTACTGGCTTCGCCGCGCTCGCCGCGCGCTTCCCCGAGCGGACCGTGGCCACCTATGACCCGCGGGGGCTCGGTCGCAGCACCCGTAAGGACGGGCGGGTCGACCACACTCCGCAGACCCAGGCCGACGACGTGCACGCCGTCATCGAGGCGCTCGGGGCCGGGCCGGTTGAGATGTTCGCCAGCAGTGGCGGAGCGATCACCGCGCTCGCGGTCGTGGCGAAGTACCCCGCAGACGTGACCACCCTGGTCGCGCACGAGCCGCCGCTCATCACCCTCACGCCGGACGGCCCGGCGGCCGTGCGGGCGCGGGCCGGAGTCCGGGATGCCTACGAGAAGCGGGGATGGGGGGCCGGGATGGCTGCGTTCGTGGCCATGACCTCGTGGGAGGGAGAGTTCACCGACACGTACTTCGCACAGCCGGCGGCCCACCCCGCCGCGTTCGGGCTACCCACGGAGGATGACGGCTCACGCGACGATCCGCTGCTGTCCGACCGGTCCTGGGCGATCAGCAGCTACCGGCCGGATGCCGACGCGATCGCCGCTGCGCCGACCCGCATCGTGATCGCTGTGGGCGAAGAGTCCGAAAACGTGCAGACCGGACGCACCTCCGTCGCGACCGCCGAACTGCTCGGACAGCGGGTGACCGTTTTCCCGAGCCATCACGCCGGGTTCTGCGACGGAGAGTTCGGATATCCGGGTAAGCCGGACGAGTTCGCGCATCGACTGCGCCAGGTCCTTGACGGCGCCTCGTAAGCCAGCCGCGGACCGAGTAGTTCTCCCACCCCGGGTGCTCAGGCGCCGAGCACCCGGGAGAGCTGGGTACGCACGGCGGCTCTGCCGCTGATCTTGTGGTGGCCTGGCCTCTGCGCGATGACACTGGCTGCGTTGTCGGCATGCCCTTCGAACCTCGCAGCCGTGAAGAGCTGGTCACCTTCCTGCGCGACCTGCACGTAGAGTTCCGTGCTCACAGCCACGCGTGGGAGAACAACGCCCTGGACGACTTCCTTGAAGCGCTCGCCGCATGGGTGCATGACTCCCCGGGTGCGTACGGCAACGCGGGAGAGCAGATCCCGCCCGATGGAGACTGGCCCTTCATGGCCCGAGCCCTCCACGCAGCCACCCTCTACGAGTAGAGCAGTGCTCCCCGCTCACTCCGGTGCGTCACAACATCAGCGACAGACCCCGAACGGCTGTACCTACCCTCGCCATGGCTCTGTTCACGAGCGCCGCCCGGTTTCCTGCGTCCGCCGGGCCCTGGGTTTCAACGCGTTCGTGGCGCGCGAGGGGCTGCGGCCCCTCTGCGGCGAGCCGAACGACGACGGCCGGGCCTTCCGATGCTGGATGTGGCTGTGGAGGCTACTTGGATTCGACCTGTCCTATCGGGTCGAGTCCGGCCGCCAGTGCCTCGCAGGCGATCTGCCAGGTGGAGGCGCCGGGGTGGAGCTGGGTGTGGAGGTAGGCCGCGGTGAGCTGGGCGAGGGTGGCGACTCGCTGGGGGTTCTCGTCGGTGGTCTCGGCGGCGTCGTATCCGGCGATCCCGCCGAGCCCGTGCTCCGCGTCGAACAGGGTGAGCAGGGACTTGGGGCCGGGGCCGGGGGCGAGGGTGTAGGGGTCCGCGTGCCAGTCCGGCCCCATGTCCGTGAAGTGCCGGGGGTCGTCCTTGTCGCCGGCGACGATCAGCGCGGGTGCGGTCATGGTGGAGAAGTCGACGGCCCCGACGATCGGCCACTGCTCGGCCATGGGCCCGTTGAAGACCTCGCCGCCCCTGCCCGGCGCGGCGAGCAGTACGCCGGCCCTGATCCGGGGCTCGACGAGGTGCACCACGTTCCCGGTGTCGGGGTCGGTGAGCCCGGCACCCAGCAGGAGGGCGGCGGTGAAGCCTCCGAGCGAGTGTCCCGCGAGGGCGACCTTGGTGTGGTCTATCCGTCCGGCGAGCTGCGGCACAGCGTTCTCGATGACGTCGAGCCGGTCGAGGATGTGGGTCATGTCCTCGGCGCGGGAGCGCCAGAAGTCGGGGGCGCCTGGGGCGTCCGCGACCAGGTGGGTCAGTGTGCTGGAGATGAGGTGGGTGGGTTGGACGACGACGAATCCGTGTGCCGCCCAGAAGTCGGTGATCGGCGCGTAGCCGTTGAGTGAGGAGAGGTTGTTCGAGGGGCCGTGGCCGTGGGAGAGGAGGATGACGGGGAGGCCGGTTCCGGTCGCGGGTGCGGAGACCCGCATTTGGAGGTCCACGGGACGTCCGGGCACGGACAGGACTACGGGGCTGAAGGACAGGACGGGGACGGCCGTACCCAAGGCGTCGGCGGTGGTGGCTGTGCTCACGGCGTGGACTCCCTTTCGGTGGCGCCTGCCGCCCGCCGGTCTCTTGCGGCCAGGGGGCGGACAAGGCGGTCGGGGCGTCCCGTTTCGACTAAGCTAAAACGGAACGCTGCTCCATTTAGTATTCGGAGCATCGCTCCGCTTTGTCAATCGGTGTCGAAGGAGAACGTGATGGCCGCCCAGGGTCCTGCAGGGGATTCACCGTCCCGAAGCAAGCGGGCCGACGCGCAGCGCAACCGGGAGACGGTGCTCACGGCCGCAGCCGAGGTATTCGTCACCTCCGGCGTCGACGCGCCGATCCGCCAGATCGCGGCCCGGGCAGGCGTCGGGATGGCCACGATCTACCGCCACTTCCCCACGCGGGCGGACCTCGTCACCGCTGTGTACCAGCACCAGATCGAGGCATGCGCCGAAGCCGGCCCGAACCTGCTGGCCATCGCCGCCTCCCCGCTCGACGCACTGCGCCAATGGATCGACCTCTTCGTCGACTTCCTCGTCACCAAACACGGCCTCGCCGACGCCTTGCAGTCAGACAGCGACCGCTTCGCCGCGCTCCACGCCTACTTCCTCGACCGCCTCCTGCCCGTCTGCGCGCAACTGCTCGACGCCGCGGTCGAGGCCGATGAAATCAGGCCCGGCACACAGCCATACGAGCTGATGCGCGGCATCGGCAACCTCTGCATCGGACGCGACAACGACCCCCGCTACGACCCCCGACGCCTGATCGCCCTCCTCCTCCAGGGACTCCAGCGACCGCAGACGTCCTGATACCGACGAGCAACATCGCGACCAGGCTCCTCCCCGGAATCCACACGATCCGAACGACCGCCGCTCAACAGCCGCAGACGCCTGCAAGCAAGAGTGCCCCGAGCCGGTGCTGTCACTTGCCATCAACATCGAACACGGCATCATCAGGACGCCGCTCAACGTCGTGAACAACCGCTGTCGTAACTCGGTTCTGGCACAAGCTCCGTGTGCCAGAACCCGCAACTCATGAACGAAGCCACTCGCCGGCTCAACCGCGCACAACAACAGACTGCCCGCCATGCGGACCGGCCGACCGTGTCACCGAGATGATCTCCGCCTACGAAATTCTTGCCATCCCCGCGGTCGCGGGGAGCGGGGGTCGGACGAGACCAACCTCGCGCAGGCGGTCGGGCCATCCCTGCCGCTGCGGGGAGCAGGGTGGCGTACCCCATTCAGCGCCCCAGGTGGGGCCCATTCCCGCATGCGCAGGGAGCGGCGGATGGCGTACAGGCCGCCGAGGCCAGTGACGGAACCAACCCCGCGGAAACGGGGAGCAGGAGCATCGTCGCGAGCTCATCCTGCGAGCGCAGGGACCATCCTCGCGGGGCAGGGAGCATGGACATCTACCAGTGCGCGGGGAGCAGAGAGCGGAGGCCAGCGGCGCGCGATCTTCCGCTCCAACTCGTCGATCAGGGGACCATCCCTGCGCACGCGGGAAGCAGTAGACGTACCTGACCCAGCCGGCAGTGCTCCAGGGAACATCCCCGCATGTGCGGGGAGCAAACTTCCTGACCTGTAGTTCTATCCGACGACCAACCTCGCTCGAACCACTTTCGCCGAATGAGACAAAACACCTGCGCTGCCGGCGCCGGGTCGAGAAGCAGCCGTTGGTGGCTTTGTTGGTTGGTTTCGAGAACGTCTGTTGCTCAGTGGCAGGAACGCTCTCCACCTCCGGTAAGCGATACTGCCGAGATTTGGGAACACCTACGTGCTTGTGCCAGGACCGTGGTTGTGATCGGCCCGAAGCACGCTGATTTGACCGGACATGGTGTCCTCGCGGGAGGGTGCGCGGTAGCCCGTTCGCGTGACGTGGTCCCGGCCGCGTACGTTCCGCGTATGGCCAGGACAACGCCGGCGAGGCCGGTTGCCGTGGAGGCAGTGTTCCCGGAGCTAGCGGCATATCGAGGGCGGACGACCCGCCTGCACCCGCGGCGGCCGGGGCAGCCCGGGCGGCACGACAGCCATGTCGGCGGGCCGCTGCTGTGACCGAGTGACGAGCCGTGGCCGGTCTGCCACGAGCTGCACGAGCCCGAGACCGAGGGGTATGCACCAGAGGAGATCCGCGCCGCCCGGTCCGCGGGCGTGTGGCCTCGGCGCCGCCCGTGGCACGGCGCCGGCAGCCCGGGGGAGGACGGGCCGACGCCCTTCGTGGGGCTTGCCCAGTTCTTCGGCCGGGACGTCCCCGGGCTGGCCGCTGGTCCCGGCGGCGCTGACCTGGTGCAGCTCTTTCGCTGCCCGCGCACCCACGGCCGGTACCTGGAGCGCCGATATCTCCTGCGGTGGAGGATGGCCGCGCAGATGGAGAGCGCGGGCCGCTTCCTTGCTGCCACACCTGAAGTGCCGTTGCTCCGGTGGGAGCACGAACTCCCCGACCCCTGCGTCGTGCACCCTGAGGAGGTGGACACCTATCCGTGGGCGGAGGACGACACGCTGCCTGCGGCTCTGATCGCCCGCATCGACGCCTGGGACGATGCCCAGACCGCGGAAGGCGGCCGGAACGCCCCGAACTACCAGGGCGCCCTTTCGATCCCGCCCGGATGGCGGGTCGGCGGCTTTCCCAGCTGGGCGTCGACAGGCCCGCTGGACATCACGTGCGCCTCCTGCAGGGCCCCGATGCGACTCCTGCTGACGGCTGGGGGCGACGAGATGGACCCCGACTCGCACAGCTGGATGCCCCTGGAAGACCGCGATCCGTCCCTCGAGGGGATGGCCTCGATCAGGGGCGGCCAGTCCGTCGCCCAGCCCACCAGGCTCCGCTTCGGCCGTGACCGAGACCTCCACGTCTTTACCTGCCCAGCCGACCCGGGACACCCGCCCCAATGGGTGCTCGCCTAGGAGCGACGGAGTCGGCCGACGCGCGACGCTGCGAGCTACCGTCGCCCGACACGCACGCAACCGTGCTCCTGTTCCCCGCCAAACGGCCGCGGCTGTTCCCCGAACCGAACCCAGCAACAGCCGTTCCTGCAAGTCACCTACGCAGGCATCTTGGCAAGCACGGCGGTAGGCCACCACAACCGTGGTGAGCGCGGCGGTAGCACCCCACGACGCCCCACTCCGCTCACCACTGCCACGACCAGAGACAGGAGCACGGCTCGCAGCGACCCAAGCGACTCACCAACCCACACAACCCAGCCGACAGGACACCGCAAGCACGAAGCGCACCTTCAACAGGAACACAGTGGCCAAACTCGGCGGGGGCCCCGAACGCGGAGAGCACCTGCAGGCCCAGACGAACGATGGGAGCCGGGCCGGAGCCATCGCCGCGCGTGCGGGGAGCAGTATCTGCAGCGCTGGCCGGCGATCACGAGCTGGGTCCATCCCCACCCGAGGGGGGAACAGACGGTCAGGCAGCCGTTCACAGTCAGCCCGGCGGAGCCATCCCGACAACGCAGGAAACAGCATGGCGCCGCCCACGACCACCGCCCCGACACAGCGCAATCCCCCGGACCCGGGGAACAGTCGGCCTCGGCTCACGACTTGAAGGGGGCAACGGGTACATCATCTCGCGTGGGAAGCAGATGTCCGGGTCACCGAAGTCGACGACACCCCCGGGTGCATCCCCCGCGGGTACGGGGAGCAGCTGATGACCGAGGTGGGGAAGGAGCCGTTGTAAGAACCATCCCAGCGCGTGTGGGGAGCGCCGCACCAGCGTCTCCGGCATGTCGCCGCCGTAGGAGCCATCCCCGCGAGCGCAGGGAGCAGACCTTGTACGGGCTGGCGAACATGGCGCCCTCAGGTCCACCCCCGCGCGAGCAGAGCGCGTACTTCTCCGCCGCGTCCATCTCGTTGGGGCGATCGCCGCGGGCGGGAGCAGCAGTCCGCCGGGGGTGTGCTCGCCACGGCCGAGGTCGCGGTCGGGGCAGCCCCGCGGACGCTGACACGTCCCACAGCCCCTCACCACGTCCTTGGCCGGAGGGGCCATCCCCCACAAGCACGGGAAGCAGCGGCTGATCGGTCAGCGCCTGCCGCAGCACCAGGAACCATCCCCCGCACGTACGGGGTGGCCACGCTTGCAGGCGGGGTACCAGTGCCCCAGAGGTCGGACCGGTCGGTCAGCGTGCGAGGAGGCTCACGTGGATGGCCCGCTCAACATGGGCCCCGCGTCCCTCTGCCAGCCATCGCCGCACGATCCGCTCCGCCGCGATCTGCGCACGTCGACCGCGACAGCGAACCCTTCCCATTCACCGCAGGATGCTGCCGGACCACCACACCCCGCGCCGACGCACACCCCCGGCCGACACAGCCCCAGCGGCCCCCGTCCCGCCCTCGGTCACACTTGCCGAATCCCCCTGAACCGTCACGCTACCCATACCACCCGGCCACGCCCACCCCTCACAAGGGAAACCCATGACAGACAGCCGGCAACAAGCCGCGATACGCGGTGCGCCTCTGCGTGGTTCAGGATGCCGCGGCGGCCTTCTGGATTCGGGGGACGAACACCTCAGCCAGGGAATGAGCGGTGGCGGGGTCCAGGGTGCCGTCGGGCCCTGCCAGCGTCACCTCGGCGACGACCGTGCCCAGGCACATGACGAGGTAGAGACCGTTCTCGCCGCCGACGTTGCGATAGTACGCGTGGCTCTCGACGCCGGGAACCGGCGGCACCTGCGCCTTGGTGTACTTGGCCGACCAGGTCGTCTCCTTGTGGCAGGCATCCCGGGCGACCGTCCTGTCCACGAAGGCCGTGATCTCGAAAAGGGCTTCCTCGCCGACCGCCTCGAACTTCGCATCGCCACGCGCGATTCTGGCGCACTTCCAGTCGGTGTCCGAAGCGCACTCCCCCGCAGACTTGGGCTCCTCATCGATGAGCGCGCTCGCGTTCTGCGGAGTCCACCCAGCCATCGACGCAGGGTCGGGCAACGCCAGCTGGAACCTCTCTTCAGTCTTGAAAACGGTGTCGAAATCCACCTTGCCGGCAGCGGAGCTGCCCGAACCTGATCCTGTTCCGGCGCTGTTGCCGATCGGCGGTTTCGCCGGCGCCGTCTCGGAGTCGGCGCCTCCACAGCCGGTGGCGAGGGCCGCCAGCGTCACCAGCACCGCTGCACTCGAACCCATCCGAATCCTCAAAGCCGCACTCCCCGTTGTTCGTTGCATACCAGGCCGCTGATGCGACGGCCTGTCGCTACGACAGATGATCCTGGCAGCCGCGCCCTTGGCGATCAAACACACGTACCCCCGCACGGGCTCCGTAGACCCGGACGGAAGGCGAACTGTCCGTTCGATTCCGTTTGGTGGTGCCAGCTCCCGAAGCGGCGTACACACCCTGCTCAGACTCCAACCGACAGCACATATACACGAGTTTGGGCTCTGGCCCACTTTCCGTGAAGCGCATACATTGAGTGAGGCCAACGCGTAGAGAATTGGGCCTCTCTGTGTCAGAACGGCGGGCCTTCGGGGCATTCGCCAGTTCCCTTGCTCGCCTAGTCCGTCCCGTCCAAGAGCTTCTGAAATTGAGGGAGATCGGGATGGGGGCTCTTCTCCGTCGTTCGGCTGCCACTGTTGGTCACAGGCCGAGGTGGCTTTGTTCACGTTCAGCAGCGCTTGTCTGCCGGTTTGGGCGTCAGTTGATGATCACTGGGCCTCGGAATGTTCACGAGAGACAGCCTCAGCGCATGGACCAGCGCGGCCTGGACCGCTGGCTCGGGTGTCAGGAGACATGTTGGCGGCCCGGAAGGACGTTCGCCCCCTGCCGTCTAACCTCTCCTATTGAGGGGTGGGATTATGGAAAAGTCGATCTTGGTCGAGTCCATCAGGTACTCCGCTGTGTGCCAGGAATGCGGTGCCGAGGCGGAGTGGTGCGGTGTTCAGGCGCTCGTGGGCGAGGAACTGCGGTGGGATGTCGAGACGACGTGTCCGGCCTGCGGGTTTGCCCTGGCTGTGTGTGACGGTGACCTGCCGGAGGGACTGCGTGGCCGACTGCTCTCCGAGCACGGGCGGGCAAGGTTGCGGGTAGCCCCGCCGACGAGGAACGCCGCCATCATGCGGGTGCTGCGGGCGGAACTCGGCATCGGCCTGGACGGCGTCCGGGCCGTGCTGGAACAGGTCTTGACCGGGCAGTACTCAGGGACCCTGCCCGAGATGGAACTCCTGGCGCGGAAACTGCGGGCATCAGGCATCGAAGCGGCCGCTTCGCGGACGGTGGATTGAGCGAGCCTGCCGGGCGGAACGACTGGGTTCGCCGAGGACGGCCGCCCACCGCCCAGAGACAGGCAGGCCGTCGAGGTAGGTAGTGACAGGGATCAGCCAGCCTTGACTGCCTCCTCAGCGCGGGCTCGGGTGGTGGCGAGGCGGTAGGAGTCTGTGCCGGTTTCGATGATGTTGCCGCAGCCAGGCGGGGCCCTCTTGCATCCCCGCAGAACTCAGCCCCGGCATCCGCCGGCCAAGAAGGGCCTCTCTCGGCCTCGCCATCCGTGCGGCTGCCATGGGCTCAAGGGGGACGACGAGACCGACGACGGTCATGATCAGCCGGGTACGGACGACTCGGCCCGCAGGTCATGCGGTCCGGGCGCTGCGTACCGCGAAACAGGACCGGTGCTGCCTGGCCCGCACCGACCGGGCTACCTACCGGGGGGGGACGTGTCGGTCTGTTTCAAGGCCCTACATACGGCGATCGCTGCATGACCGGGTACGGTGCCCGCGTGGCGCGTCGAGGCTTCTGTCCGCGCCACCTCAGGGAGGGATCACTTGCGTACTTCAGTACTTCGGCGTCTGGCCACGGTGGCCACGACACTGGGGCTCACCGCTGCCGGTCTGCTGGGGGCGGGCGTGTCGCCCGCGCAGGCCGCGATCGGCGACTGTCCGTCGGGCTACTTCTGTGCCTGGAAGACCGGCAACGCCACGGGCACCATGTACAAGACGAAAACGGGCACGCTGACACTGGGCACCTGGAGCAACACGTTCCGGTCGTACGTCAACCGCACGCCCAGGTGGGCCTGCTTGTTCGGCGGCAAGGACTACATCGAGAACCCCGGTGTCATGTGGGTGGCGCCCGGCGGCAAAGAGGCCGGGTTGACCGCCGGCTTCGGTGGCTCGTTGAGGCTCGCCTCGACCGAGGCCGGCTGCAACCAGCCTTCGTTTCCGACGTGGCGCTCGTCGGATGCTTTCGGCCAGCGCGACTTCAGCAACCTCGACTACAACTCGTTCTCGGACCGGCTGGTTCGCAACAACAGGGGACAGCTCTGGTTCCTCCCCGGCAACGGGTATGGCCAGCTCATCGGATCCGGAGGCTGGAACGCCCTCAACGCCTTCGTGCGCCACGGCAGCTTCGACGCGGACCACCTCGAGGACGTGATCACCCGCGAGGCTTCCACAGGGAAGCTGTGGCTCTACCCGGGCCGGGTGACGGACTCGGGAGCTGCTCTGGGAGCGCGCAAGCTCATCGGCACCGGTGGCTGGAACGCGATGGGCCAGCTCGTCGGCGCCGGCGACCTGAACGGCGACAACCGCTCCGACCTGGTCGCCGTCGAGAAGTCCACGGGCAAGCTCTGGCTCTACCCCGGCACCGCCACTGCCACCGGCACCCTCGGCGCGCGCAAGCTGCTGGGCACCGGCGGCTGGAACGGCATGAACGCCCTCACCGGCATCGGGGACATGAACAGCGACGGCCGCCCCGATCTGGTCGCGCGCGAGGCTTCCACCGGCAAGCTCTGGTTCTACCCGGGCAAAACCGGCGCCTACGGCTCCCGCGTGCTGATCGGCGGCGGCTGGAACTCCATGGCCTCCATCTTCGCTGTCGCCGACTACAACGCCGACGGCTACGAGGACCTCGCCGCGATCACCGGGCCCGGCACGTCCACCACCCTTTGCCCCTCGGGAGACGGCTGCCTGCTCATGTACCCGGGTACGGGGCCGGGCAAGTTCGGAGCGGCCTCCCGAAAGGCCGACAACTGGTGGGGCCTTACCGGCTCCTTCTGACCCACCCGACCGGTCACACTCCCCGTGTCCTACTCCCCCGGCAGGGGTCGGGGGAGACACGGGGGTGTGCCGGATCGGTGGGCGACGAAACCAGGGTGAAGTGGAGAGGAAGCCCTGTGCTCACCCCGTGGGAGACGAGCCCCGGACGGGCCCGGCTACTTCTTCTTCACGTCATCGAGCCGGTGGGACATCTCCCACTTGGCCTTCGGGAGGACGGTCTCGTAGTAGTAGTCCGGGGTCTTGTTCGTCGCGCTCGGCAGGCGGGTGTCCTTGCGCAGGATCTCGCTGTAGCCCTTGAAGACCGCCATGGACATGTGAAGGCAGTTGTTGGTGGAGAGCTTGTACCCGCGGTTCTTCACCGTGGTGTACCAGGACTGAGCCCGCCCCACGTCGCCGTCCCGCGTGTTCACGCAGCGGTAGCGGGTGTAGTACTGCTCCTTCTTGTCCTTGACGGAGGTGAAGTGCGCGCGGGCCTTCTCCCACGTGCCGCCCTTGATCCACCCGTTTCGTGGGGCGTCGACGTAGCTGCCGAACGAGCCGTAGATCCAGTGGTTCGCCTTCCCGCGCACCTTGATGGCGAAGGCCGCATGTCCCGCACCATAGGCTCCGTCGGGTGCCTCGAACATGCACACCCGCCCCAGAGTGGCGGCCTGCGCCTCGACCGGAGCGGTCGCCATGCCCGTGGCGAGAAGAGCGAGCGAGCCCACCACCGGGGTGACCACCCGGGCCATCTGCCGTCCGAACTTCATGCTGATTTCCTCCTGGTGAGATCGAGTCCGCCTCCTTGAACCGCCCCCGACGGGCGGCCCAGCGGCTCGACTGCCTGCACTTTTGCCGGAGGCTTGATGACCCGCCACACTTTCGGCACCCGGTCATCAAGCCGGATCGAGGAGAAACCGATTGGTCAGCAAACAGGGCCGGCAGGAAGCCCCGATCGACCCCGCGGGCGGCCCCCTGGCGAGGTTCGCCATCGAGCTCCGCCGACTGCGCAAGGAGTGCGGATCTCCGACCTACCGGGAACTGGCAACCTGGTCGGCGAAGGTGGGCAGCGCCTACTCGGACACCACCTTCTCCATCGCCGCCCGAGGACAGACCCGACCCTCCCTGCCGGTGGTCCTCGCCTACGTACAGGCGTGCCTGGCCTACGCCAAGGCAGACGAACAGCGGATCACCCAAGAACTCGCGGCATGGACCAGCCGCTGGGAAGCCCTGGAGGAAGGCCCCGCAGCGGCACACCCCGCAGAGCAACCCGAACAGAGTCCCGACCAGAATCCTGACATCTCGCAGCCGCGCCCGGACACCATCCCCCCGGACGACGAACCCCTTGTACGCAGCCAGGCCGCACTCGGCCCCCGGCTCCGCAGCCGCCAGGGCGTGCTCGTGACCCTGGGCTCGCTCGCCGTTCTCGCCGGAATCGGGTTCGGCGCGCGGTACATCGCCGCCCCCGGATCGGCTTCCGCAGAACCTCGGGCATCCGGCACGCAGGCTCCCCCGGCAGCCCTTCCGGCGGCCGCTCCCCCGGCAGCATCCCCGCAGAACCCCACCACAGGCGAGAACAGTCGGTGCGCCCGGCTCCGGCACGTCGCGGGGGTGGCGTGGAGCCCATGCACCCGGGCCGACCGCAGCACGCTCGACTTCGCCGTATGGCTCTCCAACCCAGGGACGAAGCCGGTCACGGTCAAGATCAAACTGTTCTACGTCCAGGCCGGGACGGCACACGCCTGTCCGGGCCGATGGGGCGCCGGCGTTGAGGTCCAGGTCGCGCCTGGAAAGATGACCACACCCGAAGCGGCGTGCTCCATCGACAAACTGCCGGCCACCGCGTTCCAGACCAAGGCGTGGGTGATCACGCCCAACGACACCTCCTGGGGGTACCGCGAGATGTCCCAGACCATCCACGTCCAGACGGACGGGACCACCGCCCTCTGGGCGGACGAGGCGTGAGCGGGAAACGCAGAGTGCCCCCGCCAGGGCGGGGGCACTCTAAAGGAAGTAAACGACCAGCCGGCGGGGTCAGAACAGGCGGTTGAACTCGCCCCAGCCGGCACCGATCCGCGTCCGGCCGGTGAACGGGGCGGTCGCCTTGCCTGTGCCCTTGTACAGCCACAGGACGCCCGCACGGTCGCGGGCGACCGCGTCGGCGCGGCCGTCGTCGGTGAGGTCGCCAGCGACGACGAGCTGGTCGTAACCGTCCCAGCCCGCGCCGATCCGGATGCGAGTGGTGTACGGGGTCGTGCCGCTGCCGGTGCCCTTGTACAGCCACAGAACGCCGGACTTGTCACGGGCGAGGAGGTCGGCCCGGCCGTCGCCGCTCAGGTCGGCCCCGCCTGCGAGGCGGTCGTACGCGCCCCAGCCCGCGCCGACCCTCACCCGCGTCTTGAAGCGATTGCCGTCGACGAGCCGACCCGTGCCCTTGTACAGCCACAGGACGCCGGTCCTGTCGCGGGCAAGGAGGTCGACGTACCCGTCCCGGTCGACGTCACCTGCGCCGTCGATGCGATCGTAGACGTTCCAGCCGGTGCCGACGCGGACGCGGGGCGCGAAGGGGTAGTCGAACTGGCTGGAGACGAATTGGCGGTCGTAGTACCAGAGGGTTCCCGACGTGTCGCGGGCGACGGTGTCGCCGCGGCCCCGCGTGACGGCGGACGGCTTCCTGTCACGGTAGGTGAGGTCGTCCTTGAGCGGGGAGAGCGCTGTGATCGCGTTGTAGCCCTGCCAGCCGTCGCCCGTCTCGATCCGCGAGCGGAAGGGGGCGGTGGCCACGCCCGTGCCGTGGTAGCGGAACAGGGTGCCGGAGGAGTTGCGTGCCAGGAGGAAGTACCTTGGCCGCACTGTCGGGCCGAGGGTCGCGAACGTACCCGTGCGGACCACGTGGTGCTCGGGGCCGGCCCAGCCGTAGATGTCGTAAGCGGTCCGGACGTCGACCTTCCTGGCCCGCAGATCCGCATCACCCGTCACGTCGTAGTCGATGGTGTGGTCGCCCACCTCCGCCTCGCAGAGCACGTACGCCCCTACGAGGCTATTGGCCGGGTCGTCCAGCTTGCACGAGAGACCCGAGCTGGTGGTGAGGTTCTTGGGCCCGCCGATGGCGGCGGGCCCGATCTCCTGCCCCTCTGCCTGCCTGAACGAGATCCACAGCTGCCCGGCGTCCTTGGAGTGGACCCGGAGCCGATGGTGAACCGTCCTGCCCGGGGAGAGGTCAGGCAGCTCGTAGCCGACGGTGTTCAGCGCCGCGTGCGCGGCCGTCTTGACGACTGCCTTGCCCGTGCCGTGGGTCGCGTCCGCGGGCCGCGCTCCGGCGGTACGCGCGGCCTCGATGCCCGCCGCCAGGCTCCCGCCCCTGGGGACGTACGCGAAACCCCAGTGGACAGTGGTCATGTTCGGGGCATTGAGAGGTGCGGTGACCTCCGGGAACATGCTGCCGTACTGGCACAGGTAGACGGCGGCGACGCCCGGCGCCTCCGTGCAGTACAGCGGGTCCACCGTGAACCCCTTGGGTACGCCCGCGCCGTCGCCGGCAGGCCCGGTCAACGGTTTCGTCGACAGGGCGATCACGACCCGCCCGTCCGCCGTCCCGGACTCCAGCCACGGGCCGAGACGGGGGTTCGTACCGGGAGGAATGACGATGTCCTGCGTGGAGAACCGCACCTCGTCCGCCGCAAGGGCCGCACCCGCCCCCGCAGTCACTCCGGCCACGGCCAGCAGGCTGGCAACCCCCGACATCGCGGCCGCGCGGCGCATACGCTTGCTCAAGACTCGTTCCCCCCGGAACAAAAGAAGATGAAGGGTCGGCGCCGCTCCCACCCGCTCTCGGCAGGGCGCGCCCGACGAGCTGCATCTTCGGCTTTCGACCAGGTCAGCGTCAAGGTTCCGCCCCTCCTCCGGGCAAGAGAAGCAGCCTGTACCGCATGGCGTCACCCAGGGACGACGTGGCCCCGGAGTGGCCCTCGGACCACGAAGCCGAGCTGGCGGCCTCCTTGGCCGCCGGCTCGACGCGCATGAGCTCCCGGACGGCCAAGCCCTCCCGGCACGTCCACGGCCGAGCAGTGCCGCACGAGGAGAGCCCGACAGCAACGAACACGAGCGGAGAGCAGCAAACCGAACAGAACCGCCGCCGCCTCGTAGAATGCCGTCCCCCTGCCACAGCAAGGAGTGGCCCTCCTCGGCCTGAACGGCTCCACGGCCGAAATCAACCCCACACGAGCAGGAAGCAGAGGTGCAGGCCGACCAGGCACGCCATGCCGATGGGACCATCCCCGCAGGTGCGGGGAGCAGGGCGGGCACAGGCGGCGTTGATCTCGACCATGCAAGCCACCCTTGACGAACAACGCAGAGCCTGAGTGGTTGAACAGCGTCGGCAAGCGTACGCCCAGCTGATGAGCGCCGTGAATGAGTACAGCGCGCTGCTGTTGCAGGAGACCCCGCCCGACACCTGCACCCGAGAATCGGCATACGCCACCATCAGAGTCGCCATTTGACTCGTCGAGCTGTAAGGCCCTGCGGACGTGCAGCAACGCTGCGAACTGGCTGTCCAACCGGCTCTACTACGCCCACGAAGGCATTGTTCATCGGCTTCCGTCACGAACGAACGATGCTCGGGAAGGGTTCACGGACGCTGCCCAGCGCGCACTCCTGCCCTCGAGGACGTAACCATCAGTCGAGGACGGATAGACAAGCACACGTAGCTCCTGACGGACGCGGGTGATCTTGGTCGAGAACCCGCCTATCAGGAGCATCGTAGTTGCGCAGCACCGTCCAACTCGCCTTCAACATCGCCAGCTTGGGAAGGTCCACCGACAGCCAGAGGGCGACGGGAGGGGACTGCCTGCGCACCGGGCGGGTCGGACACCGGGGCCGTGGGCTCCTTGTCTTCGACTCCAGCCGCATCACACGGCGTATCCGCTCGACGAGGTGGGAGACCTGGGTGGCCATCACCTCCCCCTGCGTGTGGCGTGGCAGGGCACGTTACGTCCCGGAGAAGAGCTGTCCGTCCGTCGTCGCGTCCGCCTCCTTCTGGAGCCGGTCAAGCCGTCGTGCTGTCTCGGCTGCACGACACCGCGCCGCGTCTGCGAGCACTCCGTTGCTGCTCGTACGCCCCGATGTGTGCCGGCGCCGTCAGTCACACGAAGGCGGCGGCGTTGCGCCTGGCCCAGTTGGCGAAGGTGGTGGCGGGGCGGCCGAGGATCTTCTCTACGTCGGGGCTGACGGTCTGTTCGCGCGGGGTGGGGGTGCCGATGATGTCGAGGGTGGTGTCAGCGACCGGGGCGGGCATGAAGGTGAGCATCTGCGTGCGGGCCTCCTCCCGGGTCTGGTCGACGAAGGTGACCTGCTGGCCGATGGCATCGGCGATGGCGTCGGCGCGCTGGAGCGGGGTGGTCGAGGCGGGGCCGGTGAGTTCGTAGCTGGCTTTGGTGTGGCCGGGCCGGGTCAGGACAGCGGCGGCCACGGCGGCGATGTCGTCGGGGTCGATGGCCGGGAGGCCGATGTCGCCGAAGGGCGCGGAGATGGTCCGGCTCGCCTTGACCGAAGGCGCCCAGGCGTAGGCGTTGGAGGCGAAACCGCCCGAACGCAGGATGGTCCAGTCGGTGCCGGAGTCAATGACGGCCTGTTCGTAGGCGGCGAATGCCTGTCCGTGAGACAGGGAGTCGGGGCGGGTGACCACGCCCTGGGAGGACAGCAGGACGATTTTGCCGTACTTCGCGAACGGGGCGACAACGGCGGTGGGATCGCCGGTCATCATGAGGTCTCCCCCGACGAGCAGGAAGACCGCATCCGCCGTGGCGGGCAGGCCGGCGGCCGGCTGGGCGAGGTCGGCGGAGATGGCACGCACGCCGGGCGGGACATCCGCCTGGGTGATGCGGCGCGACACTGCGGTGACCTCGTGGTCCTGTTCGGCCAGTAGGCGGACGAGGGTGCGGCCGACGTTTCCGGTGGCGCCAGTGACGACGATCATGAAGGGTCCTCAAATCAGAGCTTGTTAGTTAGCTCGTTAGTTAGTTAGTTGGCTGACTGATCCACTGGGCCGAGCGTAGCACGAGTCGAGTCGTATAGTTAGTCGGGTGACTGACTCTAAGGAGCCTGCCCGCGCCCGAGGCGCCGGCGCGAAGCGGCAGCGACTCATGGAAGCCGCGGCCGACGTCGTCCACCGGCAAGGCGCCGAGCGCACCACCATCGCCGATATAGCGCGCGCGGCCGAGGTGCCTGTGGGCAACGTGTACTACTACTTCAAGACCAAGGACGAACTCGTCGCCGCCGCGCTGTCCGAGCACGAGCGACACCTGAACTTGCTCATCGACCACCTGAGCCGGCTCCCCGATCCTCGTGAGCGTCTCAAGGGCCTGATCGAGGGCTGGGTGAGTCAGCGTGAACTCGCCGTCCGCTACGGCTGCCCGACCGGCACTCTCGCTGCGGAGCTGGGAAAACGCGACCAGGGTGGCCTGGACGTCGAAGCGGGCAGGGTTGTCCGGCTCCTGCTGACCTGGGTGGAGGGTCAGTTCCGCGAGCTTGGCCAGCCGGATCCCGAGGGCCTGGCCCTTACCCTGGTGGGCGCCTATCAGGGCATGTCCTTGCTGGCCAACGCGCTGCGAGACCCGGGGATCATGGACCGTGAGGGCGCTCGCCTGATCGCCTGGATCGACTCCCTCGAGGCCGCCTGAGCCGGCAGTGCCGTACCAGGAGGTGAGGGGGGCCGTCGCCGTGCCGAGCGTCTTGCGTGGGCACGCCGTCCCGATGGGGCCTTCCTCGATGGGAAACGAGCAGCCCTGCCCACGGGAGCGGTTGACCCATTCGACGCGCAGGCGCGGGCGATGCCCGTCTGCGCGGCGACCTGGGCGACCGAGTGGGGCCGACGCGGAGGGCCTCCGCGTCGGATGAGTTCCAGCTCAGACGTCGCGGGAGGAGCACGCTGACTGCGCGTCACCTCAGTGATGGACCGTCGCTCGCGGACGAGCGGCGGTGCCGATGGAGGCGTGGCCTGGCTGCTGCGTCATCGCAGTCGGACGCAGGCCCACTTTCCGGTCTCGCGGAACTCGATGCACATCTTGCTGTTCACCGGGTACTGGGGCCCGGTCCGTCCGTCCCACCCCCAGTGCGTTTCCACGAACGACGCGTCCGCGGGGCGCTTGGCCTTCTTCCACCCGGAGGCGGCCGTGAGCTTGCCGCCAGGCCGCTGGTACAACCACCGGGCGTGATGCACTCGCCGCTTGCCCGTGAGCTCCAGGGAGGCGTACACCCACCCGACGCCGCGTGCCTTCGCCCCCGTCTTGTGCCAGGGCTTGACCACCATGCCCGGTGAGCACCCCAGCCACCCCAGCCCCTTGCCGACGCAGGCGTTCTCTTGGCCGTACTTGTACGACGCGGCCAGGGCCGGGGCGGCGCCTGCTGTGACCAGGAGCAGAGCGAAGGCGGTGGCGGCGGCGGTGTGCAGGATGGCTTCGTGATCAGACAACCGGCTTGTTCCGACCCCGGGGACGCCCTCGCCGCGCACACCACCCGCCCGAGTGAGCTGCCGCGGCATGCCCGGGCACGGGTCGGGGCTGCTCCGTGAGACATCTCCGGAACGAGACGATCGCCCCGCCGCGGAGGGGGGTTCCGGGCGGGGCGATCGTCAGGCCGCCGACCTGTGGCAGGGGGGGAAGCCTCAGGGCCAGCGGCGAAGAGCAGTCCCATGCTCCTGTCGGCCGCGTACCCCGGTTCCCGTCCCTCATGCACGCCGGTCTTGGGCGCGTACAGCTGACCCGGATGCCTATAGTCCGGAGGCCGGTCTGGTGGCGTGCTGCCGTTCGGTGGTCAGACTGTGGCGGTGACCAGCAGCGTGCCGAGTGTGGCAGGGCCGGGGTGGGCCAGGCGGCAGGCGTCGATTCCGGTGCAGCCGTGGCGCTTGAGCATGTCCGCCCACTGCTCGGGGCCGTACCGCCAGCGGTAGACGGTGAGCTCGTTCTCGTGGCCTTCCAGCCACTTGCCGCTCATCTGCTGGGCGCCGTAGTGCCCTTCGGACGCCTCGCGGTGGGAGGAGGCGCAGACCCCGCCGGGCATAGTCTTGCATGGCACATCGCGGAATCTACGGACTCGTGGTCCGCAGCCCCGGCGCCCACGAAGGCGTCTGCCACCGGCACCGGCTCTGGGTCCTCGGCGGGAACCAACACGACCTGTCCGCGCCTCCCGAGATAACGTGCACCAACCGCCAGGACCGACGACTCGTCCGCCGCCGCCAGAGCCCCTTCATCGCCTGGACCACCCCACGTCCGCAAGGTCACAGTTCAGTGGTTCCGGGAGGCCGACCCATCACCTCTGCACCAGCGCTGGAACCGCCGCCTGGACACTCTGCCGGAGGACCCTACGGAGATCCGAGACCACTGCCTTGAACAGTCTCTGCGTCTCATCACACCGACACGGACATCACGGTATACGGGCCGAAGCCGCCTGGCGTTGGACCGTTGCGGCCCAGGACCTGCCACCCGTCCTCACGGACGATCAGCTCACCCCTCCCCTCGCCAGCTGGAAGACTCGTGCCATGGCCGAGCAGCTGACGAAGTGGTCCGTGACCGACGGAACCGTCCTCCACCACATGCCCTACGGGCTCAGGGTCCAGATTCCGTCCGGGGAGATCGGCGTGGTCGACCGCGCCTACATCGACGACAACTACGTCAACCCTGCAGACTGGCCAGCGATCGGCTCAGTGATCACCGTCGTCGGGGCCGGCTATGCAGGCCCTCAGTTTCGGCTGAGCAGCTGCCCGAGCCACCTCGACGAGGCCAGGGCCCGCATGGCGAGCATCGCCGAAACAACGGCCCGAGCCGAAACCGGGGACTTCGGACCCAACCCCGGGGTCCGCTCAAGCTGACCCTGTCCTTGGAAGATGCCAAATCCACTGAGAATCGCCTCGTCTGAGTCTCAGTCAAGATGACGAACCACGGCTCAGTATCCCGACCTCAACCGTGATCGATGAGATGGCCGACGCATCCACGGAGAGGAATCCATCCCGCCGCATCGCCCTGCGAGACGAATCTCAGGCAGACCTGTCACTGCCCAGCACACATAGAGTCTCTACAACGTGATCCGATGAGACGGGACAGGTGTCCCACTTCGGGGCGGCTCTCCTCTCGATACGGGTGGCTTGTCCCTTCCAGTGGACATCGTCCTGGCGTGAAAGAGCAGGGCGAGCCGCAGAGCCCGCTCCTCAGAAGCGGGTGGCGATCCCGAAGGCTTGCCGGAGTCGAATCATGTCGTGCCGATCGCGGTCCGTGGGCTCGTACCCCTGATGAAAGTAGACCCGCTGCTCAGCGGACAGACACGGGACCGTCCTCCCCTGGACAGTGCCGGTCACGAGCATGAAGAGGGATAGCCAAAGGGATGCTCCGGATCGAGTGACGCCTGCACCGCCGACCCGTCGTCGGCGAAGACGAGGGGGTGAAGTCAGCCGTCATCACCTGACGCAGATGAGAAGCGACCACCTCGACCAGCGACCGAATTCCGCCGACCACGACCAAACCCTGCCTCGGCGAGACAACCATGAAACCGCCACATTCAAGATCACCAGGGCGCACAGGAAGCAGCTTGGGGTCGGGCGAGGACACCTCGCCAGTGCAGGGACCATCCCCGCGCAGACAGGGAGCAGGATGACGCCGAACGGTGGGTGGAGGCATCGGCGGGGCCATCCCGTGCTTGCGGAGAGCCGACTTTCTGACCCGCTGTTCCACCCTACGGCCAGCCCTACCTGAACCGCTTTCACCGAAGCAGACAAAACGCCTCCTCGCTGACGGTGGTAAGTCACGACAGCCGTGGTGAGCGTGGTGGTCAGCCACCCACGGACTCCTTCCGCACACCACGATCACGACTAGGAGCAGGGGAAGGGACGGGGCAGGGCCGGCAGCGACCCAAGGGCCACCCGCGCCCCAGATGCCGACGGAATGCGCGGGCTTGACCGCACCCGTTCGGTGATCGCGGCACATGGGGTGGAGACGGCGCCGGGATGATCGCCGACTGGCTGAAGGGGAGGTCGCCCGGGATCGGGACCAGGGCGTCCTCACGGGTGATGGCGTACGCGACCCAGCCCCCGTCGTAGTCCACACCGCACGTCAGCGGCGCCTGGCACATGGGGCTTCGGCGGAGGCAGTCCCCGCACGTGTCCACGCTCCCTTCACGTCCGGGCCGAGGGCGTGGACGACTCCGGCGCCCTCGTGACCGAGCGTGAGCGCGCGAGCCTTCGTGACCGCTCCGGCGGGATGGAAGGGGCTGATGCTGCCGTCGATCAGGTGGACGTCCGAGAGGCAGACTCCGGCGGCACGCACCTCGATCAGAACCTTTCCCGACCCGGGACCGGCGCGGGGATCTCTTCTACGGCAAACGTGAGCGTGTCCAGGTGGCGCCGTCCGGCGAGCATCGCGCTCATGGCGTATCCCTCTCGGGGCCGTGACCCCATGGGCCGCTCGCATGACCCGGTCGAGCAAACAGATCGGTCGACATTGTCGAGTGACAATGTATGTTGGACGGCAAGCGACAGCTGAGAACGACGAAAGGCACGACATGACTCACGCCCCCGTCGACAGGGCCCAGGCGATACCCGAGCGCCCCGCGCTGCCCCTGGTCGGTCACGCCTTCAGCATCCCTGCGGGCGCCGACGGTCTCGTTCATCTGATGAAGGAGGTCAAGGAACTGGGGCCGGTGTACCGGGTGCGCCTCTTCGGGGCCGAGACGGTCGTCGTCGGCGGTGTGGACCTGGTGACCGAACTGTGCGACGAGACCCGGTTCCGTAAGAAGGTGCACTCGGAACTGGTCGAGATCCGCCGGTTCGCGGGGGACGGCCTGTTCACGGCCTTCCACCACGAGCCCAACTGGCGCAAGGCGCACGACATCCTGATGCCGGCGTTCTCACTCGGCGCGATGCGCAGCTACCACGGCACCATGCTGAGGGTCGCCCACTCCCTGATCGGGAAGTGGGACCGGTTCGCCGGCGTGGAGGCGGTGGATGTGCCCGAGGACATGACCCGTCTCACCTTCGACACCATCGGACTGTGCGGGTTCGACTTCGACTTCGACTCGTTCCGCCGTCAGCGGATGCACCCGTTCATCGACGCGATGGTGCGCGCGCTCGCCTTCACCCAGGCCAAGGGGGAGTCCATCCCCGGCACGGAGCTGTTCAAACGCAAGCAGGTCGAGCGGTTCCGCCAGGACGCCGAGCTGATGACGGACCTCGTCGACGACGTGATCCGGCAGCGCAGGGCCTCCGGCGGCACGAGCACCGACGACCTGCTCGGACTGATGCTGCACACCCGCGACACCGCCACGGGCGAACCCCTGGACGACCTGAACATCCGCAACCAGGTGATCACGTTCCTCATCGCCGGGCACGAGACCACCAGCGGCTCCCTCTCCTTCGCCCTCTACTACCTGACCAAGCACCCCGAGGTGCTCGCCCGGGCACAGGCCGAGGTCGATGCCCTCTGGGGGGACACCGACACCCCCGACCCGGACTACGCCGACATCGGCAAGCTCACCTACATCCGCCAGATCCTCAACGAGAGCCTGCGCCTGTGGCCCACCGCGCCCGCCTTCGCCCTCGACCCGATCGAGGACACCGTCATCGGCGGCAAGTACGCCGTACGCAAGGGCGAGACGCTGATGGTGCACACGCCCGCCCTGCACCGCGACCCGGCTTGGGGCGAGAACGTCGAACTCTTCGACCCCGAGCGCTTCAGCCCGGAACAGGAGGAGAAGCGCTCCGTCCACCTGTTCAAGCCGTTCGGCAACGGCGAACGCGCCTGCATCGGCCGCCAGTTCGCCCTGCACGAGGCCACCCTGCTGCTCGGCCTCCTGGTCCACCGCTACCGGCTGATCGACCACACGAACTACGAACTCAAGATCAAGCAGACGCTCACCATCAAGCCCGACGCGTTCACCCTGAAGCTCGCCCGGCGCACGAAGGACGACCGCCGGATGCCCGCCGCGGCGAGCACCGCCACCACCGGCCGGGACACCGCGGTGTCCCGGCGGGCCCCCGGCACCGCGCTCAGCCTGCTGCACGGATCCAATCTGGGCACCTGCGCGGGCATCGCCCGCGACCTGGGAGAAGACGGCGTCGCGTACGGCTTCACACCTTCCGTGGTCTCTCTCGACAGCCGCGCGGGGCAGCTGAGCGCCGCCGGCGGACCGGTCGTCATCGCGGCCGCCTCCTACAACGGCCGGCCCACCGACGACGCCGCCGAGTTCGTCGCCTGGCTGGAGGGCCTGGAGCCCGGCGCGCTCGCCGGACTCCGGTACGCCGTCCTCGGCGTCGGGGACCGCAACTGGGCCGCCACCTACCAGCGGATCCCCACCCTCATCGACGAGCGGCTGGCCGCCGCCGGAGCCGTACCGCTTCTGCCACGCGGCGCCGCCGACGCGTCGGGCGACTTCGCCGGCGCGGTGGACCGGTGGACGGGCGAGCTGTGGACCGCGCTGCTCGACCACTATGGAGAGGAGACGGCGACCGACACCGGCCGTGCTGCCGATCCCGACGCCGCGGAGCAGGGGCTCTACGAGCTGGAGGACACCGCCGAGTCCGTGATCGGGGGCCTCGCCGCCCGGCACGGCGTCCAGCCGATGGAGGTGCTCGACGCGTACGAACTCGTCGATACGGACCACGAGCTCGGCCGCTCCAAGCGCTTCCTGCGGCTGCGGCTGCCCGACGGCGTCACGTACCGAACCGCCGACCACCTGGCCGTCCTCCCGAGCAACCCGGACGCCCTCGTCCAGCGGGTCGCCGCCCGCTTCGGCCTCGACCTGGACCGCACCATCCGGCTGCGCGCCCGGCGCCGCAGCCGTAACGCCCTGCCCGTCGACCGCCCGCTGACCCTGCGCCGCCTGCTCGCCGACTTCGTCGAGCTCCAGGACCCCGCGACCCAGGAGCAGGTCGCCGTGCTCGCCGAGCACACCGCCTGCCCGCCCGAGAAGGAACCCCTGTCCGCGCTCGCCTCCGCCGACCCGGACGCCTTCCGCGAGCAGGTGACCGCGGGTGGTCACAGCCTCCTCGACCTCCTGGAGACGTACCGCGCCTGCGAACTGTCCTTCGAGCGCTTCCTGGAACTGCTGCCGGTCCTGCGGCCCCGCCACTACTCCATCTCCTCCTCCGCGGCGGCCTCGCCCGGCGAGGTGGACCTGATGGTGTCGCTGCTCGCCGCACCCCACCGGGGCGGTGAGGGCACCTTCCGCGGCATCGCCTCGCACCACGTTCAGACCGTGAACGCCGGAGACACCGTCCAGGCCAGGGTGCTGCCATGCGGCGAATCGTTCCGCCTGCCCGAGGACCCGTCGGTGCCGGTGATCCTGGTGAGCGCGGGCACGGGCCTCGCGCCCTTCCGCGGCGCCGTTCTCGACCGGCACCACGCCGGGTCCACCGGCACGCTGCTCTGCTACTTCGGCTGCGACCACCCCGACGTCGACTACCTCCACCGCGCGGAGTTCGAGGCGGCCGAGACCGCAGGTGCCGTCAGCATGCGCCCCACCTTCATGCACGCGCCCGTGGACGGCGCCCGCTTCGTGCAGGAGCGCATCGCGCGGGAGAGCGACGAGGTGTGGGCCGCGCTGGAGGCCGGCGGGAAGGTCTACGTCTGCGGCGACGGCCGCCGGATGGCGCCCGCCGTGCGCGAGGCGTTCACGGCGATCCACCGCGAGAGGTCGGGCGAGGGCGAGGAGGAGGCCGCCACCTGGCTGGAGGGTCTGATCGAGTCCGGCCGCTACGTCGAGGACGTCTGGGCCGGCTGACTACTTGTCTCGCCAGCCCGGTACGAGCGAACGCCCTTGGTCGCCTGGCCGCCGCACGGCCGGGGCCGGCCGATGGTCGGCCGGCCTCGGGACAGGGCGGTCGGTCGGTCGGTCGGTCGGTCGGTCGGTCGGTCGGTCCAGGGTGGGGCGTAGCCCCCATCGAGCAGCGGCGCCCGTAGGGTGCCCTTGACGGACCGTCGTGTGCCGCGCCCTGAGTGGTCGGGGGGCCTGGCTCCCCGACCTGCGTACGACCACCTTCAGGGTGAGGATGTATCGCTGTACCTCACTGGCAACGTTCGGTCGGGCGTACGCCGACGTGTCCGTGCCCGGTGTCAGACGTCGGGGAGGTCGGCGAGCTTCAGGCTCCCGCCCGCGAGCGCCACGGTCGCCGAGACCAGGGCCCGGATGCCGGTGTCCTCCGAAGGGTCGTCCGGTACGGAGAGGCACTGCAGCGTCAGTCCGTCGAACCCGGCGAGGAAGAACCGGGCGATCGTCTCCGGTGACTGCGCCAGTTCGTACTCCGTGCGCGCCGCCGTCTCCGCGATCAGCCGCGCCGTCACGTCGAGCACCTCTCGGTAATGGGCCTCACGGGCCTCGCTCAGGCGCGGGGTCCGCAGGGCAAGCATCGTCAGCTCGGTGAGCAGGTGATAGCCGGCGGTGTCCTCCCGGGCGGTGCGCCACAGGGCCGCTGCCAGCGCCGCGATCGTCGTCTCGAAATCGCCTCCCTCCGGCGCCGCCCGCTCGACCTGAGCGATCAGGTCGTCGGTGAGCTGTCCCATGACGGCGTGGTACAGGTCCTCCTTCGTACCGAAGGTGTAGTGGACCGTGGCCTGCGCGACACCCAGTTCGGCCGCGATGGCACGCGTGCTGCCGGCCGCGACGCCCTCCCTGGTCATGAGGGCGATGGCCGCCTTGATGAGCTGTGGGCGGCGCTCGGCCGCGGGGACATGAGCCATGCCCACCACTGTAACGACTTAGTCGGATGAGCTAGTCAACGGACCACGTCGCCTCATGAGAGCGTGGCGCCCCTGTTGACCGAGCAAGCGCTGACCGTGGCGAACTTCGTCATGGAGCCGTGTCCGGGGTGGGTGGGTTTCGTTGCTGCGGCTGGGCAGACGGCCTTGGGGCGGAGTGATGATGTTGGTCGATTCCACGGTCTTCGTACACCAGTCCGTCCGGTCGGCGAGTCATCGCCGACGGCCAGCTTCCAGTGCGACAGAGGCGGCGGCTGTGGAGGGTGCGGCGGGTGTGATGGAGGTCTTCGTCGAGGGAGATGCCGGTCCTGCGGCGGGGGTGCGCGAGTTCTGCCTCGAGGTCTGGGAGGGCCGGTGCCGCCGCCGGGCCGATTCGGTCGAGGACGGGCACGATACGGCGCATGGTCGCCTCGTTCTTCTGTCCAGAGGTCCAGCAGGGTCCGGACGACGCTGTCGGCCTCCGGCGGGCCTGCCATGTCCCACACGGCGATCGCAGCGTGGAGGCGGGTCCATATGTCGCCGGTGGTCATCAGTTCCGTCAGGCGCGGCAGGGTGCTCGCGGCCGGCGGGCCGACGAGGGCGAGGACGTCGGCTGCCTCCCTGCTGCAGTAGGTGTCGAGCAGGCTGCGCAGAGAGGGCAGGACTCGCGCCGAGTCGCGTTCGAGTGCCTACCAGGCCGCCGTTGGCCCCGGCCCCCAGGGTCACGTCCTTGACGTCGGCGAGAGGACGGGCGAGGTTCGCTGAGGGTGCGGCGTCGATGCCCAAGAAGGTAAGGGCCTCCCGTGCGGAGACGTCCGCCGGAGTTTGCTCGTGACGGATCGCTTCGGCGAGGACCCGTGCAAGCGCGGGAACAGCGGTCGTTTCGGCCTGTTCGGCCAGGGCGGAGGTGCAGGCGCCGATGCTGATGTCGCGCCGCTGCCCCCGAGAAGTCGACGGCGTCCAGGCGCCTGCACAGGCGTGGCACCAGTTCGGCTGCGGCCAGGCACAGATGGCCTGCGACCTGTACGGCGCGCCGGGCGTCGATGCCGGTGACGAGCGCCGTCAGCAGACCGGGCAGGGCGCGTGTGTCGCCGAGGCGGGCCAGTGCCATGACGGCTTTCTGGTAGGCACGCCGCCGTGGCGGATGCGGCGGCGCCCACGCGTCGGGCTCGTGTGCGGCGACGTGAGCGGCGAGCGTCTCGCCGGCGGGGCCGGCGGCGACAGGCGCAAGGGAGCCGAGGCTCTCGGCAGCCGCCACGGCGGTGTACGGGTCGGTGGGGAGCAGGCCATCCGCGATAAGGACGACGAGGGCGGTGTGATTGCCACGCCAGCAGCCGATCACGTCCTGGGCCACGCGGATCGCGTCGTACCGGGTGGCGGGGTCGGGCTGCGGAGCTGTGCGGTGAGCAGGAGGGTGCGCTCGGGGACCCGGTGGTCCAATAGCAGCAGGGAAGTGGTGGGCGCGTGGCGACGGCTGTGCCGCTCGAGGTCCTCGAACGCGGCGGCGATGTGCGGCGGGGTGGGGGTGCACGCGCATGCGCCGGACTCCGCCCGGCATGCCTGATCATCGGTCATGGTCTGCGGATCGGGTGGGAGGTCGCGCAGCAGGGCGATGGTTGTGGGGACGGTGTCGTCGGTGAGGTGTTCCGGGGCGCAGCGGGTCAGGTGGACGAGGGCGGCGAGCCGGATGCCGGGGGCCGCGGTGGTGTCCTCGGCCAGGGCAGCGAGCCACTCGGTGGCGTCGGGCCGCGCGGCCGGAAGCCGCAGCGCCAGGTCGGCCATCGTCTCCCCTACCAGGAGCCGCTCCACGATGCCGGGCTCGGCCGGCAGCCGGTCGCCGAGGATCGCGGCCGCGCGCTCGGGGTCATCGAGGAACAGGCCCAGGCCCTCGATCGCGGCGCGCCGCACGTCCGGGTCCTCATCGCCCGCGTGGGCGACGAACGTATCCGCACGCTCGCGCATCCCTGCCGCTGTATCCGACCAGGCCGCCGAGATGTCGCCGTCCAGTCCGATCCAGGCGCCGTCCTTGGGCGTGATGGCTTCGCGCCGGATGCTCAGCAGCAGTCCCACGCCGCAGCACGGTCAGAAGTCGTGGGGTCGTCCGCCATCGTGAACAGGAACGGCAGGCTCACCCTCGTACACTCGTACACGTCGCCCTGGCGGTGGGCCGCGCTGTAGAACTCGCCGAACGCCTTCCTGCGGATGTCGGGGTCGTCGAGCCCATAGCCCGAAGGCACACGGGCACGTCGTCGGCCGGACCATGGGCGTGGCTCATCGCGGACCAGTCGATGCCGTCAAGTGCGTTAGTCATGCACAGCACTTTGACGACATCCACTGACACCGATGGCTGAGGCCCTCTGAACGCGGGCTGGCACGTGAACGACGACCGAGGCGGTCCAGTCGCCGTCCGTTGCAACCGGCTGCAACCTGTCGGACGGCTTGTGGCTTCGTCCTACGACGGCCAACAGGCAGAGCTGTGTCGGCTACATCATTCCGCCTGGCCTGGTGACTGCTTCCGACCTGGTCGGGGAGGTGCGGTTGTCGCTCGTCCAGGTGCTGACGACCGCAACCGTGTGAGCTGGTGTGGCTACTGCCGATGTGCCGGGCGCGATCAGCCTGGTGGTGACGGATAACCTCCGGGCGATAGACCAGGCTCAGGCTCTGTTCGAGGCCATGCCGACGGGGTGGGCTCGCCCTTCGCGCTGTTCAACGGCACGTACCCGTGGGACTGGCCCCCGGAAGACGTCGAAGCCTGTTTCTCCGCCAAGCTGTCCGGCACTTCCCCGATCGCGCACTCCAGAGTGCGAGGCCAGCAAGGCGAGCGTCAGCTGTTCTGCGCGTTCGTCACCGATGGACGGGACTCCTGGGCCTCCGCCTGCCAAGAGGCGTTCGGGCAGGTCCCGGTGCAGGTGTGCCATGCTTGGAACACCCCGATCACGTGGCCTCCTTCGAGGGCCTTCCCGGGCGCCGAGCGTTGACGTACGTCGAACAGCAGACGCTGTTCGACGCCGCTGACGACCGGTCTTGACAGTGTCGGAGACGGAACGTGCCCCTCCTGGAGGAGTGGGTGGACGAGGTCCGGGGCGCCTTCAGAGCGGTTCGTGCAGGAGCAAGTCGGCCACGCGTACGCGGCAACGGCCGCGCTGTACCCGAACCCTCGGGAACTGCATCAGACGGGCAAAGAGCCACAGCTCGCCTGGTCGCGACGGAAAGCGGAAGCAGTTCAAAGCGGCTACGGACTGGCCGCCTAAACAGGCGTGTTGCCGCCTCAATCCATTCACCGCCCGGGAGTAAGACGTCGTTTCACTTGGTGAGTCGTCGATAGATGAGGGGGTGTTCCGACTTGTGTTCGTAGCGGCAGTGGAGCTGATGGCAGCCAGCAGTGCCGTACCTCAACGGTGAACCTCGACATCTGTCATTCAGCGAAGTCGCTGCTCGCACTGCCACCATCGACGAAGGCAATCTATGGCCGGGTTGAAACTCCCTGGCCGCAGCCCTGCGTCGCCATTTACGCTCCGCCCATGCGCAGCGTCTACATGTTCCCCGCTGGAGAGTCGACCGCGACAGCCGCACGGCTTGACCGGCTGATGCCCGGCAAGAACGGATACTGGACGGACGGGAAGCTCTACATCGACCTCGAGGACGAGCAGGACGGTCACCTGTTCGCCGGCTGGGATCCCGAGGACGTAGGCCTGCTGGACTCCGCGCTCGACCATCGCCCGACCTGGGACCTGTTGGTCAGCGTCTCCAGCCGCATCGACGGGACTGCCGAGATCCGCAACCTCCTGTCACACATCCTCGAAGCTGGCGGCGTCGCCATCGACGACTACTCCGACCACTGCTGGACGCTCGAAGAGATCGACACCGAGTGCAAGATCGATGGTCTGGGCTTCTTCGACTTCCGCACCCACGCCGCACGGCACGGCCACCCGCCCTGGACCATGGCTCGCGCAAGTTCAGGAAGGCAGGTCTAGCCATGTTTGACCACGTCGTCGGGCTGCGGCCCGAGGAAGCGGCGCGATGGACCGCGCTCGTCGAGCAATGCCGGCCCATCCTCGCGGGGGAAGGGATGGAAGCCGTTCAGGATCTGCTGGCTGAACGCGGCATGAGCATCATCCAGTCGATCGCGATCACTCGCGCATTGCTCGGTTGGCAAGAGATGTCTCTGCGTATCGCCATCGACATCGTGACCACGAGCTCCTCTCGCACAGCCGTCAGCGACGCCGACTAGAACGTCACTTGGTGAGTCGTCGGCAGTTGATGAGGCTGGTCGCGATGGCGGTGAAGGCGAGGAAGTGTTCCGGCTTGCGTTCGTAGCGGCGGTGGAGCCGGCGGCAGCCGGCGAGCCAGGACATGGTGCGTTCGATGACCAATCGATGGGGTCCGAGCCGCTGTGAGGTCTCGATGCCCCGGCGGGCGATCCGTGGCGTGATGGCGAGAGCGGAGCCATCGCCGCAGGTGAGGGTAGTCATAGCCCTTGTCCCCGTGGAGCTTGTCGGGCCGTCTGCGGCGAGGTCCGCGGCGGCTGCGGATCGGCGGTATCGACGCGACGAGCGGCTGGAGGGCGAGACTGTCGTGGGTGTTGGGCGCGGAGATGACGACCGCGACCGGCAGGCCGGACCGGTCGGTGACGAGATGGATCTTCGACCCGTTCTTGCCGCGATCGGTCGGATTCGGTCCGGTCAACAGCCCCCTTCGAGGGCCCGGACACTCAGCGAGTCGACGGCGAAACGCGACCAGTCCAGGTCCCCCTGGGCCCCGAGTTCATTCAGGATGACTCGGTGAAGGCGGGCCCAGACCCGCTCCTTGCTCCAGCGGGCGAAACGTCGGTAGACCGTCGGCCAGGCCGGGCCGAACAACGGCGGCACCTGCCGCCACGTGCAGCCCGACGTGGCCACGAACACGATCGCGGCCAGACACTCACGGTCCCCGGCCCGTCGGCGGCCACCTCCTTGCGGGCGTATCACCACCGTCTCCGGCACCACCCTGCGGAACAACTCCCACAACTCATCGGGCACCAACCGCTCGGCAAGACTCGTCATGCCCAGCACAACGAACTGAACCGCCAAAGGAAACGACGCCTTAGAGGTCGCTTTCGCCTGAACTGCCACCTATAAGGCGTTTCTTGCGGTGCTGGATGGCGGTGCTGGTGAGATTGTCGATGCTGCCGCTCTTCGCCGGACAGGTGAGGTTGCGGATGGGGCTGGATTCGAAGTGATCCTGTCTCATCCCAGGATGCCCGGTCTTCGCGGTGGCGTGCTTCGGACGCCGCTGCTGTGCGCCTGGGCGCATGCGGTTCGTAGCGGTAGGCGGAAGCATGGCGAAGCGACGTCCGTATCCGAGTGATCTGTCCGATGCCCGCTGGGAATTGATCGAGCCGGTTCTGACCGCCTGGCGTCTCGAGCGCCGGCGTACGGCTCTGCACTTCGGCCGGCCGCCGGAACACGACCTGCGCGACATCATGGACACGATCTTGTATGTCGACCGCACCGGGGTTCAGTGGCGCTATCTCCCGCACGACTTCCCGCACTGGAACACCGTTTTTGGCTACTTCGCGAAATGGGCCGATGAGGGTGTGTTCGTGCAGCTCAACGGCATACTGCGGCAACTGCTGCGCGAGAAGGAGGGCCGGAACGGCGAGCCTTCGGCGTGTGTGATCGACGCGCAGAGCGTCAAGACCTCCACCAGCGTTCCGGCCTCGAGCCAGGGCATCGATGCCGGCAAGAAGATCGTCGGTCGGAAGCGGAGCATCGTCACCGACACGCTCGGGCTCCTCCTCGCCGCACTGGTCACCGCGGCCGGCGTGCAGGACTCCATCGCCGGCACCCGGCTCATCGACCAGGTCGCCGGCGACCACCCCGGCATCCGGAAAGTGTGGGTCGACGGCGGCTACCGCCAGCACCTCGTCGAGCATGCCGCCGTTCTCGGCATCGACATGGAGATTACCTCCCGCAAGCCCGGGACCAGGGGTTTCACTCCGATCCCGAAACGCTGGGCGGTGGAGCGGACCTACGGCTGGTTCATGCTCCACCGGCGCCTGGTCCGCGACTACGAAAGCCTGCCGACCCGCTCCGAAGCCATGATCCACCTCGCGATGACCGGGCTCATGGCCCGCCGCCTCACTAGCGAGAACACCATCTCCTGGCGCGACCCGAAGAGCGCCATAGAACATCCCATCACGGGACGAAATACCGGGCGAAAACGACCTCTAAGGATCCAGCCCGGGCTGGCGCCCGGAACATCCCCACACAGGCACAGGGAGCAGGGAGTCCCCTAGCCCTAGCCCTGGCCCTGGCCCTGGCCCTGGCCCTGGCGACGGGGCCATCCCCGCGCCCATGGCGGAGCACTGCTCGATTGACAGACTCGGTACTCGTTGAACGATTTGTCACTGAACGTCTGACGGTCTTGAGGTGAGCCCGGGTCCCGTGGAACCGGGTGCTTGGGGTCGCACGTCCCTTCGCACATGCTGACTGTCCTGGGGATACTCTTCGCCGTCGCGCCCGCCGTCGTCTGGATGACGATCGCCCGCACCCGCGCCGTCGGATTCCCTTTGGGCGGCGCGCTGCTCGCCGGAGCCAGTCTGCTGATCAGCGTCCAGCAGGGCTGGATCGACGCCCCCAGGCCCGATGCCCATCTGCTGTTCACGGTTCTCGCGCCCTTGCTCATCGCCTGTGGGGCGGCACTGGAAGGACGGTACGAGAGCTCCCCTCCCCCGGAATGGATCTCCCGCCGCAATGGAGCGATCGGCTTTCTGGGGATGCAGTTCGCCCTTACCCTCGTGGCCGGCCTCCTGTACGCGCTGCTGATCAGCGAAGGCTCGGACGCCCCGTCAGCCAAGGCTCTCCCCACGTTGCCGCCAGACATCACCATGATCGAGGAAGGCACCAGCTGCGGTTCCGGCGGCTGCTGGCGCACCGCGACCGTCATCAGCGAGGACGGCCTGTCCCGCCCGGAGATCATCCGCGAACTGGGCCTCCAGCAGGAGAGGTGCCACTCCAGGGGCTGGCTGCTCGACTGGCGAGACGTGTGCGTCGGAGCCAGGGACACCGGCGAGCACGTCACCATCTACGCCGGCTGGGGAAACTGAGCTCTTTCACAATGACCGCTGATCGGGTGACGGAGCCATGAGCCCTGCACGTCAGCGGCCTGGAAACGCCTGAGCTTGTTCTTTATGGCCTGACCTCGAACGATGCGCCGAACGTGCTCGCTCGTACGAGGATTCCGGGGACGTGAACACGGCCTTCGTCTGATCCTGTGCTCCGACGAAAGAGGCACTTGACCCGTACGAAGGCCGTGGGGGAATGAGCCTGTGCATCACGATGTCGACCTCACGCTGACCGCCGAGCACCGCCGCGGGCATGCCGCGATGTACGAAGCCTTGAACGGCGGGAACGTCGATGTGCCGCGGCTGCGGCAGGTGCTGGCCGTGGTTGTCACCCACTGGCTGCGGCCGGACGCGCCGACCAGTGCGGACCGCTTGTTCAGTCACGTCTACGGCCGCAGCGCACGCTCGTCGGACCAGTTCGTGCCCGGCTGGCCCTATTCGTTCGTCGCCGCGCTGGAGTCGGGCAGGACCTCGTGGTATCAGATCCTGGACGCGCTCCGGCTGGGGCCGGTCGACGATGTCGCCGAGGTCACCGCCGCCCGAGTCCGCCGGGTGTCACCGACCTCATCGAGATGGGCCGATGGCAACCGGGTGACCGCGACATCCTGGTCGTCTCTGATGCCGGATACGACGCTCCGCGCATGGCCGGACCGTGTGATGCGCGAGCCCGTCCCGGTCCCGTGGATCTCTCCGCCGCAGGGAGGACGACCGCCGAAGCACGGCAAGGAGTTCCGCTTCGCCAAGCCGGACTCATGGGGCGATACCGACGCGGAGACCGTGCAGGTCAGCGACCGCTACGGCACCGCTCGCGTGATGGCCTGGGACCGCATTCACCCGAGGCTGACCACACGCTCGGCATGGATCGACGACACCGGCGAACTCCCTTTCATCGAGGGCATGTTGATCCGCCTGGAGATCGACCGTCTGCCCGGCGGCCACGATCCGCTGCCCGTCTGGCTGTGGTCGTCGGCGACCGGCCTGTCGGGTGAGGACGTCGATCTGCGCTGGCAGGCGTTCTTGCGCAGGTTCGATCTGGAGCACACCTTCCGGATGATCAAGCAGACGCTGGGCTGGACCCGTCCGAAGCTTCGTGCGCCTGCGGCGGCGGACCTGTGGACGTGGCTGATCATCTCCGCCCACACCCAACTGCGCCTCGCCCGGCCCCTGGTCGCAGACCTTCGTCGTCCGTGGGACAAGCCGGCCGAGCCCGGCCGGCTCACCCCGGCCCCGGTCCGCCGGGCGTTCAGGAACCTCCACCCGAACCTGCCCTATCCGGCCCGTGCGCCGAAACCCATCCGGCCCAGCCCCGGACGCCCGACCGGCTCGAAGAACCGACATCCCGCCACCCGCTACGACGTGGGCAAAACCGTCAAACGACCCGAGACCATCCTCGAATGCGACCGAGCCAGACCCTGACGGGGTCGCGGGAGACGCCGATCTGTTTCAACCTCGGTGGTCAGGTCGCGGTGGGGATGTAGCGCACTGCTGCGACCTGGGCCATGGTCCGAAGTTTCGTGAAGTAGGAGGCGCAGTACTCCTCGTTGATCAGAGGAACGATCTTGTTGAGGTCGGCGATGCAGCCCCAGAGGTAGGCGATGCCATTGTCGTCGAGTCCGCCCTTCAGTTCCCTCTGCACGAGGCCGGCGATGTCGGCGTCCAGGAGGACCAGGTCTACGCCGTCGAAGTCCACTCCGCGGAAGCCGTCGGGGAACAGGGCGCGCAGGTGGTCCTCCCACAGCCGGGCGAGGCCGCCTTCGGGCTGTGTTCCGCCCGCGTCGGCGGCCGTCGCCTCTGCCGCGGACGGTGGGCGAAGGAGCAAGGAGATGGCATCGAAGACGGCACGCACCATTGCGATGGCCTGGAGTGGGCGGAGGGCGGCACTTGACTCGGCGCCCTGCGTGAGCTTGTCGCGCAGCAGTCGGCTGCGGTCGAGTTCGGCGGCGAGTCCGGCCGTGATGAGCCCTGCGTCGGTGGACCGCTCGATCAGGTCGTGGAGTGGTTCGTTCGTGGCCAGACGCTCGGCGAGGACGTGCTCCAGGGCGAACAGGGAATGCGTGACGGCGACGGTGGCGAACTCGTACCGGTAGTAGGAGTGCCTGATGAGCTCGCGGGAAGTTTCCAACGCACTCATGACGTACATCGACGCGCCGCCGGGCAGAACCAGGTCGGCAACCAGGGCGTGCATGTCCGCATAGTCGAGAACGAGGTCGCGGGCGCGCGGGTCCCGTACCGGCAGGAGGAGCGGATCGGGCGGCGGTGGCAGGGTGTTCACCGGTGCAGTCTTGTCATCGGAAGGCTGTCGGTGCCATCGGATTTCCTCGGGGCGGTTGGTGACCCTGCCGCATTGACCCTGCCGCGTGTCGCCACTGGCCCGGTCCGACCTTAAAGAACAAGCTGAGAAGCCGTATCCCAACCGAACGCGATCCGTTGGTTCTGCTGGTCAGGCATGGTCCAGCTCGGCATGAGAGAGACATCCGGCGTTTTGATTCCGCTCCTTGAGCGAGGGGTGCGCGATGGAGTCGGTGCTGGGAATGCCGGAGGAGCGGGGCACAGGGGCCCGTGTTCGAGTGGAAGGGCCACGGGAGGAAGTCGCCCGGACGGCTGAGGTGTTGGAGGTCGTCGGGGTCGGGCTGGACCGGCGGGTACTGGCGCGGGAAGAGCTGGTCGAGGCCCTGGCAGCCTCGGCTGCCGAGATCACCAGCGGGACCTGGCCGAGGATAATGCGGTGCTGCCGCTCGCGTCGGTGACGGGCTCTACGGTGCCGTCCTGGCGGGAAGGGCTGCCAGCGACGGTTCTGGCGCCGGACTGTCGGCGCATTCTGGGCGTGCTGGGGCGGCAGCTGTCCACGGGGCACGGACCGCTTCGGGCCGAGGAGATCGCGGTGGAGCCGGGCCTTGACGCGACGCCGACGGAAGTCGAGGGGCTGGGGCCGAAAGTCCGGCGCCAGGCGGAGTGCGGGTGGCTCCTGCTGGACGCGTCGGGGGCGTGCAGTGCCCGTCCAGCGGACCGTGGCCGTCCCAGACGCCAGCTCGTCCGCGTGACCATCGAACACCGGACGATCGCCTAGCACGTACGCTCTGCCACTCACCGCCTCGGCAGCACCATGAACCCTGCCGTGTCGTCGGTGCGCTTGACGATCTCCAAGGTCCACGCGAATTGGTCCCGCCACACGAGGGGGGTGATGTCGCGGTGCAGACGGCGCAGCCGCATCAGCAGGCCCGCCGTGGTGTCCCGGTCGGCGATGTTCGCAGCCGTGACCGCGACGGCCAGGAGCCGGCCGAGGGTGTCGGTCACGGTGTGCCGCTTTGCGGCCCGGAACCTTCTTCCCGTCGTCGTAGCCGGGTGAGGTGGCCGGCACGACTGCGTGTCGGTGATCCCTGCTGTGGGCTCGGCCTCGCGGCCCTCGCGCTCACGGACCGTCCCGCGAAGCGGGTCGTGGGACTCGGCGATCAGCCTGTGCTCGCGCCAGCGGCGGTGGAACGCGTAGACCCGGGTCCATGCGCGGAAGTCCGAGGGCATCGCCTGCCACGAGATCCCGTCTGCGGCCAGGTAGCGGATCGCGTCCAACAGCTGTCGGTGGCAGTAGCCCTCAGGGCCGTACACCCCACCTCTGAAAGCAGACCGGCACCGGCCGCAACGGCGGGCGAGTTGAGGGCAACATGCTCGGGCACGTACAACAAGGCAGCAGGGCCTCCGGGAACCGCTCGGTAGGGGATCGCACCGCCGAGCTACCTGGAGGCCCTGCTTTCACGCGCGGAAACCGCTGCGGTTACCCGGTCAAGACTTCCGTTCGATCGACAGCCTTCGAGAGAGCGGTACGCGTAACAACCGCTTACGCGTCGGGGTGCTCCGGTAGGGCGAGCCAGGCCGACCAGGGGATGTCTCGGCCGAGGAAGCGCGGTTGCTCGAAGGGCCAGTCGGCGGCGATCCACTGCGGTACCAGCTCGTCTAGGGCCTGCTCGACCTTGCTGCCCACCAGTTCGTCCACCACCCACCAGGAGATCTCGCCGTCCGCGCCGGCCTTTTCCGGTGGGTCGATGTAGACGCAGCCGAGCAGAGCTGTCTCCGCCGCGTCGAACAGTGCGTAGTTGAAGGACTGGTGGGCGGCTATCTCCTTCTCGTGTCGCAACAGGTCGGCCTGGTCGGCCTCGTAGGTCATGGTGGCCGCGGGCCAGCCCCAGGCCGGGCCGAAGATGGTCCACAGGCGCTCGCGCGAACCCATCACCGCCGGGTAGTCGAGCGGGGTGTCCGCCTCCCGGATGGGCCGCAGGTGATGGCCACCGCCCGGCAGCGGTACCAGGACGGGGTGGACGAAGTCATCGGGAAGCCAGCTCATAGCGACCGACCGTAGCAGTGCGCTGCCGTCCCGCTCCCCTGAATTCTCCCCGTACGCCGCCAGGCCCTGCCCCATTCCGGGCAGGGCCCGCGGTCACCCGATCGAGGCTCCCGTTCGGTCGACAGCCTCCGTGATCGGTAGGGCGACGGCTTCTCAGATGTCGGTGACCGGGGAGGCTCCCAGCCTGATGTTGTCCACGGCCCAGAACCAGTTGTTGCCCGCCTGGTGGACCCGGAAGCCCACCTTCGCCGTGCGCGCGTCGGCCGGGACCGGGAAGGAACAGGTGACGAGACGGTTCTGCTGGTCGCGGCCGCTGTTGGTGTTTCCGGACGGCGCGCTGGAGTAGTGCAGCACCCGAGAGGTGGCGCCGGTGTCGAAGTGCACGGTCACCTCGGCCTCCTGCGGGCTCTCCTGCCGGTAGTGGGAGTCGAAGCCCAGGTACAGCGTCGGGGTTCCCACCGGGATCGCGACCTCGGGCGTCATCAGCGTCGAATCGAAGGTGCCACGGCTGGACGGGCTGCCCGTGTCGTCCCAGTCGTCCGGGTCGGCGACGGCGACGACGCCCAGGGACCGGCCGAACGCGGCGCGTTCCTGGCCGGCCGGGAACCAGAACTGCCGGGACAGGAACGACCAGCCGTTGAGCTCCTCCGTGCCCTGCGGCATGCCGGCCGCGTTGGTGACCGTCCATCCCTCGGGCGCGGTCCGCGTCCAGCCCCGCAGCCCGGGACGGCTCAGGTCGGTGGCCGGGGCCAGCCGGTCGGTGAGGGACTCGAAGTTCTCGGCGAGCAGGTAGCCGGTCATCACCGGCCCCACGCGGGCGGCCAGCGCCGTCGTCTGCTCCACCGCCGCGCCGCCCGCGGTGCGTGCGCCGATGGTCGCCTTCAGCGTTGTCGACGTGCGGGCCGCTGATGCGGGCGCCGTGACCTGCCAGACCACCTTCACCGACGTGCGGGCCGGGACCGAGACCGGGGTGTCGGCGGCCGCCTCGGCGCGCCAGCCGTCCGGTATCGCCAGTGCCGCCGACAGGTCGGTGAGCGGGGCGTTGCCCGCGTTGGTGACGGTGGCGGTCACGGCCAGGGGCTGCTCCGGGTACAGCGCGCAGCCGTCGGTGTCGGGGGAGCTCGCCGGCGCGGTCAGGGTCAGGGTCACCGCGCGGGCGACCTCGGCCCGGACCCGGGCGTCCGCGACGCGCAGCAGGCCGTTGCCTTCGGCGCGGGCGGCGATGGTGAGGGGGGCGGTGGTGGCGTCGACCGCGGGGGTGACGGTGAAGCGCAGGTCGGTCGAGCCGCCGCCGGGCAGGCTCCGCGGGACCGGCCCGGAGGACTCGACCGTCCAGCCGGCCGGTGCCAGCAGCGATACCGCGAGGTCCCGCAGCCGGCCCGTCTCCTCGTTGTGTACGCGCACCGTCACCTCGGCGGGGCTGCCCTGCACGAGCGGGGCGGTCAGCGGAGGCAGCGGCTCCGGCAGGGTGAGCGCGGCGCTCAGCGCCGGCCCGGTCCCGATCGCCGGGTCGGTGGCGCCCGGTCCGCTGTCCGCGGGCCGGCCGGACATCCGCCGCAGGAAGCGCGGGTCGTCCTCGTCGAGGACGACGATGTCGTACCAGCCGTGGCGGGCGAGGGGTACGGATACGGTCCTCTTCCGGCCGGGCGCGAGCCGGACGGTGTGTACGCGGCCCTCTCCTCGCCGCGGATGGGTGGACTCCCCCACCAGGAGCGTGCGGATGCGCCCCGATGGGTTGCTGCACTCCACGTCCACGCTGCGGGCGTGGGCGCGCTCCACGACATGCGCCTCGGCGCCGGTGCCCGCGCCACGCAGTTCCCACAGCGCCCAGCCGGGGCCGTGCACCTGGAGGTCGTAGCCCTCGGGGCCGTAGGGCAGGCTGCCGGTGGTGCTGTCCCTGCCGGCGACGGTCCAGGCCCGCGGAGCGGTCCCGTCCCCCGGGTACGCGGTGATCGCGGCGGCCCGCCGCCCCTCGTTGCCGAGCGCCAGCCGCACCTCGGTGTCGGTGACGGTGGCGCGCAGCGAGAGCCGGTACGGGGACGGCCGGGTGGGGCGGACGCCGGGCTCCTGGACGGGCCGCGCCTGCGTCGAGGGCGGCACCGGATTCCAGCGGCCGATCGGTGCCGGGACCGCGCCGGGCTGCTTCACCTCGGGCTGCCGGTAGGCGCGGTCGAAGTCGAAGACGGAGGTCAAGTCGCCGAAGACGCTGCGCCGCCAGGCGCTGATGTTGGGTTCCTGGACCCCGGTCCACTTCTCCAGGAAGCGGATCACGGAGGTGTGGTCGAAGAGCTCGGAGTTCACGAACCCGCCGACCGTCCAGGGGGACACGACGGTCATCGGGACGCGCGGTCCGGGACCGACGGGGCGGCCGCCCACCCAGTCGTCGCCGTCGCCGGTGTCCGGCCTGGGCGCGGTGGGGGCGGGGACGTGGTCGAAGTAGCCGTCGTTCTCGTCGAAGTTGATGAACAGCGCGGTCTTCGACCAGGTCTTGGGGTCGGCGGCGATGGCGTCCAGCAAGTCGTAGACGAGCCCGGCGCTGCCGACGGGTGTGGAGGAGCCGGGGTGCTCGGACAGGGCGGCCGTGGGCACCACCCAGCTGACCTTGGGGAGGGTCCCGGCCTTGATGTCGGCCTTGATCCGGGTGAGCAGGGTGCCCGGTTCGGAGCGGTGGGCGCCGCGGAGGAACAGCCGGCGCTCGTCCTCGGGGAGGGCGTCGACCGCGGTACGGAACCGGGCGAGGTCCGCCTGCCGCTCAGTGGCGTTCTTCGCCCACAGCCGGTCGTAGAACTCCTCGGTGGTGGCGTAGGCGAACCCGGCGGCGGTGAGGATCTTCCGGCCGATCCGCTTCCACGGCTTGAAGTACTCCACCGCGTTGTCGGTGAAGTTGTCCCATTCCTGGTAGATCTGCCAGGAGACCCCGGCGGCCTCCAGACGCTCCGGGTAGGTGGTCCAGTCGTAGCCGGCGTGGCCGTAGGAGTACGCGGCGTTGGTGACGGCCCGGCCCCCGCCGCCTGGCTCGAACCCGGTGGTGCCGGTCCACAGATAGTTTCGGTTGGGGTTCGTGGAGCCGAAGACGGAGCAGTGGTAGGCGTCGCAGATGGTGAAGCGGTCGGCGAGTTCGTACTGGAGGGGGATGTCGCGCCGGTCGTAGTGAGCCATGGTGCTCTGGCCCTTGGCCGCGATCCAGTCGTTCCACCATCCGTTCGCGCGGGCCTGTACCCCGTCGGTGAAGCCGTGCGGCAGCGAGCCGAGGTACTGGATGTCGCTCTCGGGCCGTCCGGCGTCGAGGGCCGCCTGCCGCGCGGCGAACGGCAGGACGGCGGGCCCGCCGGAGCGGGGCTGCTCGAACACGCTCGTACCGTCGGGCAGGCGCAGCGCTCTGCTGTCGCCGAAGCCGCGGACGCCCCTGAGGGCACCGAAGTAGTTGTCGAAGGAACGGTTCTCCTGCATCAGCACGATGACGTGCTCGACGGCCCGCAGGCCACCGCGCGGCAAGGGGGCGGCCATGGCCGTCAGGAGGGAGGGCGGCAGGACGGAAAGAGCGGACCCTGCGGCGAGGGTGCCGAGGACCTTACGGCGTGAGAAGTCAGACATGCCGGGCAGGCTAGGACGTGGCACGGCGCCTCCAAAACCCGTCACGCCAGGGATTCGCTCACTGTTCACACCGGGGCCTTCTGCGAAATCCGCAGGTCAAGGCCGTGATCATGGGGAGGTGGTGGGCGTGCGGAGAAGGCGGTGGCGAGAGCGCGGGCCGAGCATCAGTAGAGCACGGGCAACGGGGCGGGGCTGGAACACGCCATCGCGGCTGGCGCCCGCATCGTCCGCGTCCCACTCGGCCCGACCGCGGCGGGGCCTCCCACCACGATTCCCCCTGTACGCGCTCTGCGAAGGCAGGGCCTGGCAACTGCTGCCGCTGGAGCTTGGGTTCGGCTGGGGGCAGACCTGCCGGCTGCTACTGGGCCGGTGGCAGAAGGCCTGATCTTTGGCGGTACGGGAGTTGCGGCTGGGGTCGCAGCGTCCCAGGTTCCTTTTGGGGAGGCACTGACCTCGGTTCACCCCTGTGACCGCACGACACAGCGGCGGGTAGCAGACGCCTCCTCCCGACATCGTGCGGACCTCCCGACCTGGGGAGATGAGCCGGGCCCCTGTTATCGTGCGCCGATGTCAACGATCAAACAGATCCAAGTGACCTTCGACTGCGCGGAGCCCGCGCGACTCGCCGCCTTCTGGTGCGAGGTGCTGGGGTACGTCGTACCGACCGTCCCGGAGGGCTTTGCCACGTGGGAGGAGTACCACCGCTCGCTGCCGCCCGAGGATGAGATCTACTTCGCGTGCGCTGATCCCTCGGGTGTGGGCCCGCGCTTGCTCTTCCAGCGAGTTCCCGAAGGCAAGGTCGTCAAGAACCGGGTGCATCTCGATGTGAGGGCCGGCGCCGGGCTCGTGGGTGAGGAGCGCCTGGCCACACTCGAGGCCGAATGCGCGCGGCTGATGGCACTTGGCGCGACACACGTACTGACGCAGCACGCCGATGGCGTCAACGAGTCGTGCATCACGATGCAGGACATCGAAGGCAACGAGTTCTGCCTCACCTGATGCTCCTCCGAGACTGCGAGGTGGGGACCCGCCTCCGGTCCGGGGACCTCTCAGGTCCCGCATGCGGCAGGCGTCAGCCCGTGAGAGCGAGGTTGTGTCGGCGGGCAACGCCGTGCGTCGCGTGGCGTACACCCTCGCTTCTCAAGCGGCAGTCGCGAAGGAACCGCGCCCCGTCGCCGTCCTCATCGCGGGCTGAGTCGCCGCCCTACCAGGCGGAACGCCTGCCGGTTTCGGAGTCATCTGTCGGCAGGCGGCTGCCGTGCATGCGGCAGGCCCGCCCGAGGGAGCCCTCTGGGGCGGGCCTGCCGCATTGAGCAGAGAGCGCCGAGCCCTGCGGCCAGCGGTACTGCTGACTCCGGTTTCAGTCCCGGAGTTCTTCCCGCACCGGACCACGTCAGCCGGAGCGGCGCCTACGTCTCACTCCCCACACGGCCGCGCCTGTGAGGGCCAGGGCGGCGGCCGCGCCGGCTACGAGGAGGACCGGCGTGTTCGACCGTGTAGCGCTCGCCGTGGTGGGAGCCGGCTTCGGGGTGGGGGCCGACGACGGGGTCGACTTCGGAGTCTGGGCCGGAGTCGGGGGTGGCGTGGTCGGCACGTAGTTGACCGGCCGGATGAACTTCGGCATCTCGCCGTGGTCCGGCGGGCCCGGGTTGCCCAGCCCCCGGTTGATGTGCGCGCCGGGGCGGGCGATGCCGTAGCCGAGGTAGTTGCTGACTGTGCCGGGCTCCCATCCCTCCCCGCGGGCCGCCGAGTCGTACATGACGCGCAGGACTTGGGACCCTGTCCAGTCGGGGTGAAGGGACCAGATGAGGGCGGCGGTGGCCGAGGCGAGGGCGGCGGAGGCGTGGGTGCCGCCCCCGTCGGGGCAGTAGCGCTGGAAGGAGGCGTCGCACCAGCGGGGGATGTTCGTTCCGGGCGCCGAGATGTTCACGTCGTCACCGTGCTGGGAGAAGTCGGCGACCTTGCCCTCCGGCGTGGTCGACGCGACGCTCACGACCTCTAGGTACCGTGCCGGGGCGAGCGGCTTGTTGCCCTTCTTGGCGTTGTCGCCGCTACCGGCGAAGACCAGGACGTCCTTGGCCAGGGCGTCTTGCAGGGCGTAGTTCTGTCCGGTCAGGCCGGAGCCGATGGCGTACTGGTTGCCGAGTGAGATGGTGATGATCTTCGCGTCGCGTTCCAGGGCCATTCTGATGGCCTGGTCGAGGTGGTCGTAGATGCTGGGCAGTTCGTCGTGCTTCAGCATGGGCACGCGAATCGGGATGATCTTGGCGCCGGGGGCGAGGCCCTGTAGACCACCGCCCTTGCCTGTTCCCGCGATCAGCTCGGCGGTGGTGGTCCCCTGGCCGCTTCGGTCACTGGTGTCGGGGCCGCCGCCTTCGGGGATGGACGCGTCCCGCCCGGGCAGGACCTGGCCCTTGAGGGAGGGTGTCGAGGGGTTCACTCCCGAATCGATGACGGCGATCTTGATTCCTTCGCCCGTCGTCTTCTTCCAGATCTTGTCGACGTCCATGCGGTCGAGGTACCACTGTCGGTTCCTGGCTCCGTCCGCGTGAGCCAAGGGAGTCTGAGCGACTAGCCCTGTTGCCACTACCAGGGCGATGACGAAAGCACGCCCCCACGCGTCATGACGTCGAGCGAAGACGGCCGGCCGTCGCCCATGCGATCCGTCGTCGGGTTTCAGGAAGGATGCCATGCACCCGATTGGATCACGACGTTCCGGGTTCGGTTCCAGCGAGTCCGCCAGGACGGGAGAAGGAGCGCGCGAAGAGCAAGTCGCGCTGTCCCGGAGCCGCGTTACCGCGACGCCGGGCTTCATCGAGTTCCTCGTCAGCGAGGTGCTCTGGCACCTGAGCAGCGTCGCTGGTGCTTCTGACCAGCGGAGCCGGCGCTCCAGGCCGCTTCTTCCCGATCACCCCGCGCGGTATCGGCGAACCAGGGGCGGCCCTGGGCCCAGTGGGTCACCCATCCGGTGAAACCGGAGGTGCCGGGCATCAGGGAAGCAGGCGGGGTGCCGAAGGGGAGGGCGCCGTTCTCGTCGGTCAGCCAGACGTGACCGCGCTGCGGGCCGGTGACGATCAGGTGCCAGTACATGGCGCAGCCGTCGGCGCCGAGCAGCAGCGAGCCGTGGCTGGACATGGCGTCCCACAGAGCCTCGGTCTCCTCCTCCGGCAGTTCCTCCCCATCTTCCTCCCCGTTCCACGCGGTCGTGAACGGGGACGGCTCGGCGAGAACGCGCTCCGAGCCGTCCGTGTGCCAGTCATCGGGGATGTCTGTGAGGGGCAGCAGGCCGTAGTACGGCGGGCCGGTAGGCAGGCCGTCGCAGACCTCCGCCACGAAGGTGCGGTACGGCTCCGGCAGGACGATGCCGTGCTCCGCCTCGAAGGACCGCACCGCCTCTGCCGGTTGCCCCGGTGACCAACACGTCGCAGTCGCTTCTGTGAGCCGACCGCGAAGCCTCGGACAGAGATGTGGATCACGAGGAGACCGACACCTTGCCGGCCGGATGCGGGCTGTTCGGGGGTGTTCTGGCCAAGGTCAGGAGCAGTGCCTTCACCTCTGTGGCCGGCAGGCGGTCGTGGACCGCGCCTGGGGTCGAGCACAGGACGAGGGGGGCTTCCTCGTCGTTCGTGGGGAGGCGGCCGTGGCTGCCGCGGATGGGGGTGGGATCCGTGGGGACCACGGCTAGGCGGTAGCGCATGCCGAGCTTCTTGCGGGCGAGGGCGGCTGCTGCCTTGACGCGTACGTAGGGGTCCTCGGGGTCCATGAGGAGTTCGGCGGGGTCGTAGCCGGGCTTGCGGTGGATCTCGACGAGCTGCGCGAAGTCGGGGGCACTGGCGTCGTCGAGCCAGTAGTAGTACGTGAACCACGCGTCCGGCTCCGCGACGGCGACGAGTTCGCCGGAGCGCGGGTGGTCGAGGCCGTGGGCCTTCTTGCCGTCGCTGTCGAGGAGCTGGTCGACGCCGGGCAGGGCGGCGAGGGCTTCGCGCGCGGCGGAGACGTCCTCGGGCCTGCGGACGTACACGTGGGCGAGCTGGTGGTCGGCGACCGCGAAGGCTCGGGAGGCGGCCGGGTCGAGGTACTCCATGCCGTCCTGGGTGTGGACCTCCAGGAGTCCGGCGCGGCGCAGGGCGCGGTTGATGTCGACGGGACGGTGCACGCGGGTGATGCCGTACTCGGACAGCGCCACGACCGTGCGCCCTTCACGGCGGGCGTCCTCCAGGAGCGGGCCGATGACGGTGTCGAGTTCGGCGGCGGCCCGGTACGCGCGCGGGTCGTCGGGGCCGTAGCGCTGGAGGTCGTAGTCGAGGTGGGGCAGGTAGCACAGGGTGAGGTCGGGGCGGCGGGTGCGCATGATGTGCCGGGTGGCGTCGGCGATCCAGCGGCTGGAGACGAGGTCGGCGCCGGGGCCCCAGAAGCGGAAGAGGGGGAAGGTGCCCAGCAGCTCGGTGAGTTCGTCGTGGAGCGCCGGCGGGCGGGTGTAGCAGTCGGGTTCCTTGCGCCCGTCGGCGTAGTACACGGGACGGGGGGTGACGGTGATGTCGGTGTCCGCGCCCATCGCGTACCACCAGCAGATGTTGGCGACGGTGTAGTCGGGCCAGGTGCGGCGGGCCGCGTCCCAGACGCGGTCGCCGGTGACGAGGGCGTTGTGCTGGCGCCAGAGCAGGACGTCGCCGAGTTCGCGGAAGTACCAGCCGTTGGCGACGATGCCGTGTTCCGAGGGGAGCGTGCCGGTGAGGAAGGTGGTCTGGGCGGTGCACGTGACGGCCGGCAGGACGGTGGTGAGCGGGGCGTGCGAGCCGGAGGCGGCGAGGGCCCGCAGGTTCGGCATGTGGGCGAGGAGGCGGGGGGTGAGACCGACGACGTCCAGGACGAGCAGCGGGGTGGGGCGGTCGGTCGTCGCGGCGGCGGCGGGGGCGGTCATGGGAGCTCCTTGAGGCCGAGGTCGGTCAGGAGGGCGCGGGCCAGGGTGAGTTCGGCGGCGATGCCGTCGTGGAGTCGGGCCCGCGTGCGCGGCCGCAGTGCGGGTGGGAGGGCCTGCCAGGTGTACGTCTCGACCTCCAGGTGGCGGGTGCGGGGGACGGCGCCGCCGACGAGCAGCGCCAGGGTCTCTTCGAGGACCGGCAGCGTGGAGGTGAGCGGCGGGGCGGGCCGCGCGTGCAGGGGGACGTGGAAGTGGGCGCGCCAGGGGCTCGTGTCGGGGAGGGCGGCTCCGGCGAGGGCTTCGTCGAGGTCGTCGGTGCCGCGCCGGCCTTCGGGGGTGAGGGCGCGGGTCTGGTGGAGGAAGCGGGGTTCGACGTAGGCCGCGAGCGCCTCCCGCACGGCGGGGAGGTGCGGGTGCTCGGCGTGGAGGGCCGCGGAGAGCTGGGCTTTGGGGAGGGGGACGCCCGCCGTGTGGAGGGCGGCGAGCGCGGCGGATGGGTCCTCGAAGGAGGTGGCGAGGTGGCAGGTGTCGACGCAGACGCCGATGCGGTGCGGCGCCCCGACGGCGCTGAGGGGGGCGATGGCGTCGGTGGTCGTCTCCACGACGCACCCGGGCTCGGGTTCGAGCGCCACGCGGAGGGACTTCCCGGTCAGTTCCTCCAACGCGTCGAGCCGTTCCGCGAGCGTGGCGAGGGCCGCTCGGCAGGCTTCGGCCCGGGCGGGGCCGAAGTCCGTGCGCCAGCCGAGGGGCAGGGTGGAGATCGTGCCCTCGGTGACGTCGTCCGGCAGGAGGGCCGCGAGGAGGCGGGCCAGGTCGGTGGTGTGGGCGAGCCTGGCGGGATGGGCCCAGTCCGGCTCGTACACGCGATACTTGACCTCCTCTCCGCCGAAACCCTCGTACGGGAAGCCGTTGAGCGTGACGACCTCCAGGCCACGGCGGTCCAGCTCGGCCCGCAGGCCCCGCAGAGCGCCGGGGTCGTCGACGAGGGCGCGGGCCGCGGGCCTGGCGAGCCAGAGTCCGATGCCGAGTCGGTCGCGGCCGAGTCTCCGGCGGACGGGTTCGCAGTGGTCGCGGAGCTGGGCGAGGACGCCGTCGAGGGTTTCGGCCGGGTGGACGTTGGTGCAGTAGGAGAGGTGGACGACGGAGCCGTCGGCGTGGCGGAAACGCATCACTGGCCCGCCTCCTCATTCCCCGCCGCGCAGGACGGAGTTGCCCTCGTGGGTGCCGTGCGCCGGTGGTACGCCGAGGGCGAGGCGGCCGCTGATCCCGTAGAAGGCGACGGGGTTACGCCACAGGACCAGGTCCACGTCGTCCTCGCCGAATCCCGAGGCGAGCATCGCGTCGGCGACCCGGCGGGTCTTGAGCGGGTCGCTCCTCCCCCAGTCCGCGGCCGAGTTGACGAGCACCTTCTCCGGCCCGTAGGCGCGCAGGAGCGCGACCATCCGGTCCTCGTCCATCTTGGTGTCCGGGTAGACGGAGAACCCGAGCCAGCAGCCGCTCTCCTTCGCCTCCTCCACCGTCGTCTCGTTGAGGTGGTCGAGCAGCACGTGGTCGGGCGGCAGCGCCGATTCCCGTACGACGTCGATGGTGCGGCGCAGCCCGGCGAGCTTGTCGCGGTGCGGGGTGTGGACGAGGGCGGGCAGCCCGTGGTCGGCGGCGAGCTGGAGCTGGGCGGCGAGGGCGGTGTCCTCGGCGGGGGTCATCGCGTCGTAGCCGATCTCGCCGACGGCGACCACGGAGTCCTTGACGAGGTAGCGGGGCAGGACGTCGAGGACGGGGACACAGCGGGGGTCGTTCGCCTCCTTGGGGTTGAGCGCGAGGGCGCAGTGATGCGCGATGCCGTACTGGGCGGCCCGGTACGGCTCCCAGCCGAGGAGCGCGTCGAAGTAGTCGAGGAAGCTGGCCGGGGAGGTGCGCGGCTGGCCGAGCCAGAAGGCGGGCTCGACCAGGGCGCGGACCCCGGCGGCGTACATGGCCTCGTAGTCGTCGGTGGTGCGGGAGGTCATGTGGATGTGCGGGTCGAAGATGCGCATCAGCACTCCTCCGGGGGCTGGTGGGGGTCTTGCGCGGCCAGGGCGAGGACGTGGTGCAGGTCGTCGGGGACGGGGCGGCCGGCGGCGGTGCGCTCGGCGGCGTGGTCGGCGAGCATGCGGGCCAGGTCGGTGTCGCCGCGGGCGCGCCGGGGCAGGTCGGCGACGGCGCTGACGGGGACCTGGGTGAAGAGGCACTTGAGGACGGCGTGCCGCCACGCGTGCTGGTCGAGGTGGGCCGCCGCGTAGGGGCCGACTGCGGCGGCGACGAGCCGTGCGTCGTGGGTGCGCAGGGCGTCCTCGACGAGGGGCAGGGCGTGGGGGCCGGTGAGGAGGTGCGGCAGGGCGTGGAGCACGGCGCGGCGTTCGGCGGCGCTGCCGTGGTGGTAGAGCCGCGCGAGGTCCTCCGGGTCGGGCCGGGCCGCCGCGAGGAGGAGGGTGCGGGCGGCGTCGGCGTGCTCGGCCCCGCAGGTGCGTCCGGCGGCGGCGAACCGGAGTTCCCAGGCGGGGGCGGTTCCGGGAGGGTCGGTCGCGGACGGGTCGCCACCGGCCCGTTCCGCCTCGGCGAGGGCGTCGTCCAGCCAGGCGCGGGCCGCCGGGGGAAGCCGCGTGCGGAGGGCGGCGCGCAGGCGAGGGAGGGGGTCCTGGGGCGGGGTCGCGTTCACGCGGTCAGCGGTCCTTTCGGGTGCCTGGCGCGGAGGAAGGACAGGGAGGAGCGGGCGAGTTCGGGGCCCGCGTGGGAGTGGCGCGGGAGTTCGACGACGGTGAGGCCGCGGTATCCGGTGGCGGCGAGGGCGTCGAGGACCGGGGGGAAGTCGATCTCGCCGTCGCCGAACGGAAGGTGCTCGTGGACGCCGCGCCGCATGTCCTCGATCTGGACGTGGCGCAGCCATGGGGCCGCTTCCCGGACGCGGTCGGCGATCGGGGCGGGTTCCAGGCATTGGCAGTGGCCGATGTCGAGCGTGAGGCCGAGGGCGGCGGGGCTCCCGAGGAGGGCACGGAGGTGGTGGAAGTCGGCGAGGGTGGCGAGGAGATGGCCGGGTTCGGGTTCGATCGCGAGCGGTACGCCCGCGGCGTCGGCCGCTTCGACCACCGGGGTGAGAGTGGCCGCGAGACGTGCCCACGCGGCGTCCGGGTCGGTCCCCGGCGGGGTGGGCCCGCTGAAGCAGTGCACGGCGTGGGCGTCGAGGTCGGCGGCGGTACGCACGGCGGTGAGGAGCAGCCGGACACGCGCCGCGCGGGCCTCCGGGTCGGGGTCGAGCAGGGAGGGGCCGTGCTTGCGGCGCGGATCGAGGACGTAGCGGGCGCCGGTCTCGACGGTGACGGTGAGGCCGAGGGAGCCCAGTCGGCGCGCCACGCGCGCGGTGCGGGCGGCCAGGTCGGGGGCGAGGGGGTCGAGGTGCATGTGGTCGAGGGTGAGACCGACGCCGTCGTAGCCGAGGTCGGCGAGCAGGCCGAGGGCGTCGTCCAGTCGGAGGTCGGTCAGCCCGTTGGTGCCGTACCCGTAACGGAGGGGGAGGGTGGTGGCGGAGGTACGGGGCTCGGTCATGTGGGGCTGACCTTTCGCGCGAGGCGGCGGGCCACCGGCGCGAGGCCGAGCAGGGCCAGGCCCGCGACGGGCGATCCGGAGCGGGCGGCCAGCACGGCCTGGAGGGGGATCATGGCCCGGACACCGCCACCGACCGCGCGCTGTGTGAGGTGAGGGGACGGGTTCAGGACGGCGTGGAGGAGAGGGCCGGCGGCGGTGGTGAGGTAGGTGCCGGCCATGATCACCGCGACCCGGTCCGACGCGATGCGGCGGTGGCGGGCTGGTGAAGGGGCGGACCCGAGGGTGGGCGGCGCGGCGTCCGACCGCAGGGTCGCGCTGGGGAGCCGGCGCGCGGTGCCGGGCCGGTCGCGGCCGGCAGTGGTACGCAGTCGGGTGCGGCGTCCCGCGCCGGGCGGGGGCGGCGCGGAGCCGGGCAGGTGCGGCGCGGAGCCGGCGGTGAGGATGCCGAGGAGTACCGCCGCCGCGAGGGCGCCCGCCGGAGCCGCGGTGGAGCCGCCTTCGGCTTCGTGCCGGGAGACGGCGGTGACGGCGTAGGTGTGCGCGGCCAGGGCCGCGGCGGACGGCGCGGCGGCGGCCAGGACGTCGATCCCGGCCCGCCCGCCGCCCGCCGTCGCACCGGTTCGTGCCGGGCCCGGCGCCGCGGGGCGGGTCTCCCGCGCCCGCCCCGCGGAGGCCGTCGCGAGGGCGCCGAGGAGGACGTCCAGGCCGCGGGCGGCGGCCATCGCGGCCGGGCCGGCGGCCGTGTGTTTGAGGCGGAGGTCGTAGGCCCAGACCGTCGCGGCCAGTGCCGAGGCGACGGCCAGCGCGGGCCGTCCCGCACGGGAGGCGAGGGCGAGGCCGGTGGCGGTGAGGAGGCCGGCCGCGCCGAGGGCGGCGGCCGGGGCGACGCGGCCCGAGGGCAGGGGCCGCCGCGGGCGTTCGACGGCGTCGACGTGCCGGTCCGACCAGTCGTTGAGCGCCATGCCCGCCTCGTACAGGCAGACGGAGGCGCCGACGGCCCACGCGGTTCCCCGGCCGGGCGTCAGTCCGGCGGCCGCCGCGCCCGCGAGGGCGTCACCGGGGACGCTGGGCAGCGCCGACACCCGCAGCAGCTCGCCCCACGCCCGTACCGTCCCCGGGCGCGGCAGCGGGAGGCCGGTCATCGGGCCCCGTCCCGGAGCCGGCCGGCGAAGGCGAGGAGCGCGTCGAACTGCGCGGCCAGGGCGGCGGGGCCGCCGTCCGGATCCTTGAAGTAGAAGCCGAGTTCGGGACGGGGCCCGGTGAGGCCGATCTCGTGCGCGCGGGCGACGAACCGGGCCAGGTCCAGGACCAGGGGGGCGGCGAGGGCCGAGTCGCAGCCCTGCCAGATGGTCTGGAGGATCATGCGGGAGCCGAGGAATCCGTCGAAGGCGACGTGGTCCCAGGCTGTCTTCCAGTCGCCGAGGGCCGGGACGTCGTCGATGTGGACGGTGCCCTCGACACCGGGGCCGAGGGTGTCGGCGAGGACCCGTTCCTTGCCCGCGTTCTTCGCCGCGGCGGCGGCCGGGTCGGCCAGCGTGGCGCCGTCTCCCCCGCCGAGCAGGTTGGTGCCGGACCAGGCGCGCACGGCCAGCGCCCGCTGCACGAACATCGGGGCGAGGACGGAACGGAGCAGCGTCTGGCCGGTCTTGCCGTCGCGGCCCGCGTGCGGGACGGCGCTCGCGGCGACGGCGTCGGCGAGGGCGGGGGCGAGCAGGCCGGTGGAGGGGGTGAAGTTGACGTAGGGGCAGCCGGCGCGGAGCGCGGCGGCGGCGTAGAGCGCGCTCGGCGGGAGGCGGGGGGCGTCCGGGTCCGGGAGCGGCTCCGTGGAGGCGACGTGGACGACGACGACGCGTGCGAGGGCGTGGCGGGTGCGGAACTCGGCGAGGTCGTCGGTGAAGCGGGTGATCAGTTCCTCGTCGCTGCGGCGGTCGCCGGGCAGCGGGCCGCCGGTCCGTATCTCCGCGTCCGCGGCGGCCAGTTCGGCGTGGACGACACGGGTGAGGCCGGTGGGCAGAACGCCGGCCGTGGTGAGGTCCTCGGCGCGTTTCGGCAGCGGGCAGTCGGAGGTGTCGTGGCCGCCGAAGACGAGGGTGCCGAGGGGAGGCAGCCCGGCGTCCGCGAACGGCGGGGTCTCGGTGACCATGCCGGTCGGCGGGTGGAGTCCGGTGGTGACGGCGGCGCAGCCGGCGACGGCCGTGGTCGCCACCGAGCCACGAGCCCCGACGAACCAGACTCCGGTACGTCCGCGCGGGTCGTCGGCCGGTGTTCTCTGAGCGTTCCCGTGGTGCACGGGCTGCCTCCCTGACCTGTGGGGGTGTCGCTGGGGTGGAGACGGCGGGCGGGGGGTACGGCGCCTCCCCACCCGCCGTCGCTCATGGGGGCCCCGCGTGCGCGGCGTCGCACGGCGGAGCCCGTAACGCGGAGCCCGTACGGCGGAGCCCGTACGGTGGAGCTACTCGCCCCGGCCCGAGAAGGCCGCGTCGAAGGTGGCGCTCGGCGGGTCGAAGTCGAAGCGCTTGAGATGGGCGAGCGCCTCCGGCGCGCCCGCGAGCCGGTCCATGCCCGCGTCCTCCCACTCGACGGATATCGGGCCGGAGTAGCCGATGGAGCGCAGCATCCGGAAGACGTCCTCCCAGGGGACGTCTCCGTGGCCGGCGGAGACGAAGTCCCAGCCCCGGCGCGGATCGCCCCAGGGCAGGTGTGAGCCGAGCCGGCCGTTGCGCCCGTCGAACCGGGTACGGGCCTCCTTGCAGTCGACGTGGTAGATCCGGTCGCGGAAGTCGTAGAGGAAGCCGACCGGGTCGAGGTCCTGCCAGACGAAGTGGCTGGGGTCGAAGTTGAGTCCGAAGGCGGGCCGGTTGCCGACGGCTTCCAGGGCTCGCTTCGTGGTCCAGTAGTCGTAGGCGATCTCGCTCGGGTGGACCTCGTGGGCGAAACGGACACCCTCCGCGTCGAAGACGTCGAGGATCGGGTTCCAGCGCTCGGCGAAGTCCTCGTAGCCGCGCTCGATCATGTGCTCGGGGACGGGCGGGAACATGGCCACGAGGTGCCAGATCGAGGAGCCGGTGAAGCCGACGACGGTGTCGACGCCGAGAGCCGCGGCGGCACGGGCGGTGTCCTTCAGTTCGGCGGCGGCGCGGCGGCGCACGCCCTCCGGTTCGCCGTCGCCCCAGATCCGGGCGGGGAGGATGGCCTGGTGGCGTTCGTCGATGGGGTGGTCGCAGACGGCCTGGCCCACGAGGTGGTTGGAGACGGCCCAGCACCGCAGGCCGTACTTCTCCAGGAGTGCGCGCCGCCCGTCGACGTACGCCGGGTCCGCGAGCGCCTTGTCGACCTCGAAGTGATCGCCCCAGCAGGCGAGTTCCAGGCCGTCGTAGCCGAAGTCGCGCGCCAGCGCGCAGACTTCCTCCAGGGGCAGGTCGGCCCACTGGCCGGTGAACAGGGTGAACGGTCGGGGCATGGTTTCTCCTCCTCAGACCTGGGCCTCGGTGCGGGCGGTGCCGGACGCCACGCCCGTCCCGGGCGGCGGCGAAAGCGCGGGGCGGGTCACGGGTACGGGCGTGTAGACGGCGTTCCTGGCGGCGCTCTCCTCCACCGCCGCCAGGACCCGCTGCACCTGGAGGCCGTCGGCGAACGACGGCGAGGGGTCGGCGCCCGCGGCGATGGCCATGACCAGGTCACGGGCCTGGTGGGCGAAGGTGTGCTCGTAGCCGAGGACGTGACCGGGCGGCCACCACGCGTCCAGGTAGGGGTGGTCGGGTTCGGTGACGAGGATGCGGCGGAAACCCGCGAGGGCGGCCGGCTCCTGATGGTCGTGGAAGAGCAGCTCGTTCAGGCGCTCCAAGTCGAAGGCGAGGGAGCCGAGTTCGCCGCTGATCTCCAGGCGCAGGGCGTTCTTGCGCCCGGGGGCCATGCGGCTCGCCTCGAAGGTCGCCAGCGCGCCGGAGGCGAGCCGGCCGGTGAAGACGGCCGCGTCGTCCACCGTGACGGGGCCGCGACCGGCTCCGCCGGACGCGCTCAGTCCGGCGGAGACGCCCGCGAGCAGGGGACGCTCCTTGACGAAGGTCTCCAGTTGCGCCGAGACCCCGACCAGCGGCTCCCCCGCCAGAAACTGTGCGAGGTCGACGATGTGGGCCCCCAGGTCGCCGAGGGCGCCGGAGCCCGCGTGCTGCCGCTCCAGTCGCCACGTCAGCGGGAAGTCCGGGTCCACGAGCCAGTCCTGAAGGTACGTCAGGCGTACGTGGCGCAGCGGGCCGATCCGTCCTTCCTCGACGAGCCGGCGGGCGAGGGCGATCGCGGGGACGCGCCGGTAGTTGAACCCGACCATCGCCACCTGGCCACGGCTCCTGGCCCGTTCGGCGGCGGCCGCCATCGCCTCGGCCTCGGCCACGGTGTTGGCGAGCGGCTTCTCGCACAGCACGTGCTTGCCGGCGTCGAGCGCCGCGATGGCGATCTCCGCGTGCCGGTCGCCCGGGGTGCAGATGTCGACGAGCTGGACGTCGTCGCGGGCGATGAGGCGCCGCCAGTCGGTCTCGGCGGCCGCCCAGCCGTGGCGTGCCGCCGCCGCGTGCACGGCGGCGCGGTCCCGGCCGGCGACGGCGGCGAGGGCGGGACGCAGCGGCAGGTCGAAGACGCGGCCGGCGGTGCGCCATCCCTGGGAGTGGGCGGCGCCCATGAACGCGTACCCGATCAGGCCGACGCCGAGTGTCGGCGGCGCGGTCTCGCTGTCCCTGTGTTCCATGGGTCTCCTCTCGCGGTACCGGCCTCGGCGGCCGGTGGAGCAGTCGGCTCCGTGGTGCTCGGGAGCCGGGTTCCCGGGCGGGGGCGGCCGTGCGGCCGCCGGCCCGCCCGGCGGCGGCGCGCGGGCCGTCAGTTGAAGCCGGTGGGCAGGTAGTCGCCGACGTTGTCCTTGGTGACGACGGCCGAGTAGAGGGTCACCGACGAGGGGATCTCCAGTTCGGCCATGCCGCCGATGCCCTTGCCCTGTCCGAGCGCGCGGGCCAGGTCGATGGCGGAGGCCGCCATCGTCGGCGGGTAGAGGACGGTGGCCTTGAGGACGCCGTCGTCGGCCTTGATGGCGTCCATGGCGGACTTGGCTCCGGCGCCGCCCACCATGAGGAAGTCCTTGCGACCGGCCTGGGCGATGGCGCGGAGGGCGCCGACGCCCTGGTCGTCGTCGTGGTTCCACAGCGCGTCGAACTGGGGCTGGGCCTGGAGCAGTTGGGCCATCTTGGCCTGGCCCGACTCGACGGTGAACTCGGCGGCCTGGCGGGCGACCTTGGTGATGTTGGGGTAGTTCTTCAGGGCGTCGTCGAAGCCCTGGGAACGCTGCTTGGTCAGTTCGAGGTTGTCCAGGCCGGCGAGTTCCACGACCTTGGCGTTCGGCTTGTCCTTGAGCTGTTCCCCGATGTAGCGGCCGGCGTTGAGACCCATGCCGTAGTTGTCGCCGCCGATCCAGCAGCGGTACGCCTGCGGGGAGCCGAAGACGCGGTCGAGGTTGACGACGGGGATGCCGGCGGCCATGGCCTGGAGGCCGACCTGGGTGAGGGCCTTGCCGTCGGCCGGGAGGATGACGAGGACGTCGACCTTCTTGTTGATGAGGGTCTGGATCTGGCCGATCTGGGCGGCGGTGTCGTTGGAGCCCTCGGTGATCTCCAGGGTGACGTCGGCGTACTTCTTCGCGCGGTCCCTGGCGTTCTGGTTGATGGCGTTGAGCCAGCCGTGGTCGGCCTGCGGACCGGCGAAGCCGATGGTGACGGGCTTGCCGGGCTTGTCGTCCGCGACGGGCGCGTTGCCGGCGGCGCTGGGGGCGGCCTGGTTCTTGGGCTCGTTGCTGGTACAGGCCGTGAGGAGCGCTCCGGCGGAGACGGCGGCGGAGCCGAGGAGCAGTCCTCTGCGGCTGGGGATGGGGAACTCGGGCATGGCGGATCGACCTCCGGGAGGGGCGGGGCGGGGGGTGCGGGTGGGTACGGCCGGGAGTCAGTCGTCGCGCAGCGTGCGGCGCTGGACGAGGACGGCGGCCACGATGATCGCGCCCTTGGCGATCTGCTGGACGGCGCTCTCCAGGTTGTTCAGGGCGAAGATGTTGGTGATCGTCGTGAAGATGAGGACGCCGAGGACCGAGCCGACGATGGTGCCGCGGCCGCCGCTGAGGAGGGTGCCGCCGATGATGGCGGCGGCGATGGCGTCCAGCTCGTACAGGTTGCCGTTGGTGTTCTGCCCGGAGCCGGCGAGGACGATGAGCATGAAGGCGGCGATGCCGCAGCACAAGCCCGACAGGAGGTAGAGGGAGAGGCGCTGGCGGCGGACGTCGATGCCGGCGAGGCGGGCGGCCTCCGCGTTGCCGCCGACGGCGACCGTGCGTCGCCCGAAGGTGGTGCGGTTGAAGACGAGCCAGCCGACGACCGTGACGGCGGCGAAGACGAGGACGAGCGGTGGGACGCCGAGGATGTAGGCGTCCTTGATGCCGAGGTCGAGGACGGAGTCGACGGTGACGAGCTGTGTCTTGCCGTCCGTGAGCTGGAGGGCGAGGCCGCGGGCGGAGGCGAACATCGCGAGGGTGGCGATGAAGGGAACCATGCCGCCGTACGCGACGAGTACGCCGTTCACGAGTCCGCAGCCGACGCCGACGGCGACGGCGGTGAAGAGGATGCCGGCGAAGCCGTATTCCTGGGTGGCGACGGTCGTGGCCCATACGGAGGCGAGGGCGACGATCGCGCCGACGGACAGGTCGATGCCTCCGCTGGTGATGACGAAGGTCATGCCGACGGTCACGACGCCGATGACGGACGCCTGGGTGAGGACGAGCTGGAGGTTGCTGGTGGCGAGGAACTCGGCGGGTCTGGTAAACCCTCCGACGGCCACCAGGACGGCGAGGACTCCGAGGAGGGAGAGGCTGCGGAGGTCGGGGCGGAAGACCGGAGGCCGGAGCGCGGAGGTCTTCCCGCCCGGTGCGGCGGGGGCGGGGGGTGCTTCCCGTCCCGCCGGGGTGGCCGAGTGCGTCATGCCGTCGGGCTTCCTTCCATCACGAGGTCGAGTACGCGGTGCTCGTCCAGCTCGCGGGCGTCGGTGCTGTGCACGACGGTGCCCTCGCGGAGCACCAGGACGCGGTCGGCCAGGCCGAGGACCTCAGGCACTTCGCTGGAGACGAGGAGGACGGCCAGGCCGTCGTCGGCGAGCCGCCGGATGACGGCGTACAGCTCGGCGCGGGCGCCGATGTCCACGCCTCGGGTCGGTTCGTCGAGGAGCAGCACCTTGCAGCCCCGGAGCAGCCACCGGGCGAGGACGGCCTTCTGCTGGTTGCCGCCGGAGAGGGTGCGGACACGGGCGTCGGGGTTGTCGGGCCGCAGGGAGAGCGCGCGGGTCGCGTGCCGGGCCGCCGTCCGTTCCTCCCGCCGGTCGAGCCAGCCGCCCCGCGCGAAGCGGGAGAGCGTGGAGAGAGTGACGTTGCGGGTGACGGACTCCATCGACAGCAGGGCCTGCGCCTTGCGTTCCTCCGGGGCCAGGCCGATGCCGGCGCGGACGGCCGCGGGGACGCTGCCGAGCCGCAGCGGCACCCCGTCGACCAGTATCCGGCCCGCGGTCGGCCGCCGTGCGCCGTACACCGTCTCCAGGATCTCGCTGCGTCCCGAGCCGACGAGTCCGGCCAGGCCGACGATCTCCCCCGGGCGCAGCTCCAGGTCGAGGGAGGCGAACTCGCCCTCGCGCGCCAGGCCCTCGACGCGCAGGACGGGCTCCGCGCCGAGCGGCCGGGCCGTCCTGTCCGGGCGCTCGGGGAAGACGTACTCCACGGCGCGGCCGGTCATCAGGCGGACGACCTCGTCCGTGGAGGTGGTCTTCGCGGGGAGTCCGCCGGCGACGGTCCGGCCGTCCTTGATGACGGTGACACGGTCTCCGATCCGGCGGATCTCCTCCAGGCGGTGGGAGATGTAGACGACGGCGACGCCCTCGGCGGTCAGGTCCTCGACCGTGCGGAAGAGGTTGTCGACCTCCTCCGGGTCGAGGGCGGCGGACGGTTCGTCCATGACGATGAGGCGGACCTCGTGCGAGAGCGCGCGGGCCATCGAGACGATCTGCCGCTGGGCGGCGGAGAGTTCGCCGACCGTGCGGGCCGGGTCGATCTCGTCGTGGCCGAGCCGGCGGAGGAGTCCGGCGGTCGCCTCGCGGGCGGCGCCGGCCCGGACGACGAACCCCGCGGTGGTGGGTTCGTGGCCGAGGAAGACGTTCTCGGCGACGGACAGCCCTTCGACCAGGTCGAGTTCCTGGTAGATGGTGGCGATCCCGAGACGCATCGCGGCGATCGGGGAGGCGGGAGCCACCTCCTCGCCGCGCCAGGTGATCCGCCCTCCGTCGGGCTGGTGGGCGCCGGCGAGGACCTTGATCAGCGTGGACTTCCCGGCACCGTTCTGACCGAGAACGCAGTGGACCTCTCCGGACCGGACCTCCAGGTCCACGCCGTCCAGGGCACGGACGCCAGGGAACGACTTGGTGATGCCGGACATGGTGAGCAGGGGTGGTTCTGGTGCCATGACGATTCCTCGGCGGGTACGGCCGTGAACGGGCGGGGCGGAGGGAGCGGGGGGGCGGGGCGGGGCGGGGCGGGGCGGGGCGCGTGAGAGTACGCAGCGCGCAGGAGCGCCGTGCGGGTTGCGGGTTGCGGGTTGCGCTGCGCGGAGCGCGGGTGTGACGGAGCGTCACACGGGTCCGCGCGGGAGCGGGCTATGTGCGGGGGCTGCGGTGCGCTTGGTACCGGTGCTGCCGTGTGGCGGTGCCGTGTGGCGGTGCTGTGTGGCGGTGCTGTGTGGCGGTGCTGTGTGGTGGTGCTTGTACGGGCCCGATCCAGCGGTCCGGCGGGTCGCCGGACGGCGGGGTCAGGCCGGGGAGAACAGGTGGTCGCTGATAAGGCGGGCCGCGCCGATCACGCCGGCGGTCGAGCCCAGCTCACCGAGGACGATGGGGAGGTTCCTGGTCGCCAGGGGCAGGGAGCGCCGATAGACCTGGGTGCGCACGCTGGCCAGCAGCGTGTGGCCGAGGCCGGTGACGCCGCCGCCGATGACGACCATCCCGGGATTGAAGGAGTTGACGAGTCCGGCGATGACCTGGCCCACCCGGTCCCCACCCGCGCGGATGAGGTCGAGCGCGACCTGGTCGCCCGCGGCGGCGGCCGCGGCCACGTCCGCCGCGGTGAGCTTGCCGACGGATTCCAGGCGCGTGGCGAGCTCGACCGAGCCGCCCGTGCGCGCCGCGTCCTCGGCGTCCCGGGCCAGCGCTGAGCCGCTGAAGTGGGCTTCCAGACAGCCCCGGTTGCCACAGCCGCAGGCCCGGCCGTCCGGGTCGACCTGGATGTGCCCGATGTCGCCGGCGCTGCCGGTCGTGCCGCGGTGGACCTCGCCGCCGAGGACGATGCCGCAGCCGATTCCCGTACCGATCTTGACGTACAGGAAGTCGGCGACGGACCGGGCGACGCCGGCGTGCTGCTCCCCCACCGCCATCAGATTGGCGTCGTTGTCGACCATGACGGGGCAGCCGAGGTCCTGGCTGAGGGCCTCGCGGACGGGGAATCCGTCCCAGCCGGGCATGATCGGGGGCGCCACGGGGACGCCCTCGGGGAAGCGGACCGGGCCGGGCACTCCGATGCCGGCGCCGTCCAGCCCGTCGGCCAGTCCGAGTGACTTGAGCTTGGCGACCATCGACAGCACCTGTTCGAAGACCGCGACGGGGCCTTCGCGCACGTCCATCGAGTGGTTGAGGTGGCCCAGGACCTCCAGTTCGGCGTTGGTCACGGCGACGTCGATCGAGGTCGCGCCGATGTCCACGCCGAGGAAGCGAAGGCCGGGGGTGAGGCGGATGTTGTGCGAGCGGCGCCCGCCGCGCGAGGCGGCGAGACCGTCCGCCACGACGAGCCCCGTCTCCAGAAGCCGGTCGACCTCGACCGCGAGCTTGGACCGGGAGAGGTCGACCAGATCACCGAGCTGGGCGCGGGAGTGGGGGCCGCCGTCGCGCAACAGGCGCAGCAGCCGAGCCTGGTGTGCGTTGCCGGGCCGAGCCGTCATGCGTCGCATGTGCCCTCCTCCCCTGGTGTCCGGCGGCGGCCCCGCGGGCGTCCCGGTGAGGGGATGGTCCGTGAGGTCCGTCTGCTTTCGAGGGGAACGTAGCAGTCGGGTTCCGAAGGGGGAAGAACTTGCGCAGAAGTCCGGTGAGACTTTTCCCGAAGTGAGGACAAAGGAGCCCACGGCCCGTGGATATCCCCACTGTTGACCCCGGCCGTGGGCCGCGCCGGCGCTGGCCCCGGCCGGCCCGTGCCGGCCCATCCCCACCCCCCACCGCCCGGGCGGGGGGGGGGCCGCCGGGGGGGGTGGCCGGGTGGGCGGGGCCCAG
>NZ_JBHZBB010000001.1:173215-1323899 GCF_042754585.1 Streptomyces sp. NPDC059201
TTCCGTCGGGGCAACTAGCTGGGTCTTACGGGGGGTGACCTTTTCCCCCTGGGGCGCACAAGGCCCCCCCGGCCCGGTGTATCCCCCCCGTGTCCCCCCGGGCGGGCCCCACCGCGGGGGCGCCCCACGCCCGGCACTTCACGTCACATCACCTCACGCCACGTCGCGTCAGGGGAGCGCCCATCTCTGGTTCGAGCCGGTGTGGCAGGTCCACAGGTGGACCGGGGTGCCGTCGTTCCAGGTACCCCCCGAGGCATCCAGGCACTTTCCGGAGTGCGGGTTGCGTACCGTGCCGTCGTCCCGCGCCTGCCACTGCTGCGCGTTCGTACCGTTGCACGTCCACAGCTGGACCTTGGTGCCGTCCGCGCTGCCGCCGTTCGACACGTCCAGGCACTTGCCCAGCACCCTCACGGTGCCGTCGCCGGGGACGGTCCACCGCTGGGCGGCCGTGCCGTTGCACGTCCACAGCTGGATCTTCGTGCCGTCCGCCGTCTGCGAGTTGTCGACGTCGAGGCACTTGCCGCCCACGCCCTTCACCTCTCCCGTCCCCGCGCTTCCGCCCGGCAACCGGTTGAGCGTGTACCAGGCTTCGGTGCTCCACAGGGACTCGCCGCTCGCGGAGCTGAAGGGACGGGGCGATCGGACGTGGACGACACGGTCGGCCTTCAGGCCCGGGATCGCGAGAGTGACCGTGCGGCCGTCGCCGGACAGGGTCGCGGACTGGGCGGTGAGGGTCTCCTCGTCGACCTTCGGGCCTCCGTAGTCGGCGGTCGGTACGTACCGCCACTGCTTGATCTTGTACTGCTCGGCGAGGTCGGCGGCGGTCTCCGCCGACAACGGTTGGGTGTACTCGAGCGCGAAGCCGCCGGGAACGGCCCGCATGGCGCGGATGTCGAAGGCATCGGTGCCGTTGGGCGTGAGCTTCTGGAGGCCGTGGGCGAGCTTGCCTTCCTGGCCCCAGTTTCCGCCCGCGCCGAGCCCGCCCGCGTACAGCGCGCCGTCCGGACCGACGCTGATCCGGGTGACACCGGCCTCCAGCCCTTGGGTGAGCCGGAAGACCGCGCCCTGGTACTCCCCTCCGACCTTCTCCAGATGGGCGCGCTGGATTCCGCCGTAGGTGACGTCACCGAACAGCATCTGGCCCGCGAACGGGCCCTCGGTCAACTGGAGCGGGGTGCTGGGTGAGTTGGCGATCTCGTTCTGCGGCAGCCAGAGCACGGGCTTGGTGACGGGCTGGTCGTCGAAGGGGCCGGAGGGATGGGTGTAGTGGTTGAAGAACCGGCCTTGCTTGATGTGCACAAGTTTCGACGAAGGGAGCCAGCCGCCCTGGTTGTCGGTGACGAAGATGTCGCCCTCGGGACCCCAGCCGATGCCGTTGGGAGTGCGCAGCCCTCCGGCGACGTAGGAGACCGCGCCCGTCTCCTTGTCCACCTTGATGGTGGTGCCCCGGTTCGGCGCCGGCTGCGGGTCCGTGGTCGCCCCGCCGTAGTTGATCGAGACGGACAGGTTCAGGTAGAAGAACCCGTCCTTGTAGAGGAGCCCGAAGCCGAACTCGTGGAAGTTGCCGCCGAAGGGCCAGGTGGCAACCCTGCGGTACTGGTCGGTGACCTCGTCGCCGTTCGTGTCGTTCAGCTCGGTCAGCTCGTGCTTCTGGGACACGTAGAGCTTGCCGTCGACGTGTTTGATCCCCATGGGCTCCTTGAGGCCCGAGGCGATCTTCTTGTACGTCACCTTGTCCGGTCCGGTGTTCCCCGTCACGTTCGACAGGAGGTAGACCTCGCCGGCGGTGTTGTTGCTGCCGCCCCAGGTGGTCACGGCCAGACGTCCGTCGGGGAGCCAGTCCATCGCGGAGACCTGGGGCTCGAAGCCGGCGGGCCTCAGGTCGGTGAGGGTGTAGTTGGGGTGGACGCCGGCGAGGGGCAGTCCGTCACCGGGCGAGTCCGTGCCGGCCTCGCACTCCTTGCGTCCCGGCGCCGTCACGCGGACGACGCCGGCGTCCGTGCTGAGGGCCGAGTTCGGGACGACGGTGAAACCGGAGGCGCCGGGCGGCTTCCACGCGAGCGTCAACTGCTCGCCGCCGCCCCGCTCGAAGTGCTCGATGCGCAGGGCATGGTGCCCTGCCGTCAAGCTCACCGCGGCTTCCTTCGGTTCCGGCCCGTGCAGGCCGCCGTGGTCGATCACCGGCTGATCGTCGATCCAGAGGCGTGAGCCGTCGTCGCTGGTGAGGCGGAGCGTGTAGGTGCCCGTCGCCGGTGCGTTCAGGTTGCCGACGACCTGCGTGACGAAGTTGCTGTCCAGGCCGAAGTCGGCCGGCGAGGTCCAGTCGATCAGCGGCATCAGCTTGTCGATGTTGGGCGTCTGGCCCGGCTTCAGGGCGCAGAGGTCGTTGAGCGGCACCTGGACGTCGAAGACCCGGAGGGTGACCCCCGGTTCCTGCGGTGGAAGGGCGGCGGCAGCGGCGTCGTCCGCGGGGGGCCGGAGCCGCCGTGAGGCCGAGGGCGAGCAGGGAGACGAGGAGTGTTCCGGCGAGGCGTCTGGCCGGCCGGCGGGCGTACAGCCGTGGATACACGTGACCTCCTGACGACCCCTCGACAGCGAGGGGTTCGATCGGGCAATCGGGGGGGTCCCACCCCCGCCGGGACGCGCCGTCGTCCCGGCCAAGGGGGCCTGGGCGGGCGGGAGTTCAGTACCTGCGCACCGCCGCGCCGCACACAGTAGGGACTTCCTCCGGCCTCGTCCATGCTTTGTCCCGTACGGGGAAGAAGTGCCGAGAACTTGCGCCCGCCGGGTTACGGAGCCCGACAAAGGGCGCTAGCTTCATTGAAATGTACCGGTCACAAGATGGTGGCCGGTCGCTACGGCGTGACGGCGCGCGCCCGTAGACACACCCGGTGGCCCAGCGAGGCCACCGCCACCCCCCTCTCTCTTCGGGAGACCTTCTGTGCGCACGAGAACGCCCAGACGCAAGCGCCTCCACTTCCTGACCGGGCTGGCCTGTACCGCCGGGTTCCTGCTCCCGGTGTCCCCGGCCGCCGCCTCGCCGCCGCTGCACCACGACCCGGCCCCGGCCCCGGCGGCCGCTCCGGAGTTCCAGCAGGTCACGCTCGCCAAGGGCGTCGCCGAGATGGGCGAGCCCATGACCCTGGCCGTGCTGCCGGACCGCTCCGTGCTGCACACGTCCCGGGACGGCACCGTGCGCCGTACGGACGCCGCGGGCGCGACGAGCGTGGCGGGGAAGGTCGACGTGTACAGCCACGACGAGGAGGGCCTCCAGGGCATCGCCGTGGACCCCGCCTTCTCCTCCAACCGGCACGTCTTCCTCTACTACGCGCCCAAGCTCACCACCCCCGCCGCCGACGCCCCCGGCGACGGCACGGCCGCCGACTTCGCCCCCTTCGACGGGGTCAACCGCCTGTCCCGCTTCGTCCTCAGGACGGACGGCAGCCTGGACCTGGGCAGCGAGAAGCGGATCCTCGACGTCCCCGCCTCACGGGGCATCTGCTGCCACGTCGGCGGCGACCTCGACTTCGACGCCGCCGGCAACCTGTACCTGTCGACCGGCGACGACACCAACCCCTTCGCCTCCGACAGCTACACCCCCATCGACGAACGTCCGTCACGCAACCCCGCGTACGACGCCCAGCGCTCGTCGGGCAACACGAACGACCTGCGCGGCAAGGTCCTGCGGATCAAGGTGGCCGCGGACGGCTCGTACACGATCCCGTCCGGCAACCTCTTCGCACCCGGCACGGCGAAGACCCGCCCCGAGATCTACGCCATGGGCTTCCGCAACCCGTTCCGGATGAGCGTCGACAAGGCCACCGGCATCGTCTACCTGGGCGACTACGGCCCCGACGCCGGCAGCGCCAGCCCCACCCGCGGCCCCGCCGGCCAGGTGGAGTTCAACCGGATCACCAGCGCGGGCAACTACGGCTGGCCGTACTGCACCGGCGACAACGACGCCTACGTCGACTACGACTTCGCCACCGGCGCCTCCGGTTCGGCCTTCAACTGCGCCGCCCCGAAGAACACCTCGCCGAACAACACCGGCCTCACCGACCTGCCGCCCGCCCGGGCCGCCTGGATCCCCTACGACGGCGACTCGGTGCCGGAGTTCGGCGGTGGCTCGGAATCCCCGATGGGCGGGCCGGTCTACCGCTACGACGCCGCGTCCACCTCCGACGTGAAGTTCCCGCAGGAGTTCGACGGCCAGTACTTCGCCGGGGAGTTCGGCCGTCGCTGGATCAGGCGCGTCGCCTCCGACGCCGCGGGCACGGTGCAGTCCATCCACGCGTTCCCCTGGAGCGGTACGCAGGTGATGGACATGGCCTTCGGGCCGGACGGCGCCCTGTACGTCCTCGACTACGGCACCGGCTACTTCAGCGGGGACCAGAACTCCGCCCTGTACCGCATCGAGCACGTCACCGGCGGCCTCGCCCCGACCGCGCAGGCCAGGGCCGGCGTCACCTCCGGCGCGGCGCCGCTGTCCGTCGCCTTCTCCTCGGCCGGCAGCGCCGACCCCGACGGCGACGCGCTCTCCTACGCCTGGACCTTCGGCGACGGCGCCACCTCCACCGCCGCCCACCCCTCCCACACGTACACCGCCAACGGGCAGTACACGGCCACGCTCAAGGTCACGGACGCCACCGGCAAGTCCGCCACGGCCTCGGTCCAGATCACGGTCGGCAACACGGCCCCCACCGTGCGGCTGGAACTCCCGGTGGACGGCCGCGTCTACGACTTCGGCGCCGCGATCCCCTTCAGGGTGACGGTCTCCGACCCCGAGGACGGCACCATCGACTGCTCCAAGGTCAAGATCACCTTCATCGTCGGGCACGACAGTCACGGCCACCCCCAGACCTCGACCACCGGCTGCTCGGGCACCCTACAGACCCTCGCGGACGGCGAGCACGACCCCAACGCCAACATCTTCGGCGTGGTCGACGCCGAGTACACCGACAAGGGCGCGAACGGCCAGCCCGCCCTGACCACCCACGCCCAGCACGTCACCCAGCCCAGCCACCGGCAGGCCGAACACCACGGCGCCTCCTCCGGCGTCCAGGTGGTCACCCACACCCCCGCGCACGGCGGCAAGACCGTCGGCTACATCGACAACGGCGACTGGATCTCCTTCACCCCGTACGCCCTCGACAACGTCACCCGGCTCACCGCACGCGTCTCCTCCGCGGGCTCGGGCGGCACGATCGAGGTGCGCGCCGGCTCCCCCACGGGCACGCTCCTCGGCACCGCGACCGTCCCCGTCACCGGCGGCTGGGAGACCTTCCAGGACGTGACCGCCCCGCTCGCCGGCGGCCCGGCCGGATCGACCACGCTGTACCTCGTCTTCAAGGGTGGCAGCGGCTCCCTCTTCGACGTCGACGAGTTCTCCTTCACCACCTCGGCCGCCGGCGGCTCGACGGCAGGCGAGGTGAAGGGCGTGAACGCCAAGTGCCTGGACGTGGACAACGCGCTGACCGCGGACGGTACGAAGATCCAGCTCTGGACCTGCAACGGCTCCTCCGCCCAGCGGTGGACGCTCGCCGGCGACGGCACGGTGAAGGCCCTGGGCAAGTGCCTGGACGTCTCCGGCGGCGGAACCGCCGACGGAACGAAGATCCAGCTGTGGACCTGCAACGGCACCGGCGCCCAGAAGTGGACACCACAAACCGATGGCACCGTCCGCAACCCCCAGTCCGGCAAGTGCCTCGACGCCTCCGGCGGCACCTGGAACGACGGCACCCCCGTCCACCTCTGGACCTGCCACACCGGACCCAACCAGAAGTGGACCCTTCCGTAGCCCCGAAAGGAGGACGATCCTCATGCGAACCTCTCTGAAAGCGATCCTCGGTCTCTTCGCCGGCGCCACGCTCGCACTGGCTCCGCAGGCCGCGGCCCTGCCCGTGGCGACGGGCGCTTCCGTCACCGCCGCCGAGGCACGTGCGACGGCCGACCCCGCGTACAAGGTCCTCGCCTTCTCCAAGACCGCCGGTTTCCGCCACTCCTCGATCGACGACGGCATCGCGGCCCTGCACGCCCTCGGCGCGGCCAACAACTTCACCGTCGACGCCACGGAAGACGCCCAGGCGTTCACCGGCGGCAACCTCGCCCAGTACCAGGCCGTCGTGTTCCTCTCCACGACGGGCGATGTCCTGGACGGTCCTCAGCAGACCGCCTTCGAGCAGTACATCCAGGACGGCGGCGGATACGTCGGCATCCACGCCGCCGCCGACACCGAGTACGACTGGCCCTTCTACGAAGGTCTGGCCGGCGCTCTCTTCCACTCGCACCCGGCGATCCAGTCCGCCACCGTCGACGTGGAGGACCGCGCCCATGACGCCACGGCCCATCTGGGCGACACGTGGCAGCGCACCGACGAGTGGTACAACTACCGCACCAACCCGCGCACCACCGCCCGTGTCCTCGCCTCGCTCGACGAGTCCAGCTACTCCGGCGGGAACATGGCGGGCGACCACCCGATCGCCTGGTGCAAGGACTACGAGGGCGGCCGCGCCTTCTACACCGGCGGCGGCCACACCGACGCGTCGTACGCCGAGCCCGCCTTCCGCCGCCACGTCCTCGGCGGCATCCGGTGGGCGGCGGGCATGACCGACGCCGACTGCCGGCCCGAGACCGGCTACACCTCCCTGTTCGACGGCTCGTCCACCACCGGCTGGCGGCAGGCCGGCCCCGGTGGGTTCAACCTCGCGGACGGCACGCTCACCTCTCAGGGCGGGCTGGGCATGCTCTGGTACGCGGCCCAGGAGTTCACCGGCGACTACTCCGTCAAGCTCGACTGGAAGGCCGCCGGGGACGACAACTCCGGCGTCTTCCTCGGCTTCCCGGCCTCCGACGACCCCTGGTCCGCGGTGAACAACGGCTACGAGATCCAGATCGACGCCACGGACAGCGCCGACCGCACCACCGGCGCCGTCTACGGCTTCCGGTCCGCCGACGTCGCCGCCCGGGACGCCGCGCTGAACCCGCCGGGCGAGTGGAACACGTACGAACTCCGGGTGACCGGCGAACGGCTGGAGATCTTCCTCAACGGCCGGAAGATCAACGACTTCACCAACACCGACCCCGCCCGCAGCCTGCGCCAGGGCCACGTGGGCCTCCAGAACCACGGCGACGGCGACGAGGTGTCTTTCCGCGACGTCCGGGTCAAGCAGAGCGGCGGCCAGCAGCCCGGCCCCAGGACCGGCGAGGTCAAGGGCGTCAACGGCAAGTGCCTCGACGTGGACAACTCCCAGAGCGCGGACGGTACGAGGATCCAGCTCTGGACCTGCAACGGCACAGCCGCCCAGCGGTGGACGGTCGACGGCGACGGCACGGTGAAGGCCCTGGGCAAGTGCCTGGACGTCTCCGGCGGCGGAACCGCCGACGGCACCAAGATCCAGCTGTGGACCTGCAACGGCACCGGCGCCCAGAAGTGGACACCCCAGGCCGACGGCACCGTCCGCAACCCCCAGTCCGGCAAGTGCCTCGACGCCTCCGGCGGCACCTGGAACGACGGCACCCCCGTCCACCTCTGGACCTGCCACACCGGACCCAACCAGAAGTGGACCCTCCCCTGACCTCCCTCACGAGAAGCGGGTGAACCGTGCCCCGGTGGTCTTCCCCGACCACCGGGGCACAGCCGCGGCCGGAAGATCCTTCGCCGTGGGGCCCCGCCTCCGTAACAGGCGATACATTTGCATCGCACACACGGAGATCTGACACGACAGGTCGACCAGCACCCGGGGTGTTCCGGGCCGGTCGCTCGTCGCAGGGAGGACGTTCATGGGCCCGACGCTGGCCGACGAGATCCGCAGTCGGCTCGGAGACCTGAGCCCGGCCGAGCGGAAGGTCGCGCGGATCCTGCTGGCGGGATACCCCTCCGCGGTCTTCGAGACGGTGGCCACCATCGCCGATCGGGCCGGAGTGTCCGCCCCGACGGTGCTGCGGTGCGCGTCCCGGCTGGGGTACAAGGGATTCCCCGACCTCCAGGCGGCGCTGCGCCAGGAGCTCGACGCGCGCAACGCCTCGCCGATCACGCTGTACGAGACCACCGGCGCCTCGCCTCGGGCGGCGGCCGGGGCCGCGGGGGACTCCGTGGGCCCCCGGCTCGGCCACGACCTGGCACTTCTCCAGCAGGCCGTGGCACAGACCTTCAACGAGGTCGCCCCCCATGAGTTCGAGCAGGCGGTCGACCTCCTGAGCGATCCGCGCCGCCGGGTGCACCTCGCCGGCGGGCGTTTCACCCATCTGCTGGCGGAGTACCTGGGACTGCACCTGACGCACTTCCGGGACCAGGTGAGCGTCCTGCCGGACAAGGACGTGGAACGCACCTCCTTCCTCACCCAGCTCGGCCGTCGGGACGTCACGGTCCTGTTCGACTACCGGCGCTACGAGACGGACAAGACGCTCATCGGCGAACTGGCGCGCGAGCGGGGCGGCAAGGTCATCGTGTTCACGGACCCGTGGCTCTCGCCGGCCGCCGCGCACGCGGACGTCGTCCTCATCACCCAGGTCTCGTCCGATTCCCCGTACGACAGCCTGGCCCCGGCCCTCGCGCTCATCGAGTCGCTCATCGGCGCCGTCCTCGACCGGACCGGGGACGTCGGTCATACGCGGATGAAGGAGGCCGAGCGGATCGCCCGCCGCACCGGCCTCATCTGACTCCCCGGCTCCACGGCTCCACGGCTCCCCGGCTCCGCGGCTCCGCGACTCCACGGTCTCCCTCGCGGTCGGTCAGCGGGAGGCCATGTCGATCCGCAGGTCGACGAGGGTCCGGGGGCTCGTGCCGTCCGTCGTCCAGGCGCGGAAGGCGTCCGTCTTGGTGAAGGTGACGGTGAAGCGCGGGTCGGTCTCGAAGGACCGGGCCTCGGCACCGGCCTGGGCTCGGGTGGCGGCGAGGGCCCGTGCCGTGGTCCGGAAGGAGTACGGCGCTCCGTCGGGGTTCGCGACGGAGAAGAAGACGTCCTCGTTGACCGGCACGCCCGCGGTTCCGGAGGCACGCAGGCGGCGCTTGTCGGAGGACGGGTGGGTCGACCAGGTCCGTGGGGTGTAGCGGTCCTTGTCCGTGAGGTAGGTGTAGCGGGCGCCGCGCAGGTTCCAGCCGGCCGCGCCGGTGTGGGTACGGGCGCCGCGGAGGTCGAGGACCGCGACGCCGTGGGGGCCCAGGACGTGCATCCGCTCGCGTCGGCCGCCGGGGTCTTCGACGACGAGGGCGGTGTTCTCCTCCAGGGCGTAGACACGGTCGTGCCCAGTGTCGGCGGCGAGGCGGTAGGCCCGGCCCTCCCGCCCGTACGCCCCCGTGTGCGTGTCGATCAGTCCGGAGGTGAGGAAACCGAAGCCTCCCCGCGGGATGTACCCGAGGCGGGTCGGGTCGTCGAAGTACCCCGGGGCGCTGCCGTCCCGCAGCCCCTCGTAGGACTCGCCGCCGCTGACCATGTCGGGGCCCGCGACGATCTGCGCGCCCGCCGAGGAGCCGGAGACGACGGCTCCCCGCGCGAGCTTGGCCCGTATGGCGGCGAGCACCTTCGAGTCCTTGTGCCGCTCGCCGCGCAGCAGGGTGGTGACGTAGCGGTACTGGTCCCCGCCGCCGAAGAAGAAGCCGGTCATGGAATCGACCTGGGCGACGACGGCGTCGGAGTCCGCGTCGGCGACGTGGTCGATGTCGAGCGGGATCCACTCGGCCTTCGCCGCGCCGTGCCGCTCGAACAGAGCGGCGTAGTAGGCGCCGTTGCAGGCGGAGTTCGAGCACCGTTCCGGGTCGTCGGCGTCCGGGTCCTGGCTCTCGGGCACGGACGCGGCGGTGATGACGCCGATACGGGCCTCCGGTCCGCCGGCTCGCCGGATGATCTCTCCGTAGATCTCGGTGTTGTTCTCGTTCAGGGCCCCGCCGATCAGCACGAGTGATCCCCCGCCGGGGCGGGCTTGCCCTCGCTCGGCATGGGCGACGGGCGCCGCCCCGAGGAGGGCGACGGCGAGGCCGCAGGCGACGGCGGTGCGGCGGGCGGGACGGGGTGGTACGCGCATGGTGCCTCCATGAGGAATCGGATGATCGGGGTTCGTACGTCCACCCGGCGCGGAGCTCTGCCGCCGCTCCATGGCAGGGGGTCAGACGCCAGCCGCGTCCCCGAGCGAGGCGATGAGGCCGGCGAGCACGGCGACGCGCTGGGGGATCGTGCGGGTGTCGAGCCACTCCTGGGGCGTGTGGTCGGCGCCTCCGACCGGGCCCAGTCCGTCGAGGACGGGGACGCCCATGCCCGCGATCAGGTTGGCGTCGCCCACTCCGCCGGTCGCCGCGGCGCCGAGGTCGATCCCGGCCGCGCGGGCCACGCGCCGGGTGCGGTCGAGCATGCGCCGGGAGGCGGGCGTGTCCTCCATGGGAGGGCAGAGGTCGAGCTGTTCGACGTCGACCGTGACACCGGGGACGCCGGTACGGTCGGCGGCCTCGTGGATGGCCCGGGTGACGCGCTGGACGTCGGCCGTGGTGGCGGCGCGGACCTCGACCCTGAGTTCCGCCTCGGGGCAGACGATGTTGGCCCGGGTTCCGGCCCTGACGACGCCGACGTTGACGGTGACGTCGTCCCAGTGGCCGTTGAGCGCCTGGAGCGCGACGGTCAGATGGGCGGCGGCGAGGGCCGCGTTCGCCCCGCGTTCCGGTTCGATGCCGGCGTGGGCGGCCCGGCCGGTGACGGTGAGAAGGAAGTCCGCGACACCCTTCCGGGCGATCACCAGGTCGCCGTTCTCCCGGGCGCATTCGAGGCCGAGACCGAAGTGCACGTCCTGGGCGGTGCGTTCGATGAGCGTACGGCTGGCGGGCGAGCCGATCTCCTCGTCGGGGGTGGCGAGGAACACCAGCTCGTCGTAGGCGTCGATGCCGAGCTCACCGAGGATCTCCAGGGCGGTGAGACCGGCGAGCAGACCTCCCTTGTCATCGCTGACACCGGGGCCGTACGCCATGAAGCCAGCGACGCGAAAGGGGCGTTCGGCGGCGGTGCCGTCCTCGAAGACCGTGTCCATGTGGCCGGCGAGGAGGATCCTGCGGCCTCCCTCGGACTCGCGCAGGCTGCCTCGTCGGCGGCCGACGAGCGCGTCCCCGGACCGGTGTCCGTCCGGGGCGGGCGGGAGACGGAGGCGTTCGACTTCGAAGCCGAGCGACTTCAGCCGGCACGCGACCCAGTCGGCGACCGTGTTGACTCCGTCGGCGCTGTAGGAGCCGGAGTCGATGGAGACGAGATGTTCCAGGTCGCGCAGGTAGCGGCTCCGGCGGTCGCGGGCCAGGTCGAGGAGACCGGGGACGAGGCCGGGCCGGCCGGTGGCGGCGCTCACAGGACCTTGGACAGGAACGCGCGGGTGCGCTCCTGCTCCGGCTCGACGAGCACGCGGCGGGGGTCCCCGGCCTCGACGACGACGCCCTCGTCCATGAAGACGGCGGTGTCGCCGACCTCTCGGGCGAAGCCGATCTCATGGGTGACGACGACCATGGTCATGCCGTCGGCCGCGAGCTGCCGCATCACGTCGAGGACGTCCCCGACGAGCTCGGGGTCCAGGGCCGAGGTCGGCTCGTCGAAGAGCATGAGCTTGGGCTTCATGGCGAGCGCGCGGGCGATCGCCACGCGCTGCTGCTGGCCGCCGGACAGCTGGGCGGGGTAGTGCTGGGCACGGTCGCCCAGACCGACGCGTCCGAGCAGGATGTGGGCCTGCTCGCGGGCCTCGCTCCTGGGGACCGATCCGACCTTGACGGGGGCTTCCATGACGTTCTCGACGGCGGTCATGTGCGGGAAGAGGTTGAACCGCTGGAAGACCATGCCGATGTCCCGTCGGCGGTCCGCGACCTCGCGTTCGCGCAGTTCGTGGAGCTTGTTGCCGTGCTGCCGGTACCCGACGAGTTCTCCGTCGACCGTCAGCTTCCCGCCGTCCACCTTCTCCAGGTGGTTGATACAGCGCAGGAAGGTGGACTTTCCGGACCCGGAGGGCCCCAGCAGACAGCACACCTGACCGCGCTCCACGGTGAGGTCGATGCCCTTGAGGACCTCCAGCCTGCCGAAGTGCTTGCGGACGCCTTCGGCACGCACCATCGGAGTGCTCATCGGCTCTGCTCCTTGCTGTTCTTGCCGATCCGCTCCATGGTGCCGCCGAGCATCCGCCGGAACGGGGACACGTGCCCGGCGCGGGTGGTGCCGCGTCCGTAGCGCCGTTCCAGCCACGCCTGGGGCACGCTGAGCAGCGTGACGAGGGCCAGGTACCAGATGCTGGCGACCACCAGCATGGGGATGACCTGGTAGTTCTGGGCATACACGTCCTGGATGTTCGACATCAGGTCGTGCGCGGAGATCACCGAGACGAGCGCGGTCATCTTGAGCATGTTGATGGTCTCGTTGCCCATCGGCGGGATGATCACCCGCATCGCCTGGGGCAGCACGATCCGGCGCATCGTGAGCCCCGGACGCATCCCGAGCGAGTGCGCGGCCTCGGCCTGCCCGAGGTCGACGGACTGGATGCCGGCGCGGACGATCTCGGAGGCGTAGGCGGCCTCGTTGAGCCCCAGGGCCAGCAGGGCCGCGACGGCCGGGGTCAGCAGCGCGTTCGTCTCGGCCTGGAAGAAGGTGATCTCCGTGAAGGGGACGCCGATCTTCACGTACTGGTAGAGGGCCGCCGCGTAGCCCCAGAAGATGATCTGGACCAGCAGCGGGGTGCCGCGGAAGACCCAGACGAAGGCGTTCGCCATGCCGTACAGGACGGGGCTGGAGGAGAGCCTCATGACGGCGATCAGCGTGCCGAGCGCCAGGCCGAGGAACATCGCCGCCGCGGTCAGCCAGAGTGTGGTGGCGAGGCCGTCGAAGATGAGGCCGGCGAAGAGGTAGTCGCCGACGACGTCCCAGTGGAGGTTGTCGTTCTTGGCGAGGGAGCCGACCAGGCCGACGAGAGCCAGGCCGGACGCCACGGCGGCGATCCAGCGCCCGTAGTGGCGTACGGGTACGACCTCCAGGTCCTGGACGTCGGCGGGGCGGCGCGTGATCACCACCTCGGGAGGGATCTCAGTACTGCGGTCCATCTCCATCTCCATCTCTAGTCCACCGCCGCGTTCTTGGTCGCCTCCTTGACGGCGATCGACGCGACGCCGTACTTGCCGTACACCGCCACCACCGTCCCGTCGTCGATCAGCGCCTGAAGGGCCTTCTGGATCGCGTCCGTCAGTTCCGGCAGCTTCTTGCTGACCGCGATGCCGTTCGGGGAGGCGTTGTAGCCGCCCGGCGCGGCCGGGTCCTCGACGAGGTCGAACACCTTGCCGTCGTCCGCGGTCTTGGCGACCCAGCCGGCGGCGGGCTTGGTCAGGACCTGGGCGACGACCTTGCCCGAACGCAGAGCGAGCTGGGCGTCGGAGTCCTTGGGGAAGGTCTGTATGTCGATCTTCCCCGCACCCGCCTTCTCACAGGCACCCTGATGGGTCTTCAGCAGATCGAGCTGGTTGGTCGCGGTCTGGACGGCGACCTTCTGTCCACACAGGTCGTCGAGCGTGCTCACCTGGGAGGGGTTGCCCTCGGCGACCAGGATCCCGGACCCGGACTGCGAGTAGTCGACGAAGTCGACGACCCGCTGCCGTTCCTTGTTGTCGGTGATGGCCGACATGGCGACGTCGAACTTGCCCGCCTGGATGGCGGGGACGATGCCGTCGAACTTCTGCGGCGTGAAGACGAAGTTCACCCCGAGCTTCGCACCCAGGGCCTGCCCGAGGTCGTAGTCCAGCCCGGTCAGGGCAGTCTCCCCCTCCTTCACGAACATCTCGAAGGGAGGGTAGGGAACGTCGGTGGCGACGCGGACCTTGCCCGCCTTCCTGATCTCCTCCGGCAGGAGATCGTGCAGCTTCTGGTCCTTCACGACCTCGACACCGGCGACAGAGACCTCGCCGACCGGCTCGGGCTCGGACGAGGCGCCGTCACCGCCTCCACAAGCGGCCATGGACAGAACCGCGACGGCCGTCACGGCGGCCACCGAAGCACGGCGGGCGGTAGGTGCGTTCATGCGGGTGGTACCTCTCAGAGAACGATTCGCCGACGGATCCTGAGGCCGCCAGCCACATGAGGGAAGTTACAGATAGAAGATTCTCCTGACTAGATGTACTTGCTATTACGTTCGCGCATCGGCTCAGCTGGCGGCGGGCAAGGCACCTTTGTCCGCCCTAAACGGGATCAATTCGCCGCACGGAGGGGACTGGAGACAGATGTGGCGTTACATCCTTCGGACTTGGCCGCCAACTTGTAGCTAATGCTACGAGCCGGGCGAAGGCGGCGTCACGAGCACCGAGGCTCTCGCCGCCCCTGCGAGGTACGTCAGCTTCAGATGAGCGAACCCATGCACGGCAGGCTCAGTGCGGGAGCATCCCGGCGCGAGCGGGCAGCGGTCGTCGAGGACCTGGTAGTACGAATTCCCTGGCGGCGTACAACCCTTCGACCGGGCGGACGGTCGTACTCCGCGGGCGACGTCACCGACCGCGTCCGACGACATCCGTTCCTTCTGGGGGATCAACTTGACCCGCACCACCCGCATCCGGGGGCGCCGTCGCGCTCTCGGGGCCGCCCTGGCCGTCCTCGCCTCCTCCGCCGCGCTCACCGCGGTCACGACGGCACCGGCTCAGGCCGCCGGGGTCGTACCGAAGCCCCGCGTGGTCTTCACCGAGTACAAGGACATCGCCGGCATCCGCCACAGCACCATCGTCACGGTCAATGCCGACGGCACCGACCGGCGCACCCTCCTGCCCACCGGCCCGGGCCTGACCAGGGCCGAGATCAGTGGCGTCACGTACTCGCCCGACGGCCTGCGCATAGCCTTCATCAACAACGCCGGCTACGGCGACATCTGGGTCGCCGACGCCGACGGCCGCAACGCGCGCCCCGTCCGCATGGACATCGACGAGCCCGACGGCTGGCTCACCGGCCTCGACTGGACTCCCGACGGCAAGCAGCTCTACCTGAGCTTCAGGTCCAAGCCGGGCCACGACCGCCTGCGCATCATGCGGGTCAACCTCGACGGCAGCGGCCTCGGTTACGTCTTCGCAGCCCCCGAGCGGACCTGGGACACCCAGGTCGACGTGGCCTGGGACGGACGCATCTCCTTCCTGCGCGGCAGCTCGGTCCACATCTGGGACCCGCGCGTGGGCGGTGCCCCGAAGCCCATCACTTACGGCCTGCACCCGACGTTCTCACCGAACGGCGAGCGGATCACCTTCTCCGCCTTCGTCGACGGCGCGTACGACGTCCGCGCCCGCGTCCTGAGCAGCGGCAGCGAGTACTCCCTGTCCAAGGGCAGGAACGTCATGTTCCCCGAGTGGTCCCCGGACGGCTCCCAGGTCGCGTACATCTCCGGCGGCACGGAGCAGCAGGCGACGGTCAGCAGCGCGACCGCTCCCGGCAGCACCCCCAAGATCCTCTCGGCCCCCGACACCACCGCCTCCGACCTCTCCTGGGTCACCCCGCGCGGATGGAACCCCCACGGCACCTTCCGCCGCGACTACAACGGCGACGGCCGCGGGGACGTGCTGGCCCTGGACGGCGCGGGCGTCCTGTGGCGCTACGACGGCGACGGCAAGGGCGCCCTCAAGGCCCGCGTGAGGATCGGCTGGGGCTGGAAGGGCTACCGCCTCACCGCCGCCGGCGACCTCAACGCCGACGGCCGCCCCGACGCGCTCGCCCAGGACACCGCCGGCGGCCTCTGGCGCCTCGACGGGACAGCGGACGGCCGCTTCGCGGCGAAGGTGAAGATCGGCACCGGCTGGAAGGACCTCAAGCTCACCGGCGTGGGCGACCTGACGGGCGACGGCTTCGGTGACGTCCTGGCCACCGACCCCTCGGGGGCCCTCTGGCAGTACGCGGGCAACGGCCGCGGCGGCCTCCAGAGCCGCCAGAAGACCGGCCACGGTTATACCGGCTACCGTCTGACGGGCATCGGCGCGGTCACGGCGGGCGGCTACCAGAGCTACCTCGGCCAGACCCCGGCCGGGGAGCTCTACCGCTACGAGCGCGGCGGCCGGTCCAGGATCGGCCAGGGCTGGAAGGCTCTGCACCTGACGGGTGCGGGCGACCTGTCGGGAGACGGCGTACCCGACATCCTCGCCACCGACACCGCCGGCACCCTGTGGCGCTACGACGGCGACGGCAAGGGCGCCCTCAAGACCCCCGTGAAGATCGGCTGGGGCTGGAAGAGCGTCACCACGTTCTGATCCGGCCCGTCGGGATCGGCTGCGGCCCGCCCCCTCCTCCCTGTCTCCGGGGGGGGGCGGGATGTCTCGGGTTTCAGGCGTGCAGGGTGGGCCGGTAGTTGAGCTCTTGGATGCGGCCGTCGAGCGTCCGGTGCTCGATCAGTTCGAGGTCGAAGTCGGCTGCACCTCCGAAGATCGGTTCACGTCCGGTCTGACCGGTGATGACAGGGAAGAGCGTCACCTGGACGCGGTCGACCAGGCCGGCGGCCATCAGCGCCCGGTTCATCGACAGGCTGCCGTGCGAGCGCAGCGGTACAGCCGGCTCCTCCTTGAGCCGGGCGACGATGTCGACGGCATCGCCGTGCACGACGTTCGCAGCCGGCCAGTCGAGGGGTTCTTCGAGCGTGGACGACATCACCGTTGCCGGCAGGTTCGTCATCCGCGCGAACGCTCGGTAGGTGTGGGCCCCGAAGACCATCCGCTGCTCCTCGCCGTACAGGGGCATGACCCAGATACGGCAGAAACCCGCCACGAGATGATCTTGAGTTGTTGAGCGCCTTGCCCCGTCACCCGTGCGGCCCACTGTCGTTGGTGGTGATGTTGGCTTCTGTCAGGGGCGGGGTGGGTTGTGACCTCGATCGAAGACCGCGTATCCGCGGTTCAAGCGGCTGATCACCGCGCATGAGCTGCATCTGTTCTTCGCGCCGAGCCGTGACGAGGTCGAGTGGGCAGCGGCCCGGACCGACTGCGACAAGCACCTCCTGACCCACCTGCTCGCGCTGAAGTCGTACCAGCGGATGGGGTGCTTCCCGAAGCTGGATGAGATCCCGGAGACGGTGGTCGACTTCGTCCGCCGCGCGGCGGACCTGCCGGAGGGCACGGTGCCGAGGGCCGCGAACCGTACGGCGGAACGGCAGCGCACCGCCGTACGGCAGCGGACGGGCTTGTCGTACGACAAGGCGAAGGCCCGGAAGATCGCCGAGGTGGTGATGCGGAGCGAGGCCGTGTCGAAGAACCGCCCGGCCGATCTCATCAACATCGCGCTGGAGAAGGTCGTCGAGGCCGGGCTGGAGCTGCCGGGCTTCACCACGCTGGACGCGCTCGCGGCGAAGGTCCGCACCGAGGTGAACGCCGCGATCTGCATGGGCGTCTACGACCAGCTCAGCGAGGCCCACCGCGAGCGGCTGCTGGCGCTGCTGTCGGAGAAGGACACCTCCGGCACCACGAAGTTCAATCGGCTGAAGCAGTCGGCGAAGGCCCCGACGTGGTCGCACTTCCGTGCCCAGGCCGAGCACCTGGGGTGGGTGGACGAGCTGGGCGAGACCGGGGTGTGGCTGGCCGGCGTCGCCTCGGGGAAGATCACGGACTTCGCCGGTGAGGCGGACTCAGTGGACGCGCCGGGGTTGCGGGACTTCAGCCTGGTGAAGCGGCTCGCGCTGCTGGTGTGCCTGGTCCACAAGGCGCGGATGCGGGCCCGGGACGACCTGACGACGATGTTCTGCAAGCGGATCGCGTTGCAGGTCAAGCGGGCCAAGGCGGAGCTGGAGGAGATCCGGGAGCGGCAGCAGGCCATCGTAGAGGCGTTGATCGGGAACTACCGTACGGTGCTCCAGCACATCGACGCCGACAGCCCCGTCCAGGCCGCCCGGGAGAAGGCGGCGGCGCTGACCGCCGAGGTCCTGGCGGCGTCCGGGAACTCGACCGGGACGCCGCGCCTGACACCGTCGCGGCCCGGCTCGGCGAGGGGCTCGCATTCGCGCTGCACACCATGGCGATGGCCCTGCGCGTGCAGGCCGGCGCCCTGGGAGTGCCCGCGGCGGCGGTGGACGACTTCGGCGGGTTCGAGGGCCAGTACGAGCAGATCGAGAAGGTCGCAGCCCACCACGGCAACTATTGGGAGGTGCTGCTGTACGGGCATCTGCTCAAGGACCGCTCCACGATGTACGACCTGACCAGCCGCGTGGAGCTGCGGGCAACCTCCGAGGACAACCGCGTCCTGGACGCGCTCGCGCACGCCCGCCGGTACAAGACCTCCCGCGACTACATCCCGGAGCGGCACGAGGACGGCCGCCCGGTCGACATCTCCTTCGCCACGCTGAACTGGCAGAAGGCCGTACGGGACAAGAACCGGCCCGGCGTCTTCGTGCGCAAGCACTTCGAGGCGATGGTGTTCGCCGCGCTCGCTGAGGAACTGCGCACTGGCGACGTCGCGGTGGCCGGGTCGGAGGAGTACGCCGACTGGAGTGAGCAACTCCTGCCGTGGGAGGACGTCGAGGCGAAGCTGGGCGACTACCTGGTGGAGGTCGGTCTCGCCGAGCCCGGCGACGAGACGCCGTACGACGCGGTCGCCTTCCGCCGGCAGCTGGAAGACAAGCTCACAGCGGCCGCCGCGGCGGCAGACGCCGGATACCCGGACAACGAGGGCCTGGTCATCGACCCTGAGACCGGCATCCCCTCCCTCAAGGCCCACCGCTCCGAGGGCCAGCGGGCCTCGGCGAAGGTCCTGGAGCAGGAGATCAAGGCCCGGATGCCGGAGCGCTCCCTGCTCGGGATCATCTCCCGCACGGCGTACTGGGTGGAGTGGTGGCACCGCTTCGGCCCCGCGTCCGGCAACGAGCCGAAGCTGAAGGATCCCTTCGGCCGGTACGTGATCACCACCTTCGTGAAGGGCACGAACATGGGCCCCTACGAGGCTGCCCGGCACATCCCTGGCGTGAGCGGGCACGAGCTGTCGCTGGCCGCGAACCGGCACTTCTCCATCCCCACGCTGAACGAGGCGATCGCCGACCTGGTCAACGCGCACGCTCGCCTGGACATCTCGCAGGCGTGGGGCGACGGCTCCGCGGTCGCCGCGGACGGCACCCACATGGACACCTACCTCAACAACCTGCTTTCCGAGACGTCCGTGCGGTACGGCAAGCCGGGCGGCATCGCCTACCACCACATCTCCGACACGTACATCGCGCTGTTCACGGACTTCATCCCGTGCGGGGTGTGGGAGGCCGTCTACATCATCGAGGGTCTGCTGAAGAACACGTCCGAGGTGAAGCCGACCACGGTGCACGCGGATACGCAGGGCCAGTCGTTCCCTGTCTTCGCGCTCGCCCACCTGCTGGGCTTCGACCTGATGCCCAGGATCCGGAACTGGAAGGATCTGACCTTCTATCGGCCCACGAAGCGGACCGAGTACGTGCACATCGACGCCCTGTTCGGGGAGAGCGGCCGCAACGTCATCGACTTCGACCTGATCGAGTCCCAGTTCCGGCACCTGATGCGGGTGGCCGTCTCGGTGCGCGAGGGCGCCATCTCCTCCACGCTGCTACTGCGGCGTCTGCGGGCCGGCTCGCGCAAGAACGCCACCTACACCGCGTTCCGCGAGGTCGGCCGTGTCATCCGCACCGTCCAGCTGCTGCGCTACCTCTCGGACGCCCCGCTGCGCCGGCGGGTGACCGCCGCGACGCACAAGGTCGAGGCGTTCAACGGCTTCTCCCAGTGGATCGGCTTCGGCAACGGCGGCGTCATCACCGACAACGACCCCGTCGAGCAGGAGAAGACCGCGAAATTCAACGCGCTGCTCACGAACGCAGTGATCTTCCACAGCGCCCTGGACATCGCCGAGATCGTGCGCCAGCTCCAGGAGGAGGGCCACGCCATCGACCCCGAGGACCTGGCCCACATCTCCCCGTACCTGACCGAGCACGTCCGCCGCTTCGGCGAGTACTCCACCCATGAGCTCGGCGTCGTGCCCGAGGCGTACGACCCGCACCTGGACGTCGATTTCAGCCCGCTGCGCGGTGACGCCCCGCCCGCGCCGGACGGCTACGGCCAGGCGGCGTGACCTCTGCTCGGATCACGTCGTCTTGTCGGGCACAGTCAGCGTGACGGGGCACAGCAGGGCGTATGTCTGGCCTCGGTCCTGGGCGGCCGGGATGTCGGCCGGGTGCGCGATGTCCCCGGCGAGGGCGATGAACACCTTGTGGCGGCGGGCCAGGCGCCGCCACGTCTTCGAGCTGTTCAGGGCGCCCGTGTAGAAGGCGACGCCTCCGGGGCCGGTCACGGTGAACAGGTCGCCGGGTACGTCCAGGACGGCCGACCAGCCGGCGGCGGGTTCAGCCCAGGCGGCGAAGTCGTCGAACTTCGCCCAGCCGCCGGTGGCCAGGCCGTGCAGGTGCGGGTCGGGCCCGCGTCCGCCTCCCGGCTCGAACGTCTCGATGCGGTGCGTGGTGGTGAACACCACCTGGGCACGGCTGAGGTGGTCGACGCTCCACGCCTGCATGTCCATCGGGACCGGCGGCCCGGACAGGTCGATGCTGTACATGGTCTGCGGGTCCACGCCCGTCCCTTCGGTTCCGGCCCATACCGGTTGGCGGGCTCTACGGAGTACAACGACCGGGTCCGGACTCGGTGCCGGATCGGCTACGCGGTGCCCTCGATCTCAGCCCGCAGCTGAGCGGCCAGAGCGCGGGCCTCCTCCGCCTGGGCGGCGGCTTCGGGACGGCCCTCCTCGATGGCAATCCGGTCGAACAGGGCCGCCTTGCGCTCGGTCAGCCGGAGGCGGGCCACTGGGTCCGGGCGCTTGTACATGTCCCGGTGCAGGTACTTGAGGCCGTCGAGGAGCTGGCTCATCTCGTCGAGAAGGGAGAGCGTGGGCAGGCCGCCGGTGACCGCGTGCTCGCCCTGGCCCCGCTCCTGCGCCCACGCGTCGAGGCTCCGCCCGGCGTTCACCGGCGCGTAGGCCGCCGAGTGCAGACGCGGGTAGTTGCTGCGGTCCTGACCGGGCGGGACCGGGTGGAACGGGGTATGCAGGTCGTCCTTCCACGCCTGCTCGATCTCGCGGTACCGCTCGTGAGCGGACTGCCGCTTGATATCCATCTGTTCGCCGATCGCCTCCCAGCTCGTGCCCTTCGCCCGCTCGTAAATCACGGCACGGTTCACCACCTGCTGGGCCTGCCGCACCAGTTCGAGCGCGGCAGCAACCTCCTCGCCGGGCTCGGCGTACTCGTCGCTGCCGGTCGGCACGCCGGCCGCAGCAGCATCGGCGAGCTCCCGCAGTTCGTGCGAGAGGACGAGACGGGCGAGAGCCTTCGGGCTGTACGCGTACCGCTCGGTGTCGGGGTCGTGCTCAGCATTCGTCATGCCGTCAGGCTAAGCCTGACAATCGAGGGATGTCAGGTAGAACCTGACAGGGTCGAGTGGTGGCTCTTTCGGGGCCACCTGTCGGCAAACGATCGTTTGACGACAGGCAGGCGGCGCGTCCAATGAACCCGTGCAATCCGAGGGTTCGCGGCGGCGCGAATCCAATCAGATCCGATGGTGATTGCTGACAGGGTTTGACGACAGATAGGGTCCGATCCTCCGTACGCAAGGGGCCTATCGGTGGCGAACCTGGTCTACAAGCGGGTCTCGACCGACCAGCAGTCGACCGCCCGGCAGAACCTCGTCCTGGACGAGGCCGGGATCGAGGGCCCCGTCGTCTTCGAGGAAGACCCGGGCACCTCCAGCCGTCTCCATCCCCTCCAGCGCCCGAAGTTCCGCGCGCTCCTCGACTACGCACGGCCCGGGGACACCGTGCACATCTCCGAGATGTTCCGCCTCGTACGCGGTACCGGACACATCCTCGACGTGCTCGACGTCCTCCACCGCGACCGCCTCGCCCTGCGTATCCATGACGGCGCGTTCTCCGCGATGGACCTTACCGCCCGCCACCCGCGCACCGGCGAACTGCTGTCCACCGTGAAGTTCATGGTGCAGACCCTCGCCGCCGCCGGCGAACTCCAACGCGATCTCCAGCGGGAGCTGACGTACGACGGACTGCGCGCCGCCGAGGCCAAGGGCGCGAAAGGCGGGCGCCGCCCCGCCGTGGTGGCCACGAAGACCGGTGACGTACGCACCGTGTACCTGGAAGGCCGCTCCATCACCGCCCTCGCCCGCGACCACGGCGTCAGCCGCGGCGCGATCCGCACCGCCGTCGCCGACCTCCTGCCCGACCACACCGCCCCCAAGGAGGACGCCACCGCCCCGGAGCTGCCGGTCACCCTCGATATGCCGGGCTAGGTCGCCGACTACCTCCGCACCACCGAGCTGGAGCCCGCCGAGCGCGCCGCGCTCGACCAGGGGGCGACCGTACGGCGCGGCCAGGGCTACACCCTGCGCGTCAGTGCCACCCCATCCGTGCACCGCGGACTCCTCGCCCGCTGCCAGCCCCTCGACGGCGCCCAGGGTGCCCCGATCGTCCCGGCACAGCGCAAGGCCCGACGCGAGTACGAGAACCGAGTCAACGCCTTCACAGGGGACACTCCGTAGCCAGTCGCCCGGCCCCCAAGATCATCCCGTGGTGGGTTTCCGGCGCCAGTTTCATGCCTCCTACCGAGGGCGGGGGGCGCCGCAGCGGGCGCGCGGGGTTAGCCGATGCTGATCGTCGTATACGTCTCTCCGGGGCCGGGTGGGCGGCTCCAGGAGAGCGACTCGAAGGTGTGCAGCCGGCCCTCGGTGAGGGCGAGGCGGGGCACGGTGACACCGTGGAGCCGGGCAATGGCGTCCAGGGCCTGGGATGCCGCCGAGGCCTGGCCGTCCGCGTCGGGGGCGTCGAACCCGAGTGCGGGTGGGGCCAGTTCGGCGGGAACGGCGCCAGCGGTGGTTTCGAGCGTTCCGCCCCGTACGGTGAACGCGTAGCGCGGCGTGCTGCCCTCGGCGGCCGACACGTGGAAGACCGGGGTGCCCCGGCGCCGCTCGTGCCAGATCACGATCGCCCGGCCGCCGCGGGCCGAGGCGGCCGGTGCGGGAGAGACGAAGCGCGGCGTGTCGAACCCGGCGGAGGGGTCCTGTTCGAAGGCGAAACTCCAGTCCGGCCCGGCCCGTCCGACGCTGAGCAGTGCCTTGTCGTCGTAGCTGGAGAAGACCCGCTGGCCGGATCGGTGGTGTCGGGTGACGTCCCACTGCCGCAGGGGCGGGGAGAGCGGCGTGCCGGGCGATGAGCCGAGCAGCGCGGGCAGCTCGTCCGGGGCTGTGCCTTCGACGAGGATTATCCGGTAGTCACTGACCGAGGTCTGCCAGGGGCGCAGCGCGCCGGGCCGGACAAGCCAGGACAGGCCGTCGGGGTTCCGGTCGCCGGCGGGGGCCGGGGCCGGGCCGCTCTCGCCGCCGCGTGGGGTCCGCAGGAGTTCGAGGCGCCGTTCGGCGGTCAGTACCGGAGCGAGCAGAGGGTCGGCGAGCAGGCCCACCGGCGCGATGTGGCCCGGGCCGAGCGGCTCCCACAACGGGATCGCGGCACGCAGAACCTGCCAGGCGGCATCGGTGTCACCCCACCGGGCCTGCTCGCGGGCCTCGTGGACGGCCTCGCCGAACGCTCCGCCGGGCTGGTAGCGGTACGTCCCCTCGCGTACGGCGCGCTGGATGTCCGCTGCGGCCTGCGCGGTGTCGGGGAAGATGGCTGGGTCGGAGTAGTGCCAGTCCTCCGGGGGCCGGCCGCTGTTGAGCAGGTCGGCGGCCTTCAGGGGGAGCTGTTCGCTGAGGAAGCGGGGGTTGTCGGGGTGCGGCGTCTCGACCCCGCGCCCGCGCGGGCCGTCCAGCTGCGAGATCTGGTCCAGGAGTTCGTGCGCGTACGGCCGGCCGTACTTCTGCGCTTCCGCCAGCAGGGCGGCCGCCTCCTCGTGCCGACCGGACAGTGCCGCGGTCCGAGCCCTGGCCACGGCGGCGTCCTGGGCCCGGGTCGTGCCGTTGTCGAATGCGGGGCCGTCCTCCCCGCTCCGGCTGGGCGCGTGCACGTGGAACTCCTGGTGCATGGCGATCATGAACGCAGCGAACGACGGATACCGCTCAGGGTCCCCGGCGGCCCGCCAGGAAGCCCACACCCGCACCGCCCATTCGCCGTCCGGCCCCACGTCCTCCGGGTCGAGCAGCACGAAGGTGATGTCCGACTCGACGTCCAGTTGCAGCGCCCTGGACCATAGGCCCACCTGCGCCCGCACTTCCTCGGGGTTGTCCTCCTCGCCCCAGAATTCGTCGAAATCCTCGCCGAGGCCCATTGCGTCGTCGTGCCAGCGCGCCTCTCGGGTGCCGGCCAGTTTCCAGACGAAGGCGCCGGCGTGCCGCCAGCCGTCGCTGACCCGCAGGAACTCCCGATAGGAGGGCGGCATCGCGCGGCCGAGTCGGTCCTCCATCGCGGCGATGTCCGCCTCGGTGGCCGGATCGGCGCCGAGCCATCGGCCCCGCCGTGCCGCGGCGTCGTCGGGGCTCAGCTCATCGACGTGCCCGTGCGCGTCCGCCCACTCCTCGCTCCACCGGGCCAGGAAGTTCCGCCAGTCGACATGTTTGATCTCCATGCCAGTGATCCTCGCAGCGGGCACCGACAACGGGGTTCCGCGACGTCACCCGCCACCGTAGGACTCCACATGGCCGTTGATCAGCACGAGCAGAGACCGGCCCAGCACAAGGCCCGCCGCGAGTACGAGAACCGCGTCAGCACCCTCGCGGGCGACACCCCGTAGCGGGCCTGGACTCCAAGATCATCCCGTGGCGGGTTTCTGGCGTATCTGGGCTATGCCCCGTACAGAGCGAGGCGGTGGTCGAGCAGCTCGGGGCCTTGCTTGCCCCAATAGCCGGTCCAGTTGCCGCCGGCGGCGCCGAAACCGTCGAGACTGGAGAAGACGTCGAAAGTGTAGGTAGCGGACATGAAGCTCTCCTGAAGTGCGGTTGACCGGGTGTGCAGGCGTTGGGAAGAGGGCTGCGATCCACCCGCCGGCCGGGGGATGCCGGCAGCCGATTCAGCCGACGCATTGGGTTCGGCATCATCACCCGGACCCACCAGATCGCGGGCGACTTCACTCTTGGCGGCAGACCTTGAACTTCAGGTGCACCACGCGGTTGCCCTGGATTACCACGGGGGGATCCCCCAGCAGCTGCTGACCGTCGAAGCTGCCGAAGAAACGCTTGCCCGACCCGAACACGACCGGCACCACGTCCATCGCCACCTCGTCGATGAGGCCGGCGGCGAGCACCACGTGTTCACCCGCGGGCGGCCGGTCCTCCCAGCCCTTCACCAGGTCGAACTGATGACGGCCCATGACGATCACGCCGATCGAGTCCCACACCGGCTGGCCGTACGCCGCCGAGGCACGCGAGAGCTTGAAGCCGCCCGCACCGTCCGTGTGGTCGTAGTCCCCCACTCCGTCGTTCTTGTCGGCGATGAAGCCGTCCACCGACACCACGCTATGCATGATCACTGCACCCATGAGAGGTTCTCCTCAAGTCTTCCGGACTGGTCACCTCCGATTGTGCGGAGCCCGGGAACGGGCCTCCCGCTCGGCCGGGATCCGGTGCCGCAGGGCCAGGTACTCCGTCGGGGTGCGGCCGGTGAAGTCCTTGAACTCCTTGCCGAAGTGGGCCTGGGCGAAGTAGCCCGCCGCAAGAGCGAGGTCCGACCACTCGACCGGGTGCAGAACGTCCACGGACCGGATCAGCCGCGCGAAGCGGCACATCCGGGCGAACTTCTTCGGAGTGACGCGTCGACGGGCACCCAACAGTCCCGCAGCTCGGCCGTGGGGCATGTCGACGAACGCCGACATGCCCCACGGCTTGAAATGCACCCCGACTAGCCGTACCCGCGTGGGGTACTCGTAGAGGAAACGCCTCGTCCACAGACCAAGGAACCACCCGTCCGACACCACCTCCGGCGGCACCGAAGGGTCCGAATCCCGCAGACGGGCAGGCTCCCCCAGGCTGATGACCAGGTGCGCCAACGGCATCGGTGGGACATCCATCCGGCGGTGGCCCGGCACGCCGCTCAGGCAATAGATGTCGTCGATGAACCGGTCGAGCGGCGGTGCGGGCACCCGGCCGACGTACTCCATGAACCCATGCTCGCCGACAAGGCTTCAGCCCGCTTCACAGGCGACCCACACCCAGTCACGGACAACACGACGTCACAACCCATCGCCGCTCACCACTCCCCCAGCGCGGGGCGGTAGCGAATCGCTTGGGGGAGGTTGCCTGTAGTCGGTTACTTGTTGGCGAGTCGGGCCTTCTTGACCCTGTTGCCGCAGGTGTTCATCGAACACCAGCGGCGGTTCGCGCCGCGGCTGGTGTCGAGGAACAGGCCGGCGCAGTCAGGGCCTTCGCACGCCTTGATCCGGCTGCGGTCGGGGCCTCCGAGTACGTGGATGGCGTCGGCGGCAAGCGCTCCGAGCGCGTCCGGCACTGGTGCTTCCTCGCTGAGGTGCCAGACGTCGAGCCCGTTCTCGAGCGCGGGCCTTGGCTGTCCTGCGGCCGCGGCCGTGTTCAGGATCGCCGCGTCACCCGGATCGGGTCGCTGGGTGGCAGTAACGGCCAGCCCGGCGCGGTAGATCGCTTCCCTCAGGACGAGCGCAGCCTGAAGCTCGGCGGGTGAGACATCGGGGACGCCGAGCCCCACGGCACGCAACCAGAGCTTCAGTCGGCCGCGGCTGGAGAGCCGCTCCTGGGGCGCCCTGCCGGCCCGGTCGCTCATCGTGGCAGTGAAGCGGAACGCCAGCACCTCGTTGTCCAGCCGGAACAGTTGACGGGCCGCCACTGTCACCACCTTCCGCACCGCCATGGACCACAGCAAGAACCAGCTTAGCCGGTTCGACACAGGCGTCGACCCGCGCCACAATGGAACCGGCTTAGACGGTTCACATGGGAGGTTGCGCGATGGGTGAGGTTGCAGTCATCGGTCTGGGCGGGATGGGGCGGGCGATCGCGCGCAATCTTGTACGGGCAGGCCACGAGACGGTGGTGTGGAACCGTTCAGCGGGACCCGCGGAAGAGCTCGCGGAGACGGGTGCCCTCCGCGTCGCGTCCGTCACGGAGGCGCTCCAGTGCCCGGTGGTGTTCTCGGTCCTGTCCGACGACACAGCGTTCGCGGAGACGTTCCTTGACTCCGAAGTCCTCGGCGAGGCCCGGCAGGGGGCGGTCCACGTCAACGTGGCCACGGTGAGCGTCGGGCTCGCCCGCCGTGCCGCAGAGGCGCACGCTGCGCACGGGATCGACTATCTCGCGGCCCCGGTGTTCGGCCGGGTCAGCGTCGCGGAGGCCGGTGCGCTGAACATCCTCGTCGCAGGAGAGCCCGAACTCATCGACCGTGCCCAGCCGTTCTTCGACGTGATCGGATCCCGCACCTGGCGCCTGGGCGAGCTGCCCGAGCAGGCCAACATCGCCAAAATCCTGGGCAACTACCTGATCGCCTGCGCGATCCAGTCGCTCGGGGAAGCGGTCAGCGTCGCCGACGCGGTAGGCGTCGACCCGGGTCAGTTCGTCGAACTGCTGGCCTCGACCATCTTTCCCGGACCCGTCTACTCCGGCTACGGGACGATGATCGCAGAGCGGAGCTACCAGCCGGCCGGGTTCACCACAGCACTCGGACGCAAGGACCTCCACCTCGCCCTTGAGGCAGCAGCCGGCCAAGCCGTCCCCCTGCCGTTCGGCGAACTACTCAGAGACGTATTCGCCCAGGCGGTCGCAGACGGCCGCGCAGCGGACGACTGGGCTGTGATTGCCGAACAGCAGCCACGCTGAACACACCACCGCTCGTACGGCCGCCGGCGCGCGGCGTCCAGCGCGGGGGGTCCGCGGTCGGTCCGTGCCGGTGATGGTGCCCCGCCGGAGGGTCCGTCACAGCCGAGCGGGAGGTCAACGGACACCTCGCCGCCCAGCCCAGGGGGCCATCCCCGCAGACGGGCGGAGCAGGCGCGGTACATCCGTATCCGCCACTCGGAACCGGAACCATCCCCGCGCGAGCGGGGAACAGCCCACACAACAGGCCCCGGCCAGCACCGCCGTGGGGCGATCCCCGCGGGTCGGGCTCGGACTTCAGGGTACGCGGGGGTGCTCGGCCGCTACCGCGTCACCGCCTCCGCGTACCGGCATGAGCAGTCGAACCAAGGGAGATCCTGACGAGAACGACCTCGCCGGAGGTTTGGGCCGGCCGGGATCAGCAAGGGTGACGTAATCGCCCCAGCCGAACGTGGCGACATAGGCCCGTCGAAGTGCTTCCCTGCCGCGTCCGCCCCTGCTGTGGATGACGGCGAGTGCGAGGGTGAACCAGGCAGTGAAACTTCCTGTGACGATCAAGGGCCAGCGTGCGCCGGAGAAGAAGCCGCAAATGATCAACGCAATGATCGTCACGACCAGTCCGATGTGACCGCCGCGGATGTCCGTCCTGGACCTGCCGCCTGTCATGAGAGCCACCGCCGAAGATCACGCCGTTCTGAGTCAGAACAGGCTACGGGGCCCTACTGCTGATGTCAGCATCGGTCCCGTGACGGGGTTGATGCGTTGCTCGAGGTGGGCGGGCGACCTGTATGCCTCGCCGGTCCGCCCTCGACTGTCGGGGCCAAGACGCCGGGTGGGGGCTGGTCTCGCAGTTTGCTGTTACTCAGGCAATGGAACTCGTCATCGCCGCACGGTCTGGAGGGGCCATCCCCGCGTACACGGGAAGCAGACTCCCTGACCTGCAGCCCTCCCCTACGAGCAACCCCGCCTGAACCACCTTCACCGAAGCCCGCAAACCACCCACCGGCTCTGTACCCGATAACGGGCTCTGGCTCAGCTTCCGTGGTGCTGGTTCATCGATCCACGAATCGGCTCGATGAAGGTGCGGTGATCCTGCGGCCTCAGGATGGGCCCTTGGTGTTCGGGAGCGCGCCCAGGAGAGGGAGCGCGCTGGGCGCCAGGCTGGGTGCACGTCTATCAGGCGAGAAGGGAATTGTTCATGAGGCCATGAAGGGCTCTCTCGTAGCCGAATTCGGGCGCCTGGTAGGGGACCCATGAACTGGTCAGGCCCCAGATTCCCAGGGCGGTCGCGGCAGCCGCGACCAGGGCCGCGAGCCACGGCCGATGGAACCGGCGCAAGGTGAGTACCCAGAAGGTGAGCGGCACCAGGGCACCCCCTGCGGTGATGAGTGGCAGGTCGACGTAGAGCACGCTGAGGTCCCTGTGGATTCCGGTGAACCCACCCTCTACGTTGACCCGGGCCAGCGGCGCCCAGGCCACCAGCGTCGCTGCGGCGCCCAGACCGGCTATCAGGAAACCGGTGAGGCCCTTGATCTCTTCCTTCACAACAAGTCGGACGCTTCGATTCCGCCCACAGTTCCGAGTCGGTCGAACTTCTGCACTATCGCAACGGTCGGTGACGGAAACCGCCGGCGTGCGCACGGTCGACCGGCCGGCCACGTGCCGACACAGGCGGGGAGCGGTGCACCATGAGCCAGAACCCGAGACTGGGAGTCGTTCGTCGATGAGCTCGAAAGGCGCCCGGTTCACGGGCGGGCCGATGTTCACGGGTTCAAGTTCCGGCACATCTCTGTGGTGACGCCATCCACCAAGTGCCGAGTCCTGGTTCTGACGACGTGAGAGGTTGCCCTGCATGGAGCATTTCGAAGTGGAATGAGCGGCGGCACCCGAGGCCGTCAGACGCTGTCTGGCCCTGGCGTACCAAGCCCTGACAGCCGGCGGACTGGCTGTAGGGGCGGTACTGACCGACTCGAACGGGGCCGTGCTGGCAGAAGGACGCAACCACGCCTACGACCACGGTCCCGGAACCGGTCCCCTACCCGGAACACCGCTCGCACACGCCGAGATGAACGCGTTGGGGGCTGCGCGCACCGGATGGGAACTGGGCACCATGACGCTGTGGAGCACTCAGGAACCCTGCTCAATGTGCACGGCCGCGGCGTCCTTCACCGGCGCGGGCTCGGTGAGGTATCTGGCCCCCGACCCCTGGGCACTCACCCACGGCAGCAACGGCTCCTCGGGTGTGACCGGCCTGGGCAGGCAGAATTGGCTGGTGGCAGCCAACCTCATGTTCCTCCGGAGCGTTTCGGCGGCCTCGCCCGAAGGAGAGGAACCGGAAATCCTGGTCCGCTGCCGGGAACTGGAACCCGAGACAGCGGGTTGTGCCAGTGTTCTTCAGGGCCGCCGGCCTCCTTCGCCAAGCGACGGGTCGCCTTCACGAAAGTTGTGCCAGAGCCGTTCTCGGGTTCTGGCACAGGTTCCGTGCAGCAGGGACTGAGGGTTGCGTGCCGGGAGGTGGTTGCCTCGCGCTGTGGCGTGTACCCGCTGCGGGCCTCCGGCGCACGGACGGCGGCGCGGTCGAGGACACCTCCCCACATGTCCGCCCCTAGCTGCTGAGCAGCACGCGAGCGGCACGGGCGAGGAACCGGACGTCGGTCAGAGCCGTCGGCGGCATTTCCATGTTCACGACCGCCATGAACCGCGCGTTCACATCGGAATCACGTACGGACGCCTCGGTGAGCCGGTCAGCGACCCACTTCTGCGCGCGGTAGCCGCGGGGGTAGGGGCCCGTCACGTGGGGCTGCGCGAGGTCGGCGGCCGTGGAGAGTTGCCATGCCGCGTCCACGACGGCTTCGGCTAGACGGAAGTAATCCCAGGACGGGTCCCGCAGCGACGGGGCCGAGCTCAGGTAGACGCCGAGCGCATTTGCCTCCAGGGCCGCCAGCGTCAGGCCCTGGCCGTAGACGGGGTTCACGCTCGCCAGTGCATCACCGACGACGGCGAGGCCGCCGGGGAACCGGCTCAGGCGGGAGTGCACCCGGCGGCGGCTCTCGACGAACCGGTACGTCCTGACCTCGCCGATCATCTCGGAGACGTCAGCCACCGTCCGGATCGGGGCGACACAACGGTGCATCCGGCGGAGGAACTCCTCGGGGTCAGGCCCAGGCCGGTGATCGGCGTAGCCGGCCAGGACGACCGACCAGCGGTCGCCTTCCACTGCGGCCAGCGCCCCCGGCTCCGTCAGCGTGGGCTGATAGTCGCTGCCAGGCCCAGGGCTGGAGTGGGCGATGACTGTGCTGCCCAGCTCGTCACCCCGGCGGAACGAGGCCGTGGCGTAGCCGAGGTCGATCCTCATGCGGTCGATGGGTGCCTTGCTCCAGCCGTGCCGGACGAGCCACTCCTCCAGCGGGCTTTTCCGCCCCATCGCATCGACCACGAACTCGGCGTCGACCGTCTCACTGCCCTCGCCGCCGCCCTCGGACTCCGGCGCCGAGGTGGTCACACCGACCACACGGCCGTCGCGGAACACAAGGTCGGTGGCCTGCGCCTGGCTGAACCGTATGTTCTCGATGGCGGCCACCCGGCTCCGCAGGTGACCCTCCAGGAATGGCCTGGTGGCACCCAGCATGCGCGCGCCCGCCACCGGAGCCTTCAGGCGCCCGTCCAGGTAGAACTGGACATCGTCGCCCTCACCGAGCTGAGCACCGGCCTTCACCAGCTCATCAGTGATGCCGGGGAACCATCGCTCCAGCTGTGTGTGTCCCATGGACAGGAGAGCGTGCAGTTGATGCCGTTGCGGGGTACGCCGACCGAGTCCGTCGTCTCCGATGACGTCGGACTCCACCACCACGACGTCCTCGAAGTGATCGCTCAGCACACGGGCAGCGAAGAGCCCCCCGTAGCTTCCGCCCATGACGATGGCCCGCTTCACATGAACCCCCACCTCAGTGCAACGGCCGAGTCCTCGAACGCTGTTGCTCAGGACACTACCGCGCGCCCATCAAGAGCCTCCTGGGAGCCGATGCGCGGGACCCGCAGCGCCGAGACGACCAACGGATGCTCGAGGTGCGCCGCGACGATCAGTACACGGGCCCGCTCGCCTGCCGAAAGCGCTCCGCTTCGGTCCGAGCCGGCGCGCTGCGCGCGGTTCCCGGGCTTCGACCGGGGGTTCAGCCCCGCACGTACCCTCCGGCGCTCCGCCGCACCCGCGGGTGGCCGCCGCAACGAACAAGGCCGAGGCGTTCCACGACTTCTCGCGTGGATCGGCAACGGCGGCGTCATCACCGGCAACGATCTCGGTCTTCTCTGAACTACCAGAACCCTGGAGCCGGCAGCCTCTGCCCAGGCTTCAGTGGTGTCACGCAAAGCCACGCCGGCAAAGGTCACAAGCACCAAGCACAGTTGGAGTCCTCTGCCGTTGCTGTCTCTCGCGTACCGCTGATGACGCTGTCGGCAAGGCCGCCGGCCGGTGGTCCGGGATCCTTCGTCTCGAAGGGTGCCGGACCACCGGCTTGGCTTGCTCAGGGCATGCGCCGGGAGTCGTGACGGCGGTGTTCGGTTGACGGTCGGCGGCGAGGGGGACTGGTGGGGGCTACTTCTGGTTGAGGGGGAGGGCCAGGTCGGTGGCCTGGTGCCGCTTCGGGAAGGCGCCCTTGTCGGTGGCCTTTCCTGTCAGGACGTCGACGGTGTAGAGGTGGTAGCCGCTGCCGTCGTTGATGGTGGCGAAGCCGTGGTTCCTGCCGGTGTCCGGGCGGGTGTAGATGTCGAAGCCGGCGTCCAGGCGCGCGTCCACGCCGAGGTTGCCTGTGGGGGCTAGGGTGCCCGCGTTGGCCGGGGACTGGAGGGAGATCCGGTTGGCCATGGTGTCGAGGTCGAACAGGGTCGTCGCGGTCGCGGGGCTCAGGTCGTTGTTCGTGTAGGCGGCGCCCGTCACTCCCTTCGCGGTCGACGGCGGCATGGTCGGATTGGTCAGCGTCCCGTCCACGGTCGTCGTCAGTGGTGCGGAGGCGTCGTCGATGTTGTGACGGAGGTTCTGTCCGGTGTTGGAGATGACCCTCAGCCGGTTCGCGGCCGGGTTGAAGTCGACGCCGAATGCCTTGCCGGTCAGCCCGACCGTCAGCTGCGACACCTTCTCCGCGCGGGCGTTCGTGTTCAGGGTGTAGACACCCCCCTTGTCGCCGACGCCGTACAGCTTCTCGTCCTGCACACGGAAGTCGATCCCGACGAGCCTGGTGTCGCCCGCGAGGCCCGTCACCCGGCCCAGCGACCGGCTCTTCGACGGCTTGTGCACGTCGAATTCGACCAGGCGCTGGTCGGCGGTCAGGCCGATCGCGGTCAGCCCCTTGTGGTCCGTGGCGGGCCCGGCCTGCGGTGCGGTGGGGGCGGCGGCGATCGCGGGTGCGGCGCACAGGGCGGCGAGCACGACGGCGGTGGCAGCGGCAGCAGCGGTGCGGTGTCGCAAGTTCACTCCCAGATGTGATGACTCGGCCCGGCCGGCCGAGCGACATGATCTATGTGCCACCGCAGGCGGGCTGGAGGGGTCTGGCGGGCGGACACCACCCGCGTGACGCAACGATCGGGCGTCTGGTTACCCCATCGGGGTTCCTGGGGGTCACCACGGACCCATGGCAGCGCGCGCGGTCAGTCCGAGGCCCACGATCAGGACGAGGGCCGAGGTGCCGGCCGGCCCGTAGCGGGCCAGGCGCCGTACCCGCTTGAAGCGGTCGGCCGCGGCGGTCTTCAGTCCGGCTTCGACGCGGTCTCGGAGCCGGACGAGGAGCAGTCCGGCGAGGGTGAGGGTGGCCGCCATTCCTAGGCCGTAGGCCAGGACGAGCAGGACACCGAAAGCGGTGCGGCCCAGTGCGACAGCGCCGAGGAGTACGACGAGCGCGGAAGGGCTCGGGACCAGGCCGCCCGCGATCCCCATGCCGATCAGACCGCCCCGGGTCGTTCGCGCGGGCTCGCTCTCGGACTCGGTGGCGTGGGGGTGGGGGTGGGTGTCGGCGTGGGTGTGGTCCTCGCGGGTCAGGAGTGCGACGGGGCCGCCCTGCTCGTGTTCGGTGTGAGGGTGGCGGCTGTCGGGGACGACCGGAGTCGGTTCGCTCTCGGCATGATGGTGATGTCCGTGCCCGTGGTCATGATGATGGTGATGGTGATGCCCGTGACTGTGGCCGTGATGGCCATGCCCGTGGCCGTGGCCGTGACCGTGGTGGCCCGTCGCACGGTTGAGCAGGGCTGAGCGCAGCAGCCACAGCCCGATGCCGGTGACCAGCAGCCCGCTGGTGATGCCCAGCCAGGTCAGGACGGTCTCACCGGCCAGATGGGTGGCCAGCGGGAGGGCTAGTCCGAGGAACAGGACCCCGCCCGTGTGGGTGAGGGTGACGGTCGCCCCGACGGTGACCGCGTCCCTCGGGGTTCCTCGACGGCCGGCGAGGTAGGCGGCCATGAGCGTTTTTCCGTGACCGGGGAGCGCCGCGTGCGACGCCCCCAGGACGATGGCCAGGGCGAGCGCCAGGAGCCCGACAGGCACGGTCAACTCCCGCCGTCCGACCAGGGATTCGAAGGTCGAGGAGATCGTGTCCAGGACCGTGCCGAGGGGACCGGCGCCGCCGGCGGTGCTCCCCGGGACCGACGCGGGACCGTTCTCGCCCGGCTCGGCGCGGAGGGACGCCGTCCGCTGGTCCGACGGGGCGGCCAGCGGATCCTGCGGATAGCGGCGCAGCTCGTCGGTGGACGAGGTGGCCGGCACGTCCGCTTCGAGGAGCCTGACGCCGTCGCCCCGGGCGGTGATCTCCTGCCAGCCGATGCGGCGGGTGTCGTAGGAGGTGCGCAGTTCGATGTGGGCGGGGGAGCGCAGGTCGGCCGTGGCGGTCAGGGCGCACTCCAGCCTGCTGGTCCTCAGCCCGGCCTCGCCGGGGGGATCGGTCAGGGCGGCCGTGACCGGGGCCCAGCGGAGCGGGACGCCGTCGGCGGTCGCGTGGAGCTGTGCGGCATGGGTGGCGCAGGTCTTGCTCGCGTACGCCTCGGACTCCTGGGGCGTGATCCTGCCGTCCCGGTCGCGGTCGACGGTCGGGAGCTCCTGTAGGGCGGCGATCTCGGCCCGATCGACGACCAGTCGTGCCTCGACGTGGTCGGGGTGGAGTACGAGTCCGGTGTGGTGGTTGACGGTGAAGTTGCCGAGCGGGTGCGCGGAGGCGATGGGGGCGGAGGCACCGGCGACGAGGAGGGCCGTCGCCGCGCAGGCCGCCGCGCGCGGGAGGATCGGGATCATGCGGTGCCGTCGATTCTGCTGAGCGTGCTGCGGGCTTCGGGGGCGTGCAGGGGATGGAAGCGGGGATCGATGGCCAGTGCCCGCCGCAGGTCGCCCTGGGCTTGTGCGCTGTGGCCGAGGGAGGCGTGGATCATTCCGCGGTGGTAGTGGAAGAGGGCGCTGCGGGTGCCCAGGGCGAGGGCCTGGTCGGCGTGCGCCAGCGCGTCCGTGGAGCGGCCGGCGCGGTGCAGGGCCCACGCGTAGGCGTCGTGGACGGCGATGAAGGGCCTTCCCGCCACGGTCTCGCCTGCCATCGTGACGGCCTTGCGGGCATCACCGTGGTCGGCTTCGAACAGGATGGCGTCGACGTCGGCGGGGCCGCCGCTCGCACGGCGGATCTGTTCCTGGGCGCGCAGGATCGCGTACTGCGCTTCGGCCTGCTCCGGCCGCCGGAGCGCCTGCTGGAGTTCGCCGAGGCCGAGCAGGTGGTGGGGCAGTGGAGCGATGGCGATGGCGGCCGTGTAGTCGGTGACGGCCCGCTCCGTGTCGCCCAGTGCCGCGTGGGCGCGGGCGCGGGCTTCGAGGAGGGCGGTGTCTCGCGCGTCTTCCCCGAGCCCGGCGCCCGCCTGCGCGAGGGCCGTGCGCGGGTCGCCGTTCTCCAGGGCGAGGAGCGCCAGATGGGTACGGGCGAAGGACCTCTCCCCCGTGGTCGCCGCCGCGCCGAGGGATCGGGTCATCAGATCGCGGGCCCGGCCCACGTCACCCCGTAGTTCCCAGGTGTAGGAGGCCCGGGCGTAGGAGGCGCTGTCCGGCCGGAGGTCGACCATGCGCTGTACGGCCCGGTACGCGTCCTCGTACCGGCCGAGCTGGGTGTAGGCGTCGGCCAGTACGCCATGAGCGGTCGCGCTGTACGGGTTGGTCGTCGTGGCTCTCTCCGCCCAGTCGAGCGCTTCTGCGAAGTCGTGACGCCCGGCGGCGAGCGCCCCCATCGCGGTCTCGGCCGGGTGGTTTCCGGACGGCTGGAGCTTCAGCGACGTGCGCAGGGCGTTCTCCGCCCGGTCGTAGGTGGCCGGGTCCGCGGTGGCGCGGGCCTGCTGGACGTACGCCATGCCCAGCGCGGCCCAGCCGACCGTGTCCTTCGGGAGTCGGCGTACGCGTTCCTGGAGCGCGGCCACGGACCCCCGCCCGGCAGCGGTGGTCCGCGACGCCTTCCCGCCCTCCGCCGGGCCGGTCGGCGAGGAGCCTGGCGGGGCCAGTCCTACGGCTCCGACGGCGAACATGACCACCCCGAGCACGAGGGTCACCGCCGTCCCGCGCAGGCGTCCGCGCTTGCGGGGTGGTTCGGGGGCGGTGGGGTTCTGGTCCTGCACTGGTCCTCCGGGCGTGCGGAGCGGGGGCGGCGCCCCGGTGGGGCGCGGCGACCGCCGCGCCCCACCGGGCCGGGTACGTCAGGCGGTCCGGCGACGCCGCCAGGTGCGGTAGCCGGCCGCGCCGAGCAGCAGCACACCCATCGCGCCGAAGGCGGATGCCTGCGCCGGCTTCAGAGAGGACTGCCCGGAGGACTGCTGGGAGGACTGCTGGACGCCGCTCCCGCCGCCGGAGCGGTTGACGTTCTTGGTGTGCGGGAGGGCGACGTAGGGGAACGACGCCCCGAAGGGGACCTCGTTGGCGTTGACCTTGTCGCCCTCCGCCAGGGCGGGGACGAGCTGTCCGGTCTGGGCGGCGCCTTCGACGGCCTGGAGGGAGATGTCAATGACATCGTCGGCCAGGCGGCGGCCGTTGGGGAAGCCGGCCAGGTCACCGGCGAGGACGCCGAGGCGGTTGGGCCGGGCGGTGGGCGGCACGGCCATGTTGAGGCGCAGTTCCTCGGCGGGGACGATCTGCCGCAGGTCGGCGTCCTGGTTCAGCCGGTGCGCGTTGAGGTCGGCCTGGATCGGGCCGCACGCCTTGCAGATGCCGGTGAGGTAGATCTCGGCGAGGTCGTTGCGCGGGGTGGCCGGCGCGGGGATGCCGTACACCTGCTGGATGAGCTTGGGCAGGATCGGGTCGAGGACCTTGTCCACGACGGGCTGGACGGTGCGGTCCTGGTCGGGCGAGAGGGAGTTGAAGGCGTCCTTGAACTGGAGCGGGACGACGACCTCGTTGACCAGTGGGTTGCCGAGCCGCGAGACCTGGCGGTAGCCGTCCTTCGTCTTGGTCTCGGAGCCCTTGCCGGTCACGTCGGCGCCGCGGCGCTCGGTGGTGGACCAGATGCCGATGACGGGGTTGCGGGTGCTGTTGCCGCGCAGGGCCAGGTCCTTCTTGGGGACCTGGAGGGCGACGGTGTTGACGTTGTACCCGGCGAGGGTGTCCTGGCCACGCTTGCTCAGGTCGCCGCCGTACAGGAGGTCGAAGACCCGCAGGTCGGCGAAGAACGGGTCCTCCGTCTGCCCCGCGAACGCCTTGCCCCCGCCCTGGAGGCCGAGCACCGCCTGCGAGCGCAGGGTGCCGTAGCTCGGCATGGACGCCTCGCCCGTACGGGAGGGCGCGACGGGCGCGTTCCGCAGCAGGGTGCGGGTCTTGCCGCGCGCGTCGGTGACCGTGAGGTCGTAGAACTGGCGGAAGTTCAGGTCCGGGTCGTTCAGGGAGGTGACCTGTCCGGTGTTGTACAGGAACTGGTTGGCCGCGTCGCGGATCTCGTTGCGGAACTTCCACGTGTAGGTGACGTCCGGCCGGCCGTCACCCGTGTTGTCGATCTTGATGGTGTAGCAGGCGTCGTCGGCGAACGGGTAGAAGTTCGGTCCGCCGTTGGGCTCCTCGAACGGAATCCAGTTGGCGACGAGGGTGACGGTGTCGGTGCGGTCGGGGCTGGTGAAGGCGTACACGTCGGTGTTGTCCGCGCGCGGGTCACCGGCGATCAGGGGAGCTTCGCGGTGGCTGGACGCGACGCTGGTGCCCGGGGCGAGGGTGAGCACCGCCAGGCCGGTGGCCAGAGCGCCGGCGCCCAGGACGACGAGCGACTGGTCGACGACGCGCTTACCGGGCCTCTTGGAACGGAACATCTACGGCTGGTCCTTTCAGCTGCGAACCCTCCCCGCCCGGCCGGATGCGGCGGTCAGGTGAGGTTCAGCACGTGAGGGAGGGTGATCGAGCGGGGCCGACGGTCCGTCACAACGATTCGGGGCCGGGCCGTCGTATGGATCACCACGCGCAGGCTGCGTAAGCCGTAGAAAACCATGCGCGCAGCGTCACCAGCGCTGCACAATCGGTAACGGAATGTGATTCCCGAGAGGGGCTTCAGGTGAATGCGCAGGTGAGGGCCTGTAGAAGGTCAGACCCATTGCTCCAGAAGCGCGCTCGACGCGAAATGCCGTTATTACGCCACCCGGGCAGGTATCCGCTTATTGCGAATTATGCGCAATAAGCGGACGGGGTTGGGGTGTTGGGTGAACAGGGAAGGCTTGCGCATTTTTCGTACGGTCGCCTCGCACAGCACGGGGTTGACCGGGTTGATCGCCCGCAGGTCGGTCCAGCGTTCATCGTCGCTCGTGACACTCGTTCCCCTCCCAGAGGGCCTCGGCCGCCAGGGCCGTTCCCTCCTCACAGCCCCGGCGGCGCCGCCGCTCCGCTACGGCGCACACCGCCACCGCCACCGCCGCCGCCGCGTACGCGGCTGTCGCGGCTCCGTAGCCGACCTCGGGGCCGGCGAGGTAGGCGACCGCGCCGGCCAGGGCGACGCCCAGCCACTCCCCGCGTCCGTCCAGGGCCACCAGGGCGACGAGCAGGAGTGCGTACCAGGAGTAGCCGGGGGTCAGGAGGAGGAAGGCCGTTCCGGTGGTGAGCAGTGCGCCGCGCCAGGGGCGTTCGGGGTCGGAGCGCCACCAGACCGCGACGGCGACCGCGGCCATGGCCGCCAGGACGGCCGGCAGCGCCCACGCGTCGGGCAGGACGAGGCGCAGCAGCGCGTACCGGCCGCCCGCGCCCGCGTCGTCGTATCCCTCCTCCTGCGCGTAGCCGCCCAGGTAGCCGAGGACGGAGCCGTCGGAGAGGAGGACGTACGGGAGGTACAACATTCCGACGGCCGCCACCGTCGGCACGACGACCGCCAGGACCGTGCGCGGTCGGCGCGTACCGGAGAGGGCGCCCGGGAGCAGGATGACCGGAAGCAGCTTCGCGGTGATCGCGAGGCCGAGCAGGATGCCGCCGGCGACGCGTCGCCGTCCGACGACGGCGAGGGCGGCGACCGAGAACAGGACGGCGAGGACGTCGGCATGGGCGTTGTTGACGGCTTCGACGGGGACGGCCGGGCACCAGGCCCAGAGGGCGGCCGTGCGGGGGTCGCCGCGTCGGCGCAGGACGACGACCAGCAGGCCGGTCACCGCGAGGGAGAGGACGGCGGCACCGGTCTGGAGCCCTTGGTGGCGGCTTCCGGCCGGCGAGAGGGTGTGCACCAGGAGGAACCAGCCCTCGGCGACGGGCGGGTAGATCGTGTGCACGGCCGGCCGGTTGATGCGGGTACATGCGCCGTGGGGCAGCGGGGAGAGGTCGTGGTCCTTCGCGCAGGTGGCAGGGGCGGGGAAGAGCCAACCGTCGCGCAGCGGGGCGAGGGCAGGGTCGGCGGGGACGTGGTCGTACGGGGAGATGCCGGCCGCCTGGACCCGGCCGTCCCACGCGTACCGGTAGGAGTCCGTGCTCGTACGCGGCGCCGCCAGCAGCCCGGTGGCGGTGACGGCCACAGCCCCCGCGAGCACGAGCGGGACCACCGCGCGGGCCGGAACCCGGCGCAGGGCGACCGCGGCTGCCGCGAACAGCGCCCAGCACCCCGCGTACCCCGCCAGGAAGCGGACCCCGAGGGCGTCCCCGCGCAGCAGGACGGTCAGGGCGGCGGTCAGTGCGGCGAGCAGTGCGGCGAGCAGGATCAGGGTGAGGACGAGCGGACGGGCACGCGGCATGGGCGCAGCCTGGCAGCGCCCACGGTCCTGGCTCGGGCGACCCGTCGAGGCGTTCGGGTTGCGTCAGGTGTCGGAGCCTCCGTACGGAGGCGAGCGGCGGTGTCATGGACGTCATGACCTTCCGCATGTCCAAACCGCGGCGCCTCGCCGCACCGGTTCTCCGGCCGCCCACCTTCACCGGTCGTCTGCACGACGCGCGCACGGCGACGGCCGTCGGCCGGTGGCTCGGCCTCGCGTTCGCGGTCTGCTTCGCGACCGGTCTTGTCAGCCACTATCTCCAGCACCCGCCGGGCTGGCTCGCCGACCACCTGCCCACCCGGCCCTCGTGGGGCTACCGGCTCACGCAGGGGCTGCACGTCGCCACCGGTCTGGCGGCGATCGTGCTGCTCATGGCCAAGCTGTGGGCCGTGTATCCGAGGCTGTTCGTGTGGCCGCCGGTGCGGTCCGTGCGGCACGCGTTGGAGCGGCTGTCCGTCGCGGTCCTGGTGGCCGCCGCCGTGTTCCAGGTGCTGACCGGGCTGCTCAACATCGTCGAGTGGTACCCGTGGCCGTTCGCGTTCGTACCGGTGCACTTCGCCGTGGCCTGGATCGCGGCCGGTTCGATCCTGCTGCACATCGCGGTCAAGGCTCCCGAGATCACCGCTCATTGGGGGCGGCGATCGGCCGGGACGCTGACGCTGCCCGCCGAGGAGGCAGTCGACCGCCGGTCCCTCCTCCTCGGGACGGGTGCCGCTGTCGGAGTGGTCACGCTGACGACGGTGGGGCAGTCCTTCACGCCGTTGAAGGCGTTCGACCTGCTCGCGCCCCGGCACCCGGACCACGGTCCGCAGGGACTGCCGGTGAACCGCACCGCCGCCGCGGCCGGGGTTTCGGAGCGGGGCCTGGGGAGCTGGCGTCTCGAGGTCGCCGGGCCCCGCCCGTACGCGCTCGCGCTCGACCAGCTGCGCGGGCTTCCCCAGGAACGGGTCCGGCTGCCGATCGCCTGCGTCGAAGGCTGGAGCGTCGACGCCGACTGGGCGGGCGTACGAGTGCGGGATCTGGTGGAGCGGGCAGGCGGACGGGCGGGCCGGGACGCCGTACGGGTCACCTCGCTGGAGGTCAGCGGCGCCTACCGGGTGATGGAGATGGGCACGGAGTACGTGGAGGATCCGCTCACCCTCCTCGCCCTCGCCCTCAACGGGCAGCCCCTCTCCCTCGACCACGGATTCCCGGCGCGGATCATCGCCCCCAACCGGCCCGGGGTGCTCCAGACCAAGTGGGTGCACCGCCTGGAGGTGCTGTGAGGACCGTCAGTGTGTTCCGATACGCGGCCGGTGGGCTGGGGCTCGTCCTGATCGGCGTCGGGGCCTGGCGGGTGGCGGCGCAGCCCGATCCGTTGGGCGTGCTGGTGTGGCTGGCCGGCGCGATCGTCCTGCACGACGGGATCATCGCCCCGCTGGTTCTCGCTGTCGGTCTGCTGCTCGTCGGGCGCTCCGAACGGGGCGTACTGCGCGGCGCGCTGGTCGTGGCGGGGAGTCTGACCCTGGTCACGCTGCCGCTGCTGGTCCGCCCCGGAGAGCCGCCGAACCCTTCCGCCCTGCCGCTGCCGTACGGACGGAACCTCGCGATCGTCCTCGCGGCGGTGGCCGTGGTGGCGGCCGCGGTGATCCTCGTACGCAGGTGGCGGGCGCGTCCTCAGCGGAGCACGGACGACGACTGACGGGTGAGGGTCGTGAAGTGACGGCCCCACAGGTCCCATCGTTCGGACACCGTCCAGCCCGTGGCGGCCGCGTGCGCGGACAGCGCGCGGACGCCGACGCGGGCCCAGGGGAAGGGGGCTCCCCGCCCTCCCCGGCCGTCGTCCACCCGTACGTCGCAGCGTTCGTCGACGTCCACGGGCACGCATTCGGCGATGACCCGGCCGGAGCGGGACACGACCTGCCGCAGCCGGCTCAGCAGGGCGGCGGGGTCGCCGCCGATCCCGATGTTGCCGTCGATCAGCAGGGCCGTGTCCCAGGATCCTTCGCCGGGCAGGGGGGCGAAGACCGAGCGGCACAGGGCCGCCGCGCCGTGCCGAACGGCGCGGGCGACCGCCTCCGGGCAGACGTCGACACCCAGAGCGCGGCGCCCTTCGGCGGCGAGGGCGGCGACGAGCCGCCCCGGACCGCAGCCGACGTCGAGGACGGTGCCGCGGCAGCGGTCCAGGACTGACCGGTCCGCGGGGTCGGGCGCCTCGCACCAGCGCTCGACCTCCAGGGGCAGGAGCCATCCGTCGTCGCGCAGCAGGAAGAGCGGGCCCCGGCCGGTGCGCAGGGCGTCGGTGTACGGGTCGGTGTGCCAGGCGATCGTCGAGGTCACGCGCCCGCTCCCGCCGGTGCCGCGGTCAGTGCGGAGTGCAGGGCGGCGAAGCGGCTGCCCGGCGTCCCGGCCGCCACGACGCGCGCGTCCTCGGCGGTGTCCACGTCCCGCAGGACGGGCAGGGTACCGACCCGCAGCCCGGCCGCGCGCAGCCGCCGGTACTGGACGGCGCCGGTGTCGGGGCGCGACATCGGGACGCCGAGCAGGAGGGCGGGGTCGGGAGCGGCCAGGCCGAGGGCCCAGAAGCCGCCGTCCGCCGCGGGGCCGAACCAGGCGTCGTACGTGTCCCAGTCCAGGGCCGGGGCCAGCAGGGCGGGGGTGACCTGCGGGGTGTCCATGCCGATGAGCAGCGCCGGCCCGTCGCAGGCGGTGAACGCGGCGGCGAGCCGTACGTCGAGCCCGCCCGCCGCTTGGGGCACGACCTCGAAGCCCCACGGGAGCCAGGCGCCGGGCTCCCCGTCGAGCACCAGCACGTGCCGGTCCGCCGGGACGCGCGCGGCGGCGGTGAGCGTGTCGGCGAGGGCCGCCTCGGCGAGGGCGGCGGCCTCCTCGGAGGTGAACGCGGGAGTGAGCCGGGTCTTGACCCGGCCCGGCAGCGGCTGCTTCGCGATGACGAGGAGGGTCGTCACGGGCGCTCACCGCCGACCGGCGCCGGCTCGTCCAGTACCCGGCGCATGTCGTGCACGGCCTGCCAGGTGCCCTTCCAGGTGCCGGTGACCTTGGACCGGCCCGAACGGGGGAGGTAGGGCACGTCCACCTCCCGTACGTTCCAGCCCGCGTCGGCGGCCCGTACGACCATCTGGAGCGGGTAGCCGCTGCGCCGGTCGGTCAGACCGAGACCGAGGAGCGCCTCGCGCCGTGCGACCCGCATGGGCCCCAGGTCGCGCAGCCGCAGCCCGGTGCGGCGGCGCAGCAGTCGGGACAGCGCGAGGTTTCCGGCCCGGGCGTGCGCGGGCCACGCGCCGCGCGAGGTGGGGCGGCGGCGGCCGAGGACGAGGTCGGCGGAGCCGTCGGCGACGGAACGCGCCAGGCCGGGCAGCAGGCCGGGGTCGAGGGAGGCGTCGCAGTCGCAGAAGCAGACGAGGTCGGCCTCGGCGGCGAGGAGCCCGGTGTGGCAGGCGGCGCCGAAGCCGCGCCGGGGTTCGTGCACGACGGTGGCGCCGAGGCCGGCCGCGAGCGCGGCGGAACCGTCGGTGGATCCGTTGTCGACGACGATGGCCCGCCAGCCGGCGGGGATGCGGGCCAGCACCCACGGCAGGGCCTCGGCCTCGTCGAGACAGGGAAGGACGACATCTACAGGAAGGGTGGTCACATCCCCCACCGTAGGAATCGCGGAGCGCTTCGAGGCCGTGGAAGTCCTGACGAAACGCGGACGCCGTGCGACGTCCGCCCAGGTGGCGGTGGTCGCCGTGCCGGCGGCCGCCGCTTCGGGGGCATCCGCCCGCGGTCGCCGTGCCGGCGGCTGCCGCTTCGAGGTCCCCCTGCCTGCGGCCGTCGGCTGACCGCGTTATCCGCCGACGGCCGCCGATGCCCGCTGTCCGGCGCGGGCGAACTCCGCCATTCCCTCCGCGAAGCCGACCTCCGGGCGCCAGCCGAGGTCGCGCCGCAGTCGGGAGGAGTCCGCCGTGATGTGCCGTACGTCCCCGAGGCGGAACTCCCCCGTCACGACCGGCGGCGGGCCGCCGTGCGCTCGGGCCAGCGCCGTCGCCATCTCGCCGACGGTGTGGGGGTCCCCGCTGCCGGTGTTGTACGCGGTGAGGGCACCGGCCGGAAGTCCGCCCGCGGCCTCCAGCGCGATCACGTTGGCCGCCGCCACGTCCCGTACGTGGACGAAGTCCCGCCGCTGCCCGCCGTCCTCGAAGACCCGGGGGGCCTCGCCGCGGGCGAGCGCCGAGCGGAAGAGGGAGGCCACACCGGCGTACGGGGTGTCCCGGGGCATCCCGGGCCCGTACACGTTGTGGTAGCGCAGCGAGACCGCCGTCCCGCCCGTGGCCCGCGCCCAGGCCGCCGCCACGTGCTCCTGGGCGAGCTTCGTCGACGCGTACACGTTGCGGGGGTCGGCCGGCGCGTCCTCGTCGACCAGACCGGGTGCGAGCTCGGAGCCGCACGCCGGGCAGCACGGTTCGAACCGCCCTGCTTCGAGGCCCTCGGGGCAGCGGGGGCCGGGCCGGACGACACCGTGCCGGGGGCACGCGTACCGTCCCTCGCCGTACACCACCATCGACCCGGCGAGGACGAGCCGCCGCACACCGGCGTCCGCCATCTCCGCGAGCAGGACCGCCGTGCCGAGGTCGTTGCAGCTCACGTACGCGGGAGCGTCGGCGAAATCCTTGCCGAGGCCGACCATGGCGGCCTGGTGACAGACCGCGTCGATCCCGTGCAGTGCCGCCCTTACCCTCGCCGAATCCCGGACGTCGGCGTGCAGGAACTCCACGCCTGGCGGCTCCGGGGCGGTGAGGTGCGCGCTGGGCAGCAGCGCGTCCAGCACGACCGGCTCGTGGCCGGCCCGGCGGAGCGAGGTGACGATGTGCGAGCCGATGAAACCGGCTCCTCCTGTGACGAGTACGCGCATGGGCGCGACGCTACGGACCGCCACCGCCGGACGGCGATGTCCGCGCCGGGCCGTAGGACGTCCGTCATCCTGGTGGGGCATCCACGTCTCGTTCGGACTCCCTTCCATCAAGGGATGGTTGAACCCAGGAGCACGGTGGGGCCGCCAGGCCCCTACTCGGTCCATGACGCAGCGAGACGTACGTACCCCTGGGACCACGGCGGCCGCGGCCGGATGGCTGCGGAGACGCCCGCAGCCGCGTGTGTGCGTGCCTGTCCGGTCGTGCTACTCCTCGACCACCCACACCGCGCACACGAGCTCGCCGGTGCCGGAGCGGCCTTCGTAGAGACGACCGGTGGATGCCTCGATGGGAAGAGCGATCAGATCGGCGCCGCGGCTGCCTTCGGGGGTGTGTGTCACGGTGTTGGGCAGAACGCCCTGGATCTCGGCTGCTCGGAGTTCGCGCTCCATCGCGGACTCGGCCTCGGCGCCGACCGCCTGCGCGGCGGGGCCGTCGCCGATGTAGGCGATGCCGCGGCCGAAGTGCGTCACATCGGAGGCGGGGTCCTCGTAGACGGCGTCGCGGACGGCTTCGGGAGTGTGTCCCGCGCAGACGAGCACGACGGCGAGGGCGGGGCGTTCCCACCCCGGGGTGCCCCAGTCCGTCTCCCCGGCCTCCCCCGCCTGCACGGGGAAGACCGCCCACACGTCATGGCTTCCGGGCGGAACGTCGTCGGCGGTGACGATCTCCGGTGCGTCGGGGCCGCTGCACTCCACCGCGCCTTCGACCACCGTCAAAGGGCCCACAGGGTGAAGGGCTGTGACATCCGGTGTCCAACTGTCCACCCTCGTCAGGACATCCACGAGAACGCTCTCCATGCTCGTCATGCGGAGAGTCTGACAGCGAGGTCCGACACGACCCGGCCCCCAGCCGCCGGCCGGTCAGCGGCGCGGGCAGCATGTCGTTGTGCTCTCGTCACGCAGCGTAGCGGAGGCATGGACGAGGGTGCGGGGGCGTTGGACACTGGTGGGTAGGTGCTGGCTATGTCGCCTGAGCGCTCCGGGTGGTATCAGCCTCGGATCGCGGGGCGGAACGGGAGCACGTAGTGGACGATCACGGCGACCGCAGGGAGCGGAGAGGGCCTCTTTCGGCGCGGCCTCTGGCGTTCATGGGACGCTCGGCCGAGCTGCGTACGGTGTTGGCGGCGGTGGCGGCGCGCCCGGCGGTCGTCCTGGTGGAGGGCGAGGCCGGGATCGGCAAGTCACGGCTGGTCACGGAGGCCGGCGCCGTCCTGGCCGAGGACGGGATGCGGGTCCTGGTGGGTGCCTGCCACCCCCTGCGCGAGCCGTTGCCGTACGGCCCGGTCATCGATGCTCTGCGCGCGGTCGGCCCATGGTTGCCCCCGGTCGACCAGCTGGGGCCGTCGGCCGGCGCGCTTGCCCCCCTCCTGCCTGACCTCAGCCGCGGCCTGCCCGAGCCTCCCACCTCGGATGCCGGACCCGGCGGGCAGCGGCACCGCCTCGCCTCGGGGGTGCGCACGCTCCTGGAAGCGATCGCCCCGGCGGTCCTGCTGGTGGAGGACCTGCACTGGGCGGACGACGCCACCCGGGAACTGCTCCTGCTGCTCGCCAGGGATGTGCCGCGGGAGACCGCGCTCGTGTTCACCTACCGCGCCGAGGACCTGCCGGGCGGCCGGCCGGTTCTGGGCATGCCCTACCGCCGCCCGCCCGGCACCGCCGGGGCCGAACTGGCCCTGGGCCCCCTGGACGAGGTCGCGCTGAGGGCGCTGGCTCGCAGCGGTCTCGGCCGGGAGCCCACGGCGGCGCTGGTGCGCACTCTGCTGGAACGCAGCGCGGGTCTGCCGCTCATCATCGAGGAGGATCTGATCACTCTCGCCGGAGGACCCGACGCCACGGCCCTGAAGGTGCCCCGCAGTCTGCACGAGGTGATGACACAGCGCACCGGCACGCTGTCCCCGGACGGGCTGGCGCTGGCCGGGGCCGCGGCGGTGCTCGCGCGCCCCGCCGGCGAGGAGCTGCTGTCCCTCGCCGCCGGACTCGACGACACGCAGGGCGCGAACGCCCTGCTGGAGACGCTGGCGGCCTCCGTGCTGCGCCAGAGCGGCCCGGACACCTACGGGTTCGCGCACAGTCTGGCGCAGGAAGCGGTGTACGAGGCGCTGCCCGGCCCGGTTCGCAATCGGCACCACCGCCGGGTGCTCGCCGTCCTCCAGGCACAGGATCCGCCGCCCCTGGTGCAGATCGCCCACCACACGCGCGCCATGGGCGATCTCCGGACATGGCTGCCACAGGCCCAGGCCGCCGCGGACCAGGCCATGGAGGTCGGAGACGACGGAACCGCCGCCACCCTCCTCCGCGACATCATCAAGTTTCCCGGGCTGGGCTCCGAGCAACTCGGCAGGGCGGCCCTCGCCTTCGCCATGGTCACCAGGAACGGGATCGAGCATGCCGAGACGGTGGCCACGCTACGGCGGATCGTGCTGCTGCCCGGGCTGCCCACTGCGGTACGCGGCAAGGTCCGGTCCTACCTCGGGGGGATGCTGGCCAACCAGGCCCAGGAGCAGGAGACAGCGGACGAGGAACTCCTGACCGCCCTGTCCGAGGTGGGGGACGACGATCCCGCGACCGCGGCCCGGGTACTGGCCTCGCTGGGCGCGTCCGAGTCGGGCCGCTTCTCGTCCTCGGAGCAGCGGGCCATGGTCGAGCGCGGTCGCGCGCTGGCGGCCGGCGTCAGCAGGGAGGAAGAGGCGCGTGACGCCCTGGAGGTCTCGTACCACATTCTGCTGGGCATCCAGGGAGACCCGAAGCTTCCGGAACTGCTCGGGTCGCTCCCCCGCGAGGGCAGTGACCGGATCAGCCGGCGCGCCGCGCTGGTCATCCTCAGCAACGGCGCCGAGAGCTACCTGTGCCTGGGCCACGACGCCCGTGCGGCCGCCCTCGTCACCGAGGTCCTCGCCCTGGCGCCGGAGGCGCACATCCCGGTCCTCGCCGCCTACGCGCACTCCTACCGGATCATCCTCGACTGGCAGGCGGGCCGCTGGCCCGAGTGGCAACGCGGCCTCGCGGACTGCCGGGCCCGCTATCCGGAGACCCCGCTGTGGGACCGCGGCCTGGTGGCGACGGTGCACGGCCTGACCGCCGCCGCATGCGGCCGTACCGCCGAGGCCGCCACCGAGTTCGACCGCGTGCTCGCCCAGGACGGCCTGAGCCTGCAAACCCTGGGCGCCGCCGCCGGAGCCGCCCGGGTGAGCCTCGCCCGTCACGGCCCCGAGGGCGCCTGGGCCTCCCTGCGCGACCCGCTCGATCACCTCGATTTCCTGCGGCGCAAGGAGGCGTGGACGTACACGTGGAACCTGGTACCCACCGCTGTCGAGATCCTGCTCGCCCTGGGCGAGCATCAGCGGGCCCAGGAATTGGCGGACGAACAGGCAGCCGGCATCGAGGGTCGGGACGCCCCCGGCGCGATCGCCGAACAGTATCTGTGCCGCGGCTTGCTGCTCCGCGCGCGGGACCCCGACGGTGCGCTGGCGGCCTTCGATCATGCCGCCGGCCTCTGGCGCGCGATCGGACGCCCTTACCGAGCGGTCCTGGCGGCCGAGCACGCCGCCCTGACCCGCCCGGTTCCCTCCGAGGTCGCCGCGCGCCTCGCCGAGCCCCTCGCCGAGTTCGACCGCCTCGGCGCCACCTCGGACACCGCCCGCTGCCACCACCACTTGCGCGCCCTCGGCCAGGACCGCCCCGCGCCGCGGACCAAGCCCGGCCGCATCGGCTATGGCGAGCAGCTCTCGCCGCGTGAGGAACAGGTCCGTGACCTGCTCGCCACAGGCGCGGGCAACAAGGACATCGCCACGGCCCTGTTCCTGTCGCCCCGTACCGTCGAGCACCACGTGGCCAGCATCCTCCGCAAACTCGGCACGACCCGTGCCGAACTCACCCGTGGGACTCCTGGCTGAACCGCCCGACGCACGGTGGGCAGCTCGTGCGGCCCCTTTTCCGCTACTAGTCCCCTAACTTTAAGTATGTCCGATTAGGTGGCTCTACGCATTGTTGCGTGAGGATTATTCGGCGTTCCCTGGGGTGGTCCGAGCGGACCAGCCGCTTGCAGAGCCGCACCTGGAAATCTCATGGACAGCTCCGGCACCCCCGAACACCGACAGGTCGTACGTTCCTCGCCCCTGTGGCGCGTCCCCCGGGAATCGGCGCACGCCGTCGTCCGGGCGCGCCGGCAGGTGACGGAGACGCTGTGCGCATGGGGGTTGCCGCACCTGGTGGACGACGCCGCGGTCGTCGTGTCCGAGCTGACCACGAACGCGCTGCGCCACGGTGTGGGCCCCGTGTGGCACACCCTGCGTGTGGTCCTGGTCGCGGGCGGCTACGCGGTCCATGTGGTCGTCGGCGACCGCGGCCGTGGCTGGGGGGCCAGGGCCGGGGAGCCCGTCACGGCCGCGGAGGGCACCTCCGGACGGGGGCTCATGATCGTCGCCGCCCTGTCCAGCGCCTGGGGGTCCACCCGGTCCCACGCCGGCCACCTCGTGTGGGCGGACCTGCCCACCGCGGTTCCGGGCGGGGGCGGCGGAAGGTCCACCGCCGACAGCACCCGCGCCTCCGCAGCCGCCGCCTGACCAGGCTCAGTCCGCCCGCCGCTCCAGTCGCCCCCACTCCCCCAGAGCCTCCCCTGGCACTGGGGGATCATCGCCACATTCGTCTGCGGATTTCCGCATTCGCCTACCTACGGAATGAGGGAGTCGAGAAATAGGGGTGTGCCCGCATTGTCCGCCCCAGTGGTGGCGGCGTTTTCCTGTTGGTATCCGGCTGATGCCGGGCGCGAGACCTCCCCCCACGTCAGGACACGTCATGTACCGTCCCAGCACTCCCGAACACCCTCGGACCCTGGCCGTCGGTCCGCACTGGGCCGTGGAACCCGCGACGGCTCGGGGCATCGCCGTGGCGAGGCGGCAGGTCATGCGGACACTGATCGGTTGGGGCATGTCAGATCTGGTGGACGACGCCCTCCTGATCGTCTCCGAACTGGTCACCAACGCGATCCGACACGGCGAGGGACCGGTGTGGCACGCACTGCACCAGGTGGTCATGGTCGACGGGTCCACGGCGGTGCACTTCGCCGTCTGCGACCACGGCCAGGGCTGTGACCGTGCCCCGCAGGCGCCCGCCCCGCACGGGCCCGGCGCCGAGGAGGACGACCTGTTCGCCACCTCGGGGCGCGGCCTGGCCATCGTCGAATGCCTCACCGTGATGTGGGGGGCGACCCACGTCGACGGTGAGCACGTCGTGTGGGCGGACCTGCCCACGCACGTCCCGGAGGACACCGCCCCCGCGCTCGGCCCCGAGACCACACCCTCGGCGCACGAGCCCGAGCACGCGATGCAGGCCGTCGCGTGATGCTTCGTCCGCGCAGAGGTGTCGCGGCGCCGCCGGTCGGCCTCGCATGCGCCGTGAGGGAGGTAGGCGGCGCCAATGCGTGACGTGCCTGGGGATCCTGTGCCGCTGCGTGAGGTGCTCGTCTCCGCGGCCGCCGGCCGGCGGGTGCTGGTGCTGGTGGAGGGCGAGGCCGGGATGGGCAAGACCCACCTGGTCCACCGTCTTCTGGCTCTGCCGGAGGCGCGTCTCACCGGCTGCACCATGGTCCGCTTCTCGGCGGTCGGGTTCCATGTTCAGGACGGGCCGGCGCGATCCGCCACGGAGGGTGAGGGTCCGGAAGGGGCGAGGCGTGGCCGGCCCGTCGACGGGGAGGGCGTCGGCAGCGCGGAGCCCGGGGATCCACTCAGCGGGATCGGCGGCGGATTGCTCATCGCCGAGGATGTGCACCGCGCGGACTCGGCGGCCCGCGAGAGGCTGCGGAGACTGCTCACCCGTCCACCGGCCGGGCTGTGCGTGGTGCTGACCTACCGGCCGGAGGAACTGCCCGTCCCCGGTCTGGTGCTGGAGACGGCCATGGACTATCCGGCCGAACTGGAGGTCGTCCAGATCCGGCTCGAACCGCTGACCGAGGAGGAGACCGGCCGGTTCGCTGCCCAGCGCCTCGGCGCCGGCTGTCCCCCCGGGTTCGCCGAGCGGCTCCACCGGCGCACCGGCGGTGTGCCCCAGGTCGTCAGCGACGTCCTCGCCGGTCTCGCCCACCGCCGCGAGAGGCCGACGGCTGAAGCGGTGGACAAGGCGCCCGCGCCGCCGCGTCTGGCGGAGCGCACGGTGGGGCGCACCATGAGACTCGACGAGGAGCACCGGCCGCTGGTGTGGGCGGCGGCGGTGCTGGAACAGCCCGCCACCCGCGGCGAGCTCGCCGCCGTCGCCGGGCTCGCCGAGCCCATGGGCCGGCTGGCCTTGCTGGCGGCCATGCGCTCCGCCGCCCTGTGTCCGGTCGGCCCGGACGCCTTCGGCTTCCGTTCCCCCGTGGCGGCGGAGGCGGTGTACCGGACAGTGCCCGGTCCGCTGCGGCAAGCGCTGCACGAGAGGGCGGCCGCGGTACTGGCGCGGCGGAACCCCCCGCCGGCGGAGATGCTGGCCCGGCATCAGCTGGCCGCCGGGCACCTGTCGCAGTGGGCGGAGAGCATCGCCGCCGCGGCCCGGAGCGCCGCCGACCAGGGCGATCACCGGCAGGCCGTCATCCTGACCGAAGAGGCTCTGGCCCATACCGCGGTACCGGAGGCGGCCCGGGGAAGCCTGGCTCTCATCCTCGCCCGCAGCGCGGAGGCCGGGCCCGGTTCCGACCGGACGGCGGCCATGCTGAGGCGCATGGTGGCCGACCGTGCCGTTCCCGCCGCCGTACGGAGTGAGGTCCGCGTGGGCCTCGCCCTGATCATGTTCCACCGGATGGGACGCTCCGTCCGGGGGCGCGAGGAGCTGGCCGAGGCCGTACAGGAGGTCGCCGGCCGGCCTGTGCAGGCCGCCGCCCGGGCGATGGCGGCCCTGGCCCTGCCGGCGCCGCTGGGCGCGTCGGTGCCGGAATGCCGGGACTGGCTCGCCAAGGCGGAGGCCGAGGCGGCCGAGAGCGGTGACCTGGTCACCCGTACCGCCGTGGCGGCCCACCGGATCGGCCTTCTCATGGCCACGGGCGACCCCGCCGCGTGGTCGGAGATCGAACGGTTGCCTCTCGACAGTGACGACCTGAGCGTCCTGCACTACAGCGGCGATGGACTGTTCCACGCCGCCGACGCGGCGCTGTGGCTGGGTGAGTACGCCCGTGTGCCGGACCTGCTGCGCAGGGCACACGAACTCGCCGAGCGCGGCGGAACACCATGGACGGAGCTGACGGCCCGCGTGACCGGTGCGCATCTGCGCTGGGCGACAGGGTGCTGGGACGGTCTGCTGGACGAGGCCGAAGGGGTGATCCGTGAGGCCGAGGCGATCCCGGCTGGCTTCGAGGAGGCCCGGCTGACCGTGCGGATGATCGCTTTCGCCAGGGGGGAATGGGACCGGCTCGGCACATGGCTCACCGACCGGCAGGCGGACGGGGAAGGGCACGTGGCCATCAGAGCGACCGCCTCCAGCGCACGCATCCGCCTGGCACTGGCGAGGGGCCGGATCGCCGAGGCCGAGGCCGAGGCCGCCGAGGTGTGGGCGATGCTGCGCGCCAACGGCGTGTGGGCATGGGCCGCGACCGTCGCACCGTGGGCCGTACAGGCGACGCTGCGTGCCGGCGCGCCGGACCGCGCCCACGACATGGTCCGCGCCATGTCGGCGGGCATGAGCGGCACGCGTGCGCCGCTGGCCGCCGCCGCGCTCCAGTGGTGCCGCGGCGTCCTCGCCGATGCCGAGGGCTCCGGAGAACTCGCCGTGGAACTGTGCCGGCGGGCGGCCGAGAGGTACCAGGCCCTCCCCCGGCCGTACGAGGCGGCGCTGGCGGCCGAGGCCGCCGGGCTGGCCGGCTTGGCCGGCCGGCCGGGATCCCCCACGGCACTGAACGATCTGCGCGCGGCGGAGACCCAGATGACGAAGCTCGGCGCGGGCTGGGACGCCGCGCGGATCCGGGCGGTCCTGAGAAAGCACGAGGTCTCCGAGCGACGGACAGGCCGACCTCGCTACGGCGGACAGCTCTCCCCTCGGGAGGAGGAGGTCGCCGGTCTGGCCGGCGCCGGTCTGACCAACCGGGACATCGCGGCCACTCTGCACCTGTCGCCTCGGACCGTCGAACAGCATGTCGCTCGGGCCATGCGCAAGCTCGGGGTGCTGTCCCGCCGACAGCTCGGGCACGCCTCGGGGCCCGCGTGAGGTGGCCCCCGCGCTGGGGCACGGTGCCCTGGCGGGGGTTCCGGGGTGCTGGCACCCCCGCCAGAGGCGGTTCCACACCCACGCGGGCTGGGGGGGCAGACTCGCTCGGTGTGGTCTCGTCGGACGCCCGCGGACCCGGTGGTTTTGCCGCCGCGATCGCGCGTTCCGCCGAACGATGGGGTCAACCTATGGGCCCGACGACCGTGCGCCTATCCGTAACCAGCCCTCTACGGATACGTCAAGAAGTCGCAGTGAGCGCGGACGCAGGAAGCCGGGCGGGCGACCGCCGCGATCGCGGCCTCCCCGCTGTCACGGCTCCTCATCAGAACCTCAGGTTCCTTCCCTCAGGCTGCGGATACCGTCAGACACATCTGGAGTTCCGTTATGAAGAACGACATCCGTCGTGGACACGCCCTCGTCCTCTCCCTCGCTCTTCTGGGCGGCGTCGCCGCCTCCGGATGCGGTCCGCTGGAACGGGACGACAAACCCCGGGTGGCCGCCGACCCCGCGAACCGGCCGGAGCTGCGGTCGTTCTACGGCCAGAGGCTGGAGTGGAGGAAGTGCGGCGACGTCGAGTGCACCACTCTGACGGTGCCCATGGACTACTCGAAGCCCCAGGACGGCCGGACGTTCACCCTGCCGGTGGCGCGTCTCGCCGCGAAGGATCAGCAGCGCCGTATCGGATCGCTGGTCTACAACCCGGGCGGTCCCGGCGGCGGCGGGGCGGGAGACCTGGAGTCGGGCGGGGCCGAGTCGTTCGGCACGAGGGCGCGGGAGCGCTTCGACATCGTGTCGTTCGATCCGCGTGGTGTCGGCAACAGCGTGCCCGCCGTGGACTGCACCCCGGCCCGCGGGACCGAGCCGGCGGAGGACGAGGAGGTGGCGAGGCCGCTGAACCCGGATACCGCGGCGGAACGGGCACAGGCACTCGAAGGCTCCGCCGCCGTGACCGCGGACTGCAAGAAGCGAAGCGGCCCGATACTCCCCCACGTCGGCACCGTGGACGTCGCACGCGACATGGACGTCCTGCGGGCGGCGCTCGGCGATGACAAGCTGACCTACTTCGGCTTCTCGTACGGCACGAGCCTCGGCACCGTGTACGCGGAGGAGTTCCCGCGCCGGGTACGCGCCGCGGTCCTTGACGGGGCCGTGGACCCGTCACTGGACTGGTCGGAACGGGCCATGAGCCAGGCGGCGGGCTTCCGGCGCGCCGTGAAGGACTACGCGGAGAACTGCGCCGAGTTCGCGGGCGACAGCTGCCCCGGTACGACCCCGGAGGAGATCAGGACGCTGATCGACGGCCTCTACAAGGAGGCCGCGGCAGAGCCGCTCCCCGTCAAGGGCTCGGACGAGGTGGTCGACGCGCGGGGCGTCATGGACGTCGTCGCCATGTCGATGTACGCGCCGGAGGACCAGTGGAAGGACCTCTCCGAGGCACTGGCCGACGCGGGCCGCGGGGACGGCACGAAGCTCTCCGCGCTGGCGTCGGGTGAGAGCGCGGAGGACGATTCCAGCCCCGAAGAGGAGACAGGGACCGAGGAGACGGAGGCCGAGGGAGCGGAGGCCGAGGGAGCGGAGACCGAGGAGGCTTCCGGCTCCGAAGAGGGAGCAGAGGCGGAGGAGGCCCCGGCGGACAACAGTGACGTCGCCATCATCGCCGTCAACTGCCTGGACATCCCGCACCCCCGCACCGCACAGCCCTACTGGGATGCGCTCGCCCAGGCGGAGCGGCACGCCGGCCTGTACGGCACCGCGAGTGTCCTCGACACGCTGGACTGCAAGGACTGGCCGGCCGGCACCGGCAAGCCGCACCGCGTGAACGCGAAGGGCGTCGCCCCGGTCCTGGTCGTGGGAACCACGGGCGACCCCGCCACCCCGTACGCGGAGTCCGAGAGCCTGGCCCGGCAGTTCCCTGGCGGCATGCTGCTCACGTACAAGGGCTTCGGCCACCTCGCGTACGGCCGCAGCAATTCCTGCGTGACCGACGCCGTCGACGCGTACCTCGTCGACCTGCGTCCCCTCCGCAAGGGCACCGTCTGCTGAACTCACCGCCGTAGTTCTACCTATACGCAAAAAACAAGCAGCACACGCACATGGAACAAGAGGCTATTTCCGCCTGCCCTATGACGGAAGTACACACCGCTTGTTCTGCTTTGCCATTGGCTCAACACCGGAAGCTTTCTCTCCTAGTTCAGCCGACATCTCATAGTCAAGACCTTTCTTTTCTTTCTCCGGTCCTGTCGAATGTCGCCACTCGAGATGGAGAGGAAGCTTTCAAGTGAGCAGTAGAAGAGGGAAATTCAGAGCGGTCGCGGTGCTCGTGACACTCGCCACGACCGCCGCGACGGCCTCGGCTTTCACCAGCGCACAGGCGGACGGCACGCACGGGAAGTCCGCGGGCGTCGAGCGGCCCGACCAAAAAGAACCGATCGGTGCAGGTGAGAGCCGCATAGGTCACGTCTCGCACGACCTCGAAGGCCCGTTCAGCCGGCAGCAGGAGCAGCAGCGCGAGGCCGCCCTGCAACAGGTGATATCCGGCGACGCGAGCGTACAGAAGCGCGGCGCGTCCAAGGTCGTCAAGCTCGACGACAAGAAGTACGTCGAACTGGGCCGGGAGAAGACCGACAAGATCTTCGCCATTCTCGTGGAGTTCGGCGACAAGGTCGACAACAGCACGCTGCACGACCCGGACGGCCCGGACGGACCCAAGCCACCGGTGAAGAAGTACGGCGGTGATCCCGGTCCGCTGCACAACAAGATCGCCAAGCCGGACCGCAAGGTCAACAATTCGCGAATCTGGGAGGAGGACTTCAACCGCCAGTACTTCACCGACCTTTACTTCGGTTCCGGCAAGGACAAGAACGGCGCCCCGAAGCACTCGGTGAAGACCTACTACGAGCGGGCGTCCTCGGGCCGCTACTCGGTCGAGGGAACCGTCTCCGACTGGGTCAAGATCGAGTACAACGGGGCCCGCTACGGGTCGAACTACTGCGGCGACAACAACTGCGGCAACGTGTGGGACCTGGTCCGTGACGGCGTGAACGCCTGGGCCGCCGACCAGAAGGCCAAGGGGAAGTCGGACGCAGAGATCAAGGCGGCCGTGGCCGAGTACGACGCCTGGGACCGCTACGACTTCGACGGTGACGGCGAGTTCAACGAGTCCGACGGCTACATCGACCACTTCCAGCTCGTCTACTCGGGCGAGGACGAGTCGTCGGGTGCCATCCAGGGCGAGAACGCCGTGTGGGCCCACCGCTGGTACGCCTACGGCACCGAGGCCGACAGGACCGGCCCGGCGGGCAACAAGGCGGGCGGCACGCAGATCGGCTCGACCGGCATCTGGGTCGGCGACTACACCATGCAGTCGGAGAACGGCGGCCTCGGCGTCTTCGTCCACGAGTACGGCCACGACCTCGGCCTCCCGGACCTGTACGACACCTCCGGCAAGGGCGAGAACGGGACCGGCTTCTGGACCGCGATGTCGCTGGGCTGTCTGCTCGGCACCGGCGAGAACGGCACCGGTGACATGCCCGGCGACCTGACCGCCTGGGACAAGCTCCAGCTGGGCTGGCTGAACTACACCAAGGCCAAGGCGGCGACGGCCTCCACCCACACGCTGGGGGTCGCGGAGTACAACACCAGGCGTCCGCAAGCACTCGTCGTCGACCTGCCCAAGAAGCCGGTCACCACGACCGTCGTGAAGCCCGCCCAGGGCTCCAGGCAGTGGTGGAGCGGCATGGGCGACGACCTCAAGAACACCCTGTCCCGCTCGGTCGACCTGACCGGCAAGGCAAGGGCGTCCCTCGAACTCGCCGGCTGGTGGGACATCGAGGAGGACTACGACTACCTCTACGCCGAGGCGTCGACCGACGGCGGCACCACCTGGACGGCCCTCGACGGTACGGCGGACGGCAAGGCCCTCACCCGCGACGCGGGCGACAAGCCGGCCCTGACCGGCCCGTCGGGCGGCCACAAGAAGCTGGTCTACCCGCTGGACGGCTACGCGGGCAAGAAGATCGACGTCCGCTTCCGCTACCTGACCGACGGCGGTGTGGCCGGCAAGGGCTTCACGGCCGACTCCCTCGCCGTCAGGGCCGACGGCGCGCCGCTGTTCTCGGATGACGCCGAGAACGAGGTCGCCGGCTGGACGGCCAAGGGCTTCTCCCGTATCGGAGACGGCCTGACCAAGGAGTACGAGCAGTACTACATCGCCGAGAACCGCCAGTACGTGTCGTACGACGCCACCCTGAAGGGCGGCCCGTACAACTTCGGCTTCCCGGCTCCCAAGGACAACTGGGCCGAGCGCTTCCCGTACCAGAACGGTCTGCTCATCTGGCAGTGGGACACCTCCCAGAAGGACAACAACACCCACGTCCACCCGGGCGAGGGCCTGATCCTTCCGATCGACGCGAACCCGCAGCCGATGAAGTGGTCCGACGGCACCCTGATGCGCAACCGCATCCAGTCCTTCGACGCGACGTTCAGCACCTCCCGGTACGACGGGATCACGCTGCACAAGGACGGTGTGGTCCAGCGGATCCCGTCGAAGAAGGGCGTCTCCGTCTTCGACGATCACTTCGGGACCTACTGGAACGCCCAGAACCCGACCCACAGCGTCAAGGTGACGGACACGAATACCAGGATCGCGATCAGCCGGCAGCCGGCGAACGGTCAGAGCGTCACGGTGAAGGTCGGTCCGTCGGGCAAGTAGCAGGAGCAGGAGCAGTCATCACCGCGGTCGGAGCGTGATCGGCCGTTGCCCCCGTCGGGCAACGGCCGATCGGCGCGATTAAGTCGCGTATCCGTATCACCCGCGGCCGGATAGGCGAGGTCCTGGCGCGCTCGTAGGTTTCCACCCATCGCCCGGCCCGTGGCGTGTCCTTGGGAGACACGGCGTGGCCCTCATCGTGGCCGGGCGGTACGGAGCCGGATCCGCCGGCATCGGACACGGGCGTGCCACACCACTGGCACGCTCGCCGCCGCTGCGGCTTCCGTCTGTGCTCCCCCCTCCCCCACATGAACCGAGCCTCCCCCGGGAGCCCATCCGCGAAAGGCAGGAACCGTGACCGGTTTCCGACCCCTGCGCATATCCCTGGTGGCCGCCACAGCGGCCACCATCCTCGGCGCGGCGGTGACACCGTCCCTCGCCACGCCCAGCGCCCCGACCGCCCCGGCCGCCCCGCCCGCTTCCGATGCCGTGGCGTCCGTGGCGCCCGAACGCCTCATCGTCGGCTACAAGGCGGAGTCCGGCGCCTCCAGGTCCAACGCCGAAGCGGAGAAGAACGCCAAGGCCACGGCCAAGAAGGCCGGCCTGTCGGCGGACTTCGGCCGCCGCCTGGGCACCGGCGCCGCCCTGATCGACCTCGGGGTCGCACTGGGCAAGAACGACCTCGACGCCGTCATCGCCGCCTTCAAGGCCAACCCCGACGTCGCGTACGTCGTCCCCGACGCCCGCATGTACGCCACCGCCGCCGCCCCGAACGACTCCCTCTACAGCCGGCAGTGGGACCTGTTCGAGTCCGCCGCCGGTATGAACGTGCCCGGCGCGTGGGACAAGGCCACCGGCAAGGGCATCAAGGTCGCGGTCATCGACACCGGTTACGTCGCGCACTCCGACCTCGCCGCCAACATCGTCGACGGCTACGACTTCATCTCCAGCACCAAGACGGCCAACGACGGCGACGGGCGGGACGGCGACGCCGCCGACCCGGGTGACTGGCTCACCCGCGGCGAGTGCGGCACCGACCGCTTCGGCAACCCGGTACCCGCCGGCGACACCGACAGTTCCTGGCACGGCACGCACGTCGCGGGCACCATCGCCGCCGCCACGAACAACGACAAGGGGATCGCGGGCGTCGCCTACGACGCGAAGATCCAGCCCGTGCGCGTCCTGGGCAAGTGCGGCGGCAGCACCGCCGACATCATCGACGCCATCACCTGGGCCTCCGGCGGCACCGTGCAGGGCGTGCCGAACAACCCGACTCCGGCACACGTCATCAACATGAGCCTCGGCGGCGACGGAGCCTGCGACCAGGGCACCCAGAGCGCCATCAACAGCGCCGTCGGCCGCGGCACCACCGTCGTCGTGGCCGCCGGCAACAGCAACGCCAACGCCGGCAACTACACCCCCTCCAGCTGCGACAACGTCATCAGCGTCGCCGCCGGCGACCGCGAGGGCAACCGGGCCCGCTACTCCAACTACGGCGACGCCGTCGACATCACCGCCCCCGGCGGCGAGACGAACGTCCGCCCGGCCGACGGCATCCTGTCGACGGTGGACACCGGAACCCGCGCACCCGCCGGCGAGACCTACAAGGCGTACCAGGGCACCAGCATGGCCGCCCCGCACATCGCCGGCCTCGCCGCCCTGCTGTACGAGGCGAAGCCCGGCATCACCCCCGGCGACGTCGAAACCGCCGTCAAGAACAACGCCCGCGCCCTGCCCGGCTCCTGCGGCGGCGGCTGCGGCGCGGGCCTGGCCGACGCCGCGGCCACCCTCGGCAAGGGCGGTGGCACCGATCCGACCCCCACCCCCACGCCGGGCACGAACGTCTTCACCAACACCGACGACGTCGCCATCCCGGACGCCGGCATCTACTGGACGACCTCCACGATCCAGGTGAGCGGCCGACAGGGCAGCGGCCCCGACAACCTGAAGCTCGCCGTCGACATCAAGCACCCCTACCGCGGCGACCTCACCCTCGAGCTCGTCGCGCCCGACGGCGCCGCCTGGCCTCTGAAGGACGCCACCTACGAGGAGCCCGGGAAGGACCTGATCACCACCTACGCCCTGGACGCCTCCACCGTGCCGGCCAATGGCACCTGGACGCTGCGCGTCGCCGACGCCTACAGCGGCTACACCGGCCACCTCGACTCCTGGAGTCTGACGTTCTGACCCTGCGGACACGCTGACCTCTCGGCGGGGGTTTCTGCCGGCGGCCCCTCCGGGCACCGGCGGGAACCCCCGCTCCACCCTTTTCGACCGGTAGTTACGGAGATCCCATGGTCACGGAGGCGCTCTGGGAAGAGCGACTGGTACGGACGCTGACCCAGGACGGTCACGACCCCCTGCTGGTGTGGGTGGAGGGCGCCGCCGGAACGGGGAAGACGTGGCTCTTGCGACGCCTTGCCCGACACCCTGAGCTCGCGCGGACCCCGCACGTGACGTGGCGGTGCGGCAGAGAGCCCTTCCCTCGACTGCCGACGGACAGCGGGCCGCTTCTCCTTCTGGTGGACGATGCGCAACGGAGCGACACCGAGGGGCAGTCGCGCCTGCGCCACCTGCTGGGGCACCCTCGTTCGGGCCTCGCGACCGTCGTGTCCTACCGCCCCGAAGAGCTGCCCCACCCAGGGCTGCCGCTGGGCCCCCGGCCCGTCCCCTACCCGGCGAACATGGTGGTGGTACGCCACCACGTTCAGCCGTGGACGCTCGAACAGGTGCGCCGGACCGCCGTCGGCGCCCTCGGGGAACACTGCTCGCCCGAGGCCGTGGCACGGCTGCACGAGCGGTCGGGCGGCGTGGCCCAGGTCGTGGCGGACCTGGTCTCGACCCTGCGGGACAGTGGCCCGCGACGCCGTACGGCCGCGGACGTGGACGCCGCCGGAGTGCCGGTGCGCCTGGCGGAGCTCGTCCTGAGCCGCACGGCGGCCCTGACGGCCGATGCCCGCAGGACCGTGTGGGCGGCGGCGGTCCTGGACGAACCGGCCACCGGACGTGAGCTCCTCGCGGTGGCCGGGCTGCCGGACGACCGCGGTGGCCTGGATGCTCTCCACGACGCGGTCGCCGGTGCCGTGCTGGCCAGGGACGGTGAGAGCCGGTACGTCCTCCCCGTCCCGCTGGCGGCCCTCGCCGTACGGGAACGCCTGCCGTGGCCCCTCCAGCAGGACCTGCACGGCCGTGCCGCGGACGTGCTGGCGCGGCGGCGCCTGGTGCCGTGGCCGGCCCTGGCCCGGCACCGCAGGGCCTGCCACCGGGTGCGGGGATGGCTGCGCGCGGTCGAACAGGCCGCGCGGGAGGCCGCCGACGCCAGTCGGCACCAGGAGGCGGCGACCCTGCTGGAGCAGACCCTGGCCTCCGAGCTCGTGCCGCGACAGGACCGGGCCCGGCTGGCCCTGATGCTGGCGCGCAGCGCGGTGATGGGCCTGGGGGTGGAGCAGTCGGTGCACGTGCTCTCCCAGATGGTCGCCCACGACACACTGCCCGCCGTCGTGCGCGGGGAGATACGGCTCGCTCTGGGGCTGCTGCTGCGCAACCAGGTGGTGTGGGGGGACCGCGGCTGGGTGGAACTGCAACGAGCCGCCCACGAACTGCGCGGCCCGAAGCCCGACCGGGCGGCCCGGGCGATGGTCGCGCTCGCGGTGCCTTCACCCGCCGACCACCACACCTTGGCGACCCACCGCGCCTGGATGGCACGCGCCGAGGACGCCGCGGCCGCGAGCGGTGACGAGGTGGCGGGCGCGTTCGTCGCGTACACCCACGCCGTACTCGACCTGACCTGTGGCGACCCGCGGGGCTGGGAGCGGATGAGGACGCTCCCTCCGGACCGTCCGGAGATCCGTGGTCAGCGCGCCCAGGGACTGTGCAACCTGGCCGACGCCGCGATGTGGCTGGGCTACCACCAGCGGGTGGAGCCGCTGCTGTCCGAGGGCAGGGAGCTCGCCGCCCGGAGCGGGGACACCTTCCTCGAGCAGGCGGGCCGCGCCACCGGGCTGGTGCTGCGCTGGCGCACGGGGCGGTGGGAGGGGCTGGCCGAGATGTGCGAGTCCTTCACCGCCGAGAACACCCAGCAGGCACGGTTCCGCGAAGAGATCCGCATGGTGCTCGGCCTTCTCGCCGTGGCCCGTGGCCGATGGGAGCGGGCGGACTCCCTGCTCTCCGGGGAGGAGGGAACCGTCCCTGACCAGGAGCACGAGATGGCCATGGCCGGCGCGCTGGTGCGCCTCGCGCTCGCCCGCCGGGATCTGCCGGCCGCCGCGCAGCGGGCTCGTACGGCCTGGAGGAGGATGGCGGCCAAGGAGATCTGGGTGCGGGCGGCGGATCTGGCCCCCTGGGCCGTGGAAGCGGTGGCCCTGGTGGACGGGGTGCGGGCGGCGCGGGAGATGGTGGCCGCGCTGGAGGCCGGACTCGAGGGACGGGACGCCCCCGCCGCCTCGGCCTCGCTCACCTGGGCGGAGGCCGTACTCACCGAATGCGACGGCAGGCCCCATGACGCCGAGCGGCTGTACCGGGAAGCCGCCGCCTCGTACGCGGCCATGCCCCACCCCTATGCCCACGCGCAGACCGTGGAAGGCGCCGGCCGGTGCGCTCTGCGGGCAGCCACGGCCGCCGGCGCGGGCCTGGACGATCCGGCCGTCACCGCGGCTGTCCGCGAAGTGGACGCCTGTGTGCAGCAGTACACCGAGCTCGGCGCCACCTGGGACACCGCCCGGGCACGGGCGGTGCTGCGGGCCCACCGGCCCGAGAAGCGACGCGCGCGAGGACGGCCCGCCTACAAGAACGAGCTCTCACCACGCGAGCGGGAGGTCGCGCAGCTCGCGGGCGCGGGCCTGACGAACCGCGAGATCGCGCACACCCTCCACCTCTCCCCCCGCACCGTCGAACAGCACGTCGCCCGCGCCCTGCGCAAGCTCGGCGCCGAATCGCGGCGCGCCCTGGCGGGGCGCTGACGCGGCAACCGGGAGTACGGGCCGTACTCGCCACCCGGCAGGTACGGCCCGACGAACTCCCGCTCTGTGGCGAGGGTGATCCCTACAGATCGACCACGACGCGTTACGCGCCCTGCTCCGCGGTCTCCACGTGCGGCTTCAGCACGTTCGACCAGCCCCGTCGCAGGTGCTGGTACTCCTCCTCCGACCACGCCGATCGGTCCCGCGACAGGAGTGCGCCGTCGACCAGGTGCTCCCAGCGCTCGGGGTCAGCGCCGTAGAGGTAGGACCGGTAGGCCGCCGACCGCAAGGGGTAGGGCGGGTGGGTGGCCGAGAAGTCGGTCTTCTCGGGCCTCGGCGCCATGAGGGTCATGTTCTCCGCCGAGGCGAGCAGTGCCTCCTGCCCCGTGGCCCCTTGCGGAATGAGCTGGTAGGCGGCGAACTGGTCGCACACCTGCTCCTCCAGGCCGGTGAACGGCAGCTTCAGCTTGTCGATCAGGGCGTGCGCCGCCTCGTGGTAGAGGGTTTCGGTGAGTACGCCGGAGGTCTTCTTCGCCACGTTCTCGTCGCCGTCCTTCTCGAACAGGTCGCGCACCTCGGCGACGTACTCGTAGCACACCTCGATCTTCGACTGCTTGGCGATGTAGCCGACGTCGGTGTGGCCGCAGGACGTTCCGGTCAGCTTGATGGTCGCCGGGATGACCAGCTGCCGGTTCAGATCCTTCGCCACCCCTTCGAGCAGCCGGCGATCCTCCAGGAACTCCTGCTCGTCGACGTCTTCGGCATCGGCCTCCTCGTAGGTGGAGACGAAACCCACGTCGTCCGCGGCGGTCTCCGCCAGAGCGACGGGCGCGGACGCCTCCGCGACCGGAAGCCCGGAGTGCGGCAGGAACGCGAGGAGAACCGCCCCCACGACCACCCCCGCACACACCCCGCCGCCTCGCGGGCGCCTCCGCCCTCGGGCACCCGTACCACCTGTCGACGCACTTGAATTTTCCACGGCTCGCTCCGTTCCCGCGGCAACGATTGGTCCGTGCAGAGTGCGCGTCTTCACCCGCCCGGACAATCAGCGCCACGACAGATACGGATACGCGAGTAAGTCGTCGCCCGTGCGACGGCGCGGGCCCTCAGTCGCCGGTGGGCAGGCGCAGGGTGAAGCGGGCTCCGCCGCGTTCACCGCGGTCGGCGACGAGGCTCCCGCCGTGTGCGTGGGCGACCCACGAGGTGATGGAGAGCCCCAGGCCCGTCGACCCCGACCCGCTGCGGAACCGTTCGAAGAGCGCGCCCGCCACCTCCGGCGGCAGCCCCGGGCCGGCGTCGTCGACCGTCACCGTGCCGTCGCGGGCGACGGTGACCAGCACGTCGGCCGGCACACCCGGCGCGTGACCGTGGGCGAGCGCGTTGCCCAGCAGGTTCGCCACCGCCCGGCGCACCAGGTCCGGATCGGCGGCCAGCACGGCCTCCTCGGTGCGTACCGTCACCCGGTGTCCCTCCGCCGGGGTGTCCGCGACGACCGCCTCCACCAGTTGGTCCAGCCGCAGTCGTTCCCGCGCGATCGTCTCCGTACCGGACATGAGCCGTGCCCGGGTGAGCAGTCCGTCGACGAGACGGCCCATGCCCTCCGCCACCCGCAGGGTGCGCCGCAGCACCTCGGTGCTGTCCGTGTCCCCCCGCAACGCCGTCTCGGCGAGCGCCCGCACCGAGGCCGCCGGTGTCCGCAGGTCGTGGGCGGCGTCCGCGAGGAACTCCTCCTGTCGTCTCAGCGCTGTCAGGGCCGGGCGGATCGCCCACCCGGACAGCAGGTGGCCGACCGCCGCCGACAGGAGCACCAGGACGGCGCATCCGCCGGTGACCACCCACCTCAGACGGTTGTGGTCCGCCCGCTCGGCGGACGATCCGGACACGGTGACCAACACCCCCGCCGGCCCCTCGCCCTCCTCCGCGTCGGGTGCGTAGAACGGCAGGGCGAACACCCTCGCCGGTTCCCCGTCCGTCGTCCATCGGTCGAACCCCCTGGCCTCCTCGGAACGCACGACGGCCCGGGACACCTCCTGGACGACGGAGGGACTCACGTCCAGGCACGGCCGGCGCGGCGCCTCATGGACGACCAGGTCCGCCTTCGGGGCGGGTGGCACGACGAGCACAGTCATCGGCGGGCAGTCGGTGTCGATCGTGTCGACGAGCACGTCGGTGTTCAGCCGCCCGTCCGGCTCCGTCTCCAGCAGGCCGAGTGCCCAGCTGGTGTCGGCGTCCATCGAGTGGTCGAGCTGCTCCCGCCACCGCGCGTCGTCACTGCGTACCGCCAGGACGGCCATCGCGACGAGGCCCACGGCGCTGGTCAGCGCGAACAGCGCGGTGATCCGCCGGCGCAGGCGCCGCACCCGCCCGGTGGGAGTGAGCTCGCGTGACCTCCGGAACAGGCGAGGCATGACCCTCACCGCGGGGCCTCGGACGCCAGCCGGTAGCCGACCCCGCGGACGGTGTGGATCAGCGGAGGGTCTCCGAGCTTGCGGCGGAGCTGGGAGATGAGCACCTCCAGGACGTTGGACTGGGGCTCGGCCATCTCGTCCCAGCAGCTCTCGATCAGCTCGCCGCGTGGCACCGCCTGCTCGGAGCGCGCGGCCAGCACCTCCAGGACGGCGAACTCCCTGCTGGTGAGCGTGAGCAGCACGCCGCCCCGGCGGACGTACCGACGGGCCGTGTCGATCTCCAGGTCCCCGACCGTGTGGACCGGCGGCCGTACGGCCGTGGCGCGGCGACACAGGCTGCGTACCCTGGCGACCAGCTCGGGTACGGCGAACGGCTTGACCAGATAGTCGTCCCCACCGCTCGCGAAGCCCTCCACGCGGTCGGCCACGGTGTCCCGCGCGGTCAGGAACAGCACGGGCACGTCCCGGCCGGCGCGCCGCAGCCTCTCCACGTAGGCGGCCGCGTCACCGGAGGGCAGCATCCGGTCGAGAACGGCGCAGTCGTAGGAGGTGACGAACAGCATCTCGTCCGCCTGGGGAAGATCACCGGCCTCGTCCACCGCGAGACCGGCGGCCCTCAGGGCCGCGACCACCCCGAAGCGCAGATTCTCGTCGTCCTCGACCACCAGTACTCGCACACGCGTCACCATAGCCTCGGCATGGGGGGACGGCCTTGCCGCACCCTCACCCGTCCTCGTCCGTGCCGGTGTCGGGGTCCGTGTCGGTGTCGGGGGACGTGCCGGTGTCGGGGTCCGTGTCGTACGAGTAGTACGACGTGTGGTCGAGCATGTCGACGGGCCGCACGGTGTTCCACGGGCGCATGCGGTCGTGGAGGCTGACGACGTCCGCCGTCGGGCGCAGGGGGAGATAGGTCGACTCGGGGTGGAGCCGCTGCCAGTCCGCCCAGAGCTTGTCGATGAAGCAGTGGTGAAGCCAGAAGACGGGATCGTTGGGAGAGGTGCCGCTGACCATGTTGCCACCCACCCACGTATGGACGCGGTTGTGCAGGTTGGCCCCGACCCAGCCCTCCAGGCGGTTACGGAAGCCCTGCGACCTGCTGTTCCACGGCCGCTGGTCGTACGTCGCCAGGGCGAGGACGGAATCCACCTCCCGCCTGGTGGGCAGTGTCCGGCCGCGGGCGCCCATCGAGCGGCGCAGAGAGGTCCACGTGTCCACCCGGTCGGTGATGTTCCACGCCCCGCGGTCTCCGGCGAAGGCGCCGTTCGTGACCTGTCCGTCCTCGGCCCGCCCGTCGCCGCCGAGGAAGTCCTCGCCCCACAGGCTCGCCTCTGGGGAGCGGTCGTCCGTCCAGTCCCAGTAGGGCAGGAAGACCGAGGGGGCGACGCGCTGGAGCTCGCGCTCGAACTCTATGAGGAAGTAGCGGTGCCAGGGCAGGAAGGACGGGCTTCGGTGGGCCACGCGCGGCCCGAAGTCGGAGTCGCTCATGACGAACTCGTCGTGCGTGCGGACGAACCTGTCGTACACGCCCTGGCGCTTGAGTTCGAGCAGGGCGTCGACGAAGGCGGTCTTCTCGGCGGCGGTGAGCGTCGCCTGGTTCTTGCGCATGGAGTGTCTCTTCTCGTCTCGGGGTCTCGTGCGGATCAGTCGAGGGGTACGAGCTGCGCGCCGTCGAGTTCGTCGACGGCCGCGCGGGCGACGTCGCGGGGGGTGTCGAAGGTGGAGTAGTGGTTGACGACACTCACCCAGGACCCGTCGGCGTTCCGCATCACATGCAGGTCCTTGCCGTCGATGCGTACCTCGATCCGGGGGCCGGGGCCTGTGGCGTGGTGCCCGTTATGCCCGTTCTGCCCTTGCTGCCCGTGCTGCCCGTGGCTCTCTTGGCCGGCGTCGCGGATCGTACGGACCTGGATGCGGCGCCCTTGGTAGATCTCGTCGACGTGCGTCGGGTCTCCGGAGGCGTGGTGGTCGTGCGCGGAGGACGACTCGTCGCCGGACTGTCGCGCGACGGCCAGCGGAGCGGCCACGGCCGCCCCGGTGACCGTCACAACCGCGCCCACCAGGAAACGGCGACGTGTCTTGGCCGCGGCGTGGTGGCCGCGGGAACTTCGGGTCATGGCAGGGCCTTTCGTGAAGGGGAGGGGTGCACGCGCAGAGATCTTGGACGAGGGAACGTGAGGAATTGATGAAGGCCGACCCGGCGAAGGAGCAAGGCGGCCCCGGTGGGGCCGCGTTGGGGGGCCGTGCGGACGCAGAGCGACGCCGGGCACCGCAACGGGTGCCCGGCGTCGACTCACGGAGTCATGGGGTCAGGAGGTGTCAGGGGTTCAGGACGTCGACAGGGAGGTGTCGTCGACCAGGAAGGAGGTCTTGAGGCTGGCGTCCTCCTGGCCGGTGAACCGCAGGGTGACGCTCTGACCCCGGTAGGCGCTCAGGTCGAAGTTCTTCCTGAGCCAGGTCGTGCCCCGGTTCTGGTTGGAGTAGGTGGCGAGGGTGGAGAGCACCGCGCCGGAGTCGTCGAGGACCTGCACCCTCAGGGTGTCGTAGGCGCCTGTGCCGGTCTCGTCGGACATGACCCGCAGCCAGAACCGCAGATTGGCCCGGGTGGCCGCCTGCGGAATGGTCACCCGCTGGGAGAGGGTGTCGGTACGGGCGGAGCCGTGCCCGCCGAGCCACGCCTTCCACGCGCCGGTGCGGCCGGGGGTACCCGTGGTGTTGTCGATGACGCCGTTGCTCGCCGTCCAGGCGGTGTTGCCCGACTCGAAGCCGCGGTTGGCGAGCTGCTGGAAGCCGTCAGCGGCATCGACGGCCTCGACGGCGTCGACCAGTCCCGCGCCGCAGCCGTCGGTGCACGTGCCCGCCAGCGGGCGCACGGTCTCCTTGAGGAGGGATTCCATCAGCGCGGGCGTCAGGTCGGCGTTCTCGCCGCGCATGAGCGCGACGACGCCGGCGACGTGCGGGGCGGCCATGCTGGTGCCCTGGGAGAAGGCGTAGGTGGCGGCGCCGGGCGTGGTGGTGCCGGTGTTGTAGGTGGACAGGATCGTGTTCTGCTCGTTGAGCGACGTCACCCGGAACGTCTGGGAGAGGGTGTCCGTGCGGGCGGTGGCCGTCCCGCCGAGCCATGCCTTCCACGCGCCGGTGCGGGCGGCGGCCGCTCTGTCGTTGTCGATGATGCCGTTGCTCGCCGTCCAGTCGGTGTTGCCGGACTCGAAGCCCCCGTTGGACAGCACGTTCGCCGTGCGGCCGTCGCTGATCGCCACGTCGTCGATCAGGAAGCTGGTCGCCAGCGTGCCGTTCTCGGTACTGGTGAACCGGAGGCTCACGTCCTGCCCGACGCGCGAGGCCAGGTCTCTGTTGAGCTCGATCTTCTTGCGGACGTAGGCCGTGTTGGCGTTGAGGTTGGAGTGGGTGGCCAGGGTCCGGATCCGGGTGCCGGCGGAGTCGACGAGGTCCACCCGCAGGGTGTCGTTGGCGATCTGCTCCGTCTCGTCGGACCTGACCCGCAGCCAGTACGTGAGGGTCTTGTCGTCGGTCTCGCCGCCGGGGGCGGCGACGTCGACGGAGGCGCCGTAGTTGGAGTACCCGGCCCGGTTGCCCTGGCGGTCGGCGGCGGCCACCGTGATCACGTTGGCACAGTTGGCGGGGCTGTGGTTGACGGCCGCGTCGTTCTCGTTGCCGGCGGCGACGACGACCGTGGTGCCGCGGCTCACCGCGCTGTTGATGGCGTTCTGGTACGTGGCGCCGCACGCGCCCGGCCCGCCGAGGCTCATGTTGATCACTCTGGCGGGCGTGGGGTTGTCCGGTATGCCCTGGATGCTGCCGCCCGAGGCCCAGATGATCGCGTCCGTGATGTCGGAGGTGGTGCCGCCGCACCGGCCCAGCGCACGGAGGTGCTGGATGCGGGCGTTACGGGCCACTCCGGCCACGCCCTGGCGGTTGTCGGAGACCGCCGCGATCGTGCCGGCCACGTGGGTGCCGTGCCAGGAGGAGTCCGAGGCGTACGACGGTTCCGGGTTCCCGTGCTCGTCGGTGCCGCAGGCCCCGATAGCGGTCCAGTCGCCCTGGTCGGTCGGGTCGTTGTCGCGGCCGTTGCCGTCGCGGGCTTCGGCGGCGCTGCTGACGAAGTCGTAGCCGGCGACCGTGTTTCCGTCCAGGTCCGGGTGCGCGGTACCACCGGTGTCGAGCACCGCGACCGTCACGCCGGTGCCGTCGGCCCGGTCCCACGCGGTGGGCGCGTTGAGTCCGGCCGCCCTCTCCGAGTAGTGCCACTGCTCCGCGTAGCGGGTGTCGTTGGGGGTCAGCGTCGCGTGCATCCGGATGTCGGGTTCCACGTACTCGACGTCGCCGCGCGCGGCCAGGGAGCGCAGCAGCCCCTCCGCACCCCCCTCGTCCAGCTTGCGGTCGGTACGGAACACCACGCCGGCGCCCGCCGCGGGACGCAACTCGGCGGCGTCGACACCGAGCTTCGCCCCCGTTTCCCGCAGCGCCTTGGCCCGCTCGGCTTTCTGGTGACCCGCCGGCGAGGTGCCGCGGAACTTGACGATGAACTGGTCGTACAGCTCGCCGTCCCGCAGCGCGTCGAGCTGCGCGCGCCCCGGCCGCGGGGCAGGCTCGGCGGAGGCGCCGGACGCGCCGGACGGAACGGCCAGGGCTGCGCCGCCGACGGCGACAGCGACGACCAGGGCTCTGGTGATCGCGACGCGTGTACGGCGTCGCACGGATCTTGATGGCATGGAGTGACCTCTTACGGCTCGGGTGAAGACGTTCGATCAGTCGGCACCGACGCGAAACTGACGCCGGCCCACGACACCGGAACCGGCCAGTGGGCAAGCGCCACGCGCGCCCGCCACTGCCCCGGGGTGCCACGGGAGTCCCGCCCGCGGCGTTCCTCCGGCACCCCCTCAGGCCCCGATGCGACGATCACTGTGGGCCGAAGAGCCGCCCATGGCCATCAGGGAAGCGGAATCACGGATACGGAAAGAAGACGGTCCCTGAGGTGAACTCGCGATGTCGTGCCGCTGGTCAAGGCGTGCTGAGGGGCGGCTGTCGGGGGCGGTGTAGGGGGGTGGCAGGGGGGTAAGCGCCTGCGGTCACCCTGAACTACCTGCGGGGAACGGAGGAGCCATGGTGCCCGCCGGACTCTTCCCGGACCCACGTGCGCCAGACGTGCCGCGTGTTCGGTACCTCGGGACGATCGAGAAGCCAGAGGACGTATCCGGCGTGAAGTCGTGCCCATGGGTTGTCCGAGGCGGCGGCCGCACCGAGCCTGCGGCGGAGATCCTCACCGTCGACCGCTCGTGCCACACGAACGTACTCGCGGTCCTTGCAGCGGTAGGCCCGCTGGACGACGACCTCGACGAGCTCGACGAGCTTCGCCCTGGTCGGCTGGTCATGGTCATGGTCGGCGACAGCCATGCAGCGGATGAGCGACTCCTTCGTGCCCCACGCCTTCGCATGCGCGGTCCACTCGCGGGGAAACCGCGCCTCCCACTCCAGAAAGAGAAGCGCATAGGGCAGACTCGGCCCGCGGGCGCCCTCGCCCACCCACAGCCCTTCGGGCAGGGAATGGCCACACATCTCTGCGTACACCTCGCGCGCCCGCCTGAACGCCGGATCCCGGTACTGCTCCTCCAGCCCCAGCGACCGCGTGAGATGCCACAACTCGTTCGATCGGCCGAGAGCCACCCGGACATTCCTCCGGGCCCCATCCAGATGCGCGAGTGCCGCCTCTCGCTCAGCGGGACCGTCCGCTACGAGGCCAAACGCCCAGCCCAACCGCGCACGCCAGGCATCAGCACCGTCACCACCCGGCCCCGCGCCCGCCCCCGCCGCCATGCCGTTCGTCATACCGGGAATCATCTCCCACGCCGCCAGGAGCACGAACCACCGCACAAGACGAGGGATTCAGCGTTCGTGGGAAGCGGGCTTCTCGGCCCACGGCTCTGCCCGGCATCATGACGAAGGCCCTCGCATTCCTCTCCGCCACCGCTGTGATCGCTATCATCGGTTCGGGATCCGGTGCTCAGGCCGTCCAAGACCAATCCGAGGACGAACGCTCCGGTCACAGCAATGTCTTCACAGCAATGTCTTGGCCAACGCCCACCAGTACGCCGAGGAGAACGGCGTCTACCAGACCGGTGGCACGTCGGAGGCGGTGCGACTCGCATGCGCGAACTGACAGGGTTCTCACACCTCGGGTTCGGATGGCTGACAGAGCCGGAAGGATGGCCGGCTGCCGGTTCCGGGGCCGTATGGATGTCCGCCACGCAGACTCCCCTCGGCATCGAGACGCTCATCGGATCGTTCGTCCCCGCGCACGAGGACCGGGCACCTGACCCCGTCCAGGTCGCCGCCGGCCACGGCAAACGCCGACACCACGTCACCGCCGACGAACTGACCGGAGACGCCGGGCCCGGCGTACCGCGTCTGTCGTACCTGATCCTCCCGGCCGACGCCGCAGACGGGCCGGCCGGCACATGGGACCTCGAAGTCGTCCTGCCAGGCCAGAAACACACCTACACGCAGCAGCTCAAAGCGCTCCAAGGCCCAGCGGCCAACCTCGCCATGCCCTTCCCGCCCGCCGTCGTGTACGAGGACACGGAGTGGATCGTGTGGCACAACGGGGTCATCACCTCCCCGCACGGCACACACATCGTCGCCACCGCGGCCCAGCGCCCCGGAGCGCCACCTTTCACCGACCCATGGCCACGACAACCGGTACGAGCCCTGTTCACCCACCCAAACGGAACACCAGTCCCCGACGAAACAGGACGCACCGACCCCGTACCGGCCTTCAACGCCTACACAGCCCTCACCCACACCACCACAACCACCCCCACCACCCCCGTCATCATCCTCAACGACCCCACCCACAACACGCCCCTCCGCATCCCCCTCCCCCACCTCTGAACCCCGGCGCCCGAACACGCCGACACCACCACGGAGCAATCACAGGCGAACTTCCGGGAATCGGAACCACCCCAACGAACCAGGAGCAGACCAGGACCGCCGTCCTGCACCGACGGATCAACCCCACGCGAGCGGGGCGCAGTTACAGGGCACGCTCGCCGGCACCGACTCGCGGGGGGGGCGCATCCCCGCCCGACCGCGGAACAGACGACCCCGTCCTTGCAAGCCCAGCCGGTCTGGGCACCTCCCCGCACCTCCGGGGATCGGCGGCTACCTCGCCGCCCACCCTCCAGGCGCTGGCGTACTCCCCAGGCCGGGCCGACGACCGACGGCGTCCGCGCTCCAGAGGTCCGGGGGGGCAGGTCATGACGTGTTCAAGTCGATCCCCTATCGTCTGCGCGAACCACAGGACACATACCCTGAGGCGAGGAACTACAGGGAGCAACGACGGTGAGCAGCATCCCCACACCCACACCCCCACCCGCCCACGGGGTGCCGGACAGACTCCAGCGGCGCCTGGGGGTGTCGGACGCGGTGGTGATCGGCCTCGGGGCGATGATCGGCGCCGGGATCTTCGCCTCCCTGGCCCCCGCAGCGGCCACCGCGGGCTCCGGCCTGCTGATCGGCCTCGCGCTCGCCGCCCTCGTCGCCTACTGCAACGCCACCTCCTCCGCCCGCCTCGCCGCCCTCTACCCAGCCTCGGGTGGCACCTACGTCTACGGCCGCGAACGCCTGGGCACCTTCTGGGGATACCTGGCCGGCTGGGCGTTCGTCGTCGGCAAGACCGCCTCGTGCGCGGCCATGGCCCTGACCGTCGGCACCTATATCTGGCCCGGTCATGCCCACGCCCTCGCGGTCGCCGCCGTGGTGGCACTGACCGCGGTCAACTACGCCGGGGTGCAGAAGTCCGCCCTACTGACCCGCATCATCGTGGCCGTCGTCCTCGCCGTCCTCGCCGCCCTCATCGTCGCCGCACTCACCTCCGGCGCCATCGACACCGCCCGCCTCGAAGTCGGGTCGGACGCGACGTTCGGCGGGGTTCTCCAGGCGGCCGGTCTGCTGTTCTTCGCGTTCGCCGGCTACGCCCGAGTCGCCACCCTCGGCGAGGAAGTCCGCGACCCGGCCCGCACCATCCCCCGCGCCATCCCGCTCGCCCTCGGCATCACCCTCGCCGTCTACGCGGCCGTCGCCGTCGCCGTCCTGCTCGTCCTGGGCCCGGACGGCCTGGCCGCCTCGACGGCTCCACTCACGGACGCCGCCCGGGCCGCCGGTGCCGACTGGCTCGTCCCGGTCGTGCGCGTCGGCGCTGCCGTGGCCGCCCTCGGATCCCTGCTCGCACTGATCCTCGGCGTCTCCCGCACCACCCTGGCCATGGCCCGCGACCACCACCTCCCGCACGCCCTGGCCGCGGTGCACCCCAGGTTCAAGGTCCCCCACCGGGCCGAACTCCTCATCGGAGCCGTCGTGGCCACCGCGGCCGCGACCACCGACGTCCGCGGCGCGATCGGGTTCTCCTCCTTCGGCGTCCTGGCCTACTACGCCATCGCCAACGCCTCCGCCTGGACCCTCTCCCCGGACGAGAACCGCCCGCCCCGGATCGTCCCCGTCATCGGCCTGGCAGGCTGCCTCATCCTGGCCTTCGCCCTCCCCTCCACCTCGGTCATCACCGGCGCCGCCGTTCTCGCGATCGGCGCCGCCGTCTTCGCTCTGCGCCGCGTACGCGCCCTGTGATGCCGTCCTCGTACAAGCGGTGATTTCATGCGAGCAAGATCGAAATCAACAGCGAGTCACCGGAGCCCGCCGATCCCGGATGCGCGCACGCCTGTGTCTTCGTGGCCGCGTGCCCTGACCTACGCCGCCGTGGTGCGGAACGTGCTGGGGCTGAGGCCCTTGTGGCGTTTGAAGGCGGTGCTGAAGCCGAAGGCGTCGGCGTAGCCGACGGTCCTGGCGATCTTGGCGATGCTGAGATCGGTATCGGCCAGGAGTGCCGCGGCGTCGTCCATGCGGCACTCGGTGAGGTAGGCGAGGGGCGGACGCCCCATCAGCTCGGTGAAGCGCCGGGCGAACAGTGCCCGGGAGACACCCGCTTGAGCGGCGAGCGACGCGACCGTCCAGCTGTCGCCGGGCTGCCTGTGGAAAGCGTGCAGGGCGGGAGCGAGGACCGGGTCGGCGAGGCCGCGGTACCAGGCGGGCGCGCCGGTGCCCGCCCGGTCGAACCAGGTGCGCAGCGTGCATACCAGGGCCCAGTCGAGGAGCCGGTCCATCAGCGCCTGTGAACCGGCGGAGAGCCGGGCGGCGTCGGCGGCGGAGTTCTCCAGCCAGGCGCAGACCTCGGCGTCCTCGGCGACGACCAGGACGGGCGGCAGGGCGCGCAGGAGCCGTTCGTGGCGGTGCCCCGAGGCGCGGTAGGCGCCCACGATCAGCGCGGTCGCCGCCTCCGGGCCGGTGCCCCAGTGGATGCCGTCGAGTTCCTGGTCGGCGCACGCGGCGTCCGCGGTGAAGCAGTGGATCTCGTACGCGGTGTGGGGACGGGTGACAGTGGCAGGCTCGTCCGCGAGGCGGAACCGCGCGGGGCCCCGGACGATGGCCGTGTCGCCCGCGCCGATGGCTCGCTCGGTCCCATCGGACAGCAGCAGCGTGCCGCCCCCGCGCAGCACGCTGATCATGGTGAGCGGTGCGGCGTCGGCGAAGGTGATGCTCCAGGGTGCCGTCAGGACGGCATGGCTGACGACCGAGCCCTCGGCCCGGATGCCGCTCAGTAATGAACTCAGAGGATCCACAGCACAACTGTAGACGATCTCCTATGCCTTGGAGAGTTTCTCCCATGGATCATCTACAGCGGGGCGGTTGTACTGGACTCACCGCACCGATCGAGCCCTCGGGAGACACCGTGCCGCAGCACAGCAGTGACACCAGGACAGCCCTCGTGGTCGTCGCCCACCACCGCAGCGATTCCCTCACCGCCCACACCGCCCGCCGCGCGGCCGCCCAACTCGAGGCCGCCGGATACCGCATCGACCTGCTCGACCTGCACGCCGAGGGCTTCGACCCGCGGATGAACGTGGAGGACCAGCCGGACTGGGGCAACCGGGAGAAGCCGTACTCGGACGAGACGCACGCCCACATGCGGCGGATCCTCGACGCCGATGTCGTCGTAGCCGTCTTCCCGGTGTACTGGCAGAGCGTCCCCGCCGTCCTCAAGGGATGGATCGACCGCGTATGGAACTACGGGTTCGCCTACGGCCGCAGCAAGCCCCGCCTGGCAGGCAAGCGCATGCTGTGGCTCGCCCTGGCCGGCGCCACCGCCGACGACCCCATCGCCGAGTCGATGCACTCCGTCCTCGAGGCCAACCTGAGCGACGGCATCGCCTACTACTGCGGCTTCTCCCACTCCACCGTAGGACTGCTCCTGGACGCGGAGGATCGCCCCCAGCGCATCGACGCAGAAGGCAACCTCCTGGTAGGCGAAGCAACCGCCGGCGCCGAACGGGAAGCCCAGTACGCCGATTTCGACCGTCGCGCAGAAAAGTACGTAGCCGAGTTCCTCACGAACGAACTCGTCCCCGCCTGACGCCCTGCGGACCCCATGGGCCGTCACAGCAGCAGTACGCGCAGGCCCTGACGCCCCGACTCGGACCGGCGGACGCCCGGGCGCACTTCCCCCCGGCCGCCGGCCGAGCGCTGCCTCGCCGGTCAACACCACCGGTCCGGACCGCGAGCCCGCCCAGTGGCTGACGAGACAGCCGAATAGGGTCGCCATCATCCGAACGGGCAAAGGACAATCCCCACGGGCGCGGTGAGCAGGAGCGGAACTCCGCGCCGAAACTGACGCCCCATCGCGGACGATCCCCGCGGGCAGTGCCACAACCACAAGGATGAAGCAGCCGCGGCGGCCACCTGATGAGTGTCGTCGTGGTGTGGCACGCCCGGAACGCGGTCCCAGTCGATCGCGTACGTCGTGTCGCTCAACCTGCCGCAGGCGCAGACGGCATGCGTCCGTTCAGCGCGAGGCAGAGTCAGTGCGCCGTCGCAGTAGAACCAGTCCGTGAAACCCGGGACGCCGCCCGAGCTGTCGATGTCGATGCAGACCGGGCGCCCGCCGGCGGGAACGGCCGCCCCTGCTGGGGGTACGGCTGCCAGGTCACTTCGTCTTCAACTCTTCCTCGTCGTCCCGCTCGTCATCCTCGGCCGCCGCCGCTTCCTCGGCCCTGACCTCCTCGACCATCCGCTCGATGGCAGTGTCGACCACGCGCAGCTCATCGACCACCAGGCCCCACGCCCGCGCCTGCAGCTCTTCCGGTACCTCCCGGTCGATGAATCCGGCCAGCCGGTCTATCTCCGAGCGGGCGTCGTCCTCGTCGGCCGCCGTCGGAGAGTTCAGCGCCTCCCACACCAACCGGCCCACCGCCCGCGCGCCCCGGCCCACCGCCCCGAGCACCGCCCCAAAATCGGGCACTGTCCCCTCCTCGTCCCTCAACAGTCTGCCGATTCTGTCTGTGCGGCCCGGCGCCGCCCACATCGCCCCCCCCCCCCCCCGTTACAGGTCTGGGGTGACACTGGCCCTGGCGGTCGGTGAGCATGGTCACGAAGGACCGGACATGCAGGGTGAGTGCGTCGAGTTCGGGGCAGTGGGCTCGGGCGCCTCGTCCAAAACTCCCCAAGGCCATCCCCACGTGTGCGGGGAGCAGCCGCACTCATCGGCGAAGAGCGCGGTGTAGTCAGGACCATCCCCAGGGGCGCGGGGAACAGCCCTGAGCGTATGCGGTGGGCGGTCGGCGACGTGTTCCTCGATCCGGGCATGGCCGATTTGGTGTGGGTGGAGGCGCGGCGCTGCCCGGGGGACCTGGTGGCCACACTGGTGATGACGGAGGGCGCCCGGTTCTCCGAGCTGGAGGGCTGTGTCGGCCGCCGACGGGGACAACCGGGACAGCATTCGGGCGGTCGCTGGAGCAGGTCGATGAGATCGGCGCGTTCGGTCTGGGCCGGGTGCGCCCGTCGCAGTCCCACGGCATCGTCCGGCCACGCTTGGCCCGGTACGGACTGGGTCGAAGGCGGCGAGCCTGGAGCGCTGGCCCTCAAGGTGGTGGCGCTCTGGAGACAGTGGCGCCCTGGAACACCCGTTACCTGGACGCCGCCGTGGCCTGGCTACGCGCCGAGGGACACGACACCAAGGGCGAGGACGTCGCCCGCCCCTCCCCACCCCAAGGCCCGACACATCGCTGCCAGCGGTCCCGGCCAGGGGCTGCTGCCCTTCCCTAGATCCGGACACGCCCCAGGGCGGTAACGAGGAGGTTGAGCCCCTGCCAGCCCGGCATAACGGCGTCTGCACCTGGTACGTAGGGCCGGGCGCGGGCCGAGAAGCGGCTGGCTGGGCGGCGGGAGAGAGCCGGTCAGGGGGTTTGTCCAGCGGAGTTGCGGGGGGAGCGCGGGGGCACCGCGTCCTGTTCCGTGAGGTGGGTGTCCATGGTGGTGTTCAGGTCGGCCATGAACGCTTCGACCTGTTCCAGGAATGGGGGCGGGTAGTGCGACATCGCCGCGTCGAGGCGGTGGGCGAGCGGGCCGAAGAACTCGTCCGCTCTCTCCTGGATGTGCCCGCCGCTGCGCAGCGTGACGACGCGCCGGTCGGAGTGCTCGCGGGCCCGGGTGATGTGGCCCGCCGCTTCGAGGCGGTTCAGCAGCGCGGTGGTGGCGCCCGTGGACAGGGAGATCCGCTCGCTCAGCCGCGCCGGCGACAGGGGGGTGCCGCGCTCCTCGGCCGCGGCGATCTGCAGAACCGCGGTCGCGTCCGTGGAGTGCAGGCCCAGCCAGGAGGCGAAGCGCCGGCTGAGCTCGGCGTAGTGGCCGCCGTAGATCCTGAGCGACTCCATCAGCCGTTCGCGCTGCTCCACGACACCGTCGCGCACTGCTTCCTCCATGCTTCCGGCCTCCTCTCCTGTCACACGGTCCCGCACGGTCATCCCGCTTTGACAACCTACCTTCGCCACTTTACCTTCACCATGGAATTACTTCACCATGGAGGTATCTGGCGTGCGTGACCCGTCCCCCCACATCCCCGACGAGACGACCGAGCCCTACCGATGGCGGTGGCTGATCCTGGCCGTGATGATCGTTGCGGAGATCATGGATCTCCTGGACGCCTCGATCGTCAACGTCGCCGGACCGGACCTGGAGAAGTCCCTCGGTGCCGGTTCCGTCGGACTGCAATGGGTGATCGGCGGCTACGCCCTCACCCTGGGCGCCGGGCTCGTACTCGGCGGCCGGCTCGGCGACCGCTACGGCCGGCGCCGGATGTTCCTGATCGGGCTCGCGTCCTTCACCGCGACCTCCCTGCTGTGCGCGATCGCCCCGAACATCGAGTCGCTGATCGCCTTCCGTCTGCTCCAGGGCACCGCCGGAGCGATGCTGCTGCCCCAGGGCCTGGGCCTGCTACGGGAGAACTTCTCCGGCCCCGAGCTCACCAAGGTCTTCGCGATCTTCGGACCCGTCCTCGGCCTAGGTGGCATCATCGGCCCGGTCCTGGGCGGCTTCCTCATCGAAGGCGACTTCTTCGACCTGGGCTGGCGGTCGGTGTTCCTGATCAACCTGCCCATCGGCATCGCGGCACTACTCGTCGCCGCGAAGTTCGTGCCCAAGAAGGCGGGCGACCGCACCGTACGGGTCGACATGACCGGCGCCGCCCTGGTCGTGGCGTCCTGCGCCCTGCTGGTGCTGCCGCTCAACCAGGGGCAGGAGAACGGCTGGCCCCTGTGGACATGGCTGTCCATGGCCGCCTCGATGATCGGTTTCGCTCTCTTCGCCCTCCAGCAGCGCCGCACGGCCGCCGCCGGGCGCGAGCCGCTGGTGACCCCGGGCCTGCTGCGCAAGCCGGCCTTCACCGTCGGACTCGGCGGCATCGCCCTGTTCTTCAGCGGACTCATCGGCACCCAGCTCGTACTGACCCTGTTCCTCCAGATCGGCCGGCACTTCACCGCCGGTGACGCGGGACTGGGCAACCTGCCCCTCGCGGTGGGAACCGCGATCGGTGGCGCCATCAGCGGCGCGTTCCTCGCCGACAAGATCGGCCGCAAGGTGCTCCAGATCGGACCGCTCGTCCAGCTGGCCGGCGCGGCCGTGCTGTGGTTCGAGCTCGACGGCGTCGACGGCCTCGACGCCGCCTCGTTCTCGATCTGGAACATCGTTCCCGGCACGGCGGTGGCGGGCGTCGGCGCCGGCATGGTGATCGCCGCCCTGTTCAGCTTCATCCTGGCCGCCGTCGACGACGACGAGATCGGATCCGCCTCCGGTGTCCTGTCGGCGGTCCAGGCGGTCGGCGGCTCCATCGGCGTCGCGGTCTTCGGCTCGGTGTTCTTCGCCCAGGCCAAGACCGGTAACTTCACCGGCGGCTTCCACCGCGCGCTGCTCGTCCAGGCGTGCCTACTGGTGGTCTTCCTCGCGATCACCTTCCTGCTCCCCACGAAGGGCCGCCCCGAAGACGAGCAGCACGGCGTAGCCGTTGAGACGCCTGCCGACGACTCCGACACCAAGCAGCACCTCACCGTGTGAGTCCCGGCCGGGGACCGCACACGGCAAGGCCCCCGGCTCGCCCAGCTCCTGCGCCGCACCCGCAGCACCGCGGGAACGGAACACGGCGCCTACCGCAGCAGGCTGCGGCGACGCCGGCGGAGGCAGGCGGATAGGAACCAACGGACTATGGGACACCGAAGCCGAGGCCGAGGCCGAGGCCGAACCATGGTGGTCACTACGGCCGACAGTTCCCCGTCGGCAGCCGACCGGCCGCCCGGAACCGCAGCAGCCACGGCGGCGCCGACACTCCAGAGGCACAGCAGCCCTCAGTGACCGCGTGGGACGGCTTCCAAGCCTTCGCCACCACTCCCGTGGCGAACTCACTCTCCCACCCGGGGCGCCGCCCCGCAGCCTCGGAGAGCGCTTGGCCTACCACTCGCGGTTCGTCACCGTACGCACCCCAGCCGTCGTCGCGCTCGCCGAAAACGTGCGCACCCTGATGATCCTCGACCGCCACCGGACGGTCACCGCACCGCCCGCCGGACCCGCCATGGCGTCGATGTTTCATCGGGCGGTTCCGAGGCGTCGGGTCGAAGTGGGCTTCGTACCGTGCCGCCCCTCCCCGGAGCCTGGGGCGGACCGTGGGTGCCGTACGCGGCATCCTCCATGAGTCGTTCACTGGCCGCCCGACCAAGCCCCCAGGGCGGTGACCGTCACGCGGCACGGGCGCCGCGAGGTCACTCCGCGAGTCGGATCCGGATGCCCACCGTGCGGTGCCCCGGCCCTTTGAATCGGCTGCCCAGCAAGCCGACCCGTGCGGCAAGACCGTACTTGCGCTTCATCAGGTCGGGGTAGTGAAGGGTGTCCTGCTCGGCGGGCAAGTCGGCGACACCCGGCACGGGCTCCCCCTTCGGGGTCCCCCGCCAGTCGCAGGGGGCGACGGTCACCCGGCCGCTGTTGCGAATCCGTTTGACCTTACCGGCGTCGGCCACACTCCACACGGCCAGACAGTCCCCGTCCCTCATCACCCACACCGGAGTGGGCACTGCCCGCCCGTCCCGGCGGAACGTCGTGAGAAGTACGTACCTGGATGCCGCCAGTCGCTCAACCAGGCTGCTCGGTAAGGACGCTGAGGCGGATGGTGAGGTTGTCATCGCGATAGCATAACTGGTTAGTTAACTCCCTGTCCGCCACGACCGACGTGGCGTCCGTCCCGACGACGAGGAGTGATACGTGCTGAACTTCGCCTGGGCCGTGCTCGCCGGATTCGTTCTGGGTACCCCAGCCGTACCCTTCGGCCTCTCGATCTCCCTCGCGCCGCCCATCGCGCTCATCGCCGTGCTCCTCGGCGCGGTCGGGTGCCTGCTGTCCGCCGTCTTCGCGGCCGGATGGCTGCGTACCCGATGGCTGGTCTGGCGCTCAGAGCGGCGGCCCGTCGCCGCCGGGGCGCCGCCCGAGAATCGTCGGAACCGCCTCGACGGCCCCACTGGCCGGCGGGCCCGGCGCGTGGTGAACCGGTATGGCGTGATCGGCTTCGGCATCATCGGGCCGGCGCTCTTCGGCACCTGGGGATCGGCCATGCTGGGCACGGCGCTGGGCCTGCCCCGGTGGCCGCTGCTCGGCTGGCTCATGGCAGGCGTCACCCTGTGGTGCACCGTCATGCTGCTCGCCTCCGAGGCACTGATCGACGCGCTCGGACTGAGGTGACAACACACACCGCGTACCGACCCCTGATCGCGAGGGCTGGGCGCAGGGTGGAGAGGCACAGGCGGTCGCTTCGCCGAAGTGGGTGCGGGATTCTGACGTATCCGTGGAGGATGGCCACGAGTCGGCTGCGGAGCCGGCGGACGGCCGGATCGCAACCGGCTTCGCGGGCGCGTTGGCCGTCGACGTGGTGCCGGGCGCCGGGTGAGACATGCAGGGCGGCAAGTGCCCGCTGGCCACAGCTGGTCACGGCCGATGCGGACCATGCCCACGCGCGCGCATCGCCTTCGTCGCCCTTGCCTGGAGGTGCGTGTCGCTCCTTGAAGCGGGCGACCTGCCGCGGGGCGATCGCGCAGATCTCGTAACCGGAGGCAATCTGTGCCTGCACCCACGAACGCGGTTGGTTTCGATCCCCACCGCCACCCCGGCCGGATCCAGGTCTCCCCGCCGCGGCGCGCGACGAGTTCGTGCAGCTTCGCGATGCCCTCCACCACCCACGGGCGACTTCGCTACGGCCTTCCAGCCCTCCTCGTCCTGGATCTCCACATCGCGCCGGCCTTCGGTCCAGTCGTCGCCGACCAGTGGCAACTCACGCCCCTGATAAGGCACTTCGCTCTCCACAAGTCACGGAAGGGCAGGGCGCGCGGGCTGATGGATCCAGTGTGCACACCACCAGCGGTCTGGCCTGCCGGCCCGACCATCGGAGGCACGGCCTGAGCACACAACTCACAGTGGCCCCAGCGGCGAAAGCGCTCACCTACCAACGGCAACGACAACGAGTTTCTACGCCCCGGTAAGGCACATTGAGGCGCTGTTAGCATGGCTCCCATGTCCCGAGCCGAGGCCACGAAGGCGCGCATCCTTCACGCGGCGACCGAGGAGTTCGCGGCGTATGGGATCGCGGGGGCCCGCGTCGACCGGATCGCCAAGGCTGCGTCGGCGAACAAGAACCTCATCTACGTCTACTTCTGCAACAAGGACGGGCTCTTCGACGCCGTCTTCGACGCACACGTCGGGCGAGGTCTTGACATGGTGCCCTTCACACCTGACGACCTGCCGGACTATGCCGGGCGCTTGTTCGACTTCTACCAGAAGCACCCCGAGGTGCTCCGCCTGGCGACGTGGCACCGGCTGGAACGCGGCACTGCCGTGGAACGGGACGCTGCCGTCACCAAGCCCACCCGCGACGACAAACTCGCCTCGTTGGAAGCGGTCCACACGGACCGAGTGGGCACACCGGGCTTCACCCCGGCCACGCTTCTCACCCTCGTCCTGGCCATCGCCTCGGCCTGGAGCCCGACGAATGCCGCGAGCATGTCGGCGACGCCTGGCCTGACATCGGACCCGGCGGAATGCCGGAGCGCGATCATGGAGGCCGTGCGGCGCCTCCTGTGACAAGCAGCATGCGTCACTCGCCTCCACCACGTACGAGTTGCCCGCGGCCGCATTGTCAGCCGATGCCCCGCTGGAGCAGGCGATTGAACTCACGGCCCTTCGAACTGGCCCGGGTTGCGCCCGACCCCGTTCCGCGCGGTGGGAGCCCACTCGCAGAACGTCTCCGGGTTCGTCACCGTCACCGCGGACACTCACGGCGGCGCACCGGGCTGGCGCTCGGCGGCTGTACGTCCGCGCCCTCGGAGCGCACACGCGTACGGCTCCCTCCCCCAGCTCCAGATCCCCGAGGGGGCGACGGAGGTGAAGGGGGCCGTACGGGTTCAACCGCAGGCGAACGTCTACCTCCTGTCCTTCATCACGAGCGAGCGGACCGCAAAGACGATCACCGAGGACCTGCACCCCGACAGCCCCTTGGCAGTGGAGAGCCCGTTCTCCTCGTAGCTGAGCGGGGACGGATTCACTGATCGTTTCAGAATGAGTCGAGTTGTTGGTCTTGCGCTCGGCGATCTTGGTCGGCACTGTGTCCGGGTGTGTGCTGATCTTGTTCCTAACGACCTGTGGGAGCGGGTGGCTCCGTTGCTGCCACTGGCTTCCGAACGGCGCCTCCGCCATCCCGGGCGACTGCGGGTACCGGACCGGGCCGCCCTGGCCGGCATCATGTACGTGCTGCGGACCGGTGTCGCCTGGCGCGATGTCCCCGCCGAGACCGTGGGCTGCTCGGGCGTCACGGCCTGGCGCCGGCTACGGGACTGGACCGAGGCAGGCGTCTGGCCCCGCCTGCACGCCGCTGTGCTGAGCGCACTGCGCCGCGCGGACGCTCTGGACATGGACGACTGCGCTGTGGACGGGTCCCATGTCCGAGCCTCAAAGGGGGGATCACGTCGGCCCCTCGCCCGTCGATCGCGCCCGCCCCGAATCCAAGCATCATCTGATCGTCGATCGCCACGGGACTCCGCTCGCCGTGACGCTCACCAGCGGGAACCGACATGACGTCACCCAGCTTCTGCCGCTGCTGGACGCAGTCCCGCCGATCCGGGGCCTGCGCGGACGGCCCCGCCGCAGGCCTCGACGTCTGTACGCCGACCGGGGCTACGACTTCGACAAGTACCGCCGCCTGCTGTGGAAGCGCGGCATCAAGCCGATGATCGCCCGACGCGGCGTCGCACACGGCTCCGGGCTGGGCAGGGTGCGCTGGGTGGTAGAGCGGGCCTTCGCCTGGCTGCACCAGTTCAAGCGACTCCGCACCCGCTACGAACGGCGCGCCGACCTCCACCGGGGCCTCCTCGAACTGGCCTGCGTCATCATCTGCCTGCGACGACTCAGAACGGCATCCTGAAACGACCAGCGAGTCGGGTGTCAGTGGGGCCCGATACGGTCCGGCCCATGACTGACACTGAACTGACCACGTTGCTCGGCGTCCTGAACAGCAAGCGCAAGCACGTCCTGGACATTTTGGAGGGCCTGGACGAGGAAGCGCTGCGGCGCCCGGTGCTACCGTCCGGCTGGACGTGCCTGGGGCTGGTGCACCACCTTGCCCTGGACGACGAGAAGTTCTGGTTCCGCGCGGTTGCGGCGGGAGAACGAGCGGCGATCGAGGAGATCCTCGGATCCGGGGAGAACGCGTGGCAGCCCACCCTGGAGATGACAGCCGAGGAGGTCTTCGCCCTCTACCGCCAGGAAGGCGAGCTCGCGGACGCCTTCCTGGCCGGCGCCGACCTGGACGCGGCCCCGGGCTGGTGGCCGGACTTCTTCGGCAGCTGGCGGTACGACAACCTCCGCGAGGTCATTCTGCACGTGATCACTGAGACCGCCACCCACGCCGGCCACCTGGACGCCGTGCGCGAACTCATCGACGGTAGGCAGCGGCTGGTTGTCACCTGACAGAAGAGCCGCTCCGCTCTGCCGACCAGGATCGTCGAGCGCAAAGTCCGGAGCTCAACTCATTCTGAAACGATCAGTCAGACACCTCGGCCTCAAGCCGCCGCAGGAGCTCACGAGCGTACGGACGACGAGCGCACGCCCGCCCTGTGCGGGCGACTCCAGGCGGCGCCACGTCCAGGGCATCGAGATCCACATCGGTGAGGTGTCGGCGGATCGTGTCCGCGTCTACCTGACGGCGTACTGACCGGCCCGACGGCGTCCCCGTACCTCCACCCCTCCCGTCTGTCTCCCGCCCCGCCGGTCCCGGCACGCCGAGGCCCTACTCCTCCTGTGCCACGCCCGCAATCAGATGGAGCGCCTCCCCTCCACCATCAGGAACAAGGGCGAGGAGGCCATCCGCGACGTCCTCTAGGCCGCGCTCGGCGCCGCGTGTGCGGGCCGTTGCACGGCGGAGAGGCCGCCCAGCTGGCAGCCGAGCATCCCCGCCGTGCCTCCGTGGCTAAACCTTGTCCCGCCGGCCGGCCGCACCGCTCCGTTCTCACATCGTTAGCAGGCGGAATTCATGGTCACCGGGTCGGTTCCTGGCTTCGGTCGGGACGAGGAACACGGCGCGGATGAATGAGGACGAGTGCGATGAGCACGGCGAGGAACGCGAGCACGGCGGAGACCATGAGGACGGCCCGCGTGCCGTCGGCGACTGCCTGATTGCCTGTACCGCTGCCGCCGTGAAGGGCGAAGATCGCGCCCAGTGCCGCGGTGCCGGCGCCCGCACCGAGGGAGGCGAGGGTGGCGACGGTCCCGGCGACCATGCCGACCCGCTCGGGTTCGGTCACCTGCACCGCCACGGCCATCACGGGCGCGCCGGCGATTCCGCCGCCGGCTCCCCAGGCCAGCAGCGGCCCGAGCAGCGCCCACCACGGTGTGCCGGGTGTGACCAGGAGCGCCAGGGCCGTAAAGCCGATGCCCTTGAGCGCGTAGCCGGATCCGATCACCAGGCCGGGGGCCCAGTGGCTCAGCAGCTTGGAGCCGACCATGCCGGTGGCGATCTGCGCGAGGAAGATCGGCGTCATCAGCAGTCCCGCCGAGGTCGGGCTCAGTCCCATCCCGTCCGACAGGTACAGCACCAGGTAGACCGCGCCGCCGATGGTCAGGACGCGGGAGAGGAGGATGGCCAGCATCGCGCCGCAGAAGGCGGGCCGGGTGAACATCCGTAGCTCCAATGTCGGTGTGGGCACGTGGAGTTGGAGAACCAGGAAGGCGGCCAGTGCCAGGCAGGCGGTGAGCAGTGCGACGGTGTCCTGGCCTGCCCAGGGTGTGTCGCCGGGGCGGAGCATGAGCAGGGTCGCCGTACCGAGGCCGAGCATGAGCAACAGGCTTCCGGGCCAGTCCGGGCGCCCGGTCGAGGAGGGTGCGGGAGAGGTGGGCGGCAGCACGCGGGCGGCCAGCGCCCAGGCCGCCGCGCCGAGCGGGAGGTTGATCGCGAACACCGCACGCCACCCGAAGGCGTCGATCAGCACTCCACCAAGGGTCGGGGCGAGGAGCCCGGCCGTGGCCGCGAACGAACCCCAGGCGCCGATGGCGAGATTGCGCTCCTCGCCGGTGTAGCGGTCCGAGAGCAGAGGAATGCCGTTCACCATGATCACTGCGGCTCCGCAGCCCTGGACCACCCGGGCGGCGTTCAGCCACGACAAATCCTGCGCCAACGTCGCGGCCAGGGAGGCGAGAGTGAACACGGCGATCCCGGCCAGGAACAGCGATCGCCGCCCCCAGCGGTCCGAGAGGCTTCCGGCCACCTGGGTCAGTGCCCCCATCGCGACCATGTAGGTCACCACGACCGACTCCGCCGAATCCCCGTGCGCGACATCGGCGCTGATGAGCGGGAGTCCGATGGCCACGATCGTGAGGTCGACGACGACCAGCCCCGTGGAGGCCATCACCAGCACGAGGACCCCGCTCATGGGCGGTAAACGGCGAGACTTCTGAGCTGCCATGCGGATACGACCTCCAGGCGTGCACAGGCGGTTCCGTCAGCCTGGGGGCTCGCGACGCTAAAAGTCAACAGGCGTGTAGTTCAACCGGACGGCCGTACGATGGCGCCATGCCTGCCGCCCCCCGCCGCCGTCCCACGACCCGCAAGGGCCGCCCAGTCCTCACCCGGGAGGCCATCGCCGCCAAGGCGCTGGAGATGGCTGGTACGCAGGGGTTCCGGTCCGTCACCATGCGCGCCCTGGCCGCCGAACTCGGTGTGACCGTGCGGGCTCTGTACAACTACGTCGAGGACCGCCAGGACGTCGTCGATCTCGCCCTGTGGCTCATGCTCGACTCCTGGACCACCCCTCCCCTGCACCCCACCGCCTGGGAGGAATCCGTCGCCGGCTACGCGCGCTCCCTGCGCGAGCTGTACCGGCGCTGGCCGCGCGCCCTGCTGGTCTCCCTCGACGAGGACGTACCCCCCGCCTCCGTACACCCCAACCGCCTGCTCAACCTCGACCGCTTCCTCCAACTCCTGCACGGCATCGGCATCGGCCTCCCGACCGCCCTGGAGGTACACCGCCACCTCTCCCTGCTCGTGTTCTCCTTCGCGCTCGTGGTCGACCGCCCCGCCTTGGACTCCACGGACGCTACGGACGCTACGAACGCCACGGACGCCACGGACACCCCGACGGACCGCAGCACGCTCATCCCCGACACATGGCTGGCGGCCCACGCCGACCTCGACCTCCCCGCCCTGCGCCAAGCCGCCGCGCTCCCCCTCCCCACCGCGGACACCCAGTTCGACCAGCTCGTCTCCGTCGTCGTCGCACAGATCCGCAGCCATCTCGACGCCTCGACATAGCACGGGTGTCACGTCGACGCCGCAACTTCGCTTTCAGGCGAGTGCCCGAAGGCCGATCCGAGCGACACCGTCACGCGCCATGTCCCCTTCACGCGGCATTCGGCCGACCAGCGGGCCAGCAGATGACAGACATGAGCCTGGACCGCACTGCGGGACCGGGCTTCACTGTCGGGAGCGGCATGTTGCGGAGCGGCCGGCCAGGCTTTGGTGTGCAGCGGTCAGGGCGAAGACGGCGGTGGTGGTGCGGCGGTTCATGGGCGCCACGCTGCCGTGACCGGCGAGCGCGCGGGGCGGTGACTCGGTCGGGGGCCACGCGGACGAGTGATCTCGGGGCGAGTCCGGATACGGCTGCCCCCTCCCCTCCCCCCCCCCGGAATGGGGAGTCGGAGGGATCAGACGGGCGGCGGGGGTACGAGGGCGTTCTTGACCAGTCGGCAGCTCGCGCCGCTCCTCACTCAGAGTCGGGGCCTGTGTGGGGCCGCCGGGGGTGCGGTGGGGTCAGAACGCGAAGACGTTGCCGGTGGCGAGGATCAGCTCGCACTCGGATTCGTAGGTGTGCTCCCAGTGGACCTCACGGCCCCGGTAGGTGCCGGTACGTGCCGTGAGCGGTCGCGACGACCCGAGTGATACCTGCCCAGCAGTTCGCTTCGTCGCGGCCTGGAAGGGCATCGACGTCGCCGTGCACGGTGGCGATGTCGGTGCATGCGGACGCCCGGTGGGGGTGGCCGGTGCCCGCGGTGCCGGGGCAGTCGAGCCAGATTTCGCCGGCGAGCACGCCGGTCGCGTGAGACTTGCACCGCCGTGCCGGCCACGCCCGGAGACCGCCGTCGGCAGGGAAGCCTTTCCGAAGGGCGCGGGACGCCGACCCACTCCGGATCAGCCTGCCGTCGTCGCCCACTCCGGACTCAGCCTGCCGTCTTCGCCTACTCCGGTGCCGCCGACTCCGGTGCCGCCGCGGTGATGTGGCTCAGCAGGCACAGCCAGCGGCCGTCCCGCTTCACGAACACATCCGACGTCCACTCGTCGGCGTCGAAACGCCGGCCCCCATAATGAGCGGTGTTGGTCACCCGCACGCTGAAAACCGCTGTGTCGCCGTGCACCCGGACTCGGGGTCTGGAGACGAGGTCCATGGCCGAGTGGGTCAGCTGCCCGGAGGCGACGTAAGCGAGGAACTCGTCCTTGGAGGCGATGCCGGACTCCGAGACGATGGCCCAGTCATCGGTCATGAAGCTTGCGATCCGTGCCGCGTCGTTGGAGACGATGGCCGCGGCCCATGCCTCAGCGACGGCCGTGAGGTCCGCGACCACCGTGCCGGTCGGGTCTCCACTGAGGTTCTCGGACATGACTCGATTTTAGGCTTGCCGGCACCGCTGCCGCGCGCCCAGAGGCCGGGATGGCCGCGACCATCCACGATCATCTGGCCACGGGGGTCCTGGTTCCGCCCACTCGTCCGTCTCGTCACCGGGGACGCGGACCCTCCCCACACCGGCACCGTTCCGCGGTCGCTGTCGCTCCTTCCCCGTAGCCAAGAGCCAGGAGCCACCGCCCCTACCTGCTGAATGCCCTCTGCCCCTCCCCGCTCACGCGGGCCGTGCGGCGCGAAAGCACCGTTGTGTCCCGGCCTGCGCGTCGCCCATACTCCCCGTGTCTCCGTGTACGGGATCAAGTATCCAAGGTAGGCATGTCAGATCTTGTGCGTTCCCGCCCCGTCTTAGCCTGCGCTTCGTCTGTCGGAGCCGTCCTTGATTCCAGCCGACGAGTCGCGCGGCTTCCTCGGCAACACGCGTGCCCCCGTCGAAGCCCGTGGTCGAGAGCCGGAACGGTCGGACACCACGCGGGCCGGTTCAGCGACGGGCCGACAAGGGCTCGTGAGGTCGGAAAGGCGTCGCCTCCCGCACGGGTGCTGCTCTGCGCGCAGGGCCGAGCCATACATCTCCCACCCGGCACCGGGAGACGGCGGTGAGTGACACCGCCCCGGACCGGGGCGGGCTGAACGCCCACGCCGAGGCGGTCCTTCGGGGCTGGGACATGGTGCCAGAGGCGGTGGTCCGGCGGGTGACGGCCTCCCGGGTGGGCAGCGCCGTCGCCCGTTGCTTCCCGTTCTCCGACGGCACCGCCCTCGTCCTCATCACCGAGACGATCACCTGGCTCACTGCCTTCGACGACCATTACGAGCGCGCCGGCACCCGCACCGCTCAGGTCGTGGCCCGGCTGGTGGCCGCGCTGGAGCAGCCCGACGGGGTGCCGCGCCCTCCGGAGAACGACCCGACTGTGGGGGCCTTCGCCGCGGTACGTGCCCGCTGCGGGCACGTACTCGATTCCTCGCAGGACGACCGTTTCGCCGACGCACTGCGCGGCTACTTCCTGGCCCTGCTGTGGGAGCAGAGCGCGCAGGAGGCCGACATGGACACCTTCCTCTCGATGCGCCGTCACCTCTCCTTCGGGCGGATCCTTCCGGTCCTCGTCGAGGTCGCGACGGGCCGTGCCGTGCCCCCCGACCTCCTGCGCCTCCCGGCTATGCGGCTGCTGCTGGACCGGTTCGCCGACGTGGTCGCCCTCTTCAACGACCTGGCCTCCGCCGCATGGGAGGAACGGCATGTGGCCGGCTCCATCGCGACCGTACCGGCGAACACGATCGCGCTCCTGCGGGAGGAGACGCCCGGCATCGGCGCCGAGGAGGCCAGGGCACACGTCCAGGCCATGCTCACGCACGCGTCGGCGGAGACGAGGCGCCTGCACGAGGAACTCTCCCGGACCGCCGCCGAGGAGAGTCGCACCCACCTCGACGGCCTGCGGGACTTCCTCGACGGCCTGCTGACCCTGCGCATGCCCGACCGCTACTCGGCCCGCTGAGCGTCAACGTCCCCGCCACCGTGCCATCCCGATTCCTGGAGAGCCGAATGCCCCACGCCACCGTGCCGCCCGCGCCCGGGATCACCCCTCTGCTCGGCCACCTCGTGCCCTTCCTGCGCGCGCCGCTGCCCTTCCTGCGCAGCCTGGCCTCTCACGGCGACCTCGTCGAACTCCGCCTCGCCGGACAGCGGATGACGTTCGTGTGCGACGCCGACCTCACGCGCCGCCTGCTCGTCAACGACCGCGTCTTCGACAAAGGCGGGCCCATCTACGACCGGCTGCGTGAAGCGGGCGGCAACGGCATCGCCACCTGCCCCGCCCACGAGCACCGCCGCCAGCGCCGTCTCATCCAGCCGGCCTTCCGCACCGAACGCTTCCCCGGCTACGCCCGCATCATGAGCGAGCGCATGGACACCGTCATCCGGGGCCTGCGCCCGGACAGCGTCGTCGACCTCACGCGCGAGACCCGGCGTATCACCGCCGACATCCTGATCTCCACCGTCTTCGGGACCGAGGTGAGCCCGAGTGCCCACGCCCGGCTGGCAGCGGACCTGAAGGAATTCACCGACGGAATCCTGCGCCGCGCTCTGCTGCCCGAGGCACTGTTGTGGCTACCCACCCCCGGCAACATGCGCTTTCTGCGTGCCTCCCGCCGCTCCCGCCGGGTCATGCTCGACCTCATCCACCGGCACCGCGCCGATCCGGCCGCCGACCGGACCGGGCTCCTGTCCATGCTGATCGACGCCCGCGATCCCGACAGCAAGCAGCAGACCTTCACCGACGAGGAGATCGCGGACCAGGCGGTCACGTTCTACGTCGCCGGGACAGAGACCACCGCCGGCGCCGTGTGCTGGGCGGTCTACCTCGCGGCCCTGCACCCCGACGTACACCGACAGCTCACCCGCGAGGCCCGGGAGGTCCTGGGCGGGCGCACCGCGACCTGGGAGGACCTCGACCGCCTCGTCTGTACCCGCCAGACGCTCACCGAGGCCCTCCGCATGTACCCACCGGGCTGGATCCTGACCCGGCGGGTCATGACGCCGACCCGCCTCGGCGACCACGACCTACCCGCCGGCACGACCGTCGCCTTCAGCCCCTACCTCGCCACCCACGAACCGTCGCGCTACCCCGACCCCGACCGGTTCGACCCCGACCGGTGGGCTCCGGGCAAGGAGGGCACCCCACCCCCCGTACCGCCCGTGGTCTTCGGCGGCGGTGCCCGCAAATGCATCGGCGACGAGTTCGCCGTCCTGGAAGGCACCTTGCTGCTCGCCAGCCTCACCTCCCACTGGGACCTGCGGCTGCAAGCGGACAGCCTCGGGCTGCCACGCCTGCCCCACCTCACACTGAACCCCGGAAGGATGAACGCCCGCGTGCAGCGGCATGGCGCCACGGGGGTCACGGGGGCCACCGCCCCGGAGCGGTCCCTCCAGGAGGCGGAGTCGGAGTCGGAGCCGGACTTGGATCCGACTCCCCGGTCCGGCCGCGAGGGAGAGCCGCGGCGATGACGACGAGGTCACTCCTGCCCGACGCCGAGACGCACCGCGCGCAGGACATCCTGGCGCGGACCGCCCGGGACGACTGGGGGTCGTTCAGCCCCTCCGTGTACGAAACGGCCCGGGTGCAGGCCTGGGCCCCGGACCTCCCCGGCCACCGCACCCGCACCGAGTGGCTGCTGGCGGAGCAGTCGGCGGACGGCCTGTGGGGCGAGGGCCCTACCGCCTACCGGCTCCTGCCGACCCTCAGCGCCGTCGACGCCTTCCTCCGCGCGCTGACCCGCAGTGCCCTGCCTCTCAGCGCCGCCCTCACAGCACGGCTGACACGGGCCACCGACGCCGCGCTCACCGCCCTGGCGAAGCTACCCGCGCACGGCACCCTGCCGGACACCGCGGCGGTCGAACTGCTCGTCCCGCTACTGCTCGCCGATGTGAACAGGACCCTGGACGACATCGAGGACCGGCCCTCCACGACGGTGCGGCTCGCAGCCGCACACCGCCGCCTCGGGATCGTCCACTCGCTGGCCCCCGCCGATGACAGCCTTCTGCGCAAGCTCACCGCGACACCCACGCTCCCGGTGAAACTGCACCACTGCTTCGAGGCACTCGCACCGTACTGCCCGCCGCCACCCCCGCCCCGGGGCCACGGCGGCCACACTCTGCTCGGAGCCTCACCCGCGGCCACCGCCGCATGGCTGGCCGTCTCCCCCCACCCCGGAGACGCCCGCGCCGCCCTCATCGCGGCCGGCCAGCGCTACGGTCACCTCTTCCCCGAGGCCGCTCCACTCGCCACCTTCGAACGCCTCTGGGTCCTGGCCGCGCTGCTGCGCGCGGGCCTGATCACCCCGGGCAACCCGGTCGCCCGCCAACTGGTCCTGCCCCTGCCGCGGCGTGCCCCCATACCCGGCGCGCCCGGCCTCGCCCCCGACGCCGACGACACCGCGCTCATGGTCCACGTCGCCACCGCCCTGGGACTGGACGCCGACCCAGGCACCCTGACGCCCTTCGCCACCGGCGACCACTTCGCCTGCTACATCGGCGAGGCAACCGGATCCGTCTCCGCCAACGCGCACGTGCTGACCGCCCTGTGGGACTCGGTGCCCGACCCCTGCTCCGACCCGGCCGTACGAAGCACCGCGGACTGGCTCACGCGACAGCAACTCCCCGAAGGACACTGGACGGACAAGTGGCACGCCTCACCCCTGTACGCCACCAGCCGCGTCTGCCGAGCCCTCGCCCGCTCCCCTCACCCCGCCCACCGCTCGGCACTGCGCCGAGCCGGCCGCTGGGCCATCGACCGCCAACGCCCCGACGGCTCCTGGGGGGTGTGGCAGAGCACCCTGGAGGAGACCGCCTACGGCATCCAGATTCTCCACACCACCACCCCTCATGACGCCGCTCTGGCCGTGTCCAGAGCCGTACGGTGGATCACCGAGCACCGCACGGAACGGCGACCCCACCCGCCCCGCTGGCACGACAAGACGCTATACGCCCCCACGACGGTCATCGATGCCGAGACAGCGTCCACGATGGCCGCAGCCAACACCGACGACCGGGATCCGAGAGTTCTCCATCCCCCGTTCCGGACCTGACGCCAAGCAGGGCTCGCCCGCAACAGCCTCCGAGGTCTGCGGACGTGAGAAACCCGTCCCCGTAGGGGTCGGCAACAGCCGGACCTCCCACCCCCGGCGGGACGGGAGACGTGGGTCGGGGCCATGCCAGCGTCGGGGCGTCCAGGCAGGCGAGGAGCAGTTCCTTGATCTCGGTGGAGTGGAAGCAGGTGCGGGTGCCGGCGTGGGTGGGGGTGGAGCAGAGCAGGACGGGGACGCCTTCGGGGTCGTCCGGGAGGCGGCCGTGGCTGCGTCGGACGCAGGACGGGGCGGTAGGGGCGACGGACATGGCGGTGCGTACGCCGAGTTTGAACTTGGCCATGGCGAGGGCCACCCTCGCCATGACCAGCGGCTCGGCGAGGTCGAAGACGGCTACGAGCCCCCCGGCGCGCGGGGCGCAAGCCTGCCTTCTCCTGCCCGTCCCGGACGAGGGCGTGGTACTGCCGCCAGAACGCGACCTCGCCCATCTCCCGGCCGTACCAGCCGTTGCCGACGCCGCCGTGCTCGCCGTGCAGCCGGCCGGAGAGGAAGGTGGACTGGACGGACGGAGCAAGTGACCGCCGGCAGGACCGTGTCCAGCGGCGCGCCGAACCCCCGGTCCGCGACGGCGCGCAGGCGGGGTTTGTGGGCGAGCACGACTGGCGGCGCGCCCACGGCCCCCACCAGACGAACATGCTGGCCACGGGCCGCTTCCCCGCACTGGCCAAGGCCGTGTACGACGGCACCGACGTGGACGCCAAGACATCCTTCACCACCGGCCTGAACTGGATCCTCGACACCGTAGCCACCAAACTCACCCGCCCCCGGCATGACGCTCAGCCCCCACCGAACGCGAGCGAGATCGGAGCGGCACCCACAGTCCCTACGGACTCGCGCCGCCGCCGATGCACTGACTGCCGGACACAAGGCGTTGCTGCTGCACCACACACGGGATGTCGGTACTCGGTGTCCGCCCTGGTGATGGCGTCGCAATCTGCGCCGCGCACCCTCGGTGGCTGCCGTAGGTCAGGGGATGGCGGGTTCCTGGGCGCCGGTGTGGTCGGCGGGGTAGGCGTCAGTCATGGGGGACTGGCCGATGGTGAGGAAGTCGTGGATCGCGGCCAGGTAGACGGACCGTTCCACGGTGCCGCTGTTGTCGGTGTCGAGGGCGGTGAAGGCGGTATCGGCTCCCTCGGCGCTGTTGCCGGTCGCCGCGCGCAGCCGGGTGAACTCGGTGCGGGTCACCCGCCCGTCACCGTCATGGTCGGCAAGGTCGAAGAGGGAGCCGAGGGCGGGCCGGCAGGACTTCTCGAAGGCATCGTGCCCGGCCCAGGATCGGTACTCCTCGAAGGTGACACCACCGTCGGCGTCGGCATCCATCTGCCGGAAGACCTCCCGGTGGGCCGCGCGAGCCACGGCGACCAGGGGATGGTCGGAGTCGCGCTCGCAGGCGGTGGCTGCCCGGTCGACCCGGGCAAGGTACTCGGTCTCGGTGATCACGCCGTCACCGTCGACATCCAGCATCGTGAAGATACGCCGCTTCGCTGCGTCCGACATCCCGTCACCTTCCGCTCTCACACGCCGAACCCCCACGGGAAACGCTATCGGCCGGACCCCCGAACCCGGGGCGGGACACAACAGACGACACCCAAGCCGATACCTCCGCGCGATCCGCCGGCAGTCCGGGCAAGTTCCGGACGGCCGCAGGCCCAGGGCCTGCCTGCCGACTCCGAGACCTCACTGCAGGAGATACCGACCGTCTTCAGGACGGTGACGAAGTAGAGGGCGTATACGTGCTCGATCTCGCCCAAGAGCCTGTCCGGACACCGTGCTGGAAGCCAGCTCCTGTTCAAGACGCGGCACGGGGTCCATGACCGAAGGTGGAGCGCCTGCAGGCACGTTCACCCGAACTCACCTGTGCACTTCGGCGGCTCTGGCAAGGATCTGGCATCGGCGATGCGGCCTTCGTTGCATGGCGACAACCGGCGGACTAGGTCGTGAGTCCGTCTGATCCAGAGCAGCGATCGAGGAGCCACGGCAGTCGCTCGGCGGGCCCCCTTCACCCTGGCTACTGAACCTGAACTCGTGAAAGTCGGCGGTGTCGCGGAGCCCGTTGGGCGCTGGTCGTTCGTAATCAAGGGTGCGTCTGCAGCCAGTAACGCGCGGCGGCCAGTGTCACTTAGATCGCTGCCGCGCTGCGCTCGAAGCGTTCAACGGCCTGCCGCCGGATCCGCTCCCGCGCGGCCCTCCCAGCGTCAGTCAACCCGCCGCCCTGCGTGTAACGCACGGACCAGGGCTACCGGAGGCGAGCGGCCGCCGTCAGGCGAACGGCGCCGACATCACCCAATCAAGTTCAGTAGTTGCAGGTCAGCAGTGTGTGGTCGTCGGTCTCGCCGAGCGTCAATGAGGCGCGGACACCGGATGGAGGGCCACTACCTGGAACCGCAGACGCCCACGGTCGAGACGCCACCCCAGCTCACTCGCCAGCTCATCGAGCCCCGCGAGCCCCACTTCGGGGTAGGCACTGACGCGAAGCGAGATCGTCCCGTCAGGGTCTTGAGAGATTTCCGCGATGGCCCGCCTCAGAACAAAGCCTGGTCGCTCCCGCCACTGCTCGGGTGTGCCGATCAGTTCCAGCTGGTATTGGTGCGGGGGGGGCAGCAGCACGCTGTCGCCGTACGAATCCTTCGGCACGCCCTTCGGCGCGCCACCGAACAGAGGTAGAAGCCGTCGCCACCGCCGAAGAACGGGGCGACCACGGTGACGGTGACGGTGACGGTGACGGTGAAATCTACGGGAAGGTAGATCCACTGAGGAGAGAATTGGCATCGTAGCCCCCATACGGAGCGCGGCGGCAGCGGTCCAAATTCGATCGTGCCCTACGTCCTCGCGCGCGAATCCCCGCCCATGAACAGCCCGTCTGTAACAACGCCCCCGTCCGGTGTCCCCTGTCCCGTGGGCCAGCCCACACGCGCTGCGACTGGTACGCAACGGATGGCGGCGAGTAGGAATCAGCTCGCAGACGCGCTCCAGCCGTCTTCGGTCGCGACGAGTAGGGCGCCCCGGTGCAAGTCGAGGCTGGAGGAAGCCGTGGGCTTCCCTGCCTGGACGAACGGGCCGGGCCCATGGAACGCGCCGGTGTGGAGGCGGAAGGAATTCGGCTCGGTGCAGCCCACAGTGCGCAGTCGCCAAGGTCCGGCAGGGTCCTCGTGGGCGCGGGGCGGCAGGGCGAGTTGGAGCTGCGCGGCGGCCGGACGCTCTGTCCGGTAGTCGAGGTGTGGCGCTGTCCAGGCGGCCATGATGAGAACTGCCTGCGAAGGCGGACCGGACGAGGGTGAGCCGTCGGTAAGGGAGGGCGGCCTTCGTTCAGGAGCCCGTGGTGCCTCGATGATGTCCGAACGGCCTGCTCGTTCCCTGAGGATGGCAGAGAACCAGCGGGTGACGCCCGGGCCTCCTTGCTCCGCCCAGGTTCGAATCACGTCCCGAAAAGCCGCGTCACGGTGGCGGGCGCCGCGTTGCGCTCCCGCGGCCAAGATCGCCTCACCGGCTCCTGAAAAGGCTCGGCACAGTTTCAGCACGGGGACATGATCCGCGCGGGCGGCGTAGCGTACCGAGCGGAGCTCCAGCATGGCGTCGCGCAGCAGCACCGCGGCAGCGTGCGCGTCAGGGCTCAGGTCTCCGCCTGGCGGCCGACTCGGGCACCCCGACCGGCTGGTGCGGGGCGGGGTGGCCGCGTCCACGCGTCGACCGGCGGTCGACAGGTGCCATGCACGGTCGTCCAGACGGTACTCGCCACCGGCGGCGCGGAGCCGACCGCCCAAACCCAGGGAAATCCCGATCTCCCGTACTCCGGCGTCCAGGACTACTCCCCGTGCGTCGGAAAGGTCGAAGGCCATGTCGGTGACGTCATCCAACCACACGTCCAGCAGGGCGGGCGGCGCGGGCTCATCGACAGCGAACGTGCGATCAGCGACCAGTTGGAGGAAGCCAGCAAGGCGAGAGCCAGCACGCTCCACCCGCAGATGGCGGACGGACGCCGTCGCCAGATCGTAGTCGGGGACCAGCTCATCCACGTTCTGGTGCGTAAGCCGGCATTGCGGTGCCGTGACGTATCCGCGATAGTCGCGGCCTCGCGTGTGCGGCTTGGCTGGTGGCAGAAGCACTTCGATGTCGTACCCGGCGATCGCGGCCTGCTCGATCATCCACCCGCGCCGCCGCTCGCCAAGACCGGCCATCCACTCCAGTACGGTCCTCGCCCGCCGCTCGCGCTCACCGGCGTCAGACGTGCTTGCGGCCCAGAACAGCGGAAACACATTGTTGTCCCACACATCCGACGCCGCACGAATGGCTTCCCGGTCGAACAGGCGGACATCAGCTGCAGCCTCCGTCATCTGGTCCAGCGAGCGCTCCAGCAACGCCGCCAGAACGGACGTGGCCGAGGCGGGATGCATGGGCGAACGCGGTACGTCGGACGGTGGAGGGGCAGGTATGGCCACGTCGTGATCGTCGCACATCTTTGAATGCGCTCATGATGGCGCCAACGGCATGCCGCTGACACACCGCTCGGGAGGCGACGCGAGAACCTGACTCTGAGGAGACCGACCCCGGTGATGGGTCCGCAACGGCGGGGGCAGTAACCGAGGCCGATTCCTCCCCCACCGCGTGCAGCGACGGCGTCAAACCGGGTGGACTGTCGCAAATGGCTTCGTTCAAGTGAAGTAGCAGCGATTGATCAGCGGTTGGAGCAGCAGTTGGCGATCTTGGGTGTTACGGATGCTCACCAAAAATGGCGTCGTTCGACGGCGATGAGGATCGGGATCTGCGTCAATTGTTGATCTTGACGGTGCTGGCGTTCGGTGAGGCATCCTGGTGCGATGAATGATGTCGAGGCGATGTGGCAGTCGTGGTTGTCCGGACTGGCATCGTCGAAGCGAGCAGCGGCAGAGTCGCTTCGGACGCAGTTCGAGGCCCTTGGTGTGGCTGACGCACCGGATTGGGTGCGGTCTGAGATCGATGAGAACCAGCCGCAGCTGGCGCGGTTCGTGCTGTGGCGAGGCGCGATCGATGGCTGGGCTGACCCAGGAGCTCTGGAACAGGTGGCCGCGGCCCGGCGCCTGTTGGACGCGGGGGAAGACCGAGACGACTTGGTGCTGCTGGCTCGGGCGATCGCCTATGAAGCGGTGTTTGCCGCGGTGGACGAGCTCGACCGGGGCGGGGACGTGAACGTGTCGGGGGTCGATGTCGGCTGGGCCGTCATGGAGTCTGGCGAGGACGGAGGTCCCACTGGCCGTCCCCTCTCAGGTCTTCACGAGGACCTGTTGACGATGGACCCGAGTGGGCGCGACGGTGCGGATATGTGGCGTTAGGCCGGTGAGGACGCGCGTGCGGATCCTCATCAGCGGTGACGGCCCTTCGCCCTCCGGGCGCAGGGCCGTCGAGTAGGTGCTCGCAGCGGTCAGCCGGCCTTCGCCGGTTCCCCGGCCCGCGCCCGCGTGGAGGCGAGGCGGTAGGAGTCGGTTCCGGTCTCGATGATGGTGCCGTTGAAGGTGAGGCGATCGACGATGGCCGCGCAGAGGCGGGGGTCGGTGAAGGTCTTGGTCCAGCCGCCGAAGGACTCGTTCGAGGCGATGGCGACGCTGTTCTTCTCCTCGCGCTCGGTCAGCACTTGGAAGAGGAGCTCGGCGCCGTGACGGTCGAGTTCCATGTAGCCGAGCTCGTCGATGCAGAGCAGGTCGACACGGCCGTAGCGGGCGATGGTCTTGTTCAGCTGCTTCTCATCCGCGGCCGTCGTGCCGGTCCCACTGCTCGACCAGCTCGTTCAGCTCCGCCAGCGAATCAACCTCTGGCACCGGAACGAAGTGGTTGCGGCGGAAGCAGCCGATCTGGCCCCCGACGCCGCCCTTCTCGTGGGCGCCCTCGATGCCGGGCCGACAGTAGAAGCTCTCGATCCCGAAGTGTGACCTGAAGGCGATCCACCGGTCGGCCTCCACCCGTGGCCGGCTCAGCCCCAACACCTGGGCAACGGCGGCCTTCAGGTTGTCGTAACGGACCTTGCTCCGCGGAACCCCGCCCAGCGTCCGCAGGGCGTGGACGTGGCCTTCGAAGAACGCCTCCTGCCCGCAGGACGCGAAGACGCGGTGGACGGCCTTGCCCGAGTAGGACAGGCGGAAGGAGAACAAGTAGCAGGTCACCAGCTCGCCAGCGAGCTTCACGGTCACGTCGCCGAAGTCGACCTCGGCCTCCATGCCGGGCTGGTGGGTCTGCGGGACGAACGCCTCGATCGGAGCCTTGCCCGACTTCACCAGGATCTGCGGCTTGCGGTCAGCCACATAGCGGCGGACCTGCTGGTAGGAGACCTCGGCGTCATGCTCCTCGACCAGCCGGTGGAAGATCCGGGTGACCGTGTGCCGCTGCTTGCGCGGCGCGTCCAGGTCCGCCCGCAGAATCCCGTCGACCACCGCCGCGTACGGGTCCAGTGCGGTCGCTCGCGGCGGGAGCTTCTTCCTCGGCTCCGGCCAGACCGAGTCCACAGCCTTCCTGATCGTCCGCCACGGCACGTTGTACTTGCGCGAGATCTCCCGCATCGTCATGCAGTCTCGGTGGTCGCGCCGGATCGCGGCGTACAGCGCGACCTTCGACATCTGCGGCATGACCAGGGCCTTTCACCAGGAGCACTCCCGATGCTGGCCTGGCAAGCACCCCAGTGACGTCGAAACTCGGGTTCTGGCTCAGGTTCTGTGACGGGGTCACCGTGAGTGATTGTCGGGGTTACCACTTAGCGCGGAGAGTCAGCAGTGTTGGCGGCGTTCAGTTGCGTCCGCTGCGGTCTGGCAAGACGTGAAGCGAGCAGGAAACTTGGTGGTAGCCATCCGGGCCGTACGAGATGCTGCCAAAGTGATTGAACGAGATGCCGCGGTTCAGATCGTTGAGGAAGAACTGGAACGCGACTACCAGCGCGAGCTGTCGCTTGGGCTTGTCCCGATGCGCATGGCTGTGTCGCATGTAGAGCAGCATGAGCTGGTATGGATCATTTTCTGGACATCTGAGGAGTACCTGCGCACCCGTAACCCAGACTTCGCACTGGCTGGGAATGGGCCGTACCTTGTTGACCGCGTCGACGGGAGCCTGCATCAGATCGGTGTCGTCTCCGCGGTAACGGACGCGTGGGAGGCGGACTACCGAGTCCGCGTTCGAAGGCAGGTCACGCGGACCGCAGTGGACGATCTGCACGATGAGGTCCGGGCGGTGGCAGGCGCTCGTGGGAGAGTTCATGCCATGCACACCCTGCGCCAAAGAGTGCCCGTGCTCTCCCACGCTCAGATCGTCGAGTACGTGACCGCCTTGCAACATGGCGGTGCTCCGGCGCACCTTGTAGAGGTCTCCTCCAGGGAACTGGTGCCGCCTACCGACCCGATCTTGTCCGTGGTGACCATTCGCAGAGCCGTGAACCGTTGAGGTGCTGACAGCAGCGGCTGTCCTCACGAAGTGAGGAGGACTCGCTCGCGCAGCAGCGAGAAACCAGCGCGGCCGAACATCTGGCGCTTGCGCATTTTGATCCGGTTGACATGGCCTTCGACAGCACTTGAGCTCCATGGCGGGGTCAGGCCGGCGATGACGGCGTCGCGGTCGCGGCCGATGCCTGCGGCGAGGGTGTGGAGGCTGGGCAGGTCGTCTTGCCGGACGGCGTCGAGCCAGTCGGGCAGGCGCTCGCCCTGGCGCTCGGTGAGCATGGTCGCGAAGGAGCGGACGTGCCTGGTGAGGGCGTCGATTTCGGGGCAGTGCGTCCGGACGGCCTTGAGTTGGAGTTGCTCGGGTTCGGTGAGGGTGTCCGGACGGCGGAGGATCCATCCGGCGACGGTTCGGGGCGTGGGCGGCCGGGCGGTCACCGGCTGCGGTGAGGTGCGTTAGTCGTGCAGGTAGGCGCGAACGCGCTTGTAGCTCCCCTTGTAGCCGAGTGGCACGATCTCCTCCTACAGCTTCCAGGCGTTGGTGCAGCCCTCGCTCCAGCGGTCGTCCAGATAGGGCTTGTAGTCGTCGAGGACGGAGGGCCGGTTCTGCCACTGACCAGTGAACAGCTCCTCCGGCATCGCGGCGTCTGCGAGCTGCTTGACGGTGCGGTAGGTCATCCCCGAGTTGCCGCTGGACCGAGCGACGGCTGTGTCCCGCTGTCAGCAGGGCGTGGACGGAGGCATGCCGGGCCCGGGTCCGGTCGGCGAATCGGTGCCCGCGCGGCCAAGGAGGACCGTGCGAGTCCGCTGCCGGGACGGCCTCGGGTTGGAGAGCGGGTGCGGGAACCGTGGAAGCCAGCGCGCGGAGGCAGCGACGGTGCTGGGCGACGCTCCGCTCGGTGGCCTCGCTGAGGTTGTGCCAGAGGTGCCACCGGTCCGCGACCTGGACGGCCTGCGGTGCACCGGCGGTGGCGCCCTCGGCGAAGAACGGCGCCCGGTCCCGGCACACAACCTCAACGCCGGGCCGATCGGCGAGCCAGGCCGCCAGGCTCGATGCCTCCCGGTCGGGCAGCAGGTCGACAGGGCGGCGGGTCTCGGCGTCGACGAGAACGGTGCCGTAGTGGCGGCCCTTGCGGGTGGCGTACTCGTCAACGCCGACCACACGCGGGGCGGGCACTTCAGGCTCGGGCAGGGCGTCGACCAGGCGCAGGGCGGTGCTCCGGCTGACGCAAACCCCGAGCGCGGAGCTCAGGCGGGCGCCGGCGCGGCCCGCCAGGGTGAGACCGACCGCGGCCAGCGTCGCGCGCAGCCGCTCGGTCCGCTGACGGTGCCGACGGGTCAGGCCGGGTACCTGCTCGACGAAGGTGCGGCAGGTGCATGCCGAGTTCCGGCAGGCAAACCGGCGGACCCTCAGCTGGAGAACAACGCTTCGTCCGGCGCTGGGCACATCAGCCGGAAACCGCAGGTAGGAACCATGAACCCGGCTCGACCAGACCCCGCACGCAGGGCCAGCGGCACCGTTTGCAGTGCATTCCGTGTCGACCCGCACTATCGCGATGCTCACGTCCACCGACAACACCGCGACGTCCGCGATCGACGGGAACAACAGCTCCTTCAACTGGGACACGATCTCTTCCACAGACCCGAACTGTCAGCCCAGCTGCCTTGACCACGGTCTAATTTCGGGCGACTTCACGCACTGCCCGGAGAAGCTCAGCCGTCACTCAGCGTGGGCGCGTCACAGAACCTGGGCCAGAACCGCGACTCGTGATCAAAGCCAGCGCGGGCCCTATGAGCCGCGAAGAGCGTGTGGGCGGCGACCAGGTGAGTGGGATCGCCCTTGGCACGGCATTGCCGGCGCAGCCACTCGCCAGGGAGCTGGTGGCTGCGGGCAAGTCGGGCGTCGGGCAGGGCAAACCGCCGGGTCCATCCCCGCGCGTGCGGGAGGCAGTTGATCGCGCTGGGCCCGTTGCTGCGGAGGGTGGGACCATCCCCACCTGTACAGGGAGCCAGCCAGGTCGACCGCGAAGGAAAGCGCCGCCGCGGAGCATCCCCGCGGACGTGGGATGCAGGTGAAGCTGCTGGCGGCGGCGACTCGCACGATGGGTGTGCCGGTCGATCAGGGAGCCGGGACAGGGCCACCGGGCCTGAACCGCTCCACCCCGACGATGTGCCGCACCTTTACCGGGCGCACGATCACCGCGACCCGCTGTTCCCCCGGCATGACCCACTCATAGTCGCTGCCCAGGTACTTGCGGGCCAACCGGTCCATCCGGTCGTGCGCCTCTGCGCCCTCGATGAAGCGGGCCACCACGCCACTGATCTGCACTCGGTCGAAGGGGTCGCTGGCATCCGCATGCGAGAGATAGACACGGGGGTCGCGGCGCAGGTTCTCCTCCTTCACCCTCCCCACCGACGTGTTGAAGGTCAGCTCCCCCTCCCCCTCCAGATCCACCCACATCGGGCTGACCTGCGGCGCCCCATCAGCGAACACAGTGCCCACGTACCAGATGTTGGGAGCCAGCAGCCGGGCACGGACAGCTTCATCGAAAGTCGCAGCCATCTAAGGAGAGTACTCACCGCAATCGAGCGATGCCCAGGCACGAGCCGCCCCGGGCTTCGGCCCCGGATCCGAGACATCGCAGCGGGCGGGCACTCGCACTCGTACCGCACCGGGTCGAGTCGGCCCACTCGCTCCCGCACGCCAGGGCTCGCACTCAGTCGCGCCCATTATCTTGTTGACGGGTAAATTCCGGTCCTTCGTACGATCGGGTGGCCCAGGTGCCTGGGCGTACGGCTGAAAGCACTCATACCGCACGTGTGGCTTTGACTGATAGGCCACCCAGCGCCCCGCGACAACACGGCCGCTCATGGGGATGAGCGAACAGAGATCACTTCCCAAGGACACGTCCGCGTGGTCGTCTGCAGGGCCAGTCAACCGATCGACAAAGGAGACTCGGGTGCCCGAGCTCTGGACGGCGACAGACGCCGGCGAGCCCGGGCACCACTGCACGGTGATCGACACAGTCGGGACGATGGTGCTCCCACCCCGAGTACCGAACAACGAGGCTGGACTGTTGGAACCGATCGGCAACGCCCTCGCGCTGGCTCAAAATGACCCGTGGCCTGCAGCCTCCGCATGATGGGGATCGGCTCCCGTTGGACCTGAAGATACTCACCGCTCGCCGCTACGACCTAGCAGCCAACCGCATGCGAGCCATCAACCGCATGCGGCTCAGCTGCTGGAGTACTTCCCCAGTCTGGAGCGGGCGTTCGACTACACCGCGTCCAAGGGTGCTCTCGTGCTGCTGACCAGCTACCAGACTCAAGCTGCCCTGCGACGGATAGGTCCAAGCCCTGGTCAAGGCCGTGGTGGCCCTGGACGAGGAGATCTCCAGGATCGACCTGAGGATCGCTGCCCTTCTTCCGTAAGCATCGCGACACGGAAGTGATCGTCAGCATGCCCGGGATGGGTCCTTCGCTGGAGGCGGAGTTCATCGCCTGCACCTGGGACGACATGGATGCCTTCTGGACTGCGGGGTGCCTCGCCGGAGCCGCTTGTCTCACCCCGGCCCAGAGGGCTCAGGCCGCATCAGTGTCAACGTACGCCGGCCACACCCCTACCGATGCCCGCCATTACTCGTCTTCTACCTCTCCGCTCACTTCGCCGCCCACTTCTGTCCAGCCTCGAAGACTTTCTACGACCGCGAACGGTCCGAGGGCGAGAGCCACAAGCAGGCGATCCTCGCCATCGTCCGCCGCGCACCTCGACGTCCTGTGGGCCCTCATTCGCGGCCAGAGAACCATCGACGTCCTACCACCTCAGCGCGGTCTCGTCGTGGGCTGATACCTCGTGCCTGGAACAGCCCGTACTTGCTGCCGCGGTGCGCCTCAGTTCCTGATGAGAGGCGCGTAGGGGTGGCCCTCCGACGTGAGGATGAGGACGAAGTTCTCGCCCATCCGCACAGCTACCTCCCGCAAGCGGGCCAACACGTCTGCCTGGGAGAGCAGGTCGAGACCCAGGGCTGCCGCGGCACGCTCTCTCCGGGCCACGAGATCCGGCATGTCCTCCAGGTACGCGACCGCGAGCGCGCGGCTCTCCTCGTCCGTGAACGCTTGGCAGTCGCGCCACCAAGGGACGACCAGCAGCAGCCGCAGGAGCTCGGGCAGGCCGATCGCAACCAGGGCCGCACCTCCTTCGGAGTCGGCAAAGAGGACGGGACGGTCCTCCCCACCTTCACCGCAGAAGAAGTACGTGCCCCCAGCGCCGTCGCCCGCGAAACTCTCGAGCGCCGCACCCGAGGCGAGGTGGACTTCTTCGCCGTGGTCGCCTCGGTCCAGGTCGAAGTCACCCGGCCAAGCGAGAAAACGGGCAGCTTCGTCCTGTTCTCGGATGGCAGCGATCAAAGAATCCATGGGCCGCACCTTACGGCTCACTGGGTTGACGAGACTCATGGAGAAGCAGTCACAGCGCTCCGGCCCGCCCGACTTCCCGCGAAGCCCCGCAGGACCCCATCCTCCAAGAACACGGGGAACCGCCCGTCGACCACAAATTGAGCGTACGAGCGCTGCAGACCATCCCCACGGGAGCAGGGAGCAAGGCTTTCCGGTGCCCCCCGGCTGGGGCCATCCCTGAGGGCGCGGGAAGCAGCCTTCCGGTAGACGGCTCCCGAACTGGCTTGAGGCCGCCGTGTGATCCTCGGGGCAACAGGCAACCCACCGTCGCCACGGACGGCACCCTGGTCCTCCACTCCCCCATCCCACGCCCCTTGCGCCCACTCAAGGTCGGCCACCGACCACGGTGCCGCCGCACGGCCCTCGGAAGAATCCCCGCCCTCCCTGACCACCCGACCAGCGAAAGCACCCCGCCCTGACAGACCGTCACTGGTGCCAACCCGGCACATCGCACCCAGCTGATGTCAGCCGCGCGTGCGACGCCGGCACGGTTCTGGTTTCAGTCCAGCACCCACCTTGCCTCGGTCCCGCCGTCGTCCTCGTCGGGGCCGGTGGACGCACCGGGCACGACAGTCTCGGCTGTCACCGGGTCGGGCGGGAGGGTTGGGGGCGTCCGCTCCGGCTCCAGGGGCAGGAGGAGGTCGGCGGCCTCTACCAGCCCCAGCAGTTCCTCCGGCTCGGAGTCCGTACCCAACGGGCGACGCGAGTCCAGTGCGCGAAGCGGGCGCGGGCGCGACAGGCATGGGCCCTAAAACGCCGCGCGGAGGGACTCGCTTCGTCGACGATCCGGGGCCGCCGGCCGCCGGTCGGCGCCGGGCGAACAGCCTGGCCCAGGTGCCGTCCGCCGACCACAGCGGGTGGCGCTGGTAGGCGGTTTGCCACGGGCGGGAACCGCTGGAGCAGTTCACGCCACTGCACTCCGGCGCCCAGCCCGTGATCGATTCCGTTGATCTCCTGGTGGTGACTGCGCCATCGGCCGCACCGATTGCCACTCACCGGCAGCAGCGCGTCCAGCATGGCCCGCTGTTCGTCGGCCAGATCACCTCTGCTGATCATGTCCGGCGCGGTAAGTCGCTCGTCGGGCAGGTGCCGTTACGCCTCCGCCTTCTTCATCAACTCCATCAGAGTGGAGAAACTGTCCGCGGCGTGACCGGCGTCCATGCCGCGCCGGAAGAGCTCGACGACCGCGGTCGGAAGCGTGGTGTCGACTCCCGCGTCGGCGTTGGTGTGCAGGACGTGCTCGACGCTGGCCATGCCCATGGCGAGGCGGTCCACGTCTCCGATGTGCCGGCCGGCATCGATGCGATCGGCGTAGAAGGAGAAGAATCCCGGCAGCGAGTTCGCGGTCTCCACGGCGTGCGGCAGGATGTCCGCCGCCGTCAGTCCGTTGGCGTCGGCGAGGGCGATGGCCTGCCAGTAGCTCAGCATGGAGGTCCAGAACATGACCATGCCGATCTGGTACATGAGCGCGGCGAGCCCGGGGTCCTCTCCCCGGTGGTCGGCCCGCCCCGTGATGACTTCGAGCGCGGGCCGGTGCTGGTCGAAGACCTGACGCGGGCCGCTGTAGAAGGTCGACGATTCGGCCTGCCCGATCCCGGAGGGCGGCACGGTGACGCCGCCGGTCAGCTGAACGGCACCCCGCTCGGCCGCCCAGCCGGCCGCGGCCCGGGCCTTCTCGGGCGTGTCCGAGCTGAGATTCACCAGGATCCGGCCGGCCAGCGCGGCCGTGGCGGGCTCGAGCGTGGCGTACATGGCGGCGTAGTCCGTGAGGCTGAGGATCACCAGCTCATTGGCGGCAAGGGCCTGCTCCACGTTCGGTGCGAGCACCGCCCCGCGCGCGACCAGGTCGTCCGCGCGCGACGCGGTGCGGTTCCAGACGGTGACGTCGTAACCGCGGTCGAGGAAGGCACCGGCCATGGCCTGGCCCATGGGGCCGAGGCCGATGACGGTGACCGACTGCTGGGTGCTGCTCATGATGAGATCTCCATTCCTCACTAAAACGAGCGCTCTATTTAGCGCGTGGTGAGAACGTATCACAGCTCTAGAACGAGCGCTCTACCCAAGAGGTCGATACGGTGGCTGCATGCAAACCAGCACACGGGACCGGATCGTCGTCGCCGCAGCACGCCTCCTGCAGCGGCAGGGCTATGTCGGCACGGGAATCAAGCAGATCGCCCAGGAGGCGCAGGCCACCCTCGGCTCCGTCTACCACTTCTTCCCAGGCGGCAAGGAGGCTGTCGCCGTCGCCGCGATCAAGCACGGCACCGAGGAATTCGCGACGCTCCTGCGGAAGGCACTGGACAGCGAGGAGGACCCGGCCGAGGCCGTGATGGCCTGCGCCCGGCAACTCGCCGACGAGCTGCGCGAGTCGGGCTGGATCGACGGCTGCCCCGTGACCGCAGCGGCCCTCGAGACGCTCGGCACCGACTCGGAGATCCAGCAGGCATGCGCCGACGCACTGCGCGGCTGGGAGCACCTGGTCCGCGACAAGCTGCTGCGCTGCGGCTTCCCCTCCCAGAGCGCCCAGGAACTGGCGACCACCGTCATCTCCACCCTGGAAGGTGCCGAAGTCACCGCCCAGGTCAACCGCAGCGAGGAGCCACTACACATGGCGGGCCGGCAACTCGCCCGCCTCGTACGTTCGTACGAGGTCTAACTAGGAGGTTGGGGAGGTGAAACGCCTCCGGGATGATCTTTCGGAGTTCGTTGCCGATGTGTTCGGCTCGTTGTCGCGGCGGGATCAGCGGCGGTGGGGCGGGGGGCATCTGCGGGTCTGATGCTGGACCGCCGGCGCAAGTCGGTCCAGCCAATGACCGGGCGGCTGCCGGACGGGAGCATGCGGTCTCTGCAGCAGTTCGTGAACCCGTCGCCGTGGGATCCGCTGCCGGTTCGCCAGCGGATCGCTGAGGGAGCAGTTCGAGATCGGCTGAGCTTTGAGCGCGGCTGGGGCCACCAGCGCGGGAACGGAACGCATGAGATGGCGTACGGGGCCTCGGCTTCGCCACAGGGACCATCTGAGCGCACCCGGGAGGCGCGTCGCGAGAATAGGATCCGGCACGCCGGCTTCTACGGGCGAGGTCTGTAGGGGCGGCTCATGCCGTGAGCCTCCAGCGCACTCTCGTAGATGGATCAGAGCCTTGGTGGAACCAGCCACAAGATGGACCGGTGCCGAGCCGCGCCGCAGAGCATCGACGTTTTCGACGACCTTTGCGTGAGCCAGCACCGCAACCTTCTGCCGCACCAAGTGCATAGCGAAGATCTGCCCGCGAACGGCCACGGCCCGGCGTATCTCGTCGTGGAGGTCGTCCACGGCCGTTCGCGCGGCTGTCTTCCGGATGCGGGTCCGGTAGTCCTCCTCCCACGACCGGTGCGCGCGGACACCACACCGATCGAGTGCAAGCCGCCATCTGGGACCATTCCCACGCGATCGGAGAACAGCTGGTCACGACGGCCGTCTGCGTACGGTCGGAACCATCCCCGCAGGCGCAACAGGATCTTCGGCCTGAACGGTCGCGGTGGGATGGGGTACAGGAACGCGCCTGGCCGACCTGGAGCCCAGTGTGGTGCCCGGCCACTGTCTAGGCGACACCCCACCCCTTCCCGACTCGCTCGCAGGTACTTCTCCACCCGTTGGGTGCGCACCCCCGCCCCGACGCTCCGCTAACCGCAGTCACCTCTCCCTCAGCAACGGACCTTCCTCCCCGGGGTGTTCGCCCATTGAACCGGGCAATCATGCCCGGAATGGGAGGCGTCAGCATCGGCCCCTGACCTCGCGCCTTGGGCGCACAAAAAGCGCTCTCACGCAGTCAGCCGTCGCCGGCGACCGTCTGGACGGACAGACCGGTCGCCGCTACCCGTCGAGCGCCGAAGGTGAACGCGCGTATTCACTCGACGAACCCCACACGATATGGTCACACGCTCACCACAGTAGATACACAGAGCGAGGAACAGTGAACCAGCAGTTTCCGGGGCAGCAACAACCGTCCTACTCGCCTCCCCCGGGACCGTACGGCCCCCCGAAGAAGAAGCGCTCCACCGGCGCCATCGTCGCGATGGTGGTCGGTGGGTTGTGCGTCTTCCTCATCCTCTTCGGCGCGCTAGCCGGACCCGAGGACTCCCAGGACGACAAGGCCGGCAAGCCCTCGGCTCCGGTCGCGAAGACCACGCCCACCGTGTCACCCGATCCTGAGCCGCCGTCCACTACACCGGCCGATCCGCAGCCCGATCCGCCATCCGATCCGCCGGTCACGACGTCCGCACCCAGCAACACACCGGTCAAGCCCGCCGCCGAGCAGCTGCCCAACTTCTTCGGCATGGGCCTCCAGTCCGCGCAGGACAAGGCTCAGGAGCTCGGTTACTACTACCTCACCTCCCATGACGCCCTTGGCCGCGGACGCAACCAAGTCCTCGACCGGAACTGGAAGGTCTGCTCCCAGTCTCCTCAGCCCGGCCGACACCCCCACACCACCGAGATCGACTTCGGCACCGTCAAGCTGGAGGAGACCTGCCCCGCCAAGGACGCTGGCGGTGACGTCGCGGACCCCGCCTCGACGATGCCGAACTTCACAGGCAAGTCCGTCAAGGTCGCGCGCGAGGCACTCGACTCCTCCACCAGCCTCACCCTCAAGGACGCGTCCGGCGCGGATCGAATGATCCTCGTCGAGTCGAACTGGCAGGTCTGCTCACAGGCACCCGCCTCGGGAACGGAACTCAACGGCCAGCCAGTGACACTGCATGCCATGAAGTTCGACGAGGGCTGCTAACGGGAACTGTCAGAGACCTCGGGTCGAGTCGACGCGGCCGGCACTCGCACTCGCACTCGCACTCGCACTCGCACTCGCACTCACCCGATCTCCCCCTCGGAGCGGACAGCCCCGTCGACCTTGCCCCAGGCAGCGTGCGCATTGCCCAGGGGCTGTCCGCGTCGCGCCTCCGAGGACACCGGACAGACAGCCCACGTCGATGACCGTCCTGCTCGCCTATCTCTGGCCCACCCTTGCTGGCGGTCGGTGGCCGGCACGGCCACCTTCCAGAGACCTGGCCCCGCACCACCTGCTTGCTGACGGACTTCGGAGACCGGCTGCGCTCCAAGATCGCCGCCTGCCTCCCTCTCCGTAGCCCGCAGCGACCGAAGCGACTGTTAAGCCGACACATGTGTCCCAACAGACAGCCCCGTGCGGGGATCAGTGGAGCCAGCGTCCTTGGCAGCGGTGCAGACCACCCCGCAGGCCCGAGCAGCAGCGAGAGCGAGGGTGACCTGCATCCTGGCCCCTTGACGATGCCAAGATCATCTGCACTGGTACGGAGAGGTAGGCCGCGGGTCGGGCCGCACAGCCGGGAGGGCGGGCACTGTCCCGGGCGGGGCCTGGCCGCCGGGGCCGGCCCCTCAGGTACGGGAAGCAGAGGCGTCGAGGCCGATGCCAAAGCAGGAAAGAAGACCGCTGCGAAGAAGGTCCCGACAGGAAGGGCGCCGCCCGCCACCGGGAGTCAGCGTGTATCCGTCCCTCGGCAGCGGCCACTGGACGGCCTTCACCACCGGATCACCGGCCCCGGTCGATCCGCTCCGCCTCCACCGGCACCCCGGCCAGCCAAGATCCGGAGCGCGGGCCGGTGGTCGCGCGACGACGGGCGGGGTGAATTCGCCTGCCCTCTCCTACCTCCGCGCGCGAGCCGTCACAGGGAAGGCGTGGGCCTGGTGACCGCCGCTCGCCAGCATGCGGACGTCTCCGCGCTCGCTGATCTCCGCGCGCACGATGCCCGTATCGTCCTCGTAGACCGGGCAACCACCCGGCCCGGCGCGCTCCGTGCGGCGGACCACGACCACGTCGTCAGCTACTGGCGACTCCTGGAAGACGAGCTCGTAGCTCTCGGGATATTCCATCGATGCCACCACCTCTTCCATCGTGACCCCCACACCGGCTGCGCGCCTGTTCGCCGAGGTGCGCGGGTCAGATGCCGAACTCCGCCGCCGACAGGCCAAGCGCAGCACACGCCTCGCGGATGATCTGCTCCTCGGCAGGCTCGATGTAGCCGTCCGCACCCGCGACCACGATGCCGGTCTGGATGACGGCCCGCGCCTCGGCGGGCTTCTTCGCCACCTTGACGACCTCCTGAAGCACCGCAGCCTTGCCGATGACGAAACCGACCGAGAGCTGGTCGACGTGCTTGTTGAAACGCTGGCGGAGCTGGTCGGCGGGAAAGTTCTGAAGGACGTCGTTGGTGAGGATGAGCGATTCGACGTGCTGACGCTCGGCCGGGTCGACGCGTCCGTCGGCCGCGGCCACCAACGCGCACATAGCCATGCTGGCGTCCCGGAAAGCGCCGCTCTTCAGCTCTGTCTTCAGCGACGTGAGCTGCAACTTCAGCGCGCTCACGAGCTCGGCCCTGGAACCGCCGCCGGACCGTGCGCCGGACGGCCCGTGGCCGCCGGAGCCGCCGCGCGCCCCTTGGGCCTGCTGCAGACCCCTGGTCGCCTGGTCCTTGATCCGATCCCACATCGCCACTCGTGCCACCCCGGCTTCTGCCATGTCGTCCGTCGTCGGACACGCATCATCGCGTACCACCCTGCCAACGTCTTCCCCACACGGCAAAGTTCCGCCGCCGTGAGTGACGTGACGCCCTGAGCACACGTGCCGCTCCTACGCGGGCGCGGGCCGGAGCAGCGGCGGTCGGCCGGTCCGGAAGTCTTCGCCGCAGAGGCCCTCGAACCTGGGGAGCAGCAGCCTGGGGGTCCGTCCCCGCTCGCGGGAGCCGAGGGGACCCTCCCTGCAGGTACGGAAAGTCGGCGGCGCCGGGCTGTCGCATCCGTCCAGGCCCTCCAGCTCAAACCCCGAACCAGGCCATCAACCACTTCGGCGTCAAGGAAGCGAAGGCAGCCTCCTCACACCCGGCCTCGTCGGCGGCCTGACCGCACGCGCCACCACACACATCGCCGACGTGGACCCCCCAGCCAAGGGCATGACGGACGCCGACCCCCCGGCCATGCAAAGGCGCGTGGGGGACCGATGGACCGCCATCCGTCGTCGATGCCCGACTTCCGCACTCCGTCAGGGCGCTGCCTTCCGCTGGGATAGCCTCATCGTTCGGCGCTGCCGGTCGACCTCGGTGACGACCACCGCGATCTCTTCACCTACGGTGAAGTCGGCCTCGGGGTCGGGCCGATCGGGGTCCAGCTCGCTCATGTGGACGAGCCCCTCGATCCCGTCGGCGACCTCCACGACGACACCGAACGGAAGCCGCCGGACGACCCGTCCTGTCAGCTCCTGCCCCAGACCGACGTTCTCGGCGAACGCCTGGAAGGGATCGGGCTCCGTGGCCCTGAGCGACAGCCTGGCCTCCCCGTTGTACGTATCGAACTGCAGGAACTCGCAGGTGACACGCTCCCCCACGTGAACGACTTGCGACGCGTCGGCGAAATGGCGCCAGCTAAGCTCCGGCAGCGTGAGGAACCCGACCCCCGGGAAGCAGGGATGCAGGGGACCTTCGTCCAGAGCGACGAACACCCCGAACGGTTCGATGGCCGCGACGGTACCGGAAAGCAAGTCCCCCTCCCGCAGCGAGCCCAGGAACTCCCAGAGCTCCGGGTTCTGCGCCGGTTCGATCATGTGGTCCAGCCTTTCACAATGCGGCAGGGACCGGAGCATGTCACCGCGAGTGAGGAGCAGTCACGGTGGGCGCCCTTTCACCTGGGGCGCCTCGGGACCGACCGTGTGGGAGCACAGCTCACGGGCGACCGGTGCCTGAGGGACTGGGACCGGCCTTCGGCGGACGGATGTCGGCTCCCCGGAAGGACGAGGCGCGTTCCGTCCGTGGACCCATGTGTCGCCCTGCGGCTGAGTCCCCGCTCCGGCTCCGGGCCGCCGCAGCCGCACCGGTGTAGGTGCTGGTCTCACGCGACCGGCCCTCCCGGGCTCTCCGGCACCGCCGCACCGTAGGGTGTGCGGCGTGAGTGCATGGCAGATATCCGATGAGGAAGGCGGCGTCCTCGCCGCCCGCTGGTGGCAGTGGGCCCTGTCGGCGCCCGACGACGTGAGCCCGGTGGCCGACACGACCGGCGCACACGCCGCTTGGCGGCAGCCGGACGACCTGTGGTTCCTGGCGGGCACCTACGGCGGCCGGGTGGTCCGCCGCTGTGAAATTCCGGCCGGGCGCCCCGTGTTCTTCCCGGTGCTCAACATCCACCACACCAAGCTCCACTCTCGCAAGCCCCTCTCCCTCGACGTGACCAGCGCCGAGGCGTACCTCAACGGCGCCCCACTCCCCCTCCGCGAGTTCGTCGCCCCGCCCTTCCGCGTGGGTCTGCGTACGCATCTCGCCTGGGGCCTCTGGTCCGCCCTCACCCCGCTCGTCCCGGGTCAGTACGTCCTCGAGATCAAGGGCACGACGGCGGAGGGCTTCCAGGTCGACACGACCTACCACCTCACCGGCACGGCTGGCTGATCCGGCGTCCCGCGGTACCGGGCGGGGAGCCGGCCGGCCATCCAGGGCGTCACCATCCGTGACGGAGAGCCGTTCCCACCGGCCAGGAAGCAAAGCGCACCACCCCGTCTAGGCATGCCCATCCACCTGGCACAACAGCCCTCGAACCACCCCGCCACACCCCGCAGCACCCCACGCACCCACCACAACCTCTCCCGGGTGGTGACAGCAGTGGTGAGCGACCGCATCCGCGGGCCGTCCCCGCGAATGCGGAGAACAGCCACCCACTCCGACAAGGCCGCAACGTCGCGGGAGGGTTGCCCTACGTCGTTGGTCAAGGGAAACGGGTGTGCGTTGGGTCGGCGATCCGGGCAGCATGGCGGCGTGAGCGACCTGCTGTGGGATGACGTGGAGTACTTCTTCGACGTGGACTTGACGGGGGCGTTGCCGGACGTGCGTGTCCCGAATGCCTCGGTGGAGGACTGGCAGGCGGTCCTCGACCTTGTCGCGGAGAAGGGCTGGAAGTGCCAGTACTCCGAGGGAGAGAGTGTGCTCCCGGTGCCCCGGGCGGAGGCCGTGCTGTCCCGTCTGGCGGATGCCGAATGCCCGGCCCTGCGGGTCTGGCCGACGGACGATGTGTTGGCGGTCTTCAGATTCCATGCCGACGACGAAGTCGACTTCGACGTTGACCTACGGGAGTTGCAGGGCCAAGACCGACTCGATGTGCTCTGTGGCTTTCTTCGGGAGATCGGGCGTCGACTGAGCAAGCCGGTGCTGATGGACCCAGAGGGCGAGTACGGCCACGCGGTGCTCGGGTTCGACGTCGAGGCCGATCGGGTCGTCCTCCTCGATGAGGGCCGACGGCTGCGGTTCGTAGAAGGTGCCATACCTGAGCATCGCGAAGAGGACTTCGGCTCGGCGTAGGCGGCGAGGTCGTCGACGGTAGGGAAGGTGCTGCCGTCGCCGACCTCGATCAGGATGGGGGACTCCGGTCCTGACGCCGACGCCCAGCATCGGGGCCAGTACCCTGGAAAGAGGGTTGGTCCGCCGCAGGTCGCGGTGATCACCGTATGGGCCCTGCCACAGTAAATCCGGCATCCGGCATCCGCTGTGGCAGTTGTCCACACGTCTCCGCAATCCAGCATCTGCCCGAATGCGTTTCTGTTGTGCGGACTTGAGGGAAGAGGACTGCCAGCGCCCGACGCCGCCCCGGCCAGGCGCCAGCGCGTTCGCCTGAGTCAGACCCCCAGATTCTCCGTCACGGGCAGGCACTCGGCGAGCAGGTCGACGACGTCGCGCCACGCTCGCTGCGCGTGCCGTGGGTGGTAGCCGACGCCGGGGACCGTGGGGTGGTCGACCGGCGGGTGGTGGAAGGCGTGCAAGGCGCCGCCGTAGACCGTGAGGCGCCAGTCGACGCCCGCGGCCTGCATCTCGGCGGTGAACGCGTCCCGTTGCGCGGGCGGCATGATCGGGTCCTCCGACCCGACCCCGGCCCACACCGGGCAGCGAATGCGCGCCGCCTCCCCCGGTCGGCCCGTGGTGGTTGCGTTGACCGTCCCGATCGCGCGCAGGCTGACGCCATCGCGCCCGAGTTCCAGCGCGATGGCGCCCCCGGTGCCGTAACCGACGGCGGCGATCCGGTCGGGGTCGGTCCGCGGTTCGGTGCGCAACACGTCAAGCGCCGCGTGGCCGATGCCTCGCATCCGCTCGGGATCGGCAAGCAGCGGCAGGCAACGGGCCAGCATCTCGTCGGGGTCGCCCACATAGCGCCCACCGTGAAGGTCGAAGGCCAGCGCTACGTATCCCAGCTCGGCGAGAGCATCGGCCCGGCGGCGCTCGACGTCGCTGAGCCCCATCCCCTCCGGCCCGAGCAGCACCGCGGGCCGGCGGTCGACACCGGCCGGAAGCGCGAGGTGCCCGATCATCGTCAAACCGTCGGCCGGATACTCGACCACACGCCTCGTAATCGTCGTCATGACTCTGGACTGTAGTGATCGTCGAACCCGGTCCGGCTGCTGTTCTGCCGCTGGCAGAACAGCGCGGGTATCCCTCGCAGCCGGATGCTGGGTGTACCGGCCCACTCCTGTGAAGGGCGTCACCAGCAAGTTCACCTCACAGATCCTGCTCGCGCAGCGGGGTGAAGTCGTCCGAGTTTCGGGTCGTACGCCTCGGGCTGGATCCCCAGCTCGTGAGTGCTGCACTCGCCGAACCGGTTGATGTGCTCCGTCAGTACGGCGAGATGTGCGCCAGGTCCTCCGGGCCGATCTCCCAGCCTTCCTCCAGCAGCTGCCGCACGATCTCCGCGATGTCCAGGGCATTGAGGAAGATCACCGCGTTTGTGAGCAGGCGAATGCCTTGAACTTCATCGCCTTCTCCTGCTCTATGGGGTCGGTGGCGGCGATGACGCCGCGGTTGCACAGTGCGGATCACCCGGCCCAGAAGTAGCCGTGGTGAGCGGAGATGTTCTCGATCTGCTCGTACTGCTTCGCGGAGCCACCGAAGTCCTCCAGCGCGCGGGTGACCTCACCGAACTCACCCGCCTGCACCACCTGGGCCTTCGCCAGGGAGAGGACCGCCGGGGAGACCCTACCCTCCAGCCGAGTCGCGACCACGTCCACCGACGCCTCCTCGTCCAGGCCGCCCTCCATGCCTGGCGGAGTTCGGCGGTCATGGCCGCGGCCTTCGTGAGCGACTCCTGGGCCGGGCTGCCCTCGTCGATATGCTGGAGCACCGTGCGGTGGTTCCCGATCAGGGACTCGACGATCTCCCGCTCGGCCAGCCGGATCTCCTCCAGCTCCGCCTTGGCCTTCTTGATCTTCGTCGCCACCCGCTTACACAGCATCGTCGCCAGGTCGTCCCGCACCCGCCGGCCGCGGAGGCAGGTTCCCCGAAACGGAGAAGGATCCCTCATCACGCACGAGTGAGGAGTCCTTCCCCGTGATGAGGAACGACGGGGACGGAGAGCAGGCGGTCGGGGGGGTACCTGACTGAAACTGGGTCGGGACTTCAGCTCGAGGGGTTTCCAGCCGTGCGGTTGACGACTACCGATCCGAATCGAACAGGCTGTTGACCTGGGCGTAGGTCGGCGCGTCGGCCAGGAACCTGAACGTCCCGTGCTCGGACACCTCTGACGCCGCCGCCAGGAGGCCGCCCAGTGCCGCCCGGGCGAATGCGGAGCCCAGGCTCACTCTGCGTACCCCCAGCGCCGCCAGCTCCGCCACGCTGCCCATCGCGGGAGAGGCCAGTACGTTGACCGGCTTGCCGACCGCCGAGCAGACCGCCCGAACCGCGGCCGCGTCCGGCAGCCCTGGCGCGTACAGCACATCGGCCCCGGCCGCTTCGAACGCCTGCAACCGGGCGATGGTGTCCGCAAGGTCCTGGCGGCCGTAGAGGAAGTTGTCGGCCCGCGCGGTCAGCACGAAGCCGGACGACACAGATCGTGCCGCCTCGGCCGCGGCCGTCACTCGGTCGACCGCCTCTGCCAAGTCCCTGACCGGCGCACTCGGGTCGCCGGTCGTATCCTCGACCGACGCACCGGCGAGGCCCGCGTTCACCGCAAGGCCGATGGTGTCCGCCACCTCCTGGTCGGTGCGGCCGTAGCCGCTCTCCAGGTCCGCCGTCACCGGCAGGCTCGTACCGGCAGCGATGACCGCCGCGTTGGCCAGGGCCTCGTCCCGGGTCACTCGGTTGTGCCCGTCCGGCCGCCCCAGCGACGCCGCCAGCCCGCCACTGGTGGTCGCCAGCGCCGCGAACCCCATACCTGTCAGCAGCCGCGCCGATCCCGCGTCCCACGCGTTCGCGACCACGAACACATCCTGCTTCTCGTGCAGCGCCCGGAAGACCTCTGCCCGCGATACCTGATCCACCATCACCCATCCCATTCCCTCATAACCGGCGGGACGACACCGTCACGCCGCCCGTTCATGACGCACCGCACGCCCGCCGCCCAAGGCACGTCGCGCTCGGTCTCGGCAAAGGGTAGATCCGCCGGGGTGGCGGAGGCTGGAAGCGGGCGGCACAGCGACGACAGGTCGGGGCCCGAGGCCCTCCCGTGGTTCAGGTCTCGGTGATACCGAGTCCAGTGAGGGCCGCGCGCTGGGTAGGTTTCGGCGTACCGGACACCGAGCGCGTGGTTGTGCTGCTCGCCGTGAGGGAGGAGGGGTGAGACTCGTCCAGCCAGGTACACGCGATCGGGTTCGCCCAGGTCAGCGCCGCCACTGACGGACCGTTACGGAATCCTTCTGGTACTGGTGCGGATTCGTGGGGAGCATCCCGGCCACGCGCGGGACGGCTGGCTGCTGCCGGCCGATTGTCTTCTTACAAGGGCAACAGCTCCTGGCACGCTAATTTTGGGGCACCCCAGAGCAGAGGAGAGCCCCGTGGGCAAGGTGGTCATGTACAGCTCGGTGTCGGTGGACGGCTTCGTCGCGGACGAGAATGACCAGCCGGGACCACTGTTCGACTGGTTGTCCAGCGGTGACCTCCCGTTGGACGACAGCGGTGAGCTGAAGGTGTCGCAGACGTCCTACGACTACACCCGGCCGTACTGGGACCAGATCGGAGTCACGATCGTCGGCCGCCACGTCTTCGACCTGACGGACGGCTGGGGCGGGAAGCCTCCGGGCGGCATCGACCACGTGGTCGTCGTGTCGCACCGGCCGGAGCCCGAGGGCTGGGACCCCAAGGCGCCGTTTCACTTCGTCGACGGCGTCGAGGCAGCCGTGTCCAAGGCGCAAGAGCTTGCGGGTGACCGCCTGGTCGAGGTCGCCGCTGGTGACGTCGGCGGTCAGGTGCTCGCCGCGGGTCTGATCGACGAAGTGCGCATGGACGTCGTACCCGTCGTGTTCGGATCCGGCAAACGCTACTTCGGGTCGGTCCACGCGCAGCACTTGCTGGAGGATCCTGAGGTGGCGATTCAGGGCAACCGCGTGCTTCACCTGCGCTATCGGGTGCGCCGTTGACCGGTCTGAGCGGGTGCGACAACAAGTCCATCGCGAACGGTGACACAAGGTCGGGCCACCCCTCCCCCTCGACGAGCGGATTCCCGACCGACCACGGTTCAAAGCCGCGACTTGATGTTCCTCCAGAACTGCTGACCCGCTGGTCGGCCGAAGGTTTGGCGGTTCGTCCTCGTGCTGGTTGCCCAGGACGAGGACCGAATTTCGCGGCGACAGGGAGCCCACCGACGCCTCCTGGACGGCGACCGTGTGTGGAACGCCGACACGGCACGAGCCGAGCCCCCACCTCCTCTGCCAGATATAGACCAAGCGCAGAGTCCGGTTCACCGCCCGGTCTGCAGCAGCGCCGGGAAGCCGCGCGCCCGAGAGAGACCGAGCACCGGACGGTCGTCCAGCTCCTCGACCAGTGCGTGCGCGAACGTGGTTACCGCGATCCATGCGTCCTTGTCCTGGCCCCGACGCCGACACGATCTATCGGCGCCGCACACACGGCCGCTCCGCCTCAGCAGATGGACAACCGCCGAAGCCCACGACCCGTCCTTGGCCTCGACGAACACATGGTTCCGCAGACAGGCCACGCGCTCGTCGATCTCCTGCCGCAGCCTGTCCACCACCTCGGGACGGAACTCATCCAGATGACAGGCCACCCACTCGGTGAACACCACCTTCATAGCTCCCGTATGGAGTGCGAGAAGGAACGACGCAGATCATGCCTGCCGGATCTTCCTGGGCCCGCTGGCCGAGGCCGCTGGTGCCTCATCGGCCTCTGTTTCGTCCCGCCGGTCCGCGGCTTTCCTCGGCCGTGCTCGGCCTGATCAGCGACCGGATCGGGCCGTTCGTCGGTGCGGCAGTGCCCGAGCCTCGGCGGATGTCGGAGGGCGGGTTCTCACGCGTCGGCTGGCTGGGTGGGGGTGGGAGTGGGGGTCAGCGTGATGAGGGCGATGTCGTCGGTGAGGCGGTAGGTCCACTGTTCGACGTCGGCCACCAGGTGGTCCACCAGGGCGGGTAGGGGGACCGGAGGGAGGCCGTCTAGGCGTTCGGTCAGGGGGTAGAAGGTGCCGGTGGCGTCGCGGGCTTCGGTCAGGCCGTCGGTGTACAGGAGCAGGGTGGCGTCCTCGGGGAGGTCCAGGGTGGTGGGGGTGGGGGCGGCCAGGTCCAGGGCGCCCAGGCCCAGGGGCAGCACGGCCGGCAGGTCGGTCTCCTGGGCGTGGCGTCCGGGGTGGATGATCACTGGTGGCAGGTGTCCGCAGTTGAGCGCCTTGAGTGCGGTGCCGATGCCGGGGTGTTCCAGGAGCAGGGCGGTGGCGAACAGTTCACTGTCGCCGCGGGCCTGGGCGCATCGGGTGAGGTGCCGGTCCAGGCGGGCGGCGAGCTCGCTCAGGTCGGCGGTTTCGTGGGCCTGGCTGCGGAAGCAGCCCAGGATGTCGGCGACGGTCTGGACGGCTTTCAGGCCCTTGCCCCGGACGTCGCCGATCAGGATCCGGGTGCCGAAGGCGGTGTCCGCGACGTCGTAGAAGTCGCCGCCGATGCCGGTGCCGGCCGTCGCGGGCCGGTACAGGCCCGCGACCTCCAAGGCGCCGGCTCGGGCTGGCAGAGGGCGCAGTACGGCTTCCTGGAGGGCTGCGGCGTCGGCGAGACTGCGGGCCAGACGCTCGGTCCGCCGGCCGCGGGCCCACACAGCCAGCCCGGCGGCCGCGCCGCCGATGAGGAACACGGCCATCGACGCCGGGCGCCGCGCGTAGCTGTCATCGCTCAGCCCGGCGACCAGCAGGTACAGGGCGGCACAGGCTCCGGCGACCGCGAGGGGCGCGACGGACCGGCCCAGCACGACGGCGGCCGACGCGAGAACGGTCACGGTGATCCACAGCAGTTCGTGCACGGTCGCGGCCCGGGTGGCGGGTGAGATCACCGACTCGTAGGGGATGCCCGTGACCGCCGCGCCGCCCAGAACCACCGACGCCGGGTAGGCCGCCGCCACCGCCCCTCGCCCCCGCGCGGGCAGGGCCGCCACCAGCCGGGTCGCCCAGGGCACCTGGGCCAGCACGATCCCGAACCCCACCACCGCGGCCATCACTGCCGCCAGCGCCGTAGCGATTCCCTCATGACCGTGCGGGAGAGTCGACAGCAGGGCGGTGCCGACGGCGGCGAGGGTGAGGCCGAGCGCCGAACCCGTCCGCTCCTGAAGACCGCGGCGAGCCCCGTACAGCCCGGCGGCGGTGAACCCGACTCCGAACCCGGCCCACGCCAGCAGGCTTCCGCCCTGTCCGCCGCCCCGCTCGGACAGCACCACCAGCAGCACCGTCGCCACCGCCGACTGCGCAAGCCCCCACACGCCGCCCGCCACCACCGCGCACCACACCACCGCACCGGGACCGTCGGGACCGTCGGGGCCTGACACCGGGCGGCGGGCCCACGGGCCGCGCCAGGAGACAGCGCCGGGCCGGCAGCACACGGCGAGGACGGCCAGCACAGCCCCCAGCAGCACCACCATCTCGAAGTCCCGCCAGTACCGCAGCGTGCTCGCCTGCAAGACCCCACCCGCCACCACGACCACCACGGCGCCTGCCCCGAACACTGGAAGGGCCAGTACGGACGCGGGCGGCGCCGATGGGGGAAGAACGCGCAACGCCGCCAGGAGCAGCCCCGCCGAGACCAGGGGCACCACAGCCTCCACCGCCCGCCAGCCGCCCACCTCGTCGGCGACCAGCGCCAGGACCGCTCCGACGGTCAACGCCGCGGCCAGCATCGCGAACGCCGCACCCACGGCCCGGCTCAGCCGCCCCGTCAGATGCACCACCGGCACCGACGCCATGTATCCGGCCACCGCCCCCATCACCGCGGCGCTCTCCACCACCAGCCCCGCCCCGTAGGCCCACGGGCCCCATGCGACCGCCACGACGGCCCCACCCACGCAGGAGGCCAGGAGCGAGACCACCACCACCTGGCGTGTGCCGAACCGGTCGGCAGCCCGGCCTGCCCCGAGCACCCCCGCCAACGAGGCGACGACCACCAGAACCTGGGCCCAGCCCCGCTCTCGCCCGTCCATACCGAGATCGGCAGCCGCCCGCACCAGCACGAAGTTGTGCAGGGTCGGCGCCAGCACACCCAGCGCGAGACCGGCCACGAGCACCAGCCGTCTCGAACGCCCGCCCCGGCCTCCAGCGCCACCTGCACCGCCTGCACCGCCTGCACCGCCTGCACCGCCTGCACCGCCTGCACCGCCTGCACCGCCTGCACCGCCTGCACCGCCTGCACCGCCTGCACCCGGACTATCCACCACAGACCGTTCCACCCTGCAGATCCTTTCCCATCCCGGGCCGCCGAGGCAGGAACGACTCCCGCTGCCCTGACAGACCGGCCTCCTTTCAGAGGGTGGTTCTCAAGTCTTCGGGTGGTACTGGCGTCGCCTGATGATGGAAGGCCGCCACCACGCTCGCCGAACGGCGGCCCTCTCGCTGGCGAAGAGGGTGCCGACACTGTCGAGCTTTCCGGCCCCACCCGGCGAGGACGCCGGTTCGACGGCGGTAGTAGGCGATCGCGAGAGCGGTGGTGGTGGGTCCTCATACAGCGAGTGGGGTCAGGCACACCGTAGCCAGCGTCTCGGGCAAGCATGCGACGTCGGTCGCACCACTTCATCGGCCTTCAGGCGGAATCGAGCCGAGCACCGAGGACCGATCACACCAGTAGACAGGCGGGGTCGGCCCGGTCGGGCCCACCTCAAGTTCCCCGACCCCCGTCGCCCAGCCGTCGGAGCTGCTTCCCCATGTCCTGCCGAAGCCCCCGCCAGGAGACCCGGACGCTTTCCCCGAGCCTGACGACTTCACTCCGTACATGGAGAACGTGGTACGGAAGGTGCGTCGCGAGACCGTCTGGCTGGCGGGATACGCGGGAGAGATCACCGCGCGGTGTTCACCCAAGTCACCGAACTCCAGTGATGCTCTGACCTGCACCAGCAGCATCAAGAATGTCGTGGTGACCTGGGACGTCACCACGGACGACACCTACTGGAAGACCGTTCCCCGCAGCGGCCTGATCCTGCGCGATGCAGTCGTCGAAGCCTTCTACAACGAGCACTCCGGCGCCAAGACAGTACGCTGCAACGACATTCCCGAGGCCGTTCTGGTACCCCTGGGCAAGGAAACCGACTACGCCTGCCAGGCCGAATTCGAAGGCGAACCCCCCTCAGCACCCCAACGCGTCACCTCCACCGAGCGCGGCCCCCGCCTCAGCGACTGAGCGCGCCACCTCATGCTGACGCGTCGTGAAGGACGAGAACAGCCTGGGTGATCGCGGTGATGATGCCGGCCGCGGTGAGTGCCTCGCCCAAGCCGTGGGTACGGACGGCGGCCAGGTCGTGGGGGGGGGAACCAGGCACTACGGCCGAGCCCCGCACCAGCCGGCCGAAGGTCTCAGTGAGGCGGCGCGCCTGAACGCGAGGGCGAACACTGCGGGGCACGTGCCGAGGAGGAGGATCGCTGCACCCGACACGCCGTGGCTAGGAAGCCTTGGACCAGGAGAATCTCCCCGCCCAGTGGGCCCAGGCGACCAGCACCGTCAGGACGGCTGCCAGACCTCCCAGCGCCATGACCGTCGAGGGCGAGGAGCGGTCGAGGACGGCCCCTCCGGTCAGGGCCCCGATAGAGATGGTGGCCTGGAAGGAGGCGGTGAAGAGGACGGAGGACGCCTCAGGGGAGTCGGGCGAAGCCTTGGCGAACCAGGTTTGCGAGCAGACCGGTACGGCTCCGTAGGCGACGCCCCAGACGATCAACAGCGCCACCGCTCCCACGTCCGACCGTCCGAGGACCGGGAGGAGCAGGACCGCACCCGCGATCAACGCGGCAGCCGCGGCGAAGGTCGCCCGCGGATAGCGCCCCACCGTGGATCCACCGAGGAAGTTGCCGGCGATTCCGGCTGCTCCATAGAGGAGCAGATAGACCGTGATGAGACCGGAACTCACATGGGTCACCTGCTCAAGGAAGGGGGTGACGTAGGTGTACGTGCCGAAGTGAGCGAGCACGACGAGGAAGGTCATCACCAGGGCGAAGCGCGTATTGACGCTCCGGAGCAGGCCGCCGAGGACGTCGAGGCGTGTCGCCTGGTGGGCAGGGAGTGGCGGCACGACCAGGAGCAGCAGGGCGAGGACGGCCAGCGTGAAGCCGCCCATGACCAGGAACGCGGTCCGCCAGCCCGCGATGTCACCGATGAACGTGCCCAGCGGGACCCCGAGTACGGAGCCGAGCGGTACCGCCGAGAAGATCACGGAGGTCGCGCGGCCGACGGATTCGGCAGGCACCAGCTGGCCGGCGAGCCCGGCTCCGATGGACCAGAAGCCGCCGATGGTGACCCCCACCAGGACGCGGGAGACCAGGACCAGCCAGTAGTTCGGCGCGATCGCGGCCAGGAAATTGGCCAGCGCCAGCAAGAGGATGAACACACCCAGCATGACCCGCCGGTCGATACGCCCCGTGGCCACCGTGACCAAGGGGGCTGAAAACGCGGCCAGGAATCCTGGCATGGTCATCATGAGACCAGCCATTCCGTCCGAGATGGTGAAACTCGATCCGATCGAGGTCAGCAGGCCGATCGGCAGAATTTCAGTGGTGACGATCGAAAAAATCCCCAGCATCACCGAAATCACGGCCAGCCAGGAAACTAACGCCGATCGATCCGGCGGTGCAGGAGATTGAACAGAAGCGGTGGTTGCTGTGGACATGAATCCCGTCCCGAGTTGGACATCACATACAGAGTGTGACCACTAGTCCAGCAGGAACGGGCGCCATTCTCTGGCAGATTCCCGACACCAACCATCAGCCCGCCTGAGCGGGCTTCACCGCGATAGGCGCGGGATTCCGCAGAGGGATGTCCCTGACCGCCGCCTCCGCATCAAGCCGCTCGCCCCGGGCCCAGGCGGCCAGGAACGCCCCCTCACCCAGCCCCGCGCGCACAGCCGTCTCGACCCGCTCCACGTCCCCTCGCTCGGCCGAGGGCAACGGCGCCCCGGTCGACGCCCGCAGCGCCCCCGCCGCACCCAGCAGCAGAGCCGCCCCCTCACCCCGCCCGCCCAGGGCATGGGCTCCGGCCAGGCCCTCCAGCGCCAGGGCCACCGCCCGCGGGTCTCCACTCGCCAGAGCCGTCGCGTACCCCTCCCCGTGCAGCGCGAGGGCCGTCTCCGCGTCGCCGCGCAGTTCCGCCACGAAGCCCAGTTCCGCCAGGATCAGAGCGTTGGCTCCGTCGAGTCCGACCAGTCGGTGCCATGCGAGGACCTCTCGGAGGTGGAGCTCGGCCTCGTCCAGGAGGCCCTCCCTGCGGGCTCCGAGGCCCAGGCCGAGGACGGCGTTGATCTCGCCCGCCCGGAAGCCGACCTCGACGGCCTTCTCCCGCCCCGCCTGGTGGTACGCGCGCGCCTGCCGCAAGTCGCCCCTGAGGAGCGCGGTCCGGCCGAGCCCCGACAGCAGGTCGGGCACCTCGGTGGTGAGCCCGAAGCTCTCGGCGGTGTCCAGCGCGGCACGCTTCAGCTTGTCCGCTCGCTCGTACTCGCCGCGGATCTCCGCCACGGTCGCCAGCGGGTACACGGACCACAGCCCCCCGCACGCGTCCCCGACCGCCGCGAAGAGCGCGGCGCTGCGGGCCGCGTCGTCCTCGGCCCCCGTCAGATCGCCCCTGAGCAGCCGCTGCACGGACCGGTCCCCGAGCGCCGCCGCCTCTCCCCACGCCTCCCCGGTCGCCGCGAACCCGTCGAGCGCCGCGTTCGTCAGCTCCTCGCCCTCGCTCTGGCTCCCCGTGCCGCAGAGCGCGTGGGCGAGGAACCAGCGGGCCCAGGCGAGCACGGCGGGGCCGGCTCCGTACGCCGCGTCGACGGATGCGAGCGCGCTCGCGATACGTCGGTGGCGGTCCGTACCGTCGCCGCTCATCACGGTCAGCCCGGTCCGCCAGACCGCGACCCGGGCCCGTACCCGGGCGAGCGCGGGGGCGAGGGCGTCGGGACCCTCCGCCGGGTCGGGGGAGGTGCCGGCCGTGTCCAGCGCCGTCGCCGTCGAGCGGACCGCTTCGCCCAGGCGCCCGCGCAGCACCCAGTACCAGGCCAGCGCGTCCACGAGCCGCTGCGCGTGTTCGGCGTCGCCGCGCTGCGCCGCGCGGTCCAGTGCGGCGCGCAGGTTCGGGGACTCGGCGTCCAGGCGGGCCAGCCACTCGCGCTGCGCGGGGCCGCGGAGCGCCGGCTCGGCGGCCTCGGCGAGGCGCGTGTAGTACGTCAGGTGCCGACCGCGTACGTCCTCGGTCTCGCCCGCGTCCGCCATCCGCTCGACGCAGTACGCGGCGACGGATTCGAGCAGCCGGTAGCGCGGCCCGTCCTTCCCCTCGACGGCGACGACCAGCGAACGGTCCACCAGCCGTGCCAGTAGATCGAGTACGTCGTCGGCCGCGACCTCGCCGCCCCCGCAGACCTGTTCCGCCGCGTCCAGCGTGCAGCCCTCGGCGTGGACGGCGAGCCGGCGCAGGACCAGGCGCTCCGGTTCGGGCAGCAGCTCCCAGCTCCAGTCGATGACCGCGCGCAGCGTCTGCTGCCGGGCCGGGGCGCCCCGCTGTCCGGCGCTGAGCAGCCGGAAGCGGTCGTCGAGCCGTTCGAGCAGCCGGTGCACGCCGAGTGCGCGCACCCGGGTGGCGGCCAGTTCCAAGGCGAGCGGCACGCCGTCGAGGCGCCGGCAGATGTCCTCGACGGCGGCCCGCTGGGAGTCGTCCGGTACGAATCCGGGCGCCGAGGCCGCCGCCCGGGCGACGAACAGCTCGACGGCGCCCGGGAGATCAAGCGGCGGCACCGACCACAGCGTCTCCCCTGCCAGCGCCAAGGGCTCCTGACTTGTCGTCAGCACCACGAGGTCGGGGACGGACCGCAGGAGCAGCTCCGCCAGCGCGGCGGCCTCGTCGATGACGTGCTCGCAGTTGTCGAGAACGAGCAGCATGCGTTTCCCGCGCAGGACGTCCGCCAGTCGCTCAGCCACGCTCGGTGCCCGTCCCGCCTCGGGTCGTATCCCCCACGCCCCGTCGTCGCGCAGCTGAAGGGCCGCGGCGACAACCTCAGCCAACTCGCCGTGAGCACCGGCAAGTTCGACCAGCCACACACCGTCCGAGAACAGCCCTCGTGCCTGCCCGGCAGCCTCCACGGCCAGCCGCGTCTTGCCGACGCCTCCGGGGCCGGTGAGCGTGACGAGCCGACGCCCGGCCAGCAGCTCCCGGATCTCCCCGACGGCCACGTCGCGCCCGACGAGCCCGCTGATGGCCACCGGCAGATTGCCGCGCGCCCCGCCCCGGCCGGCACCGCCCGGCCCATCGTCCCGGGCCGGTGCCGAACCCAAAACCGGAAGCGCGCTCGACTCTCGCAGGTCTGGGTCCGGCGTCGACTCTCGTACGCCTCCACCCAGCACCGCATCTCGTACGTCGCCGGACGTCGCCCCGGTCTCAGCACGTACCGCTTCCAGGTCCAGTTCCAGCGCAGGGTCCTGGCGGAGCATCGCCCGCTGGAGTCCGACCAGTTCCGGGCTCGGGTCGAGGCCCAGGTCCTCGGCGAGACGGACGCGCAACTCCTCGTATCCCGCCAGGGCCTCGCTCTGCCGGCCCGAGCGGTAGAGCGCGCGCAGTTGCACGGCGCGCAGCCGCTCACGTAGCGGATGACGCCCGACGATCTCCGCCAACTCCCCCGCGAGCAGGGCGTGTTCCCCTGAGGCGAGGCGTGCCTCCGCCGCCTCCTCGTGGACGACGAGCCGCTCCTCCTCCAGGCGGTTCACGGCCGCCCGGGTGAACGGTTCCTCCGCGAAGTCCGCGAACGCGGGTCCGCGCCACACGCCGAGCGCTTCGGCGAACAGCGCGGCGCGGCGCGCCGGGTCGGATACGACGCGGGCAGAGGCAGCAAGCGCGGCAAACCGCTCCGCATCCAAGGTGCCTTCCGAAGGCACCAGTTGATAGCCCGGAGCACGAGACGCCACCAGGTCGCGGCCGCCCGGTTCGGCCTCCTCCAGGACGCGTCGCAACTGGGAGACCTTGGCCTGGAGGGCACGCAGCGGATTGCCCGGCGGCTCCTCGCCCCACAGATCGTCGACGAGACGGTGCGTGGCGACCGGTCGGCCCGTGTCGACGAGCAGCGAGGCGAGCAGGGCGCGCACCTTGAGCTCAGGAACCCGGACGGGCCGCCCGTCCTCGGTCCACACGGCCGTCTCCCCCAGCACCCCGAATCGCATGGGATCACCGTAACTCCCACCCGAACCGGACCCGAACCGGACCCGAACACGACCCGAGCCGAACCCGAACAGCGCTCCCGCAAAGTCTTCCTCGTCAGCAGGAAACACCACCACCGAGGAGACTCCGATGGCCCGCTCCACCACCCTCACCGGCAAGACCGCGCTCGTCACGGGCGGCAGCCGCGGCATCGGCCGCGCGATCGCCCTGCGGCTGGCCGCCGACGGCGCCCGCGTCGCCGTCCACTACGCCACCAACGAAGCCGCCGCGAAGGAGACGGTCGCCGCGATCGAGGAGTCCGGCGGTTCCGCGTTCGCGATCCGCACCGAACTGGGCGTCCCCGGGGACGCCGAGGCCCTCTGGAATGCCTTCGACGAGCACGCCGACGGCGTCGACATCCTGGTCAACAACGCCGGTATCGCCGGCGCGGGCACCATCGACGAGGTCGAGGAGGCCGACTACGACCGGGTCTTCGCGGTCAACGCCAAGGCGCCGTTCTTCATCGTCAAGCACGGCCTCGGCCGGCTGCGGGACGGCGGCCGGATCATCAACATCTCCTCCGGCGTCACCAAGGTCGCCTTCCCCGGCATGACCTCGTACGCCGCCTCCAAGGGCGCGGTCGAGGTGCTGACCCTGACCCTCGCCCAGACCCTCGGCTCCCGGGGCATCACCGTCAACGCGGTCTCGCCCGGCACGATCGAGACCGACATCCACCCCTGGATGGCCGACCCTGCCGCCAAGGCGCACGCCGCCGGCTTCTCGGTCTTCAACCGGGTCGGACAGCCGGGGGACGTGGCAGACGTGGTCGGCTTCCTCGCCTCGGACGACGCGCGCTGGGTGACCGGCCAGAACATCGACGCGAGCGGCGGCTCCGGCCTCGGTCTCTGACGCCCGCCCCCGTGCCCGCCCCCGTGCCCGCCCGACTCCCCGCAGACCACCCCCCAGACCCTCCCGAAGACCTTTCCGAAGGACGCCGCCATGCCCCGCCACACCCTGCTCGTCCACGCCCACCCCCGTACCGACTCCCTCACCGCCCAGGTCGCCGACCTCCTGCACGCCCGGCTGAAGGACGGCGGCGAGACCGTCGACGTACTCGATCTGTACGCCGAGGGCTTCGACCCCGTCCTGCGGCCGGCCGACGAGCCGGACTGGGAGAACCGGGAGAAGGCGTACTCCCCCGAGGTCCACGCCCATATGGACCGGATCCTGGCCGCCGACGACATCGTCGTCGTCTTCCCGGTCTGGTGGATGGCGCCGCCGGCCGTCCTCAAGGGGTGGATCGACCGGGTGTGGAACTACGGCTTCGCCTACGGCCGCAGCAAGCCCCGCCTGGCGGGGAAGCGCATGCTCTGGCTCGCTCTGATGGGCAACGCGGAGGCGGAGATCGAACAGCTGGGGCTGTCCACCGTCCTGGACCTCCAACTGCGGGTCGCCGTCTCCCGGTTCTGCGGGATCGAGGACTCGTCCGTCGAGATCGTGTACGGCACCGAGCTGTCGGGCGTACCGCGCGCACTGCGCCCGCAGCGGGTGCGGGAACTGCTGAAGTCCGCCGAGGAATCCCTGAACGGAGCGCTGCCGCGATGACCACCACCCGCACCCCCTCCTCCCCCACTTCCCCCACTTTCCCCGCCGAGGCCGCCTCCCCCGCCGAGGTCAGCTCCCCCACCGAGGCCGCCTCGCCCACCAAGACCGCTTCCCCCACCTCCCCGGCCAAGGCGCCCCCGGCGAAGGCCGGCGCCCGCCAGTGGCTCGGCCTCGCCGTCCTCCTCCTGCCGGTCACCCTGATGACGGCCGACCTCGGCGTCCTCTGGCTCGCCACCCCCTACCTGGCCGCCGATCTGCGGCCGAGCAGCGCCCAGTTGCTCTGGATCACCGACATCTACGGCTTCCTCACCGCCGGGACCCTGGTCATCATGGGCACGCTCGGCGACCGCCTCGGCCGCCGCCGGCTGCTGATGGCGGGCTCGGCCGGCTTCCTGCTGGCCTCGCTGCTCGCCGCGTACGCCCCGAACGCCGGGACCCTGATCGCCGCCCGCGCCCTGCTGGGCGTGGCGGGAGCCGCCGTACTGCCCTCCACACTCGCCCTGATCAGCCACATGTTCGCCGACGCACGGCAGCGGGCGACCGCGATCGCGATGTGGGTGACGGCGCTCTCGGTCGGCCTGGCGATCGGCCCGATCGTCGGCGGGGTGCTGCTTGCGTCCTGGTGGTGGGGTTCGGTGTTCCTGATCGGTCTGCCGATCATGCTGATCGCCCTGGTCACCGCCCCGGTCCTCCTTCCGGAGTATCGCGATCCCGGGGCCGGCCGGATCGACATGCCGAGTGTGGCGCTCTTCCTGCTGGCGGTCCTGCCCCTGGTGTACGGGGTGAAGTCGGTGGCCTCGCACGGCCCGACGGCGCAGGCGGCCGCGGCCTTCGCCGCCGGTACGGCCCTCACACTGCTCTTCGTCCACCGCCAGAACCGCCTGGCCACGCCACTGCTCGATCTCCGCCTCTTCCGCGACCGGGCCTTCACGGGAGCGCTGCTGACGCTGCTCCTGGGCATGACCGCGCTGAACGGGGTGGAGTACCTGGTCCCGCAGTACCTCCAGGCGGTCGCCGGCCAGTCGCCCCTGGAGGCCGGACTCTGGCTGCTGCCCGGGGCGGCGGCACTGATCGCCGGATCGCAACTGACCCCGCCGCTCGCCCGCCGCTTCCGCCCCGCGTACGTCCTCATCAGCGGCCTCCTGGTATCGCTGACCGGGTACGCGGCGATCGCCCTGGCCACCGGAGTCGGAACGGCCTCCCTGGGCCTCGCGGTCATCATGTTCGGAGTGGCCCCGATCAGCGTCCTCGGCACCACCCTCGCGGTCGGCGCCGCACCCCCGGAGAAGGCGGGCGCGGCAGCGGCGACCGGCCAGACGGCATACGACCTGGGCCTGGCCCTCGGCATCGCAGTGACCGGCAGCGTCGCAGTAGCGGTCTACCGCAACGGCATCCCCAGCGACGCCCCGGCCGCGGCACGCGAGTCGCTGGGCGCGGCAAGCACGGTAGCGGACGAGGAACTGCTGGCAACCGCCCGAGACTCCTTCACCACGGCCCTTCAGTCGGCGTCGACACTGAGCGCGAGCTTCGCACTGCTGACGGCGGTGCTGGTGGCGGTACTCCTACGGAAGGTGCCGAAGATCTCCTCAGAAGAGTAGGAATCGGGGCGGGAAGCAAAAGAGGCCCGTCCTGCGGAAGCCGCCAGGCGTCACCCGGCAGCTTCCGCAGGACGGGCCTTGTCGCGTTCCGGACGAGGCCCGGCTTCGTTACTAGCCGCGGATGGCCTCGCCCAAGTCAGTTCCGTAGGAAGGCCAGGATGACGTCGGGCCGGAGCGATGCGTAGTCCATGCGGTCGTGGCACTCGACCGCGACCAGCCGGTCGAGGGGCAGCAAGTCGGCTTCAGGATCCTCTGCCGCACATCGCACTCGCTCGATCGTCCAACCGTCAGGCAGCCCATCCTTCACCCGCCCCATATGCGCACCAGGAACCATCCCCGCGCGTACGGGGAGCAGCGTGTCCTCCGATGGACACAACGCCTTCCGGGGCTCGAAGTGGCATGGGACGTCCTGCCACCCCTTACTTCGGTCAGCTGTGTTCGGTAGCCGAGGGGCGCTTGGCGGCGTCCGTGAAGAGCGCGACGGCCCGGTAGAGCTGTTCGAGGAACTGAGTCAAGGTTGGGGCTTCCGGCTCGAAGTCGTCGGACCATGACGCTGTGGTGGATCGGTGGACCTGCCCGGTCTGATCGAGAGCGAAAAGGATGCCTCCGCCGTCGCTGCCGAAGACGATGCCGGTGCGGTGGTCGGTGAGGCGGACTGGTCCGTATTCGGAGAGATGGTCGAGCACCAGGTCGGGCGAGTGGATGAAGTATCCGTGGTCGATGTCGGACAGCCGCAGCTCAGCGACCGAGGAGTAGAAGGCGACAAGAGCCGCGGGGGCGGCGGCGTCTTCCAGTTGCGCGGCCGCAGCTCGGCTTTGCTCGTCGGCCGCGACAACGTCGTTGTCGCCTGGCGGGTAGCCGTGGACGGTCTCGAAGCGGGCGAGGTGCTGCTCAAGCATGGCGGTGATCCCGCGTTGCCAGGTGGCGACCCAATCGACAGATGGGTCCGGAGTGATCATCGGGCGCCCTGTTCTGTGTCGTGAACGAGAGTGTTGGTGAGCGAGGCCGCGCGGCGGCCACCTCGGCGGCATAGGCGTCGGCAGCGGCTCGCAGCCAGTTGACGGCAACGCAGCCGGGCTGGCTGCCGGGGAAGCGACTTGTTCCAGGGCCAGGTCGACGATGGAGCCGGGCAAGGTGCCTGCGACCTCGCCGAGGCGGATACGGGCTGTCGGGTCCATCTCTACGATGCGGGCGGTGGTCAACAGTGAGTCGCCGCTGGCCCCTGGGCAAGGAGGAGCGTGGTCACGTGAACCCCTCCACGAGCCGGAAGGACAGCGGCGTCCGGCGCCGCTCCCCAGAAGGCTTGAGGCGTTGCGCGGCTGACCGGATGCCGGGGTGGGACTCTCAGTGGGGCCTAGCAGATGTCTGCCGCGGGCGTTCGTACAACCGGCAAGGCCGGGCCGTGGGGAGTGGGGTGGTGGGACGATCGGGTGTCACCGGCCATCAGGAGGGGTCATGGGCAAGGACATCCGTGAGCGGCTCGCCGAGCTGGGGCTGACGTTGCCGGGGGCTAGCGCTCCGAAGGGGGCCTATGTGCCTGCCGTGCGCAGCGGGCGCCTGGTTTTCATTGCGGGTCAGATTCCGTTGAGTGGCGGGGAGTTGACTGCTACCGGGCGCGTCGGGGCGGAGGTTTCGCCTGAGACGGCCAAGGAGCTGAGCCGGCAGTGTGCTCTGGCGGCTCTGGCCGCGGCCGACTCGGTGGTGCCTCTGGAGGCGGTGACGGGGGTGGTGAAGGTGGTCGGGTACGTGTCCTCCGCCCCTGGCTTCGTGGGGCAGCCGGCGGTGGTCGACGGGGCGAGCGAGTTGCTGATCGACGTCTTTGGGGACGCCGGCCGGCACGCGCGCAGCGTCGTCGGCATGGCCGTGCTACCCCTGGACGCGCCCGTCGAGATCGAGATCGTGCTCGAGGCCGCCGACGGCGCCGAAGACGCAGTCGGGTGACGGGGAGGGCGGCGCGCCGCCCTTCCCTGACTCCGTCAGGCGATGGGGACGGCCGTGCCCGTGACCTCGATGCCGCTCGCCCCGTCCGCCGGGACGCCCACGGTGAGGAGGCTCGGACGGCCCATGTCCACGCCCTGATGTACTGTCAGGACAGTTGGGGTGTCCACGAGTTCGAGGTCGCGGAGGTAGCCGCCTAGGGCGGCGGCCGCGGCGCCGGTCGCGGGGTCTTCGACTACTCCGCCGGGCGGGAAGGGGTTGCGGGCGTGGAAGACCGTGTCCGACTCGCGGTGGACTAGGGCGACTGTGGCCCAGTCGCGTCGCGCCATCAGGGCGCCCAGCGCCTCCATGTCGTAGGCGAGGTCGGCCAGCCGGGCTCGGGTGGCGGCGGCGATCACGGGGTGCCAGGCGCCGGCGTAGGCGGCCCGGGGTGGCAGGGCGGGATCGAGGTCGGCCGCGTTCCAGCGCAGGGCGGCGAGGAGCTCGGCCAGGTCCGCGTCGCCGATCTCCTCGGTGCGTGGTGCGACGCTGATCAGGGTGGCGACGACGGAGCCGTCGGGACGGGCCGTGGTGGTCACCGGGACGGGCCCGGCCTTGGTGTGCAGGAGCAGTTCGCCGGCGCCGTGCCGGTGTGCGTGGGCGACGGCGGTGGCAATGGTGGCGTGGCCGCAGAACGGGACCTCGACCTGCGGGCTGAAGTAGCGGATGTCGAGCGTCCCGTCGGCGCGCGGGACGGCGAACGCCGTCTCCGAGTAGCCGACTTGGGCCGCGGTGGCGGCCATCGTCGCCTCGTCGATGCCCGCGGCGTCCAGCACCACACCCGCCGGGTTCCCGCCGAGCGGGTCGGTGCTGAAGGCCACGTAACGCAGGATGTCCATCGCCCGAACGTATCCGCTTTGTCACGTGAGCGTCAAAGCCTGTGCATCGGAAGGACTTTGGCGGTCGAGCATGCAGAAAGCTGCCGGTCGAAGGGGGTGTTCAGGCCCACGTGAGCAGTTGGCCGTTCGCCGCTACGCCCACCGCGAATCCCAGTGCGATTCTGCGGGCGCCCAGGCTCGGGCGTACCGCGTGGAAGTAGCGGGGGTCGATGAGCAGGGCCTCGCCGACGCTCGGGGTGATCTGGAGTGACTCGGCGTCCCGTACGACCGCCTCGTCGTAGCCGTACGAGGCGGGCAGCCGGTAGGACTCGTCCTCGGGCTGCCAGCGGTGCCGCCACAGGACCGTCTCACCGCCCGAAGGCGGCACGCTGAGATAGAGGTTGAAGGCGAACTGGCCGATCAGGGGCGTGTCGAGGAGGTCGTGCTCGTACTCGCGCAGCGAATCGTCGAAGTGCACGCGGAAGCCCTGGTTCGGCTCCCTGGCCACCCCGGCGCCGAGTTCACGCCCGCCTCTACGACCGACCTCCACACCGCCCGGCCAGTGGGCGCCGAGCCCTTCTCGGCACAGGGCGAAGGGGTCGTAGGAGAGGCCGAGGCCCCGCCATGCCTCGTGATGGTGTTCCAGCGCCGTCCAGTAGCTGTCGGCGACCCCGCCGCCCGCCATGTGATCGCTGATGCCGACGCCGAACCGCATCACCCGCGGTTCGACGCGGGCGCTGCCGTACGTGTCGAAGTCCCGTTCCTCCAGGGCCGCGAGCACTTCCGCGCACCGCTGTGCGGGCAGGAATCCGGGCACGCGGACGGCCGCGTACCTGCCGCCGGCGAGACCGGTGAGCAGTTCGCGGGTGAAGGCGGACGCGCTGGCGACGCGGAAGAACGGATCGTGCAACGCCGTGGACGGCGGGTTCTGCGTGAAGTTCCCTAAGTTCCCTGTGGTCATTCGTCGGCCCCCCGACATTCTGAAAGACAACGGAAAACGACGGCGCCTATCCGGGATGTGCTCCGCTGGTGGTGCGGAACGCGGTCTTCGCGTCGAGTTCGAGTGCCTGACGTCCCGCTTCCAGGGCTTCCATCGCGACCTGCCGGCCGAACTCGGCCTGCATCTCCTCCAGCTCGCTCCCCGGTGCCCCCCATGTCAGGGACGGGTCGTCATAGGAGTCGGCGGGGTGAGAAGTCATCGGCGGACCTCCGAACGTTTCGGCAAGGGACGCATCACACAGGGTGAGGCACCGTCAGGCTACGCGCAAGACCGCCGGGGCCGACGGGGATTCCCGGCATTGCCCTCGGCATGGAGGTTTCAGGTCGGCATCGACCGCAAACGGTCGAGCAGCCCCCTGGCCTGCACCGACAGGGGATGGTCCGAGGTCACCACCCGGTCGAGGTCGTGCACCAGGGCACGCAGCGTCTTCACCGCTTCGGGGGTACGGCCGCGTATGCCGAGGAGCACCAGGACGTGCGTGTAGCGCAGCCGCATCACGAGGTTGGAGTCCTGCGGCTGGGAGGCGTCGCGCAGGGCGCCGCTGATGACCTCCTCGGCCTCCTGCGGGCGGTCCTGGCGGAGCAGCGCGTGCGTCAGGGTCTCCCGGACCCGGAGGGTTTCGGGGGTGGCCGGCGGCCAGTGGTCGCGGCGGCTGATGGCGAGGATCTCCCGCGCCTCGGCCTCGGCCTCGCGGTGGGTGCCGAGGGCGAGCATCGTCCGGGCCAGGGTGTGGCGTACCACGAGGGTGTCGTAGTGCTCGGGCCCGCGGACCTGGTTCTCCGCCTCGACGATGGAGCGCAGCAGGACCTCCGCCTCGCCCTCACGTCCTGTCTGCTCGTTGATGGCGCGGGCGAGCTTGTGGCGGCTGGCGAGGGTGTCGGCATCGTTCTCGCCGAGGATCTCGGTGCGCGCCGCCACGACGAGGGTGAGAACCTCCTCCGCCTGGCTGAGCTGTTCCCGGTCGAGGTGGATACGGCCCTGCTCGTGGCGCAGGCCCAGGATCTCGCGGTCGTCGCGGTGGAACCCGTACGAGGAACAACGCTCGATCAGCGGGAGCACCAGGGCGTACGCGGGGCTGAGCAGTCCGGCGGCGATGAGGTAGCGGGCGGTCAGCCGGGCGAGTTCGAGGGCGTCGGTGCGTACGGTGCGGTCGTTGAGCTTGAGGTCGCCGAGCAGGCAGGCGCGCGCGACCTCGAGGGCGTGCGGGGAAAGTGCGGCCCACAGGGGCCAGTTGGCGGGGTGGTCCGGGTTACGCGGGTGCGTGGCCGCGAGCAGCATGCGCAGGGCCAGGCCGTAGTAGTCGGCGGGCCGTTCGCGGACGTCCTCGTCCTCGCGCAGGACTCCGTGCACGACGGGGTGCAGGGTGAGCAGGGCGGCCAGATCGGGGTCGGGTACGTCCTCGTGTTCGTAGGCGTCGACCAGGCCGAGTTCTTCGAGGCCCTTGAGCGCGGGGCTCAGCGAGCCGGCGGCGCCGAGGAAGAGCGGGGACTGGGCGAGGGCGGGCCCGGAGAGCAGGTGGCGGTACGGGATCGGGGCGATGCTCAGGCAGGCGAACACCTTCAGCAGCGTGGGGGCCTGCGGAAGGTCGTGCTGGGTGAGCAGGTCCATGCCGATGCCGCAGACCTTCTCCACGATCTCCCGGCCCAGGAGTTCGCCGAGCTGGGGCCCGTCCTGGCCGGGTGCGGTGCCGTCGCCGGGCTCCACGACGCGCCGGAAGGTCTCGAAGTCCCTGATGTCGCTGTCCAGCCGGATCCGGCTCTCGTGGACGGTCTTGATCACGTCGGCCGCCTGGCGCAGTGCGAGCGGGAGTCCGCCGAGCTGCCGGGAGAGCCGGCGGGCGTCCTCGTTGGTCCCGCCCAGGCCCGCGGTCCGTTCGAGCAGCATGGAGGCGCCGTCGTTCTCGTCGAGCGGCAGGACCTGGTGGATGCGGCTGGCGTCGCCCCAGGCGCTCCGGCTGCGGACCCGGCTGGTGACGAGTACCGTCCCGTTGGCGTTCTTCGGCGTACGCAGCCAGCCGGTGCCCCGGGACACCGGTCCGCCGGGCGGGCCGAGCCGCTCCGGGTCGTCGGCGTTGTCGAAGATCAGCAGCCACGGGTCGGGGCAGGCGTCGAGCAGGGTCCAGACGAGGTCCATGGCCGTGCCGACGAGCCAGGCCCGTTCCACGGTGATCGACGGGGCGCCCAGGTCGCTGGCGATCATCCGCATGCGCAGGTTGAGCTCGGGGGGCGACACCCACCAGACCCGGTATCCGGCGCGGCGGGCCCGGTCCGCGGCCTCCAGGGCGATCCGGCTCTTGCCGGAGCCGCCGAGTCCGGCCACGACGTGCACGTGCTGCCGTGCCTCCTCGGACAGCAGGTACGCGACCAGCGCCAGCCGGTCCTTGCCCTTCAGCTGCCCGTCGGCGAGCTGCCCGAACGGCGGCGGAGGGAAGCCGACGAAGTCCGGGAGCAGGGGGGTTGGGGGAACGGCGAGGCTGGGGCGGGGAACTGGGGCGTCTTGGGGGAGGGATGGTGGGGTGGGGGTGGGGGTGGCGGCGCCGTGAGCTGGGGGCTTTCCGGGGGCGCCGGCGGACTGGGTGGGGAGGGCGGGGGCGACGGGGGTGACGGGGGCAGCTGGGGCGACGGCCTCGTGCCGGCCGGGATCGGACGGCTCCCACGCCGGCCGGGCTTCGTGTTCTCCCTGTTTACGCTCTGCCTGGTGTTGCTGGTGTTCCTGCTGCTCCTGCTGCTCCTGCTGTTCACGCTGGGCCTGCTCGGCGACCTTGATCAGGGCGCGCTGGACGGCCTGGTAGGCGGCGGCCTTGCGGTCGGCGGGTTGGACGATGCTGAAGTGGTCGGCCGTGACCACCCCGCCCTTGGGGAACACGCCTCGGGCCACGACCGGCGGCACGACCTCGTCGGCGGTGCCCCCGTAGGCCCGCACGGGTATCGGGCACTCCTGGTCCGAGTACCCGCGGGCGTGCACCACCGAACTGAGCACAGTCCGCTGCGCCTCGGTCACCGCGCGGTCGAAGGGGCGTAGCTGGCGCTCCTGCGGGTTGCGCCACAGCGGCAGGTACTTGCGGACGGTGAGGAAGAACCCGGAGCCGGTGTTGGGGCAGGCGAACATGGTGAAGTGCTTGATCCGGGCGAGCTCCCGCCCCTCCCCCGTCCACAGCTTCCGGGCCAGGAACCGCTGCACGACCAGCCCGCCCTGGCTGTGCGTGACCAGCACGATCCGCTCGGCGTCGGCGAGCTCGGTCTCCAGGAACGTGCCCAGCTGGTCGGCGACGTCGTCGGTCTCGGCGACCCGGCGGTCGGGCCGCAGCCGGACGACAGGAGAGTCGTACTGGAAGGTGTGCACATTCACCCAGCCGGCGAGCTCCGGGTCGTCCGCCAGGAGCGTCTCGAACGCCTGCCACACCTTCGCGGAGGAGAACAGCCCGTGCACCAGAACGAGGTCGACGCGCGTGGACGCCATCGCGAACCTCCGCAATCAGGAAGCTAGCTGAAAGAGAATCAGTTCGATCGCAGATGAATCGGTTGTCACGTCAATGATGCACGAGGGGCCACTGATAGGGCCACTACGAGATGCGGTGACCCTCCGGCGCGACGCGGCGTCAACGGCCGAACCGGTGGCGGCGGTCGTGGCGGTCGTGGCGGTCGTGGCGGTGTACAGGGGGCGCGGGCGCCGGGTCTTCGTGTCCATGACGGCAGTCCACCAACAACGCGGGGCACCGGGCACCGTGCGGGGTACTCAGGCAGACGGGCCCCGGTACTCATGCGCGAAGGAGAAGGCGACCAGGGCAGCGGGGATGGCGGTGTCTTGTGGCCGCGCGGCCACAGCTGGGCTTTGCGTAGCGGGCGCGGAGAGCAGGGCAGCTGTATCCCCAGGGCCGCCACCGTGATGGCCAGGGTGGCGAGCAGGAACCAGAAGATGATGCTGGGGATGCTGGAGGTCGCCCTGGGTCAGGCGTTCCTCGCGCTCGTCGGTGCGCTGGTTATCGGCCGCGACCAGCATCCCGAAGGCCGTCTTGCCTTCCAACGTCTCGAAGGTCTCCCTGAACGAGGTCGACCACACACTCGGGGCCGGCGAGCCAGTTCCGCCGGACATCGCGGGCCGCTCCTGGAGCCGCACCGCACGCGCGTAACAGACCGCGTCGGCCTGGATCCGATCCCTGTGCAGCGCGGGGGCGTACTCGGCGGTCTCCACGAGCTGGTCCAGAGCGCGGGCCTCGCCACGGGCGGCGACCTCGGCCTTGCCGTAGGAACCATTGGCGGTGACCAGGACGAACGAGAGCAGCTTGTGATTTCAGGCAGCACGGGCCCCTGCCGAGAGTTCAGCAGGGGCCCACGGTCTAGAGAGCTTCGGAGGGCCTGGACCGGGCGTCGACGAGGTGCGTGGCAGCCGGCCTCAGCTACCTGCCGCTGCCGGTCTGGCGGCCCGGCCTCACTTCAGATGGCGGGTGAAGAACTGGTCTGCTGCTTCCCCCGCGAACTGCGGGACGCCGGTGTGGCCGCCCATGTTGGCGTGCAGGGTCTTCTCCTTGGAGCCGAAGGCGTCGAACAGGTCCAGGGCGGCCTGCCGGTCGTTTCCTTCGTCGTCCCACTGGAGCAGGACGTGCAGCGGAATCGTGACGTGGCGGGCCTCATCGAACATGACGCGCGGGACGAAACTCCCGGCGAACAGAACCGCGGCCGAGATACGCGGCTCGATCGCCGCCAGCCGGGTCCCGATGGAGATCACTCCCCCCGAGTACCCGACCGGGCCGCCGATCTCGGGCAGCGAAAGGAGGGCGTCCAGGGCGGCCTGCCATTCCGGGACCGCCCTGTCGACCAGCGGGAGGATGAGCGCGTCGACGATCTCGCCGCTGACCGGCTCGCCGGCCTCCAGGGCCTGACGCAGGTCGGCGTGTGCCTGTTCAAGGGCGGGCCAACGGGGCCGGTCGCCGCTTCCGGGGAGCTCGATGGTGGCCGCGGCGTAGCCCAGCGCCGCGCATTGGCGGGCTCGCGCTACCAGTCGGGGGTACATCCTGCGCAGCCCGAGGGGCGGGTGGCCGAGCAGGATCAGCGGTGTCGACGCGGGTGCGGGTGCGGATCCGGGTGTCCACAGGATGCCGGGGATCTCGCCGAGGGTGAACTCACGCTCCAGGACACCGTCGTCGAGGCGCTGTTCAGAAGTGAAGTGCATGGTCATGCCTTTCGGGAGGGCTCAGAAAACGGCGCTCCCGGACGATCTATCGCCCGACCATGACTCCAGAGGGGAGCACCCATGTGAATACGTTCACGGGTACCACCTCCTCGCTCTCTCGCACGGCCTCCGGAAACGTAGCAGTGGTCGCCCTCGCCCACCAAACGGTTTTCCACGGAGCCCTCGCGGCCGGATGCCACCGCCGACGAGCGGGAAATGACGACGGTGTGGTGGTCAAGCGGCTGTTGGCCGCTGCCGGCCATCGACTCGGCATGCGTGCGGCCGGCCGACGCGGTGGAGCGGGGTGGAGCGGGCGAAGCGTGGTGGAGGACCGTGGACGGCGCGCTGATCGCGGTCCGGGCGCCTGCCTCAGCACCGGCCTCGCCGTCCCGCGCCGCAAGCGCCCCGGTCGTCGGCCGCTGCTGCCGGGCGAGGCAGAGGATGCTTCGTTCGGCCGTGTCCCGCCGTGTACCCGACTGGGGCGGTTCTGCGCGACCCGGCGCCGCCGGGTGTCACGTTGACGGTTCGCTCAGGCGTCGGCGCTGCCACCAGCGGGGTCGAGTGCGGGGATGGACGAAGCGGCCCAGCCGGCGGCCTACGATCACGTAGCCGAGGAGTGCGCCCGCCGTGTTGAGGAGGACGTCGTCGATGTCGAAGGCGCGGCCGGTGATGAGCGCACCCTGCACCAGCTCCACCAGCAGCATGGTGGCCGCGGTGGCGAACGCGACGCGGAGGAAGCCGCGCGCCCTGCGGGACAGCAGGGGGAGCAGGATCCCGAAGGGGACGCCGAGGAGGATGTTCCCCCCGAGCTGCTCGACTGTCTCCACGAAGCCGGGCCGGCCGAGGTAGCTTTCGATCGATCTGCCCGGTGTCAGGTTGCTGTGGGTGAGGGGTACGGACGCCGGGGAGGCCGCCAGGGTGAGCCGGGCCAGGACCACGGCGAACGCCACCATGCAGGCTAGGGCCGCGACCGCTACCAGCGCCCGGATGAAGCGGTTCGGCCTCCGCGGGCCCGGCGGCACCACCTCGGACCGCGGCTCCGGCGCCGGATTCGGCTTCGGCTCCGGATCCGGCTTTCGCTCCGGCTCAGGCTTCGCCTTTGGTTCCGGCTTTCGCTTCAGCTTCAGCTTCGGCTTCGGCTTCGCGCCCGGCGCCGGAGTGACCGGCTCCTCGTGCTTCGGCTCTCCCCCTGCCGGGTCCTCCCCGGCCTTTCGTCTCGCACCGATCATGTGCCTGCTCCTCCGCTGGTCGGCCGTCTGCGAACGGAACCCGCCTACCCCCGCCGGGCCGCCGCATGCCAGCTGCTCCGTACGGGCGCCTGCCCTCCGGCACACCTTTCTCACGAGCATCAACCAGCCCGCATCTGAACGGAGTTGGGAATGAGAGCCGCCGACTTGGGCACCAGGCGGACATGGAAGAAGACACGGACAACAGACCCTCGCCGGACCGTGGCGGCCGGAAGCGCTCCGGTGGGAGGTGGCGCCTCGTCACCGTCGCCCTGCTCGTGGTCGCCGTCGCCCTCATGCTGATCGGCCAGTTCCTCAGGATCCCCGGTCTGGACGTATTCGGGACGGACGTGAAGGACCGCTCCGGCCCCGCCGTCCTGAAGTCCGTCCAGGACCTGAGCCGGTACGAGGGCGCGGCCGGGACCTACCAGGTGGTGGTCGACCTGGAGCACGACGCGCGGTTCCTGCCGGACGCGATACGCGGCACCCGCACCCTGTACGTGGCGAGCGGCAGCGTCGACGCCTACGTGGACCTGGGCGGTCTCCGGGGCGACCGAGTGACCGTCGACGCCGACCGGACCGAGGCATCGCTCCGCCTGCCGCACGCCCGGCTGACCCCCGCGGCGCTCGATCCCGAGCGCTCGTACGCCGTGTCCAAGCAGCGCGGTCTGCTCGACCGGCTGGGCGACCTCTTCTCGGACAACCCCGCGAGCGAGCAGGCCGTCCACGTCCTCGCCGCCGAGCGGATCGGCGACGCCGCCCGCGCGTCCGACCTGACCTCCCGGGCCGAACGGAACACGACGGCGATGCTCCAGGGACTCCTTCTCGGCCTCGGCTTCGAGCGGGTGACGGTCACCTACGAATGAGCCGGCCCGCCTGTCGAGGTGGTGGGCGAGGTCGGCGGTGATGTCGGGCCGTGCGAATCCGGCTCATGCAGGCGGCGGCGGTGATGGCGGTGATGTTGCGTTGCGGACCTGTACGTCACAGATGACCGTGGCAGAGGTGTCGCCGAGGCGGATCTGGTCGTGGAAGGCACCGCCGATGTCGATGGTGCCGTGGGCCGCCGGGAGGTAGCGGGCGGCGACGGCCGGCTGAGGGACGCGAAGGACGGTCACGGTCAGGAGCGCCTGCTGGAGGCCACGGGCCAGATCGTGCTCGGCGTCGTACAGCATCGCCCGGCCCGGCGCTGCGAGACCACCGGGGCGCGCCCGGGCCTGCATCGACTTGTGGGGCCCGTGCCGACCGGTTCCGCCTAGCCCTCCCGTGTGGCGGTGACGCGCGAGGGCGGGCATCGGAGGGCTGGTCGCGGCGCTCGGGAGGGGGACGAAGGTGTTGATGCCGCTGTCGTCGGGGGGACCGAACGTCGTACCAGCGGCCGGGCGGCCCTGTGGCCGTGCAGGTGATCGGCTCGCGACTGAGTTCGTCGGTGCGGTACTGATTCTTACGCACCAGGGAGCCGAGGCAGGGTACCGAGGGCGCCTGTGGAGAGCCGTCTCCGCAGGGCGTCGTCGGCTCGTCCGGTCTGCGCGGGTCCGGGCTGGAGTGGAGGAGAGGGATGGCCGGGGATGTTCCAGAGCCGTACGCCTCGTCCAGGCACTCCCCCACCGGTGGGCCCCGTGCAGGGGCGGGAAGGCGAGCGCGGGCTTGTGGCGCGACGGCAGCCCGGCCGCGGCAGTCCCGTACAGCCGAGCCATGTCCTCCTGCCGCCCCATTCCCACGCGAGGTGGCCCTCCCACGCCTCCACCGGCCACCGCCACCGTGCGCACCGCCATGCCGCCATGCCGCCATGCACAGCATCGGCTGGGCCGGCAAGAGCGGGTACACGTCTGCCGTCGGCGCCCTGTGCCCTGCACCGTCGCGCTGAGCGCCTGCTCCAGGGACGGGCTCCCCGCGGGTCGCGCTCTCCGGTCCCATGGGGAGTACGCGGCTCGACGCAAGGTGCGTCCTCGGCCCGCGCGGGTGGGCGGTGACGTGGGGCATGCGGGACGGGGACTGCGGGCAGTCGAGGAAGGAGGCGATGCCGATGCGTCCGGTGCTGATCGACACGGTGCGTGCCAAGGCCGGTGAGGCGCTGCTGCGGCGGGTGGCCGGCCCTGCGGCGCACCGTAAGCGTGCCCGGATCCACGGCGCTCCTGGCCCGCGCTGGTTCGCCCCGGATCGCCCGGTGCGGGTGGTGCATGGGGACGCCTCGATGTACGTCGGGGGCCTTGCCGCGCTCCTCCTGCAATCGCTGCATCCGGTCGCCATGGCCGCCGTCTGGGCGCACTCCGGTTTCCAGGGCGACCCCTGGGGTCGGCTCCAGCGGACCAGCACCTTCCTCGCGGAGACGACCTTCGGGACGGCCGCCGACGCCGAGCGGGCGATGGAGCGGGTGCGTACCGTACACGCGCGGGTGACCGGGACGACGCCGGGCGGAGTGGCGTACCGGGCCTCCGATCCGGCTCTGCTCTCCTGGGTGCATCTCGCCGAGACCTGCTGCTTCCTGCGGGCTTACCAGCGGTACGGGAAGGCTGGGTTGCCGCCCGCCCGCCGCGACGGCTACGTCGCGGACATGGCGTCGGTCGCCCGGCGGCTGGGGATCCCCGACCCTCCCAGGACAGAGGCGGCCCTGGTGGGGGCGCTGGAGTGCCGGCGCGGCGAGCTGGCGGCTACCGACGAGTCGGCCGGGACAGCACGTTATCTGCTGGCCGCGCCGCCCCTGCCCTGGCCGGCCCGCCTTCCGTACGCCCTCCTCGCGGCCGCCGCGGTCGACCTCCTGCCCCCGTGGGCGAGGCGGCTCGTCCCCCTGCCCGTACACATCCGGCTCCTCCTGCCGGTGGCGCGGCCGGGCGGCCGGCTCGTCATCGCGGCCATCCGCTGGGTGACGCCCCCGCCACCCACCCGCCCTCCCGCGACGGTCGACGGCTGACGACTGACAGCGGGTGGCGGGGGACGGCGAACGTCCGGGGGGAGTGACGACCCTGTGACCGGATCAGCCGGTTTCCAGCAGGCCCGCGCGCAGGCGCTTCACTGTGCGGGCGAGCAGGCGCGAGACGTGCATCTGGGAGCAGCCCAGGTGTTCTCCGATCTCGGCCTGTGTGAGCTCCTCGACGAACCTCAGGTGGATGATCCGGCGGTCGCGCTCGTCCAGGTCGGCGACGAGCGGGGCCAGCGAGTGGAGGTCGTCCACCAGCTCCATCGCGGGGTCCTCGCCGCCGATCAGGTCGGCGAGCGACGCGTCACCGTCCTCGCCCTCGCTGCTGAGCGCGGCGTCGAGCGACGAGGAGTTGTAGCCGTTGGAGGCCAGCCGCGCCTCGATGACCTCCTCCTCGGTGAGGCTCATCAGCTCGGCGAGCTCCTTGACCGTCGGCGTCCGGCCGAGACGTGTGCTCAGCTCGTCGGTCGCCTTGGCCAGTTCCACCCGGGCCTCCTGAAGCCGGCGGGGGACGTGCACCGCCCACGAGGTGTCGCGGAAGAACCTCTTGATCTCGCCGACGATGTAGGGGACGGCGAAGGTGGTGAACTCCACCTCCCGCGAGAGCTCGAAGCGGTCGATCGCCTTGATCAGGCCGATCATGCCGACCTGGACGATGTCCTCCATCTCGTCGGCGCGGTGACGGAACCGTCCGGCGGCGTAGCGGACGAGGCTCATGTTCATCTCGATGAGGGTGTTGCGCGCGTACTGGTACTCGTGCGTCCCCTCCTCCAGCAGCGCGAGCTCCTGGAAGAAGACCTTCGACAGAGTCCGGGCGTCCCTGGGCGCGACCGCCGATGTGTCCGGGATCCTCGGCAGCGTTCCCGTTCCGACCTCAACTACTGTGGTCGACATCGTGGTGACCGTCACACCGTTCCCCTTTCACCTGTGTCTGTCCCCGACCGGGCTGCGTTGCCCCGTGAGAGGTCGCCTACCCGAAGTTCGCCCCTCCACACCGCCCTTCTCGAATCGGCCCCGAGGCGCGGTCGCACCGCTGGCGTGTTCGCGGGACGGTGGTGGGTGATTGGTGGTTAGTGATTGGTGGTTGGCGGGTTGGTCGGTGGGTGGGTTGGTCGGTGGGTGGTTGGTACGGAGCCGAGCTCACGCGCACTCAGTCGCCGTGCTCCGTCCGGGTGTCGGGGACGCGGAAGGCCGGGCGCCGGGTTCTTCCTCCCGGCCGCAGGGCAGACGGAACGTGCGAACGATGTGGTCGTCCGAAGGAGAGTAGGGAGAGAGAGTCATGACACAGGATCCCTCGATGAGGGCCGTCGGATGGGCGAGGTCGCTGCCCGTCGGCAGCAGTGTGAAGACCGCCAGGGACTGGACGCGCGGGCACCTGGCGACCCTCGGCTGGGACCGGACCGCGCCCGAGGTCGCGGACTCCGTGGTGCTGGCCGTCTCCGAACTGGTCACCAACGCGCACGTCCACGCCCACAGCGACGCGCAACTCATCCTGGCCTGGGACGAGAAGTGCCTGCACGTCACCGTGCACGACGCGTCGCCCCGGATTCCCGAGCAGCGCAGCCCCGACGACGGCGCCCTGGGCGGGCGCGGCCTGCTCCTGGTCGTCGCCCTCGCCGACGAGGTGCGGACCCACCCCTGCCCGCGGGGCAAGGACGTGACCGCCTGCTTCGGCCCGCCCCCGCCCGCCGCGCCGAGGTGAGGGACGCGCTCCACCCCGTACGACGGCCTGCACACCGCGCCCCGACTGGTCGCACCCGACCGCGGCGGGGCGGCCAGCCACGGTGTGGATCATCTCGCGGTCGAGACGCCAGACCACGGCATCGTCGCCCGTGTGGTGGAAGGCGAGGCTCAGCGGGCGCGGGACGCGGGGCGCGGAAGGTGTAGCTGACGGCTGGGGGGACGTTCTAGGAGGGCGGGGATGTGCCAGTGGTCTCGGGACTCTGCGAGGTTCCGTCACCGTGGTCGTACTGATCCTGCTCTTCGGTGTCGTCGTATGGGCGATGGTGTGGTGGAGCGTCACGCCCGTGCCCGGCGGTCCGTGCCCGGCGGTCCCTGGACGGATTCCCCGTGACGGCCTGATGTCGGTCTCGGCCGTGCCCTCCCCGGTTTCGCGATCGGCGGAGCGGTCAGGCGGACAGGCGGACGTATCCCGACTCCTGAGTCAGGAGGCTCACATGGACAACTGGCGTGCGGACGCGGCCTGCCAGGAGGTCGACCCCGATCTGTTCTTTCCCGTGGGGATGGGATCCCCTGCTCTCGCCCAGGCCGAAAGGGCGAAGAAGGTCTGCCGGCGCTGCCCGGTGCAGCAGGAGTGCCTGCGTGAGGCGATGGCGGAACCGCAGCCGCCGGCGGGTGTCTGGGGCGGCCTCACCGAGGCCGAACGGGGCACGCTCCGGCAGCCGGCGAGCCGTGAAGCAGCCGCACGGCGATGAGGAGCCGCCCGGCCACCTCCCTGGTACGCACTCCCCCGGTGCCCCGCCCGGCTCGGTGACCGCCCTCCCCGTACCCGCTCCCCCTGTGACCGCCCAGCCCGGCGACCGCCCCTCGGCGAGCGCACCCACGGTGACCACAAGGGCGCGCGGGCGGGCCGGTCGGGAGACGGCGGCGCATGTCAGCGCGTGTGCAGGTCCGCCGGTTCCGCCGTATCGGTGTGGTCCGGCTGGAGAGAGAGGCGCGCGCGGACCCGCTTCCCGTACGGGTCGGGCTCCACGGTCAGACTCTCGCAGACGGCGAGGACGATCTCGACGCCGTGCTGTCCGATGCGGCAGGGGTCGTGTCCGCGGGGTACGGGGGCAGCGGCGGCCTCACGGTCGAAGACCGAGATCTCCAAGGTGTCCCGGCGCAGCTCCAGGAGCAGCCGGCAGGGCCCGGCCGCGTGCCGTACCGCGTTGGTCACCAGCTCGCTGACCACCAACTGCGCCAGTTCGACGAGCTCGTCCGCCACCGGCTCGCCCCGTACGGACGGGGCTGCCGCGAGGAAGTCCGCCGTGAAGGCGCGGGCGGAGGCGATCGCGCCGCCGTGGGCGGCGTCGTCGTAGACGGCACTCACGGACAACAGGGGCGCCGATGCTGCGCGCGCAGTGGTGATCGCATCCGTCATGGTGCTGGTACTCCCCTCGTCCGGGTGGGTGGGTAGGTAGGTAGGTAGGTGGGCGCGGCTGGACATCTCGTACCCCGCCTATCCCCGCTTCATGGTTTCCACACCGATCACGCTGGGGATCACACCCGGCGGCGGTGCGCCAGAACGGCCGCGATGCCGGCGCGGGACCCACGTCCCGTCCCCTCCTCCGGCGTCCGGGAGGCGTGACCGCCCCAGTGGACGCAAAGCACGAGGACGGCGTCGGGCACGCCGCGAGGCGCCGCGCGGAGGGCCAGTAGGACGACTCTGGTGGTATCCGCACCATTCAGGCCGGCCGCGCCGTCCATTCCCTCTTGCTCTCCGGCGGCGAAGGTCTCGCCCGCACCACAGGCGACGATGCCCCTCGGTCTCCGCTGCGGGGATGCGCCCAAACGTCGGCAACCTGGCGTCGACCACCTAGGGCCTGTCTCTCCGATCGTGATCGGAGCCAGATGAGGAGTGCGGCGGCGGTGACGGTGACGGTGACGAGGTAGACGTATCCGCGTTTGTCCTACCGAGTGGCCACGGCTCTGAATTGCTTGAGCTTGCCGATGGGCCCGCTCCACTGTGTTGCGATCTTTGTACCGGTCTTTGTCGAATCCCGGGGGCCGTCCGCCGCGTGAACCCCGGCGCAGGCGGGCGGCCTTGTGGTCCTTCTTCTCCGGGATCGCGTGCCGGATGCCGCGTTTGCGGAGGTAGGCGCGGATCTTGCAGTTGCTGTATGCCTTGTCGGCGCTCACGCTGTCCGGCGTGCGGCGGGGACGGCCGCGTCCCGCGCGTGGGACATGGATCTTGTCCATGACCGGCTCGAACTGGGTGCAGTCCGCCTGTTGTCCCGGCGTGATCAGCAGAGACAGCGGGCGGCAGCGGCCCTCTGCTACATGTGAATCTTGGTGGTCAGGCCACCGCGGGACCGGCCGAGGGCCTCACCCGGCGCGCCGCCCCCTCCAGGAGTCCGTGCAGCATCGCGATGACCGGCAGCCGCCGCACTGGCCTTCGGCGGCCCCCTTTTGGAGGGCTCAGCGCCGGCGGTGGAGTGTTAGGTGCTCCTGCGGCGTGCTGGTGAGCGCGGGTGATGGTGGAGTCGACGTTGATGTTCCAGTCGATGCCGCCTTCGGCGTCGACGGCGGACTGAACGTGCCGCAGGAGCCTCTCCCAGGTGCCGTCGGCCGATCACAGCAAGTGGCGCTTGTGGACGGTCTTGCACGGGCCGAAGCGTTCGGGCAGCTCCCGCCACCGCACCCCGGTGCCCAGCCGGTGAATGATCCCGTTGATCACCTGCCTGTGATCGCGCCACCGGCCGCACCGGTTGTTACTCACCGGCAGCAGCGGCTCCAGCACCGCCCACTCGCCGCCCGTCAGGTCCCCCCGACTCAACATGGCCGACCGCACGGTCTCCCTGCTTGCAGCGACGGCTATTCGATGACCGCGGTGGCTTCGACCTCGACCAGGAGGTCCGGTTCCCCCAGCGCCGCAACGCCCAGCAGGGTGATCGGCTTGACCGGATCGATGCCCAGCTTCGCTGCGGCCCGGCCCACCCCCTCACCCAGCAGCGGCATCTTCTCGGGACTCCAGTCGACGACATAGACGGTCAGCTTCGCCACGTCGTCGAAGGAGCCGCCGATCCCGGCCAGAGCGGTGGCGATATTGAGATAGCACTGCTCGACCTGAGCGGCGAAGTCTCCCTCGCCCACGGGCCGGCCGTCGGCATCGCGGGCGACCTGCCCCGCCAGGAACACCAGCTTCGATCCGGTGGCGACCGACAACTGCCGGTAGACCTCGGGCTTCGGCAACCCCTCGGGATTGACCAGCGTCACGGACATTGACGGCCTCTTCCTCTTGGCGTCAGGAGCAGCAAGATCAGCCCCCATCAAAGCATAGCGACGCTATGTATTGTGGGGCCATGGCGAGGACGAAAGATCCAGCGGTCCGCTCCCTGCTGCTCGACCGGGCCGCACACATGCTGCGGACGAGACAACCGGTCACACTCCGCACCCTGGTCGCCGGAACCGGCGTGTCAACGATGGCCGTCTACACCTACTTCGGCGGCATGGACGGCTTGTGGAAGGCATTGCGGCAGGCAGGCTTCACACGCCTGGCCGCCAAGCTCGCGTCCGTCAAGATGTCCGCGGACCCGGTACGAGACCTCGCCGCACTGGGAGCCGCCTACCTGGCCAATGCCATGGAAAACCCCGACCTCTACCGCGTCATGTTCGACTCGGGCTTCGACCTCGAAGACACCGGCGCCGCGGACGAAACCCTGCACCGCCTCGTCCGCGGCATCGACCGGGCCAAGACCAACGGCCGCTTCCGCAACGAGGTCGACCCGCTGGAACTGGCAACACAGAGCTGGATCATCGGACACGGACTCGCCTCACTCGTCGCCACAGGCCCCCTGCCGCCCCAGACACTTGCTCACGGCGTGCCCATGCTGACCGCACTGTTCACCAGCGCAGGAGACGAACCCGACCGATGTCGCCGGTCGGTCAAGCACGGCTGGGCCGGGGCCGGATAGCTCCAGCCCGGTCCGGCTCTCGTGATCGGAGAGACACGCCCTAGATTGCCCGTGGAGGGCCTGGCCGGTGGGGGGCTGGCCTGAGCCGCCAGGTCGAGACCGGCCCGCCGAGCGTTGCGGATCGCCATCAGGGCGAAGGTGTGCTCACCAGGGCGGCCCGGGGGCGAGGCCCGCCCCGTCGGCGGCGACGGCGGTGCGCTGGAGTTCGTGCTCGGTCACGATCCCGTCCAGACGGTGACGTCTGGAGGTGGAGGCGGGCTCCCGGTGGGCGTGGCGGTCGGAGGCCGGTCCTGTGCAGGGTCGGCCCGGCAGGGTGTCCCACCGCTTCTCCCCGGCGCTGAGTGCCTGCGTACGGCGGGTGCGGCGGCACAGGTCAGGTGCGGTCGGTGACGCGCAGGGCGCGTCCGACGCCTCGGCGACCTCAGCCAGGCTTGCGGTGATCTCCGGGGCGCCCCGGCCCGCCAGCAGGACGACGACGAGAACACCGACCCTGTAGCCGCGGACACGTGAGCAGGCCGGCAGGAGCCTGTACGGGTTCCGCGCGGTGCGGGAACGTGAAGCCGTGCTCGATGAGCAGCAGGGCTGCGAAGGTCACGGCGTATCGGCGGGCGCGAGACCGGTACGGAGGGGGTCCAGGAACGGATGCTGTGCCACCCCGCGCAATACGCCTCCGACGCGGCAGACGGTCGAGGCGGCTAGCGACCCGGGCCGCCCGCGCAGGGCCACGAAGCTCAGCAGCCACGGGACCAGGACGATCACGGCGACCAACCAGAGAGCTCTGAGCTCGAACCGGACGCCGAAGAGCAGTAGGGCGAGCAACGGGGGGAATACGCCTACCGGCCGCCGGAAGGGCGGAGTCGCGAGGAGGCGGGCAGCCGGAAGACAAAGCGCACGCCTCCGGGGCCGTGCGGGGCCCGCGCGCTCAGCGGCGGCGTTCGAGCAGCAGGGTCACAGGCCCGAGGCCGCTCCGCGCCGCCCGTCGCCCGGCCCGCCGCTTGGCGAGATACGCGAGGCCGATCGCGGTCGCCGCGCCCGCGACGGCAGCAGCAGCCACCTTGTCGGTGCGCACTGTGGTCCACAGCGCACCCCCGGCGCCCCTCGCCGCGTGCGCCGCTGCGCGGGCCTTCTCGGCCCACGGGGTCGGAATCACGTCCGGCGCCCCAAGCTCCGCCAGGTCCTCGCCCTCCTCCCCGTAGGGGACGTCCGTCCACGTCATGTCGGGGTAGTCGGGCACGGCGTACGGGCCGGTCCGGTGGAACGCGTTCTGTTCGCTCTTCTCCGAAGCACTCATGGGCAACATCTCGCCGTACCCGCCCAGGCTAAACATCTCCGGTGCATCGGGAGCCCCCGCAGCCCGCCGGGACGGGGCCAGGCACGGCACATACCGAGGCGAGGCTAGGCATTTCACCCACTGCCCCAAGACCGAGAGAACGCACCCTGGCCGACGACCGGAATACCCTTCAGCCCTTGGGCGGCGCTAGATCTTGATCTTGAGGTCCCCTGTGCGAGCGGCGGCAGCGTCGGCCGGCAGGCGCACGACGTCAGCACAGCTGCGTCAGCCCGTAATGCAGCACCCTTCCCACTGCGCGCCCCGAGGTCCGAGCAACTGCCATGCCGCCACGGTGGAGCGTCAGCTATGTGAGCCAGACGATGTCCAGTACGGACAGGTGGTGCAGGGCTCGGTTGGCGAAGTAGACCACGGAGAGTCGCCCGACCGACGCGATCCTCACGTCCTCGCCCTCGGGATCGCCCGGGTCCCACTGGGGGAAGCCCCATGGAGCGGCAGCCGCGGCGTCCAGGACGTCCCAGGCCGTCTGCTCGGCGTCCTCAGGCAGTGCGGCCAATACCTTCGCGGCCTGGGCAGAGAGCCGGACCGCGTACGAGGGCGTGCCGCTCACTGAACCCTGCTGCGCAGTTCGGCCATGTCGATGAAGCCAGTGTCGTCCTGGCCGGAGGCATCGAACGCGTCGACCGCGGGGGCGGAGGTGAGCCGGGCGGTCCAGATGTTGATGACCTCGTACAACGTGGTCAGGGAGAAGGTGGCCCGGGACTCCTCCAGAGCCGCCGCCCACTCCCGTTCGAAGGCAGGTACCCAACGGTCGGCGCGGCGGTCGGCGCGCAGCCGGTCGAGGAGTTCGGCCGGGGCTCCGGGCGCCGGGGCGTACTGAGGGGCGGAGATGTGGTCGGCCGGCGCGCTCATCGGCACCTCCATGAGGGACGTGGTGGCACCACCGTACGCGGTGTAGGTGGCCGCGTGGATTGGGTTCGCTGGGAGCGCTCTTCAGGCAGAGGCCGAATGGGAAGGGGCGGCGGCGTATGCCGGCTACGGCTGCCGCCCAGCGTCCAGCGTTCGGGTGCTGCGGCTGACGATCTGTTCGTAGATTGTCTCGAGTTCGGGTTCCGTGCTGGTGTCGAGGCTGCGGTTGACGTCGAGCAAGGGTGTCAGTGCGCATGCATCCAGTCCAGGTAGAGGAGTTCGCCGCTGTCGACGATGTCGAGGCCCTGGCGGATGACGCGGTGTGCGACGGCGCGGTCGGGGCAGCCGGTGGAAGGGCTGCGAGTGAGGCCGCGTTCGAGAGGCGGGAGAAGCGGACCCGCAATAGCAGTGTTCGGGGAAACCTTGTGGGTGCCAGCGCCGTGTAGGAGGTACGGGTCCCTCCGGGGCAGCTCCGACGTCCTTGCGGAGCTGGGAGATGCGGTTCTGGTGGATGGCAGGTGACCACCGCTTGCGACCTGGGAGTGGGCGTCGTTGGCCAGCCTGCCGTACGGGCGGGAACCGGCTCCGCGGGCGCGGGACCCAGTCGGCCAGGCTCCCCTCCCCGTCGACGTGTACGGGGAAACCTCCCCGTACGTGCGGGCAGCAGCGGAAAGAAGGCCGCAGGACGGCTACTGCCCGGGTTCGATCCGCACGATCGACGCCTGGCTGGATATCAGGGCAGGTCGATACATTCGCCGTCGTACTGCCATGGGCTGACTGTTTTCAACGGGTTGTTTTGGCCCCACTGAAACGGATTCTTCTGGCCCCACTTTTGGGCTGTGTGGGTGAACGGTTCAGGTGGTCTCCGGGAGGAACGGGTTGAAGTGGCCCCACCCCTCGATCGGGTGACGTTTCCGGGCTGTCCTGCGACGGAGTGAGCGAGGTGCGGGAGGAGCCTGCCGGGGACCGGTAGCGTGTGGCTCAAGGCGCCCGCCCGGCCGCGTCCCCTGACAGGAATGCGAACGGGCGGGCGCCGTGTTTTCGGCGCCCGCCCGTAGGACGGTTCGGTTCGCAATGGGTGTCACAACCGTTTCGTCGCGATGATCGACCTCATGAGCCGACGGCTCACCCGCGAATCCACCCCGAACTGGCGCGACGCGTGAGCACATCGGTGCCGGATCACCGCCAGCTCGTCGGCTACTGCTGAAGCACCGCAAACCGCTGATCCACCAGGTCAAGCACTCCTTCAGGTGGCCGGGTTCTGGGCAGGGCACCCCCCGTAGACGTACGGTTCGATTTCGTTGCCCTTCCAGTCACTGAGGTGGAAGCAGTGGCCGTTGGCCCACACCGTGACAGAGTCGGGCCGATGGTCAACCTGGAACGGCTCGTCCCCAAGCTGCGTCCCGGGCCAAGAACCAACTCCCGCAGAGGAATGAGTGACAACGACGCAGGTCTCTTTCGGCAAGATCCGATGGACGTCACCCCAGGGCTCCAGCATCAGATCCAGCGGCTCCTCGCCGTCGTTGCTGACCACCAGCCGCGCCACTCTCCCCGCGAACATTTCCATCACCCCTCCTTGGCCCTTCGGGCCGCCACGTGCGCAACTGCCTTCCTTGGTGCACACACGGCACGATCCTCACACTCTTTCAGGCCGCGGCTGCCTTGCGCTTGGCGGTGGTGCTGGCGAGGCGGAAGGACTGGGTGCCGGTCTCGATGATGTGGGCTTCGAAGGTGAGCCGGTCGACGATGGCCTGGCAGAGACGCTTGTCCGTGAAGGTCTGGTCCCACTCGGTGAACGGCCGGTTCGAAGCGATCGCAATCGCGTGCCGTTCCTCGCGTTCGGTGAGAATCTGGAACAGCAGTTCGGCGCCGTGCCGGTCGAGCTTGACGTATCCGAGTTCGTCCAGGCAGAGCAGGTCCACGCGCCCGTACTTCTTGATCGTGCGGCCCAGTTGCTTGTCGCCGGCGGCCTCGGCCAGCTCGTTCACCAGGTTCGCCGCGGTCGTGTAGCGGACTCGGCCGCCTGCCTCGGCGATCGCGGTTCCCAGGCCGATCAACAGGTGGGACTTGCCAGTGCCGGAGTCGCCGATCAGGCAGAGCGGGTGACCGGCCTGGACCCAGCCCGGCTGGGTGAGGGTGTTGATGACCTCCGGAGTGACGTTGGGGTTCTTGGAGAAGTCGAAGTCCTCGATCCGCTTATTCCGCGGAAAGTTGGCCTCCTTGACCTGGCGAATCTTGCGGCGCTCGTCCCGGTCCTCGCACTCGCTCCCCAGCAGCTCCGTCAGGAAGTCCGCGTAGGAGGCCTGCTCACGAAGCGCCTGGGCGGCGAACTCCTCCCAGCGGTCCCGGATGGTGGCCAGGCCCAGGTTCCGGCAGGCCGCATCGATCGCGGCCGACGGGCCGGCGCCGCGCTGAGCGGGCAGACCGAAGGAGCCCCACCGCCCCATCGTCGCGGGAGCGGGGGTGGTGCTCTGCGTCATGCTGAGCCTTTCGGTTGGATAGAGAGCAACTGGCCGTAAGCGGCCAGCGAAGGCTCCGGCCGGGTGTCCGGCGGGAGGGCAGGACGCCGCGCGGGCAACGAGATGACCCGGGCGGACTCGGTGTCCTGGTCTTCGGGCCCGTCCTCGCTCAAAGCGGTAGCGGGCGGGGTGATGACCACTGGCGGTGGCCCGCCGGCGGCGGCGACCGCCTTGCGGGCCTCGATCGCGACCAGGTCCGGGGAGACCGATCCGGCCTGGAGGACCGCGTTCATCCCGGCGACCACGGCCTCGTGGGGCAGACGCCGGTGCAACAGCAGCACCTCGATCAGGGCCCGGGTGCCTTCCGGTCGGCCTCTGGCCTCGCGGGCAGCGGCCCAGAACGCGTCATGGACCGGGGTGAACAGCCCGCTCTCGCGGGCCGCGGCCAGACCGGTGGAGTTCTCCAGGGCTCCGGGCTTGTGCCGCAGGATCTCCAGGTAGTGATCCAACAGGTCACGGAACCCGTAGCGGCCCGCCAGCCGCTCGTGCCGGACGACGATCTCGTGCCGGTCGAAGACCCACACCTCGTCCGCCCGCAGTGAGACGCGGACGTTCTCGCCGATGAACCGGGCTGGGACCGAGTACTTGTTCAGGCGGACCGTGATCCGGGAGGTCTTGTCGACCTTCGGCGTGAGCGTCAGCCCGACATCGAACTCCTCGAAGGGCAGGGGCGCCAGCAGCGGGGCCTCATATTCGAAGTCGAAGCCCACCGAGGTCGGGCGGTTGTCGATGTGCCGGGCGTCCTCAGCGGCCTCGATCTGCTCGATCCTGATGTTCAGATCGGCCAGCGTGTTGACCTCGGGGACCGGGACCAGGTGCGAGCGGCGGAACCGTCCGCCCTCGTGCTCGACCCCGCCCTTCTCGTGGGCGCCCTCGATGCCCGGCCGGCAATAGAAGGCGTCGAAGCCGTAGTGCGAGCGGAAGGCCACCCACCGCTGCGACTCCACCCTCGAGCGTCCGAGGCAGACCTTGGAGACCGCCGGCTTGAGGTTGTCGTAGCGGATGTGCCTGGTCGGGACGCCTCCCAGCAGCCGGAAGGCGTCCACGTGGCCCTGCATGAAAGCTTCCTGGCCGCCGGTGGAGAACACCCGGTGGACCGCCTTGCCCGAGTACGAAAGCCTCAGCGTGAACAGCTGGCACTGCATCGGCTTGCCGTCCACCCGGACCCAGACCTCGGCGAAGTCGACCTCCGCCTCCTCACCAGGCCGGTGGAACTGCGGAACCATGCCCTCGTGGATCATCCGGGCCCGGTCCGCCTCGTCCTTGATCTGAGGCCGGCGGACCCGCAGGTAGTCGTTGAGGGTGGTGTAGGCGACGGCGCTGAAGCCGTACTCGTCCCGCAGCCGGTCCAAGATCCGAATGTTGGTGTGACGCCGCTTCGGCGGCGCGGTCAGATCTGACCGCAGCATCTCGTCGATCCAGCCCTTGGCCGGGTCCAGCGCCGTCCGGCGCGTCACCGGTGCTTTCCGCTGAGGCGGCAATGCGCTGTCCAATGCCTGACGCACCACCCGACGGTGGACCCCGTAACGCCGAGCCAGACTCCGGACCGAAGCGTCCTCCAGCCTCCGGTCACGACGAATCCGCTCGAACAACTCAACACGCTGCAACTCCGGCCTCCTGACACGGCCGTAACCACGAACCCACACAGCGTGATCCCGGCCGCCAACCCGGTCAATCCGGCACTACTCCAAACGAGTGCACTCAGTCGTCCCGGCAGCCAGGTGGGGCCACTTCAAACCGTTCCTCACCCGGGGCCAGACGAACCCGTTACCCCGGGGCCAAAGAAGGCCGTCCTAGACAGGCTGACCCGCGGCAGGACGCCATGCAGCCGCTCGGTTTCGGCATGCGCGGCCTGCATGCGGTCCTTCAGCTCGGCCAGTTCGGCCGGGGTCAAGGACCTCAGTGCGGCCAGCCGTTCGACGTCTGACATGCCACGCAGGGCAGCCAGATCAGTGGTCATCCTCGCGCTCCTTCAGCAATCGCAGTCCACGGAAGCCGCGTCGAGGGACACGGCAATCGGCTCGAAGCGTCTGTCCGGTCAGTATCGGGGGCAGCCAGCGACCAGACCAATGCCCCAGGCCAGCTACTCACCGTTCACGGGATCTCAGGCCGTCTCCAGCCCCATAGGAATACGCGGGGCCGCGCCGTTCGCGGTGGCTGAGCAGGGGCCCACGTCGACGGCGTACGCCTGCCGGTCCCCGAGGGGAGCACCGTTCTCGAAACTGCTCCCGCAGGAAGCTGGACCCCTGCCCTGGCTCCGGTCCTGGAGGGTCTGCCACCAGTATTGAAGGCGAGTGGTCCGGGAACCCGCAGCGCCCGGGGCTGCGCTGATAGGCGTCCCGACACGGGGGCCGAGGCGCCCGAGGCGGGCCTCGGCCGCGAGTGCATGTGCGCACCCCAGGCGGAACGCGATGCACCAGGTCGATGCCTTCCAGGGGATCCCGCATCGCGGCCCCGCGTGCGGTGCCGGCGTCGAGACCTGTAACCAGCTCTCCTGCGATGGAAGCGGTCTCGGCCTGCGCCGGGCGCAGCGGTTCAGAGTGGTGGGGCTGTTGCGGCGGCCCGGAGTCGGCAAGGGAGCGGAGCTTGACCTGCACCGCATGCCGCTGCGTACGTCTGAGGGGAACGACTTGGCCCCCCGCGCCGTTTCCCGACCGTCAGCTGTGTTGAGGATGATGGGGGGGCAGCTGTGGCGATGTGGGCCGCGTCGTTTCCGGCGTTCGTGTGTTTGCTGGTGCTGTTTGCGCTGGTGGAGGGGGCGTGGCGATGGTTTACCGGGCTGGGATTGATTCCGTGGGTCCGTAGGCGTACGGGGCGGTCGTTGTCCAGTGTGGCCTTCGACGAGTTCACGGCGACCGTGAACGGGAACAAGACGGCGGAGTTGGAGCAGCGCCGGGTGGAACTGTTGCGGCGGGACGACGAGAGTGACGGGGCGCCGCCCCGTTCTAGCGTCGATTTGGCCAAGGGCACGGCGTTCATCGTCGTGCCGCGGGACTCGGACGGCCCACCGGCCGACGGGCGCGAGGCCCGGGAGGTCCGGCGGTGAACCGCGGGCGGGAGAGAACAGGCGGTTCCGGACGGTCCGCGCTGTGGGGGCGCATCGCATGCGGGTGGGCGGTCGCCTTCGCGGGGTTGCACTTCTACTGGGGCCTCGGCGGTGATGTGGGGCTGAGTGTCTCCGCCGGCCCGCTGGCCACCGAGCGTCCGCTGTGGTTCGTCGTCGCCGGCCTGTGGGGCGTGGGGGCGCTCTGCCTCCTCGCCGCCGTGCTCGCACAGCTGCTCACCCGGTCCGATCTCCGGAAGACGCCCGCTGCGCTGGTGAGGTGGCTGGGGTGGGGCGTCAGCGCCGTCCTGCTGATACGTGGCATCGGTCTCGAACTAATGCTGCTGACCGGCACCGCGCCCCTGGACGCCTCCGTGAGCGAACAGCAGAAGGTTTGGACGCTGGCCCTGTGGAATCCCTGGTTCATCGCCGGAGGGATCGCCTTCGGCCTCGCCACACTTCGCGCTGGCAGGCACACCGACGCAGCACCGCCAGCCGCCTCCAGCTCCTGACTTCCGTGGAGGCAGGAGAAGCACGACCCCGCAGCGCTCACCTGGCCCTGCACCCGCTCTCGGGACGCCGTACGACTCCGCCTTCCGCAGGGAGACCGGCCGCCTCCGCGTCCCGGTCTCCCGCCCGCCACCGCTTCGCTGCATCGTGGCTGCCCGGGTCCGCTTCGATCGAGATCGAGGTCGCGGACGTCGGCGGTCGAGCACGACACTCAGCCGCACGCCAAGTGCGACATAGCGCCGTAAAAGACTCTTCCGGTTGAATCGATGATCACGTCCGGTTCATCCTTACCGACATGCTTTCCACAGCCGCAGACCTCGACGTGTCCCGCCTGCCCGACTACGCCTACGACTGGGCCCTGGTCGACGTGGAGACATCCGGGCTCATCGCCCGGCGTGACCGGGTTCTCTCCATAGCGGTGCTGACCTTCGGTCCGGACGGGGCGCAGACCGGGGAGTTCAGCACCCTCGTGAACCCCGGGTGCGACCCCGGGCCCGTGCATATCCACGGGCTCACCCGGGAGCGGCTGGCCGGTGCCCCGACCTTCGACCAGGTCGCGGGGCGTGTCGGGGCGATGTTGCAGGACCGGGTCCTGGTGGCCCACAACGCGCAGTTCGACTACGACTTCCTGGCGCACGAGTTCGCCCGCGCGCGGCTCCACCTTCCCGTCACCCAGCGCCTGTGCACGCTGGCCCTGAACCGGCGCGTGGAACCCCCGACCGGCGATCTGAGTCTCGCTTCGCTGGCGGCCCACTACGGAGTGCCGCAGACCCAGGCGCATGACGCGCTCGACGACACGCGCGTCCTCGCGGGGATCTTCCGCGCCTCCCTGGCAGAGGCCGTACGGCTCGACCTTCCGCTGCCCCTGGTCCCGTGCCCTCCTCGCCAGGACCCGCAGTTCGCGCCGAGCCCGCCGAAGACGCCGTGCGCCTATCGCAACCCCGGCCGTCTGGAAGCGGGAGGCCCGCTCGTCCAGGGCATGAAGGTCGCCATCACCGGTGAGACGGCCACCGGGCGGGCGGAGCTCGTGGCCCGGGCGGTCGCCGCAGGGCTCAACGTCATGTCGTCGGTCAGCCGGCACACGAGCGCTCTCGTCACGAACGAGGTGGCGTCCGGCTCGGCCAAGGCCCGGCGCGCTGCCGCGGAAGGCGTCCCCGTCCTGGACGAGCACACCTTCCTCAAGCTGCTGGGCGACGTGCGTCCCGGTACGCCCCACACGCAGACGCCGGAACCGCCCGCTGCCGCGCCGGTCTCGTCCACCCCTCCCCCTCCCCCTCCCGCGGTCCCGGCGCCTCGGACCGCTCCTCCGGCCCCTGCCACCGCCCCGCCCCGCCGGCGCCGGGTCCTGGCGCTGGGCGGCACCCACGAGGAGGCGTCCGCGGCGCGCGCCCAGATCGTGGAACGGGGTTGGGCCGCCGCCCTCAACCTCTCGGCGAGCGTCACCGACGTCGTCCTCCTGCCCGGCGGCCAGGAGGACCGGCGCATGACCCGCGTCGCCTCGCTGGGACTGCCGGTCCACGCCCCCGCCTGGCTCGGCGCGCCTGCACCCGAGCCGGCCGACGCCCCCGTCCACAGCGGCGCGCTGACCTCCCTCCTCCCCCGCGGCGGAGTGGTCGACCTCCCCGCACTCCCTTCCGCCGGACGCTGGCACGTGGGCGCCTCCTGGGCCCGGCAGACGCCCTGCGAGATCGACGTCGTGGCGTTCGTCCTCGACGAGGACGAACAGGTCTCCAGCGACGGCGACTTCGTCTTCTACGGCGCCCCCGAGAGCCCCGACGGCGCCGTCCGCCTCCTGTGCGACGGCCCGACCGAACAGACCATCACCGTCGATCTGGCCGTCCTCCCGCCCGCCGCCCGGAGAGTCGCGATCGCAGCTGCCATCGACGGCGCGGCCACCTTCGGCGACATCGGCGCCGTACAGATCACCCTCGCACCCGGCACCGACGCCCCGACCACGGCCCAGGCGACCCTCGACGCCGCCACCAGCGAACGCACCCTGCTCCTCGCCGAGCTCTACCGCAGAGGCCCGCTGTGGCGCTTCCGCGCCGTAGGACAGGGTTACGACCACGACCTGGAGGCGCTGGTCCGCCAGTACGGCGTCGAGGTGCGGTAGCCGCCCGACCTGAACTCACCCGGCGGGCGCCCCGCTCCAGATCCGGGCCCGGGAGCCCGCTGCGCTCCCGGGCCCAGGAGGAGCCCCCTGCCCCCTGCCCCCTGCCCGCCTGCCCCCTGGCAGGCCCATGCCGCCTGGCGGGCACAGGGCCGGGTGATGTGACCGGCCTGGTGGAAATCGGGGCCATCCCCGCGAGGGCGGGGAGCAGCCGGTCAGCCGGCCTGTCTTACCGATGCAGTCGGGACCATCCCCGCGTGAGCGAGGAGAAGCCCAGCTTGCCATTGTGCATGGCTCGGCTCAATGGCGGGCGAAGTGGTGCGACGCAATCTCGGCCGATGCTTCGCTCGGCCTCCGGCAGGTCGTCCCTGGACTTCTTGTTCTCCGCCCCTCCGACGAGTCACCATCCTCGGTCGTGGATCGCCCGCAGCCACGGTTCCCTGACGGCGGCAATCTGCGCGAGCGTGTACCGGAACGCCTCTCGGGACGGCTGGAACGGGTACCACGGGTGCGGCGGCAGCGGATCGTCACGCTCCACCCCGGCCGGCAGCCCTCCGACCACCGGCAGCCGGGTCCGGTGTGGTGGGAAGGCGAGTTCGGCCCAGAGCGCGGCATCCATAGGCACCGGCACCGCTCCCGCGCGCGGCTGCCACATGGCTCCGGTCTGCGGATGGACCGGCACCAGGACCAGGTCAGCGGCGGGCTCGCCGAACTCCGGCCCCGCCAGGTCCAGCCGTTTCGCACCCTCGCCGACGGGCAGCAGCGCGCCGAGTGCCCGGCCGAGGAGCTCGGCGACCGGCCCGGGCGCCACCTCGACCGGCGCGCCACCCGCGGCCACCACCACCTGGGCGAGGGCCACGCCCGCCGGGATGTCCCGGTACTCGCTCAGCCGGTGCCACAGCGCGCCGGTCGCAAGGAGCTCCGCCCAGTCCATGACCGGCCGCTCCGGCGGGCCGGGCAGCCGTACTACCGCCTGCGGGGCGAGCCGGACGACCTGCCAGCACCCGCAGTCGTCGATCCTCGTTCCGACCGGCAGATCGCAGCCCAGGCAGGCGAGGTTCGGCCCGTCCCGCCCGTCGATCCCCATGCAGTAACCCCCGGCCCGTTCGAGGATCAGCCTGGTGCCGCGCAAGTCGCCGGGCGCGAGCAGGACGGTGTCCGACGGTTCGTACGGCACAGGGTCGAGGGCGTAGGAACCGGCCTCCAGCAGTGGCGGGTGCAGCGTCTCCCAGTGGGTATCGGCCAGGTGAATCGGCAACGCCACCTCCGACACCACCGCCGTCAGAACCGCACCGCACCCCGCACACCCGAACACCGCCAAGCCGTCCCCTCCCGCCGTCGAAACCCATGCATCCCACCAAGCGGGCGGCACAAGGAGCAAGGGGATTTCAGACGACGCGACGCCAAACGTTCCACCGAGACGTGATTCGTACCGTCGGTCAGCGGTGCATGATGAGGCTTGTACCGACGAGACAGCCGTCAACCAGCTCCGTTCGGTACTGGATCTGCTTGAGTCGACGCTTCACGACCCACGTGATCTGCCCCAGGTCGGCTGCGGCGAGGTCGCCGAAGTCGCGCTTGACCAGCGCCCAGATGGGGGCACGCGTAGCGAGGACGCCGCGCTGAATGGCGGCGACCGCTGGCCTGCCTGCTCGCTCCGCCGCTACGCCTTGCCCCGGAGGGACATCACCGTGCAGCCCATCGCTCTGTTCGACCTGGACGACACCCTCACCGACCGGGCCGCTGCCTTCGCTGCCTGGGCCGAGGAATTCGCCGCCGCCCATTCCATCCCTGAGCAGTGGCTTCACGAGGCCGACGCCACCCACTCGGGCCGCCGCCGTGACTTCTTCGCCCTGGCCAAGGCCGCTCACACCCTGCCCGGCACCGTTGATGAGCATTACGCCGAGTTTCGCCGTCGCACGCCCCAACTGGTCCCGTTCCGGCCCGCGGTGAACGCTGCCGTCTCGGCGTTGGCGGACAACGGCTGGCAACTCGCCGTCGTCACCAACGGTGACCACGACGCGCAGCACGCCAAACTCGCCGCCGCGCGCCTCACCGGCCTGCTGCCGACGGTCGTCGTCTCCTCGGACCACGGGGTCCGCAAGCCCGACCCTGCGCTCTTCCACACCGCCCTCGCTCAACTCGGCGCAAGCCCGGAAGGCGCGTGGGTCATCGGCGACTCGCTCGCGGCCGACATCGCGGGAGGTCTCCGCGCGGGACTGAACACCCTCTGGATCTCCCACGGCCGCACCCACCCCGGTGGCCCGCGCCCTCAACACACCGCGCACTCCACCGTGGACGCCTGCATCTGGCTCCTCTCCCGGACGGGCCAGGAACGGAGGCGCTGATCGGTTCCGCGGCGGCAATCGGAAGCGTGAGACGCGGGAGCGTCAAGAGGGGGCCGCCCCCTGGCCGGTAGGGCGCAGTTCGCGTTCTAGGGCGGAGAGCGCGAATGCGTGTGGGGAGGCGTGCTGCCAGCGGGAGCGTCCGAACATGACGTCTTCGGAGAGCCCGCTCAGCATGGCCACGGCGCGGATGGTGAACTCGGGGAGGTCCACTTCGGCGAAGTGTCCCAGGGCTTGGCCCTCCCGGAGGATGGCTTCCAGCCGGTCGTCCCAGCCGTCCAGGAGTTGGGTGAGGATGTGTCGGCCTGCTTCGTCGTGGTGCTGGGTCAGTACCTGTGTCCACAGGGCGTAGCGTTCGTCGCCTTGATGGGTGGGCAGGTAGAAGCGGACGAACAGGTCCAGCTTCTCGGCGGGCGATGCGGCCTGGTCGGCGGCCCGCTCGAACCGGGTCCAGAGTTCCGCCTGGCTCCAGGCGAGGACCTCCAGGAGGAGCCGGTCCTTCTTGCCGAAGTGGTAGAGGATGTGCCCGGTGCTCATGCCGGCCCGCGCGGCGATGTCCGACATCCGCAGCGCCGCGGTGCCCTTCTCGGCGATGACGCTGATGGCGGCCCGCATCGCCCGCTCCCTCGCCTCGTCCCCACTGGGCTGACGCTTCCTGTCGAGCGGGACCCGGGCGGCGGGCCGCGAGAGGGCGCCGGTCTGGTCGCCCGCCGGCCCGGTCACGCCTTTCGACGGGGGGAGGCGGTCGGGCAGCGCGGGCCCGGTCTCTGACGTCGGCATGAGCTCACCTTCGGTTCCGGAAATCCAGGTCCCAAGTCTAGGTTCCGAGAATCTAGACTCTTAGTCTAGACTGAAAATCTAGTCAGAGCGATGAAGGGCGCGACGGCCGGCTTGTGCGCGGACGCCGCAGTCACCGCAGTCGCCCCTACGGCCAGTGGCCCCCCTTGGCCAGCTGCCCTGTCCCGCCTTGTCCCGCCCTGTCCCGCCTGCCCTACTCAGCACCCAGGAGACACCCGTATGCCGCGCGGATTCGATGTCGTGGAGACCTGTATCGCCGACCTGCGCGCCGCGCTGGAGAAGGGCGAGACGACCGCGGTCGGACTGCTCGACGCCTACGTCGCGCGGATCGAGGCGTACGACCGTCCCGGTACGGCCACCGCTCTGAACGCGATGGTCGTGATGAACCCGCGCGCCCGGGCGGAAGCGGAGGCATCCGATGCCCGCCGTGCCCGCGGCGAGACGCTGGGCCCGCTGGACGGGATCCCGTACACCGCCAAGGACAGCTACCTCGCCGAGGGGCTCACGGCCGCGTCCGGCTCCCCGGCGTTCGAGCACCTCGTCGCCCAGCGTGACGCCTTCGCCATCGAGCGGCTGCGCGCGGGCGGCGCGGTCCTCATCGGTCTGACCAACATGCCGCCGATGGCGAACGGCGGCATGCAGCGCGGTGTGTACGGCCGCGCGGAGAGCCCGTACAGCGCCGAGTGGCTCACCAGCGCGTACGGCTCCGGCTCCTCCAACGGCTCCGGTACGGCGACGGCGGCGTCCTTCGGCGCGTTCGGCCTGGGCGAGGAGACCTGGTCCTCGGGCCGCGCCCCCGCCTCGAACAACGCGCTGTGCGCCTACACCCCCAGCCGCGGCGTGATCTCGGTCCGCGGCAACTGGCCTCTCGTACCGACCATGGACGTCGTGGTCCCCCACACCCGCACCATGGCCGACCTGCTCGAACTGCTCGACGTCATCGTCGCGGACGACCCGCACACGCGCGGGGACCTGTGGCGCGCGCAGCCGTGGGTGGCGCTGCCCTCGGCGTCGCAGGTGCGCCCCGCCTCCTACCCGGCCCTCGCGCCCGCCGACGCCGAGGCCGCGTCCGGCGCGCTCGCCGGCAAGCGCGTCGGCGTGCCCCGGATGTACATCAACGCCGACCCCGACGCCGGGACGAACCCCGACGGAGGCATCGGCGGCCAGACCGGTCAGCGCGTCGACACGCGCCCCTCGGTGATCACCCTGTGGGAAGCCGCCCGCCGCGACCTGGAGGCCGCCGGCGCCGAGGTGGTCGAGGTCGACTTCCCCGTGGTGTCCCACTACGAGTCCGACCGCCCCGGAGCGCCCTCGCTGCTCACCCGCGGGCTGGTCGGCCGCGAGTACCTCGCCTTCGAGATCGAGGACCTGTCCGCCTGGGCCTGGGACGACTTCCTGCGCGCCAACGGCGACCCGGCGCTCTCCACCCTGGCCGACGTCGACGGCGACCGCATCTGGCCCAAGCGGGAGGGTGAGCTGCCCGACCGGTACGAGGGCTTCGACGACACGATCGGCGAGTACCCCCGCTTCGTGCGCGAGCGCCCGTACGCGTCCCTCGCCGACATGCCGCTCCTGGAGCAGGGGCTGCGCGGCCTTGAGGAGACGCGCCGCGTCGACCTGGAGATGTGGATGGACGGGCTGGGCCTGGACGCGGTGGTCTTCCCCGCGGTGGCCGACGTGGGCCCCGCCGACATGGACGTCGACGCGGCCTCCGCCGACCTCGGCTGGCGCAACGGCGTCTGGGTCGCCAACGGCAACCTCGTCCCCCGCCACCTCGGCATCCCGACCGTGACCGTGCCCATGGGCACCATGACGGACACCGGCATGCCCGTCGGCCTGACCTTCGCAGGCCGCGCCTACGACGACAACGCCCTGCTGTCCCTCGCCGCGGCCTTCGAGAAGACCGGCACCCGTCGCACGGCACCGCCGCGCACGCCGCGCCTGCCGGCGGAGTGACCTGAGGGAGGCCGCCGGGCGGATCGCAGGCGGGGCTCACGGCGGGGTGGTGGGGTGGGCGTGGCGTGCGGTCGGCCACGCCCTGCCCCCGACGAGCTCGACGGCACGGACGGTGGTGGCCTGCTGCGTGAGGCGGGCGTCCTCCCGGCGGTAGTGGGTGGGGTGGGGCCTGACGTACGGCTGAGCGGCGCGCAGGATCCGAAACTGCGCGGTGAGGTTGCCCTCCATGACGGCTCCCCGGCCGGTGTCGGAGCCGTACCGTCGGTGGGAGTGGCTCATTGACGGCTCAGGAGAGCGGCATCTCGCCATTCTCGGTCTCGCTCATTGCCGCGGCCTCGGGGCTTCTTGCCCAATGGGTCGTGTGAAGACAACGACGAGAGCTGCCCTGGTATGCGTGCCCGCGGCGATGGCCGCGCTGCTCATGACGTCCGCTCCCGCGTCCGCCTCGATACGTGGCGTCTACGTCTACGACGCCGCGGTGATCCGGCTCGACTGGAAGACCTCGCTCAGCGAGTGCCTCAGAGCGACGAACGGCTGGTACAAGGTCACCAAGTACGACGGCCCGGCGATCGACGTCCGGCTCGTGTCCTGCAACACGAACCGAGTGGTCGGCGGACCCGTCAGGGTCGCCGACGCCGACTGGTCCTCCTCGTGGGTGTACGCCTCCGGAGAGCCCGTCTACCTCCAGGCGATCGGCAGGGGCTCCAACTGGCTGGACACCTGGGACGGCGTCGTGGCGTACGACAGGTGAGCCGACGGCGCACCTGATGGCCCGGACAGGTTCCAGCGGGAACAACGGGCGCCACCGTTGACGCAGAGGGTCCGACCGCTGACGTACGAGGCGTCCTCGCTCACCAGGCAGGCGCCGGCCACAGCGCCGATCCGCCTGGTCGGTGCCCGCCCGGAACACAGGTCTCCCGGGCGGTCGGACACGTCACGACTTCCCCGTGTCAGCCCATGTCGCCAGCAGTCCAGCCACGGCCGTCCGCGCCCGCTCGGCCTCCCTGCCGTCGCCTCGCGCCGCCGGGGCGAGTTCGAGGTGGAGGAAGGGCGTTCCGTGGCGGTCCGCCGCCTTTCCCTGGACGTTCGTCGTGCCTTCCAGGGGGCAGGGGGCGGACCAGCCCCGGCATACGCGCAGGTCGCGGTGGACCATGCGGTCGGCGAGGAGCGTGGCGTCCTCGGATGCCGTTCGGGCGGCGCCGGTGGAGAGGATGGCGTCGTAGGGGCGGTCCGGCGCCTTCGCGAAGCCGTGCAGCTGGATCCCGGGGACATCACGTTTCTGTAGTTCCAGGACGATGGCGTGGAACACGCTGTCGGTGCGGTGCGCCACGTCCGCCGCGTCGCCCCTGCCGGAGGTGCGGTGGGCGCCGGCGAGGACGAGCGCGCCGTGCGGCGTACCTTCCAGGAGCCGCGCGCCGAGGAGCTCGGTGTCGCGGTCGGCGACCGGGTGGGGCACTTGGACGCTCCACCGGACCTCGCCGTCGGCGGGGACGTACAGCCGTCCCCATCGGTCCTCGGCGCCCCGCTCCCGCGCCGCGACCTCGTCGTAGCGCCGGCCGGAGGTGGCGTCGGTGAGGCGGGTCACCTGGAAGCCCGCGTCGGCGAGCATCCGTCCGGCGTCGTCGGGGTCGCCGTCGAGGAGGCGGCCGACCCCGCGGGCGAGCCGGTCGCGTCGCGTGTCGTCGGGGGGCGTGTAGCGCTCGCGCGCTGCGGCCCTGCGGGCGTAGTCGACGATGCGGGCATCCAGGTCGACCAGCTCGGAGGAGGCCGGGCGCCCGGTCGCGTCGGGGCCGGAACCCTGCATCTGACAGCCCGTCACGGAAAACGACACGCAAAGAATTCCGAGAACGTAAAGGAAAAGTGATCGTCTCGTAATGATCATATAAGGGATGATCTTGTGACGCGTGTGAAGATCCTCCGGTGGCATTGTGTGAATCTCTCCCCATAGGGCGTGCGCTGGCGGTGACCGCCGCCCTCGCCGTTCTCGGAACCGGCTGCGCGGCGTCGCCCTCGGACGCGCGGATCAAGCAGGGCGGACGGTCCTTCACCGTCGCCGCCGCGGGAGATGTTCTCATCCATCCCGAATTGGTGGAACAGGCGTCCAAGGACGCGGACGCGACCGGCCGGGGCGAGGCCGGCCTCGACTTCGGGCCGCTGCTCGCCGGGGTGCGCCCAGTGATCAGCAAGGCCGACCTGGCCATCTGCCACATGGAGACCCCCGTGGGCAGGCCGAAGGGCCCCTTCCAGGGGTACCCGGAATTCCTCGTCCCGCCGCAGATCCTCACCGCGCTGAAGGACGTGGGGTACGACACCTGCTCGACCGCCTCGAACCACACCTACGACCACGGTCTCAAGGCGGTCCGCCGCACCCTGGACACCATGGACGAGGTCGGGCTCGGCCACGTCGGCTCGGCCCGTACCCGTGACGAGGCGCAGAAGATCAACATCCGGGACGTCAAGGGCGTCAAGGTGGCCCACCTGTCGTACTCCTGGGAGTCCTTCCTCAACCCGACGCCCCAGAAGGAACGCTGGGCGTTCAACCGGATCAGCACGGACGAGATCAAGGAAGCCGAGGCGCGGGCCCGGCAGCAGGGCGCCGAGGTCGTGATCCTCTCGGTCCACTGGGGTCTCGAGCACTACAACGAGCCCAGCGTGCCGCAGCTACAGCTCGCCGAGCGGCTCACGGAGGAGACCGGGATCGACCTCGTGATCGGGCACCACGCGCACGTGGTGCAGCCGATCCAGAAGCTGAACGGCACCTGGGTCGCCTACAGCCTCGGCAACCAGGTGGCCCGGCACTCGTCGCCCACCGGTCTCACCGAGGAGGGCGTGATCGGCTGGTTCGAGTTCCGGGAGACGGACGACGGCTGGGACGTCGCCGCCCGCTACCGCACGACGCTGGTCGACATCCCGCCCGAGGCGGAGCCAGGGGAGAAACCGCCCGTCGGCGCCGTGGAGGACCACAGGCTGGTCGACGTCCGCCAGGCGCTCGACCGGCCCGGCGACCTCGCACCGGACCGGCTCGCCCGCTACCGCCTCGCCGCGGACCGGACACAGGGGTTCCTCTACAACCGCGGAGCCCCGGGCGGCGACGGACTGGCCGAGCTCTCCCTGGAGGAATGAGAGCCCGCCCGCCTCGCCCGGGATCGCAGATGCACCAAGCACGTGTCCGATACGGATCCGGCGCGCCCCGTGACCCCGTCCACGGCGCCTCCCGCGCCGCACCCGCCCCCAACCCATCCCACGCCCACCGCGTCGCGCACCGCCCCACGCCTGCCGCGCCGCACCCGCGCCCACACGAAACCGACGTGGGCGCTTCCGGCCGGCCCCGTGACCGCGGCCCGGCGGTCCGGGCCGCGGGAACCAGGAGAGAGCAGCACAGCAGTGACACCGAAGAACGCCGCGTACGCCGCCCGGGGAGGGCGGCGGCGCAGCCGCAGGCGCGCGGACATGCCGCTTCTCGGCGGCATCCGCCCGCCGATCGCCGTCCTGTGCCTGCTGGTCCTCGCCCTGGCCGGGCTGACGGCCAAGGTGCTCGGGCCCACCGAGCAGACCGTGGCCCCGAAGGCCGTACTGACCTCGCAGCAGTACTTCGCCGAGGACGGCGCCATCGCCCTGCGCGCCTCCATCGACGAGCGGGTGGCGGACCTGGAGCGCACCGCGGCGGCGCTCAACGCGGGTCGCCCCGCCAAGCCCGGACGCGTGCTGTCGGACCTGGGCCGTACGTACCAGAAGTGGACCGGCACCACGGTCGTGGACCTGGAGAGCGGGGACGTGCTCGCCGCCCGCGGTGAGACCGTCCCCCTCGCCTGGCTCGACGAGGACGCCCTCGTCGGCGAGCGGGCCCTGACGCCCCGGATGGTGCGGCTGGAGACCGGCGACGTACGCCTGATGACCATGGCGGTCCTGGACTGGCCCGGCCGGCCCCAGCAGCTGCTGCTCGCGTCGAGCAGCCTGTCCGTGCCCGCCGTGAGCCTCGGGCCGTTCCGCAGCATGTCGGTGGTCGCCGAGGACGGGGAGATCCTCGCGACCGCCGGTTTCGAGCGGGCCGAGGCGCTCAACTCCGACCAGGAGCGCCAGGAGCTCTCCTTCCTCCACCGGCAGATGACCCGCCTCGCCGACCAGGCCGCGGTCCGCACCGAGGAGCACCCCGTCCAGGCCCGCGAGCCCGGCTCGCGGGGCTACCCCGGCGTCAGCGGCACCCTGATCGGAGGCGAGTACAACGGGCGGGTGGCCACGGCCGGGTACGCCTCGCTGGCCGCCTCGGACCCCGAGGAGAAGCCGAGCGTCGCCGCGGGCCTCGGCCTCACGGTCGTGGCCCTGCTCCCCGTCGTCGACCAGCGGGGCCAGGAGCCGGACCGCCGGCTCTTCGGCCTGGCGGCCGCGGGCGCCCTCGTCCTCCTCGGGTTGGTCGCGGCGGCGGTGCTGTGGACCACGGTCCAGCGACCGCTGCTCCGCCTGTTCCTGGAGTCGCGCCGGCTCGCCCGAGGGGACCTGCACCGGCCGGTCCCGGTACCTCGCCGGGGCGAGGCCCAGCGGATCGGCCTCGCGCTGGAGCGCGTACGCCGCCGTCTGAACGGCGAGGACGACGGCGAGGGCGGCCGAGAGGGCTACGGCGAGGGCGAAGGCCAGGACGCCGGCGCCGTCCGGTCCGGACGGGTCCGGGTCGGCACCCGCGGGCCGCTCGTGGCGACGGGCGCCCTGCTGCTGCTCTGGGGCGTGCCCGTCGGTCTGCTGCTGAACCGTACGGACGGGTCGGTCAGCGTGCCGACCACCATGGTCAACGACCAGCGGGAGCGTACGGACCTGATCGCCGACCGGCTCCGCAGGGCGCTCAACGAGGCGCAGGCCGACCTCGTCTCCACGGCCGGCCTGATCGGAGCCGGCGACGACGCCTCCACGGGCCGCCTGCTGGAGGACGCGCTGGTCAAGCACACCCGCTACCAGGCCCTCTACCTCGTCGCCGCCGACGGCTCCGTCACCGCCCGCGCGGGCGGTGAGCCGCACGCCTGGAGCCCCGACGAGGACCAGCCGCCGGTGCGGGTGTCCGGGCACGGCGGCAAGGAGCCCGTCGTCCAGGCCGGAGCCTCCGTGCCCGAGGGCGACGGCAGCACCCTGGTCGGCGAGATCCGCGTCGAGTTCCTCAACTCGCTGCTCGCCCGGCCCGGTCTGGGCGAGGTCCGCGTGGTGGACTCCGCCGGTCTGACCATCGCCGCGAGCGACGGGTTCCTGGCGTTCGAGAAGCTGCCCGGGGAGGCCCTGACCGGCCTCGTCCGCGCCGCCGGCGTCCGGGTCGGGGCCGGACCGGTGGAGAACGGCCTGCTCATCCGCGAGGGAGACCGGATCTCCGTGGCCGCGGCTGCCCCGTTCTCCGGCGGAGGCGTCACCGCCGACATCGGCTGGACCGTCGTCAGCCGGCAGGACGCCGCCGGGTTCCAGATCACCCCGTACGAACGCGAGGACCGCGGCGTCCTGGCCGGCATGCTCGGCCTCGCGGCCGCCCTGCTCTGCCTGGGCTGGATCCACCTCGTGGTCGTACGCCCGCTGCGCGCCCTCGCCACCAGCGCCGAGAGGCTCGCGGACGGCGACCTCAGGACCGTCCTCTACCCCCGGTACCAGGACGAGGTGGGCGCGGTCGTCCGCAGCCTCGAACTCCTGCGCCAACAGGCGCAGGCCCACAGACACGACCAGGCCCGCCGGCCCTCGGACGCCCCGTCCGGCGCCGGCGCGGGCGGAAGGTGACCAGGCGCGTGCTCTATCTCTACTTCGTCCTGCTGATCAGCAGCGTCGCCCTGCTGATCGCGGGCATCGTGGAACAGCGCAGGCACTACGCCGCCCTCCACGTCATCCCGACCCGGGTCCTCGTCAACGGCATCCGGGGCAAGTCCTCCATCACCCGCCTGTGCGCGGGCGCCCTGCGGGGCGGCGGTCTCGTCACCGTCGCCAAGACCACGGGCACGGCGGCGCGGTTCATCCATCCCGACGCGACGGAGGAGCCGGTCTACCGCAAGTTCGGCATCGCCAACGTGGTCGAGCAGATCGGCATCGTGCGCCGGGCCGCCGCGTACCGGCCCCACGCCCTCGTCATCGAGTGCATGGCCGTCATGCCCGCGCTCCAGGAGGTCAACCAGAGCAAGCTCATCCGCTCCACCATCGGCGTCCTGTGCAACGTCCGCGAGGACCACCTCGCCGAGATGGGCCCCACCCTCGACGACGTGGCACGGTCCCTGTGCCGCTCGATGCCGGAGAACGGCATCTGCGTCACCGCCGAGAAGGAACGTTTCTCCATCTTGCGGGAGGAGGCGGACGCCCGGAACTGCACGCTCGTCTACGCCGACCCGGAGTCCGTCTCCGACGCGGAGCTGCGCGGCTTCAGCTGGTTCACCTTCAAGGAGAACGTCGCGATCGCGCTGACGGTCGCCGAGCTCCTCGGCATCGAGCGCGAGGTCGCCCTCCAGGGGATGTACGACGCTCCGCCGGACCCCGGTGTGCTGTCGGTGGAGCGGTACGTGACGCCCGAGGGCAAGCGCCTCGCGTTCGCCAATGTCTTCGCGGCCAACGACCCCGAGTCGACCCTGATGAACGTCAACCAGCTGCTCGACCTCGGCGCCATCGGCCGCCCCCTGAACGTCGTCGTCAACTGCCGGCCCGACCGCGTCGAGCGCAACGGGCAGATGGGCGAGATCGTCCCCGACCTGAAGCCGGACCGCGTCTTCGTCATCGGGCACCCCGCCAAGAGCGCCGTCGACGCGATCCCCGCCGCCTGGCGGGACCGGGCGGTCGACCTCGGTGGCGAGCGGCGCCCCGCCGAGGAGTTCATGCCGGCCATGCTCGCCGCCATGCCCGACGGCTCCTCGCTCGTCGCCATCGGCAACATCCACGGGCAGGGCGAGGAACTCCTGGAGTACCTGACGGGGCTCCCGGCGGACGACACACCGGGCGCGACGAGCTTGGACGCCGGCCCTGGGGCGAACCCTCGGCCCGCAGTGCCGGACGCGCCGCCTGGGGCGAGCCCGCGGCCTATGGTCCTGGACGCGAAGGCTGAGGCGAGCCCTTGGCCTGCGGTTCCGGACGCGTACGGCTCGAACCCGGAGGCGTACGGGACGGCGTACCCGGACGCGTACGGGGAGAGGTACGAGGCGGGGTACCCGTCGTCCCAGACGCTCAAGCTGCCCCGCGTACGGATCCCCGCGCAGACCACCGGCACGCAGACCACCGGCGCGCAGACCACCGGCGCGCAGGCCACGGGCGCGCAGGCCACCGGCGCGTACGCCGAGCCGCATCGGCAGCAGGCGGCCACCGCCGGGTGGGAGCGGTCCGGCGAGCCAGGCGGGTTCGGCTGGTTCCACTCCCCCGCCGAGGACGACGGGCCGCCGCCGCACTCCTGACCGATCCGGCCCACTCGCCCGCCACTCCCCCTGCCCTGCCCCCTGCCCCCCCCTGCTCTCCTCCTCGTACCCGCGCCCGGAGCCTCCGTTGACCACCGCCGCACTGACCCCCGAGATGGCTGCCCTGGGCATCGCCATCGGGCTGCTCTTCTCCCTGCTGTGCTACCTCACCACCAACCTCTCCCCCGGCGGGATGATCACCCCGGGCTGGCTCGCCCTCACCCTCATCGAGGACCTTCAGCGCGCCGCCATGGTCGTCGGCGTCACCGCCCTGACCTACGCGGGCACCAAGCTCATGCAGCGGCTGGTGATCCTGTACGGCAAGCGGCTCTTCGCCGCCGTCGTGCTGCTGGGCGTCCTGCTACAGGCCACGGTGATGATCGTCCTGTCGATCGAGTTCCCGCTCCTGTACGGCAACCAGACCCTCGGCTTCATCGTGCCCGGCCTGATCGCCTACCAGCTGGTCCGCCAGCCCAAGGGGCCGACCCTGCTGGCCACGGCCACCGTCTCCCTGACCGCCTACATCGTCATCGCCGCCGGCCTGCTGCTCGGCGTCATGCCCGCCGCCTGAGCACCGTCCGAGAATCGAGGAACCACCCATGTCTGGGAAGAAGAAGTCCCGTCCCGTCCTCTCGGGCCTCGTCGTCCTCGGGCTCGTCGCGGCCTCCGGATACCTCACCCTCGAACTGCGCAAGCAGGAGCAGCAGGGCGTGACCGAGGTCCGGAACGTCGGCGTGCTGAACGGGTCCCAGGCGAAGGCCGACGCCACGGGCGGGGAACAGACCGAAGCGCGCTGGTCCCGGCTGGAGAACCCCGCGCGCAGCGTGCTCCGCGGTGCCGACGGGCAGGTGAAGGCGATCCTGACGGACGGCGCCCGCACCGCCACGCTCAAGGGCCCGGCGCGTACGTTCGCGGAGCCGGCCTCCACCGCCTCCAAGGTGTCCACGACCGACTGGATACGCCTGATGCCGAAGGCGTGGACCAAGGGCGCGGAGAAGACGAAGTGGTTCAAGGACTGGTACGCCGCGTACGCGACCAGCAAGGAGGACGACCTCTTCGCCATCGCCTTCCAGTACGTGGCGGGTGCCCCGCAGCGCAAGGACGCACAGGGCCTCGCCTTCGCCGGCGACGCGAACTTCGGCCCCCTGAACACCTCCGGCACCGAGGGCGGCGACCTGCGCCTCGAACAGTCCGACTTCTACGACTACCTCGGCACGCCGTACCCCTTCCGCGACGGTGCCGTGGGCACACCCGAGACGATGCGCGCCCGCTCCCTCGACTGCTCCGGCTACATCCGCATGGTGCTGGGCTACCGCGCCCGCTACCCCCTGATGTCCTCGGACACGTCGGGCGACGGCCTGCCCCGCACCGCGAACGGCATGGCACGCTCCGGTGAGGGCGTGAACGTGCTCCCCCTGACCGGCGTGGCGGCACAGGACCGCCCCTCCGCCATCGACCAGCTACAGCCGGGCGACCTGGTCTTCTTCAAGCTGGACACCCGCACCGGCCAGCGCCTCGACCACGTGGGCATGGTCCTCGGCCACGACACCGAAGGCCACCTGATCTTCGTCTCCAGCCGCGAGGAGGTCAACGGCCCCACCATCGGCGACGTCGGCGGAGTCTCCCGCCTGGACGGCAACGGCTACTACGCCAAAACCCTCCGCAGCGCGAAGCGCCTCTGACACGCCACCGGCTGCACCGCTCCCTCCCCACACGTGCACGCGGCCCGGCGCTCCGCGCGCAAGGTGCGGTACTTCAGAGACCGGCTTCTGCCGTGATGCGGTCCATCCGTGGCTGGGGCAGGGCGGGGTTGGCCGCGGCGTGGTCTGCGACGTTCGGCTCGGGGTCCGCCAGCAGGCGCTCCAGCAGGTCCGTGCTGATGTGGGGGTGCCGGGCCACTCCCGCGCGTAGGGAAGCGTCCTCGCAGGCCCCCAACCGCCGCAGGGCCGCGGCAGGCAGGTGGGGGTCCTCCAGCGCGAGGCGGCGTACCCGCGGGTTCGGTTCGTCGGCGAGGGCGCGCAGTTCGTGGCGGGGGAAGTTGGGGTGGTCGACGAGCCCAGGCCGGTGGGCGGAGGGATCACCGTGTTCCCGGGCCAGTCGGAGCAGTACCGCCGCGGGGGCGTCGGGCCGCCTGGCGGCGGCGTACCGGACGGACGTCACGGCGTCTTCGTCCAGCCGCCGCCATGCCTCGTCCGGCAGGTCCGTGCTCTCCGCCAGGGTCTGCCGGAACACCGCGTGGGGGCAGTTCAGGTAGGTCAGGCGTACGGCGAGCGGCTCGTCCCGCAGCCAGTGGGGGCGATAGGACGACCAGTGGAGAGCGACCTCGGCCTCGATGCTTCCGGCCGCCTTCTCGGCCTCCACCCGTGCGAGCAGCCGGTCCCGGCTCTCGGGCGCGATGGGGCGGCTGTAGGCCACCGCGACACGTACGGCGGGGTCCTCGCTGTCCTGGAGGCGGGCCACCATCGCGGCGGTCAGGTACGGATTGCCGGCCACCGCGTGCAGGACCTCCTCGTCACCGGTCGCCAGCAGCCGGTCGAACTGCTGGGCTGTCAGGGGAAGACGGTCCGCGAGGTGGGCCTGGACCGCCGGATCCGCGAGGCAGCGCTCGTGGAGTGCCGGTGGGACATCCTGGCGTCCGGCCCTCGCCGCCGTGGCGCGCACCCCGGGATCCGGATCGGTGAGCAGCGCCTCCTGCACGGCTGCGGGCCGGTCGTGCCAGTCCCGCGCGATCGCCGCGCGCAGCTTGGGGTCGGGGCTGGCCGCGAGCTCCGCCGGCGACAGGCCGTACGTCTCGACCAGGGCGTCGACCCCCAGCCCGAGTCCGCTCTCCACCGAGGTGTGGACGAAGTCCGCGAAGGCGTGACGGATCGCGGGGTCGGGATGCTCCGCGATCCGGTGACGCATCGCCGGGGAGACCCGGTCGCCCCCATGCAAGCGGATCGCCGCATCGCCCCGCCCGTGGGCGAGCAGCCCTTCGACGACCGGGTCCGCCAACCGGCCCCCACGCACGAACAGACCCTGCCGGCCCGCGACATGCGCGGTCAGCCGCACCAACACATGCGTCGGGGCGGCCGGGTTCCGCCCCAGCCCGGACAACTGCGGCTGTTCGAGATGCACCATGCGTTCACGCTAGCCGGGCCGCAGCGGGTAGGGGGACGCGGTCAGCTGCGTCATCCCCTGCGAAAAACCGGCGCCGTCGGCGATCACCTCCGGGATACTGGTCGCCCATGGATGAGGTCAAGGTCGTCGTCGCCCATTCCGAGCGGGCGACGCTGCGCGTCGGCGACGTGTTCCTGAAGGTGGACGCCGATCAGGCGCGTATCGACGCCGAGGTCGAGGCGATGGCCCTCGCTCCGGTCCCGACCCCGGAGGTCCTGTGGCGCAAGCCTCCCGTGCTCGCGATCGCCGCGCTCCCGGGGACGACGCTCGGGCGCCTCGGCGGGCCGTCGACCGGGTCTCCGGCGGCGTGGGCCGCGGCGGGCGCCGCCCTCCGGAAGCTGCACGACGCGCCGCTGCCGCCCCGGCCCGGCCGGGCGGGCAGGAGCATCGTCGCGCTGACAGCGGAACTCGACGCCGAGTGCGAGTTACTCGTGACGAACGGCCTCCTCCCCGCTGACCTGGTCACCCGTAACCGCCGGGTCGCCGAGGCCGCGCTCCGGCCGTGGAGTCCGGCGTTCACGCACGGCGATCTGCAAATCGCGCACGTCTTCGTCGACGGCGACGAGGTGACGGGGATCATCGACTGGTCCGAGGCGGGCCAGGGTGATGCTCTGTACGACCTCGCCACCTTCACGCTCGGACACGAGGAGCACCTCGCCGACGTCCTCGCCGGCTACGGCACCGACATCGACCTCGACGTGATCCACGCGTGGTGGTCCTTGCGAAGCCTGCTGGCGGTCCGCTGGTTGATCGAGCACGGCTTCGACCCGTTCGCGCCAGGTTGTGAGGTCGACGTGCTGAGGGCGCGGGGGTGAGGGCTCTGGCGTGAGGCTGCGGGTCTGAGGCTGCGCGGGTACGACCGCCGCGACAGGCGCTCCGCGGCCCTGGCCCTGGCCCCGTCCCTGGCCCCGTCCTCGGGGCCAGGGCCGCGTGTCGCGCCGCCCCTCTTGCGGTTCCCGGGCTCGCGGCGCGTCAGGCCGCCGAGCGCAGGGCGTCCGTGGGGGATGCCTTGGCCGCGCGCATGGCCGGGTAGATGCCCGCGACCGCCGCTACGAGCACCGAGACCACCGGGCCGCCGGCGAGCGTGTAGTACGGGATCGAGGCCGGCCAGCCTTGGACCAGGGCGTAGGCGTAGACGGTGAGGCTGCCCACGGCCAGGCCCGCTACGCCGCCGATGAAACCCATCAGTACTGCCTCCAGGAGGAACTGGGCGGCGATCTGTCCTCCGCGGGCGCCCAGCGCGCGCCTCAGGCCGATCTCGCCGCGGCGCTCCATCACGCCGACGACCATGGTGTTGGCGATGCCGACGCCGCCGACGAGCAGGGCGACTCCGGCCAACGAGAGCACCAGACCGGTGAGGGCGCCCTTGGCCTCGTCGCGTGCCAGGAGCAGGTCGGAGGGGCGGCTGACGGCGACGGTGCTCGGGCTCGCCGGGTTCGCGGTGGCCGCGGCGACGCTCTGGACGGCGGGCACGCGTTCCGGGTAGGCGCGCAGGTAGACCGTGGCCGCGGAGCCGTCGGCGCCCAGGTGTGCGGTGGCCTGGGGCCAGCCGACGAGGGCCGCGGTGTCCAGTTCGGGGGCCAGTTCGTTCGGCGCGAGGATGCCGGCGACGGCGTACGACTGGCCGCCCAGCCAGACCCGTTCGCCGGGCGCGGTGACGCCCAGGCGCTGGGCCGCCTGGTCGCCGAGCACGGTGACGGGGAGCCGTTCGCTCGCCCGGTCCAGCCATGTCCCGCTCCGCAGGGAGCCGTGCAGGACGTCGAGCAGGTTCAGCCGGGCGGCGAGCACGGAGAGGCTGCCGGTCTGCTGCTCGGGCACCAGGTTGTTGCGGTAGATCTCCGCCTTGGTGGCGCCGACGGCGGTGACCTCCTGCACCGGGGCGATGTTGCCCAGCATCTTCTCCGCCGTGGAGGGCAGGGGTACGAGCTGCTGCGAGGCGTCCTTCCCGGCGGCGACGGTGATCAGGTTCGAGCCGAGCCGATCCAGCCGGGCCAGCAGATGGGCCTGGTTCGAGGCGGAGATGCCGGTGACGGCGACGACGGCCGCGATGCCGAGGGAGATGCCCAGCGCCGAGAGGGCCGAGCGCGTCTTCCGGGTGCGGGGACCGATCAGGCCCAGGCGCAGCAGGTCGATCAGGCGCAGCCGCGTGCGGCGGGGGCGGGCGGTCACTGGACGGCTCCCGTCGGGTGGAGGCCGCGTTCGTCGAAGTCGATGCGGCCGTCGCGGATGCCGATGCGGCGGGGGAAGGAGGCGGCGAGTTCGCGGTCGTGGGTGATGACGACGACGGTGGTGCCGTGGGCGTTCAGGGTGCGCAGCAGGTCGACGACGGCGGTGCCGGAGACGCTGTCGAGCGCGCCGGTGGGTTCGTCGGCGAGGAGCAGGGCGGGGCGCCCGACGAGGGCGCGGGCGATGGCCACGCGCTGCTTCTCGCCGCCGGAGAGCTGGTCGGGGCGATGTTCGAGCCGGTGGCCGAGGCCCACCTCGTGGAGGGCCTCGACGGCGGCGGCGTGCCGCCGCGCCGCCGGGGCGCCGCTGTAGAGGAGGCCGGTCGCGACGTTCTCGACCGTCGTGAGTCCCGGCAGCAGGAAGAACTGCTGGAAGACGAAGCCGATCCGGTGCGCGCGCACCGAGGCGAGGTCCGCGTCCGACAGGCCCGACAGGTCGCGTCCCTCGAAGCGCAGCCGTCCGTCGCTGGGCCGGTCCAGCGAGCCGAGGAGGGCGAGCAGGGTCGACTTGCCGGAGCCGGACGGGCCGACCACGGCGAGGAGTTCACCGGCCTCGACGGTCAGGTCGACGCCGTGCAGGACGCGCAGCGGCGGGGAACCCGGGTACTCCTTGGTGACGGCGGTCAGCTCCAGTACGGGCGTCACTTGGGGATCACCACCCGCGCGCCGGGCTCGACGCCCCCGGAGATCTGGGCCTGGGCGTCGGCGATCAGACCCAGCCGCACCTTGACCAGGCGGGTGCCCGTACCGTCGACGACCTTGACGCCGTAGCCACCGCCGTCCAGCGCGAGGAGCGCGGTGACCGGCACGATGAGGGCGTCGCTGACGCTGTCGCCCACGACGGTGACCGTCACGGAGGACGGCCCGGCCTCGCGCGCCCGCCGCTGGTCGTCCAGCGTGATGGTGACGGTGGTCTTCTGCTGATCGCCCCCGCCGCCCCCGGCACCGCCGCCGCCTTCGTCCTGGCCGCCGGGGCCGCCGGCGCCGCCGCGGATCAGGGAGCGGACGCGTCCGGTGATGGTGCTGCCGTCGGACAGCCTGATCTCGACCTTGCCGTCGGGCTTGAAGCGGGACAGCTGGTTGTCGGCGGGCCGTACGGTGGCGACGAGGCTGGTGCCGCTCACGGTCATGACCGAGGTGGTCCCGAGCGGCGCGCCGAGCTGTACGCCGAGCTGCTGGACCCGCACGCTCGCCTGCGGCAGCATGACGACGCTGCCGAGCGTGACCGTTCCGGTCTGCTTCACCCCGAGCGCCTTCTGCCACCGCTTGACGGCGGTCTCGGTGCCCCGGGTGAACTTCTCGTCCACGGCCAGGCCTAGCCCGTCGGCGTACCCGAGGTCGACCAGGTTCCGCTTGAGCTGTTCGACGTCGGCGCCGTCGCTCGTACGCGGTCCCAGGTCGCGCCAGAGCGGGCGGGTGCCCCGCATGAGGATGACGGCGCGGCCGTCGGCCTCGTACAGCTGCCCACCGGGCTTGATGACGCTCCCGACGGCGGGGAGCGCGGTGACGGTGCCGCGGCCTGCGGCGACCACGGGCGTGGGCTCGTCGTACCCGAGCGTCCCCGCGATCAGGATGCCGCTGGACAGCGACCCCTTCTGTACGACGACGGTGCCGTGTGCGACGGGCGGCGGCGCGGCGGCGGAGTCCTGGCCCTCCCACGGGCGCGTCACGCCCAGGACCGCCGCGCCGGTGATCGCGGCGGTGAGGACGAGCGGTACGACGGTCGGACGCCGCTTGCGACGCCTGCCCTGCGGGGCGGGTCCGGCGGCTCCGGGCTCGGCGGGTCCGGGCTCGGCGTGTGCCCCGGCGGGCGTCTCGGTACGGGACATGGTCACGAGCCGATCCGGTAGCCGGGCATGGGCAGCTGGCCGCAGGCGGGCTGGATGGCGTCCCACTTGGCCGGGTCGAACTGCTGCGCGGTGAAGACGAGGATGCCGTCCTCCGGGTCGGGGTCGGGCATGTCCGGGTAGCCGTTCTTCCGGCCGCACGCGACGAAGGCGCGTGCCATGTCGACGAACTTCTTGCTGTTCTTCTTCTGGACCTGGTGGATGCCGGGGTTCTTCTCGTCGCAGAGTTTGGCCGCCGCCTCGTAGCCGCCGACGGGGGCGGAACCGGTGCCCGATGCGGGGATGGCGATGTTGCCCTCCTTGTCGAGGAGGACCTGGGTCTGGCCCTGGGCGTGCATGCAGCTCACCCAGGACTGCTTGATCGCGGCGTCGTCCTGCGGCGTGCCGCTGTCCGAGCCGTCGTCCCCGGCGACCTTGGGGGCCGCGTCCTGTGACGCGGAACAACCGCTCATCACCAGGGCCGCCGCCACGGCGGTCATCGCCGCGAGCGTCCGTCCGACGTGCTTGCGCATGTTCTGCTCCTCGCTGATCTCGACGGTGACGCCGCTGTCGCTGTCGACCAGGGCATCGGAACCGTTCTACGGAGCCCCCGGTGAGACACACGTGACCGTCCGCCTAACCCGCGGCTCACGTGCCCGGCGGCATCCTTGACCTGGTCGGGGCCTGGACCCGACGGCTCAGGGCACCGGAGAGGCGGAGAAGAACGACATGCGCGTGCTCATCGTGGAGGACGAGGAAGAACTGGCCGCGATGCTCGCGGAGGGCCTGCGCGGCGAGGGAATGTCCTGCGACGTCGCCCCCGACGGCGCCCGGGCCCTGGAGATGGCGGCCGCCGCCACGTACGACGTGCTGGTACTCGACCGGGACCTGCCGCAGCTGAGCGGGGACGCCGTCTGCCGGGCGCTGAACGCCGCCGGATACCCGGCGCGGATCCTGATGCTCACCGCCGCCGGAGCCCTGAGCGACCTGGTCGACGGCCTCGGGCAGGGCGCCGACGACTACATGTCCAAGCCCTTCTCGTACCTGGAACTGGTCGCCCGGCTGCGCGCGCTGGCCCGCCGCGTCAGCCCCGGCACCGCCGCCACCGTCCTCAGCCGGCACGGCGTCAGTGTGGACACCGTCCGCCGCGTCGCCGAGCGCGACGGGCGTCCACTCAAGCTGACGCCGAGGGAGCTGGGCGTACTGGAGCTGCTGCTGGCCGCGGACGGTGCACCCGTCACCACCGAGGAGCTCAGGGACCGGCTCTGGGACCCGGCCCTGGACCCCGCCACCACCGCGGTCCGGGTCACGGTGCACGCCCTGCGCCGCAAACTCGGCGAGCCACGGCTGATCAGCCACACCCCCGGTTACGGGTACCGGCTGTGACGGCACCGAAGCGCGGGCCCGAGGCTGCCCGCAGCGCTCTTCCGTACCGGCTGCTGCACCGTCTGCCGCATCAGCTGCTGCACCGTCTGCCGCTGCGCGGGCGCCTGACCCTGATGACCACGCTGGTCTTCCTGGTCCTCGGCGCCGGGCTCGTCTTCCTCAACTGGCTCAGCGCCCAGCAGCTCATCGAGGACAACCGGTCTCTGGTCGTCCCCGCCGTGGCGACCGTGCCTGTCACACCCGTCCCGCCCGGCACACCCGTCCCGCCCGGCACACCCATCGGTCCCGCCGTGCCGGGGACCACCACGGTCCCCGCGCCCTCCGGCCCCGTCGCCCCCGCCGACCCCTCGGACCCCGGCACGCCCGCCGCGCCACTGACCCCGGCCGAGGGGTTCGAGGACTTCCAGGACCGGGTCCTCACTCTGGTCCTGACGCGGTCGTTGTTCCTGCTCCTCGTCTTCACGGCACTCGCCGCGCTGCTCGCGTGGTGGGCGGCCCGTCGCTCGCTGGACCGGCTCACTCAGGTGACCGCGGCGGCCCGCCGCATCAGCACCGGGAGCAGTCTGGACGAACGGCTCGACCTCACCGGCCCCCACGACGAGGTCCACGAGCTCGGCGACACGTTCGACGCGATGCTCGACCGGCTGGACCGCAGTTTCGACGCGCAGCGGCAGTTCACCGCCCACGCCTCGCACGAACTGCGCACCCCGCTCACGCTTCAGCGCACCGCTCTGGAGATCCCCCTCGCGCAGGGGCGCGTCCCCGACGACCTGCAACCGGCGGTCCGCCGCGCCTTGGACGCCAACGCCCGTACCGAGCGCCTGATCGTGTCCCTGCTGACCCTGGCCCGCGGCGAGAGCGGCACCCGGACGTCGCACCCGGTGGACCTCGCGGACGCCGCGCGGGACGCGGCGGCGGAACTGGCCGAGGAGGCCCGTACCGCCGAGGTCCACGTCACCACGGCCCTCGCCCCGGCCCCTGTCACGGGCGACCCCGCCCTGCTGGCCCAGGTGGCGTCGAACCTGCTCGCCAACGCGGTACGGCACAACCACCGCGGCGGTACGGCGACGATCGCGACCGGCATCCAGGGCGGGCGCGCGTTCGTCGAGGTCGCCAACAGCGGCCCCGTCCTGGAACAGCGGGACATCCCCGCGCTCTTCGAACCCTTCCGGCGCGGCGCGGGTCGCCCGGGCAACGGCTTCGGTCTCGGGCTGGCCGTGGTCCGCGCCATCACGCTCTCCCACGACGGCACGATCACCGCCACCCCGCGCCCCGGTGGCGGCATCACGGTCCGCATCGACCTCCCGCGCCCTGCCATGTCCCCGCAGCGCGGGAATGCGAGGTGAATCACCGCCTTCCGTGCATCCATTCGGCCCGCTCGCGCATCTACTGTGCGCGAGGACCGTACGGACCTCGTCGGCAACGACAACTCCTATCGAGGACAGAACACTTTGATATCTACGCCACTGCGCGTACGCCGTGCCGTGACGGTCGTCGTCACCACCACCGCCGTGCTGGCCGGCGGCTTCTCCGCGAGCCAGGCGCAGGCCGCGACGCGGCCCGCCCCGGCCATCACCGCCCCGGGCGCGTTCGTCATGAACAACGGGACCTCCGCGACGCTGTACGGGAAGGCCGCGGACACCCGCCGGGCGACCGGCTCCACCACCAAGATCATGACCGCGAAGGTGGTGCTGGCCCAGCGGGGCCTCAACCTCGACGCGAAGGTCACGATCCAGAAGGCGTACAGCGACTACATCGTCTCGAAGAACGCGTCCTCGGCTCGCCTGATCGTCGGGGACAAGGTGACGGTCCGGCAGCTGCTCTACGGCCTCATGCTGCCGTCGGGCTGCGACGCCGCGTACGCGCTGGCCGACAAGTTCGGTACGGGCTCCACGCGGGCGGCCCGGGTCAAGTCGTTCATCGGCAAGATGAACGAAGAGGCCAGGAAGATAGGCCTGCGGAACACGCACTTCGACTCGTTCGACGGGATCAGCAACGGGTCGAACTACTCGACCCCGCGCGACCTGACGAAGATCGCGAGCAGCGCGATGAAGAACGCGACGTTCCGCACCATCGTCAAGACCAAGTCCACGACGCAGAAGGTGACCACCAGGACCGGTGGCTACCGCAACATGGCGTGGACCAACACGAACAAGCTGCTGAGCACCTACAGCGGCGCGATCGGCGTGAAGACCGGTTCCGGCCAGCAGGCCAAGTACTGCCTCGTCTTCGCCGCCACCCGCAACAACAAGACCGTCATAGGCACGGTCCTCGCCGCCCCGAGCGAGACGAACCGCGCCGCCGACGTCAAGAAGCTCCTGGACTACGGCTTCACGAAGTAACCAACAACGGCGGGCACCCCTCTGGTGCCCGCCGCCATGTAGCCGTGCAGCGCGCACTCAGGCCATCGCCCACGGCTCGCCACGCCAGCCCGGCAGTTCCTTGTCCAGCCATTGCTCGACGGTCCGCCGCCAGGGATCGGTGGAGTCGCCGCCTGCGACGTCGGCCCAGGTGTCCTGCGCGAGGTCCGGGTCGACGACGAGGCTGTCGAGGTAGGCGTCGAAGTCGTCAGCGACCTTGGTAAAGACACTGTTCGACAGGTATCCGGGGTGAGGGATGCCCCGCACGAAGGCAAGGAGCCGGCCGTGGGTGGCCGGGCTCAGGTCCAGGAACAACGTGTCGCTGCCGCCGTTCCGGGCGATCGGAAGCAGGCCGGCCGGCGAGACCTCGCCGGCGAGCCACCCGTCACGGCTGCGGCGGTATTCGCCGAGCAAGGTGCCCCAGCCGTATGCGCCCTCGTCGTCACGGCCGAGCTGGTAGAGGTCGTCGAAACTCTGGAACGGCTCCGGTTCACACGCCGGCACACGAACCGAGTACGGGAAGCCAGAGCCGCCCGCTTCCGCCAGAAAGGACCGATATGGCGGCGGCAGAGGCAGGCCGATCTCCCGTTCGAGATCTTCAAGCTCACGGGCCTCGAACGGCCTGAACGGACCCACGACAAGGCGGCCCCGATACCAGCGCGACAACTCCTCCTCAGACACCTCTGGATTCTCGCACCGAGCATCCCCGCAGGTGCGGGGAGCAGGGCGACGCCGGAGCGTTGGCCGGCGAGCGCGAAGGGGCCATCTCTGCACCGGCAGAGAGCAGGCCAGGTTCTGAAGAACCGCGACCACGAAGATGGGACCATCCCCGCTGATGCGGGGAGCATCACCGCCACACAGGTGCCGGCGTGTCGTCGTAGGGACCATCCCCACGGGTGCGGGGACAGCTCCACGAGGAGACGGTACCGCCGGCTCCCTCAGCGAGCGCGGGCGACCGCGCCTTCCGGCCCGTCTGCCCCGGCTCGGACCGTCACCAGGTAGCCCGTGAAGCTGACGTCCGGCCTGGCCTTCGCCCAGCCGTCCGCCTCCTTGACCGGAACCAGTACGGTCGTGCCCGGAACGGGGTGGTTCACCCTCTCCTTGGCGCCTGGAGGTACGCCGTAGCGGCAGTGGACCTCGGTGATCGACACCACCTCCACCGAGGTAGGCGCGCGCCCCTCCCCCTCCCCGTGATGCTCCTCGCGGAAGTCGATCTCCTCCGCACGCTCGCTACCGACGATGTCGGCGTAGTCCTCCGGATCGGCCTCCAGCAGCCTCCACGCGACCACATCCCCTGGCGCGAAGCTCTCTCCGCAGCACTGCATCTGCCAGTCGTCGACCCAAACCGTCCACGTCATGCCTCATTGTCCACCCGGGGACGCTCGTCGGCTGACCAGCTGACCTGGAGTGCGCGGTGGAGGCGGACGGGCGTCCGGTGTCGCGGTGTGGACAGGTTCGCTCGTCCTCGGTTTCAGTGGCTGCGGTCTGCGCGTGCAACCCACGGAGGGACGAGGGTGTTGATCAGGGATGCGTGTCCGGAGGACTGGTCGAGTATCTGGCCGTTCTGGCGCGAGATCGTCGGGGCGGGGGACACCTATGCCTGGGACCCTTCCGCGGACGAGGACACCGCACGCGCGCTGTGGATGGCGCCCGGGTCCCGGGTGTTCGTCGTGGAGGAGGCGGGCGAGGTGGTCGCCTCGGCCTATGTCCGGGCCAACTACGGAGGGCCGGCGCGGCACGTGGCCAACGCCGGGTTCATGGTCGCCCCGTCCCGCGCGGGGCGGGGGATCGGCCGGCTCCTGGCCGAGCATGTGCTGATCGAGGCGCGCCGGGACGGCTACACGGCCATGGTGTTCAACGCCGTCGTGGAGACCAATCCGGCGCTTCGGTTGTGGGAGTCCTTGGGCTTCACCATCGTGGGCACCGTTCCGCGCGCCTATGCCCATCCCGTCCACGGCCCGGTCGGCCTCCACATCCTCCACCGCGTCCTGTGACAGCTCCGGCCGGTCAGCCGGTCAGGCAGGGTGCCCGTCCATCACCGAGTTACAGCGCCGTCCCTGATCGCTTCCGTCTCCCGGCGGAAGAACCGGAACCACATCCAGAGTGCGAAGCCGATGAAGCTGAACCATTGCAGCGAATAGCCGAGGCTGACGAACGCCTTGCGATCGAGACCGGTGTTCTGCGGCACGTTCACCGGGACTGCCGTGAGTCCTTCTCCTGGAGCGGACTCTGAGATCCAGGCGTCGTCCATGTCGTGCGGCACGAGATTGACCAGTACTGCGGCGCTGATCAGGCCCAACTGACCATGCGGGAGTGCGGTGGTGGTGCCGACGCCTCGCGATCCGGCGACCTCGGAAGCCTGGAGAACCCCGGTGACCAGGGCGGCTCCCGTCGGGGCGGGCGGGAGGGCGGCGTGGTCCGCGTCTCCTGGGCGCCAGCCGCGGACCACGGGAATGGCCCTGCCGCTGTCCGCGCGCAGGATGGAGAGCACGAAGTGCCCCTTCTCGCCGTTCATGTAGCGGTCCGGTACCACGAACTGCTCGGTGTGCCGCCCGCGGACCGTGACCATGCGTCCGACGGTCTGCTTGCTGACGGGCAGGAGCTGGTCCAGCGGCCGGGCGTCCTGGCCGGCGGCAGCCGGCGGGCGCTGCGCGCCCCGGTGGGCGTCGATGCGGTCCTCGAACCGTTCGACCTGCCACATGCCCATCAACAGGCAGAAGGGGATGCCGAGTAAGAGCAGTGTGTTGAGCCCCCACCAACGAGGGGCGAGCAGAAACCGGTACATACGCTCACGATACGAGACGGTCTTCGGCCCTCTGCCGGCGCACTCATGATCAGGTCGCCTGCCCCGGGCGACGTGCCGGCGCCGCGGCTTCCTAGAGTCGACGCGACCTGCACAGAGAGGGAGCGTGAGGTGAAGTGGGCATGGAGTTGAGACAGTTGCGGTACTTCGGAGCGGTGTTCAAGGAGCGTAACCTCACCAGGGCCGCCCAGGCGCTCGGCATGGGGTCCTCCGCGCTGAGCGAGCAGATCATGGCGCTGGAGCGGGAGATGGGCGTGCCGTTGTTCCGCCGTACTCCCTCGGGGATGGTGCCGACGGCGGCGGGCCAGGCTCTCGCGCCGCATGCCCATGCGGTCGTCTCCGCGGCCGGTGTGGCGCGGCGCGCCGTCGAGCAGTCGGCGGGCGCTGCGCGCCGCTGGCGGGTGGGGGTCACCCCGGGCAGCCCGCACGAGCTCGTCGCCCGCGTCTGGGACGCGCTGCGGGGCGCGGGCATCGCGGCCGAACCGGTGGACGCCTCCACCGCCGAACAGTTGGACGCCGTGCGTGTCGGCTCGCTGGAGGTGGGCTTGGTCTGTCTGCCCATCGACGCCCGCGGCATGCGTACGGCTCTGGTCAGCGACGTACCGCTCGGGGTCCTCATGGCCGACGGCCATCCGCTGGCGGAGCGCTCCGAGGTGGCCTGGCCGGACCTGGCCGACCAGGAACTGCTGTGGTTCCCCCGGGAGCTCGCGCCCGGCTATCACGACGACGTCCTGGCCGTCTGCCGCGCCGCCGGCTGGTGGCCGACGCTGCGAGCCCGTCCGCCCCGGCGGGCACTGTTCACCGCCGAACTCCTGGCCGCCCGGCGGCTGGTGGCGCTGCGCCCGGTCACCTCGCAGGCGGACGGGCCGGGCCTGGTGTGGCGGCCCCTGGGGTCTGCCCCACGATTGCGCCACGCCTTGGTGTGGGCGGGTCCCGGCACGGACACGGCGTCGGTCGGCTCCGGTGCCCCTGCCGTGACGGAGATCATGGCGGACGTGGCCGCCGCCCTGTCGATCCGCTGACCTGCGCCGCGCGGTGACACCGTACGAGCCTCCGGGATCGCCGCGTGGACAGTCCCGTACGCCCTCGGTTTCAGTGGGCACGTACCGAGTTCGGCGTGCGTGAGCGCGCCGAACCGGATGACACGTCCTCGTCGACCGATGAAATGGGAGCGTCCGTCCGTCCGTTGGGCGGGGCGCCGTTCCGGCCGCTGCGGGGACCTCAGCGAGATCGCGCCGGCGCCGCGGCACCGGCCGACGCGAGGGCAAGGAGTGACGAGTAATGACGACCACCGTGGGGACGACCGCCGCCACCGGCCGTATCACCCAGGTCATCGGCCCCGTCGTCGACGTGGAGTTCCCCGTCGACGCGATGCCTGACATCTACAACGCGCTGACCGTCGAGGTGGCCGACCCCGCCGAGAACGGCAAGCTCAAGACGCTGACCCTCGAAGTCGCCCAGCACCTCGGCGACGGGCGCGTGCGCTGCATCTCCATGCAGCCGACCGACGGCCTGGTCCGCCAGGCGCCGGTGGCCAACACGGGCACCGGCATCACGGTCCCCGTCGGCGAGATCACGAAGGGCAAGGTGTTCAACGCCCTCGGCGAGATCCTGAACAAGCCCGAGGCGAACGCCGAGATATCCGAGCGCTGGGCGATCCACCGCAAGGCCCCGGCATTCGACCAACTCGAGTCGAAGACCGAGATGTTCGAGACCGGAGTCAAGGTCATCGACCTCCTCACGCCGTACGTCAAGGGCGGGAAGATCGGTCTGTTCGGTGGTGCCGGCGTCGGCAAGACCGTGCTGATCCAGGAGATGATCTACCGCGTGGCCAACAACCACGACGGCGTGTCGGTCTTCGCCGGTGTCGGTGAGCGAACCCGTGAGGGCAACGACCTCATCGCGGAGATGACCGAATCGGGTGTCCTCGACAAGACCGCCCTGGTCTTCGGCCAGATGGACGAACCCCCGGGCACCCGGCTGCGCGTCGCGCTGACCGGCCTGACCATGGCGGAGTACTTCCGCGATGTGCAGAAGCAGGACGTGCTGTTCTTCATCGACAACATCTTCCGCTTCACCCAGGCGGGCTCAGAGGTGTCGACGCTGCTCGGCCGCCTGCCCTCCGCGGTGGGCTATCAGCCCAACCTGGCCGACGAGATGGGCCTCCTCCAGGAGCGCATCACTTCCACGCGTGGACACTCGATCACCTCGATGCAGGCGATCTACGTCCCCGCCGACGACCTCACCGACCCGGCGCCCGCGACCACCTTCGCCCACCTCGACGCGACGACGGTCCTGTCCCGACCGATCTCCGAGAAGGGCATCTACCCGGCCGTGGACCCGCTGGACTCAACATCCCGGATCCTGGACCCGCGCTACATCGCGCAGGACCACTACGACACCGCCATGCGTGTCAAAGGCATCCTTCAGAAGTACGCCGACCTCCAGAGCATCATCGCGATCCTCGGCATGGACGAGCTCAGCGAGGAGGACAAGCTCGTGGTCCACCGCGCCCGCCGTGTCGAGCGCTTCCTGTCGCAGAACACCCACGTGGCCAAGCAGTTCACCGGCGTGGACGGTTCGGACGTCCCGCTCGACGAGTCCATCGCCGCGTTCAACGCGATCGCCGACGGCGCGTACGACCACTTCCCGGAGCAGGCATTCTTCCTGTGCGGTGGCATGGACGACCTCAAGGCCAACGCCAAGGCGCTCGGCGTCTCCTGAGCCCCCGGCTCGCCGAGACTCGTGTGTGAAGGGAAACGTGATGCTGGCCGCTCTGGGGGTGGACGACCTGTCCACAGCCGTCTACCGGGGGCTTCTGGCCCGACCGCAGGCCACGGTGGACGAGTTGGGCGTGTGCGCCGGTGCGGCCCCCGACGGCGTGAGGACGGCGTTGTCACGGCTGCTCGTGCTGGGCCTGGTCCGGCGGTCCGGAGACGAGCAGGGCGGGTGGCGGGCGGTGCATCCCGTAGTGGGTCTGGCACCGCTCGTGGCCCGGGCCGAAGCCGAGGCGGCAGCCCGTACGCATGCCGTGGAGGCGTCGAAGGCACATGTGGCCGAGCTGTCGGCCAGCTTCGGTGGAGCTCCCTGCGGCTTCGGTGAGGACTCCGCGATCGTGGTGGGCTGGGAGGAGGCATGGGACTGCCTGAGGCAGATGGCCGCGCAGGCCCGGTGCCGGGTGGACGTCCTGGCCGGTGCCGGCCTGGCGCCGGGCCTGGACAGCTCCGGGGCCGAGGGCTTCGAGCCGTTGTGGCAGCTCGCGGCAGCGGGCGCCGAGCGTGGCGTACGGATCAGGATCGTGGCGCTGGAATCGGTGCGGGCCAACCCGGCGTTGTGGGACGGGACGCGCTGGATCGCGAGCCAGGGCGCCGAAGTCCGGACGACCGCGGCGATACCGGCCTGGCTGTTCCTCGTCGACCGGACGTACGGGCTCTGGGCTCTCGATCCCGGGGAACACCGGAGGGGGATGGTGCGGTTCGGGGCCCCGGGACCGATGGCGATCGGGAGCGACCTCTTCGACCGCCACTGGCGCGAGGGCCGGCCCGTGGACGTCACGCCTGCCGACGCGGGCGACGGCCCGACGCCTCAACAGCGCGAGATTCTGCGCCTGTTGGCGGAAGGCGCCAAGGACGAGACGGTCGCGCGCCGCTTCGGCGTCTCCACGCGGACCGTCCGCCGGATGATCTCCGACATCACCGCCCGGCTCGGCGTGGAGTCCCGCTTCCAGCTGGCCGTGCACGCGGCGGAGCGAGGGTGGCTCGACTACGGAGAGTCGAGGGAGCGTCACGGGACGGCGTCCCTGTCCTCGTAGTGCCACGTCCGCCACTGGACTCAACAGATCGTTGAAGTCGCTGGTCAGGGTTCATAACGTGAATCCCGCGGCCCGGATGCTCGCCACCTCGGCCGCTCCTCGATCACTCGATCACTCGATCACTCACTCACCGGACTGGAGATGCCATGTCTCGCATCGTTTCCCCGGCACGCCCCGGCAAGGCCACGCTCAAGCCCTCGCGCAGGCTCACCGCACTCAGCCTCGCCACCCTCACGGCGAGCGGGGCGCTGACGGCGGCGTTCTCCGCCCCGGCGCAGGCCGCGACGACCCCGCGGCCCCTGTTCAAGGCCCCGTTCAGCTGCAACGAGACGTGGGTGGGCACGAACGGCCGGCACCACTCGGATCCCGACTCGATCGACTTCAACTGGGGCACCGGATCCCAGGACAAGGGCAAGGCGGTACGGGCGAGTGCCGCCGGTACGGTCATCCGGTCCGGCCTGTACAGCGACGGCGTCTCCGCCGTCGAGATCGATCACGGCGGCGGGTGGAAGACCCGCTACCTGCACATGCAGACCAACACCCTGATCCGCAAGGGCACGAAGGTCACCGCCGGGACGATCGTCGGCAAGGTCGGCGACGTCGGCTCCCCCGGCGCGCACCACCTGCACTACGACCAGTACGACGGCACGAGGATCGTCCAGGCGTACTTCGACGGCGCGCCGTGGCGGCACACGACCGGCCGTGCCCCGATCAAGAGCACCAACTGCGGCCAGCCCACGCCGAACCCGGCCGTCTCCGGCCACGACTTCAGCGGCGACGGGAAGGCGGACGTGCTGGCCCGTACCTCGACCGGCGAGCTGTACCTGTACAAGGGCAGCGGAACCGGCGGCTTCCAGAGCGGCCGTACCAAGATCGGCAATGGCTGGAACGCCTTCAACACCCTCCTGACGCCTGGGGACTTCAGCGGCGACCGCAAGGCCGACCTGCTGGCCCGCAACGCGGCGGGCGCCCTCTACCTCTACAGGGGGAACGGAGCCGGCGGCTTCCAGGCAGGCGTCAAGATCGGCACCGGCTGGGGCGGCTTCACCGCCGTCGTGACGCCCGGCGACTTCACGGGTGACGGAAAGCCTGACGTGCTGGCCCGTACCTCGGCGGGCGAGCTGTACCTCTACAAGGGCAGCGGTACGGGTGGCTTCCAGAGCGGCCGTACGAAGGTAGGCACCGGCTGGAACGGCTTCACCGCCGTCGTCGGCGCGGGTGACCTCAGCGGAGACGGCAAGCCGGACCTCCTGGCCCGTACCACCACGGGGGAGCTGTACCTCTACAAGGGCAGCGGTACGGGTGGCTTCCAGAGCGGCCGGACGAAGGTCGGCACCGGCTGGAACGGCTTCACCACCCTCCTCGCCCCGGGCGACTACAACGGTGACCGCAAGGCGGACCTGCTCGCCCGCAACGCGGCGGGCGACCTCTACCTCTACAAGGGCACCGGCACCGGCGGCTTCCAGGCGGGCGTCAAGATCGGCAGCGGCTGGAAGGCGTTCACCGCGATCGCCTGACGATAGCGGCAGCTGTACGAGTTCCACACGGCCGGCGTTCCGCCCTCGAACGCATGCCCCGTCAGGCGTGGCACGATGGTGAGATCAGTCCAAGTGTCTGTCCTGTGGGGGGTGTTGGGTGGAGCCGTTGACTGGCGACGATCCGAGGCAGGTAGGGCCGTACCGCCTGCTGATGCGCCTGGGCGAGGGCGGGATGGGCCGGGTGTACCTGGGGCGTTCGCCCGGGGGCCGGACGGTGGCCGTGAAGCTGGTGCATGCCGGGCTGCTCGGGCTGCCGGGCTTCCGGGAGCGGTTCGCCCGGGAGGTACGGGCCTCACGGGCCGTCTCGGGGACGGGCACCGTGCCGGTGGTGGCCGCCGACCCCGACGCCGCGGTTCCGTGGTTGGCCTCCGCCTACGTACCCGGCCCCTCCCTCGCCGAGGCCGTGCACCGGCACGGGCCACTGCCCGAGGCGTCCCTGTGGCGGCTCCTGTCAGGACTGGCCGAGGCCCTTGAGGTGGTGCACGCCGGCGGGATCATCCACCGGGACCTGAAGCCTTCGAACGTCCTGCTGTCCCTGGACCGCCCCCTGCTGATCGACTTCGGGATCGCGCGCGCCGCCGACGGGGCCGCTCTGACCGGGACCGGACTCGTGGTCGGTTCGCCCGGGTACATGTCGCCGGAGCAGGCCGAAGGCCGGGAGGTGAGCGCGGCCGGCGACGTCTTCTCGCTCGGAGCCGTACTCGTCCACGCGGCGACCGGACGAGGAGCGTTCGGCAGCGGTACCGCGCCGGATCTGCTCTATCGGATCGTTCATCACGACCCCGACCTGAGCGGCCTGCCGGACGCCTTCGCCGTCGTCGTACGGGAGTGTCTGGCGAAGTCCCCGGAACACAGGCCCTCCCCGGCAGCGCTGCGAGCCCGAGCGGAAGCCGCACGGCCGAGCGGCGGAGCTGACTGGCTGCCGGCTCCGGTCGCCTCCGCGATCGCCCGCAAGGCCGAGCATCTGCTCAACCTGGACGGGGAGGAGGCCGCCCCCGGCGCCGGACGTGCCCCGATCCCACCCACCGCCGTCACGACCACGATGGGTCCCCGTCCGGCCCTCGATCTCCATGCCGCACCGACCCAGACGGCAGCCGCGCATGGTGTCCCCATTCCTCCACCCCCGCAGGCACCTTTCCGTCCCGGCGCGACCACCACGAACCGTCGCGGCCAGGGCGTCAAGTCCCTTCCATGGATCATCGTCGCCGCTCTCGCGGCGGTCACGGCGGTCACGGCGGGAGTCATCGCGGCCAACGCCGGCGACGGTTCTACGCCCTCCGGAGCCGGACCCGACATCACGTCGCCCCGTCCGACCCAACAAGTGACGGCCCCCTCGACCGAGCCGGCGCCGGAGGAGCCCTCACCCCTGGTCGGCGAGTGGCGCGGCAGCTACCACTGCACCCAAGGCGAGACGGGACTCACCCTCACCATCTCCCAGGACGCCGAAGCCCTCACCGCCACCTTCGACTTCTACCCCGTACCCACCAATGCCGACATCTCCCGGGGTTCCTTCGCCATGCGGGGGACCTACGCCGGCACGCACATGAGGCTCTACGGCGAACGGTGGCTCCAGCAGCCGGAGGGCTACGGCATGGCCGGCCTCTCCGCGGAGGTCACCGGGAAGTCGCCGCGGAGGATCACGGGATCCGTCACCAACACGGACGGCACGGCATCGGACAACTGCACCACCTTCACCGTGGAGAAGAGGTGAGCGCGCGGAAGGCGCCGGGCGCCGCGTGTCAGTCGCCGAAGCGGTCGTCGAGGTCCTGGTGGAAGTCGGCGCCGACGATCTGGGTGAACTCCGCGTAGGTGTGCTGCGGCGGGCCTCCGGCGGGGGTGCCGGCCGCCCGGAGGTGGGTCAGGGCGTCCGCGACGGCGCGGGTGGCGGTGAACAGGGCGGTCAGCGCGTAGAAGGCGAGGGAGAACCCCAGGTCCTGGAGGTCCTTGGCCGTGAGCGCGGTGGTCTCGTTGCCGTCCACGATGGACACCACCTTGGGTCCGTCGACCGCGGCGGCCACCGCTTCCAGGTCCTTGATGGTCTTGATGCCGTCGACGAAGACCAGGTCGGCGCCCGCGTCCTGGTACAGGTGGGCGCGGCGGACCGCCTCCGTGACGCCCTCCACGGGCAGGGCGTCGGTGCGGCCGATGATGAGCAGGTCGCCCGTCCCGCGCGCCTGGAGGGCGCACTTGAGGCGTCGGACGCCCCTCTCCGCGTCCAGGAGCCGTACGCCCCCGGTCTGTCCGCAGCGTTTAGGCATGGCCTGATCCTCCAGGTGGATCGCCGCCACCCCGGCCTGGAGGTGTTCGCGCACGGTGCGGTCGATGTTGCCCGGTCCGCCGTACCCGGTGTCGGCGTCCGCGACGACGGGGATCGACACCGCGCGCGTCATGTTCCGCGCCTGCTCGGTCATCTCCGTCTGGGTGAGCAGTCCGATGTCCGGCATGCCCAGACGGCTGGCCGTCGCACCGAACCCCGTCATGTACACCGCGGGAAAGCCCGCCGCCTCCACGAGACGCGCGGTGAGCGTGTCCGCCGCACCCGGCGCCAGGACGATCTCCCCGCTCCCCAGCAGACTCCTCAAGGACCCGCCACGATCCGACAACGCAACCTCATCCCGTGCCCGGCGGCCGGGCGGTTCGCCAACTGGTCGCGCCCATCCTGGTCTCTGCAGCAGCGTCGGGCAAGATGGAGAAGTCGGCGGCACAGGCAGCTTGAAACGTCCTGTCGGCTCGACGGGTCCGGCGGGTCCGGCGGCTAGGTTCTCCGCCGGCCGTCAGGATGCCTAGCTCTTGCCCAGTTCGGCGATGAAGAGCTCGGCGCACTCCTTGGACTCGCTGGAGCCGGCGAACACCACGGCCTTGATTCCGGCGCCCAGGTCGGACGCGGACCTGATCTTCCAGTCGCCCTTCGCCAGGATCTTCATTTCGGTGTCGCCCTTCCGGGTGCTCTTCTCCTCGGTCCAGCCGGCCTTGACCAGGGCCGCGATCGCGTCCGCGAAGGACTTGTGCGGATCGGCGGCCTCGCCGGGGTCGTCCGCCGCCCAGTTGACCATGCACGCCCTGAGCTCGGGCTCCACCGTGTCGATCGACGGGTCCTTCGTGAACCCGGCCTTCGTCGCGGCCGTGTCGATTTCCTTCGTCACCGTGGCCGCGTCCAGCTTCACGCCCTTCGAGCCCGAACCCCCGGACGAAGAGCCGCCCTCGCCGCCACACCCCGCCACGAGCAGCACCACACCAGTGGCCGCGGCCACCCACGTCACCTTGCGCACAGTTCTCCCAAATCGCCACGCACGAAGGTCCCTTACCCCCCGTAGAACAAGTGCCTATTTTCGCACGGAGGAGTTGATGGCGTGTTCGGTGAACTGGCCGCAGGGGCGGAAGCCCAGGCGCCGGTAGACGGGCTCGCCCTCGGCCGATGCCTGGAGGACCGCGACGCGGTGGTCACCGTCGCGGGCCGTACGAAGTGCCGCGAGGGTGATGGCACCGCCGTAGCCGCGTCGGCGGTGGGCGGCCAGGGTGGAGATGTTGTAGATGCCGTGGTGTCGAGGCGGGCCCCACCCACCAGGAGAAGCGACGCCCGGTACGCGCCAGCGTCCCGGCGGTCTCGGTGATACGTGCCGTGGCGGCGGCGACGGCGACGGCGTTGAAGCGGGGCGCCCCGCACCTGGACTCCGGTGCGGGGCGCCCATCGGCTCTGCCGCCTAGCTGCCTAGCTGCCTAGCTGCCTAGCTGCCTAGTACAGGTTGCCGTACGTCTGGTAGCCGGAGCCGATCTTCACGCGGGAGCTGAGCGCCGAGTTGGTGCCCGTGCCCACGTAGCGGTACAGGTCGCCCGCCGCGTTCACCGCGAGCAGGTCGGCGCGGCCGTCGCCGCTGATGTCGCCCGGCGCCACCAGCTTGGTGTACGAGCCCCAGCCGCCCCCGAGGTTCAGCCGGCCCGCGAACGGGGCCCTGGCGGAGCCCGTACCACGGTAGAGGAACAGGTTGCCGGAGCGGTCGCGGGCCAGGACGTCGGCGCGGCCGTCGCCGGTGTAGTCACCCGCGCCGAGGATCTGGTTGTACGCGCTCCAGCCGTCGCCGACCCGGATGCGGGAGGCGAAGCCCGTACCGGCGCCGTTGCCCTGGTACAGGTACAGGACGCCGGACTTGTCACGGGCCAGGAGGTCCGACTTGCCGTCGCCGCTCAGGTCGCCGGGGCCGACGAGCTGGTTGTAGACCTGCCAGCCGCCGCCGATGTCGCGCTTGTTCGAGGTGTTGATCAGGTGGCCCCGGTAGACGAACAGGAGGTCCGGGATCGTGTTGCCGTCCAGCGCGTACGCGAGCGTGATGTCCGCGCCCGCCCAGCCTCCGGTCTCGCTCATCTGCTCGCGGGCGGCGAGCTTGCCGTTGTTCAGGCCGCGGTGCCAGAAGAGGGTTCCGGCCTTGTCGCGGCCGAAGAACAGGGTCTTGCCGATGGAGGGGATGTTGCCCGCCCCGCCGAACTGCTCCACCCGGGTCCAGCCGGTGCCGGTCTGCGCCCGCGCCGTGAACGTACCGTTGCCGCGGCCGTAGTAGGCCCACAGGGTGCCGTTCAGGTCGCGTGCGAACACGTCGGCGCGGCCGTCGCGGTTGCGGTCGTCGACGGCGACGACCTGGTTGTAGACGTGCCAGCCGGTGGCGAGCGACTTGGCCCGCTTGAACGGCGCCCGCGTGTTGCCGGTGCTGCCGTAGAAGTACACCTTGCCGGACGGGGTGCGGGCGAGCAGGTCGCCCTTGCCGTCGCCGTCGTTGTCGCCGAGACCCACGAGCTGGTCGTACACGCCCCAGCCCGGGCCCACCTTGACACGGCCGGAGAAGGGCGCCGTCACCGAACCGGTCGAACGGTAGAAGTAGAGCTCACCGTTGTACTGGCGGGCCATGACGTCGGCCCTGCCGTCGCCGTCGACGTCACCGGGCGAGAACACCTTGTTGTAGATGTTCCAGCCGTAGCCCGTCCATCGGTGCGTGCCGGTGGAAATGGAGGCGTCCGCGTACAGCCGCAGCGAGCCGTTCGCGGAGACCGAGAGCACCTCGGGCTTGCCCGTGCCGTTCAGGTCGCCGAGCGGGACGAGGTCGAGGTCGCTGGTCGTGCCGGCGGTCTTGAACTCGATGTGCTCCCCGCCCGCGGACGGCGGGACGAAGGTGAAGCCGTTCCGCGTGCGATGGATCAGGTCGGTCTTGCCGTCGCCGGTCACGTCGAAACGGGGCTTCGGGACGGCCGTGGCCGCGGCGGCACGGGCCGTGGCGGCCATACCTGCCGTGCCGTCCAGCGCCGACTCGTCGAGCGTCGGCATCGCCGAGGTCTCGGTCAGCGGCCGCTCCAGCACGGGCCAGGGAGCCGAGTCGGCAACGGCGGGCGACGCCAGCAGCATGCCGGCGGAGAGGGCGAGCGCGGTGCAAGTGGTGACGTGGCTGGCACGCCCGGAGAACGCGAAACGCAAAGATCCCCCCCTGGGGAAAAATGAAAGGACCGGAACGGGGGTCCACAGCGCCTCCGCACGGCCACGGAAACGGGCACGTGCAGAGGGCGGACACCCCCCCGGATGTGTAGGCGGAGTGTACTCCCAGCAATGATCACGAGAACAAGCGAGTTTCGGAGTCTGTCAGATCCACCGGATCCACCGGGTCCGGTGGATCTGACACTCGGCCGGTGGCCCGGCCCGGTTCGCGCACGTGGGCGGTTGCCTTCCGAACACCGCTCGACCAAGGTGGCGGCATGCGTCGATTACCTTGACTCGCCCCGCTGCTGCTGCTGGCTGCCGGCTGCGGGCTGCTGCCGTCCTCCGAGGACCGGGCGACGGCCATGGCCCGGGAGGTGGCCACGAAGGCAAACCGGCAGCTGCTGTCGCACAACCAGGACACGCGCACGGCGGAGGAGGTCGGACGCTCTGCCTCCCTCATCGACGGGGTGACCGTGCTGCGGGTGACGGGGACCTCGACGTACGACGGGGACGGCGTCCATCTGGTGCTGCGCACGTACGGCTCGGTCAACGACGGATGGCTCTCCTCCAAGCAGTACAGGGTGTATCCCTGCTTCGCTGTGCGGGTGTATCACCGAGCCGACCGCGACGCGGCTCCCCAGCCGGTGGAATGCCCGGACGGTCCGCCGTTGGTCTTCGACCGGCTGTCCCGACCTCCCCATCTGCCGGGCAAGGAGATCCACGCGGAACTCCCCCGGGTACCAGAGGGAGGCGAGGTGGATGAGCACGAGGTACGCCGCGGTATCGCCTCCCTCCAGCTGGATCCCGCGATCCTCACCGAGACGAGGGCCGACGGCGGCCGAGTGGGCGTCCTCCTGCTCCTGCCGGCCGACGCCTTCCGAGACCAGGACTGCCTCCTCGTCCGCGTGGCCCCCGGCGCCACCGAGGTCTGGGCGCCGCCCCGGGCAACGCGGATGCTCGGCGGAGGCGGTTGCACCCTCGACAGCGCCCTGAACCCCCAGCGGTGAGGTCGCTGCGGCCGGGAAGCCGGAGACGGTCAGATCTCACACGCGGTGCCTTGGGCGGTGGTGCCGGTGAAGGAGAACGTGCGGTTCGGGGTCCAGGTGGTGCTGTGGAGGAGGCGGCTGCTCATCTGGGCCCAGCCCAGGGGGCTTGCGGCGATCACCCAGGCGTCGGGGGTACGGGCCGTCAGGCGGCGGGCCGGACGGAGCCAGGACGCGGCGTGCTCGGGCCAGTCGACCGTGTCCAGGACCTGGCCACCCCGGGACTGCCACGCGGCGGCGAAGGCCCCCGCCGCCGCGACGGAGGCGCTGTCGCGGCTGTGGCCGATGGTGACCGTGTGGTGTCCGGAGCGGGCCACCAGGCGGATGAGGGCGGCGAGTTCGGCGGGCGTGTGGGGCGCGGGCGGCGGGAGTGCGGCGTAGGCGGCCGCTTCGGCAGCGGGGATCAGGGGGGACGTGCGCGTCACCGTTCCTCCTGGTCGCGCGTACTTGTGTGCACCGGGTCAGGCCGCGTCGTGGAAGACGAGACCGAGGGCGTGGCGTCGGCCGCCGCGGACCGTGCTCACGCCGTGGCGTACGGCTCCGGCGGACCAGCCCCGTCGGGTGCGTACGGGGCGGTCGCGGGTGGTGAAGACCAGGCCATGACCTTGGGGCAGCGGGACGGTGGTGCCCCGCGACTGGGCGCGCGGGCGCTGCTCCACGAGGAGGAACTCGCCGCCTGTGTAGTCGGAACCGTAGGAGTCGAGACCGATCACGACCTGCATCGGGAAGACCATGTCGCCGAAGAGGTCGCGGTGCAGGGCGTTCCAGTCCCCCTCCTCGTAGCGCAGCAGAATCTGCGCTGAGCGGTCCTGTCCGGCCGAGTGGCACCTCGCGATCCACTCGTCGAGGGAGTCCGGCCATGGGGCCGGACGGCCCAGCCGTTCCGCCCACGCGCGGGCGATGGTGAGCAGCCGGGGGTAGAGAGCGGTGCGCAGGGCGGCCACGGGTGCGGGGAGATCGTGGGTGAAGTAGCGGTACTGGCCCGATCCGAAGCGGTAGCGAGCCATGTCGATGGTGGTACGGAAGCGCTCGGCGTCCTCGTAGAGGGAAGTGAGGTCGCGGCACTCGGCCGGGGTGAGGAGGGGCTGTGTCAGTGCGCAGCCGTGCGTGTCGAGTTCATCGGCCAGGGCCTGCCAGTCCGTGTCCTCGACCCGCGCCCGCCACGGTGGCGCCACGGGTGTGCCGAGTGGGTTGGGGTTCGGTGCGTTCATGGGTTTCCTTCAGTGGTGCGCCTGCCGTGTTCTTGGCTTCCATGCTCGGCGTCGGGCGGGCGGGGCGCTGGCACCTTTCCGACGTCGAGTTCCGGGAGCGAAGGTGGCTCGATCGGCCGGATCAAACGGTTCAGATGATTCAGACGGTTCAGACGGTTCAGACGGCTCCGACGGTTCAGACGGTCAGGTCGTGGTACGTCTGCCGTTCGCGTCGCACGGCAGGGTGCTCGCGGGGTGGTCGGTGGCGAAGTCCTCGGCGATGTCCTGCGCGGCCTCCTGCATCACGTCGCCCGTGACGCGGATCCGGCCGGAGAAGGGGCTGTCGATGTCCTCGATCAGCAGCAGGGAACCGGTGAACAGCACCGCCAGCACGCTCAGCAGGACGATGTGCGAGGGGCCCCGGTTGCGGGGCAGGCCGAAGGCGAAGGCGCCGACGGTGGCGGCCAGGGCCACGACCATGAACCAGTAGACGAACGAGGGGATGGCGGGGCTCGCCTCCGAGATCCGGGTCTGCCGGGCCTTGGAGCGTTCGTCGTCGGCTTCGACGAGGAGGGGGAAGGTGGCGTCCTCCTTGTGGGCGAGCTCCTTGAAGTGCCGGCGGAAGTCGGTGGACCACGCGGAAGCGACCGGCGACTTCGAGCCGCCCTCGGCCATGAGAGGCCACTCCGCGGAACCGATGGCCCGTGAGTAGCAGACGGCGGCGGCCTGGAGGCGTTCGCGCTGTGGCTCCGGGGCGTAGTCGGCCACTTCGTAGAGCTGGTCGACCCGGCCGGCCTCGGCCTCTACGGCCGCGGAGGCGGAGCCGTACGACTCGGCCGCGACGACGATGACGAAGGCGACCAGGAGGACGGCGAGTGTCTCCAGAGGGCTGACCAGGTCGCTGACGGACGCCTCGCCGTCGTCGTCGCCGTCGCCGACGTGGCGCCGACGGCGGTGGTTGTTGGCCAGCAGGCCGACTGCGAGGGCCGTGACGATCGCCACGACGGTGATGAGCGAGGTGAGGGTCATGGCCTGGAGGGGTCGGGTCGGTGGACGTCCCCGCATGCCCTGCCCACCGGGGAGGACGGGCGAAGGCGTGACGGGGCGGCCGGGTGGACCTGCGTCGAACGGTCGGCTGGAGTCCCCGGAGAGGGATCCAGCCGTAACCGCGGCGAGGCGTAGAGGGCCGACGCGGGAGCAATCGTGAACCACGCCTCAGCAGGCGGGTAGCGGGAATCCGTCAAGGGAGCCTCTTCAGGATCGCGAAGATGCGTTCAGCGCGACCACTGTCACGAGGTGCGCCGAAGGGGCCATGTCGTAGCCAAGCTTTCGGTCCGCACATTCGTGTGTCCAGCAGCATCCCCCCAATGGTCGACGCGCCGTGTCGCCCGCCTCGACCCGGCGCACCCGGCGGACCCGGCGGACCCGACGCACTCGGCGGACCCGCGAAGTGATACCCGTCCCCAGTCAGGTGAACAGCGCGTTCTCGCGTCCTGATCGGTGTGACCAGTGCTGTCGAAACGACCACACCCGCCCCCGCTGCCCCTGCCGCTCCCTCCGCCCCCGCCGTACCGACCCGTGAGGTCTGGCGGGCCCTCTACACCCACTTCCGGCCGCACCGGGCCGCCGTCGCGTTCGGCGCGGTGCTCGCGCTGATCGGTGCGGCGAGCGGGCTCGCGCAGCCGCTCGCGGCGAAGGCGCTGGTGGACCGGCTCGGCCACGACGAGCCGATCACCTCGATCCTGCTGATCCTGACGGCGCTGGTCGTCTTCGGCACGGCCGTGGAGGCGGTCGGGTCGTACGTGCTGGAGCGGACCGCCGAGTCGGTGGTGCTCGCGGCGCGGCGTTCGCTGATCGGGAGGCTGCTGCGGCTGCGGCTGCCGGAGGTCGAGCGGACCCAACCCGGCGACCTGATGTCGCGGATCACCTCCGACACCACCCTGCTGCGGGCGGTCACCACCCAGTCCGTCGTGTCGGCGGCGACCGGCGGGCTCTCGTTCGTGGCGACGCTCGTCCTCATGGGATTCATGGACCCCGTGCTGCTCGGTGTCACGGTCGGCGTCATCGTGCTGATCGGCGGGGCGGTCGCCGTGCTCATGCCGCGGATCGCGGCGGCGACCCGGCGCTCGCAGGAGGCGGTCGGCCGGATCTCCACCGTCCTGGAGCGCGCCTTCGGCGCCTTCCGGACGATCAAGGCGTCGGGCGCGGAGGCGCGGGAGACGGCCGTCGTGGACGCGGCGGCGCGGGATGCCTGGCGGCACGGCGTGAAGTCGGCCAAGTGGCAGTCGCTCGCGGGCTCCTCGATCGGGCTCGCCGTGCAGGTGTCGTTCCTGGCGGTCCTCGGCATCGGCGGCGCGCGGGTCGCATCCGGGGCGACGTCGATCTCCTCCCTGATCGCCTTCCTGCTCTTCCTCTTCTACTTGATCGAGCCGATCTCGAAGCTGGTGGAGGCGGCGACGCAGTTCCAGGTGGGCTCGGCGGCGGTGTCGCGGATCCTGGAGGCCGAGGCACTGGAGATCGAGGAGCTGGAAGTCGCGGGGCCGAAGGTCGCGGAGCCGAAGGTCGCGGAGCCGAAGGTCGCGGAGCCGAAGGTCGCGGAGCCGAAGGTCGAAGCGCGGGAGTTCGAGTCGCTGGACACCGGGAAGACCGGCGCCGGGACGGCGGTCTCGGCGCGGAGCGGCGGGCGCGGGCCGGCGTCCGTGGTCTTCGAGGACGTCACCTTCCACTACCGCGACGACCTCCCGGCCGTGCACCGAGGCGTGTCCTTCGAGGTGCCCGGGCGGGGCATGACGGCCTTCGTGGGGCCGTCGGGGGCCGGAAAGACGACGTTGTTCGGGCTGATCGAGCGCTTCTACGAGACGACCGGCGGCCGGGTCCTGGTGGACGGCAGGGACGTACGGGAGTGGCCGCTGGCCGAGCTGCGGGCGTCGATCGGTTACGTGGAGCAGGACGCGCCCGTCCTGTCCGGCACCCTGCGCGAGAACCTCACCTTCGCGGCGCCGGACGCCGGCGAGGAGGAGATCCGCCGTGTTCTCGTACGCGCCCGCCTCGACGCGCTCGTGGATCGGCTGCCGGAGGGACTGGAGACGGTGGTCGGCCACCGCGGCTCCAAGCTGTCCGGCGGAGAGCGGCAGCGGGTCGCCATCGCCCGGGCGCTGCTCCGCAGGCCACGGCTGCTGCTGCTCGACGAGGCAACCTCCCAGCTGGACGCCGTGAACGAGCTGGCCCTGCGCGACGTGGTCGCGGAGGTGGCCCGGGAGACGACGGTCCTCGTCGTGGCCCACCGGCTGTCGACGGTGACGCTCGCGGACCGGATCGTCGTCATGGAGGCGGGCCGGGTCCGCGCGGTGGGCACACACGCGGAACTGGTGGAGGGCGACGACCTGTACGGGGAGCTGGCGGCGACGCAGTTCCTGACGACGGCGTAGGAATCGCGCGCCGCGAGCCGGGGCCGTACAGCCGAGGTTCACCGGGGAAGGATCGGACGGACCTGGAGCACGGCGCGCTTCAGGTCCGGTTGGGTCAGGCCGGGAGGAAGGTGGGGCGTCCCATCCACCAGTTGCCGGGCGCGGCGGGATCCGTGCTGGTCCAGAACCCGATGATCGCGTCCGTGAACTCGGCGGGCGACAGCGTCCCGTCGCCGTCGGTGTCGAGGTGGCCGAACGCCTCGGCCGCGCTCTCCTCGGTCAGCTCCGGAAAGTGCCCCCGCTGGAAGGCCAGGAACTCGGCGGGGCTGATCCGGCCGTCCTGGTCGATGTCGGCGATCCGCAGGTAGGTCTCCGCGATCCCACCGAGGGCAGCCCTGGCGGCCTCGGGATTGTCGGCGAGTGTACGGGTCGAGGCGACGAACCGCTCCCGCGAGAGTTCCTCGGTACCGGCCGGGAGGAACGGCAGGTGCACCTCCCGCCAGATGGCCAGGTAGGCCCCGATGATCCGCTCTTCCTCGGGGGAGCCCTCGGCGTGGCCGAGGGAGGACGCCACCCGACGGCCCATCTCCACGTGGTCCTCCTCGGTCAGCACACCGTTCCCGTTCACATCGAGCTTGTCGAAACCCTGCTCGATCTTCGCCGTCAGAAAGCCTTGCTCAGCCATCACCGCTCCTCGGATATGCGCGCGCTACGGCAGGACACTGGAGCGCCCCGCCGAGCAGGGCAACGACGATCCAACCAGAAGGAAACGCACGGTGGGGCAAGATCGGGCCGCGGCGAAGGGGGTGGACGGCGTCGCTACGCCTGCGGGCGGGAACGCCGCCACGGCCGCCCGTGTACTCCCCCGTCACCGGCGGCGCCGGAGCGCGCCTCCAACTCCCCCACCCCGTTGCCCGGCTGAGTACGCGTACTCAGGTGTCGCCCGCCGGGCTCCTCCATGCTGGGGCGCGAACACCGGATCTTCACAGAGGAACACATCCATGGACCACGCCCTCCAGTTGCGCGCCGCCACACCTCGGGATCTCGACTGGATCCACGAACTGCGCCACCGGGTGTACGCGGAGGAGCTCGGCCAGCATCCGGTGGATCCGTCCGGGAGGCTGAGCGATGGGCTCGACGGTGACAACGTCTATCTCGTGGCCGCGCGGGGCGAGACGCGGATCGGCTTCGTCAGCCTCACGCCGCCATGGGTCGGCCGCTACTCGCTCGACAAGTACCTGACGCGCGAGGAGCTGCCGGTCCTGACCGAGGAGGCGCCGTTCGAGATCCGCGTGCTGACCGTCGAGGAGCGCTGGCGGTCCACCGCGGCGGCGCCGCTCCTCATGTACGCGGCGCTGCGCTGGGTCGCGGCGCGCGGCGGCCGCCGGGTGGTGGCGATGGGACGCACGGAGCTGCTCGACATGTACCTCGCCGCCGGGCTGCGGCCGGTGGGGCGCACGATCCGCTCGGGCGCGGTCTCGTTCGAGGTCCTCAGCGGCTCCGTGGCCGAGCTGACGAGGACGGTCGCGGAGCGCCACGGCCGGACCCTGGAGCGGCTGCGTACCGGCCTCGACTGGCAGCTCGACGTGCCCTTCGCGCCGCGCGCGGACGGCTGTGAGCACGGCGGGGCGTTCTTCTCGGCGATCGGCACCGACTTCCGGACGCTGACCCGCCGTCACGAGGTGGTCGCGGCGGATGTGCTGGACGCCTGGTTCCCGCCGTCGCCGGAGGTCCGCACGGTCCTCGCGGAGGACCCGGGGTGGGCGGCCCGGACCTCGCCGCCGACGGGCGCGGAGGGACTGCTCGCGGAGATCGCGAGGGTCCGCGGGCTTCCGGTGGAGTCGCTGGTCGTCGGGGCGGGCTCGTCCGACCTGATCTTCCGCGCGTTCGGCCGGTGGCTGACGCCCGGCAGCCGCGTACTCCTGCTCGACCCCGGCTACGGGGAGTACGCCCACGTCACCGAGCGGGTCATCGGCTGCCAGGTCGACCGGCTCCAGCTGCGCCGCGAGGACGGCTGGCTGCTCGACCCGGCCCGGCTCGCCGCCGCGACCCGCGACGGACGGTACGACCTCGTCGTGGTGGTGAACCCGAACAACCCCACCGGCCGCCATGCCCCGGCCGACGCGCTGCGCGCGGTGATCGAGGCTTCGCCCGCGCGGACCCGGTGGTGGATCGACGAGGCGTACCTCGGCTACGTCGATCCGGCGGACTCGCTCGCCGGGCTGGCCTCGGCCAACCCCCGGGTCGTGGTCTGCACCTCGCTGTCGAAGATGTACGCCCTGTCGGGCATGCGGGCCGCCTACCTCGTGGCGTGCCCGGAGACGGCCGGGGAGCTGCGCCGCTGGACGCCGCCGTGGCCCGTGAGCCTGCCGGCCCAGCTGGCGGCCGTGACGGCGCTGCGCGACCCCGCGTACTACGCGGAGCGCTGGGCCCGCACGCACGTACTGCGTCAGGAACTCGCGTACGGACTGAGGGAGTTGGATGGATTCGCCTCCGTCGACGAGGGGGTGGCGAACTTCCTCACGGTGACCCTGCCGCCGGACGGACCGAGCGCGGCGCGGCTGGTGCGCGAGTGCCGGCGGCACGACGTCTTCCTGCGTGACCTGTCGCCGATGTCCCCGGCGTACGAGGGGCGGACCGTCCGGATCGCCGTCCGCGACACGGCGGAGAACGCGCGGATCGTGGCGGCGTGCCGGAGCGCCCTGGAAGCGCTGCGTACGCCGGGCGCTGTGGTGGCGGGCGCGCCGGGGCGGTACTCCCGGTGACGACGGTCGCCGGTCTCGTTCCGTACCTCGGCGGGGCGCTGGCGGTCGGGGGCGTCGCGGTGGCGGCGACCCGGCGCCGCGAGCTGATGGTCCGCTGGTGCGTGTGGGCGCTCGGAGTGCCCTTGGTGACGGCCGCGTTCTGGCTCGGTCCGCCCGGGATCGCGGTGCTAGCGGCCGTGGTCGGTGTGGTCGCGGTGGCGGAGTACGGCGGCCTGTTGCGGCTGGGGTTGGTGGACCGGGCGGTGCTGGGCGCGGCGGTCATCGGGGTCATCGTGACCGCCTGGCTGGCCCCCGGGGAGGTGCTCCGGGTGGCGGCGGCCGGGGCGCTCGCGATCGCCGGGGTGCCGCTGCTCTCGGGCGACGCGGAGCACGGGCTCCGCCGCCTGGGGGCGGGCCTGCTGGGGCTTGTGTGGCTGGGCGCCTTGGCGGTGCTCGTACCGTCGGGTGTCCTCGGCCTCGTCCTGTTCGTGGCCGTCTCGATCGCCGACATCGTCGCGTACGCGGCGGGTCGCCGTCTCGGCGGCCCCCGGCTCTCCCCGCTGTCGCCCGCCAAACGGTGGAGCGGCACGCTCGCCGGGGCCGCGGCCGGTCTCCTCACGCTGGCCGTGCTGTCGTCCCTGACCTGGCAGATGGCGGTGGCCGTGGCGGTCGGCGGCCCGCTCGGGGACCTGCTGGAGTCGATGGTCAAGCGCGGCGCGGGCGCCAAGGACGCCGGCCGTTGGCTGGCCGGCTCCGGCGGCCTCCTCGACCGGATCGACTCCCTCCTCGTCGCCCTGACGGTGCTGTTGCTGCTGGGGTGAGAAATCGGGAGAGCATGAGCGTCACAGACCCCGGTCCTGGGGGTCTAGTCAGTTGCGGCACAATCGCAGGCAACTGGGCAGGCCACAGTGGGGGGTTACGGACATGGGACGTTTCGGCTGGCGAAGCCGGCGCAAGGGCATACCGAACGAGCCGGGACTGCTGGCCGCGGCTGCCGAGAATCCGGGTGGCAGCGTCGCCGAGATCGACCGGACGCACATCGACGACCCGAACGGCTACGTCCCGCCCGAGGCGATCCGTGGCGCGTGGGTGGTGGACAGCAACGGGAAACTGACGGGCGAGTACCAGGAGAACCCCCGCCACGGGTTTCCCCAGGACGACTTCAGCAAGCTCACCGACCCCGATCACTGGCTGGGCTGGCTCGGCGACGATCCGGCGGCCGCCATCCGAAAAGGCATCGAAGAGTCCCTGCGCGCCCAGGTGGCGGACGCGGTGGTCGACTGGATCAAGATCCTCGAAACCCCCCGGTTCCTCACAGGCGGCCGCCCGCATTCCGAGGACGAACAGGTCATGCTGGTGACCCGCGCAGCCCTCGCCGCGCCGTTCGCCCTGTCCGTCCGCACCGCACAACACGGACGCTCCGTGCTCCTGGGAGTGTTCTCATGGGCGGCGGTGAACCTCGCGCCGCCCGGGGTCCGCAAGGATCGGCACTGGTTCGACCTGGGTGTCGATCTGGACTGGGCCGATGAGCAGCTGCAAGGGCGGATCTACGCGGTGGACGGCACGGACGGTACGGACGGGGCGGACGGCCCCACCGAGGCACGGTCTCCCGGCGTGCGCCGATCTCTTTGACGGCGCTCACAGAGAAGGGGACGGGGAGACGAAGTGAAACCCATGGTGACCGTGGGGATCGACTTGGCCGGGTACACCGGAACGACCGGGGTCTGCCGCGTCACGTGGGTGGAGCGGCCGGTCGTCGAGTTGCTCGATGCCAGGAGCGACGAAGACCTGCTGGCGGCGATGAGGACCGCCGACAAGACCGGCCTGGACTCGCCCGTCGGCTGGCCACTGGCGTTCATGTCCTTGCTCGCCGCGTACCAGGCGGGTACGAAGCTGCCTGAGCGGGCCCGGTACACGCCGCACCCGGGTGGCCCTGACGGGCTGAACACATTCACCCACCGCCTGACCGACGACGTGGCGTGGAAGCGCACCGGGGCAGGGAAGCAGCGCCCCCTGTCGGTCGCCGCCGACAAGCTGGGCATCGTCGCCATGCGGGCGGTGGACCTCCTGGAGCGACTCGCCGACGCTGGCCCGCCCATCCCCCGGGACGGGTCCGGCTCGGTCGTCGAGGTCTACCCGGCGTTCGCGCTCATCCAGTGGGGACTGGCGAGCAAGGTCAGCTACAAGGGCTCAAAGCCCGGTGCGCCCGCCGCGAGGGCCGAGATCCTCGCCGGCCTCACCGACGGCTTGCGCCTCAACCTCAGCGAACACGTACGCGACCGCTGCACCCGGAGCGACCACGACCTGGACGCCCTGATCTCCGCGGTCGTCGCCCGCACCGCCGCCTGCGGAATGACCCACCTCCCGGCCACGGACGAGGAGCGCGCCATGGCCACGCTCGAAGGCTGGATACACCTCCCCCGACAGGGCCTCTCACTCACCGCCGTGCGCGACGGAGTGACCCCCTGACCCTGCCCTCGCGCACACCGACCTCTCAGGGGGTCCGGCGCCCCGCCTGGCGGCGTGTTGGCGACGCTGCGGCGCCGTTACGAGCTCCCGGCCGCCGGAGGCAAGGCCACGGTGACCGCCACCGCGGTCGTCACCGTGCACCGGGACGTCGGCGGGGCCGACCGCGAGATGGCGCGCTCCCTGGAAGAGGTACTGCGCTGTCCGGAGCAGCAGCTCGACGCGGGGCGGCGCCTCGTCGGGCACCGGGAGACGGACTCCCCTACATGTGGCGGCAGCAGCGGATGGGGACGGTCACCACGGCGGTGGCCGTGCACGGAACGCGCGGACTCACGTCGAACGAAGTGTCGGACCTCGTCATCGGCGCGGCCGCCGACATGAACGTCCGGTCCGAACTGCGTCAGGAGCACGAGGAAGGCGGCACCCGATGACCGAGCCGCTGCGGCCCTCCGACCCTTCCGCGCTCGGCGGCCACCGGTTGCTGCGGCGGCTCGGCGCGGGCGGCATGGGCGTGGTGTACCTCGGGCGCGCGGCCGACGGCTCGCTCGTCGCGGTCAAGGCGATGCCGGGCGAGTACGCCTCCGACCAGTCCTTCCGGGAGCGGTTCCGGCGCGAGGCGGCGACGGCCGGGAGCGTGCGCAGCCCTTGGGTGGCGGGGACGGTCGGGAGCGACGCGGAGGCCGATCCGCCGTGGCTCGCCACCGTGTTCGTCCCCGGTCTGTCGCTCGCGGAGGCGGTGGCCGGTCACGGGCCCCTCTCCAAGCCAGGCCGTCCGGATCCTGGGGACGGCTCGCTCGCGAGCGCTGTCCGCAGTCCACGCGGCGGGGCTCGTCCACCGTGACGTCACGCCCGCCGACGTCGTCCTGGGAGCAGACGGTCCGCGGCTGATCGACTTCGGCATCGCGCGCGGTGCCGAAGACCCGGCGCTCACGACCGAAGGCGTGGTCGTCGGTACCCCGGCTTCCTCGCCCCCGAACAGAACGAGGGCGCGTCGGCAGGGCATGGGGGTGGTGTATCTGGCGCGTTCGTCCGGTGGCGCGCTCGTCGCGCTGAAGGTGATCCGGGCCGAGCACGCCGTGGACCCCCGGTTCCGTAGCCGGCTCCGTCTCGAGGTCGCGACCGCCGCGAGCGTACGGGGCCGTGGTTCGTCCCGGTGACCGCTGCCGATCCGGACGTGCCTGGCTCCCTGGCTCGCCACGCCGTACGTGCCGGGCCCTCGCTCGCCGAGGCCGTCGCCGGTCACGGTCCCCTGCAGCTCGACCGGGTCCGCTTCCTCGGGTCTCGGTTGGCCGACGCCCTGGCGGAGGTCCACGCAGGCGGGCTCGTGCACCGCGAAGTCAACCGGGCAACATCCTGCCGTCCTCGGCGCCCCCGGGTTCCTCGCACCCGAGCAGGCACGGGGAGAGGAAGCGGGGCCCGCCGCCGACGTCGTCGCCCTCGGCTGCGTCCTCGCGTACGTGACGACCGGCAGACGGCCCCTCGGGAGCGGTACGTCCGCCGGTGTGCTCTTCCACACCGTCCACGAGGACCCCGACCTCGACGGCGTACCGGACGACCTGCTCCCCCTCGTACGGGCGTGCCTCGCGAACCGACCGGTGCACCGTCCCACCCCGGACGAGATCAGCGGTCGCCTCACGGAGCCGGCGTACGGGCGCTGCTCGCCGAACGGGCAGCCCGCGCCCTGGAGATCCAGGACCCGGCTCCCCGTACCGAGGCTCCGGAATTCGGGAGCCACTGGCCAGCGGCCACCGCCCCCGCCCCGGCCGGGGGTCCCCGGACGGCGCCTGGGCGTCGCCGGGGCCCTCGCGGCCGCCGCGACGGCAGGCTGAAACGTCCTCCGGGACCGGGAGCGGGGCCAGGGCCGTACTGGCACCGCCCCGGACGCCGAACTACCGCGCCACACCATCGGACTCCAGGTCTCCGCCACAGGCTCCGCCGGCGCGGTCGCGCTCGGTCGGGCGCTGCGGCGGGGTGCCGAACTCGCCGTCGACGGCCACAACACCCGCTCCGGCCGGGCCTTCGACCTCGCCCTGAGGGTCGAGGACGACGCGGCGGCCGCGGCCCCGGCCCGGAAGCGGCGCGGCGGCTGATCGGCGACCCCGGGGTCCTCGCCGTCCTCGGCCCGGGCGACGGCCCCGCCCTGACGGCCGTGCACGAGCCGTACCGTGCGGCGGGGATGCCGCTGCTCCTCGTCAGCGCCGCGGTCGACCCGCCGGTCGACGCGGAGCACCCCGGGGCTCTGAGGCTGCGTCCCGGCACGGACGAACTGGTGGTCGGCGTGCTCCACCACCTGCACCATGCGGCAGGGGTGAAGCACGCCGCCGTCGTCCACGACCAGGCCGGCGGAAGGATCGGCTGGAAGGTCGTGACGTCGTTGCAGAGCGTGCCGCCCGGCGGCAGGTGACTTCGCCGCCGTCGCGCGGACCGTCGTGGCGTCCGGGGCGGGCGCGGGCGTCTTCGGCGGGACCTTCCCCGCTCGCGCGGCGGACTGCGCCTCCGCTCTGCACCGGGCGGGGTTCACCGGGCCGCGCCTCGCGCTGGAACCGGTTCTGGACGGACCGGTGTTCGTCACCCGGGCGGGCGAGGCGGGCGAGGGCTGGCTGTTCGCCACGTGGTTCACCGACCCCGCTCGGATACCGGCCGCCCGCTCCTTCGTCGCGCGGCACCGCGACCGCTACGGCGCAGGCCCCGGCCGTTGGGCCGTGGAGGCCCACGACGCGGTGGGGCTCGTCCTCGAAGGGCTCGGGGCGCCTGCCGAGGACCACCCACCAGGGCCTCGCCATGAAGATCGTCTTCCATCCGGTCCGCCATGGGTTCGTCCCCGAGAACGGCGTCTTCCTCCACCGCGTCGAGGGCGGATCCCTCCACGACCTGGGCCGCTACGACACCGTCAGCGCCGCCCGCGCCCTCCCCGACGCTCCGTCACCAGGACCGGGCGGCGGCGCCGCGGTGCGTCCCTGAGGAGCTCCGCGCGTGCGGTGGGCGCGGGGCGCGCCGGGAGGAGCGTACGGGTTGCACGCGGGGTGGCGCCGGGTGACCCTGCGATTGCGCGTGGTGACCATGCGTACACCTTTCCCTCGCCGACTGTCAGGAGCGTCCGTGATCCGCCTTGCCCCGCTCGCCGCCGCCTGCGCGCTGGCCGCCGTCGCCGGAATGGCCGCCGCGCCTCAGGCCGCGGCCGCCGACCTGCCGTCCGGACCGTTCCAGATGGAGAACCCGGGCTGGGACACCAGTGACTGCGCCTACGCCGGGGACGACGCCCCGCACTACATCAGGGAGAAGTCCTGCTCCGAGGTGGACGCGCCCTCGCGCTGGTTCTACGACACCGGCAGCCGGCAGATCACCAACGGCCGTCAGAGTGCGCGCGGCAAGTGCCTGGCCGCGCCCAGGACCATCCAGGACGAGGCGCACCGGAGGCTGACCATGCAGCCATGCGACCGTCATGACCCGCGTCAGCGCTGGATCACGCTCGCCGTCAGCGACGACCGCACCGCGCTGGAGGTCGCCGACAAGAGCGGCCACTACCTGGCCGCGATGAGCGACGGCGACCCCTGGCTGGTGGCACCCGGCGTGCCCGGCCGCACCGGCGGCCTGGTCTTCCGGCCCATCAGCAAGTGACCACCCCGCCCCCGTACCCCCCACGCACACACCGGAGCCGTACATGCCCCGCCCCACCCCCGTCCTGGGTGCCGCCGTCCTCTGTGCCGCCGCCCTGCTGACCGCCCCCGCGGCCACGGCGGCTCCCGCCGCGGCCCCGAGGGCGGTCGACCAGGCGCTCTCCTTTCCCGCCGGGACCTTTCAGATCCGCAGCGAGTACCACGAAATGTGCGCGTACGCCGGAGACGATGCCCCGCATCTGCTCGCCGGGCAGTCGTGCGGCATCTTCGAGGCGCCCGCCACCTGGTCCTTCGACCCGGCGACCCGCCAGATCACCAACGCCCGCGCCTCCACCAAGGGCAAGTGCCTCACGGCGCCCAACGGCAGCGGCGACATCACCCTGGCCACCTGTGACAAGGACAGCGCCTTCCAGAAGTGGGAGACCTTCGTCAGCGACGACCTCGGCAAGGGGCGCCCCTACCAGTACCTCGCCGTCCGGGACGGCGACCACCTGATCTCCCTCACCGTCCACGACCGCGGCCGGTGGCAGGGCAGGACGCACGGGCAGGACGAGCAGAGCTCCGTCCAGATCCTCCCGCTGTGACCTGAGGCTGTGACCTGCCGCCCCCTCAGCCCGTCAAGGACTTCCACATCGTCAGCGGGCGGTCCTCGACCGTGATCTGGTCCTCGTGGCCCTGGCCGTCGCGGATCACGATGATCCGGTACTTGTCCTGGTGGAACGCCCAGAACAGGCTCATGCCGTTGATCCGCTGCATGTCCGGTACGGCGAGGAACTCGTCGACGCGCGTGACCCCGGCCAGCGATCGCCACAGGTCGAGGCCGCGGTCGCCGCGTTCGAGGGTGTCCCGGTGCATCCTGCCGTCGGCGACCGAGATGAGGCGGTAGACCTGTCGGTCCATCAGGGTGTGGAACACCCAGTACCAGCTCTTGCCGTCGACCCGCTGGAGGTCGGGGACGGGCAGCAAGGCGTCGACCCTCTCGACGCCGTTGAACGAGGCCCACGCGGAGAGCGAGCGGTCCGGGAGGTCGATGGTGCCGACCTGCTCGGGCGGGAGCCCCGACTCTGCGCCGTCGGCGATGGAGATCTTCCGGTAGACCTGCCGGCCCTCGACGGTGTGGAAGAGCCAGTACCGGCTGCGGCCGCCGACCCGCTGCTCGTCGGGGACGGGCAGGATCGCGTCGACCTTCTTGACCCCGGCGTAGCACGGCCAGGTGCTCAGCGGCCGGTCGGGGCGTTCACGGGTGTCGACGTGCTCGTCCCCGTCGGCGATGGAGAGGGTCCGGCAGACGGCTTCACCGTCGGCGCCCGTCCCGTACGCCCAGTACCAGCTCTTGCCGTTGATCCCGCGCAGGTCGGGGATGGGCAGGAAGGCGTCGGTCGTCCGGACGGCGGCGGGCGGCTTGTCGGTGAGCCGGCCGTCGCCGAGCAGCCGGAGCAGGGTCAGTGAGGGGACGAAGGTGTAGACGGACCCCTCGGTGAAGACGAACTGGCTCAGGCTCAGGCGGGTGGTCTTGCCGGGAGTCTCGTAGCTGAGCTGGCCGGCGGCGCCGACCATGCCGTCGGGGCCGGGCTTGTTGGGCCGGTTGGGCGGGAAGTCCGGGCTGTCGATCCACGCCTTCTGGATGAACTCGAACTGCTGCACGAGGTCCGACTGGTAGCAGACGAAGACCAGGCCGCGCTTCTCGTCGGGCCCGCCGGGCCCGTCCGACGCGGGGTCGAAGGGCGCGCCGTACGGGGCGCCGCGGCGGATGATCCGGCGGCGGTCCATCACCGGGTTCTCGTCGAACGGCGGATCGCCGGGCTTCTCCTGGAGGCCGTCGCGGGGGTTGGTCTTGCGCAGGTGGGAGAAGAGCGGGGTGATGAAGCCCTCGGGGTCGTTGCGGAAGCCGAAGTCGTTGTCGTCACCGGACAGCGCGTTGGAGGGCCGGTCGGCGTGGGGGCAGGTGGCTACGGGGGTGCCGGAGCGCCACCGGCCGACGAGGCGGGCGGCGAGCCACTCCGAGGTGGCTTCGGGCGGCACCACCTTGGCCTCCTTGAGCACCTTCAGCTGCCCGGCGACCTGGGACCAGAAGCCGGGGACGTCCTGGCCGAGGCGGCGTACGACCTGGAAGGTGCCGTTGTCGGCCCAGTCCGGCGTCTCGTGCGGGACGCCGCCGACCCGCGGGTGGCCGACGACGAACTCGCCGGGCGGGATCAGGCGGGTGCCGTGATGGCCCTTGACGTACTGGGGCTTGACGGGGTCCGGTTCGTCGAAGCCGATCACGCCGGGCTCGCTGACGCCGTCCTTGAAGCCGAAGTGCTCCTTGCCCCGCCGACTGCCGGGCAGCGTGGCGGCGTCCTGCTGGAACACGATCACGATCTTGGCCGCGGCGCACGCCTCGCGCTGCTGCCTGACCGTCGCCTGGAGGTCCTGGACCGTGTCGGCGGCGACGGTGAGGACGGCGTGGACGATCTGGCCCTTGCCGTTGCCGAAGAGCCACCGCTCCGGCGAGCTGTCGCCGGTGTCCCCGAGCGCCCGCTTGTCCGAGCCCTGCTTGAACGCCTCCAGGCCGCTGCCGGGCGCGACCGTGGGCAGGGGGTCCTTCCCGGCCAGCTCCCTGAGGCCCGCCCAGGTGAAGCCGATGTTGATCCAGGTGGCCTTCAGCGCCCTCGGGTCGTCGCCCTCCGATGCCTTCCTGGCCTTGCTGAAGGCGGCGTTGAAGCTCGCCACCTGTCTCGTCGTGGAGATCTGCGGTTCCAGCGCCTTGACCCAGGTGCGCGCCCTGGCCGCGTCCTCGAACTTGAGGAACAGCAGGGTCATCTGGTCCTTCTTGAAGCCGGCGATCACGTCGCCCTGGATGTCTTCGCTCTCACGCAGCTTGAGATCGTCCACCATGTTCTCTCCAGAAGATCGACACCTCTACACCGTGGTTGCATAGAGTGATCGACAACATATGCATCATTCGTATGTGTTTTCGCTTTCGCCTGGCCGGAAAGTCCCTCCGTCACTCGTTCGCCGCCCACAACTGCACTGGTCGGACCCATGACTTCCGGCGACTTGATCACCCGCCTGCGTTCCCCGAGGTGACAGCCGGGCGGCACACCGCAACACTGACATCGTCACTGTGTGTGATTCTGTGGCAGCCCCGGTGCAGCCCGTCCCCTCCGACGCGTCCCCCTGTCGGAACCGCTGCGCCTTCCCCTCCGCAGCAAGGAGTCCCATGTCCCGCAGTAGTCCGCCCCTGCCTCGCCGCAGGAGCCTCGTCACGGCGATCTCGGTCTGCGCCGCCACCGCGATGGCCGCGTCCATGGCCCTGGCGTCGGCAAGCCCCGCACTGGCCCACACCGGTGACGGAGACCACGGCGACGCCTTCCCGTATGCCCCCGCCTCCCGGGCGGCGACCGCGCCGGTCACCGTCGACCCGGACGAGGCCGCGACGCTCGGCAAGGAGCACGCCGAGGAGCACGCCCGTACCCGCAGGGCGATGGCCGACGTCGGCGAGTACCCGCAGACGACCCGTACGGCCCGGCTCAACGCGCTGACCGCCTCCCAGGAGAAGGCCAACGCCGCCTTCGACGCCGCCGAGTTCGGCCGGTTCCGGGAGTACTTCCAGTCCCCCGACTTCGCGGCCCATGTCGCGCTGCTGCCCACTGGCAAGGTCCTGCTGTTCTCCTTCGAACGGATCGAGAACAACCCGCAGAAGGAGCCCGCTCCCACCGACACCATCGGCAAGGAGAACGCGGGGCGCGCCTGGATCTGGGACCCCGCGAAGGGGACCGGCGCCGGCGCGTTCACCGAGAAGAAGCCGCCGGTCATCAACATGCCCGACGGCAAGAACGAGCCCCGCCCGGCCCCGTTCTTCTGCGCCGGCCACTCCTTCCTGCCCAACGGCATGCTCGGCGTGTTCGGCGGCAACCTCGGTGGCAACGGAGGCTCAGGCGCCAAGCTGTCCCTGGTCTTCGACCCCTGGGCGGAGGAGTGGTACCTGAACAAGGACATGTCCGTCGGCCGGTGGTATCCGAGCGTGGTCACCGGCGCCGACGGACGCCAGCTGATCATGTCCGGTCAGTCGGAGCTCGGCTGGGGCACGCCCACGCCGGTCGTCGAACGCTTCCCCGGCGCGGCCCACCCGGTGCCCTTCGAGAAAACGGTCAAGCCGATCGGCTGGGGGGTGGACAAGCTCAAGACCGAAGCCCCCTTCAAGTGGGACTACCCTCACCTGTTCTCGCTGCGCGACGGGAAGATCTACGGCCTCGGCCGCTCCGTCGACCAGCAGTGGCTCTTCGACACCGCCACCGACACGAAGACCGACCTGCCGAACCGCCCGGACGTCAACAAGAACATGCCCGGTCCGGACGGCGGCGAGTGGAGGCGCAACTACGGCTCCGCCGTGCCCCTCCCGGCCGGCTTCAGGGGCCCCGACTCGGTCCTGGTCCTCGGCGGCGACCGCAACGACCCGAACACCTACCGCCTGGCCGGCGGCAAGTGGAACACCGAGAAGCCCCGCGCCTTCGGCCGTACGCAGGACGACACCCTGATCCTGCCCAACGGCGACCTGCTCACCGTCAACGGCGCCTTCGACATCCGCGACTACGGCAACGGGCCGTACAACCCCAACGCCGACCTGAAGTACCGCCAGGTCGAACTGCGCGACGCGAACGGCGACTGGAAGCTCGGCCCCGTCCAGCGGCTGCCGCGCGGCTACCACTCCAACGGCGTGGTCCTCCCCGACGGGCGCGTCATGATCACGGGCGACGAGCTCCAGCAGCTCGCCAACGACCCCGACGTCACCGACAACAACAACGGCAGCATCGAGATCTACGAGCCGGCCTACCTCCACCAGGGCAGCCGCCCCGCGCTCGGTCTGGTCTTCAACCCCAGCGTCGGCTACAACGAGAAGATCACGGTCAGCACCAGCACACCGACCGAGGTCACCCGCGCCGTGCTGCTGGCCCCGACCACCGCGACCCACTCGGTCAACACCAGCCAGCGCCACCTCGAACTGCGCATCAAGAGCCGCGGCGGCAACTTCCTGGAGCTCCAGGCCCCGCCGAGCGCCGCCGCGGCCCCGCCCGGCCACTACATGCTCTTCCTCCTCAACGAGGAGGGCGCCCCCAGCAAGGCCGGCTGGGTCCAGCTCAAACCCCCCACACCCGCCGCGAAGACCCCGGCCACCACCCCCGCCAAGGCGAAGCCCGACGCCTGACAGCAGCCTTCGATGCCCTGCCCGTGGGAGACCATGGGCAGGGCATCGGGGGTGCTTCGGGTGGTGGGCTGGGGCTGGGGGTGGGTCAGCACTTCACCCAGTAGCCCGGGGAGGTCTCCTTGATGGTGGTGGTGACCCCCACGTTCCACAGGCCGAGGTTCTGCTCCGAGCCGTTGGCGTAGGTGTACCCGCCGGAATGGTGGGCCCGGCCGGCCTGGGTGTGAGCGTAGTTGCTGGCGGTCACGCACACCGGGGCCGCCCCGGTCGTGGCGGTGACGGGCGCGGTCCTGGCACCGACGGCGCCGGAGGCGTCGACGGCGGCCACGGTGTAGCTGTAGGTCGTTCCGGCCGTCAGGCCGGTGTCCGTGTACGTGGCGGCCGTGACCGGGGCCGCGTTCACCTTCGTGCCGTTGCGGTAGACGTGGTACGAGGCCGCGCCCGCGACCGTGTTCCAGGACAGCGAGGCGGTGGTGTCCGTCGTCCCCGTGACGGTCAGAGCCGTCGGGGCGGGGAGGGTGACCGGGGTGCCTGTGGTGGTGGCGTCGACCGCGCTGGACCTGGTGCCTGCGGTGCCGGAGGCGTCGACGGCGGCGACCGTGTAGCTGTAGGTCGTGCCTGCGGCCAGGCCGGTGTCCGTGTACGTGGCGGTCGTCACCGGGGCCGTGTTCACCTTCGTGCCGTTGCGGAAGACGTGGTACGAGGCCGCGCCCGCGACCGTGTTCCAGGACAGCGAGGCGGTGGTGTCGGTGGTCGCGGTGGTGGTCAGGCCCGTGGGGGCGGGGAGGGGCGGGGTGCTTGTGGTGCCGGCGCCGAGGGCTTTGGCCATGTTCATCACGGCCGTCATCTGCGGGCCGCTCTTCTGCGCGTAGTCGGCCGACTTGTAGCCCCACCAGTCCCAGCAGCCGCGCGGGTTGCCGGACATCGTGGTGGTCTGCGGGTAGAGGACGATCATGTCGTTCGTGTCGGCGTACTCGTTGAGGTACGCCTTGTCCATCAGTGCGTTGCCGACGAGGCCGAAGTACTGGTAGCAGCCGTGGAGGGTGACCATCAGCTTGCAGGCGGCGCCGTTCTGGCAGGACTGCGGGACGTAGGCGAAGCCCTCGTTGCCCATGCTGATCGCGCTGGGGCTCCCGCCGGGGGTGTACGCGCTCTGGTCGAACTGGACCAGCTTGCCCGTCAGGGCCGAGGAGCTCGCCGGGTTCACGCCGCCCACCAGGTGGGTCAGCATGTCCTTCACCGGGTCGCCGCCGCAGTTGTTGATGTACGGCGAGCTGGTGGAGGTGCACGCGTTCGGGCCGATCGGGCTGACCCACGCGTGGCCCGACGTGGACGTGTTGTCGTAGACCACGTCCGCGCCCAGGTCGCGATAGTACGTGGCGAGGTCGTCGTTCACCGGCTGCTTGACGGTGCTGTCGTTGGTGCCGTGGAACAGCCAGACCTTGTCGGCCGACAGGTTGGCGACCGGGTCGAGCTTGCCGGCCGCCGCCCGGTCCCGGGTCAACTGCGCGAGCTGAGCGGGCGTCTTGCGGGCCATGAAGGTGTCCATGCACGCGTACAGCGCCGTGTTGAGGTTGTTCTGCGCGCAGTCGTAGGGGCCCGCCGAGAAGATGCCCGCGCCCTTGAAGACGTCGGAGTACGCGACGTGCAACTGGTTGGCCATGAACCCACCGGACGACAACCCGCTCACGTAGGTCGAGCTGATGTTGTACTGCTGCAACGGACCCGTGGTCGGCGCGGGGACGGCGGCGGTCGCGCCGCCGACCGTGGTGGCGGCGATGCCGAAGGCCGCCAGAGCGGCCACGACGAGCTGTCTGATCTTCATGCGCATCTCCAGGAGGGGTGGGGGATGCGGACATCCTGGAGAACGCGGGCGCCCCCGGCCCACATGTCGTGCCACCACTTCCCGGGGCCACAATGTGGCGCGCGTTACCGTGGCGCCGCGCGCCGGCGACATGAGTCGGTGACATGCGGCGGACATGCGTCGCCGACATGAGTCGGCGGCGCCCGCACGAGGTGCGGACGCCGCCTGAAGGGGGAGCGGTCAGCGGGGTCAGCCGCGGACGATGTTCTCCGCCTGCGGGCCCTTCTGGCCCTGGGTGATGTCGAACGTCACCGTCTCGCCCTCGGTCAGTTCGCGGTATCCGTTGCCGGAGATGTTGGAGTAGTGGGCGAAGACGTCCGGGCCGCCTCCGTCCTGGGCGATGAAGCCGAAGCCCTTTTCGGAGTTGAACCACTTCACGGTGCCGCTGGCCATGCTCGTCCTTCTGGTCAATTCAGTGGCGGCCCGGGATCGGGCCCCCTGGGCATCCCCTTCGGATACCCGATCCACTCTTCCCCCAGCACTCTCACGCCTACACACATTCTTCAGATCTTTTTCGGATTCCCGGTCCATGAGCTGCCGGTTCACGACGAGCCGGCGCCCTCCGCGGGCAGAGCGGATATCGCTCAAGCCTCACTTGAACGGCTCAGGAACACGTACCCTGCACATCCGATGGCCGGTTCCTTTCTGTCCGGTCCCCCCACTCGCCCAGGAGCCTTCCGTGGTCGCATCCCGCCCTTCCGCCCCCAGCATCGACGCGACAACCGCCGCCCTCCAGGAAGAACTTCCCCGACTGGAACAGCACCAGCAGGACCTGGAGCAGGAGTTGGCCGCGGTGTCCCAGCGCGTGCTCTCGGTGCGTACGGCACTGACCGCCCTGCTGGCCCTGGCCGACACGCCCGCCCCGCTCGCCGTACAGCCGGCACCCGAACCGGTCGCCACTGAGGGTGAGATCCCGGCCGAGGCGCCCGAGGAGGTGACGGCCCAGGATGCCCCTCCGGTCCCCGCACCCCGAAAGGCCGCCGCACCGCGTGCCACGCGAGGACGCAAGTCCGCCCCCAAGCCCACGGCCAAGTCCCCTTCCCCCTCCCCTTCCCCCGCCACTTCGGCGGTGAAGGAGCCCGGTGGCGTCGGTAGCGTCGCCGAGCAGGTGGTCGCCGTCCTCGCGCAGTCGCCCGGGAGCCCGATGCGCGCGCGGGACGTGGCGGAGGCGCTCGGCCGTGACATCTCCGTGGGCTCCGTCAACGCCGTCCGCAGCACACTCGACCGCCTGGTGGCCACCTCGCGCGCCGACCGCGCCGGCCGTGGCCTCTACCAGGCCACCACGAACTGACTGCGGGGCCTCTGACGGGACGGCGGACTCAGTGACCTGACGTGCCGCGCGCGAGTTCGTGGAGGCGGAGTGCCAGGTGGATCTCCAGAGCGCTGTCGGGGGTGTTCCAGTCGGGGCCGAGGAGTTGGGCGACGCGGTCGAGGCGTTGCACGACCGTGTTCACGTGCACGTGGAGGGCGTCCTTCGCGCGGGCGAGGCTCGCCCCCTGGTCGTAGTAGGCGTGCAGGGTACGGACCAGTTCGGTGCCGCGCTCGGTGTCGTACGCGATGACGGGTCCGAGGACGCGGTCGACGTACGCGCCGATGTCGGCCCGTTCGCCGAGCAGGACGCCGATGAAGCCCAGGTCGGCGATGCCGGCCCCTTCGCCGGTGCGGCCGAGGGCGTGGAGCGCGGTGAGGCAGCGCAGGGCCTCGCCGTGCAGCGCGGCGTGCTGTTCGGGGCCGGTTCCTGGGCCGGCGGCGCCCACGGTGACGGGGGCGCCGATGGCCCGGGTGAGGGCGGCGGAGAGTTCGCGGGCGAGCAGGCCGGGCTGGTCGGTGGGGGTGAGCAGGACGCTGCGGCCCTGCCGGGTGCCCGCCAGGCCGCCGAGTCCGCGCACGGCGCGGCCGGCTTCCGCGGCGAGCCGGGAGCGCAGGGCGGGCTCGCAGTCGAGGACGGCGACGGCGTGCGGCCGGGCCAGGTCCACGCCGAGGCGGCGGGCGCGGAGGGTGAGGCTGCCGCCGTCCCAGTGCGCCGAGGAGGCGGGGTCCGCGAGCAGGTCGTCGAGGAGTTCGCCGCGTACCCGGTCCTCGGTCTCGGCGACCGAGCGGCGGATCAGCAGCAGCATCGCCGTGACCAGGGCCGAGCGTTCGAACAGACGCCGGTCGGCTTCGGAGAGTTCCGCGTGTCCGGTCAGGACGATGCTGCCCAGCGGTTCGGCGCCGGCGAGGACGGCGCAGGTCCAGACGCCGTGGGCGTGGACGGCGCGGCCCTCGCTGTGTGAGGCGTCGATCCGCGCGAGGGAGGGGGGCACGGGTGCGGTGCCGGTGCCGACCCGGGCGAGTTCGCTGCCGTCGGTGTCGTGGATGGCCACTCCCCCGCCGAGCAGCGCCGCGATCTCGGCGGCGACCTCGTCGATCCCGGCGCCGCGCAGGACCAGTTTGGAGAGGCGGTCGTGGGCGTCGGACGCCTGGTGGAGGGCCTCGCTGTGGGCGCGCGCGGTGGCGTTGGCGGCTTCGAGCCGGGTGAAGGCGGTGCGGGTCTCCTCCAGCCGGCGGGCGCTGTCGATGGCGACGGCTGCGTGGTCGGCGAGGGAGGCCAGCAGGGCGATGGCGTCGGGGGTGAACTCACGCGGGGCGCGGTCGGCCGCGAACAGGACTCCGATGATCTCCTCGCCGAGCCGCAGGGGGACGCCGAGGATCCCACGGAGCCCTTCCTCCGCGACGCCCTCGTCGATGGTGCCGGTGTGCCGGTAGCGGCGGTCGGTGCGGTAGTCCGTGCTCGCGTACGGGCGGGCGGTCTGCGCGACCAGGCCGCCCAGGCCCTCCCCCATGCCCAGCCGGAGCTGCTGGAAGGCCGCCGAGACGGAGCCGTCGGTGACGCGCATGAACGTGTCGTGCGCGACCGGATCGTTGAGGGTGAGGTAGGCGATGTCCGAGCCGAGGAGCGTACGGGCCCTGCGGACGATGGCCCGAAGGACGGCGTCGAGGTCCCGCAGGCCGGCCAGGTCGCCGGCGGTGTCGAACAGCGCGACCAGCTCCGTCTCCCGGCGCCGGTACTGGTCGAGCACCCGCCGCACCGACAGGGCGACCTCGGTGGTCTCCTCGATCCACGCGAGGTCCGCCGGGTCCGCCGGGTCCGTCCCGGTGGCCCGGGAGCGCGCGAGCCGCGCGGCGAACTCCTGCGCCGGAGCGTCGGCGGCGAGCAGGTCCAGCATGCCGCGCGCGGCCGACTCGGCGGACGACGGCGGGCGGGCGTCGTCTCGACGGCCGTCGGTCATGGGGCCTCCTCGCGGCCGTACAAGCGGGTGGGGTGGGATGGGGTGGTGCGGACGTGAGCCCGGTCCGCCGTCATCACGCCCCCATGATGACGGCGGACCGGGCACCTCACGCACGTGGCGGTGTCATTCGGTCCCTGGGCCCTTAGGTCCTGGGCCCTGAGGTCCTAGGCGCGGTCGCCCGCCGTGACCATGGGCTCCGCCGCGGGCTCCTCGTCCCGGCCGCGGGTCAGGTCCCGGCCCCGGGTCTCGCGGGTGACGGCCACGGTGATGGTGGTGACCACGGCCGCGATGCAGAGGTACACGGAGATGGGCGTGGAGGAGTCGTACTCCTTCAGGAGTTCCACCGCGATGATCGGGGCGAGGGCGCCGGCGATGATCGAGGCGAGCTGGGAGCCCATCGAGGCGCCGGAGTAGCGGACCTTCGTGTCGAACATCTCGGAGATGAACGCCGCCTGCGGGCCGTACATCGCGCCGTGCAGCAGCAGTCCGGCGGTGACGGCCAGGACGATCACGACGAACGACTTCGAGTCGACGAGGCCGAAGAAGACGAAGGCCCAGACCGCCATGCCCACGGAACCGATCAGGGTGACGGGCCGCCGGCCGATCCGGTCGGAGAGCGCGCCCCAGAGCGGGATGGTGACGAAGTGGACGGCCGAGCCGATGAGGACGGCGTTCAGCGCGGTGCTCTTCGGCAGCTCCAGGTGCACGGTGACGTACACGAGGAGGAAGGAGGTGAGGATGTAGTACGAGATGTTCTCGCCGAACCGCGTGCCGATCGCCGAGAGCACCTCGCGCCAGCTGCGCTTGAACACCTCGACGACCGGGGCCTCCTCCTTCACGCCCGCGGCGGCGGCCGCCTCGGCCTTCGCCTGGGCCTCCAGGAACACCGGGGACTCGGAGACGGAGACGCGGATCCACAGGCCGATCATGACGAGCAGGCCCGAGAGCAGGAACGGGATGCGCCAGCCCCAGGACTGGAAGTCGGCGTCGGACTGGACGGCGGCCAGCAGGGCGAGGACACCGGTGGCGAGCAGGTTGCCGCCCGGGGCGCCGGCCTGCGGCCAGGAGGCCCAGAAGCCGCGGTGCTTGTCGCCGCCGTGCTCGGAGACGATGAGGACGGCGCCGCCCCACTCACCGCCGAGCGCGAAGCCCTGGACCAGGCGCAGGATCGTCAGCAGGATCGGCGCCCAGACGCCGATCGACTCGTAGGTGGGCAGCAGGCCCATCGCGAAGGTGGCGCCGCCCATCATCAGGAGGCTGAGCACCAGGAGCTTCTTGCGGCCGATCTTGTCCCCGTAGTGCCCGAAGACGATGCCGCCGAGCGGGCGGGCGGCGAACCCGATGGCGTACGTGATGAAGGCGATCAGCGTGCCCACCAGCGGGTCGGCGGTGGGGAAGAACAGCGTGTTGAAGACGAGCGCGGCGGCCGAGCCGTACAGGAAGAAGTCGTACCACTCGATGGTGGTGCCGATCAGGCTCGCTCCGACGATGCGGCCGATGCCGCCTCTCGGCTTGGTGGTGGTGTCAGACATGGATTCACCGGTTTCACGAACGAACGGACGGAACGGGGGACGAGATGGGGACGGGATGGGGCGGGACGGGGCGGTACGGGATAGGGACGGAACAGGGGGCGGGACTTTGAGTGGTACGGGGGGGTGGTGCGGGTTCGGTGCGGCGGGCCGCTGGGGGTCAGCCCGCCGTCCAGCCGCCGTCGAGCGGGATGGACGCGCCGGTGAGGTAGCCGGAGTGGGGGCCGCACAGCCACAGGACGGCCGCGGCGACCTCCTCCGCCTCGATGAGCCGCTTGACGGGCGAGCGGGCCAGCATGACGTTCGTCAGGACGTCGCCCTCGCTGATGCCGTGGGCGGCGGCCTGGTCGCGGACCTGGCCCTCGACGAGGGGGGTCCGGACGTATCCGGGGTTCACGCAGTTGCTGGTCACGCCCTGCGAGGCGCCTTCGATCGCGGCGACCTTGCTGAGCCCCTCCAGCGCGTGCTTGGCCGTGACGTACGCGGCCTTGTAGGCGCTGGCCCTCAGGCCGTGGACGCTGGAGACGTTGACGATGCGGCCCCAGCCCTCCGCGTACATGTGCGGCATGACCCGGCGCATCAGCAGGAAGGGGGCGGTGACCATCACCTTCTGGATCAGCTCGAAGCGCTCCGGGGGGAACTCCGTCAGCGGCGCGACGTGCTGGAGGCCGGCGTTGTTGACGAGGATGTCCACCTCCGCGGGGAGGAGGTCGACGGCTCCCGGGTCGGCGAGGTCGGCCACCTGCGCCCGGCCGCCGGCGATCTCGGCGACCGCCTTGGCCGCCCCGGCGTCCCGGTCCACGACGTGGACGAGGGCGCCCGCCTGTGCCAGAGCGAGCACACAGGCCCGGCCGATGCCGCTGCCGCCGCCCGTCACCAGCGCCGTACGCCCGCTGAGGTCGATGCCGGCGCCGGGTGACGGCAGTGGGCTCGGGGTAGGAAATGTGTTCGTCATGGCGGGAAACAGTAGGGAGGGCCCTCTGCCCGGCCCATGGATGTGTCCACCACAGTGCCCGGCAATCCAGTGGTGCGGGACACCATAGGAGGCACCCCATGACACCTCATGGCACCTCATGGCACCTCATGGCACCCCTGTCACGCCCGCACAGTGGCCGTGCGGCGGCCGCGGGCCTCAGCGCGGGGCGCCGGTGGCCTTCCTCGTGTCCAGGGCGCAGCTGTTGGCGAGGGTCACGGGGTCCTGGCCGGCGGGCAGGGCGACGGTGCCCGAGGCGGGCGGGCGGTGGCCTGTCGCGAGCCAGCGTTCCAGGGCCGTGAAGGCGGTCCGGTGGCACGGCGTGAGCGGCCGGAGCCTGTCCGGGAACAGGTCGACGACGGAGTCGGTGTGGGTGCCGCCGTCGATGCGGTAGTAGCGGTGCAGCCATCCGCGTCCGGCGTCGCGCACCATCCGGGCGTAGACGTCGGAGTCCTGGCCGATGGGCAGGAGGGTGTCGAGGGTGCCGTGCAGGGTCATCAGCGGCTTGCCGATGCGCCCGGTCAGCGCGATCTTCTGCACGGCGCGCCGGACCTCGTCGGGCCGGGTCGCGTAGTCGTAGTCGGCGTCACAGCCGGGTGTGCCCGTGGCGCAGTACGGGGTGCCGGCCTCGGTCTCGCCGTCGTAGCCGGGGTCCAGCTCCTCGCGGTAGACGCGCTGGGTGAGGTCCCAGTAGACCTTGTGGTGGTACGGCCACAGGAACTCCGACTCGGCCGGGAATCCGGCGGCGTGCATCTCCTCGCGTGCCCTGGCGGCGCCCTCGCCGCCGGCGGCGTACACGGGGTAGGCGCGCAGCGTCCGGGGCAGGAAGTCCAGCAGGTTGGGGCCGTCCGTGCGCCAGAGGGTGCCCTCCCAGTCCACGCCTCCGTCGTAGAGCTCGGGGTGGTTCTCCAGCTGCCAGCGCACCAGGTAGCCGCCGTTGGAGATGCCGGTGACCAGGGTGCGGGCCGGGGGGCGGTGGTAGCGCTGGGCGATGGTGGCGCGGGCCGCGCGGGTGAGCTGGGTGACCCGGTCGTTCCACTCGGCGATGGCGTCGCCCGGCGCCTTGCCGTCCCGGTGGAAGGCGAGGCCAGTGTTGCCCTTGTCGGTGGCCGCGTACGCGTAGCCCCGGGCCAGCACCCAGTCGGCGATGGCCCGGTCGTTGGCGTACTGCTCGCGGTTGCCGGGGGTGCCGGCGATCACCAGGCCGCCGTTCCAGCGGTCGGGCAGGCGGATGACGAACTGGGCGTCGTGCTTCCAGCCGTGGTTGGTGTTGGTGGTGGAGGTGTCGGGGAAGTAGCCGTCGATCTGGATGCCGGGGACTCCGCTGGGGACGGCCAGGTCCTTGGGTGTCAGTCCCGCCCAGTCGGCCGGGTCGGTGTGCCCGGAGGCGACCGTTCCGGCCGTGGTCAGCTCGTCAAGGCAGGCGGCCCGCTGGAGTTCGGCGCCGGGGACGCGCAGTTGGCTCTGGCGGGCGCAGTGGCCGGTGGGGGCGTGCGGTGCCACCGCGGTCGCCGGGGCCGTGGTGAGGGTGAGTGCGGCCAGCACGAGGGCCGCCGACGCGCTCCGCCGCCGGGGGCGGGACGCGGGACGGAAGGTGGGGCGACGCATGGGTCTGCCTCCAGTGGTTCGTGGACGGGGACCGCGGGAGGCTATGCCGCCGGTCCGCCGGCCGGACATGGGTGTGCGGCCCACCGTCGGGGGGCCGTCGATGGGCTCCGCCGACATCCGCCGTGGGCGGCGATACGGCCCCGGGGTGTACGCCGGGGAGGCGCCGCGACCCCTTCCGTCCGAGGCCGCCGGACGCGGTGATCAGCACCATGCGGCGGGGGGTTGATGTGTGGGAGACAGCCATGGTCGGGCCCGTACCGCCTGCCTAGGCTCCCTTCCCATCGGTTGTATCGGCCACCGGTTCCGGCCCCCCGAGGTCGCTCCGGTCGCCCGAAGGAGAGGGTCCGTATGGGTCTGGACAAGACGGTCGCGAGTGCGGCGGAGGCGGTGGCCGACATCCCCGCCGGCGCGTCCCTCGCCGTGGGCGGCTTCGGGCTGTGCGGGATACCCGGCACGCTGATCGACGCCCTGTGGCAGCGCGAGGTCGACGATCTCAGGATCGTGTCGAACAACTGCGGCGTCGACGACTGGGGTCTCGGTCTGCTGCTCGCCGCGGGGCAGATCTCCCGGATGACGAGCTCGTACGTGGGCGAGAACAAGGAGTTCGCCCGCCAGTACCTGAGCGGGGAGCTGGAGGTCGAGCTCGTCCCGCAGGGCACGCTGGCGGAGCGGCTGCGGGCCGGCGGCGCGGGGATCCCCGCCTTCTACACCCCCGCCGGCACGGGGACGCAGGTCGGCGAGGGCGGTCTGCCCTGGAGGTACGCGGCCGACGGGACGGTGGCGGTCGCGTCGCCTGCCAAGGAGACGCGGGAGTTCGACGGGCGTCCGTACCTGCTGGAAGAGGGCATCACGACGGACTTCGCGCTGGTACGGGCGACCATCGGCGACCGGCACGGCAATCTCGTGTTCCGTTCCTCGGCCCGCAACTTCAACCCGCTGGCCGCCATGGCCGGACGGGTCACCATCGCCGAGGTCGACCACCTGGTCGAGCCGGGCGAGCTCGACCCGGACGAGGTGCACCTGCCCGGCATCTTCGTCCAGCGCGTGGTCCGGGTGACGCCCGGCGACCCCGCGGCCGAGCGGCGCGTCGAGCGCCGTACCGTCCGACAGGAAGGCGACGTCTGATGGCCCTGACCCGCGAGCAGATGGCGGCCCGCGCCGCCCTGGAGCTGACCGACGGCAGCTATGTGAACCTCGGCATCGGCCTCCCCACGCTCATCCCCAACCACCTCCCGCCGGGCATCGAGGTCGTGCTCCAGTCCGAGAACGGGATCCTCGGGGTGGGCCCGTACCCCTCCGAGGACGAGCTGGACGCCGATCTGATCAACGCGGGCAAGGAGACGGTCACGACGCTGCCCGGCGCCTCGTTCTTCGACTCGGCCCTGTCCTTCGGGATGATCCGCGGCGGGCACATCGACGCGGCGGTCCTCGGCGCCATGCAGGTCTCCTCGGCGGGCGACCTCGCCAACTGGATGATCCCCGGCAAGATGGTCAAGGGCATGGGCGGCGCGATGGACCTCGTCCACGGAGCCGGGCGGGTGATCGTCCTGATGGAGCACACCGCCAAGGACGGCACGCCCAAGCTCGTCGACAGCTGCGACCTGCCCCTGACCGGCCGTGGCGTCGTCCAGCGCGTCATCACCGACCTCGCCGTCGTCGACATCGCCTCCGACGGGTTCGTCCTGGTCGAGACGGCGCCGGGCGTCACCGTCGAGCAGGTCGTCGCGGCCACCGCGGCGCCGCTGCGTGTGCCGCAGGCGGTCGCCGCGGCCTCCTGAGGTCTTCCGCCGGTCCGGTGTTCCCGGACAGCCACCGGGCCGGCGGACTCGCCGTACTCCCGCTGTCCACCGGCCTCCGACACGAGGCCCCTCATGCTCCGTCCCGACCGCGCCCTGTCCGAGGCTGCCCTGCCTCGCGGTCGGGACGGACCCGTTTCCTCAGAGCATCGCCGTCCGGGAGCTGCGCGTGTTGCGGACCGTGACGGTGGCGATGTCGGAGCGGTAGCGGTCGTCCGACCACTCGATGGGGACTCCCTGGGAGTCGGTGGTGAGCCGACGCTCCCTCAGGAGGGGGAAGCCCTCGGGCACTTCGAGGAGCCGGGCGTCGAGGGCGTCGGCGGGGACGGCGTCGAAGGTGTGCCGGGCCGAGTGGAGGTCCACCCCCTGCTCCGTCAGCAGCGCGTAGATCGACCCGGCGTCCAGGTCGGCTTCGAGGAGGCGGCGGCCGATCGGCTCCACGTACGTCATGCGCTCCAGCATCGCGGGGCGCCCGTCGAGCAGCCGCAGGCGCACGAGCTGCACGGCCAGGTCGTCCGGGTCGGTCTCCAGCGCCGCCGCGGTCTCGGGTTCCGGCCGGCGCAGGGCGATCTCCTGGAGGCGCTGGCCGGGCACGTGCCCGGTCAGTTCGGCGCGGCGGGTGAAGGAGAGGAAGGACTCGAAGGGCTGGGCCGGGACGGCGTCGAGGACGGTGGCCCGCTTCCCCTGGCCCCCGCTGATGAGGCCCTCGTCCCGCAGCGTGGCCAGTGCCTGGCGGACCGGGCCGCGCGACGCCGAGAACTCCTCGCCCAGTTGGGCCTCGGACGGAACCGACTCACCCACCTTGAGTTCGCCGCGGCGGATGCGGCGGCGGAGCTCGTCGGCGATGGAGCGGTGCAAGGGAGTAGCCATGTCCGGGACCCTACCCGGCCGTTGCCGAGGGATCCGGGGCCCGCCCGGCGGGCGGGTGAACTCTCGATGACTTGTACATACAAGTCCTTGTCGTACGTCGTGACCGGCTGCCAGGTTCTCTCCGTGACCGCTCCCCCGACTGCTACGGCAAGGAGACGAACCATGGCCGAAATCGGTATCGGCATCGACAGACGGACGATGCTGGCCGGCGGCGTCGCGGCCGCCCTGACCACCGCCACCCTGACCGCCACCGCCGCCCCCGCGAGCGCCTCGGCCGCCGACGGCGCACCCGTCCGCGCCGCCGTGCTGGAGCACGCCGATCAGTGGACCCGCGCGACGGGCCTGGCCGAGCTGCTGCGCCGGGCGGGCGTGACGGTCGTCCCGCTCGACCTCTCCCGGCCGGCGGACGCGCAGCCGGAGCCCGTGGACCTCATCGCCTTCGGCAGCTTCACCAACAACGAGCCGCGCTACGACGCGTACATCGCGGCGCACGGCGCCTCGCTGCGCGCTTTCGTCGCGGCGGGTGGCGTCGCCCTCGACCTGGCGCAGTCCGACCAGTTCGGCGCGCGCGTCGCCTACCTGCCCGAGGGGCTCGGCGCCGTGCGGACCGACGCCGACTACGACACCATCCATCCCACGGCCCCCGACCACCCGCTGGTCGCGGGCCTCCGGACCGACGGCGGCCGCCTGTTCACCGGGCGCGCGACGGGCGTCCGGGTCAGCTGGGAGACCGTCAAGGAGTGGCGCTCGATGCGCGTGCTCATGGCGTGCGACGCCACCGTGTTCCCGCCGGCGCTGCTGGAGGGGCGGCACGGCTCCGGCCGGTTCCTGGTCTCCAGCCTCACCGTCGACAAGTGCTTCGGCGCCACGGGCGCGGCCACCCAGCCCGCCGCGGCCGTCGAGGACAGCGTCGCGTTCTTCACGGCGCTCGCGCGGTACGTCCGCCTGGTGCGGGCGGGCACGGCTCCGGCCGTGACGCCCACGCCCATGCCGCCCGAGGCGCCGGCCGGACCCCTCGTCGGGCACGTGGACACGGCGAGCGCCCGGATCTGGGCCCGGCCCGGACTCGACGCCGCCCTCCACCCGGCGTGGCGGTGCACCTTCCGCACCGGGTCGCGCCCCCGGCGTACGGTCGTCGCCGAGTTGTCGGAGGAGAACGACCGCACCCTCCTGGTCGACCTGTGCGGACTGCGGCCCGGCACACGGTACGAGTTCACCCTCGAACCGTTCGCGCCCGCCCCGGGGTTCACGCCGCTGACGGGGTCGTTCACCACCGCCCCTCCGCCCCGCCGCCCGGGCGTCGTCACGATGGGCCTGGGCTCCTGCGCCCCCTCGACCCCCGACCACGTCTGGACGAGGGTCATGGACGAGGGGTGCGACAGCTTCGTCATGCTCGGCGACACCCCCTATGTGGACAGCTCCGACGTGGCCGTCGCCCGCCGCAAGCACCGCGAGTTCCTCGTCCAGCCCGAGATATCCCGGCTGATCAGCTCCATGCCCGTCTGGGCGACCTGGGACGACCACGACTTCGGCGGCAACGACAAGCACGGCGACTACACCGGCAAGGCGAACAACCGCACCGCGTTCGTCGACCACCGCGCCAACGCCACCTTCGGCCACGACGCCGACGGGTTCCCGCTGACCGACCGCGGGTCGGGCGAGGGGGTCTACACCTCGTTCCGCCGCGGCCCGATCGAGGTCTTCCTGCTGGACCCGCGCTGGTTCAGCCGTACGGAACCCAGCTGGGCCGACCCGTCGAAGCCGACCTGTCTGGGGCGGGTGCAGTGGGACTGGCTGCGGGAGCGGCTGCGGGAGAGCACCGCCCCGTTCAAGGCGCTCGCCACGGGGATGATCTGGGACGACAAGCAGAACAGCGAGTCCGACGACTGGGGCTACTACGCGCACGAGCGGGACGCGATCCTCGACTTCATCACGGCCGAGCGCATCCCCGGCTGCTTCCTCGTCGGCGGCGACATCCACGTCTCCCGTGCCCTGGACTACGGCCCGCGCGTCGGCTACGACCTCTGGCAGTTCATCGTCAGCCCCCTGCACGACCGCACCATCCCGAGCCTCAACGTGCCGAGCCCCCACCTCGTCCACAGCGCCGTGGAACCGCACACCTTCCTGAAGCTGGTCGCCGACACCACCGTGAGCGACCCCACCCTCACCGCCACGTGGATCAACCGCGACGGCCGGCGGCTCTTCGAGGTGCGCCGGAAGGCATCGGAAATGGGCCACCGGGTGTGACGGGAGACGTCCGCCCGACTGTCAGATGAACAACGAACGACTTGTCCATACAAGTCATTGACCGGGGTCGGCAGCGCCTGAAAACGTGCCGTTGCCGACCCCGTACGGGACAACCCGCCGGGGCGCACTCCCCCTCGCCGCCCCACCCCGCCCCGGTCCGGGCCCCCCACCCCGCCCGGCCCCGCCCTCCGCTCACCCCACCTCGCCTCACCTCACTCACCGGAGCCCATCGTGTCCGTCCGCCGCCCCGCCCTCGCCGGCCTGCTCACCGTCTCCCTCGCCCTCGCCCTGACGGCCTGCGCGGGCGACTCCGGCAAGCCGGCCTCCGCCACCTGCCCCGACGGGCGGATCCGCTTCGGCGTCGAGCCCTTCGAGGACCCCGCCAAGCTCACCCCGGCCGCGAAGGTGCTCGCCGACGCGCTCTCGGAGAGCCTCGACTGCCCGGTCGAGCTCACGGTCACCGAGGACTACGCCGCCGAGGTCCTCGCCATGGAGAACGGCAAGCTCGACATCGGCCTCTTCGGCCCCCTCGGCTACGTCTTCGCCGAGAAGCGGGCCAAGGCCGAGGCCCTCGTCTCGTTCGGCGACGAGAAGGGCGTGCTCTCCAGCTACACCGCGGGCATCTGGGTCCCCAAGGGCTCGCCCGTCACCTCCGTCGGCGAGCTGCGCGGCCGCTCCCTCGCCCTCGGCTCGGTCGGCTCCACCTCCGGCGACGCCCTCCCCCGCAAGGCCCTGCTCGACGCCGGCCTGAAGAAGGACGACGTCAAGGTCACCTACGCGGGCGGCCACCCCGAGGCGCTCCTCGCCCTCGTCAACGGCAAGGTCGACGCCGCCGAGATCAACTCCCAGCAGCTCGCGAGCGCCACCGCCTCCGGCACCTTCGACGCGTCGAAGTTCACGAAGGTCTGGTCCTCGGCCCCGATCCCCAACGACCCCATCACCGTCCGCGGCGACCTCGACCCGGCGTTCAAGAAGGCCGTCAAGGACGCGCTCCTCGGCCTGCCGGCCGACAAGGTCGGCGAGATCGGCGCCCTGCTCGACGTCGACCCGCCGGCCCCGCTCGTCCCGGTCGACTCGTCCACCTACAAGCCGCTCTTCGACCTCGCCGAGACGCTCAAGCTGACCGAGAAGGACGTCTGATGCTCGACCTGACCGGCATCACCGTGCGCTACGCGGAGCGGCAGGTCCTGCACGGCGTGGACGTCACCGTCGCCCGCGGGGAGCTCCTCGCCGTCCTGGGCGCCAACGGCTCCGGCAAGTCGACCCTGCTGCGCGCCGCCGCCGGCCTCGAACCCATGGCGGCGGGCACCGTCACCCTCGACGGTACGTCCCTGGGCCCGCTGGACGTGGCCATGGTCTTCCAGCACATCCACCTCGTCCGGCGCCGCTCGGTGCTCGACAACGTGTGCGCGGGCGCCCTCGGCCGCCTGTCGCTGCGGCAGTCGCTCGTCCCGGCCCTCTTCCCGCGCGCCGTACGCGAGGAGGCCATGGCCTGCCTCGACCGCGTCGGCCTCGCCGACCGCGCCCACGACCGGGCGGGCAGCCTCTCCGGCGGCCAGCAGCAGCGGGTCGCGGTGGCCCGCGCGCTCTGCCAGCGCCCCCGTGTCCTCTTCGCCGACGAGCCGGTCTCCGCCCTCGACCCCGCCGCCTCGGAACAGGTCCTCGCCCTGCTCGCCGAGCTGGCCCACGAGGAAGGGCTCGCCGTCCTGGCGGTCCTGCACCAGCCCGCGCTCGCCGCCCGGCACGCCGACCGAGTGGTGGGCCTGCGCGACGGACACGTCGTCCTGGACGGCCCCCCGCGCCAGGACGTCGACATCCTGTACCAGCCCACGATCCTGAAGGCCGTCTGATGACCCTCACCCACGAGGTACGGAGGCTCCCCGTACCCGCCAAGCCGCGCCGGCCCCGGGCCGTGCTCCTGGGCACGGCCGTCACCACCGTCGTGGTCGCCGCCCACCTCCTGGCCTGGGACGCCACCGAGATGTCCTTCGGCGCGCTCGCCGAGGGCTGGGGCGGCATGGTGGACTTCCTCGCCGAGGCCGTCCCGCCCGACCTCAGCTGGGAGGTCCTCCGGCCCAGCCTCGACGGCGCCCTCGTCACGCTCTGGATCGGCCTCCTCGGCACCACCCTGTCCGTGCCGCTCTCCCTCGTCCTCGCCCTGCTCGCGGCGCGCGGCACCGCGCCGTCGAAGGCGGTCTACCAGGCGTCCCGGTCCCTGCTGTCGTTCCTGCGCGCCGTGCCCGACGTCGTGTTCGCCCTCGTCTTCGTCACGGCGGTGGGCCTCGGCCCCTTCCCCGGAGTCCTCGCCCTGCTCCTCCACAACGTCGGCGTGATGGGCAAGCTGTGGGCGGAGGCGCTGGAGGACGCGGACCCCGGGCCGGCGCACGTGCTCCGCTCTGCCGGCGCCGGCCGGATCCAGGTGGCGGCGCACGCCCTGCTGCCGACGGTGACGCCCCAGTTCATCGGACTGCTCATGTACCGGCTCGACGTCAACGTCCGCTCCTCCCTGGTGCTCGGGCTGGTCGGCGCGGGCGGCATCGGCTTCCTCATCAACCAGTCGATCAAGCTCTTCCAGTTCGACGAGATGCTGACGCACATCCTGGTCGTCCTCGTCCTGATCGTGGCCGTCGACCGGCTGTCGGCGCTGGTCCGGCGCCGCCTGTCCTGACCCCGGCCGACCCCCCGCGGAGACCCCCATGACTGCTTCCCTCCCCAGCCCCTCGTCCCCCGGCCCCGCCTCCCCCGAGGCCGCGGCCCCGCCGCTGGCGGCCGTGTGGTCGGGTGCAGACGGGGGCTTCGCCCTCGTCCCCCAGCCCCGCCCCGAGCTGGCCCCCGGCGAGGTCCTGGTCCGCGTCGAGCTCGCCACGATCTGCGGCAGCGACCTCCACACCCTCGCGGGCGACCGGCCGACCCCGGTGCCGACCGTCCTCGGCCACGAGGCGGTCGGCCACGTCGAGGAGGTGGCCGGCTCCGTCCGCACGGCGGACGGCCGGCCCGTCACCCCCGGACAGCGCGTGACCTGGACGGTCGGCACCTCCTGCGGAAGCTGCCGCCGGTGCGCCCGGGGCGTCCCGCAGAAGTGCTCCGACCTGCGCAAGTACGGGCACGAGGCACTCACCGACCGCTGGCGGCTCAACGGCGGCTTCGCCACCCACTGCCACCTCGTCGCGGGCACCGGCCTCGTGACCGTGCCCGCGAGCCTCCCCGCCGAGGTGGCGGCTCCCGCCAACTGCGCGACGGCCACCGTGGTCTGCGCGGCACGCCGGGCGGGTCTGTCGGCAGGCGACTCCGTCATCGTGATCGGCTGCGGCATGCTCGGCCTGACCGCGATCGCCTACGCCCGCGAACTGGGGGCCGAGCACGTGGTCGCCTGCGACGTGGACGAGAGCAGGCGGCGGCAGGCCCTGGACTTCGGGGCCACCGCCGTGTGCGGACCGGACGGACTGGCGGAACTCGCCCGAGCGTACGGCGCCGACGTCGTCCTCGAACTCTCCGGGAACCACCACGCCGTGCGGTCGGCCCTGGAGGTCGTCGGGATCGACGGGCGCGTCGCCCTGGTCGGCTCGGTCTCCCCCGGCCCCCGCGTCGACTTCGCGCCCGACGCCTTCGTACGTAACCTCTCGCGCGTCGTCGGCACCCACAACTACACCGTCGACGACCTGGCCGAAGCGGTCCGCTTCCTGGACCGGACCCCCCTCCAGGACCGCTTCGCCGCCCTGGTGCCGTACGCGCTCCCCCTGAACGACCTCGACGCGGCCGTGGCCGCCGCCCGCGAGGGCACCGCACCGCGCGTCGCCGTCCTTCCCCCGGTCTCATAACGACGCACGAACGATGCGCCTTGAGGACCTGCCGCCGTTCCCCGGAACCTGAGGAGGACGGAGCCCCCGCCCAGGCAGCGGGCCGGAGGAGGAGTCGTCATGAGCGCAGCGGCACCAGCACCCCCATCCATACCCGCACCCACAGCCACATCCGCACCCATCCGTACGGCCCACGGCGCCGAAGCACCCGCGGGGACGCTCCGCGCAATCGGTGCGCGGACGCCCCGTGACGCGAGGGGGAACGGATGAACCGGCGAACCGTCGCGGTCGTCGGGGCGGGAGTGGCCGGCCTGACCGCCGCTCACGTGCTGTCGCGGACCGCCGACGTGGTGCTGTACGAGGCGGACGCACGGCTCGGCGGACACGCGCACACCCATGAGCTGCCGACCCGGGGCGGCGGCACCGTCCACGTGGACACCGGCTTCATCGTCCACAACGAGCGGACCTACCCGCTGCTCCTGCGGCTCTTCCGCGAACTCGGCGTGGAGACCCAGGACGCCGAGATGAGCATGTCGGTACGGTGCGACGGCTGCGGTCTCGCCTACGCGGGCGCCCGCGGCCCGCGCGGTCTGCTGGGCGGCGGCAACCTGCGCCGCGGCCGTCATCTGCGGATGCTCGCCGACGTGCCGCGCTTCCACCGGGCGGCCCGCCGGCTGCTCGCCGCGGGAGACGACAGCCAGACCTTCGGCATGTTCCTGGCACGCGGCGGGTTCTCGCCGTACTTCGTCGGTCATTTCGCCGTCCCGCTCGTGTCCGCCGTCTGGTCCTGCGCCCCGGACACCGCGCTCCTGTACCCGGCGGCGTACCTCTTCCGGTTCCTCGACCACCACGGGCTCCTCTCCACCACCGGCTCGCCGCAGTGGCGGACCGTCACGGGAGGCTCCGGCGCGTACGTCGAAAAGGTGGCCAAGCGACTCGCCGCCGTCCGCACCGCCACCCCGGTCCGCGCGATCGAACGGGGCACGGACCGGGTCCGCGTGACCACCGAGGACGGCGAGTCCGAGACCCACGCGGCCGTCGTCGTCGCCGTCCACCCCGACCAGGCCCTGCGGATGCTCACCGACGCCACCCCCGACGAACGCCGGATCCTCGGCGCGTTCACGTACTCCCGCAACCCCACCGTGCTCCACCGCGACACCAGCGTCCTTCCGGCCGCGCCGCACGCCCGCGCCTCGTGGAACTACTGGCTCCCCTCCTGCGACGCGCGCCCCGAGGCGGTCAAGGTCAGCTACGACCTGAACCGGCTCCAGCGCCTCCCGGTCGACGAACCGCACATCGTCACCCTCAACGCCGACGGCCGCGTCGACGAGAGCACGGTGCTCGCCCGCATGGTGTACGAGCACCCCGTCTACACGCCCCGCTCCGTCGCCGCCCAGCGCGAACTCCCCGGCCTCGCCACGTCCGTGACCGCCTTCGCCGGCGCCTACCACGGCTGGGGATTCCACGAGGACGGCTGCCGCTCGGGAGTCGAGGCGGCCCGCGCCCTGGGGGTGACCTGGTGACCACCGACCGCGGCACACCCGCCCCCCTGGTGAAGCCTGTGGCGCCGACGGCTCCGACGGTGCCCGCGCTCTACCCCTGCGAGGTCGCCCACACCCGCGTCCAGCCGGTGCACCATGCCCTGCGGCAGCGCACGTACCTGTGGCTGGTCGACCTCGACGACCTGCCCCGGCTGCCCCGCCTCCTGCGCCCGCTGGCCCGCTTCGACGCCCGCGACCACTTCGGCGGCCGGGCCCCCACCCTCCGCGCGGGCCTCGACGCCTACCTCGCGTCCCACGGCGTACGGGACGCCGACGGACGGGTGCTGATGCTGGCCCACGCGCGCGTGCTGGGCCATGTCTTCAACCCGCTCACCCTGTACTGGTGCCACGACCGGACCGGCAGCCCCGTCTGCGTCGTCGCCGAGGTCCACAACACCTACGGCGGCCGGCACTGCTACCTCCTGCGGCCCGACGCCACGGGCCGCGCCGACGTCGCCAAGGACTTCTACGTCTCCCCGTTCTTCGACGTCGAGGGCTCCTACCGGATGCGGCTCCCCCTCCCCGGCGAGCGCCTCGACCTCACGGTCCAACTGCGGCACGCCGACGGAAGCCGGCCGCTGACCGCCACCGTCCGCGGCCACCGCAGGCAGGCCGGCACACGCGGCCTCCTCACGGCGGCACTGCGCCACCCCTGGTCCACCGCCGCCGTCAGCGCCGGCATCCGATGGCACGGGATCCGCCTGTACCTCAAGGGCGTTCCCGTCCGTCCCCGTCCCGTCCCGCCCACCAGAGAAGGCATGCTGTGACCGTCTCCGTCCCGTCGGCCGCCCTTCCTGTCGCGGCCCCCGGCCTCCCGCCCGTCGATCCGGAGCGCTGGCCCGACGTCGCCCGCCTCCCGCGCGCCTCGGCCCTCCGCACCGCCATCGCCCGGCGCGTCCTGGCCCGCGCCTTCGCCCGGCTGCCGCTCCGGACGGGCGAGACGACCCCGTTCCCCCCGGCGCAGCCCACCCTGACGCTGCACGACCCGGCCGCCTTCCACCGGCGGATCGGCGCCGACGGGCTGATCGGCTTCGGCGAGTCGTACATGGCCGGCGAGTGGGACAGCGACGACCTCGTGGGCCTCCTCACCGTGCTCGCCACGCACGTGGACGACCTCGTACCGGCTCCGCTGCGCCGGCTCCGGCGCGCCTGGGTGCACCGCCGCCCGGCCCGCGACCGCAACACCCTCGAAGGCGCCCGCGACAACGTCCAGCGGCACTACGACCTGTCGAACGACCTGTTCGCCCGCTTCCTCGACCCGAGCATGACCTACTCCTCGGCCGTGTTCGACGCCCTCCCCGCCACCCCGGACGCCTTCACCACCGCCCAGCACCGCAAGATCGACCGCCTGCTCGACCTGGCCGGAGTCGGCCCGGGGACCCGGCTCCTGGAGATCGGCACCGGCTGGGGTGAACTCGCGATACGCGCCGCGTCCCGGGGCGCCGACGTCCTCACCGTGACGCTCTCCGAGGAGCAGCGCGCGCTCGCCCTGCGCCGGATCGCCGAGGCGGGTGTGGCGCACCGGGTACGCGTCGAACTGCGCGACTATCGGGAAGTCGAGGGCCGGTATGACTCCGTGGTCAGCGTCGAGATGATCGAGGCCGTGGGCGCCGAGTACTGGCCGACCTACTTCGCGTCCCTGCGCCGCGTCCTCGCGCCCGGCGGGGCCGTCGCCGTCCAGGCCATCACGATGCCGCACGAGCGGATGCTGCACACCGCCCGCACCCACACCTGGATCAGCAAGTACGTCTTCCCCGGCGGCCTCATCCCGTCGCCGGACGCCCTCGCCCGGGAGAGCGCCGCCGCCGGCCTGAGCATCACCCACGACACCGGCTACGGGGCGCACTACGCCGAGACGCTCCGGCTCTGGCGGGAGGCGTTCGTCCGGGAGTCTGCGGCGGTCGGCGCACTCGGCTTCGACCGGGCCTTCCACCGCATGTGGGAGCTGTACCTGGCGTACTCCGAGGCGGGCTTCCGCGCGCACTACCTGGACGTCCGCCAGCTCCGCCTCGTCGCCGCGGACTCCCCCGGAGCGTCCCGATGACCTGGTCCGCGCTGGCGGTCAATCTGGCCGCGTCGGCCGGGGCGGCCCTCGCGGTCATGCTGGTGACCTTCGCGATCGCCTCGGTCAAGGGCGTGCACCGGATCGTCGACATCGCCTGGGGCCTGGCGTTCGCCGCCGTCGCCGCCGTCACCTGGGCGCTCTCCGCCGGGTACGGGGACGACGGCCGCAGGCTCGCCGTCACCCTGGCGACCTGCCTGTGGGGGCTGCGCCTCGCCCTCCACATCGCCCGCAGAGGCCGTGGCCACGGCGAGGACCCCCGCTACGCGAAGATGCTCGCCCGGGCCCCCGGCAGTCCGCGCCTCTACGCGCTCCGCTCCATCTACCTCCTCCAGGGCGCCCTCGTCTGGCTCGTCTCCCTGCCCGTCCAGGCGGCGGCCTACCTGCCGGACGGACCCGACCTGCTGCTCGCGCTCGGCCTCCTCCTCTGGGCGACGGGCCTCGCCTTCGAGACGGTCGGGGACCACCAGCTCGCCCGCTTCAAGTCCGACCCCGCGAACCGGGGACGGATCATGGACCGGGGGCTCTGGAGCTGGACCCGGCACCCCAACTACTTCGGTGACTTCCTGGTCTGGTGGGGGCTCTACCTGACCGCCTGCGCGAACTGGCCGACGGCTGCCCTCGTCCTGGTGTCGCCCCTGGTGATGAGTGCCCTGCTGATCTGGGGAAGCGGCAAGCGGCTCCTGGAGGCCCACATGGCGCACCGCCCCGGCTACGCGGACTACGCCGCCCGCACGAGCGGCTTCCTCCCTCGCCCGCCCCGCCGACCCGCACACCGGACCGGTGCGCGATGACGCCCGACGCCACCCCCACTCCCCGGCGCGGCGACGCCGGCCGTCTCGTCGTACGCAACGCACCGCCCGCCCCGGAAGCGGCTGTGCTCCTCCTCCCCGGCGGCCGCTCCGAGGGCCTCGGACCACCACCCCGGGTCGACCTGCCGGCCCTGCGCATGCGCCCGTTCGCGACCGCCGTCGCCCGCGCGCTCGCCGACCGGAACGTGCTCGTCGCGGAGGTCCGCTACCGCCACCGGGGCTGGAACGGCACCCGCCGCGACGCCGCCCGGGACACGACGGCCGCCCTCGCACAACTTCGGGAGCGAACCGGACCCCTCCCCGTCGTCCTCGTCGGCCACTCGATGGGCGGCCGCGCCGCGCTGAGCGCCGCCGGCGACCCGATGGTCCGCGGCGTGGTGGCCCTGGCGCCCTGGTGCCCGCCGGGCGAACCCGTCGAGCACCTCACGGGGCGCACGATCTACGTCCTGCACGACGAGTCCGACCGGATCACCTCCGCCCGGAAGTCCTGGGACTTCGTACGCAGAGCCCGAGCGGCGGGCGCTCAGGCGTTCGGGATCCCGATGCCCACCGGACGCCACTCGATGCTCCGCGGCGCCGCCGACTGGCACCGCCGCACCGCCGAACTCACCGCCTCGCTACTGCCTGGTGCGACCCCCGCGGCTCCCGCAGCTCCCGCGGCTCCGATGGAACGACGCGCAAACGATGCGACGGTGATTCCGCTCGATCCGGGGGACACTCAGAGCACCCGTCCGAGGTGACCGCTCCGTGCCCCTCTCGTTTGCACTGTCATGCAGCCGCACGAGACCTTCCCCAGCACCGACATATCGCCCGCCGCACCCCCTCGCCCCGGCCGGAACGACGCCGAGGCGGCGCTCGTCGAGCACTATCCACGGCTCGTCCGGCTCGCCCATCTGATTCTCCCTCCCGCCCTCGGCCGACACCGCCGCGTGCTCGCCGCACACGCGCTCGTACAGAAGTCCCTCGCGTCGGCGGCCCCGACACGCCCCGGCCCGGCCACCGGCCCGACGGTTCCGGCACAGCGCGGCGAACCGGGACCGGTCCTCGCCTGGCTGCGGGAACGCGTCGTGTCCGCCGCTCTGCACACGGCGGCCCGTCCCCGCTGGTCCCTCTGGCGTGCCCCCCTCCCCGCCGTCCTCGGCCTGAGGGTCTTCCCCCGGGCCGGCGGCGACGACGAACTCGCGCTGGAATCCGAACTGGCCACCGTGGCCCCGGAGGTGCGGGCCGCCTTCGCCCTGCGCGTCCTCGAAGGACTGACCGAGCCCTCCGCCTCCCTTCTCCTCTCCGCCGCGGGCGTGCCCTCGCCGGGCGAAGCCCTCCGTGCCGCCGAACGCCTCCGCGCCACCGTCGGCGCCGCTAGCGAATCGCTCCTGCACGGCGTCGAGTTCGACCCCTGCACCGTGCAGGCCCGCCCCACGGACCTTCTGCGCCGCCGGCACCGAACACGACTGGCCGCCCTCTCCGCCGCCGGACTGCTCGCCGCGTCCACCGCCGCCGTGCTCGCGCTGCGCCCTCCGCCGCCCGCACCACCCGCACCCGCGCCGCCCGTCACGGCTCTCGCCGCCGCGTCCGCCCGCGCGGCGGACCCCGGGCTCCTGGTCCGTGCCCCCGGCGAGCAGTGGGCCGACACGGCGAGCGTCGATCTGACCGCGTGGCCCGCCCGCGGGGCACGGACCGGCGACACGGCCCTGCTGTCCCGTGCCCTCGACGCCTGGGCCCGAGGCGCCGACGACCGCCCCGGCGTCCGGGTGACCGTCACACCGGACACCCCTAAGACCCCACCCGCCACACCGGCCCGGCTGCTCTTCGCCGGCCCGGTCGACGACTCCGCCGTCGTCCTCCTGTACGACGGCAGCCGGCTCGTCCGGTACGCCGAGCCGCTCACCGGCGGAGGCGAGACGGTGCTCGAACTGGCCCGAGCCGACGACGCGGACGTGACCAGCGGCGCGGCCGTGGCCGTGAGCCGAACGCCCCTCGGAACGCGGTTCCTGCTCGCCCCTTGGATCGACGAGAGCGCACTCCGCGACCTCCTGCGCCCCGACGTGCCCGCCCAACAACTGCCCGTCTCCAAGGACGGCGTGACCGACCCCGTACCGCAGGCACCGGACGACTGCGCCCGCGTTCCCGCGCTCCAGGTACGTTCGTCCACCAAAATCGTCGAGGACCACTCCTTCCTCCTGACGGACCTCGGTGAGCTCGCCCCCGCCCACCTGACGTGGACCCCGGCACCCGGGACCGGAGCCCCCGCGCGCCAGCCGCGCGAGGCGACGTCCTCGGCGGGCCTCGCCGCCTGGGCCCGTTCGGCCTGCGCGCTGTCGGAGCTGCGGGGAACCGGCGTTCGCGCCGTGAACCGGTGGGAGTTCGCCCAGCAGACCCTCCCGGAACGGGCCGGACGCGCCACCTGGACCTGCACCCGCGCGGAGAGCTGGGACGGTCGCGCCCGCGTGACGGTGGCGTGGGAGGGACCGGACCCCCGCTCCCGCCCGACGCCGGTACGAGCCTCGGGCCCGCCGCCCCCGGACACGGCGGCGTGCAGTCGCTTCGGCCAGCACCTGCTGGCGGGAACGTACTGGACGGCCCCGTCAGGAGCCCGCTACTACCTTGCCGCCGGCAGCCGCGCCCTGACCACGATCACCGCCCGCGGCCCCGTCTCCGCCACCGTCCGAGGACAGATCCTGGCCGTCCGCACGAACGCGACCGGCCAAGTCCGTCTGACCGGCTCGGTGCCCGGCTCGGGTGAGCTACGGGGCTGGGGAGAGCCGGGGCCGTGAGCGGTGGGATGCGGCCGAGACGAAGTGGATGTCCGCTCTCACCGTCTGCGGGGCGAGGGTGTCGTTGACTCCCGCCAGCAGCACGTCGATCGCGGGGAGGGCTTCGTCGGGGGAGGCGTCGCGTCGGAGTGCGATCTTCATGCGCAGTCTCAGGTGGCGGCCGTCGCGGGTGACGCGGGTCCTGCACCGGGCCACTCCGCCTGTTCTTAGTGCCTCCTCGGTGACGGCTCGCTCCAGCGCTCTCCGGAGCATGACCGTGTCACGCGTCGTGAGAGGAAGCTTCGCATGCGCGCCGCGCCTGACTTGCCGCGCGCACCACAGGGCGAGGAGCCCGGAGGTCACGGTCGCCACGGCGACCACGGACGCCGGCCACCACACCTGGAGTCGGAGCTCCGCCAGAACTCTCGTGGCGATCCCGAAGCCCTGCGATCCCTGGTCGCGCCGACTCATGAGGAGAACCGCGCACCCGACCGACACGAGGCTGGCGAGGGCCAGGAAAGTGCGGTTGGCGATGGTGAGGTGTCGTGGTGTCACGCGTCTGCTCCTTCACGGATCGCGATCGACGGCGTGTCGTCGTCCTTCGGGGTTCTGGGAGCCCCGAAACGGCCGGATACGGATCCGGGCTCGGGCACGGGGACTTCTGGGACAGTGGTTCTGACGGCCACGCGCAGTCGGGGTGGGCGCGCCAGCCGGCAGGCACTCAGCGCCTGGTGAGCTGCCTGCTGAGCCTCAGCGAGTGCGGTCTCTCGGTCCTCGGACGTCAGCGTGGCTCGTACGGCGGCCGTGCGGCGGCTCACTCGTACCTCGACTGGTCCGATGCCACTCACGGCGCCCACGGCATCACGGAGGAGAGTCTCGATCACCGTTCGGTCGACGGAGGCGGTCCGGGCTGGTGCGGAGGAGACCGTCCATCGGCGTCGGTGCCCCGGAGTCAGCGCCATGAGGATCATGAGGATCCCCATGGCGAGGGCCGCCCCAGCCGCGAGGGCCGTCAGGAGCGCTCCCGCGTCAGTGGCGGCCGGCCAGACGGTGACCCGGCGCCCCTGGAGGCGGTCCATCGCGACCTCCACCGCCAGGGCGCCGAGGGCGAGTGAGCCCAGCAGGGACAGGACCGCCACAGGGATCCGGCGCTGCGACCAGCACCTTCGTGGCGTCCGTGGCGTCGGTGCGGCGCCACTCGCGGTGAACTCCGGTGACGGCGGGGTCTCGGCAGACGACAGCGTCAGGGCGGAGACCCGGACGCCGGGCTTCTCGCAGTGAAGGCCCGTCAGGTCCTGTGTACGGCTGGCCACATGCTCTTGCAGGCTCTTCACTGCGTCCGGCACGGAGTCTGGGCGGTGCAGTCTCACATCGAGGTGTACGTGCGCCTGGCCTCCCCTCACCTTCGCCGTCGTCCGGTTCGCGGTGCTGCCTGCGGGCAGCGCCTCGGTGGTCGCGTGGTGGGCGGTCGTGCGGACCGCCTTCTCCGAGACACGGGTGGTACCCCGGCGGCCTGGCGTCGTCATCGTCGGCTCCTCTCGACGGTCTCGCGCAGATCCTGGACGCGTCCGCCGCCGTCGAGCCAGGCGCCGATCGCCCAGCCCAGGCCCCCCAGCGCGGCCACGAGCAGGAACGCCCCCACCCCTCCGAAAAAGGCCGCGAAGGCCAGGGCGATGCCGGCGGCCATACCTGTGAACGCCTTGCTCATTGCCGATCCTTGTTCCGCTCGTCGGGAGACATGTCGAAAGACCTACGGATGCGTGGTGCGTGCCTACTCCACCCGTGAGTCCACCGGGGTCACGTGGTCGTCCTCCGGGAGGTGGACGTCGTTGATGGTGATGTTCACCTCGACGACCTCCAGTCCGGTGATGCGCTCGACGGCCACGATGACGTTCTCCCGGACGTCCTGCGCCACGTCCGTGATGGCGACGCCGTACTCCACGACGAGTTCCAGGTCGATCGCCGCCTGCCGCTCTCCGACCTCGACCTTCACGCCGCGCCCGACGTTCGGCCGCCCGCCCGGCACCCGCTCCCGCACGACGCCGAGGGTCCGGGAGAGGCCGCCTCCCATGTCGTGCACCCCGGGGATCTCCCGGGCGGCCATGCCCGCGACCTTCACGACGACGACGTCCCCGATCGCCGTCCTGCCGCGCTCGCCGATCGGCAGGTCGGCCGGCCGCTCGGTCCGCGGCTCGGTCTGCGGCTCGGTCTGTCGGTGGTGATCCCCCTGCGCGGGCGAAGGGGCCTGTCCGTTCCGGGTGTTCTGCGGAGCGGGGGCGTTCCTCGTGGCTGCCGTGGCTGCCGTGGCGGTGGTGGTCATGGTGTTCCCTCTCGTCCGTGTCGCTGAGCCGTTCTCACCCGTATCGACACGGGTCGCGCGGAGCTGTGACGCAGAAATCTCGACGAGTTTTCTCGCCGCTCTTCGCAGGCCACCCGGCGAGGCTTCGTCGGCAAGGCGCCCGCTCGGGAGTTCGGGGTGACGTCGGCGGGGCGCCGGCGTTCGCAGCGTGGGGCCGTGCATCCGCGTTCGCGCCTGCCACGAAGTGCTCCGTAACGAGTGCGGCCCATCGGTGTCTCACTGGTGAAGGCGAAGGAGAGGAGCTGCCCCGTGACGGGCGTCGGCACAGGCATCACGCCAGCGGGCATCGGCCACGCCGAGGGTGAGGTCCTGCTCGTGGCCAGAGCCGCGGAGGGGGACGAGGAGGCGTTCGGCGTGCTCGTCGAGCGCCACACAGCCATGCTGCTGGGGCTGGCGACCCGCCTGCTGGGCAACCGTACGGAGGCGGAGGACGCCGTGCAGGAGGCATTCATCAGTGCGTGGCGCAGACTGCCCGAGTTCCACGGCCGATCCGCGTTCGGCACCTGGCTCTACCGTATTGTCACCAATCGCTGTTTCAACGTGCTGCGCGGCAGGCAGGCCGCGGTGTCGCTGGAGGCGGCGGGCGATGTCGCGGCGGCCGAGCACACGGTGTCGCCGGCGAGAATCGCCGAGGGGAGGGACGCGGTACGGGAACTGCGCGATGCCCTGGATCTGCTGTCCGCCGAACAGCGCGCCTGCTGGGTGTTGCGGGAGCTGGACGGCCAGTCCTATGAATTCATCGCGGAAGCGGTCGGCATCAGCCAGGAAGCCGTACGGGCCCGCGTTTTCCGCGCACGACGCTGTCTGACACAAGCACTGGGGGCCTGGCGATGAACGCACACGTCACTCCGCCCACGGACGACACCGGCGACGAGGACGCCCGGCTGCCTTGCGGGCGGCTGATCTCCGAGGTCTGGGACCGATGGGAGAGAGAGGATCACGACGCCCACCTGACGGACTGTGAGCACTGCCGTCACGAGGTGGAGGACCTGGAACGGCTGGAGTCGGCCGTGCACGGGCTGCGGGACGACACGGAGCCGACGGGCGCGGACGTGACCGCTCTGACGCGGCGGGTGATGGACGTCGTACGGCTCGAACTGCGTCCGGGGCGACCGCTCCCGCTCGGTGATCCTCTGGAGAACCTTTCGATCATGGAGGCGGTCGTCGCCCGCACCCTGCGGGAAGCGGCCGAGACCGTTCCCGGCGTCCACGCGGGCTCCTGCCGTCTTGAACTCCGCCCGCACGCCCCGGAGGTCGCGGTCCGGATGGAGGTGCACGCGCCGGCGGACGCCGTGCTGCCCGAGATCGCCGAACGGATCCGGACCGCGGTCCGGTCGGCGGCGACGGGCGAGCTCGGTATGACCGTCTCGCCGGTGGACATCCTCATCAGCGATCTCGTCGGTCCCACACCTGACCAGGAAGGCCGTGAGTCGTGACTCGGTCCCAGCCCCTCACGCGAAGCCGCGCTCGCGGACGACATCGCCCGGACGGCCCGGAACGTGCCGGGCGTCGCCTTCCTGAGACCGGGCCTCTCGGGGCTGCTCCGTGCCGGTCTGCCCGTCGCCTCACGGACGACGGCCGCTTCCTCGTCCTCGGCGGGAGTCCGGGTGCGCGGCGGAGACGGTACCTCGCCCTTGCAGGTGGAGGTCCGTCTCGTCGCCTTGCGGTCCCGGCGCTCCGTGGACGTCGCGCGGGCGGCCCGCACAGCCGTCGAGGCACGCCTCGCCGCGCTGCTTCCGGCGCAGACGGTCGGAGCGGCGCAGGTGAGCGTCACCATCACCGGCCTGGTGTGAGCGGTTCAGAGGAGTGGTGGCGGCACCGTCAGGATCAGGTGCAGCGTCACCGTCCACACGCCGACGGCCGCCGCCGCGAGACGCAGCCTGCGCTTCCGCTCGGGAGAGACGGGGTCGAACCCGCCGCCCACGGGCAGCCCCGTGAGCTCGACAGCGCGCCGGACGGTGGCACGCTGTGCCGGCACGGGGGCGCTGCGGATCTCCGGTGGCGCGGGGTTTCGAGGCTCGTCGGTGCTCTGCGGTCGGGAGCGGTCCCGTAGGACCGCTCGGGTTGCCTGTGCGGGGGGCCTGCTGAGGCCGGTGGCCCCGGCAGACGTCATGCCGGAAGCCATGCCGGAGGCGAGTCCGCCCAGGAAGGCCGCGTAGGCGGCGCGTCGTCTTCCCGTGGGCGAGGTGCGGCCCGCTTCCCAGGACCGCACGGTCGCGGCGGTCACGCCGAAGGCTTCGGCGACCTGGTGCTCGGACAGATGCCACGCCTGGCGCAGGGCTCCCCGTTCCGCGGGTGCAGGTAGCGCCGGCTGGTCGGACCGGTGGCGAGGGCGTGAGGGGTGTGCCTGGACTTGCGTGTGGATCGTCATGCCCGTACGACAGTGAAGGTCCGACTATGTGATGAAGCGGGAAGAGGAATACCTCGAATGCCGCAATCGGAAGCGGCGAGGGTGCATCCGTTCGGGGCCGGACCGGGAAGCAGGTTACGGCGGGTGTTCCTAGCGGGGCGCTGGGTCCTGTCGCGGAAAAGTGGAGGTCAGTACCGTGATCACGGTTGAACGGAGTTTCGTCGTCGGGCTGCCGCTCGACGAGCTCGTCGCGTACATGGAGGACTTCAGCCGTGCCGAGGAGTGGGATCCCGGGACCGTCCGCTGCGTGCGTCTGGACGAGGGGCCGGTACGGCCCGGGGCCCGGTGGCGCAACACCTCGCGCTTCCGTGGCCGTACCACCGACCTCGACTATCAGCTCGTGCGGCGCGAGCCCGCCCGCCTCGTGTTCGTCGGGGAGAACAAGACGGTGACCGCCACGGACGATCTCCGTTTCGCGGCCGAGTCCGCTTCCCTCACCCGGCTGACCTACCGGGCGTCGCTGCGGTTCAAGGGGCTGGCGAGACTCGCCACACCGCTCCTGAGGGCCGAGTTCGAGCGCATGGGCGACGCGGTCGCCGAGCGGCTCCCGACCGCCGCCATCCGTCCCGGGAACGGCGCCGTTCCTGGCGCCTGATCCGGCGCCGTTCCCAAGGTCGTCAGGCGGCGGGGCGGCCTGTGGCGTTCAGTTCGGACAGGCTTGTCCAGGGGCCTCGGGCGCCGGCCTCGGTGAGGGCCCTGAGCCTCAGGTAGCGGCCCGGTTTCGCGGTGAACGTCACTCTCGTGGCGGTCGCGACGTCCGCGAGCGTGCCCGTCGCCACCGGCGGCCCCCAGGCGCTGGTGCTGTCGGAGACGTACAGCTCGTACTGTCCGATGCGGCCGTTGATCCCGCCGTCCTGGCGTGGGAGGAGGGTCACGGAGTCGACGTCGTACCGCGCGCCGAGGTCGATCTGGAGCTCGTGCGGGAGGGTGGGGGTGCCGCTCGACCACTGGCTGTGCCAGATGGTGGAGGTGTTGCCGTCGATGGCGTTGGTGGCGGCGCCGTTCTCGGCGGCGGTCTCCTGGCTGTCGGTGTGGGCCACCGTCCAGGCGGACCGGTCGAGGGGGCCGCTCGTCGAGCCGCCGACCGGTGAGCCTGCGGGGATGCCGACGCCGGTCGCGGTGACCGTGAAGGCGCCGGAGGCGTCGCCCGCCTTGATCCAGAGGGTGCCGGCGCGGTCGGCCGGGTCGTAGAACCATCCGGTGGTGGCAGAGTCGTACGCCGCCTTGGTGGCCAGGGTCGGGAGCGTGGTCGTACCCCTGGTGACGGAAGCGGGCCTGCTCGCGGTGCGGACGGTGAACTCGTAGGCGCGCGAGGCGAGCTTGCCGGTGTAGGTGCCCGTGGAGGCGCCGACGGAGATCGTGACGTCACCGGTGCCGGAGGTGGGGGCCGTGACGTCGACGCGCTGGCGGGCGTAGGCGCCCGACTTGTAGGCGCGGGTCAGGCCGTCGTCCTCGTACAGGGTGAACGACGACGTGCCGCGCGGGTGGATGTCGTACGTGAGCGTGGAGATGGGCTTCTCGCCGCTGTGGTTCATCTGCGGCCACATGGGGACGATCGCGCCCGCCTTGACGAACAGGGGCAGGGTGTCGAGCGGAGCCGCGTATCCGTCGAGCCAGCCGGGGCCGTTGTAGACCTTGCCCGTCCAGTAGTCGGTCCAGCTGCCAGCCGGCAGGTAGATGCCGTCACGCGTGCTGGTGTCGCTGACGACGGGGGCGACGAGGAAGGAGTCACCGGCCATGAACTGGCCGCTGGTCCGGTTGCCGCGCGCCACCGGGTCGTTCGGGTACTCCAGCACCATGGCCCGGGTGGAGGGCACGCCGGTCTCGGTGGCCGTGCGGCTCATGGTGTACAGGTACGGCGTCAGCCGCATCTTGAGCTTGAGGTACTTGCGGTTGATCGACAGGTACGGCTCGGAGAAGCGCCACGGCTGCTTGTCCTGGTATCCGGCCTGGGGGTTGGTGGGGCCCCAGCCGGACATCGTCATGAAGGCAGGGGTGAACGCCTTCCACTGGAGGTCGCGGACGTACGTCTTCGGGCTTCCGCCGAAGATGCCGTCCACGTCACCGGTGGCGTAGTTGAGCGCGGACAGGCCGGCGCCGGTGATGGCGGGGACGTGCCAGCGCATGGCGTCCCACGTGCCGCTGGTGTCGCCGGTCCACACGACGGCGTTGCGCTGGGTGCCGGCCCAGCCGTCGACGGTCCAGACGAAGCGGCGCGCGTCGGAGTTGTTCTCGATGCCGTCCACCGCCTGCTTCACGCCGGCGAAGGCGCTCTTGTAACCGCCGCCGATCCAGGCGACGTCGGTCTTCACCGCGCGGGAGCCGGCCGTGCCGACCTCCCAGTCGATGTTGCCGAGGCCGGTGGAGGTCCACAGGCCGGTCTGGAAGCCCTTGGCCTTGAGCTGGGCGGCGGTGGCGGGCAGGTCGGTGTATCCGCAGCCGTATCCGTCGTTGGGCAGGAACCACCCCGAGGGCATGTCGGCGGCCCGGGCGTCCGTTGCGTAGCCGACGACGTCCGGAGTGGTCCGGTGCCGCGCCCGGTTGTGGTCTCCCTGGTAGTCCGGGTTGGAGGCGTTGAAGCAGTCGGCGTTGCCGAGTTCGAGCCCCCAGATCGGAGCGAGGAAAGGTTTGCCCGTGACGTCGGTGTAGCCGTTCAGCACCTGCTTGAGGGAGTCGCCCGCGAAGTACCAGGCGTCGAAGCGGTTCTCGTTGTGGCGCAGGGACGTGGGCGCGCCGAAGGCGTACGAGCCCGGGGCCCAGGTGTTGCGCATGACGCCGTAGCCGTTGGTGGACATGTAGAAGGGCGCGGGGCTGGCGTTGGTGTTCTCGGTCCACTGGTTGCTGACCGCGACGGGCACGGTCTTGTCGCGCAGTGCCCACTCGCCGAGCCGGAGGCCGGTGCCGTAGAACTGCTCGTCCGCTCCGCGCGTCAGGTACTGGGTCGTCTGTGAGCCGTTCCAGCTGGTCGGCTGGGACTCGGCCCAGATCAGGGTGGTGTTGTCGGCCTTGTACAGCGCGAACGTGAGGGGCGACTTGTTGATGCGCAGGCTGAGGGACGGGGTCTTCACGCGGTAGTACGAGCCGGCGTCGGTGAGCGTGGAGCCGACGGCCCCGAAGGACGTCTGGACGGCGAGGTCCGCTCCCGCCGGGTCGTTGGTGAACGTGCCGTCCGGCGAGAGCCAGATGCGGAGGATGTCCGCGCGTGCGATCACGACGCGGGCGGCGGCGCCGCTGGAGGAGGTGACGGTGAAGGTGTCCCCCGCCTGTGTCACGCCGGTGACGTTGCCCGCCGTCGCCGCGTGCGCGGCGGGGGTGAGAGCGAGGACGGACAGGAGGGCGGCCACGAGGACGACGGCCAGGGCCAGGGCGGAGCGTCTGATGCCCCGGTTGCCGGGGCGGGGAAGCACGGAGAGGACAGCGGAACGCATGAGAGGTCACCTCACGAGGTCTGTGATCCCGGATGGTCCGGGCCGGCCAGTTCGGTGGTGCGGGCGCCACTGCGGCGGCACCCATGGCAGCAGCCCCTCTCACTGACGTCAAGTGCGTGAAACATCGCAGTTTCGAGCATCTTTGCGCACCGATAGACCTGGTGACGCCCTCTCCCAACGGGCCGCGAAACGGTCTGGACCGGAGAAGCCGCAGGTGAACGGCAGGGTGGTCGCGCATCCCCCTGACAACGGATACGCACACTCTTGACAGCGACTGCTCAACGCCCAATCATTCGGGGCGGATTAAGTAAAGCCGCCTAAGAAAAGCTGTCCCCCCGGGCAGCCCGCGGCGAAGGGGGTGTCTTGAAATGGGTCGCTCCGCCCACACGGTGAAGCGCTCGAACCGTCCCACCACCACGACCCTGCACGCGTCGCCGCGTCCGCGGTCCATCGCACGTCCCAAAGCCCGCACGAGGGACAGCCGGGTCCACAACCGCTCGCTGGTCCTGTCGGTCCTCTACCACGAGGGGGCCAAAAGCCGCGCCGACCTCGCCCGTTCGACGGGGCTGACCGCCCCGACGATCTCGGCACTGGTCGCCGACCTGGAAGCGGACGGCCTCGTGGCGGACACGGGTCCCGCCCCCGACACCGGGCGGCGGGGCAAACCGTCCACGCTCGTCGAGATCCAGGACGACGGCGCCCATCTCCTGATCCTCGACCTCTCCCGGGCCGGCCACTTCTACGGCGCGCTCACCAACCTGCGCGGCGAGGTGGTCACCCGGGCCCGGGTCCCGCTCGACGGGGCCCTGGGAACGGCCGCGCAGGACCTGGTCCTCCAGCTCACCGGCGAGCTGCTGCGGCAGGCGGAGCGCCGGGTCCTGGGCATCGGCGTCGCGTCCCCCGGCATCATCGACGACCGGGGCGTCATCCGTCTGGCGTCCCATCTGCGGTGGAACGACTGGGCACTTGCCGACCTGCTCACCGAACGGTTCGGCATCGCCGCGCACGTGGGGAACGACGTCAAACTGGCGGCCCTGGCCGTGCTCCACTTCGGCAAGACCGAGGCACGGAACCTCATGGTCGTCACCACGGAGCACGGAGTCGGCGCGGGTCTCATCGTCGGCGGCCGGCTCGTCGAGGGCGACCAGTTCGCGGCCGGCGAGATCGGGCACATCACCGTCGACGAGGACGGTGAGCCGTGTGTCTGCGGGCGGCGCGGCTGCCTCGACCGCTTCCTGGACGCCGGTCACCTGCGCCGGCGCCTGGACAGGTCGCCCGCCGAGCGGCGCGACGCCCTCCTCGCGGAAGCCGGGCGGGCGCTGGGCATCGTCGTCGCGCCCATCGTCAGTGCCCTCAACCTCAACGAAGTGGTCCTCACCGGACCCGCCGAACTGCTCGACGGGCCGTTGATCACGACCGCGCTGGAGACGGCACGGGCTCGCACCCTGCCGCCGATCGGCGCGTCTCTCAGCATCCGGCACCTGGTGGGGGACGCCGAGCTCAACACGCTCGGCGCCGCCTGTCTCGTACTCGCGGCGGAGCTGGGAGTCTTCTGAGCCCTTCGGGGCGGGGCGTGCCCGGCCGGGTCCGCCGCACGCGGCACGGCTGTCACCCGAGCCGCGGCGGGCCCATGCCGGTCCGCCGGTCTCTCACCATCGCGCGGCCGGCCCACCGGCCGCGAAGAACCCAAGGACATCGCAGATGAAACCCTTCAGAAACGGTGCGGCCCTCGTTGCCGCACTGGCGGCGACCGTCACGCTCGGCGCCTGTTCCAGCTCCGGCACCGGCGGTTCCGGGACCTCCTCCCCGCAGGCCGTACCGACGACCAAGGGTGACGGAAAGTCCATCACCGTGTGGGTGATGGACGGCGACTACTCCGCCAAGACGCTCGACGCCATCACGGCCAAATTCACCCAGCGGACCGGAGCGAAGGTCGACGTCCAGATCCAGAGCTGGGACGGCATCGCCACGAAGATCACGACCGCGCTCGCCACCTCGTCCCCGCCGGACGTCCTCGACCTCGGCAACACACAGGTCGCAAGCTTCGCCACCAACGGCGGCCTGAAGGACCTGACCGCCTTCGCGGACGACCTGCGGCAGGGGCAGACGTGGCTGCCCGGCCTCGTCGAACCCGCCACCGTCGACGGGAAGCTGTACGCCGTCCCCGGGTTCGCCGGCGCCCGCGCGGTCATCTACAACAAGGACATGTGGCGGAAGGCCGGCGTCACCAAGGCCCCCACGACCTTCAAGGCGCTCACCGAAGCCCTCACCAAGGTCAAGGCCGCCCATCCGGCCCGCGACTTCTCCGCGCTCTACTTCCCCGGCCAGAACTGGCCGGCCGGGATGCAGTTCGTATGGGACGCCGGCGGCGACATAGCCGCCCAGGAGGGCCAGAATTGGGCCGGCGGCCTGTCCTCGCCCGCCGGGCAGAAGGGCCTGGCCGCGTTCAAGGACTTCCAGAACACGTTCTCGGCGCCCGCCTCCCGTACCGTCGACGCCCTCACCCCGGACCAGGTGCAGGTCTTCGCGGACGGCAAGGCGTCCGCCATCATCGCCACGTCCGGGTTCATCGGCCGGATCAAGGAGGCCAACCCCCAGCTGACGGACGCCTCCCTCGGCACGTTCCCGCTGCCCGGCGGCTCGGGCCATGCGCAGCCGGTGATGCTCGGCGGCTCCGACTGGGGCGTGCCCGCCCGCAGCGCCCACGCCGACCTCGCCCTCCAGTGGATCAAGATCGCGGCGAGTCCCGACATCCAGACCCAGTGGATCGTCGGTCACGAGGGCTTCATCCCCAACAGCTCCGAGGGGATCGAGGCGGCGCGATCCACCATCGGTGAGCTGAAGCGCGGCTTCTTCGACGCCGCCCTGCGGTCCAAGGCGACGCCGGCCAGCGCCCATTGGGCGAAGGTCGAAGGCACCAAGGACATCGACAAGCTCTTCTCCGCGGTCGCTTCCGGCAGCAAGAGCACCTCGGACGCCGCGAGCGCCTTCGACGCCGCGCTCGACACGACGCTCAACGCCGCGCGCTAGCCGCCGCGCAGGCCGAGCCTTCCCCTGGTGCACACGTACCCGTACAGGCACGAGCACCAGCGCAACGGGTGCCCCGCCCCGCTCGGGGCACCCCCGCGCTCACGTCCCGAAGCCGACAAGAGAAGCCCATGACGACGAGTCCCTCAGCACCGACGCCCCGCGTGCCTCACGCCAGGCCGTCCCCCGCACGCTCCGGCTCCCGCTCCCCCTCCCACTCCCGCCACCTCACCCGCGCCGCCTGGCTCCTGCTGTCCCCCGCCGGTCTGGTGATGCTCACGGTCACGGTCGCGCCCATCGTCTTCCTGGTCTTCACCTCGTTCACCGACTACGACCAGCGGTCGCTGTTCACCGGGGCGTACGACTCCGTCGGCGGCCGGCAGTACACGGCCCTCCTGTCCGACGGACGGTTCTGGGACGCCCTGGTGCGCAGCGCCCTGTTCACCACGGCCATGGTGGCGGGCAGCATCGTCGCGGGTGTGGCGGTGGCCCAGATGATGACCAAGCTGGCAGCCGGGCTGCGCACGCTGGTGACGGTGGTGCTGATCCTCGCGTGGGCGATGCCCACGGTCGCCTCGTCCCTCGTGTGGAAGTGGCTCTTCCAGCCCGGGTACGGCGTCGTCAACTGGATGCTGACCCAGACGCGTCTGTTCGGCGACATGACCGACACGGACTGGGCCAACAGCCCCTTCCTCGCCTCCCTGTCGATCTGGCTGCTCGTCGTGTGGCAGGCGGTGCCGTTCATCGCCCTCACCCTGTACGCGGCGCTGACGCAGCTTCCGGCCGAACTCCAGGAAGCGGCCCGGCTCGACGGCGCGGGGGAATGGCGCCTGTGGTGGTCGGTCACCCTGCCCTTCCTCCGTCCCACCCTCATGCTCGTCACCCTCATGTCGGTCATCTGGGACTTCAACGTCTTCAACCAGATCTGGCTGGTGTCGGCGGGTGGTCCCGACTCCGCGACGACGACCCTCGGGATCTTCGCGTACACCACCGCGTTCGTCGGCTTCGAGGTGGGGCAGGGCGCCGCGCTCTCCGTGGTGACGACCCTGATCCTCGTCACCGTCACCGCCTTCTACATCCGTGGCCTGCTGCGTTCCGGGGAGGACCTGTGAGCACCCGTGTACGCGTCCGCCGTCGGGACCGGGCGAGCGGACCGCGCGGCGGGCCGCTGGTGAACACGCTGGCGGTGCTCTTCTGCCTGGTGTGGATCTTCCCGGTGTACTGGATGGTCAACACGGCGTTCAAGCCTCGGTCCGAGGCGATGACGACGACGCCACGGTTCGTCCCCACGTCGCCGACCCTGGCGAACTTCGACACCGCCGTCAACGGGACGACGTTCCTCACGAACCTGTGGAACAGCCTGATCGTCGTCGGCGGCACCGTCGTCCTGGCGGTGCTCCTGGGGATGTTCGCGGCGGCGGCGCTGTCGCGGTTCAGGTTCCGGGGCAGGCGCACGATCATGGTGACGATCCTGGTCATCCAGATGCTGCCGGCCACGGCCCTGCTCATCCCGACCTTCCTCGTCTTCAACCGCATGGGACTGCTCGGTACGTACGCCGGTCTGATCCTCGCGTACGTCGCCACGGTCCTGCCGTTCTCCATCTGGGTCATGCGGGGTTTCTTCATCGCGATCCCGCCGGAGGTCGAGGAGGCCGCCCGGATCGACGGCGCCTCCACCTGGCAGGTCCTCTACAAGATCCTGTTCCCCCTGGTGGCGCCGGGCGTGGTCGCGTCCAGCGTCTTCGCGTTCATCGCGGCGTGGAACGACTACCTCGTCGCGTACACCTTCATGAAGGACCAGAGCCAGTACACCCTGCCGGTGTGGCTGGAGTCCTTCACCAACCCGACGACGGGCACCGACTTCAGCGGGCAGATGGCCGGCTCGGTCCTCTTCTCCCTGCCGGTCGTCGTCTTCTTCCTGCTCATCCAGCGCAAGCTCGTCTCCGGCGTCTCCGCCGGCGCAGTGAAAGGCTGACGCCCCATGCTCCTGCCCCGCCCCGCGTCGTTCCGCGCGGACGAAGGCGAGTTCACGCTCACGGACGCGACGACGATCGTCGCCCCCGCCGAGCTCACATCCGTCGCACACTGGCTCCAGGCGGCCCTGCGGCCCGCCACCGGTCTCCGCCTCCCGGTGTCCCCGTCCGGAGCCGGACCGCACCGCATCGTCCTCGCCCTGGACGGGGAGTCGGCGCCCGAAGGCTTCCGCCTCGCCAGCGGCCCCCGGGGAGTCCTCGTCACCGGCGGGGACGCGGCGGGGGTGTTCTACGGCTGCCAGGCTCTGCTCCAGCTCCTCCCGCCGGCCGTGTACCGGCGCTCCCCGCTGCCGGGCGAGTGGCGGATGCCGGCCGTCACCGTCGAGGACGCCCCTCGGTTCCGGTGGCGCGGGGTGATGCTCGACGTGGCACGCCACTTCATGCCCAAGCACCAACTCCTGCGCTTCATCGACCTCCTGGCGCTGCACCGGTTCAACCTGCTGCATCTGCACCTCACCGACGACCAGGGCTGGCGGGTGGAGATCCGCCGCCATCCCCGGCTCACCCAGGTCGGCTGCTGGCGTCGCGAGTCCCAGCTGGGAGCGCGCGACGGGGCGCCGGGCGACGGGAGGCCGCACGGCGGTTACTACACCCGGTCCGACATCCGGGAGATCGTCGCCTACGCGACGGAGCGGCACATCACCGTCGTGCCCGAGATCGACGTCCCCGGGCACTCCCAGGCGGCCATCGCCTCGTACCCGGAGCTCGGTGTGTCGGGCGAACCGCTCCAGGTGCGCACCGAGTGGGGCATCAGCCCGCATCTGCTGAACACCGAGGACTCCACGGTGGCGTTCTTCCGTGAGGTACTGGACGAGATCGTCGACCTCTTCCCCTCGCCGTACGTCGGCATCGGCGGCGACGAGTGCCCGAAGGACCAGTGGCGCGAGGATCCGCGTACGCAGGAACTCATGCGCCTTCGGGGTCTGAGGGACGAGAGCGAGCTCCAGGCGTGGTTCCTGAAGAACCTCGCCGAGCACCTGGCCACGCATGGCCGGCGCGTCTTCGCCTGGGACGACGTACTGGAGGGCAGCCTGCTCGACAGCACGGTCGTCGCCTCGTGGCGGGGCATGACCGGGGCGCGTACCGCCGCCTCGCGGGGCTTCGACGTCGTGTCCTGCCCGGACGACCAGGTCTACCTCGACTACCGGCAGTCGGAACTGCCGGACGAGCCCATCCCCTTCGCCGTCCCCCTCACGCTGCGCGACGCGTACGGCTTCGACCCGGTACCGGGCGGGCTCGGCCCCCAGGAGGCGGCACGGGTGCTCGGCGGCCAGGCGAACGTGTGGACCGAGCACATGGACTCGCCGCGCACCGTCGACTACTACGCCTTCCCCCGGCTCTGCGCGATAGCCGAGGCGCTCTGGTGCACCGGCGAGCGCGACTTCGAGGAGTTCCGCGACCGGCTCCGGCCCCATCTGCTCCGGCTGGACGCGATCGGCGTGGAGTACCGCCGCGAGGGCGGCCCGCTGCCCTGGCAGACGCGCCCCGGGGTCGAGGGGAAGACCTCGACCCGCGACGAGTGGGCGGCCTTCATCGAAGGTCTGGTGGCCCACATCAAGACCTGAGCGTGCCCGGTAGGACGAGCACGCTCAGCGCAGTACCCGTCCCGTAGCCACACTGGAGGAAACTGTGCAACGAAGAATAACCCCGGTCGCGCGGACCGGACTCGCCGCCTGCACGGCTCTCGCCCTGGCGGCCGGCGTCACCGCCGCGCTCACGCCCGCGGCGGCCGCCGCGGCCGGCCCCGGAGCGATCACCATCGGCGGAAAGTGCCTCGACGACGCCGACTTCGACACGAACAACGGCGCCGTCGTCCAGCTCTACAGCTGCAACGGCAGCGCGGCCCAGAGCTGGACCTGGCAGGACGACGGCCGCGTCACGATCACCGTCAACGCGCAGACCAAGTGCCTGGACGTCACCGGCGGTTCCAACGCCACCGGCGCACTCGTCCAGCTCTACGACTGCTCCAGCTCCGACCGGCAGAGGTTCAGGTACCTGCCGGACGGCACCATCTACAGCGCCAAGTCCGGCAAGTGCCTGGCCGTCCAGGGCGGCGTCGTCAACAACGCGCGCGTGGGCCTCGCGTCCTGCGATCCGGTCCAGACGGCGCAGAAGTGGCAGGCGTCCACCGCGCCGCAGCCGAAGTACCTGCTGTCCGCCGGCGCCGACGTCCCCTTCCACAACGGCAGCGACACGCCCCGTTCGGTGTACATCGACGCGAACGGGAAGTTCTACAGCCAGGACGCCCTCGCCCTGTACGAGAGCAACGCGCCGCGCCGCTGGGACTTCTACTCCGGCACGGACTTCGACACCGTCACCAAGGACCCGATCAGTACGGCGGTCAACCCGGCCGACCCGGCCGACCGGAACGACGACACCACCAAGCGCTGCGACAACAGCCCGACCGGCCTCAAGTCGACGTACGTGTCGGGAAGCCACTACACGCAGCGCAACTACTGCGACCTCCTCGGCGTCTGGGTCGACCCCGACACCGGCTGGTGGTACGGCCTGGTGCACAACGAGTTCACGCCCCAGCCCTTCGGCGACGGCCTGCACTACGACTCCATCGACTACACGGTCTCCAAGGACAAGGGAAAGACCTGGAACATCGCGGGTGAGGCCATCACCTCCCCGTTCAGCACGAAGCGCGGCGACACCGCCGCGTTCCCGCACGACACGTACTACTACGGGGACGGCGACCCGCGGCTCTTCGTCGACCACCCCTCCGGCTACTTCTACGTCTTCTACGCGAGCCGCGCGCTGAACAAGACGGGCAAGGCGATCTGGCTCCAGCACGTGGCCCGGGCCCCCATCTCGCAGAAGATGGCGCCTTCCTCGTGGAGGAAGTGGTACGACGGCGCCTGGTCGACCCCCGGGACCGGCGGGGCGGAGAGCAACATCATCCCGTCCGAGGGCATCGGCAGCGGCTACACCGCCCCGGCCGAGGACTACTCCCCCATGACCAAGGGGACGGTGCAGACCCAGGTCGCCAACGGCACCATGCCGGACCACTCGCAGCTGGCCGTCATGAACATCACGTGGAACGCGTACCTGGGCAAGTACATCGGCACCCCGCAGAACAACATCGCCCAGGCCACGGGCACCCGCACCCCGCTGAAGTTCTACGCCACCGACGACCTCGCCACCCAGAAGTGGACCGACATCGGCTGGGTCCCCGAGGTGCCGAACGCGGCCTGGTACCGCTGGATGCTGGACCCGGTCAGCAAGACCAGCACCACGATCGTCGGCAAGACCTTCCGCTCGTACTGCCTGATCGACTGCCCCAGCACGGGGGCCGAGATCACCATCACCCCGCGCTCCTCGGCCGACCTGCCCACCCCGCCGGTCACCGCGAGCCGCACCTACCGGATCGGCGCGGCGAACGGGCGCCACCTCGCCCAGAACGGCTCCGCCCTCGGCACCTCCCCCTCGGGAACGGCCCCCGCCCAGCAGTGGAGGTTCAAGCCCACCGGCGACGGCTTCTACAGCATCACCAACGCCTCCTCCGGCCAGGCCCTCGGAGTGGGCGGCGGCGACGCGGGACGCGCGTGGGGCGCCGGCGTCATCCTCGGCACGCTCGGAGCCGCCCCGGCCGTCGGCCAGCAGTGGGCGATCCAGGAGATCACCCAGGCGCCGGCCACGAGCGGCCCCTCTGTCGCCACCGGCTCCTTCCGCCTGGTCAACCGCTACAGCGGTCTCGCCCTCAGCCTCACCGACCAGGGGACCCAGTCCGTCCTCACCTCCCCGCAGCGCGGCTGGGACAACGGCGGGACGGCCGGGGACACCCGCCCGGTCGCCGCGCAGAGCCTCAAGCTGACGCCCGTGGACGGCGGCTCGGTCGGCACGGTGACGGTGACGAACCCGGGTGACAGGACCGGCGCGGCGGGCAGCGCCATCGCCCCGATCCAGGTCCAGGCGGCCAGCTCGTCCGGCGCGGCCCTGACGTACGCGGCCTCCGGGCTGCCCGCCGGGGTGTCGGTCAACGCCACCACGGGGCAGATCAGCGGCACCCCGGTCAGCGTCGGATCCCGGAGCGTCACCCTCACGGTCACCGACACCACCGGAGCCTCGGGCTTCGCCACCTTCCAGTGGACCGTCACCGGAACGGACCTCGCGCGAGGCCGCCCGACCACGGCGTCCTCGACGGAAGCCGCCGGCCTCGGCGCCGAACGCGCCACCGACGGCAGTGCCTCCACCCGCTGGGCCAGTACGTACTCCGACCCGCAGTGGATCCGGGTCGACCTCGGCAGCAAGCGCTCCTTCAAGCAGGTCAAGCTCGCCTGGGAAGCCGCGTACGGCAAGGCGTACCAGATCCAGACCTCGGACGACGGCACGACCTGGACGACCGTCCACGCCACGACCGCCGGCGTCGGCGGCACCGAGGACCTGATCAACCTCAACGGCTCCGGACGCTATCTGCGCGTGTACGGAACCGAGCGGGGCAGCGCGTTCGGTTACTCGCTCTGGTCGATCGAGGTCTACGACTTCTAGCCGGGACCCGGCATCCAGCGGCCCGGGCATCTCCGGACGCCCGGGCCGTTGTCCCCTCGCTGCCCTTCCCCACCGCTCTTCCGCACCGTTCCTCCGGCCGGGCCGGAGGACCCAGATAGCCCACAGGAGACGGAACATGGAACGGAACACGGAACGGAACATGCACCTGAGCCGCCGTTCGCTGCTCGCCGGTGCCGCGGCCCTCGCGGTCTCGGCCGGCCCCCTCGCCACCCTGGCCCGCGCCGCCGCTCGTACGCCGAAAGTGCTCGTCATCGGACTCGACGGCACGCTGCTCAAGCGGGTCAGGGACGCCGACGCCCCGCACCTCAAGTCTCTGATGGCGCAGGGCCTCACCGCCACCAGCTCCCTCTACGCGCAGCCCATGGCGCCCACAATGTCCGGCCCTGGCTGGTCGACCGCCCTCACCGGGGTCTGGCCGGACAAGCACAACGTCAGGGACAACTCGTTCGGTGGGCACAGGCTGGCCCAGTACCCGGACTTCCTCACGCGTATCGAGACGGCCAGGCCCTCGCTGTCCACGTACGCGGTCGCCTCCTGGAACTCGATCACCGACACGATCCTCTCCGCCAAGGTCGACACCCGGATCTCGACGCCCGGTGCCGAGTACGACGCCGGTACGACCTCCCGGGCCGTCGCCCAGCTGCGTCACGCCAACCCGGACGCCGTCTTCGTCCACCTGGACGACGTCGACCACGCCGGCCACAACCACGGCGCGGCGAGCCAGGCGTACCTGGACGCCATCCATGGTGTGGACGGCAGGGTGGGCGAGATCGTGGCGGCCGTGAAGTCCCGGGCCTCGTACGCCTCCGAGGACTGGCTGATCATGGTGACCACGGACCACGGTCACACCGACGGAGGCGGTCACGGCGGATCGAGCTGGCCCGAGCGGCAGACGTTCGTCATCGCCACCGGAGGCACCACGGCACCGGGTTCGGTCCGGTACGACGTGAAGCTGCCCGATGTCGCCGCCTCTGCCCTCGCGCACCTGGGGATCCCGATCGACCCCGCCTGGGCACTCGACGGCCGCCCTCTCTCCCAGCCCTCCCCGGACGACTTCGACGCCCTGCGCGCGCAGCTCCAGGGGCCGGTCGACGAGACGCACATCGGCGCGGGCGTCGTCGGCTTCACGCACGCCCCGCCCGCGGGCTGGTCCGTCGACAACTCCCGGATGGGTACGGGCGGGGTCACCGAGTGGCGCGGCTGGACGTTCACCACCGACGAGTTCTGGACCAAGGCGGCCCCCGACCAGTCACGCGAGTCCAACGTCCGCGCGCGCGACGTCTTCGCGGTAGCGGACGGCGACGAGTGGTACGACGCCCCCCGCACCGGCACCTTCGACTCCACCCTGATCAGCCCCGCCTGGCCGGTCACCGCCGGCCGAACCGCCACCCTCACCTACGTCACCCACTACCTCCAGGAAAGCCCCCAGAAGGGCGAGGTGCTGGTCAGCTACAACGGCGGAACCCCGATCAGCGTGAAGACCTACACGAGCGACGCCCTCTCCCGCACCGAGCAACTCCAGCTGAACGTACCGACCGGCGCCACCAACGTCCGCGTGAGATTCCGCTACACCGGCGAGAACAACTGGTACTGGGTCATCGACCAGGTCCGCGTCACGACGAACTAGGCGCTGGAAGGCGCGGGTTGGGAGCGGTGGTCACGGGTGGTGGTGGGCGTGGGCGGCGGTGTGCAGGGCCGTGACGACGGCGGTGGTTGTCGGGTTCGGGGTTTCGGTGCAGCGGGTCGCGGCGAACAGGAGGCGGGTGATCGGGCGGTCCTCGATGGGGGTCGTGCGGATTCCGGATGCCGTCGGGTCGATGGCCGTTCGGGGGACGAGCGCGGTGGCGAGGCCGGATCGTGCGAGGGTGAGCTGGGCGGCGATGTCGGCGGTGACGTAGCGGGGCGTGGGGGTGAAGCCGGCCTGGTGGCAGGCGTGCAGGACGGCTTGGCCACAGTCCGTGGTGGGCGGTGGCAGGACGAGGTCGCGCGTGGCCAGTTCGCGGAGGGGGACGGGGTGTTCGTCGGCTCGGTCTGCTGCCGTGACGATGAGCAGGGGGTCGTCGAGGAGGGATGTGACCTCGATGCCCTGGGGTGTGGCGTCGGGGAGGTGGTGGTACCGCTGTCCTACCACCACGTCGACGGTGCCGAGGGTGAGTTCTCGCAGTTGGGCCTGGTCGGTGATCAGGCAGGTGAGGGTGAGCCCTGGATGGCGGGTGCGCAGGGCGTCCAGGGCGGGGGCGAGGATCCGGGAGGCCGTCGACGGCAGCCCTGCGAGGGTGGCGGTCGCGCCGACCGTTCCCTTGACGGCCGCGACGGCGTTCTCCGCCTCCCGTACGGCGGCGAGGATCCGGTCGGTGTGGTCGAGGAGGGTCCGTCCCGCCTCCGTCAGCGCCACGGTGCGCCCGTCGGGGCGCAGCAGTTCGACGCCGACGTCCCGCCGCAGCGCGGAGAGCTGTTGGGACACGGCCCCGGCGGACAGTTCCAGCGATCGCGCGGCCGCGGTGATGGAGCCTCGGGCGGCGACGGTCCTGAGCATGTGCAGACGGCGGAGATCGAGCATGAAGCGTGAGGTTACCTAAAGGGTCACCTCAGGAAAGATCCCCTTGACCTGCTGTTTCGTGATGAGCGACCGTCAGCGCATGGAGATCTTGAGCTGCATCGCGGCCGTCGCCCGGCCCATCCACGATTTCGGTGACGAGTTCATGTCCGACGAGGCGACCGCCGCCGTGGGACGGGACGCCGGCTTTCCCCCGGGCCGCGGTTTCTATTGCCGGGGCCGCTTCGGCGTGCTCGGCGAGGTGCCGGTCGAAGTGGTCCAGGCGGTGCAGGGCTTCCTCGGCCCGGAGTTGGTCACCGCGGGCTGGCTGGCGGGGCGTTCCGCGATGCGGGCGGAGGAAGCCGCCGAGCTGTATGCGCAGGCGGTCCGTGCGTGGGGGCGGGCCCACATCCCCGCTGACGTCGACGTGGAACATGTCAACGACCTGGCCCAGCGGTTGATCGACGCCGCCGACGCCGACGCACTCCCCCTGTTCGCCGGGTGGCATACGCTGCCCTGCCCCGCCGACGACCCCGTCGGTGCGGCCATGCAGCGCCTCCACGTTCTGCGCGAGCACCGTGGCGCCTGCCACCTGGCGGCGGTACGGGCGAGCGGGCTGAGCGCCTGGGAAGCGATGACCGTCAACCTCGGCGTCGACCAGGCCCGCCACTACGGCTGGCCGGAGCCGACACCGGCCCCCGAGACCCTGATCCCCCGGTGGCAGCGCGCCGAGCACCTCACCGACGAACTCCAGACACCGCTCTACGCCACCCTGACCGCCCGGCAACGCACGGAGTTCGCCCGCCTCGTCGCGGCGCTGACGGCCCCGCCGACCCCGTGATCGAGACTTCGTTCGAACCTCGCGGTAATTCGTGGGCGGATCCGCGGAAGATCACGTACTGTGTGGCTGCACGCCCTGAGACGGATGGAAGGAGGCGAGTGCTGTGCGGTTCAGATCTTTCACCAAGCGCTCCCTCGTTCGCTGTCCCGGCGTGATTCGCGAGTTCTGACCGGGAGCGCTCCAAGCAGCTTTTTTCCCGGAGGAATCCATGACCGATCTGGTCATCCGCGCGCTCTCCGCGAGCGACGCTCATCTTTTCGACGCACTCCCCGACCCGCTGGGCGCCCGTGAGAAGCATCGGCGCACCCAGTTCCGTACCGAGTGGAAGCGCGTCGCCCTGCGCGACGGCGAGGTCGTCGCGCGCGGGGCGTGGTGGGGCGGGCCCGAGGACTCGGAGCCTGTCAACATCAACTGGTTCGACGTGGCCGAGGGCGAGGAGGAGGCCGGGGTCGAGCTGCTCCGCTCCGCTCCCTGGCAGGTCGAACTCGAGATCAACCTGCCCGGTGGCTGGCGGGACAGCGCCGACCTGCGCGCCAGCGCCGAGGCGCGCTTCGCCGCCGCGCGAGCCGCTGGGTACGAGCTCCTGGTGGAACGTTTCCTGTACCGCTGGACTCCGGAGCGAGGTCTGCCCGAGCGGCCCGGACGCCTGCGGTTCAGCGCCGAGCCGGACGACGCCGCGTTCTTCGACGCGTTGCGCCGTATCCACTCCGTCACCCTGGACGCCCACGCGATCCGGGCCATCGAGGAGGGCGGACTCGACCGGGCAGCCCAGGAGGAGCTCGACTTCTTCCACTGGTGCCCCTCCCCGCGGGAGTGGTGGCAGATCGCTCGCACGCCGGAGGGCGAGCTGGCCGGCATCCACATCCCGGCCCACAACCCCTCCGGTCCGACGATCGGCTTCATCGGAGTCGTACCGGAACAGCGCGGCCGAGGCTACGCCTACGACCTCCTCGCGGAGTGCACGCACCACCTCGTCGAGCAGGGCGCCGAGTTCATCACCGGAGCGACCGACCAGGGCAACTTCCCCATGGCCGCGAACTTCGCGAAGGCCGGCTTCCCCGTCATCAGCGAACGCATCAACTTCCACCCGACGGGCGACGCCTCCTAGCGAGGAGTAGCCCGTGGTGAGTGGTCCGGTCCTTGGGCAGGGCCGGACCACTCACCGGTCTCTGGCTGTCTGCGGCCCGCGGGTGGGGCTTCGGGCTAGCCTTCGGTGCGCTTTTCCTCGTGGGTGCCGCGGGGCAGGGTGACGGCCATCATGGTGCTCGGGGCGTCCACCGCGAGGCGGTGCCATCGGCCTCGGGGCACGATCGCCGCGGTTCCCGCCGGCAGTGCGATCTCCTCCTCTTCGTCTCCCGGCTGGTCCGGGCGGAGGATGACGCGTATGCCGCCGGTGAGGCAGGAGACGAACTCGTCCGCCTCCGTGTGGATTTCCCAGTGGTCGCCGTGGACGTCGTCGTCGGTCTCCGCGTGGGCGACCATCAGCAGCCAGCCGTCCCGCTCCAGCTCGGTGTCCGTGGCGGGCTGCTCGGTGTCGATCCGGCCGCTGGGGTGAAGGTGGATCAAGGATCCGAAGAGTTCGATCGGGGTGACGGTCATGCGGGGACGTCCTTCCTGATGTGGTCCTGCATCGGGTGAGGTGTCAGCCGTACATCGCCACGCGGTACAGGGCCGCGAGCGCTTCGTCGATGGGGTGGGGCTCGGGCTTGCCGGAGGTGTCGAGCCTGTTCCACCGCTGGAGGTTCACCGCGACGGCCATCTGCCGCCGGCCGTCGGCACGGATCATGGCCAGCGCTCCGGCACCCCAGACCGTGCCGCCGTGGCCCCAGAAGGTGCACTGCTCAGTGCGCTGCTCGGTGCGAGGATGTGGCGTCTCCATCGGGTACAGACCGAGGCCGTAGTCGACCGTCTTTCCCTCCTGGGAGACGATCCTGACCGTGCGTTGCATCTGTGCCAGCGACGACGGGCTGATGATCTCGCCGGCCAGCAGCAGGGCGAGGAAGCGGTTGAGGTCCGCGACGGTCGATATCAGCGAGGCCGCGGGCCCCACCCATGACATGTCGTAGACGCTGTAGTCACGCGGCGGGTCGATCATGCCGAACCACGCCTCGTAGTGCCGCGCATGGGGGCCGTCGATGTGCGGTCCGGCGGGGAAGGCCGTGTCCTGGAGTCCGGCGCGCTCGATGACGTTCCGGGTGATGTACCGCTCGGCCGTCGTGCCGGTCACGTGCTCCAGGAGCTGGGTGAGGAGCAGGTAGTTGGTGTTGGAGTACACGCCCAGGGTGCCGCCCGGCGTGCCGACGGCAGGGGCGGCGACGCCCAGCTCGATCAGTTCGGTGCGGTCGAAGAGCGTGTAGCGGTGGTCGTCCAGGCTCTGGGGGCTGGTGTCCGCGAGGGAGGGGAACGCCTTCAACGAGGGGTAGGCGTACGGGAGGTACTCGGCGAGGCCGCTGGTGTGGTTGATCAGCATCCGGACCGTGATCGCGTCACCGCGTGCGCCGGGAACCAGACCCGGCAGGTACCGGCCGATCGGTGTGTCGAGACCGATCCGACCGGCCTCGACCTGCTGGAGAACCGCGGCGGCGGTGAAGGTCTTGGTGATGCTGCCGACCCGGTGCCGCATGTCGGCGGTGACGGGGCGGCCGGTGGCCACATCGGCGACCCCGGCCGCACCGCGCCAGACCTGGTCGCCGTCACGCACCTCGGCGAACAGGCCCGGCATCCCGGCCTGGTGGACGTTCTCCAAGGCGGCGTCCAGCGCCGTCGGATCCAGTAACTTCCCCACGACATCCGTCCTTTCGCATGGCTTTCGAGGCGAACTCCACGGCGGCCCGGTCTTGCCGCGACGCTCGGCACGCTCATGTCCTCATTATGCACGCAGCGCGTGCAACACCAAGTGCATGGTTAGAATGAGTGCGACGAGAGGGGCGAAATGGCAGGTCGAAGGCGTTGGTCGACCGAGGAGATCCTGGATGCGGCAGCGGAGTTGCTGCGCACGAGCGACACGGAGTCGTTCAGCGTGCGCAAGCTCGCCGCGACCCTCGGGACCGACTCCTCCAGCCTGTACCGGCACTTCCGCAGCAAGACGGAGCTGCTACGCGCGGTCGCCGACCGGATCCTCCTGGCTTCCATGGACGGCTACCGCGCCGAGGGCGACTGGAAGCAGCGCATCACCACCCTGGCCCTGCGCGTGAGGGAGGCGTTCGGCCAGCAGCCCCAGCTCGCGGCGGTCTGGGGACGGTACGCGTCGGGCGGCGCCGGCTCGCGGCTGGTCATGGAAGAGGCGCTACAGGCCCTGCGCGCGTCGGGACTGCCCGACGAGGAGATCCCGGCGCGCTATCACCGGCTCGCCGTCCTCATCGCCTCGCTCATCGCCTCCGAGGCGGGGGTCAGCACCATCACCCCGGAGGAGTACGAGCAGGGCATGGAGCTGTTCCGCGTCGCGGTACTCGGCGCCGACCCCGAACGCTTCCCCGCCCTGGCCCACTTCGGCCGCGACCTCCGCCCCCTCGGGGTCGACCGCCACGCCGCGTTCGAAGAGATCCTCGCCGCCCACCTCGCCCACATCGAGGCCGCGATCCCGACGGGCCGGCCGACCTCCGTGTGAGGGCCGGCCCGAAGGGCCGCGGCCGTCAGCCGATCTGTTCGGCCAGGGCGAGGAGGATGCCCGAGGGGCCGGTGAGGTAGCAGAGGCGGTAGATGTCCTTGTACCGCGCCACCTCGCCGAGCAGTTCGGCGCCGTGGGGGCGCAGACGGGCGAGGGTGTCGTCGATGTCGTCGACGGCGAACATGACCCGGTGGAGGCCCAGCGTGTTCGGCGCCGGGTGGTGCGAGCCGTCGCCAATCGCCGCGGGGGTGTCGTACCGCGCGAGCTCCAGCTTGCCGCGGCCGTCCGGGGTCCTCATCATCGCGATCTCGCTACGGACTCCGTCGATTCCGACGGCCTGGTCCGCGAAGAGGCCCTCGATCCGCCCCCTGCCTTCGACCTCCATTCCCAGCTCGGTGAAGAAGGCGACGGCGGCGTTCAGGTCTTCGACGATGATCCCGACGTTGTCCATCCGCTGAAGCGTCATGGTGGTGCTCCCTACTGCTGTGCACAGTCCTCCGAGGCCACCACCGGTATACCGAGGACGGAGCGGGCGGCCCGCTCGCGACACCCGTGCATCGGCATCGTTCGGTATCGGGTCGCTATCGGGTCACTCGGCCCACGGGAGCGGAATCTTGTCCTCGCCGCCGGGCATCATCGCCTTGCCGCCCACGGGCATGGCGACGAGTGCCTCCGCCGGGCCGCGCGCGGCCTTCAGCCGCCGTACGGCTCCGGCGGGGACGATGATGGCCTGGCCGGGCTTGGCGTATCCGGTGTCGCCGTCCGTCTCGATCTCGAACTCGCCCGACAGCGGCATCCACACCTGCTCGCGGTCGATGATGTGCACCGGCGTGGCGGAGTCCGCGCCGAGTGCCACCCGCCAGGTGCTGACCTCGGCACTGCCCTGGCTGGGTCCGGCCAGGCCGAACATCGAGCCGGCCGGCGTCGTGGTCGTCCGCTGCTCGCTCTCACTGACTACGTGCATCCGCATCTGCGTGTTCCTCCCGCGTAAAGCGCCTTTACTCACTCGCTGCGAGTAAAGGCGCTTTATTCAGGTGTGTCAAGATGAACCGGTGGAGACTCCTGACCCCCTTGAGCGTGCCGAGCTCACCTTCCTGCTCGGTATGGCCTTCCAGCTCGTCCTCTCCGAGTTCGTGAGCCGTCTCGACGCCGCCGGCTACGACGATCTGCGGCCCATGCACGGGCTCGTCTTCCAGGCGCTACGGGGTTCCGGCGCGACGAGCAGCGAGCTGGCGGAGCGACTCGGGGTCACCAAGCAGGCCGCCGGCCAGATCATCGACGACCTGGAGAAGCGGGGTTACGTCGAGCGGCAACCGCACCCCGCCGGCGGGCGCCGGAAGCTCGTCGTCCTGACCGCGAAGGCGCGGGAGCACCTGACGGTGGCCGGGCGGACCCTGCACGAACTGGAGGCGCAGGTGACGAAGCAGCTCCACGAAGCCGGCCATCACGTTCCGCGTGCCGAACTCGCGGCGCTCATCCGCGCGCTGGCCGGAGACTCGATCCCACCCTGGCGCCCCGTCTGGTGACGTCGGGGGCCAAGCCCGGCTACCGGCCCTGGGGTCTGCTTCCAGTTCAGGTTCAGGAAACGGTGAGCACGATCTTGCCGGTGGTGCGGTCCGTCTCGCCCAGGGCGTGGGCCTTGGCCGCCTCGGCGAGCGGGAAGACGGCCTCGATGTGGGCGCGCAGGGAGCCGGAGGCGACCAGGTCGGCGACGGCGTTCATGCCGGCGTGGTCGGCCTCGACGAGGAGGGTCTCGACGCGGACCTGGCGGGCCGCGGCCTTCGCGGCCTCGTCGGGGTCGGTCCCCGGCAGGAGCGACACCAGGACGCCGCCGGGGCGCAGGACGTCGAGGGAGCGGGCGCGGGTGTCGCCGGAGAGCGGGTCGAGGACCATGTCGACGTCCTGGACGGCGTCGCGGAAGTCGGTGGTGCGGTAGTCGATGACCTCGTCCGCGCCGAGCGAGCGGACGAAGTCGTGCTTGGGCGCGCTGGCGGTGCCGATGACGTACGCGCCGCGGGCCTTGGCGATCTGGACGGCGAGGTGGCCGACGCCACCGGCGGCCGCGTGGACCAGGACACGCTGTCCGGGGCGGACCGCGGCCGTGTCGACGATCGCCTGATAGGCGGTGAGGGCGGCGAGCGGCAGGGCTCCGGCCTGGACGTGGTCGATGCCGGCGGGCTTGTGCGCGAAGCCGCGGGCGGGGCCCGTCACGTACTCCGCGTGGGAGCCGACGCCGTGCGGGTAGGGCAGCATCCCGAAGACCTCGTCCCCCGGCTTGAACACGGTCACGCCGAAGCCGACGGCCTCGACGACGCCGGACACGTCCCAGCCGAGGACCAGCGGCAGACGGCCGAGGAAGAGCCCGGCGGCGCGGTGCTTCCAGTCGGTCGGGTTGACGCCCGCGGCGCGGACGGCGACGAGGATCTGGCCCGGGGCGGGCGCGGGCCGGGGCACGACGACCTCCGCGAGGACGTCGGGGGTGCCGTGGGTGTTCTGGCTGATGGCGCGCATGGTGGGCGTGGTGGGAGTGGAGTTTGGGGTGGTGGGGTTCGTCATGTGCACCAGCCTTGCCGGAGCCGCTCCCCCGTACCATGGCATGAATGACAACTTCCGACGGGATCGTGCCATGACCACCGCTGTCCATCGTGTCGTCGTCCTCGCCCTGGACGGGGTGTACCCCTTCGAGCTCGGCATCCCGAGCCGGATCCTCGGCGCGCTCCAGGACCGGTACGAGGTCGTGACCTGCTCCGTCGACGGCGGCCCCGTCGCCACGAACTCCGACTTCTCGGTGACGGTGGCGCACGGCCCGGAGGTCCTCGCGACGGCGGACACGGTGCTGCTGCCGCCGTTCGACATCTCCCGGCTCTCGCGCGAGCTGCCGCCGGCCGTGGCCGAGGCCCTCGCGGCGGTCCGGCCGGGGACCCGCATCGTGTCGATCTGCACGGGTGCCTTCGTCCTGGCGGCGGCCGGGCTGCTCGACGGCCGGCCCGCCACCACCCACTGGGCGGTCGCCGGCGTCTTCCGGTCCTGGTATCCGGCGGTCGCGCTGGACCCGGATGTGCTGTTCGTGGACGACGGCGACGTCCTGACCTCGGCCGGTGCCGCCTCCGGCGTCGACGTCTGCCTCCATCTCGTGCGGCGGGATCACGGTGCGGCCGTCGCCAATCACGTGGCGCGGGTCTGCGTCGTACCGCCGTGGCGGGACGGCGGCCAGGCGCAGTACATCGAACATCCGGTGCCCCCGTCAGCCGCGAACGGCACGTCGGCGACGCGCCAGTGGGCGCTGGAGAACCTGCACGAGCCGCTGACCCTGGCGCAGCTCGCCCGGCATGCCCGGATGAGCCTGCGCACGTTCACCCGGCGGTTCAACGAGGAAGTCGGGATGAGCCCGGGGCGCTGGCTGATCCAGCAGCGCGTGTCCCGGGCGCAGCACCTCCTGGAGATCACCGACCTGGCCGTCGACGACATCGCCGGACAGGTCGGCTTCGCGACCGGGACCTCGTTGCGCGAGCACCTGCACTCCGCGATCGGGGTCTCGCCGATGGCGTACCGCCGCACCTTCCGGGGGACCGCCGCGTCGGCGCGGTGAGTGCCGTGTCGACAGGGTGACGATCGGTGGCGAGTTCATCGGGGCAGGGGCGCCGCCTCCAGCCAGGGCCGTCGTCCCGGGCCGGTCGGGTGGGTGCCGGTGACGCCCATGACCACCGAGTAGAGGCTGGTCTCGGCGGTGATGAAGAGGCGGTTGCGCTTGGCGCCGCCCCAGGCGATGTTGGCGACCGCCTCGGGGACGTCGAGGCGGCCGATCAGGGTGCCGCCGGGGTCGTAGCAGTGGACGCCGTCGTCCATGGCGGCGACCCAGAGACGACCGCCGTCGTCGAAGCGGAGGTTGTCGAAGCGGGCCTTCTCGCGGGCCGCCGCGTCGGCGAAGACCGTGCCCTCGGACAGCGTGCCGTCGTCGCGTACGTCGAAGACCCGGACGAGGCCCGCGCGGGTGTCGGAGACGTACAGTTGGCGCTCGTCGGCCGAGAAGACGAGTCCGTTCGGCGCGTCGAAGCAGTCGGCTACCAGGCGGACTTCGCCCGTGGCGGGGTCGATGCGGTAGACGTTGTTCGCGCCGATCTCGCTCTCGGCGCGGTAGCCCTCGTAGTCGCTGGTGATGCCGAAGTCCGGGTCGGAGAACCAGATCGAGCCGTCGGACTTCACGGCCGCGTCGTTCGGGCTGTTCAGGCGCTTGCCCTGCCAGCGGTCGGCCAGCACGGTGACGGTGCCGTCGTGCTCGGTCCGGGTGACCCGGCGGCTGCCCTGCTCACAGGTGATCAGCCTGCCCTCGCGGTCGAGGGTGTTGCCGTTGGTGTGTCCGGCGGAGCGGCGGAAGACGCCGACCGAGCCGGTCTCCTCGTCCCACCGCAGCATCCGGTCGTTGGGGATGTCGCTCCAGACCACCTGGCGCCAGGCCGGCAGGTAGATCGGCCCCTCCGCCCAACGGCAGCCGGTGAACAGGACCTCCAGCGCGTCGTCCCCGTTCATGCACCTGCCGGTACGGAACCGGTCGTCCAGCATCTCGTACAGCCCCGGGCGCTCGCCGCTCATGGAGTCCACTCCTCAAGGTAACGGTCATACACCGAACCAGAATCAGCCTGTCACCGATCCTGCAAGATGAGATACTGACCAGGCTAGTGGATTCCGAATGGAGATTTGTGGATCACATCGATCGTGCACTGCTGGCTCAGCTCCAGCAGGACGCCACACAGCCGTACGCCACGCTCGGCCAGGCCGTCGGCCTGTCAGCCGGTGCAGCACACGAGCGGGTGCGGAAGCTGCGGGAGCGCGGCGTCATCCGGCGTACCTCCGTGGAGGTGGACCCCGCGGCCGTGGGCAGCGGCGTCCTGGCCTACGTCATGGTCGACTCGACGTCCTGGATGGGTGAGTCGGGACCGGCCTTCGCCGCGCTCCCCGAGATCCTGGAGGCGCACGTCATCGCCGGCAGCGCCTCGGTGCTGGTGAAGGTCAGGACCGCGACGACCGAGCAACTCCAGGACGTACTGCGCCGGATCTACGCGATCGAGGGGGTCAGCGGAACGCAGGCCACGGTGGCCCTGGAAACCTTCTTCGAGCGACCGCTCTCACCGCTGACCGCAGAGGCGCCGTGATCGCCTCACACCGTCGACCTCGGTCGCGCCCCGGTGGACGGGTACACCGCGGATGCGGTGGGTGCTCGTCCACATGATCAAGGAGACGGCCCGCCATGCCGGCCACGCCGACATCCTCCGCGAGGAGGCTGACGGCTCCACCGGCAGGTGACGCACCAGCCTGCATGTCAGGCCCTCGGCGGTGCCAGCCACCGTTCGGCGCGGTTCTGTTTGTCAGAGTCTTCGGAGCGGCGGGCGTGTGCCAATAGTCGGATACGCAGGGGTTCCGTCAGGCGGGCGACGTCGCGTTTCTGGCGCGGGCGGGTCTTCCAGCCCACCAGGTGCCGAACGGCTCCGGCGTCGTGCCGCTCGTCGGCCCGCGGGTCGGACAAGGCGGCGAGCAGATCGGCGATCGGTACCGTGCCGAGCAGTTCGCCGGGTACGCCCTCGTGGACGGGATAGCCGGAGCAGCGCCCGCTGCCGGAGCCGTACCAGCCGAGCAGGGCCAGCGCCCGGTCCACCGGGTCGGGGAACGCCCGTTGCAGGCGGTCCGTGAGATCCGCGAGCAACTCGGGAGACGGGCCACCGCCGGTGCGGGACAGGTCGAGGATCCGGTCGGCAGTCCCCTCCAGCCCCGCGGGCATCGCGGCCAGCCAGTCGCGCTCCGTCTCGGTTCTCGCCTCCGCCTGAATCCGGTCCGTCTCTCTCCGTCTCCCCCGACCCCGCTCACCGAGCCCACCTGCACCAGGAGCGCCTGCTGCAACACGCTGTACAGCGCTGTTGTCCCGTCCCTGAACTGGTTCACCCTCCGAGCGCGAACGATGCTCGTTCTTGCCACTTCGTGCCGTCGTGAACGATGAGTTCCACCGACGAGACGTGAGCCGTGAACGGGAGGCTGCCGGCGAGGTCGGCCGCGACCTCCTCCAGGACGGTGTCTTCCTGGCCTTGAGCGATGGTCAGGTGCGGCACGATCTCGGCGTAGCGGCCGCCGTACGGCGGAGCCTCGGGCCAGCGATCGGCGATCGCCTCCGTGAGCTGCCGCAACCGCTTGTCAGGCTCCGGGGCGAGGTAGAGGACTTCCGGGAGCCGTCCGCAGCGCTCGAACCGTAGGTCAAAGGCATCGTGGCTGACCAGGACGTCTGCGAGAGCGGCATGGACGAGCGTGTCGATCCGGCTCTCGTCGAGAAACGGGAAGAGCACGGTGACGTGGGCTGGGACACCGGCCTGGGCGGAGGGGTCGAGCCGTTCACGCCACCCGCGGACGGACGGCTCCGCCTCCGGGATCCGGACGATGAGACCCGTCTGGCCCGCCTGAAACGCACGGGTGCTGTCCTCTGCCATGACACCGCATGCTGCCACCTCTGCCCTGCACACCACGCCTCCTTGGCAGAAGTCGTCAGCGGGGACAGGCGTGCTTCTCCGCGCGGTGTCCCATCCACACCGCTACGTCGCACACGCGCAGGGCGCTGATCGTGTCCGGTAGTTCGGCGGACTGGCGTAGGGCGAGGAGTTGGTGGTGGAGGGTGTGGTCGTCGGCGCGTAGGGCCGTGTGGAGGGCTAGCCAGAATGAGGGGGTCGGGCTGCCCAGGGCGCAGCGGACGACCTTGTCGTAGACGGGGAGCAGACGGGGGCGTTTGCGTGCCAGGAGCTTGCCTGCGATGACCGGTCCGACCTTGGGCTGGGCCACGAGGAGATGCCATGCCTGGTGCGCCGGTGAGCCGCCGGACAGGTCGGTGGGCTCGGCATCGGCCATGTCCTTGTCCACCGGGATGGCGCGGAGCAGGTCGGAGAGGCGCGTGCCTAGTGGGCCCTCCAGGATGTCGAGCGCTACAGCAGTGGGCACGGTCACCGAGAGTGTCTGGACCGCGATCAGGTCTTCTGCCGTGATGCGGTGGGCTGTCTCCGGACGGTCGCCGCCGCCTGCCAGGTGTTCGAAGTGGCGGCCGGTGTACGTGGCGAAGTAGTCGCGCAGGTCCTTGATGGCTCGGGGGGCGGTGAGGTGGGCCTGGAGGAGGGTGGTCAGGGTTGCCGGGGTGGGGTGCGGAGGGGTGGCCTTGGGCATTCGTGCTCCGCTTCGGTTGTGGTCCGGCTGGGGTGGTCCCTGAGTGATCTCTCGGGTGATCGTAGTCAGTTCGCGCTGGTCTGGGAGGTGTTAGTCCGTACTTTCCCTGGGGGCCGCTTCGCTCGCCACGCGTGTGGCGAGGGAGCGGGTCGGCGGCTGGCCTATCAGTTCCGGGTGGACGAAGTAGCCTTTCTCCTCCGCCGGTTTGCTCTCCTCCGCGGTGAGCGGGTGGGCGCGGGCCCAGCTGTCGCAGCGGACTCCGGTGATCTGCCAGCAGACTTCGAGGTGCGGCGCGCCGCCCGCGATCGCGAAGGTGTGGTCGGTGAGGGGGCGGCTGACGTGGAGTTCGGGGGCGGGGGCGCCGACGGAGGTGAGCTGGTAGCGGAAGGACTGGTTCAACGACTCGAACCAGTCGGGGAGTTCGACGGTGGCGTGGCCGTCGTCGTCGAGGACGACCGTGCCGTCGTAGACGCTCTTCAGCTCGGAGGACACGACCGTCGCGTGGACGAGGTAGCGGTCCTCGGGCTGGAGAGGGTGGTCGATGCGCATGAGGGCCGCGCCGTCGGAGACGGTTCCGGTGATGACGACGTCGCCGTCCAGGTAGGCGGCTTGTGACGATCCCTTCGCGTAGAGGCCGACGGCTCCGTGGGCTTCCACTCCGTTGCCCTGGACGCTGGTGCCGGTGACGCCGGGGCCGAGGGTGCAGGTGCCCTTGACGCCGGGGTGCATGCCGCCGCCCTTGCCGTGTACACCGGCGTTGCCCGTACTGCTGCCGGACAGGCCGGGCCCCGCGCCTCCGGTGCCCTCGACGCCGGGCTTCGTACCGCCACCCTTGCCGGTGACGCCCGCTCCCTGCTCGCTGGTGCCCGCGACACCGGCGCCCCGGGTGCTCGACGCGGAGACGCCCGCGCCGCTCGCGCTCTCGGCGAGGACCCCCGCACCGCTGGCGCTGACGCCCTTGAGGCCGGCGCCGGCGGTGCCCGTACCGAGGACTCCGGGGCCGGTGCCTCCTCCGGTGCCGGACACGCCGGCGTCCCGTGTGCTGGTGCCGGACACGCCCGGGCCCGAGGTGCCGGTTCCCTCGACGCCCGGGTGCGCGCCGCCACCCTCGCCGGTGACGCCCACTCCCTGCGTACTCGTGCCGGAGACCCCGGCGCCCTGGCTGCTCGTACCGAGCACGCCCACGCCGGACGTACCGACGCCTTCGACGCCCGCGGAGGTCCCTCCGCCCTCGCCGTGCAGGCCGGCTCCGGTGGTGCTGCTTCCCTGAACGCCCGGACCTTCGGTCGCCCGGCCCCTGACGCCCGCGCCCTGGCCTCCGCCCTGGCCGGTGACGCCGTCGCCCTTCACGCTGGTGCCCGCGACGCCCGCGCCGTCGGTGCTCGTACCGGAGACTCCCGGGCCGCCCGTGGCCTTGCCGTCCACGCCGGGCGCGGTGCCGCCGCCCTGGCCGAGGACTCCGGCACCGCCGGTGCTCGTTCCGGAGAGTCCGGGGCCGTCGGACGCGGTGCCGAGGACGCCCGCGCCCGTGCCGCCGCCCTTTCCCATGACGCCGTCGGCCTGTTCGCTGGTGCCCGCGACTCCGGGGCCGGTGACTCCGGTGCCGGTCACGCCCGGGCCGGTGCCGGTGGTCTCGCCGGAGACTCCGGGGCCTTCTTCCGAGGTCCCGCGCAGTCCCGGTCCCGACCCGGTGGCGGTGCCGGACACGCCCGCGCCCTGGGTGCTCGTGCCCGCCACGCCGGGGGCGTCCGTGCCGGTGCCGGTCACGCCGGGGTGGCCGGATCCGCCCGTACCGGTCACTCCGGGGCCCTGGGTGCTGGTGCCGTGGACGCCCGGGCCCTGGACGCCGGTGCCCGACACGCCGGCGCCGGCGCCCTCGCTGACGCCCGACACGCCGACCCCGCCCGCACTGATGCCGACGACTCCGGTGCCTCCGCCGGGATGCCGGGACCGGCCCACCACCCCTACGCCGCCGGAGCGGTTGTGGACACCCGCGACGCCACCGATCGGATCCTCCGCCGTGCCCGCGTTGCCGCTGCTGCCGAGTACGCCGTTGCCCGAGCTACAGTCTCCCCACACACCGAACTTGCGTGTCCCCGGGTCGAATTGGCTGGCGCCGTCCTGCGCTTCAGGGGGCTGCACGGGTGACATGTCCGTCTCCTCTCCCGGGGTGCCGAAGACCGTTCCGGACGGACGGTCACTGGTAGACGAGCTGGACGCAGAACACACTGACCGTTTCGCTCGCCTCCGCGCGCTCGACATCGACCGTCAGGAAGTAGCGGTTCGCGTCGTTCTGGATCTTCACCTCCGTGCTCGGCACGGCGGGGATGTCGAGCGCCGTGGAGGTGATGAGCGCCTTGGCGCCCCCGCCGGTGTTGTCGATCTTCCGGCTCTTGAGGGTCACCGTCAGCGTGCCCGTACTGGACTGGTTGTCGCCCGTCACGAGCAGGGAGCGTACGAAGACCCCGTCCGGCAGCAGCACGTTCATGACGCCGTGCGCCTCCGTCTCGCCGTCCGGCTTCTCGACGCTGTCGACGCTCTGTGCCCAGGGCGGCACCTCGGCCTCGGCGTCCGTGTAGCGGATGAGGGCGGGGACGAGCGTGAGATGTCTCGTCGGCGCCCCCAGCACGTCGAGGATCCGGTTGATCTGGTTGTCCGCGAGACCGGCGAACTCCTCCTCCAGCCGGTGGAACCGGCTGTTGAGACCGTCCTTGCCACCCGCCTGGACACGGTCCTGATGGTCGATCCAGTCCTTGTGGCTGAACTTGGGTACGTAGCGCTCAATCATCACGGCCGTCCTTGCGTAGACGGATGAAGGGGGACGAGAAGGGGTCGGCGACGTGGTACGCCGGGACGGTGTACAGGCGCGGCCCGTCCGCGCCCTCGCCGTCGAGTCCCGCCGACGCCCGCAGGCGGTCCGTGCGGCATTCCACGCCGAGGGGGTGGAACCAGTTGAGGACGTTGAGGACCAGGTCGTACTGCTCCCTCGTGACGACCACGCCCGGCTTCGACTCCAGCGCGGGCTTGAGCCGGACCTCGCACTGGTAGGGCCGCAGCCCCTCGGCGGGCAGGTACATGGCCCGGAGCAGGACCCGTCCGGGCACGACACCGGCGACCGCGCTCACCGGGGCGCCGGGCGTCTCCGGTTCGGCGGCGCCGTGGCCGTCCGGGGTGGACGACCAGGCGAGGACCTCGCCCAGACCGGTGCCGAGCGGCAGCTCCGCGTCGAGCCGCGGCGGGCCGGGCGGGTTCGCGGCGAGCGGTGCCGGATCCGCGAGGAGCACGGTGCCTCCGTGGCGCGGGGCGATGACGAGGCAGGGCGGGTACGCGGCGCCGGACGGGCTCGCGGCGAGGGCGGGCCCGCCCCGGCCTGGGCTGAACGTCTGCGGCAGGCGCCTGTCGGTGGCGACGTCGACGACGTACACCCGGCCGGTCGCCGGGGGCGGGCCTTCCGTCGCCACGTACAGCAGCTTCCCGTCGCCACTGAGGGTCAGTGCGACCGGCTCGGTGCCGGACGGGAATCCGTCGATGACGACCTTCGGGTTCCGGTCCGGGGGACGGTAGGCCAGGATCCTCGCCGCGCCGGCGGGGCGGCCCGGTCCGGGGCAGATGACGTAGAGCTTCTTCCCGTTCGCCGTGACGGCGAGGGAGTGGGCGTTCGGGTCCTGGGTGTCGACCGTTTCGCGCACGGCCAGCGGCGAGCGTTCCACGCGGCACCATCGGCCGTCGTCCAGGACGGCGAAGAGGGAGGGGGTGTCGGCGGCGACCGCGAGGGATCGCGGCGCGGCCGGCAACGCCAAGGAGGCCGCCTGCGCGCCGGTGGTGAGGGCGAAGGCGCGCAGCGTCCTGTCGCCGCAGCCGGCGTAGAGCCGGGTGGTGTCGGTCGCCAGCGCGGCCGGTCCGGGGCAGGTGAGGTCGCCCGGTGGGGTGGTGGCCGGTTCCAGCGTCGCGGGGGTCAGGACCGCGATGCGGTTGAGCGCTTCGTGCGCCACGAAGAGGTGGCCGCCGCCGAACGCGAGGGCTCCGGGGAAGGGGGCCACCCGGCGTGAGGTGTCCAGGCGGATCCGGGGTGCGGGGCGCGGGGGGTTCGCCGCGAGGGCGAAGGACGTGATCCGGTGGGTGCCCGGTTCGGCGAGGAAGACCCGCGAACCGTCGGCGGCGAAGCAGGCGGCGGAGGGTTCGGCGGCGGGGTCGACCTCGACGAGGAGGGAGCGGCGGGCTTCGACGTGGAGGGGTACGGGATCCTCGACTTCGGTCCCGAGCGGTACGGGATCCTCTGCTCCCGGCCGGAGTGGTACGGGATCCTCGGCTTCGGGCCCGGCTCGTGCGGTCACCGTGAGCTGTTCGCCGGGTGCGACCGCGACGCGGACGGTCTCCGGTTCGTCCGGCTCGGTGGGCGGGGGTGCGTCGATGCGGATGTGGTCGAAGGCGGCGGCGAACGCTCGTGCCGCGAGGGCCGGGGCGGTGAGCGTGGGGTGGCGGAGGCGCAGCGCGCGGCCCTGGGTGTGGAGGGCGGTGTCGGGGTCGGCTGGGGTGGGGTCGTCCGGGGGTGGTGCGGTCGGGGCCTCGGGGACGTACGACGTGAGCACGAGGAGGTTGCCGGGTGTGTCCGAGAGGAGGTCGAGCAGGCGGTCGAGGGCGGCGGCGGTGACGCGTTGCGTCAGGCGGTTGCCGGGCTCGGTGCCGTAGGCGACGCGGCGCGGGGGCTGGGTCAGGTCGTCGGTGCGGACGCGGAGCATGCGCGGGTCGAAGCCGGGGGTGGGCGGCCCGGCGGCGGCCGCCTCGGTGGCGTCCCGGCGGCCCGTGCCGCTGATGGCGTGTCCGGCCGAGAGGGAGGAGTCGGAGAGGCCGATCCGGAGGACGCGGGTGCCGCTGCCGACGTGGCCGTGGCGGACGACCTCGACGCGGACGGAGACGTCGCCGGCGGCGCGGGCGCGGAGGGTGCCCGGTTCGCGCGGCGGGAAGACGGCGTCGCCCGCTCCCGAGCGGAGCACGGACCAGTGGACCTCGGCGTCGGGGAGGCGGGAGGGGTCGGGCTCGATGCCGAGGACGAGCGCGCCGCCCTCCGTGACGTCCGGCTGACCGGGAGGCGCCTCCGTGGGCCGCGTGACGATGCGGAAGACGTCGCCGCGCGGCTGGGCGGCGTAGATGTGGCCGTCCCTGGTGTGGTGGACCCAGCCGAACCCGGCCGCGTGCGCCAGCGCGCCGAGCCGTGCGGGGCCGATGGTCGGCTCGTGGGTGAGCAGCACGGCGCGGCCGACGCCGTGCAGGCCGGTGGCGGTGGGGTCGTACGCCTTGAGGACGCGCAGGGTGCCGGCGGCGGCGGCCGTACCGGCGGGCTGCGCGGGGGCGTCACCCGGGGGGCGGTCCGGGCCTCGGTTCGGGCCTCGGTCCGGGCCTGGGTCCGGGCCTGCGGCGAGGCGGTCGAGGAGGGCGTCCAGGGCGCGGACGACTCCGAGTTGCATCCTGCGGCTGTTCTCGTCGTCCGCGAAGGTGAGGCCGGGCCGGTCGGGGTGGCTGAGGAGCCAGGCGGGGTCGAAGTCGGGTTCGTCGCGGGCGGCGGTGCCGACGGCGGTCTCCTCGGGTGTGCCGAAGGCGCCCTCGGCGGTGATCGACTGGCTCACGGGGAGTTGGGTCGGCAGGACGCGAAGGTTGCGTCCGCCGGTGGCGAGCACCTCGGTCCGTTCCCGTACCACGAAGGGTTCGGGGTCGCCCGGTTCGTCCGGGTTGTCCGGGTCGGCGACCGGTCCGGCCGCCGCGTTCACCGCGGCCTGGAGCCCGTCGGGGGTGGGGAGGAGCCAGCGGTGGAAGATCCGGAGCCTGCGGCGGTACTGCTCGTCGGGTTCGCCGGTGACGGGGTCGAAGGCGTCACGGGCGGCGCTGGAGAGCCGTACCTCCTCGATCAGACCGGTGTACTGCGTGCTGCTCGCCGCTTCCTCCGGGGTGTCCGTGGCCCGGCCGATCACGAGCTTGGCGGTGCTGGTCAGCACGCCGAGGGAGGTCTCGGTTCCCTTGCGGGCCACCTCCCGTCCGTCGACGTGGAGCAGGACGGCGGCGGTCTCCGCCTCGCGGGCGAGCACGCCGGCGACGTGGTGGAAGGCGCCGTCGGCGAGGTCGCGGTCGGCGAACACCTCGACCGTGCGACGGCCGTCGGAGACGGAGAAGCGAAGGTTGTGGTCGATGCCACGGAAGGTGCCGAACGTCAGGGCCCAGCCCTTGGCCTCGGGAGTACCGGGCTTCTCCTGCTTGGCGACGACGACGCCGGGGGCCCCGGGCGCGGTCGCCCCGGTCGCGGCGGTCCCGTCAGGTCGTACGACGGCTTCGACGGTGAAGTCGGCGGTGGCCGGGAGGGCGAAGGCCGGAGCGTCGGCGACGCTGATGACGCTCTCGCCCGGTCCGAAGCCGAAGGCGTGCGCGAAACGCCCGGTCCGGCCGCTGCGGGCGCCCTTGTTCACGCCCTGCCGGGTGGGCGCGGCGGCGTCGGTGACCGTGGTCACCTCGGCGCCGATGGCCGGGAGTTCGCCGGAGTCGGAGGGCGGGACGTCGTCGAGGTGGAAGAGCGCGATCGTCGCGCCGTCCACGGTGTGTGGCCGGGGCGGGAAGCGGGGTGCGCCCAGGTCGAGACCGAGGAGGTCGAGGCTCACGCCGTGGGCGGTTTCGGTGTTCCGCTGGGCCGTCACGTCGCGGAGCTGCTCCGCGACGATTTCGTGTTCCGCGCCGATGACCCAGAGCAGTTTGGCCAGGTTCCCGAGGAGGGCGGTGACCTCCCAGGTGACGGTGCCGAAGGTGGTGGCGGGTGCGAGGGGCGCGAGGCTCGCCAGCCGCAGCCGGTCGGTGACCTCGGCCGCGCGGCCGGGGATCGGGATCGTCACGGCGCGTCCGCCCGGGTGTCCCGCCGGGATCCGTACGTCTACGTGCTCCACGTGCTCCACGTGCTCGTCGTGCTCCGCTTCCGCGCCCGTGGCCCGGGTGAAGGCGACCCGGACGGTGAGGGGTTCGGTGACGTCCTGCCGGGGGGCGAGCAGATAGCGGGGGGAGGCGGGCGGCCTGCCGTAGAAGCGTTCGTAGCGGTCGAAGTCGTAGGCGGGGACGGTGACCGGCCCGCCGTCCTGCGGGGTGTCGAGCGGAACGGTCATGCGTTCCATCCCCCGGTCGTACGGGGCGGGGAGCGCGTCCCGCATGACGGCGAGGGCGCCGTCCGGCAGCGGGGCGCGGAGGCTGGGGTGGGAGTGGCCGCAGGGTTGCTTGGTGCTCATGTGACCACGACCCGGAGGTCGGCCATGGAGGTGTCCACGGAGAAGCGGGCGATCTCGTCGGGGGCCAGGTCCAGGTTCTCCCCCACGGACAGTTCCTGGGAGGCGCCGTAGGTCCCTCCGCCGTAGGAGGTCTGTCCGAACGCGGGGGCGAAGCGGCGCAGCCGCAGGTTCTGGACGTCCGTGACGCCGGCGGCGGTGCGGGCGCTGAGGACGACGTCGGAGTAGAGCACGCCGTGTCCGAGCCGGAGCCGGTTGACGGAGGCGCGTACGGCGTCGAGGATCGCGCCCTTGACGGCTTCCCCGTCGTGGCCCGCCTCGACGACCAGCGTGGCGCGCATCCCGACGTCGACCTGGTTGGCCGCGAGGATGTCGGGGAAGACGGACACCGGCCGCCACTGCCGTACGACGTCGAGGACTTCGTCGTACACGCCGGTGACGTGCGCCTCGCCGCTGTTCCAGGGCCAGCCGGGCTCGGCGGCGACGACAAGGTCGAAGAAGTAGGGGGAGCCGGTCCGGCGCTCTCCGGAGAAGGTGCGGCTGCCGAAGCGGAAGGTTCCGTAGGTGTGGCGGGTGGCCTCGACGCCGCCGAGGGGATCGAAGATCGCCGCGTCGCGTACGCCGTTCACGTCGAGCACCTGGGCGAGCAGCGCTTCCTGGGTCCAGACGGTGCGGGGGACGCCGAGCAGCCGGGCCCGGTAGGCGGCGTCGGACTCGCCGAGGTCCCCGCCGCCGAAGGTCTGCTGGGCGACGCCCTCGATCTCGGCGGTGCCCAGGTCGAGGTTGTGCCGGGCCCAGTCGGGGTCGAGGCGCAGCTTCCGGCCGCTGGCGATGTTCCCTTCGGCACCTCGCGCGATGGCCTCGGCCTCGACGGTGGCGGTCTTCCGCTCCGCGGTGAGGAGGGCGGCTCCGGTGCTCCGGAAGGCCAGGACGGGCTCGTCGGCCTCGGGCACGGTCAGGAGGAGCGTGCCCTGCGGGAGGCCGTACCGCCGGTCGTCCTCCGGGGCGGCGAGCGCGAGGAGGACGGGGCCGCGGGCGCGGAGTTCGCGGCGGGGCAGTCCGAGGTCGCAGCCGAGGAGGTCCAGGCTGGGGCCTTCGGCGGTGGTGACGAAGGCGCCGTAGTACTGGGATTCCAGGGCCCGCCACAGCTCGTGGGTGTCGAGGGCGGCGGCGTCCAGGACCTTGCGCAGCGCGCTGCCGGAGGAGAGGTCGACGTCGTCGCCGAACATGGCCCGGGCGCGGGCCTGCTGGTCGGCGATGATCCGGTCGATGCCCTTGACGACGAACCCGTCCTCGCCGACGCCGAACCGTTCCTCGGAGGTCATGGGGTGCCCCTTGCGCGGAGGGTGAGAGTGGAGCGGGCGATGGTGTCGACGACGGCGTACACCGCGTAGACGCGCGCCGCGTGGGCGGCGGCCACCTGCCGGCGGTGGGTCTCCTCGTCGAGCCCCGGCCGCAGCTCCCGGTACCGCTGGTCGTCGTCGAAGAACACCTCGCGCACGTCGGTGACCCGCGGGTCCGAGCTGACGCAGCGGACGAGCTCCATCGTGAGGAACTCCTTGCGGGTGGCCAGGTCCGGTGCGTACGCCCCGATGGCCAGCCGGTCGAACCCGAACCGTGTGTTGAGCCGGTCGCTCCCCGTCTGCGTGGCGACCCCCAGCCCCAGCGCCTGCTCCAGCGCGTCGGCACCGAAGACGAGGGCGAGGTCGTGCGTACGCCCGTCGAGGACGAGGTCCCCGTCCTCCAGCGCGAGGCTGCGCCCGAGGCTCGGCGCGCCGTCGCGGGGCGCCTCGCTCGCGGGGTCGCTGAAGCGGGCTGCCGGATCACGGAAGGCAGCCATGGGGGGCGCGGGGCCGGCGCCGGCGCCGAACGGGCCTCCGGACTGTCCGCCGGACTGTCCGCCGGGCTGGTCGGCGGAGCCGCCGCCTTCGCCGGGCCTCGCCGGGGGCGGTTCCAGTGGTGCGTTCGGAGGCGTCACTGGGACTCCAGGATGGTCTGGCCGGGGTTCGCCACGGTCCAGCGGCCGGGGCCCTGGCCGCTGGCGGTGATGCCGGAGGCTGTGGCCAGGAGGGCCGGGCTGCCGCCGACCGTGAGTTTCTTGGACCAGCCGTCGGGGGTCGCCGGGGTGGTGACGCAGGGTTGGGGGCCGCTGGGGGTGGTCGCGGTACAGGGGGTGATCATGCCGGGTACGGGGGTGGCGGCCGAGCCGAACGTCAGGCCGCCTTCCTTGCCGGCGAGGACGACGCCTTTGCCCTTGACGGTGACCCGGGGGTCGCCCCTGGCGAGGGTGAGCCGGCCCTGGTGGGTGCACTGGATGATCGCGCCTTCGACGAGTACGAGGGGCATCAGCTGATCGCCACCTTTCCCTTGCCGATCGTGAGGGTGACTCCCCCGGCCTTGAGGACCACGTCCTGCGGGCCGCCGTCGACGGTGACGTTCCCGCCGGCGTCGATCGAGACGGTGGTCCCCGACGTGTGGGTGAGCAGGAAGACGTCGGCATCGCCTTCGGTGGGCCGCTCGCCGACGGGCGAGCACGCCTTCCCCCCGATCGCGATCTTCAGCCCGACCGCCTCCACGACCCGGCGCCCGTCCGCGGCGATCAGGTCGTTGGCGCCCTTGCCGGTGGGCTTGGGCGGCATGTCGCCGGTGAGCTCGGTGGGCAGGCAGAGCCACCAGTCGCCGTCCTTGGACTTCGGGCGGTCCGTCTCGGGGTCGTTGGCCCACAGGAAGCCCGTCACCACGGCGTCGTCGGGGTCGTCCCTGACGTGGTTGAGGAGGGCGCGCATGCCGCTGTACACCGGGACCGACAGGCCGACCTTGTGCCAGGCGAAGGGGGAGGCGACGGGCTTGTCGCGCCGTTCCCCGTTCTCCGCGGTGACCGCCACGTCCACGCTGGGCGAGGCGACGGCCTCGTTGGGCCGCTGTCCGACGGTCACGCTCGCCACCCGTCGGCCCGGCTGGGCCTTCTCGACGTGGCCGACGTCGACGGAGGGGGTGGCGGCGGCGTTCTCCTGCGCCTTGCCGGCGATGAGGTCCGCGATCGAGTGGGCGCTCGCCTTGCGGGCGAGCCCGCTGCGCCGGTGGTTGCCGTCACGGGTGCTGAACTGCACGGCGCGGCCGGAGCAGGTGTATCCGTTGCGCGGCGAGAAGGTGTGGGTCAGCTGGAGGACGCGGAAGCTGCGGAGCGGCTTCTCGTACCCCTCCACTCCGGCGGCCACCAACTGCCCGGCCCGCAGGGAGGGGACTCCGAGCACGGTGAAGTCGAAGAGTTCCACCTTGGTGGGGTCCGCCGGGTCGCCGACCAGGGCCTGTTTGCCGACGGCTTGCAGCTGGGCGGGTTTGAACTCCGCCAGCCGGGCGACGGTCATGGTCTTGTGCGCGACGAGGCATTCCTCGCTGAGCATCATGGCCGCCAGCACCGCGTCCTTGGGGATGTCGGGGATCAGGCTCTGCTCGGGCGGATGGCTGAGGGTCTTGCCGCACTGGACGACCCCGTCCTGGACGAGGATCTCGTACCCCCACGCGTCGGCCACTCCCCTGAGCAGCGCGAAGGCGTTCTTGCCGGTCCTGTTGATCTCGCGGAGGAGGGGGCAGGGCTCCTTCGGCCCCACCACCTCGACTCCCGCGAGCCCGGCGATGTGCTGGGCCGCCTCGACGGGGTTCGTCAGGGGCCGCGAGTAGGCGGCCCTGGGCGGATCGCTGCCCGGATCGGTGTGGTTCAGCAGCCGGAACGCGGCCTCCTCGAACCCGGTGAGGCGCATCGCGAGCGGCGGGAACCGGGTCGTCGACCTGATCGCGTCGACCCGGCCCGACAGGACCACCTCCCGCCCTGACGGGTCGTCCATGTACCCGAGGTGGATGTCGACGTCGATCCCGGCGTCGGGGCCGGTCTTCTCCACGAGGGCGGCCGTCAGCGCCTTGTGGAGGGCGATCGGCAGGTCCGCGAAGGTGATGTCGAACGTGCCCGGTTCACCGATCTCGTACTTGACCACGATCTCGGCGTCGGCCAGGACCGAGCCGCTGCGGACGTCGTTGGAGATCTTCTGCCGCAGGATCGGGAAGTCCAGCATGTACCAGAGGATCACGCCCATCGCCGCGCCACCCCGATCACGATCCGGGAGCCGTAGTGGCCGCTTCCGTTGAGGTTGCCGCGCGCCACCGTCGCCTCGACGAGCTTGACGGCCAGTGGGCCCGCCGCGTGGACGAGGTCCGGCTCCGGTACGAGCTTGCGCAGGAAGAGGACGCGCGGCCCGTCGGGGCCCGAGGCCGTCACCCTGAGCACCAGATGGCCGGGGGGTACGCGTTGCAGCCCGGGGTCGATCGGCTGGGGCGCCCGGCTCCACTCCGCGAGGTCGTACAGCGTCTCGGGCGGGTCGTCCTCGCCCCCGGAGAAGTTGGCGTACAGGGCGAAGTCGTACGCGAACTCGCCCACCGGGCACCGGAACGCCTGGGGCAGCCCCAGGTCGGGCTCGACGGGGAGCCGGTGGAAGAGCGGTTCGGCGGTCACAGGCCACCTCCCAGCTGCCGGGCCGGCGAGATCATCTCGCTGACGCTGGGGATCGCGACGGTACCGGCGGCGAGCGCGAGGTCCATGGCTTCGCCGAGCATCGCCGTGAGGCTGGAGCGGGGGACCTGTTCGAGGCTGATGGAGACGTCGAGCGCGTCGCGCTTCTGGTTGGACTGGGTGAAGCGCAGGCTGGTGATCTGCATGTCGAGGCTGACGGTCATCCCGCAGACCACCGGCAGTCCCGCCACCTTCATCAGCGGCGCCGTGGAGGCCGCCAGGGCGCGCGAGGTGAGCGCCATCGCCTCCAGGCCCTTCTTGGAGAGCAGCCGGGTCCGGCCGACGAGGACGGCCTCCACGCTGATCGTCCTCGTCGTCGGCGCGACGAGCTGCGCGAGACGGCTGCCGGCGATCCTGGCCACCTGGTACCCCTCGCTGAGGGACAGGCTGGTGACCGTGAACAGCGGCACCGCGCCGATCAGGACGGGGACGTTCACACCGGCGGGCATGGTCCGCGCCTCCCTTCCCTGCTCATGACCCCCCGCCTCCTCGCCGGTGCGCCCGCTTCTTCTTCTGCTCCGGCTTCGGCGCGTCGTCCACGACGACGACGTCGAACAGCGGCTCACCCGCCACGTCCTCGGCCCCCACGTCCACACGGATCTGGGGCTTGGGCCCGACGCGGATGTGGGGTTCTGGGCCGAGGTGTACGCGGGGGCCGGCTGCGGCGGGCTCGGCGGCTACGTCGGCGGCTGCGGCCTCGCCCTCGATGTCCACGCGTACGTGCACGTCAGGCTCGGACTGCGGCTCGGGCGTGGTCGCGGGCTCGGGCTCCACCTCTGCCTTGGGCTTGGACTTGGGCGCGGCTTCGGGCGCCTTCCGCTTCGTCTCGGCCTTGCGCTTGGCCTTCGGCTTCGTCTCGACCTTGGACTTGGTCTTCGCCTTGGACTTGACCTTCGCCTTCGCCTTCGCCGTCGTCTTGGGCTTGGCTTTGACCTTGGGCCTCGCTTCCTCAGCCTTGAGCTCGGACTTGGGCTTGGGCTTCGGCTCGGACTTGGGCCGGGCCTCAACCTCACCCTTAGCCTTCGACTTCGACTTCGACTTCACCTCAGCCTTCGGCTCCACCGTGGCCTTCGGCTTGGCCCTCGCCTTCACCGGAGGCTGCTGAGGTGCCGCTTCAGGCCCCGTCGGCCTCGGTGCCGCCTTCCGGACCACCTTCGGCGCCGCCGCCCGCTTCTTGCGCGCCGGTGCCCTCACCCTCTCCAGCAGCTCAAGCTGCTCGGCATCGGTCAGCCACTCCAGGTTGTGCCGGTACTTCGCGAACCACTGGGCGAAGTTCTCCGGGTTGGTGCCCGTGGCGGCCGGCGGGTGCCAGCCGTGGAGGAGGTCCTCCTTGATCCGGGACATCTCGTGGATCACCCCGTCCGCCCCGCCGGTCTTCCTGGCCTCGACGATGCGCCGCGTGATCTCCTTGTAGTAGTTGTCCGTGTGCAGCACCTGGTGGCGTGTCGCGGCCTGCGGGATGATCTTCGGGTCCATGGAAGTCCTGGGCAGGTAGACGCCGTTCAGCGGATCGGCGTCGGGGTTGACCCCCGCCCATTCGAGGGTCTCCCGCACCGGCTCGGCGCGCCGGTCCGACGCCGCCAGCGCGTGGTGCGCGTCGTTTCCGTGGCCCTTGTGCTGGCCGATGGCCTCCATGGCCTCCGTGAGCTGGTGCGACGGCGACCCGGCCTCTCCGGTCTTCGTCTTGATCTTCTCGCGGGTGGTCAGCCGCTCCGGTGGCGCTTCGTCGGGCTCGTGGTGCAGGGCCTTGGCCTCCCGGCTCGCCTTCGCCTCCGCCTCGGCCACGATCTCGGCGACGTGGCCCTCGGTCGTCCCCCGGGCCTTGAGGAGGTCCTCGAAGTTCTCCAGGTGCTCCATCGCCTTCGCGGGGTCGGTCTCGGACATCCGCGCGATCTGCCGCAGCGCGTCGTCCATCGCCTTCGGGTCCTTGAGCGTGTTCTTCGGGTACCGCTCGCGCAGTTCCTTGATCCGCTGTCGTACGGGTGCCCTTTCAGCGGCGGTCGCGCGAGGTGCCTTGGGGCGAGGCGCCTTCAGCGGCCGGTCCACCCGCCGCCAGGCACCCTTCTGTCCCTCCCCGAGCTTGCCGACGAGTTCGCTGAACTCCACCGCCTTGCCGTCGGCGACGTGCTGGGCGCGGAGCTTCTCCAGTCTCGCGAGCATGACGTCGAAGGCTTCCGCCCTCCCCGCCGAGCGCGCGTGCATCTGACCGACCACACCGATCCCGTACTGGTGGACCGCGTCCATCCGCCGGCTGTCCCCGGCCAGCATCGCCAGCAGGTCGGCCTTCACCTGGGACTGGGCCCCGATCCGGCCGAAGCCGATCTCCTCCAGCATCGTGGCGAACCGGGCGCCCTCGCCCTCCTGGAGCGCCTCGGCCACCTTGGCGACCTCGGCGATCGTGAAGCCGTCCTTGCCGGTCAGCCGGGCGAAGGTCTGCGCCAGCTCCGGTGTGAGGCCGCCCGACTTGGCGCCCAGCACCCGGAGGACCTCGGCCTTCGGCCGGATCTCGGCGAGTACGGGGCCGAGGCGGGGATGCTCCATCAGCTCGGCGAGCCGGCTCCCCTTCGGCACCTCGACCTCGCTCAGCACCGCGCCGAGCCGGACACCGTCCTCCTCGGGCAGCATGATCAGCAACTCCGCGACGGCGTGCTCGTCCTTGAGCCCCCTCAGGACGGCGCTGCCGCCGTGCAGGGCCTCGGCCAGCCGGGTGAACCGGGCGGCGATCTGCTCACCTTCGAACACCTTGAGCATCTTGAGGAAGCGCAGGATGGAGACGACCTTCTCCAGCTTGACCAGCGCCTCGACGGCGGCCTTGATCTCCGTGATCCAGGTGAGGGCCTCGATGATCACGGCCCACTTGATCCTCGTGAGGGCGCGCGGGCCGATCCCGAAGAGGGCGGCACCGCGCAGACCGTCGACGAGCGCCCCGCCGACCTTCCGCAGCAGCTCCTCGATCTGCCGGGTCGACACGGGGTCGCCCCACTGGGCCATGTAGCAGGAGACCGTGAGCTTGTGGAGTTCCCACAGCCCGGAGAGGATCTTCTCCGGCTGGGTCAGCATGATCTTGAAGGATTCGAGCGTCCCCAGGACGAATCCCGTCGCCGCCCGGACGGCCTCCTCGATCTCGACCAGCTTCTTGAGGCCGATGACGGCGGTCCGCTCCGCCTCCACGTTCTGTGTCAGCCCGGCGTCGTGGCGCATCGACAGGTTGAGCGCCTCCGCCACCAGGCCGATGAACTCGCGTACGGTCAGGGACTTCTGGTCGCCGAACTTCTTGCCGACCGCCGTGAGCAGGTCCCAGAGGTCGCTTCCCAGGTCGGCGAAGAGCTGCTCGTAGAGTCCGGCCTGGATCAGCCGGTCCCGTACGGTCTGCAACTGCGCCAGGCCGTCCAGCGAGATCATGATCTGGATGATCGCGTGCCGCTGCTCCTCGAACGTCCACGCCTTGACCAGGACCTCCAGATACCGCGCCCTCGTCTCCTCGTCCACGAGGGAGAACGCCTTCGCGTTCATCTCGCCGAGCTGGGCGGCGGCCTTCTCCAGACTCTCGTCGTCCCCGGCGAGTCCGGCGTCGACCAGGCGGTCGATCTCCTGGAAGGTGAGGATCTTCAGCTCCTCGGCCGAGAGCCAGTGCTCGTACGAGGACCGGCTGAGCTGGATCCAGCGCTTGCCCTCCGCCACGTCCCCCCACACCCAGCCACGCTCCTTGGTCCAGAGCAGGTTGACGCCGTACCGGTGGCCGTCCAGCGTGGTGACGACGGGCAGGACCCGGAAGCCCGCGAAGGTGCTGATCTTCTGGCCCTCCAGTTCCCAGTTCGCCACGGCCGTGCCGATGGTCTCGTCGGTGACGGTGGGGGCGGTGGCCACGGCCCAGAAGTGGCTGGCCGACGTACCGAGCGGGCCTTCGAGAACGGCGTAGGAGCGGGCGCCGAAGAGGTGGTCACCGAGCTGGACCGCGTGGAGGAGGCTGAGCGAGCGGGCGTGACGCGTCGCCTCGCCGAGCATCACGAGCTGCGTCGCCCCGATGACCATCACCGCCCGCCCGTCGACCGGACTCGGCCCCTGGATCACCTCGCTCTCCGGCTCCGTCGTCACGGTCACATCGGGGTCCTTCTCGGAGCCTCCCGGCGCCGCCTCGATGTCGACCGGCGTGGGGGCGGGGGCAGAGGGGTCGGTGACGGTGGCGGGGGCGGTACTCGTCTGCGTACGGGCTCCGCTGCCGGCGACGGCTGCGCCAGAGCCCTTCTTCGGCGCGGCGACCGGCGGAGGGGCGGCGGGCTGCGCGGCGACGGTTTCGGTCCCCTCCGTACCGGCGACTCGGTCCTCGCCCTGGTCAGGCTGGTCGGTCGCCTCCTTCTCCCCCGCCCCTTCTCCCCCGCCCTCGTCCGGGCCGGCCACGGCCATGGCGAAGGTGAGATGGCTACGCCCGCTCGGAACGGGTTCCACTGGGGCAGATTCCACTGAAGCAGGTTCCACAGGAGCGGGTTCCGGCCTCCGCCCAAGCCGCGGCCCGCTGATCCCCGCCCGCTCGTCGTCCTCGTCGATCGCGTCGGCTACGGCACGGAGCAGCAGGGCCTCCAGCGGCCCTTCGTACGAGTGCCGTTCGTCGTCCCCGGTGAACGTGACCGAGGTCGGGAGATGGAGTCGCCGGTACGCCACTCCGCCTACCGCCGTCTTCACGGCGCCGTCCCTGCGCCGTCCGGCTCCTCCTCGGCCGGGACGATCTCGGGGTATCCGGCCGCCGCGATCCTGGCGCGTGCGAAGCGCAGGCGCTCGGCCAGGGCCTTCTCGACCACTTCTCCCAGGCGTTCGAGCGCGGCGGGCGAGGGGGTTCCCGTGATCCTCACGGTGATGGGGAAGTGGCAGGTGATCCTGGTCATGGAGACCCTCCAGGCCGTGCGCTCAGCTGAGCGCCTCGTGCAGGGCCTCGTAGATTCCGGTCACGAGCTCCTGGCGGGTCTCCTCGGCGATGTCCCCGGCCAGGACCACCTCGATCGGGAAGTGGAAGTGGAGGTCCGCTTCGGGGCCGGAGACCACGATCGGTTCCGGCCCTCCGGCCTCGGGCGGGCCGCTCCAGGGCTCGGGGGCGGTTTCCCACTGCTGCGACGGCGACATGGCTCCTCCGCACTCGGGTCAGGCGCTGGTGGGGGTGACTTCCAGGCAGACGCAGTTGAAGGTGGTGGTGGGCACGCCGTCGATGAGGATCGTGCTCGCCGCGGACGTGATGAAGCAGTCGTTGAACACGATCTGCTGGAAGGTCCAGTCGCTGCCGGACGCCTCCTGGAGCCCGATGTTGAAGCTCTGGTGCTCCAGTGCCATCTGCGTGAGCTTGGCGACGGCCGGGCCGATGGCCTTCACCGCCATGGAGAAGGTGAACGCCTTGGGCTGGACGACATGGGCGACGTTGTCGGCCTCCAGGGAGTGCAGGGGCTGCACCGGACTGTTGAACGTGGGGTTGAAGGAGTCGATGGGGGTGATCACGGTGGTGTCGAGCATCACCGCCAACCGGGTGTCCCACTTGACCTCGGGCATCTCTTCGCTCCTTAACCCTTGAGAACCAGCTTGACGGCGATCTGGTGGATCACGCCCGCGTAGACGACCGAGACCTCCATGTCGACGCTGCGGCCGCTCCGCCCCGTGCCGATCTGCTTGAGCTCGGCGGCGTTCAGGGTGGCGCGCTCGCGTTCCAGGAGGACCAGCAGCGGTATGTGGATGGCGTAGTCCTCGATGACGCCGCGGGTCACGAGCGGCGACAGCACGCTCTGGACGAGCGTCACGACGGTGCGCAGGCCCGGGCGGTCGATGCGGAGGTCTCCGACGGCTTCGATCAGCGCGGCCTTGACGCGGAAGCTGATGTCGTCGAGCGTGCGCACGATGTCGATGTACTTCTTGTTGCCGCTCGGGCTGGCGGTCAGGCCCTCGCCCAGGTAGAGGCCGTGCCCGGGGAGCATGACGGGGCTCGTCACCCAGTTGATCGAGTGCTCGTAGTACTTCTCGATCTGGGTGGCCGTGAAGAGCTCGGGCATCTCGATCGAGACGGGCTTGAGCAGGAGGGAGACGTGGGGTTCGCGGCCCGCGATGACTCCGGCCACGGCCGCTGCCACGTCGCCCTTGACCGACGAGTGGGCGGCGACGAGGACCATGCGGTTGTCGTGGATCGCCCCCTTGTTCAGCGCGACCTGCTCGCTCTGGGACAGCGTCGGGTCGAGCATGGCGACCCCGATGCGTTCGTTGCCGTCTCCGCCTGTGTTGGAGACCTCGACGACGTGCTGTGCCAGGAGTTCGACGGGGTGCTCGGTGTCCGGGTCGTCGCTCAGCGGGGTGTTGGCGAGCACCACGATCTGTGCCGGGACGTCCTTCGCCTGCGTGAACGCGTTGCTCCAGACCGGATTGCCGGAGTTCACCTCGATGCCCCAGATCCGGGTCGGGGGCGGGGTCTGCCGGAAGGCCGTGGCGATGGCGGCGGCGAGGTCGCTGAGGCTCAGCCCGACCACCGGCTCGTTCACCTCGTGAGCGGTCTTCAGCTTCGCGTTGAGGGTCCAGACGACCTTCTCGTCCGCCTTCCCGTCCGCCTTCCCGTCCGCCTTCCCGTCCGCCTTCCCGTCCGCCTTCTCGTCCGCCTTCCCGTCCGCCTTCTCGTCCGCCTTCTCGTCCGCCTTCTCGTCCGCCGGGGCGTTCAGCGCCGTGATCCTGCGGACCTCGGCGCTCTCCTCCGACCCGATCGCGACCTGGGTGCCGACCGGGAAGCGCGCCTCGACGGTGACCGTGTTCGCGTCCGCCTCGGCCTTGGCCAACAGTTTGGTCGTCCCCAGCGGGTACGCCTTCACGGCCTCGCCCGGGTACGAGAACGACTGCGGGTCCGAGGACCTGCCCCCGACGGTTCCCTTGCCGATGACGAGGATGTCCCCGAAGGCTCTGGTGGCGGGTGTGAAGAGATCACTGCTCGCTGTGACAGTGACGTAGTTGAACGGCATGGAGTGCTCCTCACCGTGTACGCGCCCGCTCTCTCCGGGGGCTGGACGCGGCCGGGGTCCGCCGGACTCTCAGGGCGCCGTCTCGAAGGCGGCGACGAATCCCTGGGTCGCCAGCAGGGCGCCGACCATCTGCTCGGTCGCCTCTGACGGGTCGTCACTCGTGGTGGCGGGGAAGACCGCCAGCCACGCGCTGGAGGCGAGCATGGCGCCGCCGTCGTGCATCTCCGGCTGCGGGCTCGCCGTGTCGACCGCCCGTTTGGCCTGGCTGAGCCGGCGCAGCGCGTCGACCAGGTCGAGACGGTCGAAGAACAGCACCGACACCCGCAGCGGGAGGCTGCGGGCCGGTGCTGACGGATCGGCTGGATGGGGTGGGTCGGCCGGATCGGCGTAGTGGAGCCGGTAGCGGCGCTCGTACGCGTCCTCCCGCGCCCCGGCGCCGTCGGCGGCCGCCCAGGCGTCGGCGTCCACGGAGGTGAGCAGGCTGCCGACCGGGGCGGCTCTCACCACGACGACGGTCTCCAGCGACATGTCGATCCACTGGACGGGGGGTGTCGCCGGGATCTCGACGGTGGCCCGGGCCTGTTCGGTCGCCGGGATCGACTTGTCCCACGTCCCGTGGACGGCGAGCGAGGCGTGGACGGCTGCCTGGAACTCCGGCAGGCCGATCTCGACGGACTCCAGCGACGCGATGTCGAGGAAGGTCGGGTCGTAGACGGAGACCAGCAGCGACCGCATGCGCCGAAGCTCCGGGTCACCGGCGGGAAGCAGCAGCTCCTTCACGTTCTCCGGCCGGAGGTACCGGAGCATCAGTCCGTCCGTGAAGGGAATCGTCGCCGGCATCTCGCTGTCACCCTTTCCCGCGTACGTCGAGCGCTGACCGGGTCAGCCGGAGTTGAACTCGGGGAGGCAGTACGCGCAGCCGTTGTAGCCGTGGGCCATGGCCAGATCGATGCGCGGGAACGGCTCCTTGTTCGCCTGGCTCATCAGTTTCCAGAAGGAGCAGGTGCCGATGTGCACCTCGTGGGTCTTCCGGTTGCCGAAGAACCACTCGTCCAGCTCCTTGACCGCGGTGATCACGATCGTCAGGCGTCCGGCCACCTGGTGGTCCTGGAGCTGGGTGGCGACGAGGTCGTAGTGCTGCATGTGCACCGCCTCGTGCGCGAAGTCGATGGTGACGTCGGCCGACACCACGTCCTCGGCGGCGAGCGGGAAGCCGTCGAGGACGGCCGTGACCCCGCCGTTCATCTGGAGGGTGGACCGGATCTCCCCGGTCTCCGTCACCTGGATGTTGCTGAGGGTGGAGGGCTGGACGACGCGGTTCAGGGTCTTGATGGTGATCCGGGTGTCCGGCGGCATGGCCGTGGCGTCCAGTTCCCACGCGCAGTCGGTCGCCGTCGGCCCGCCGTTGAGCAGGATCGTCATCTTGGTCTGGCCGCCGAGGAGGGAGGGCCGCGGGTACACGTTGCGCTGACCCACGTTGTTGTCGAAGCGGACGAGCTTGTCGTGGGCGACGGGGTCACCCGAGGTCGCGACGACGGCGGGGTCGTCCGCACCGTGCACGTACGCGATGAGGCACTCGTGGTCGGCGATGGTCGGCGTCCAGGGGAAGGGTCCGACGCGCACCGATCCGCCGGGCGGGATCGCGGCGCGGATCGTCTCCGAGGCGATGGGGGTGAAGTGCTGGGGCCACGTCATGCCGGTGCCCGGGGCGCACCGGCGCGCCTCGACCTTGAAGCTGTCCGCACGCGCCTCGTCCGTCCCTCGGTTGTGCACGCGCACGTACAGGTAGTTCGGCTGGTTGACGATGGGTTCCTGGTGCTCGTTCCCGCCGTCCTTCTCGTGGCGGACCCAGATGTCGGGCGAGGTCCAGAACGGGTCGTGGTCGCCGCCGCTCGGCTCGTCGCCGGTGTCTCCCGGCCTGTCGGCGATGAACACGTCGACGTCGGGTTTGGCGAAGAGTCCCTGGCGGACGAAGGCGTCGTGCATCACGTTGTGGTGCAGACCGCCGTGGACCTCGGCGTCCGCGGCGATGCAGATGTTGGCCAGGTGGAAGGCGTTGTCCTTGCTCTGCGGGGTGTCCGGCCCGAGGCGCGGCACCATCGCGAGGAGCACCTTGATCATCTTGTCGGCCGCCTTCGCCCGGACGAACTTGTCGTTCGACGATCCGCCCATGCCGAGGTAGCACTGCCACAGCGCCGAGGCGAGCATGGAGGTGCGCAGGTCGGGGCCGTATCCGGCGAAGCCCGCGTCGTCGAAGCGCTGGGTCAGGTCGAGCCGTCGCTCCTTGCTCCACTCGTCCTTCACGTTGTTGTCGAAGGGGAACGTCTCGGTCCGCCGGTTGCCGGCGGGGTTGAAGCGGTCGCGGTATACGCCGGCCATGACGTCGCAGATGCTGTGCTCGTACTCCAGGGGTCCCGTGGCGCCGGTCCTGAGCCACTGGACGACCCCGTGCGTGTACTCGTGCACGATGATGCCGAGGTCGGCGGCTCCGGGGACGTGCTTCATGTCGAAACGCATCCGCGGTGGTGTCGTCGTGCCGATCCACTCGCTCTTGTCGGTGCTCTGGGCCCCCTGCGGGTCGACCTCGACGCGGGCCATGCGGGCGTTGAGCGTCGCGTTGCCCAAGTCGCGGAGGTAGCGGGCGAAGGAGTCGGTCCAGTAGTAGGCGTTCGCGCTGAGGAACCCCGGGTTCTCGCGATGGCTGTCGAACACGAAGGTGGGCGATTCCGAGACCGGCTGTTCGACGGCCGGGGCGTCCCAGTCGGTGCAGAAGCACCACTCCCCCGCGAGGTGGAAGTCTCCGTGCCCGTCGGCCTCCGCGATCTCCGTCTGGACCTCGTGGGCAAGCCCCTTCAGCTCGTCGTGGGTGGACTGGGAATTCAGCAGCCCGTTCCCGGACTCCGTCACCGGGTCGGGCAGGTACACCTTGAGCGTCGCCGTCACGTACTTCCCCGCGACCTCGATCCAGAGCAGCTTCCCGTCGACGGCGTCCACGACGACCCGGAAGTGCTCGAAGGGCCCGGTGGTCTCGACGACGAGGTCGTGGACGAGGTGCAGCCTGCCGTCCGGCCGCCTCTTCCCCTTCCGCAGGAGCGCGAGCGGGGCGGTGGGCCGGTCGGCCTCCGGCAGCGGGGGCCTGGCCGTGTCCCGCAGGTAGACCAGCTCGTCGCGGACGACCGCGGCGGCGCTGTATCCGGTACGGAAGGGGGCCAGGGCGCTCCTCTCGACGACGTCGGCGGCCCGGGCCTCCCCCACGTCGGGCGCGTCGGAGACGTCGAGCTCCGTCGCGTTCTCGACCTGCACCACGGCGGCCTGCCCGGTGTCGGCGACCATCTGGAGGGTGGCGCCCCGGATGGGAACGTCCCGGTGGAACTGCTGATAGCGGACGTTCAGCGTCGCCGGCCCCTCGTCGTGACCGACCTCGCGGAGATCCGCCCCCTCCGTCCCGAGCTCCTTCGCCCGCTCGCGTACGAAGGTGTTGATGGCCCTGCGCGCGGTCGGCGCGCGGAAGAGGGTCGCGCCGGGATCGAGGTACCTGCGCAGGACGCCTCCGGCGCTCCTGTGCTCACCGACCCCGGGCGCCAGCCTCAGGGGCAGGCCGGGCAGCGGCCCCGGATCGTTCCTGTGCCTCCGTACCGTGCCGCCCTTGCGTACCTCGTTCCGGCCCATGACGTGCTCCTCTGCACACACGGATCCCAACCCCCTGGGGCCCACCCCGGGGCCTGGAGCCGTCGCACGGGCACAGCGGCCGGACGGTCACCACCGGCGACCGCCGCGTACGTTCCGAAGATGCAGCAGTTCTGTCTGCTGCCGCCCATGGCTTCTGCTCCCATCGCCTGCGGCGGCGTCCCCCACACCAGCTTAGAACCGTGTCGGCAAGGGGACCACGCGACCGGACGGGTCGAAGCCGCTGAAGAGGGTGGAAGATTGTTTGAAGATTCTTGGTTCGGCGGGGGTACGGCTCCGGGCCGGGCGCCGGACGGCCCGGCCTCTGACGACCCCTCACGACAGGTGCGGCCCCGACAGGTTCCCCACGGTCACGACAGGGGCGGCGCCGGTTTTTCAGTAATAGCGGGTGTTGTCGTACCGGCGCAGGCGGGCGGCGAGGGCCTTCTCGGTGCTGCCGAGCGCCGTGGCGATCTCCTCGTCGGTGTGCTTACGGGTGGCAAGGCGGGTGGCGTACGGCCCGTCGGTCTCGACGACGGCGTCCAGGGCGCCCACGATCCGCAGGGCGGTCAGGGGGTCGGAGTCCTCGAACTCGTCCAGTCGCTCGCGGATCTGGGAGATGAGGCGGGCGACGTCCTCGGGCAGCGGCACCGCGACGGCGTTGATCTTCCGGGTGTGGGTCTCCCAGTCCCGCTCGGGTCCCGAGGTGTCGTACAGGTAGGGCTCGCGGCGGGGTACCCGCTTCCAGTCGATCGGATACGACGTCTCGGCGTGCCAGCCGCAGGCGCACACCGCGCGCATCCGGTCCGCGAGCGGCCGGCTGTTCGCGCCGTTGTAGTACCACCAGTCGGTGAAGCTGGGGACGTGCCCCGAACTGCCGATGTCGATGTACACCGGCCCCGGCACCGTGCCGTCCTCCAGCACCACCCCGACCTTGCCCACATGCCCTTCCGCACCGTCCGGCTCCCACATGACCGGTCCTCCCCATCTCACCCGCTAGGCACGGCCGCTGCCTTTCACCGGCAGCGGCCCTCGCTTCCACGGTGACGTACGGTACGGAGCGTCCGCAGGCGAATCCCCGCATATTCCACCGGCGAGTGACAACACTGTCGGCGGTTGAGTCGCCCCGCCTGCTACGTCACAGGTTTCCACGTCCCGCAGTTCGCCGACATGAACACCCGGTCGGAAGCGGCGAGCGTCACCGTGGCCGTGCGGGCACCCTCGGCGGGCCGCCCGTCGAGAACGTCGCCGCCCTTCGCGGCCCGCTTCCAGGAGCAGCCCGGCAGCGGCCTCTCGGCCCGGTACACACCAGCCGCGATCTCCCGGAACTCCCGCGTCGGTTTCGGGGACACCCTGTACTGACCCGCCGTGAACCAGCGCTCGTACGTCCCCGAAGCCGCCGCCGTCACCTCGTCGGTCCACTCCGGACACAGCATGGGGACCCCGGCCTCCAGGATCACCGGCCCGTCCTCCCAGAAGTAGCCGTTCTCGACCACCCACTGCGGCCGCGTCTGCTCCTCCAGCCTCTCCTTCGCGATCCGCCGGCAGAACTGGTCCACGTACCGCGCCACGGAGGAGGACTCGTCGTCGACCTGCCAGCCGCCCCTCTCGGCCATGGCCTCCAGTTCCGCCCAGGGCCCCGCCGGCTCCTCCGTCGCCCCCGTAACCCGCTCACTCTCCCCACCCCCACCGCCACCGCAGCCCGCCACCCACACGACCACCGCGACAACACCGGCCGCCGCCGCTCCCACCCTGCGTATCCGTCTCATCCGCACAGCATGCCCCCACCCCACACCGGGGCGTGAGCCCGCCGAACCCGCCGGCGGGGGCCAGTTGGGCCGCTGACGGAGCCGGCGGGCCGGCACGAGCACCGTGCGTCAGGGCGTTTCGGGCTTGCGAGCGACGAGGCAGGCGTGCGGCCTGTTCGCGAGCCCGCCGGGCTCCTGTTCCAGGCGCGCGGTGACGACGAGTCCGGCCTGTTCCAGCAGGTCGGCCACGTGGTCCAGGGGCAGGAGGTACGACTCGTAGGACACCGGACGGCCATAGCCGTGGGTCGGCCGCAGCCGCTCATCGCCGACGTAGTCTCCCCAGAGCAGGTGACCGCCGGGCGCGAGCGTGCGATGGAACTCGGCGAACACCTCCGGCAGCCACTCCGGGGGCGTGTGATGAGTGGAGTACCAGGCCAGGATGCCGCCGAGCTCGTCGTCATCCAACTCCAGCGCGGTCATCGACCCCTCGGTGAACCGCAGGTCCGGATAGGCGCGCCGGGCCAGCCCGACCATCTCCGGCGACAGATCGACGCCGAAGACGGACACCCCCAGCCCGGCCAGGTACGCCGTCACCCGCCCGGGCCCGCACCCCAGATCCGCGACCGGCCCCCGCCCGCCCGTCCGCACCAGTTCGGCGAACCCCGCCAGCATCGCGCGTGACAGCGGATCCATCGCGCCGGGAGGCGGTACGCGTTCGACGTAGGCGGCGGCGACCGTGTCGTACGACGCGCGGACGGCGGTCAGGAAGGAGGGCTCAGCCATGCGGGCGACCCTAGACGTCCGGGGCAGGTTGTGCGCCCTGCGCGCGGGGGTGTCCTTTCTGCCTAGGCGGCGTGGAGGGCGAGGGTTGGGGAGATGCGGGCGGCGCGGACGGCGGGGTAGAGGCCGGCGAGGGTGCCTATGGCCAGGGTGGCGGCGAAGCCGCCGGCTACGGCCCATGGGGGGATGACCCAGGGGATGTCGCCGGCCAGGGCGTAGACCGCGGTGGCCGCGGCGCCGAGGAGGATGCCGGCTACGCCGCCGAGTGTGGACAGCAGGAGGGACTCGGTGACGAACTGGCCGCGGATCTGGCCGCGGGTGGCGCCGATGGAGCGGCGCAGGCCGATCTCGTGGCGGCGCTCCAGCACAGAGATGATCATGGTGTTGGCGACGCCGACGCCGCCGACGAGGAGGGCGACTCCGCCCAGGCCGAGCAGGAGGCTGCTGAAGGCGCCTTCGGTGGCGGCCTTGGCCTGGAGGGAGGCGGAGGGGTCGGAGACCTCGACGTTCCGTGGTGTCTGGGGGTCGACGGCGCGTGGGATGAGCTGGTGCACTTCCTTGACCCTGTCGTCGGCGGAGCGTTCGTAGACGGTGGTCGGCCGGGCGTCGAAGCCGAGCCGTCCGGCGGCGACCTCCCAGCCGACCAGGGCGGAGCGGGCGATCTCGGGGGCGAGCGGGAGCGGATCGAGGATGCCGATCACGGTGAAGTACTGCCGATTGATGTAGACCTGCTGGCCCGGCGCGGTGATGCCCAGGCGCTGTGCGGCGACGTCGCCGAGGACCACCGCCGGGTACTTGCCGGTGGCCGCGTTGAGCCAGGTCCCTGAGTGGAGGGTGGCGCGCAGGGTGGCCGGCAGGTCGTCGGTCGCGGCCTGGACGGTGATGCCGCCGGTGATGGTGTCGGCGATCTTCTCCGAGCGGCGCACCGTGTGCGGCAGCAGGCCGGTGGCGCCGGTGCGCTCGACGCCGTCGAGGCGGGCCACCCGTCCGGCGGCGTCCTCGGCGAGGGGGATCTTCTTGCCGGTGAGCAGGTCGGTGCCGGGGGTGATGACGAGCATGTTGGTGCCGAGCTTGTCGAGTTCCTGGAGGAGTTGCTCCTTGCTGGAGGCGGAGATGCCCACCACGGAGATCATGGTCGCGATGCCGATGGCGATGCCGAGTGCGGACAGGACGATCCGCATGGGACGGGCGCGCATCCCGGCGGAGCCGGTGTGCAGGATGTCCCGCGGGCTCAGACGGGCCGGTTTGAGGTCCGGCCGGCGGCGGCTCACCGCTCCTGCCCGACCGTGAGCGTACGCGGGCCGGCGATGTGCTTACCGGCGGTGTCCTGGACTACGCGGCCGTCGCGGACGCGGACCTGGCGGGGCAGACGGTCGGCGATCTCGGTGTCGTGCGTGATGACGGCGATGGTGGCGCCCTCCTGGTTGAGCTGGTGGATGAGCCGCATGACGGCCTGACCGGAAGCCGTGTCCAGGGCGCCGGTCGGCTCGTCGGCGAGCAGCAGGTCGGGCTCGCCGACGACGGCGCGGGCGATGGCGACCCGCTGCTTCTGCCCGCCGGACAGCTCGTGCGGCCGGTGTCGCGCGCGGTCCCCGAGGCCGACGCGCTCCAGCGCCTCGGCTGCGCGGCGACGGCGCTGGGGGCGGGGAAGGCCGGAGTAGAGCAGGCCCTCGGCGACGTTGTCCAGCGCGCTCATGCCGGGCACCAGGTGGAACGCCTGGAAGACGAACCCGATGTGCTGGGCCCGCAGCGCGGACAGCTGCCGGTCGGTGAGGGCGGCGGTGTCGTGGCCGGCGATGTGCACCGAGCCGGTGGTGGCGGGGTCGAGGGTCCCGACGATGTGCAGCAGGGTGGACTTGCCCGACCCCGAGGGACCGACGATCGCGAGGAGTTCCCCGCGGTCGACGGTCAGGTCCACGCCCTGGAGGGCGTGGACACCCCCGGGGTACGTCTTCGTCACCCCGGCCAGCTCGACCACCGGGCCCGCCGGGGCGGTGCGTCCGCCGGCGGCCCCGTGGATGTGGGCGGTGTCGTTCATATCGACGGCACCCCGACCCGCATGCCGGCCTTCAGGCCGTCCCCGGTGATCTCGACGCGGCCCTGGGCGAACATGCCGAGCGTCACCCCGACCTCGCGCACCTGGTCGCCGTCGACGACCTGGACGCCGAAGGAACCGTCCTTGAGCGCGAGCAGGGCTCCGACGGGCACGCTGAGCACGCCCTCGCGGGTCTGCCCGGTCAGTTTCACCGTCGCGGGGGCCTGGTCGATGCCGGAGACCTTCTCCGGATCGTCGAAGGTGACCGTCACATCGATCCGGGGCGTCTTGTCGTCCGGGCCGTCGCCGCTCTTCGCGATGGTGCCGACGGAGGCGATGGTGCCGCTGGTGGTGGTGTTGTCGGGCAGCTGGATCTCCACCCTGCCGTCCGGCTTGGCCAGAGCCGCCTCGGACACCTTGACCTTGAGCTGTACGACCCTGTCGGCGCTGGTGGTCGTCAGCACCAACTGCCCCGGACCGGTGCGGTCGCCGACCGACGCCTCCGCGCCCGCCACTCTCACCGGCCCTGACGCGAAGGCGACCGTCTCCGGACCGATCTCGCCGGTCTGCTTGAGCCCGTGGTCCTTCTGCCAGCGCTTGACGCCCTTGGTGGTGCCGTCGGTGAACCTGTCGTCGGCGGCCAGACCGGCGCCGTACCCCAGCGCGATCAGGTTCTGCTTCACCTGCTTGACGTCCGTACCGGTGTCACCGTTCTTCAGCTTCCGGTACATCGGCTCCGTGCCGAACCACAGGCGGACCGCCGTGCCGTCGACCGCGTACAGCTTCCCGTCCCTCCCGACCTTCGCACCGCCCGCCGCGACCCAGGTGAGGGTGCCGCCGGTACCGGAGTTGATCTTGCGCTGCTTCGAGTAGCCGAGGGTGCCGTCCACGCTGGTGGTGCTCACCAGGTCGCCCTGGACGATCGCCTCGGTGGCGGCCGGCAGGTTCGCCCGCGCCTGCCCGGCGTCGGCCGCGTCGCGTCCGGTCAGTGTGGTGGCGGCGAAACCGCCGCCGGCCACGACGGCGGCGGCAGCGATGACCGAGACGATCAGGGTCGTACGCCTCATGCCGCACACTCGTTCAGCGCCGTGATGAACTTGTCCGGGTCCGCGCCGTCGGGGATCTTGTACCCGCTGCTGGAACCGTTGGGCCCGGCCTTGGGGTCGGGCATGTCGAAGCCCTTCCCGCGCAGGCACTCGGCGATCTTGACCTGCTGGTCCATCGCCTGCTGATCGCCGGCGCCCCCGCCACCGCCGGTGCCGCTCGTGCCCGAGCCGCAGTCCTCCAGCGCCTTGGACCACTTCGCCGGGTCCGTGCCCTCCGGCGGAGTGAGCATCGTGGCGTACGGGTTCTCACCCGGCTGAAGGTCGGGCACGTCCACGCCTTTGTCCCGCAGGCACTTGCGCAGCGCCTGCGCCTTGTCGAACCCGGCCGTGTCCGAACCGGACCCGCCCGAGCCGCCCGAGGCGTCCGAGGCGGAGGTGGCTGATTCCTCCGGCCTGGGGCTGTCGGAGGACTGGGAGCAGCCGGTGGCGAACAGCGTCACCCCGGTCAGGGCCGACATCAAAGCCAGGGCGATCTTCTGATTCCTCAAGGTCATGTCTCCTCGCGCAGGGGCCACCGGGGCGGCGTCGTTTCGCGTCGCGTCGTGTCGCGTCGGTGGCCCGCCTGATTGCGGACGAGGGCATCGTGACCAGGAGGGCTGTTTCATTTCCCTTACAGCCGCCTGCCTGTCCTGCTGCCGCGATGCCGCCCTGCTGTAACAGCGGTGAAAGGCGCAGGTCAGGTAGACAGGGGACATGCGTGTTCTGGTAGTGGAAGACAAGGCGTTCCTGGCCGCGATGATTGCCGACGGGCTGCGCCGCGACGCGATCACCGTCGATGTGGCGCTCGACGGTCTGACCGCGCTGCGCAAGCTCCAGTTGGGTGACTACGACGTGGTGGTCCTCGACCGGGACCTGCCCGGCATGCACGGGGACGAGGTCTGCCGCCGGCTCGTGGCGCAGGGCCTGCTCACACGGGTGCTGATGCTCACCGCCTCCACCACGGTCCCCGACCGCGTCCAGGGCCTCGGCCTCGGCGCGGACGACTACCTGACCAAGCCGTTCGCGTACGACGAGCTCCTCGCCCGCGTCCTCGCCCTCGGACGGCGTGCCCAGCCCGCGCTGCCCCCCGTGATCGAGCGCGCCGGCATCAGTCTGGACACCGCACGCCGCCAGGCGTTCCGGGACGGCGCACCGCTGCCCCTGTCGCGCAAGGAGTTCGCCGTCCTCGAGACGCTGATGCGCGCGGACGGAGCGGTCGTCAGCGGCGAGGACCTCATCGAGAAGGTCTGGGACGAGAGCGCCGGCTACGACACCAACCCGGTACGCGTCACCCTCAGCCGCCTGCGCGCGAAGCTCGGCGACCCGGCCGTGATCGAGACCGTTCCCGGCGCCGGCTACCGCATCCCGACCGGCCGACGGGGGACGGAAAACGAGCGCCCCACCGCCACCGGGAAGACCGGGGAAACACGGGAGACAGGGGAGACAGGGAAGACAGGGGAGAGAAGGGAGACAGGGGCATGATCCGCCGACTTTCGAGCCGCCTCCGGCCGACGACCGAGCGGGCCCGCCTGACCGCCCTGTACGGGGGCTTGCTGGTGCTGGCGGGGTGTGTCCTGAGCGCCGTGATCTATCTGCTGGTCCAGGACGGCCTGGACAGCCGTATCCAAGGCGCGTTCACCGACGCCACCGTCGGCCATCACGTCTCCCCGACCACCCCGCCGCCCGGCGACCTCGTCCCGTCCGAGCAGGCCGGCCGCTACGCCCAGACGGTGGTCGTGGACGCCATCACCGCCACCACCCTGAGCCGACTGCTGACCGTCTGCGCCATCGCCTTCGCCCTGTACACGGTCGTCTCCCTCTTCCTGGCCTGGTGGATGGCGGGCAGGGTCCTGCGCCCGGTCGGCGTCATCACCGCGACCGCACGGAAACTCTCGGGTCAGAACCTCCACCAGCGCATCGATCTCAAGGCGCCGCCCGGCGAACTCAAAGACCTCGCCGACACGTTCGACGCGATGCTGGAACGCCTGGAGCGGCTCGTCAGCGCGCAGCAGCGGTTCGCCGCCAACGCCGCCCACGAACTGCGTACCCCGCTCGCGATCCAGCGCGCGGCGGCCGAGATCGGCCTCGCGGACCCCGACCCCGAACGCGTCCAGTGGATCCGCCGCGAACTCCTCGAAGCCGCCGACACCAGCGAGAAACTGATCGACTCCCTACTCCTGCTCGCCGCCACCGACCAGGGCCTTCAGCGACGGGAACCGAGCGCGCTCGACGAGATCACAGCCGACGTCACCACCGGCTTCTCGGACCAGGCCCGGGAGAACGACATCAGCCTCCACCTCGCCCTGGAGCCGACCACCGTCACCGGCGATCCCGTCCTGCTGCGCTATCTGGTCCGCAATCTGCTCGCCAACGCCCTCACCTACAACCATCCCGGCGGCCACGTCCACGTCTCCCTAACCGGCAGGACACTCACCATCTCCAACACCGGCGCGAAGATCCCTCCCCCCATCGCCCCCCAGCTCTTCGAACCGTTCCGCCGCCTCACCGAACGCACCCACACCCCCGGCGAAGGAGCCGGCCTCGGCCTGGCCATCGTCGCCTCCATCGCGCACGCCCACCACGCCGACCCCACGGCCCAAGCCAACGAAGACGGCGGCCTCACCATCACCATCACGTTCCCGTGACATGCCGACCGCTACAGGAGTCCTGTGAAGGTACTGGTGAGGGCGGTGGCCAGGGTGATGACGGTGGTGAAGGCGATGGCGGCGCGGGTGAGGGCGGTGGGGTAGGTGGCGCCGTCCAGGCGCGCCAGCTTGGCCGCGCCGGCCGCTGCCAGGAGTGCGATGACGACGACGAGCGTGGCCGTGAGCAGGACGAGGGGAAGGGTGAGGGTCACGGCAGGCTCCTGGTGGGAAGGGGGGATGCTGACGTGATCGAAGGTCGCGGAAACGGTGTTCGCCGTGGTGCGCGCCGGGCGAAGATGAACATCGGCGAACACCACACGGGCCGGGGAGTGCGTACGTGGACGGGGACGGGCAGCAGGGCGGGAAGGCGGCTCTCGCCGAGCTTCGGAGGCGGCTCGGCAGCGCGCTGGCCACGCGCCGGTGGACCAAGACGCAGGTGGCGCGGCAGGCCGCGTTGGGGCGTACGACGGTGTCCGAGGCGTTTCGGGACGGGGGGCCTGTGCCGTCGGAGCAGACCGTGGCGGCCCTCGCCGGAGTCCTGCACCTCGACGTGGACGAGATGCTCGGACTGCGCCGGTCCGCAGCGGCGACGGTGGCCGACTCCGGCGCGGACGCGGCAGGAGCAGGAGTCGACGCGCCAGGGCCGGGGCGCCCCATCCGGGAGTGGGAGCCGCATGCGCTGGAGGTGCATCCGGCCGGCCCGGTCACTCCGGCCGTGCCGGACGCGGGCAGTCCGGGCACGGCTCCGGGTCGCGCGCTGGCCGGGTACGTACGGCGGGAGCACGATCGTGTCCTGGCCGCGGCCGTCAACGACGCGGCGGCGGGGCGGAGCAGGATGCTCGTACTCGTGGGGTCGTCGTCCACCGGTAAGACGCGGGCCTGTTGGGAGGCGGTGCAGCCGCTCGCCGCCGAGGGCTGGCACCTGTGGCATCCCTTCGACCCGACCCGGGCCGAAGCCGCGCTCGACGACCTGTGCCGCGTGGGCCCGCGCACGGTGGTGTGGCTGAACGAGGCCCAGCACTACCTCGGCGACCGGGCCCACGGCGAGCGGATCGCCGCCGCCCTGCACCACCTGCTCGTCACTCCCGAGCGGGGACCCGTCCTCCTGCTCGGCACCCTGTGGCCCGAGTACGCCCACCGGTACACGGCACTGCCCGTGCCGGGTGGGCCGGACCCGTACAGCCGCGTCCGTGAACTGCTCTCCGGTCGTACGTCGCCCCTTCCCGAGTTCTTCGACGCCGAGGCTCTGGCCGCGGCTGCCACGCTCGCCAAGCGCGGCGATGAACTGCTGGCCGACGCCCTGACCCGCGCCGGTGCCGACGGCCGCGTGACCCAGGATCTGGCCGGGGCTCCCGCACTCCTCGACCGGCTCCGCCACGCCACACCCGCCGCCCGGGCGCTGCTGGAAGCGGCGATGGACGCACGTCGCCTCGGCGTCGGCCTCCACCTCCCCCGGGCCTTCCTGACCGACGCCGCCATCGACTACCTCACCGACACCGAGTACGACCACCTCACCGACGACTGGGCGGAACGGGCCTTCGCCGAACTCACCGAACCCGTCCACGGCAAGCACAGCCCCCTGCGCCGCACCACCCTCCGGCCCGCACGCCGCCCCTCCACGGCGAGGACGGAACCGGAACCGGGGTCGGGGTCGGGGTCGGGGCATGGACCGGGGCCCGTCCTCCGGCTCGCCGACTACCTCGAACAACACGGCCGGGCCACCCGCCGACACCTCTGCCCGCCCGCCTCCTTCTGGCACGCCGCCCACCTCCACCTCACCCACGCCGACGACCTCCACAACCTCGCCGAGGCGGCCGAGAAGCGTCACCGTCTGCAATGGGCCCATCAACTGAACCGCCGCGCTGCGGACTTCAGGAAGCGCGACAGCGCTCTCGCGCCGGCCCGGCAGTCGCGGGAGGCGAGTATCCGATACGGCTCCGAGGCCGAAGCCCTGGTCAGGGGAACGGCCGGCCTCGGCCGCGACGGTCCCACGCTGTTCGGTCTGGCCGTGGAGCGTGAGGAGGCCGGGGATCGCGCGGGCGCCGAAGCCCTCTACGGGCAAGCGGCCGACCTCGGCGACACGCAAGCCCTGTCGCATCTGGCCCGGATACGGGAAGAGGCCGGGGACCAGGAAGCCGCCGAAGCCCTGGCCCTGAGAGCGGCGCGCGGCGGTGACCGTTTCGTCCTGTCCCGGCTGGCCGTCATACGGGAGATGGCCGGGGATCAGGAAGGCGCCGAAGCGCTCTACTGGCACGCGGCCCTGCACGGCGACAGCATCGCCCTGTCCTACCTGGCCCAGCGGCGGGAGGAAGCGGGAGACCCGGAAGGCGTCGAGTCCCTCTACCAGCAAGCCGCCTACCGCAACGACAGCTTCGCCCTCTCCCACCTCGCCCGGATGCGTGAGGAGACCGGGGACCAGGAAGCCGCCGAGGCCCTGGCTCTGAGGGCGGCCCGGCTGGACGACAACTTCGCCGTGCATGACCTCGCCCGGCGGCGGAAGGAGGCCGGGGACCGGGACCGCGCGGAATCCCTCTACCGGCAGGCGGCCGACCTCGGCGACACGCAAGCCCTGTCGCGGCTGGCCGCGATGCGGGAGGAGACGGGAGACCTGCGCGGCGCCGAAGCCCTCTACCGCGAAGCGGCCGACCGTGGCGGCAGCAGGGTGAACCGGCCAATCTTCGAGAAGCTGTGGCCGCACGGCCTGGACCCGGACGGCACCCCGACACCGCGCTGGGAATCCTCATGACCGTGGGGTGAAGCGGGGCGGGGTGGGGGCGGGGGCGGCCTCGCGTCACCGGGTGAGGACTGCGGCGGGGATAGGGTGGGGGCCACCTTTCGCGGGATTCTGCGGTAACTCCCCCTTTCGGCATGCTCGTTCGGCGGCCGGGATTGGACGGGCCACTATGACGTTCCGGAATCGACGGGTCGCCGTGTTCGGCGCGGGCTACATCGGGCTCGTGACGGGCGCCTGCCTCGCGGAGCTGGGGCACGACGTCGTCGTACGTGACATCGATCCGGAGAAGGTGCGGGTGCTCCGGGCCGGCGAGGTGCCGATCTACGAGCCGGGCCTGGGCGACATGATCGCCCGGAACAAGGAGCGGCTGCGGTTCACGCTCGACCTTCGTGAGGCCCTGGAGGGGGCCGAGGTCGCCTATGTCTGCGTGGACACGCCTCCGTCGGCGTCGGGTGACGCCGATCTGTCGAAGGTGTGGTCCGTCGTCGGCTCCCTGGTCGGCGCGGCGAGCCTGAGGGCCGTGGTGATGAAGTCGACCGTGCCGGTGGGTACGGGGGCCCGGGCGCGGGCGCTGCTGGACGAGGCGGGGCTCGGCGGCGTCGCGTACGTGTCGAATCCGGAGTTCACGGCCGAGGGCCGGGCGGTGCGGGACTTCATGGGCCCGGACAGGATCGTCGTCGGGTGTGACGATCCGGAAGGGGCCGGGCTCGTCGCGGGGCTGCACGCGGGGATCGACGCGCCGGTCGAGGTGATGGACGTCCGGTCGGCGGAGATGGTGAAGCTCGCGTCGAACGCGTTGCTCGCGACCCGGATCAGCTTCGCGAACGAGATCGCGACGCTGTGCGAGAACACGGGGGCGGACGCGATGAAGGTGCTCGGCGCGGTGGGGCTGGACCACCGGCTCGGCCCGCACTTCCTGCGCCCGGGGATCGGGTGGGGCGGGTCGTGCTTCCCGAAGGATTCCGAGGCGCTGCGGCAGATCGCGTCGAACACGGGCTTCCACCCGATGCTGCTGTCCGCCGTGATCGACGTGAACAACATCCAGAAACGGCGGGCGGTCCAGAAGCTCAAGGACGTCCTGGGCGGTGATCTGGCGGGGCGGGAGGTCGTCCTGCTGGGGATGGCGTTCAAGCCGGGTACGGACGACATGCGCGAGGCGCCGTCGACGGTCCTCGCCTCCCGGCTCCTCGCCGAAGGCGCGAGCGTACGGTGCTGGGACCCCCTGGCCCGCCCTGACGACGTGCAGCCGTGGGCGTCCGCAACCCGGTACGCCAGCCCACAGGAGGCCCTGGAGGGCGCGGACGCGGCGGTGATCGTGACGGAGTGGCCGCACCTGTCGGACGTCGACTGGGCGGCGGCCGCGCGGACGATGCGGCGGCCGGTCCTCTTCGACGGTCGGAATCTGCTCGACCCGGCGCGGATGCGGGCGTGGGGGTTCACGTACATGTCGGTCGGACGGCCGTAGCGCGGGCACCCGCCCGCCTGCGGTGTCGGGACGGCCGAGGCAGGGTATGCCCCGCCCCGACGACACCGAGCGGGCGGGCATACGGGGGTAGCCATGAGTCGTAAGGGTGTGGACAAGGGCTGCCTGGCTGTCGGACTGGTGTTCCTGCCGTTCATCCTGGGGCTTGCGTACGTGCTGGTGATGGCGGCCTGGCGGCTCGGGCGCTTCCTCTGGACCACGGGTGTGCCACGGCTTGCCGAGGGCGATCCGACGGCGTGGACCGGCCTCGGCATGGTGCTCTTCTTCGTCGCGGTCGTCGCCTTCATCCACTGGCACGCGGGCCGGGACGGCCCGAACCCCCGTCCCGGACGGGCGGTCCACCAGGGAGAGGACTGGTACTGGCAGCCCGACCGGATCGAGTACCCACCGAAAAAGCCAGAGGCCGGTCCCCCACGCCCACCCACTCCATGACCCGGTAGTGGCTGCCGGCGGGGGCGTCTCGGGGGGCGGCAGGTCAGGACAGCCCGATGGGGGCTCTCCTCAGCGGGTGACCGCCGATCTCCTCCTGGCCGTCCTCGTCCCACCAGATCCCCCCTTGTGCGGTGAGGTAGGGATACAGCCCGCGCACGCCACCGCCTTCGTGCAGCGCATGCGCAACGGCATCGAGGAGGCTCGCCAGATCGGGCCAGGAATCGGTGAAGTCGCCGCAACCCCCGTGGCCCGCCCACCCGATGCGACCCGCGTCCGGGCCGGGACGCTGGTCGATCACCTGCGCCCCGCCATCGGCGCTCTCCGCCCAGGGAACCCACAGGGGGTGCCACCAGGGCTCGTCGTCCCAGGGGCGACGGGTCAGGCCGTCGTTCTCGGCCGCGACATCCATGTGGGTCTGCCAGTGCTCCACGATGCCGCTCACCGTGAGCGGTGACTGCTCCGGCAGGAAGGTCGCCCAGGCGCTCACGCCGTCATGGCAACGCAGAGACGCGGCGAGATCGCCGGGCAGCGGAGTGCCGAGGAGTTGCTCCGCGCGCTGGATGTCGTCCCGTGTCGCGGGAGGATTGAGCAGCGCGAAGTCGGACGCCGCGTGCCTCGCCAGCCAGGCGTCGATCCGGCGCCAGGATTCCGACGGGTGCAGGGTCTGTTGTGCCATGAACGCCATCCTGCCGGACGGCGCGGGCCGAAGGACGAGAAGGGGGTGAGCACGTGGCACTGAGAGAGCGTGAGTTGACCAGGCCGTGGGAAGGCGTTCTGATCACGCCCGCGGCCGGCGCCGATGTCGGCGTTCTGGTTCTGGCGGGGTCCAGCGGGCGGATCGATCGCGAGAGGGCGCGTGTCCTTGCGGAGCAGGGAGTGGCGGCGCTCGCGATCCGGTGGTTCGGCGGGCCCGGGCAGTCTCCGGGGATCTGCGAAGTCCCTTTGGAATCCTTCACTTCCGCGGTCGATCTGCTCCACGACAGCGGGGTCCGCCGTATCGGCGTCCTCGGCGCCTCCAAAGGCGCTGAAGCCGCGCTGCTCACCGCCGTGCGCGATCCGCGCGTGGACGTGGTGATCGCACTGTCGCCGACCTCGCGGGTCTGGTGCAACGTCGGACCAGGTCACGACGGCCGGCTGCTGCCGTACCGATCGTCCTGGACGTGGCGGGAGCGGCCGCTTCCGTTCGTACCGATGGACGACTCCTGGACTGCGCCGGAACCGGCGGGCGGTCCCGTCGCCCTTCGGGGATGGTACGAAAGGAGCGAGAGGGCCTTCGGCCATCGGGTCGCCCTTGCGGAGATACCCGCGGAGAAGGCCCGCGCTGATCTGCTGCTCGTCGCGGGCGGCGACGACGCGATGTGGCCGTCCCTGCCTTTCGCCGAACAGCTCGCGCGACGCCGGCGCGCGGCCGGGGCACAGGTGCGGCTGATCACCCGCCCCGATGCCGGCCACCGGCCGCGCTTTCCGGGAGAGACCCCGGCGCCGGACTCCCCGCACTTCCTGTACGGAGGCACACCCGGCGCGGACGCACTCCTGGGCGCCGCTGCCTGGCCACACATCCTGGACGCGCTCCACGGCGGAAGCCCGCGCGATGGTCGAGTCTCACGGTCTGTCAGTGAGGGTTCGGGAACAGGCCGTTGAGTTCGGGGAAGGGGATGGCGTCGGCGAGCGGCTGGTAGTCGCCGGTGCCGTACAGCCGCTGCGCGGCGTGGCGGGTGGCGGTGTAGGCGGCCTGGGCGAGTCCTGCTCCGAGGCTGACGCGGGCGACGCCGAGGCCGCCCAGTGCGGCGACGTCCGGTGCTCCCGGGCCGGCCATGACGTTCAGCGGGACGGAGATGCCCGCGGCCAGTTCCGCGATGGTGGCGGGGTCGGTGACGCCGGGGACGAAGATGCCGTCGGCGCCGGCGTCCACGTATGCGCGCGCCCGCTCCAGGGTGTCCGCCAGTCGGGTGGCGGGGTCGCCGAGGCCCAACAGGTAGGTGTCCGTACGGGCGTTGACGAAGAGGGGCACCCCCGCTCGTTCCGCCGCCTCCCTGGCGCCCGCGATCCGTGCCCTGAGTTCGGCCGGCGGACGGGTGCCGTCCTCGATGTTGATGCCCACGGCACCTGCTTCCAGCACCCGCGCGACGGTCTCCGCGACGCCGGCCGCGTCCTGCCCGTAGCCGCCCTCGATGTCGGCGGTGACCGGTACGTCGACCGCCGCGACGATCCGGGCGACCAGGTCCACCACCTGATCGGCAGTGAGGGTCTCGCCGTCCGGACGACCGAGCGACCAGGCGACCCCGGCGCTGGTCGTGGCGATCGCGGGTGCCCCGGCGGTCTCGATGACGCGGGCGCTGGCCACGTCCCAGGCGTTGGCCAGCGCGAGGGGGCGGGCGGAGGTGTGGAGGGAGCGGAAGAGCAGGGTCTTGTCCGTGTGGCTCGTGATCATGGACTCAGTCAAGCAACGCCCCACGTCTCCTGTCTGGCAGGAATCCGACACCAAGGTCAGGGCCGCGGGTACCCGAGTACACCCTCCGGGCAAGAGGCGGGCAAGGGGCGGGCAAGGGGCCCGCGTCCACTGTTCGGAGGCGTACGACACCGTTTCGGCGGAGCGCATTGCGGTGATCTTTCGCGCATCTGCCGGAATCAGAGCGAATGTCATAGTCAGTGATCGTCTCTGCATGATGCCCTCCCGCCATGAACACACGTACCAGGCTCGCTCTCGCAAGCGCTGCCACCGCCGCCCTGGCCCTCGCCGGCCCGGCGGCCCTCGCCTCGGAGTCCGCCGCCGCACCGGACCCGACTCCGGCGCCGCTCGTCACCGCCACCAACGCGGTGCCGGGCAAGTACATCGTGACCCTCGACAAGACGGTCGACGCGGCCGCGGCCGCGGAGAAGCTGGGTCTGAAGCCCACGTTCGTCTACGAGAAGGCGCTCAACGGGTTCGCGGCGCCGCTGACCGCGCTCCAGCTGGACCTCGTGAGGAAGACGCCGGGGGTGGCGTCCGTCGAGGAGGACGCGGTGGCCCTCACCCCGCCCCAGCCGACCACGCCGGTGGGCACCCGCAGCCCGGCCGCCACGTGGGGCCTGGACCGGATCAACCAGTGGAGCCTGCCGCTCGACAACGACTTCACCACCCAGGGCAGCGGTGCCGGGGTGACCGCGTACATCCTCGACACCGGCATCGACTACGCCCACGACGAGTTCGGCGGCCGGGCCACGTTCGGCTTCGACGCGATGGGCGACGGACGCTCCGGCCAGGACTGCAACGGCCACGGCACGCACGTGGCGGGCACGGTCGCGGGCGACACGTACGGGGTCGCCGGCAAGGCCGCGCTGGTGAGCGTCCGCGTCCTCGGCTGCGACGGCCGGGGCGCGTACTCGGGCATGATCGCCGGTCTCGACTGGGTCGCCAAGAACGCCAAGCAGCCGGCCGTACTGAACGGCTCGCTGGGCGGGGACAGGTCCGTGGCCCTCAACAACGCCGCCACGGCCCTCTACTCCGCGGGCGTGCTGCCCGTCATCGCGGCCGGCAACTCCGCGAAGGACGCCTGCACCGTCTCGCCCGCCTCGGCGGCGGGGACGCTCACGGTCGCGGCGTCGAACGTGTGGGACGAGGAGACGTCCTTCTCCAACCACGGCCGGTGCGTCGAACTCTTCGCGCCGGGCCAGGACATCGTGTCGGCGAAGCTCGGCGGCGGCTCCGTCTCGCTGGACGGCACCTCCATGGCCGCCCCGCACGTCGCGGGCGTCGCCGCGCTCTACAAGGCCGAGCACCCCACGGCTTCCCCGGCCGAGATCAGCCAGTGGCTCGACGGCAACTCCACCAAGGGGGTCCTGACCAACCTCAGCAACAACACCCCCAACAAGCTGCTGTTCACCGGCGGCCTGTAAGTCCCCATCGGGTCAGCGTGGGATGGCGCTGGGTTCCTGCTTCATCTAGGACACTGGTTGGCCTAGTTGGGCCTTAGCGTCATCTCATCCGCAGAACCACAGAAGGGGACGACACCGATGCGTCACACCGCACCCGAGGGCTACACCAGCGTCGCGCCGTGGGTGGTCACCGACGACACCGCCGCGCTGCTCGACTTCATCACCCTCGCCTTCGAGGGCGAGGAGATCGCACGCGTGCCGGTCGAGGACGGCACCATCGGCCACGGCGAGATCCGCGTCGGCGACACGGTCGTGCTGGCCTTCGACCGGCGGCCCGACTGGCCGGTCATGCCCTCGCTGTTGCGCATCTACGTCCCGGACGCGGACGCCGCCATGGCCTCTGCCGTCGCGCACGGGGCACAGGTGATCACCGAGGTCAGTGACAGCGCCTGGGGGGATCGCGGCGGCCGGGTGCGCGACCCGTTCGGCAACATCTGGTGGGTGGTGAGCCGGGTCGAAGAGGTCGATCCCGACGTTGCCTGGCAGCGGATGTCCGAGCCGAAGTACGCCGACGCGATGAGCACGGCCCAGGAGACCCTGGACGCGGCGCTCAGCGGCCGGGAGACAGGGGTGTCCAGCGCCCCGCAGCTTCCGAAGAACTGATTCAGGGGCCGCGGCGCGCCAGGCGCCGACGACCTGCTCCGGCCCGGAAACCCCGGGCCGGAGCGGGAGGTCACATGGCCGGGACGGCCTCGGGGGCGGTGACGCCGCGTGTGGTCACGACGCGGGCGCGGCCGTCGGTCAGCTGGTAGCCGAGACCGACGACGGCGGTCTCGCCCGCCGCGACCTGCTCGGAGAGGACGCGGGAGCGGTCGAGCAGCAGGTCGACGGTGTGGCGGACGTGCTCGTCGATGATGTCGCTGTCGGAGGTCAGGCCGGCGGCCCTGGCCGCGAGCACGCTCGGCATGACGCGCTCGACCACGTCGCGGACGAAGCCGCCGGCGGGGAAGCCGTCGGCGACGGCGGCGCGGGCGGCGGCGACGGCACCGCAGGAGTCGTGGCCGAGGACGACGACCAGGCGGGCCCCGAGCACGCTGGTGCCGTACTCGACGCTGCCGAGGACCTCGGGGCCGGTCACGTGACCGGCGGTGCGGACGACGAACAGGTCGCCGAGCCCCCGGTCGAAGATGATCTCCGCGGCGAGCCGCGAGTCGGAACAGCCGAGGACGACGGCGAACGGGTCCTGGCCGGGCGCCAGTTCCGTACGCCGCGCGGCGTCCTGGTTCGGATGCTCGGGCGTACCGGCGACGAAGCGGCGGTTGCCGGCGAGGAGGGCGTCGAGGGCGACTGTGGGAGAGGTCCTGGGCATGACGTCACCCTAGCGGCCGACCACCACTAATCCCGTACGGGCACACCCCCACGTCCGGATCCCGAGACGGGTGTCCTGTTCGCCACGACGGCCGTGAACGAGGGGGCGGGGTCGCCCCTTCAAGCGGGGCGGATGCTGAAGTGGAGGCCCAGGAGGACGTTCTCGGCGCGGGTCTGGAGGCGTTCCGCCAGGGGTTTCAGCTCCTGGGCTCTCGCGGACGGGAGTGACAGGGCCAGTGCGGCGACCGAGGAACCGACGGTGATCGGGACGGCCGCGCAGACCGTGCCGAGGGCGTACTCCTGCTGTTCCAGGACCGGGGTCCTGGGGCCGGAGACGGCGATGAGGCGGTCGAAGGCGGTGCGGCCGGGCACGGTGAACCGGGTGAGCGCGGTGACCGGATGGCGGCTGAGGTGGTCGGCGCGCGCCTCCGGGTCCAGGTGCGCGAGGATCGCCCGTCCCAACGCGTGGGCGTGGCCCGTGGCGCCGAAGTCGGCCCATTCCTCGACGGGAGGGCGCTCGGGGTTCCGGGACACGTTCGAGACGCGGATCTCACCCTCCTGGTAGGTCGCGAAGTACACGGCCGCGTCCAGGTCGAGGCTGAGGTGGTCCACCCACCCCTGGAGCGGCATCGGTGCCTCCGAGGCGGTGTACCGCTCCGGGATGCCGGTCAGCGCGTACGTCCTCCGCTCCTTGGACACCACCCGCTCGTGCGCGAGGGTGCGCAGCAGGTGGTACGCGGTCGGCAGCGGCAGCTCCGCCGCCCGGGCGAGCTGCTTCGCGGTGGCGTGGCCGCCCCGCTCTTCGAGGATCCGGAGCAGGCGCAGCGCCCGCTGGACGGAGTGGATGAGCGTCTTGGGGTCCGACGCTGGTGGTGCCGACGACACTGAGTGTTCTCTCGATCTGAATGAGGCGGGTTCAAAGCCGTCGCGGTCGGCGGCGCGAGCGGCATCACGGCACTTCCGGAGTGATGAGGCATGAAGCACGGGCGTGACACAGAGGGCAGGGGTCCAGAGACAACCAGGCCGGCCAGCGCCCGGCAAGCCTTTCCTTGGGCGGGTTTACGCCATGGCGCAAACCCGCCTGTATGCGCGTGAGTCGGTTCAGTCGACGCTCGCCTTGGCCTGCGGGGTGACCGGCGGCACGTCCGGATACGGGCGGGGGTAGGGTGCGCCGATGCCGAAGCGGGAGGCGAGCGCGTCGGCGAAGGCGGCGGCGATGCGGAGCTCGCCGTTCGGGTTCGGGTGCGTGCCGTCCCAGGTGTGCTCGGCGGCCACGAACTCGGCGGCGGTCTCGGCCACATGGACGGGTGAGGCGGGGCTGTCGAGGTCGAACGCCACGGCCCGGATCCGCTCGTTCGTGGCGTCGATCCGGGCGCCGAAGTCCGGTTCGTCCACGCCCTTCTGGCACTGGAGGACGGTGCCGAGCGTGATGTTCAGGTCCTGCTTGGCGTTGCGGGCACGGGAGACGAACGCGCGGAGGTTCTCCTCGAACTGCGGCGGTTCGACCCCGTACCAGAACAGGTCGTTGATACCCAGGAGCACCAGCAGGTGGTCGGGCCGGTGCTCTCGCACTTTCTCCTCGATCTCGTCCTTCTCGGAGAGGTAGGGGCGGCCCCACTGCGCGTCGTGGTCGGGGTCGAACTCCGGGTCGGCGTAGGTGGCGTCGTCGTCGCCGACCTCCTCGGTGCGGATGTTGTCGAGCGTGGCCTTGGGACCGACCAGGTCGAGTTCGACACCGTGGTCGCGCAGGTGCCTCCAGAAGCGGTAGCGCCAGGTCCAGTCACCGCTGCTGCCGTGGCTGATCGAGTCGCCGACGATCATGATGTTGATCATGTCGGGGGTGCGTTCGGGACGGGCCAGGTCCATCAGGGTCTCCTTCGTCTTCGTCTCGGGGTACGTGGTGCGTGCCGATGCCGCTCCCGGCCGGATCCAGCCCCTGACGGGGTCGTGGCGGCGCAGCACGCGCGCGGGGACGCCGCCGATGAGGCAGTGGTCGGGGAACTCGCCGCGGACGACGGAGCCTCCGGCCACGGCGACGTTCCGGCCGAGCCGGGTGCCGGGCAGGACGACGGCGCCCGCGCCGATCCAGCAGCCGTCGCCGATGACCACCGGGCGGTTGCGCGGCGGCTGGCGGCCGACGGGGACGCGGAGGTCGGTGTAGCCGTGGTTCTGGTCGGTGAGGTAGGCGTACGGGGCGATGAAGACGTCGTCGCCGATGGTGAGGGACTCGTGCGCCACGACGTGGCTGCCGCGCCCGATCACACAGCCGGCCCCGATCCGCAGGACCGGCTCGGGCCCGAGGTCCATCCCCGGCAGCAGTCCGGCCGTCAGGGTGACCTGGCTGCCGACGAGGGTGCCGTCCCCGATCTCCATCCACGGTTCGCCGTAGAGCGAGCCCACCGGGAAGCCGATGGACACGCCACGGCCCAGATACCCGAAGCGGCGCCCGCCCGGGTCGTCGGACGTGATGCGGCCGTGCCGTTCGAGCCACGCCCACGCCTCCCGGGCCACGGCGGACCGGAGACGGCTCAGTCGAAGGCCGACCCGCCTGCTGAGCTGGTCGGCTGCTGCACTCGGCATGCCCGTCACAGTAGGCACGCCGACCGGCCACGGCTCCCCGAGAGGGCCACCCGGACGTATCTCGCGATCCGGCATGTGGGCCGTTTTGTCTCATTGCATGGACGACTGAGGAGTCGTGGGGGCGCTGGCCTGTACGTTCGGGGCCTTCGGGTCGGCGGGTGCCGTGGCACGGGTCCGGGGAGGTGCGGGGGCACGCGGGTACGCACGGACCGCGGGGCGGCACGATCGGAAGGTCTTTCAGGGTGGGCTCCGGTACGCCTCTTTCGTTCACGCTTCTGGGGCCCCTGCGGGGTCGGCGGGGTGACAGGGAACTCGTTCTGGGCGGGCCGCAGCAGCGGGCCGTGCTGGCCGCGCTGCTGCTGGCTGAGGGGCGGTCGGTGACGGTCGCCGAGCTGATCCAGGGGCTGTGGGGGGATCACGCGCCGAAGACGGCCGCCACGATCGTGCGGACCTACGTCTCCCGGCTGCGCGCGGTCCTGGAGGTCGGGTCCGGGGTGGAGGGCGCTCCGAGCGTGCTCTCCTCGTACGGTTCCGCCTATGCGCTGCGTCTGCCCGAGGGGGCGCTGGACGTGGCCCTCGCGCGGCGCGAGTCCGAGACGGCGGTGCGGGCCCGTCGGGACGGGGACGCCGAGCTGGCGCGGCGGTCGTTCCGCCAGGCTCTCGCGCGGTGGCAGGGCTCTCCGCTCGAAGGGCTTCCGGGGCCGTTCGCCGAAACGTGGCGGGAGCATCTGACCCAGTGGTGCCTGGCGACGCTCGAATCCGCCGCCCGGGCCGACCTGGAGTGCGACGACGCGTGGGAGCTCTCCGAGTGGGTGCGGGTCCTGTCGGCCGCCGCCGAGGCGAATCCGTTGCGGGAGAGCCTGTGGGAGCTCCTGATGCGGGTGCTGCACCGGTCAGGCCGTACGGCCGACGCTCTGGAGGTCTTCCACCGTGCGCGGGCGCTGCTCGCGCGGGAGCTGGGGATCGACCCTGACCGGCGGCTGAGCGAGCTGCACGAGCGGATCCTGCGCTCCGACCCGGGTCTGACACCTCGTGCGCCGACCGCGTCGACCGTGGCGGCCGTACAGGTCGTCACCACGGGCGTCGCCGTGCCCGGTGACGCGGGCTCGGCTCCGGGCGGACCGGCGTCCGGCGGCGCGGAGGACTCCGGACCGCCGCCCGGCCGCGCGTCCCTTCCCCGCCCCGCCCAGCTCCCCGCCGACGCCATGGACTTCACCGGTCGGCGGGAGGCCGTCGCCGAGCTGCGCGAGGTGCTGCTCCGGCCGTCGGGCACGGCCGTGCGCGTGTGCGTGGTGGCGGGGATCGGCGGCGCGGGCAAGACGGCGCTCGCGGTGCACGTCGCCCACCTCGTGCGGGCGGCGTTCCCCGACGGGCAGCTGTTCGTCGACCTCCACGGGGCCGGGGAACGGCCGACGGACCCGCACCAGGTGCTGGGCGGGCTGCTGCGCGCCCTCGGCGTCCCTCACCACACCGTCCCCGGCGCCACGGAGGAACGAGCGGCGCTGTTCCGCTCCACGCTGGCCGGCCGCCGCGTGTTGCTGGTGCTGGACGACGCGGCGGACGCGGCGCAGGTCAAGCCGCTCCTGCCCGGCGACCCGGCGTGCGCGGTGATCGTGACGAGCCGGGGGCGCTTCGGCGCGGTCCCCGCGCACTCCGTCGAGCTCGACGCGTTCTCCCCGGACGAGGCCAGGGAGCTGCTGCGCTCGGTGATCGGCCCCGCGCGGGTGGAGGCCGAGGCCGGGGCTGCCGAGCAGTTGCTCTCCCTGTGCGGCCATCTGCCGCTCGCCGTACGGGTCGTCGCCTGCCGGCTGTCCGCGCGTCCCGGCACTCCGCTGGCCGACTGCGTCGGGCACCTGGCCGACGAGCGGGGCAGGCTGGGGCGGCTGAGCACGGGCGACCTGGACGTCGAGTCCTGCTTCCGGATCGGCTACGACCAGCTCGACCCCGCCCTCGCCCGTACGTTCCGGCTGCTCGCCGTCCCCGACGCCGTGAGCCTGTCGCTGTCCTCGGCGGCCGCGCTGCTCGCGCTCGACCCGTACGAGGCCGAGCGCCGGCTGGACGAGCTGGTCCGCCGGGGGCTGCTCCAGTCCCCTGCCCTGGGTACGTACCGCTTCCACGACCTGCTGCGGCTCTTCGCACGCGGTCGGTGCGAGGCCGTCGAGTCCGGGGAGGCCGTCCACGAGGCGCTCGTCCGCCTCCTCGACGACCTGCTGGACAGGGCCCGCGCCGCCTATCTCCTCCTGCGCCCCGGCCACGGGCTCGCCCACCGGCTCGGCGCGCGTACCCCCGCCCCCGCCGACGCCGGCGCCGCCCATGGGCCGTATCCCGCTCCCTTCCCCACCCCGCAGGAGGCCCACGCCTGGTTCGACCGTGAACGGGGTTTCCTGATGCGGGTGATGCGGCAGGCGGCGGGCGGGGCGCCCGGGCTGGTGGAGCGCGCCGCGTGGCTGCTCCTCGGCCTCGACCCCCTCCTGGAGCGCGGCTACGCCTGGCCCGACATCGTGGACCCCGGCCTGGAACTGGCCGCCGCCGCCGTACGGGCGGGGCTGCCGAGCGCCGAGGCGGCCGTGCGCTACATGCTCGCGGGCGCCTTGTGGCAGTTGTCGCGCGCGGAGGAGGCGAGCGATCACATCCACGCGGCCGCCCGGCTCTCCCACGCGCAGGACGAACCCCTCATCCTGGCCGAGGCGCTGACCGTCACGGCGCTGGTGGCGGCGTCCCGGAACGGGTACGCGCCGGACACGGTGGCGCTGCTGCGCCAGGCCGCCGAGATCCACCAGAGCACCGGGAACACCTCCGGCGAGGCCAACACCCTGGGCAATCTCGCCGCCGCCCACATCGCGCTGGGCCAGGTCGCGGAGGCCGTCCGCGCCGGTGCCGCCGGGCTGCTGCTCTACCGGGGGCTCGGCGATCCCATGGGCGAGGCCCAGGTCCTCGTCCACCACGGCACCGCCCGGCGCATGCTGGGCGACTTCGCCGCGGCGCAGGCGTGCTACGGCCGCGCGCTGACGCTGGCCGGGATGCTCGGCCTGCGGTTCGTGGAGGCCGCCGTGCTGGTCATGGTCGCCGAGACCCACCTGGAGTGTGGGGACGCCCCGGCCGCCCTCACGGCGGCCGAGACGGCCAGGGACCTGAGCCGGGAGCTGGGCTTCGCCCGCAAGGAGGTCACGGCGCTCACCGTCCTCGGCAGGGCCCTCGCGCTGCACGGCCGGCGGCGGGACGCGATCGCGGTGCTCGGGGAGGCGATCGACCGGTCCCTGCCGCTGGGCGGCCTGACGGCGGAGAGCCGGGCCGCGGCACAGGCACTGGCCTCGCTGCGCGCCGGCGGCGGGACGCGCGTACCCGCCCTCCCCCGCCCCACCTCCTGACACCGGGCAGAGAACCAGCGTGGCCCGCCGGGCGGGCCACGCTGTGAGGAACCGAGGAACCGAGGAATTGAGGAACTGAAGGAACTGAGGGACTGACGGCGACGGCGTCAGTGCGCCGCGGCCCCGGACTCCGCGTGCCGGGTGGCCCGCTCGTACCGCGAGTCGTCGTCGTCCATCGGCGGCGGGAAAAGATTCCTGCGGGACTCGGCCCGCGCCGCCTCCTGGAGCCGGAGGAACTCTTCGTCGGTCATGGCGGTTCACCACCTGTGGCCCGTCGCGCCCGGGGCCGTACCCGGGCACTACTTGGGCATCAGAACCGTGTCGATGATGTAGACGGTGGCGTTCGCGGTCGGCACGTTCCCGCAGACCACCTTGGCGGAGTCGTTGACGGTGTAGTTCTCACCGGATCCGCTGGTCGTGAGCTTGCTCTTCGCCAGCGTGTCGAAGGAGCCCTTCTCCAGCTGCTCCGGGGTCAGCCGCTCACCGACGACGTGGTAGGTGAGGATCTTGGTGAGCATGGCCTTGTCGTTGAGCACCTTGTCGAGGTCGGCCTTCGGGATCTTCGCGAAGGCGTCGTTCGTCGGCGCGAAGACCGTGATGTTCTCGGCGTCGTTGAGCGTCTCGACCAGGCCGGCCTTCTGGACCGCCGTGACCAGGGTGGAGAGTTCGGGGTTGTTGGAGGCGGCCGTGGCGACCGGGTCCTTGGCCATCCCGTCGAACGATCCGGCCCCTTCCTTGGGAACTCCGGCACAGCCCGGGCCGAAGGGCTCGTCGCCGGTCGCCGGGCTCTGCGCCATCGCGGCCCCGTCGGCGGCGGGCGCGTTCCGCCCGGCGTCGGAGCCGCCGGAGTCGGAACAGGCGGCGAGCGAGAGGGGCAGCAACGCCGCGACGGACACGGCTACGGCTACGCGGCGGAGGGAAATGGCGTTCATGATCTGCGCTCCTTGGAAGGGTCGCTCCCCATCGGGGAGCGGTCGGTGCGGCGGGACTTCCGCACTGACGCGGAAGGCGCTCACACCAGGCATTCGGCGCGAGGCCGGGGGACGGATTGGTCCGTCCCCCGAAGGAGCGACGCATCGGAACGGTGTGCGGGAGGCGCGGCGGCCGGCCTGTCCGGGCCGCGGCTCTGCGTGCCGGGTGCGTCGACCACGCACCCCGCCCGCGGCCCGGGGCAGGCCCCGGCCCGCGCAGTGGTTCCCGGCGGCGGACCGGAGCTTGTCACGGTAGCCGCGCGATCACCCCGGAAACCCCCGCCCGCCCCGTCCTTTCCGCGAGTCCGCCCATCCGGCCGCGCGCCCGGTCCGAATAGGCGTCGAAAGACGCTGCACCACGGAACGACGGAACGACGGAACACGGCGGGACTCGTCGGGTTCATCGGAATTCCCCGGAAGAGGCGGTCCTCATGCTCACGCTCGTCCTGATCGGCCTCCTCGGTGGATTGATCACCGCGGTCTCGCCGTGCATCCTGCCGGTCCTCCCGGTCGTCTTCCTCACGGGCGGCCCGGGTACGGACACACCGGGCAAGGACGCACCGGCGCCACGTGAGCGCGCCCGGGTGGGCGGCGTACCAGGCGAGGGGGAGCCACAGGACGGGGGTGAGCGGGACGGCGGTACGGCGGACGGGCCGACGCCCGCGCCTCCGCCCCGGCCCGCCCGCAACTGGCGCCCCTACGCGGTCGTCGCCGGCCTCGTCCTGAGCTTCAGCTTCTTCACCCTGCTCGGCGTCACGATCATCTCGGCGCTGGGCCTGCCGCAGGACGTCCTGCGGTACCTCGGCCTCTCGCTCCTCGTGCTCATCGGGCTCAGCCTCATCTTCCCGCCGATCGAACGGCAGCTGGAAAGGCCGTTCGCGCGGATCCCGCAGCGCCGGGTCAACAAGGAGGGCAGCGCCTTCGTCCTCGGGCTCGGTCTCGGACTGCTGTACGTCCCCTGTGCGGGGCCGGTCCTCGCGGCGATCACCGTCGCGGGCGCCCGGGGTGAGATCTCCGCCGACATCGTCGCCCTGACCCTGGCGTTCGCGGTGGGCACGGCGATCCCGCTCCTCCTCTTCGCCCTCGCCGGCCGTCGGGTCTCCGAGCGGGTCGCCGCCTTCCGGACCCGGGCGCGCAAGCTCCGGATCGTGTCCGGGATCGTGATGATCGCGCTGGCCTTCGCCCTCGCCTTCGACGTGACGACCGCCCTCCAGCGGGCACTGCCGAACTACACCTCGGCGGCGCAGCGGCAGGTGGAGGACAGCGACTTCGCCCGGCAGCAGCTCTCGGGCCTCTACGACGACTCCAACAAGGAGCTCTCCCGCTGCGAGGACGGGGTCGACGAGCTCCGCTCCTGCGGTCAGGCACCGCCGCTCGAAGGCATCGCTGCCTGGCTCAACACCCCGAACGGCAGCCCGGTCGACCTCGAAGCGCTGCGCGGCCGTGTCGTGCTCCTCGACTTCTGGACCTACTCCTGTGTGAACTGCCAGCGCAGCCTCCCGCACATCAAGGACTGGGACCGCGCCTACCGGGACAGCGGTCTGACCGTCATCGGGGTGCACTCCCCCGAGTTCGCCTTCGAGAAGGACGAGGGCAACGTCGCCGACCAGACCCGCAAGTTCGGCATCACCTACCCGGTGGCCCTCGACAACGACCTGGACACCTGGGACAACTACCGGAACCGCTTCTGGCCCGCGAAGTACCTGATCGACGCGGAGGGGACCGTACGGTACTTCGCGTTCGGCGAGGGCCGGTACGCGCAGACGGAGGGACACATCCGCGAGCTGCTGAAGGAGGCCGACCCGGGTGTCCCGCTCCCGCCGCCCACCGACCAGGCGGACGACCAGCTGACCGAGGGCCGCACCCCGGAGACGTACCTCAGCACGCACCGCATCCGCGGATACACCGGCACCCCCGACATCACGCCGGACAAGAACGTCGTCTACTCCTTCCCGGCCGACGGGGTGCCGCTGAACAAGGTGTCCCTCGCCGGTACCTGGAAGGCGTCGTACGAGCACTTCACGGCCGGTGCCGACGCCCGCGTCGCGCTCACGTACTTCGCGAAGAACGCCGGGCTGGTCCTCGCCGGTGAGGGCACCGTCACCGTCCTCGTCGACGGCAAGCGCACGGAGACGATCCGGGTCAGCGGCACACCCACCCTGTACCGGCTCACCGACCACGACACCGCCCGCGAGGTCCGCCTGGAGCTCCGGCTGACTCCCGGACTGCAAGCGTTCGCGTTCACCTTCGGGTGACCGGACCGATAACGGGTCCGCACGCGAGCACAATGTGGGTGTGGAGAGTTGGGTGCCGCCGGAGCGCGGGGCGTTCGTGGGGCGGAAGAGGGAAGTCGCCGAGCTGGCGGGGCGGTTGGGGCGGCACCGGCTGGTGACGGTGGTGGGAGCGGGCGGGGTCGGCAAGTCCCGTCTCGCGGCGCGCGTCGCGGGCGGGCTCGCGCCGGACACCGTGGGGAGCGTGCACTGGACACCGTTGTGGTCGCTGGACGGCGGGACCTTGCTGACGGCTCTGGTCGCCGACGCCTGCGGCCTGTCGGACCATTCGCCGCGCGAGCCGGCCGACGCGCTGGCCTCGTGGATCGGCGCGCGGCGCCTGCTGCTCGTGCTGGACTCCTGTGAGCATCTGGTCGCCGCGTGCGCCGCGCTGGTGGAGACGCTGCTCGCGCGCTGCCCGGCCCTGGTGGTGCTCGCGACGAGCCGGGAACCGCTGGGGGCGGCCGGGGAGTCGGTGTTCTCCGTCGAGCCGCTGCCGGCGGAGCCGGACGCGATGGAGCTGTTCACCCGGCGCGCGGCCGATGTCGGCGTGCGCTGGGAGACCCCCGGCGAACACGTGGCCGCCGCCGAGGTGTGCCGCCGGCTCGAAGGCATTCCGCTGGCCCTGGAGCTGGCCGCCGCCCAGTTGCCCGACCGCCCGGTCGGGATCATGGCCCGGCTCCTGCGCGACCGGCTCGCGCTGGAGGAGCGGGCGGACAGCGGGGTCCGGCCGGCGCGTCATCGCGCGCTCCGCACGACCATCGGGTGGAGCCACGAACTCTGCGATCCCGAGGAACGGCTGCTCTGGGCACGGCTCTCGGTGTTCCGCTCGGACGCCACCGTGGACGACGTCGTGCAGGTCTGTCTCGGCGGGCCGCTGACCGACGCCGCGCTGGTACGGGCGCTCGCCGGGCTGCGGCGCAAGAGCCTCGTCACCCTCCACGGCGACCGGTTGCGGATGCTGGACACGGTCCGCGAGTACGGGCGGATGTGGCTCGCGGAGCTCGGCGAGGCGCGGGCGACGAGCGACCGGCACGCGCGCCGCTTCCACGACCTGGTCGTCTCCGCCGAGGCCGCCTGGTGGGGGCCGGAGCAGGCGGAGGCGTACGGAATGATCGCCGGCTGCTTCGGCGATCTCTGCGCCGCGCTGGAGCACCTGCTGGCGGTGGATCCGACCCGGGCGGCGGCGATGGCCGGCGGTCTCGGCTTCTTCTGGGCGTGCTGCGGTCAACTGCACGAGGCCGGGCACTACCTGGAGGAGTGCATGCAGGTGGTCGCGGGGCCGCCCGCGGTCCTGGCGAAGGTGTGCTGGGCGCTCGGCGTCGTGCGCTCCCTCCAGGGGGAGTACGAGTCGGCGGCCCGGCTCGGGGACCGCGCGCGGGAGGAGGCGGTGCTCGCGGGGGACGGCCGGCTGCTCGCGGACGCCGCGTACGTGCAGGGGCTGGTGATGCTGCTCCGGGGGCGCCCGAGGGACGCCCTGGCCACCGCCGACCGCGCGCTGACGATCCCGCACGACGCGGCCTCGGCCCGCGCCCGCTGCCGGCTGGTGCGGGTGTTCGGGCTGACCGCCTCCGGTGCCCTGGAGGCCGCGCGCGCCGAGGCCGAGGCCCTGCGGGCGGACGCCGTGGACGCGGGCGAGCAGTGGACCCGGGCTTACACCGAGTACCAGCTGGCGGTGATAGCGCTGTACGAGCGGAGGCCGGCCGACGCAGCCTCGCACGCCCGCGCGATGCTGCGGGACAAGCGGGCGATCGGTGACGCCTTCGGGCTCGGTCTGGGTCTCGATCTGCTGGCGGCCGCCCTGGCGTCGCTGGAGCGGGCGGGCGAGTCGGCCGTGGCGTACGGGGCGGGGCAGGCGTTCTGGAACATGGTCGGCCATCCGCAGCGGGGCACCCCGGAGCTGGGTCCGCTGCGGGAGCGGTCGGAACGCTCGGCGCGGCGGCAGCTCGGCAGCGCCGCGTACGACACGGTCTACACCCTGGCCTCGCTCGCGGACCCGTTCGTGACGCTGGAGGGGGTGCTGGGGGCGGATTGAACGTCCGTGGGCGTGAATCCGTCCGTGGGCGTGAATCCGTCCGTGGATGCCACAACGCGTGGGCTCCCGGCCGGGTGGCCGGGAGCCTGCGGGTCGCCGCTCGGGGTGCTCGGGTTGCGGGGTTCACGAGGGCTGGACGCGGCCCCAGAGCCAGTTCGCGGCGGCGGAGTCGTCCGTGCCGGTGTAGTACTGCCGGGCGACCTCGACGAGTTCGTCCACGTCGAGGTAGCCGTTGCGGTCGGTGTCCAGGTGCCGGAAGGAGAGCTCGGCGTCCTGTTCGCTGCTGCGGAAGGCCCGCTGGAGCCGGCCCCACTCGTCCGGCGTGATGCCGCCGTCGTCGTCCGTGTCGACCATGCGGAAGACGGCCGAGGCCACGGGCCGGAACGCCTTGTCGAAGCGGTGCCGGTCGGCGAACGCCTCGGGGATGCCCTGGAGGTACTCCTGCGGGCTGATCCTCCGGTCGCCGTCCAGGTCCAGGGAGGCGAGCAGCGCCTGCCACCAGGTCTCGAACCCGTCGAGGAGCGCCCGGCCCTTGGGTTCGGCGGGGGTCTCGCCGAAGGCCGACATGATCCGCGACGCGAGCGCGATGACGTCGTCGTACTCGATGTATCCGTTGCCGTCCACGTCCAGGTGGCGGAAGCTCTTCTGGATGCGGTCCTCCCGGGGGAAGACCTCACTCGTTGTGGTCATGCGTGTACGTTATGTGACATGACCGACCATGTCCTGTTGACCGGTGCGACCGGCTTCCTCGGCGGCCGGATGGCCGCGGAGCTCCTCGACCGTACGTCCGCCACCGTCCACTGCCTGGTCCGCGGCAGGCCCGGCCCGGGTCCCGCCCGCCGCCTGCACGACCACGTCACGTCGATCGCGCGGCGCCCCGTCGAGCCCGGCCGTCTCGTCGCCCTGCGCGGCGACCTCCGCGAGCCCCTGCTCGGTCTCTCCGCGGACGCCTACGACCGCCTCGCCGAGACCACGGACGCCCTCTACCACTGCGGCGCCTCCGTCAACCTCGCCGCGGGCGACGACCGGCTCGCCCTCACGAACGTGAGCGGCACCCGGACGATCCTGCACCTGGCCGGGCACCGCCGCCCCAAGCCCGTCCACCACGTCTCCTCCCTCGGGATCTTCACCAACGCGCGCGCCTGCGACCAGCCCGACGTCGACGAGACCACGCTGCCCCGGAGCGAGTTCACCGGCCCCACCGGCTACACCCGGACCAAGTACCAGGCCGAGCTCCTCACGCGGGACGCTGCGGCCGACGTCACGCTGTACCGGCCCGGGGTGATCGTCGCCGACAGCCGCACCGGCGCGTGCGCGGAGACCGACCTGCTGGTCCGCGTCGTCCGCGCCGCCATCGCCCTGGGGGTCGCCCCCGACTCCGACGGCGACATCCCGGTCGGCCCGGTCGACGAGGTGGCCCGCGGGCTGATCGCCCTCTCGCTCGAACCGGGCCACACGGGACGGGCCTTCCACCTCATCGACCCCGAACACCTGCGGTTCGACGACGTCTTCGAGCATCTGCGCGCCTTCGGCTACCCCCTCCGCCGGTGCACCCCCGCCGAGTGGAAGGAGGTGCTCTCTACCAACCTGGCCCGCCCCGAGGCCCTCGTCGTCCTGGCCCTGTGGGACAGCGTGGAGCGCCTCCTCGCCACCGAACCCCACTACCGTGTCCCCCGGGTCGACTCCCGGGCCACCCACGCGGAGCTCGCCCGCATCGGCGCCACCCCTTCGACGACCACCGGTCCCGAGCTGCTCGACCGGATGCTCCGTCACCTGATCGACCGCCGGATCATCCCCGCGCCCTGATCCGCCCTTCCGGTCCGTCGGGGATCCCGCCGTCTCAGGCGCGGGCCGCGCTCAGGCCGACCTCGACGCTCTCGCGGGTGCCCCAGCGGTTGACGCGGTGGCAGGTGGCCATCGCGTACAGGTACATCGGGCGGAGGACGACGACCCGCCAGAGCGACGCCAGCGGGGCCAGCGCGAAGAGCAGGAAGGTCTGACGCAGGGTCATGTCCGTGCGGGAGACGGTGAACAGGCGCAGGGCCATCAGGTAGCTCATGGCGACGCCGATCACCACGGCCAGCAGGAGCACGGCGCCGAGGTGGTCGCGGAAGCCGGGGTGCGAGACGAGGGCGACCGGGATGGCGAGGCCGAGGACGAGGTGGAGGTACTCGGCGACGGTGCTCCAGAAGACGACGCCCCGGACGGGCATGTAGCGCAGCCACCACAGGTGGCGGACGGTGGTGCCGCGCATCCAGCGCATCTGCTGGCGCAGGTAGTGCGGCCACCGCTCCGGCACCAGCGTGAACACCAGCGACGACGGCTGGTGGACGGTGTCGCCCGCCAGGAGGGCGTAGAAGGTGAGCATCGAGTCGTCGTTCATCTGCATCGGCCGGCCGCGGAACCGCTCGTTCTCGTACGCTCCCGCCGCTCCCCTGACCACGTCCGCGCGGTAGAACGCGAGGGTGCCCGAGTTGATCGTGACGCGGCGCAGGACCGACTGGGCGCTGCGCAGGCCCCGGGTGAAGGGGAGGTAGAGCACGCCGATCAGGCGGGTGAGGGCGTTGGCGGCGTGGTTGAGCACGATGACCTGGCCCGCGACCGACTGGACCTTCGGGTCGGCGAAGGGCTTGAGGCCCTCGGCGATGGCGTCGACGTCGAGGACGGAGTCGCTGTCGAGGGTGACGAAGACGTCGGCGTCGTCGTCGGCGAGGACGTGCATCTGGGCGTGCCGCTTGCCGCGGTTGGGCGTGCGGTCCCAGGTGACCTCGATGTCCCGGGCGGCGGCGCGTTCGAGGAGTTCGGCCTTGACGTCCGCGTACGTCATCGGGGTTCCGTCCGCGTGGACGGAGCCGTCGTCGACGACCCGGACGCGGGTCACCGGGCGGGACTGGACGAGCACCGAGTGCAGGCAGGCGCGGAGGGCGGCGGGGTCCTCGTTGTAGACCGGGATCTGTACGGTCACGGTGAGGGCGTCGACCGTGTCCGCCTCCGGCCCGGCGGGGGTGCTGGGCCGTTCGAGCCACGCCAGCGGGACCCACCACAGGAGCAGGAACGAGACGAGCCACGGCACGGCCAGGCCGCCGGCCTCGACGCCGCCGGCGTGCTGGACGACGGTCACGGCGTGCGCGATGCCCCACGCCGAGAACGCGGCCAGCGGCCCCACGCCCAGCAGGACGAGGAACCAGGACGACACGTGCCACGCGGAGGGCAGGACGGGGACTCCCGGCCAGCGGCCGGTGACCGGTGCCTTCCGGGGAGAACCGGGGCTGACGGCACCCGGAGCCGAGGCTCCGGGTGCCACCGCGCCGGCGGGCTGGGTCACAGCGAGACCGGCCCGCGGCCGCGCCGGAAGCGGAACCGTACGAGGGTGACGCCCGCGAGCACGAACGCGGCGCTCGCCGCGACGAGCCATGCCTGCCCGGTCGCCATCCCCGTCGCCGCCAGGGTCCCGCCCGGCCCGCCGATCGATCCGTACGACATGAACCATCCTCCCATTCGTAGGCTTTTCCTACTTATGCCGGGATGCTAGGAAGTCCCCGACACGCCACTCGGGGAGGCGCGTCCACGGAGAGCCCCCGATGGCCGTGCGGTCGTACCGGCATGGAGCAACGCCTCCAGCTGGGCCGGCGGGCCGCCCGGCTGGGGTGGGTCTGAGCACCGGGCGGTGCCGCTGTGGGGTTCAGGCGGGCAGGGACATCAGGAGGAGGGGGTCGCTCGTGGGGGTGTCCGAGCCGCCGGACGGTTCCAGGGTGAGGCCGACGGCGGTCGCGTCGGCGGGGCTGCCGGTCATCGGCACGGTCCCGTCGGCGGCGATGAGACCGGCCGGGAGCATCGTCCCGTCGTGGTCGAGCCACAGCTGGTACGTCTTGCCCGCCGCCGGCGCGGGCAGACCGCCTGCGGTGAAGACGGCCCTGTCCTGGGTGTCGGAGACGACGACGGTGGCGAGCGCCCCGTTGGTGGCCTTGCCGTGGACGGTCCGGGCGTCGGGTGCCGCCAGGACCGTGCTGACGTCGTCCATGCGCTGCTCGGCCTGCTGCGCCCGGTCCTGGTACTCCTGCGCGTTCTGCGTCTGGTTCACGGCCAGGCCGCCGAGCGCGACGGCGGCCACGCTGGCGGCCAGGGCCAGGGCCGGCGCCTTGCGCCGTACGGCGACGCCGAAGCCGGCCGCGGTCGTGGTGGCGGGAGTCTCCGGGGGAAGCTGGCGCACCCCGTCGACGGCGGACATGACCGTCGTCTTGAGCCCCGCCGGGGGTGTCCGGGAGACGGCCGCCCCCAGGCGCGCCGTGGTCGCCTCGAACTCCACGGCCTCCTGACGGCAGGCGTCGCACTCCCGCAGATGGGCGGCGAACTCCCGCCGCTCGTCCGCGTCGAGCGCGCCCAGCGCGTAGGCGGCGCCGAGGGTGTGGACGGACGCGTGTCGTTTCATGCGGTCACCCCCATGCAGTCGCGGAGCCGGATCAGTCCGTCGCGCATGCGTGTCTTGATGGTGGGAAGCGGTGCGTGCAGGGCCTCGGCGACCTCACGGTAGGTGAGCCCCTGGTAGTACGCCAGGGTCACGGCCTGGCGCTGGAGCTCGGTCAGGGCGCGCAGACAGCGGCGTACCCTCTCCCCCTCCAGCCGGGTCTCCACCTGTTCGGCGACCTCGTCGAAGGCGGTGGTGTGCTCGCGCGCGGCCTGGGCGTGCTCGCGGTCGGAGGCGGCCTGCGCGGAGCGGACCCGGTCCACGGCCCGGCGGTGCGCGATGGTCGCCGCCCAGGTGGTGACGGACCCGGCCTCGGGCCGGTAGCGCCCGGCCTGCCGCCACAGGTCGATCATGACCTCCTGGGCGACCTCCTCGGACTGCGCCCGGTCGCGCACGACGGTGACGACGATGCCGAACACGAGGGAGGCGAGGGCGTCGTAGAGCGTGGAGAAGGCGTCCTTGTCGCCCTGGGCGACCTCGCGCATGACCGCGGCGAGCTCGCCGCGGCCGGGGTCCTCCTCGGCACCGGAGCGGAGCGGTCGGTTCACCGGCCGGGCTCCGGTCGACGGGACCGGCCGAAGCGTCCGGATCCTGCCGGCCGTGAGTGGGGTGTCCATCGCATGCGTGTCCTTAGACCGTGTACGGACCGGGCCTCGCGCGGGACACGCGGGGCCGGCTGTCTCTTGCACGGTCTTCGTAGCGGACGCGTGCACGGATGGGAGGCGGTTTCGGCCCGTCGCCGACCGGATGTCCACCCGTGCGAGTGAACCTGCCGGTGAGGGAGTACGCGGGAGGGAGGGCCGGTCCGGGTGTCCCGGACCGGCCCTCCCTCCCGCCTTCATGCCTTCATGCCGTCGTGCCGCGCGCGGGGGCGCTACTTCTCCAGGACGGTGGTCCGGGTCAGCGGCAGGTGGAGGGTCTCGCGGAAGGAGAACAGGACCACGAGCGCCGACACCACCGCCAGGCCCATCAGGTAGAAGCCGGGGGCGAGCGGGGTGCCCGCCAGGGACACGAGTCCGGTCGCGACGAACGGGGCGGTGCCGCCGAAGAGGACGTACGCGGCCGTGTAGCCGATGGCGGAGCCGCTCGCGCGCAGCTGGCCGGGGAACATCTCGACCATCGCCGGGACGTTCGAGGTGCCGATCACCGAGACCAGGACGGCGAGGACGACGGTGCCGGTGATCGCTCCCGGCAGGCCCGTGCCGATGAGCCAGAACGCCGGCAGGGTCGCCACCGCGAAGCCGCCGCAGGCCACCAGGAGCATCGGCTTGCGGCCGAACCGGTCGCTCGCGGCCGCCATGAACGGGCAGGCGGCGCTGTACGCGAGCATGGCGATGACGCTGGTGAGCATCGCCTCCGACTTGGTGTAGCCGACCTCCTCGGACATGTAGGCGATCATGTAGCTGCTCGTCAGGTAGTACCCGACGGCGTTGGTGATGCTGTAGCCGAACAGGGTCAGGACCTGGCGGCGGCAGACCCGCCACGCCTCGCGCAGCGGCGCCTCCTGGACCGCCTCACGCTGCTCCATCGCCCGGAAGACCGGGGTGTCGTCGATGCGGCTGCGCAGGTAGAGGCCGATGAGGCCGAGCGGTCCCGCGAGCAGGAAGGGGATGCGCCAGCCCCAGCTGTTCAGCGCCGCCTCGTCGAGCGAGGAGGTGATCAGCAGTCCGGTGAGGGCTCCGGCGACGGAGGCGAGGCCGACGGTCAGCGGCACCACGCTGGCGTAGCGGGCGCGCCGGCCCTCGGGGGCGTACTCCATGATGAAGGCGGAGGCGCCGGTGTACTCGCCGCCGGTGGAGAAGCCCTGGAGGGCCCGCAGGAGGAAGAGCAGGACGGGTGCGGCGATGCCGAGGGTGGCGTAGCTGGGGAGCAGGCCGATGAGGAGCGTCGAGCCGCTCATGCACAGGACGCTGAGCGCCAGCATGCGGTTGCGGCCGATGCGGTCGCCGTAGCGGCCGAAGAACGCGGCGCCGAGGGGCCGGGCGATGAAGCCTCCGGCGAAGACGGCCCAGGTGGCGAGGAGGGCCGCGGTCTTGTCGTACTGCGGGAAGAAGAGTCCGGCGATGGTGGCGGACATGATGGCGTAGGCGCCGGAGTCGAACCACTCGACGAAGTTGCCGATGGCGGTCGCGGTGGCGACCTTGCGGCGCACGGCGGGCGCGTCGGGCCCTTCGGGTGCCACGGCGGCGGCTGCGGCGGGCGGCTGGGGCGTGCGGCTGTCGGTCGTCATGGCCGGCCGTCCTTCCGGGGTGACGTGGCGGCCGGGCGGCCGGCGGGGTCGAGGTCACGGGCGCGCAGGGCGGCCCGCTGGATCTTGCCGGTGGCCGAGCGGGGCAGCGCGTCGACGAACTCGATCAGCCGGGGGTAGGCGAAGCGGGAGTGCGCCTCGCGGGCGAAGGCGGAGATCTCCTCCGCGAGCGTGGCGTCCGGTTCGCGGCCGGGCGCGAGCTCGATCCACGCCTTGACCGCCTGGCCCCGGACCGGGTCCGGGACACCCACCACTCCGGCGTCGGCGACTGCGGGGTGCCGGCGCAGCACTGCCTCCTGGGTCCCCGGCCGTCACAACGAGGCGATCGCGGCGTTCGCCGACGCGGTCTCGGAGGGCCTGGCCGAGGCGGGCCACCGTACGGCGGAGCCCGGCGGGCGCGGCTGACGCGGCGGGCGTGGTTGGGCAGGCGGGCGTGGTTGAGCGGGCTCAGTGCCGTGCCCCCTCCGCCCGCCTGCGACGGCCTGGGGTCACACCCAGCCGTTGTGGCGCGCGTGCCAGCCCAGTTGGATGCGGGTCGTCGCGTCGGCCTTGGTCATCAGGCCCTGGATGCGGCGCTGTACGGTCCGCAGGGACACGTTCACCTGGGTCGCCACGGCCTGGTCGGTGAGGCCCGCGAGCAGGAGGCGCAGGATGCGGGTGTCGAGGCGGTCGACGTCGTGGCGCGGGGCGCCGTACGGGCGGGCGCGGTGCCAGACCGAGTCGAAGAGCTCCTGGGCCACCGCGGCGAGGCCGCCGCGCAGGACGAGGCTGGGGTCGACCTCGTCGCCCCGCCCCTGGAGGGGCAGCATGGCCGCCTCGCCGTCGCAGACGATGAGCTTGAGCGGTATGGACTCCACCGTCCGCACCTCCATGCCCGCGGCGATCGACTCGTCGACGTTGTCGGCGCCGCGCGGCTCGGAGAGGAAGCTCTGGTCGATGACGCCGCGCGCGGTGAGGCCGCGGGCCAGCACCGTCGGCTCCTCGGTGTTGGCGGGGCCGACGACCTGGACCGCGCCGGTGACGAAGGTGTCGATGGAGCGGCGCGCGGCGAGCTGGAGCTGGAGGTAGCGCTGGCGGACCGCGTCGCGGCCCTCGACGACCTCGACGAGGTCCCGCTGGGCGCGCCCCATGCTGCCCGTGCGGTACGCCTCGACGAGCCGGGCCACGGCGACCTCGGCCCGCTGGAGGCCCTCGCGGCGGGCGGCGAGGCGGGCGCCGAGCGCGACGGCCGGGGGCGCGGCGACGTACCGCTCCGTGCCGGGCGGGCTGCTCACGAGGTCGCGTTCGGCGAGGCCGCCGAGGGCCGCGACGACGTGGGGGGCGGGTACGGCGAGGGCCTCCGCCAGCTCCTGCGGAGTAGCGGAGGCCCGTTCGACGAGGACGCGGTAGACGCGTTCCTCGTCGGCCGCGAGCCCGAGTTCCTCCAGTGCCATGCCGACCTCCCGTACCGATGTTCCGACGGGATCCTCGCAGACGGGGGGCCGGCTCCGGGCGGCGCCCTCGGGCTCGGGGGTCACCTGACCAGGGTGATCTCCGGTGAGGTCCAGGTCTCCGTGCCGGGTGCCCGGTCGGGGTCGCCGAGGGCCTTGTCGAAGACGAAGCGCAGGCGGTACGTGCCCGCGGCGGCGGGGGTGCCGTCGGCGTGCAGGGTGTCCCAGTCGTAGAACTGCATGCCGGTGCCGGCGCCGGAGTTCCGCTTCAGCCATGCCGCGTCGTACGGGGTCGCGATCACCCGGCCGCTTTGGTCGAGGACCTGGAGCCGCAGCCGTTCGAGCATGGGGAAGCCGTGCGAGAGCATGACCCATGCCTTGTCGTTGCCGGTGGCCGTGTCGGTGAGGTCGACGGTGGTCGGCTCGTTCCTGCCGAAGCTGTAGTAGCCGGGCCGCAGGGCGGGGTTGTCGAGGAGGGGGTTGACCTCGACGAACGAGGAGTTGATCGCCGACACCGCGTCGAGGTCGCCGGCGACGCCCAGATACGGGACGCGGAGCACGGCTCCGCCGGGCTTCACGGGCGTGAACTCGACCCAGCCGGTGAACAGCGTCCCTGCCGGCACGTCCCGGGGCTCCTTGACGCGCACGGTGACCGAGGCGGAGCCGTGGGCGGGCACGGTGATCTCCCGCTTGTTCGGCTTGACGTCGGCGGACGCGTCCTCGGGCTTCCACCAGCCGGTGTACGGCGGGGCGGCGGAGACGGCCGCGGTGTGGCCGGTGCGGTAGGTCACCGCCCGGTCGGTCGGGTTGGTGAGGGTGACGCGCCGGACGGCCTGCCGGCCTTCGAGGTCGCCGAGGGCGAGTGCGGAGGGCGACGCCGTGGGCGTCGTGCCCGTGGCGGCGGCGAGCGCTGCGACGGCGTCGACGCGGCCGGCGCCCTGCTGGGCGAGCGGCTGGGCGCCGCGCTGGTGGTCGCCGGTCATGGCGAGCGGGGTGGCGGTGTTCTTCAGCGCGGTGCGGAGCGCCGCGGGGGTGAGGTCGGGGCGGGCCTCGCGCAGCAGCGCGACGATCCCGGCGACGTGCGGCGCGGCCATCGAGGTCCCGGAGTTCACTCCGTACCAGCCCTGCGCGCGGGGCAGGGTGGAGAGGATGTAGCCGCCGGGCGCGGCGACGTCGGGCTTGAACTCCAGCTCGTTGCCGGGCCCCCAGGAGGAGGTCCGGTCCATGAGGCCGGCCGCGTCGGCGTTGAGCGCCGCGCCCGCGTAGCCGCCCCAGGTGAGGGAGGCGCCGGGCGCGGCGTCGATCCGCTGCGCGTCGGCGAGGCGGACGCCGACCACGGGGATGTCGATGCTGCCGCAGCACGGCGCCAGCGGGAGCTGGCCCGAGGTGTCGGACGGGTCGTAGTGGATCGCCCCGACGGCGCCCGCCGCCCGGGCCGCACGCGCGATGTCCAGGGGACGGCACTTGTACGAGTCCACGCCCTTGTACGGCGCGAAGAGCGCGCTCCGCCCCGCGAGGCTGCCGGCCGGCAGCGGGTCGCAGCTCGACGGGATCCGGGTGATCGGGTGGGTCCCCGTCGCGGGCGCGGCGGGCGCGCGGCCGGAGTCCAGGTACGGGACGGGCGCGGTGGAGCCGTCGTCCAGGGTGAAGGCCAGGTAGGGGTAGCGGCTGTTGTACGTGCTGCCGACGGCGATGGCGCCCTCGGCGATCGCGGGCGCGCCGGCGTTGAAGGGACCGGCGGCGCCGTTGCCGATGGCGACGACGGTGGGGGTGCCGGTGGCGACGAGGCGGTCGACGGCCTCGGAGAGCACCCCGCTGCTGCGCTCCCCCGTGGCGCCGAGGCTCATGTTGACGACGTCGACCCCGTCGGCGGCGGCCCGGTCGAGCGCGGCGATCACGATCTCGTCGGTGGCCTGGTTCTTCTGTCCGAAGACGCGGTAGGAGCGCAGGGTGGCGTCGGGCGCGACGCCCCGGATCCGGCCGTCGTCACCGGCGACGATGCCCGCGACGTGCGTGCCGTGGCCGGCTGCGGGGCCGTAGACGTCGTCGTACGGGTCGGCGTCCTCGTCGGCGAAGTCGTACCCGCCGAGGACCTTGGCGTTCGGGAACCCGCCGCCGCCGAGCGCCGGGTGGTCGTAGGCGATCCCGCTGTCGATGACGCCGACGGTGACGCCGTGTCCGGTGTGGCCGGCGTCGTGGGCCTGCGGGACCCGGGTGAGTTCCGTGACGGTGACGATCTCGCGTCCCGATGCCGGTCCTCCGGTACGCGCCTCCTCCCGGCCGGCCTGGGCGATGGCCCGGTCCACGACCTCCTGGGGGACGGCTGTGGGACGCTCGGGCGCCGCGTAGACGACGGGCTCCGACACCTGCGCGACGCCCGGCAGTCCGGCGAGCCGCGCGGCCTGGGAGGCGGGCACCCGTACGGTGAGCCCGTTGACCACCTCGCGGTACGAGCGCCGCACGGTGAGGTCGATGCCGGCCTCGCGCGCCGCGGCGACGAGGGCCCGCTGGGAGGTGTCGACGGCGCGGCGGGCCCCGTCGCGCTCCCCCGGAGCCGCCTGCCGCGCGGCGGGCGCGCCGTCGAGGGTGACGATACGGGTGACGGTGGGACCCGTACGGTCCTCCGGGCCGGCGGGCGCCGGACTGCCTGGGAGGACCGCCGGGAAGAGTATGAGGGCCGCGGCGGCCGGGATCGCTTGTCTGTACACAACGCACGATCCAAGAGGGAAACGCGGCGGGCATCAATGCTCTGACCTGGCGCGTTGCCGCCCTGGCGGAATCCCGTCATCCGCTCGCCCGGGGACGGGGAGAGGCGGTGGGGTCCGGTCCCACCGGAACGGGGGGATCCGATGGGACCGGACGGGGCCTCCGTATACGGGGGATACCGGAAGCCACGGTCATTGTGCCACCCGTCGCTGTGAACGGGCCGACCGACCACGGGTCCGGGGTTCAGACCGCGAGCGCGACCAGGTCGACGACGAAGACGAGGGTCGAGCCGGCCGGGATCAGCGGCGAGGGCGACTGCTTGCCGTAGCCGAGGCGCGGGGGAACGATGATCTCGCGCCGGCCACCGACCCTCATCCCCCTCACACCCCGGTCCCAGCCCTTGATGACCCTGCCGCCGCCCAGGGCGAACTTGAACGGCTCGCCCCGGTCCCAGGAGGAGTCGAACTCCTTCCCGGTCTCGAAGGTGACCCCGACGTAGTGGACCCGGGCGACCATGCCCGGCTTCGCCTCGATGCCCTCCCCGACGACCAGGTCCCGGACGGTGAGCTCGGACGGAGCGTCCCCCTCCGGAACGACGACCTCGGGCTTCGTCGGTTCACTCATCGCGGCCTCACCACTCTCCGGACACACACCCGCGGACGCACGGACGCGTCGCAGCACAGGTGATCACGGTACAGAGCGACGGTGCGGGCGGTGCTGACCGTGCGGACCGACGCGTCCGGTTCAGCGTCGGATGCCCGCGTACGCCGCCGGGGAGATGCCGCCCTCCGCGCCCGCCGTGCCGCCCACCGTCCAGACCCGGCCCGCCGCGTCGGTCGCGGCTCCGTACAGGTATCCGGCGCCGGGCGGTTCTTCGGTACGGGTGAGCCGGCCGAGCGGGCCGGGGGTCAGGACGTAGTTCCCGTCCGGGTTGACGGCGGGGTTCATGGTCTCGCCCACGATCACGGGGCGCCCGAAGCCGTCGAAGGCGATGTCGAACAGCTGGCCCGTCTCGGCGGGGGTGGGGACGGTGCGCCACGTACGCCCGTCGTAGCGGACGACCACGGGGCGCCGCCACAGGTTCTCGTCCCTGATGTGGCCGACGGCCCAGATGTCGTTCGCCGACCGCATCTCGATGCCGTCGTACATGGCCCCGTCGAGCGCGGGCGGCAGGCTCCGCTTGGTCCACGCGGTGCCGTCGAAGACGGAGACGCCGTCGCCGATGGCGTGGACGACGCCGCCGGGGCCCGCCTCCAGCTGGGAGACCCAGTTGAGCCCGGTGTCCCCCGGCAGCCGGGTCCAGCCGCCGCCTCCGTCCGCTTCCCCGCGGAACAGGACGGGCGTGTACTGGCCCGCCTCGTCGAGGTACGTGCCATACACCCACACGGAGCCGCGCGCGTCCACGTCGACGGCGGACAGCGACGAGTCGACCGCGCCCTCCGGGATCGGCGGGGCGACCTCGCTCCACTCGGTGCCGTTCCAGTGCTGGAGCAGGGCGCGCCCACGGCCCCAGTCCTCTTCGCTCACCGGGTCGTTGCGGCTGCCGACGGCCCACACCTCGTCGGGCGCGCCGACGGCGAGGTCGTCGAGGCGACCGTGCTCGGCGGGCTGCGGGGGCGCCTGCCAGCCCGTACCCGTCCAGCGCATCGCGACCGGCGCGAAGGGGCGGGTGGTCGCGTCACTGCGCAGACCGACCGCCCACGTCGCACCTCCCGCCGTCTCGACCTCGTACAGCACACTTCCGTTGCTGTCCGAGGGACTGATGTCCCGCCAGTTCCGGGTCTGAGCGGCGGCGGGTGCGGCGGCGATGCCGACGACCGCGGTTAACCCCAGGGCGAGGGCCGTTGCCGCGCGCGGGAGGGAAAGAAGCATGAAAGTGCGTCCTCGGATCGAAGGAGAAGAGCTGATCTTCGTGCTCTCCGTACCTCCGACGCCACGAGCCCCCGGAAATGTTTCACCCTCCCGGCGACTGCCACTTCGCGTGCGTCCTGGCCCGGCGCGCCGCCACCGGCGCGCACTCCCAGCACAACCAGTCCTTCGACTGCGGCTCGTAGCTGCGGTTCGTGCAGCTCGCGCACCTGTACTGGCCCACCTTGGGCTGGAACAGCGAGCCGCCGAGGCCGATGCCTCGGTCGCGGGTGTACAGGTCGGCGGGACGGTCGCGGACGATGAAGTCGTCGTGCCGGAGGGCGTGGAAGGGCAGCCACTCCTCCTTGCCCACGGACGGCGCCGAGGTCTCGGCGTGATCCGTGCAGCGCTGGCTGCGCCACCGCTTCCACTCCAGTGGGTAGAGCGCGTCGAGGCTGTAGATCCACATCCTCTGCCCGTCCCACAACGTGGCCTGCCCCGCCCTTCCCGACGGGACCGGGATGTGGACCTCGTCCCAGTGCCCTTCCGGCCGGCCCGTGTCGAAGACCGTCCTCTGGCAGCGGCCACCCGTGGTGGCGGCCCTGGCGATGCAGCGGAGCTCGTCGACCGTCGTCGGCGCGAGGAGCAGGACGGAGGCGTAGGAGACCGTGTGCCGGATGACGCCGACGCCCTCGATGAACTGCTCGGTGATCTCTTCTTCGGAGACCTGGCGCTGGGCGGGAACGAACACGCCTTCGTCGATCCAGCCTCGCGTCGTCACGGCGTAGCTGCGCCGGAGTCCTTCGAGTTCGGTGAGGTCGTCGTCGTGCTGAAGCGCGGGGCAGACGGCCGGGTGAGGGATCCGGCACCGGGTCGTGCCGTCGTCGCCGCTGTGGGCGACGCCGTTGAAGACCGACCAGTGAAGGCGAGGGTGCAGTCTGTGAGCGGGGAACTCCCCCAACAGGAGAGGGATCCAGGCGTCGTTGTCGTAGCGCTGATACCAGTCGATGGGGTGATGGCAGTAGCGACACCGCTCCACGGCTTCCCGGCGCAGGGTCTTGGACGCGCTGTTCTTGTGGATGCGGAGGTGTCGACGAGCCCAGTGGGCGGTGGATCCGCCGTCGATCGGCGTGCCGTCCCAGTTCCGTTCTGTCACAAGGGATTCGTAGATCAGATGATGTCCGTGTATGAGCTGATTCCTGAACGCCAGCTCTTTTGAGCGAATGAATGACCGGATCCCTCCCCCGGAGGCCACGGTCGGGAGCTCGGCCGCCACCCGCACCATGCGGCGGCATGGCTATTGACGGGCTCGCGAACGCCGTGCTGGACTGACTCGGCACGCATGTTTACGTTGCCATTGACGATGACCGCGGCGGACGGGACGCCGCCGGGGCTGCTGTCGTCGCAGGTCGCTTCGGCGTGTCCCCCTACTGTTCTCCTTGCATTGAAGGAGTCGTGTCATGTCGTCTTCTGACGCCCCTCTCGGCCGCAGAGGGTTCATCACAGCGGCCGCGGTGACCGCGGGCGCGGTCGCGCTTCCCGGTGGCGTCCTGGCGCCGCCGGCGACCGCCGCCGTGCCGCCGCAGGTCACCTTGCCGCAGCGAGGTATGTACGACACCGTCCCGGCCTGGTCGTGGACGGACGGATTCGTCACCGGCAACGGCGAGTACGGCGCGGTGCTCCACGGGGCGCCGCAGCTGGAGAAGGTCGTCCTCAACCATCACCGCTTCGTGCTGCCCAACGGCACCCGTGACGTGAAGCCCCCGGTCCTGTCGGATCGCCTGGAGTCGGCGCGGGACCGGGCGCTGGCCGGCGACTACTGGGGCGCGGCGGGCGAGTTCGCCGACGGCTGGTCGCTGCGCTGGACCCAGGCGTTCCACCCCGGGTACGAGCTGCACCTGAGCACGCCGGGCGCGACCGTCGCGAACGACTACGCCCGGGTCACCGACTTCCGTACCGGCGAGGTCACGCACTCGTGGTCCGACAGCGCCGGGACCTGGAAGCGGCGGGCGTTCGCCTCCCGGGCCGACAAGGTCCTCGTGCACGAGCTGCTGCCCGCCGCCGGGAAGACCGTCGACACGGTCCTCTCGGTCGACACCGCACTCGAAGGAGTGCCGGGCGACGTCGGCTTCACCACGACCGCCACCGTCTCCGGTGGACAGGGCTACCTCAACCTGCGCGCCACCTACCCTTCCGGGAAGGGCGCGTTCGGGTACGAGGGCGTCACCCGCGTCGTCGTCACCGGCGCACGCGCCTCCGTCTCGGCGAGCGGCGGAAAGCTGACCGTCGCCCGCGCGACCCGGGTCCTGCTCCTGACCAAACTGGGCCGTTACGAGAACGCCGGCGACTGGAACGCCAAGCCGCTCCACGCCGCCGTGAGCGCGCTCACCACGGACTACGGCCTCCTGATGAGTCGTCATGCACCCCTGCATCAGGCGATGTTCGACGGGTCAAGCCTGGACCTCGGTGTCAGCGCCGCAGACCGCCGGCTGTCCACCTCGGAGCTGACGGCACGCCAGAACAGCGACCGGTGGACCGTCGACCTCGCGCTCCTTGAGCGCATGTACGACTCCGGGCGCTACCTGTTCGTCAGCTCCTCCGGCATCCTCCCCCCGCGCCTCACCGGCATCTGGGCCGGAAGCTGGAACGGCGCCTGGGCCGACGACTTCACCACCGACGCCAACGTCAACCTCCAGGTCGCGGGCGGCAACATCCTCAGCCACGGCGACGCCATGAAGGGGTTCTTCGACCTCGTCCTGGGCCAGCTCGACGACTGGCGGACGAACGCCACCCACCTCTACGGCGCCCGGGGCTTCCACGTACCGTCCCGCACCGACGGCGAGCACGGGCACATGCTGCACTTCGACGGCGCCGACTTCCCCGGTCAGTGCTGGACCGGCGGCGCCGACTGGATGCTCTACCCGCTCCTGGAGCACTACCAGGTGACCGGGGACGCCGCGTTCCTGCGCGACAAGCTCGGCCCTGCCCTCATGGAACTCGCCCTGTTCTACGAGGACTTCCTCACCCGCACCGACCGTGACGGCAAGGTCGTCTTCGTTCCGTCGTTCTCCATGGAGAACTCCCCCTCCAACACCGGGCAGATGCTGTCGATCAACGCCACCGGCGACATCATGGCCGGCCGCCACGCCCTCCAGGCCGCCATCGACGCCGCGAACACGCAGGGCGTGGAGCAGGGCGTCGGCCAAGGGGTGGCGCGCTGGACCGCGCTGCTGGCCAGGCTGCCCGCGTACACCGTCAACGGCGACGGGGCCCTCGCCGAGTGGTCCTGGCCCGGTCTTCAGGACCGCTACAACCACCGCCACATCCAGCACCTCTACGGGGCGTGGCCCCTGCACGAGATCAACCCCGAGGAGACGTCCGAACTGGTCTTCTCCGCCCGCAAGGCTCTGAGGATGCGCGGTGACGAGAACTCCTCGGCCCACGGCAGCCTGCACCGCGCGCTGGCCTGGAGCCGCCTGAAGGACGGCGCGGGCGTCTACGACAACCTCCGCAAGGTCCTCGGCGGCAACATGGTCTTCCGTTCGCTGGTGACCTCCCACAACCCCGACCTGCACATCTACAACTGCGACGCCGCCCACTCCCTCCCGGCGATCATCGCCGAGTCCCTCCTCTACACCCGGCCGGGCCACCTGGAGCTCCTGCCGGCCCTGCCCGAGCAGCTCGCCCGGGGCACGATCCGCGGCGTCCGGGGCCGTAACCGCGTCCTCGTCGAGAGCCTGACCTGGGACACCGCGGCCCGCACCGCCACGGTCACCCTCGTCTCGGACGTCACCCAGACCCTCGACCTCGTGTGCCGCCGGGGCATCACCTCCCTGTCCGTCTCCCCGGCGGGCTCGGCGCAGGTGACGGCCTCCACCCTCGGCGGCCACGCCCGCAGGCTGTCCCTCACGGCGGGGACGCGTACACAGATCACCGTCGGCATGCTCACCGGGACCTACCGTCTGGTGAACCGGGCCGGCGGAAAGGTCCTGGACGTCGCGGACGAGTCGACCGGCAACGGGGCCGCCGTGATCCAGTGGCCCTGGTCGGGCGGCGCGAACCAGCGGTGGCGGCTGTGGCCGAACTACGACGGGTCCTTCCGCCTGTCCAACGTCCACAGCGGCAAGGTCCTCGACAACCCGGGCGCGTCCACGACCGCCGGCCAGGCGCTGGACCAGTGGACGGACACGGACGCGCCCAACCAGTGGTGGAAGCTCGTGCCCGCCGGAACGAGCGGCGGCTACCACCTGGTCAACGGATCCAGCGGGATGTACGCGGCCGTGGAGAACGGCGCCACGAGCGACGGCGCCCGGATCGTCCAGGCGCCGGCCGACGGAACCGCCGGCCAGGAGTGGACGCTCGTCGCCCTCTGACGAGGAGGACGCGAAAAGGCCGGTCCGGCAGCCGGAGGGCTGCCGGACCGGCCTTCGGTCGTTACGAGGTGGCGAACTGCTGGGCGGCGGAGGTACCGCAGGTGTTCTGGACGACCACGGCGCCGTTCGCCGTCGAAGCCCCGCTCACGTCCAGGCACTTGCCGCTGTGGCGGGCCACGAGCGTGAGGGACCCGTCGGACGACCTGTGCGCCGACCACTGCTGGTTGGCGCCGCCGTTGCACCCGTACTGGAAGACGATGGCGCCGTCCGCGGTCGACTCGTTGGTGACGTCGAGGCAGCGGCCGCTGTGCCGGGCGACGACGTTCACGTAACCACCGCCGGCGGGGCGCAGGGACCACTGCTGGTGGGTCGCTCCGCCGCAGGTGTACTGGACGACCTGGGCGCCGTCCGCGGTGGAGGCGCCGCTCACGTCCAGGCACTTGCCGCTGTGGCGCACACGCAGCGGCGTCCACGTGTCGGCGGCGACGGAGCGGAGGGTCCAGGACTGGTTGGCACCGGTCGTCGGACGGTAGACGCCGACGGACGCGCCGTCGGCCGTGGACTCGCCGCTGACGTCGAGGAGCTTGCCGCTCGCGCTGTTGACGAGGGTGTGGTGTCCGTCGCCCGTGGTGGAGAGCATCCACTTCTGGTCGGCGGCGGAGCCCGCGTTCACCAGGGCGAGGGAGTCGCCCTGGGCGGCGAGCGCCTTGCCGTTGGCGGCGCTGGTGATGCGGTAGGCGGCGGTGTTGCCCCAGTCGGCGGAGGACAGCTTGGTGAACTTCCACTGCTGCGCCGCTGTGCCGGGGCTGGAGGTGCGCTGGACGAGCGTGCTCTGGCCGTTGGCCGTGGCGACCGCCAGCGCCTTGCCGCTGTGGTCGTTGAGCAGCTGCCGCGCGGCGCCGGTGGGAGCCGTGGTGTCGGAGGCGTTCACGCCCGTGGCGCCGGGCAGGACGAAGGTCGTGACGGAGCCCGCGCCCACGGTGGCGGTGAGCGTCTTGCCGACGGGGGTCAGGTCGGTCTCGCGCTGGAGGTTCTTGGTGCCGTCGGTGGTGTAGCGCTGGACGGCGCCCGTGCCCACGTTCTGGAACCCGGCGAGGTTCAGGGTGAGCCGCTGGGGCTCGCCGGTGGGGTTGGTGTGGACGACGACCGCGCCCTGGCCGGCCGGCCGGAGGGCGGCGAAGGTGTCGGCGTTGTCGGTGTTGATGACGCGGGCGCCCGGCCGCACGAACTTGGTGTAGTTCGCCATCGCCCAGTACTTCTTGTTCTTGCGGAGCGGTTCGGTCGCCGCGTCGTCCGGGGTGAAGTCGGTCTGGATGAGGCCCCAGTTGGAGTTCTCGCGCCCCGGCGTCATGTTCTCGTAGTCCTCGACGGCCTGCCACAGGACCCAGGCGCGGGGCTCCAGTTCGCGGAAGTCCTCGTTGACGCGCTGGGTGAGGTCGAGGGCGGGGCTCATGTCGGTGAAGCTCTGTCCGACGCTGCCGCCGAGGTCCACCTCGGACATCCACAGCGGGGTGCCCGAGCCCTTGGCGATGTCACGGACTCCGGTACGGCCTCCGGTGCCGTACGTGTGGGTGTTGAGCCGTCCGATCGAGGACTTGACCGCCGGGTCGTACGCGTCCCAGTTGGCGCGGAAGATGTTGGGGTTGGTCTCGTCCATGGCGGCGATGGGCGTGGTGAGGCCGTCGGCGTTCAGCCGGGCCCGCATGGTGGTGATCATGCGCGCCTGGGAGGCGGGGTCCCAGTGCGAGCCCTCCTGCCTGCCGCCCGCGCGCCAGTAGCCGGTGTTCGGCTCGTTGATCGGCGAGAGGGAGTCGAAGGTGACGCCGGTGGCGCTCTCGGCGCGCTTCATGGCGCCGGAGAGGTACGCGGCGAAGCGCTCGTACTGGTCGGAGCGGAGGTTGTCCTGGTTCGGGTCCCACGCTCCGGAGACGAGCCCGCTGTTCGTCATGAAGTACGGCGCGGAGTTGGAGAACGCCTCGAAGGTGTCGGCGCCGCGTGCCTTCGCGGCGGTGACCCACCAGCGCTGGTTGGCGTCGGCGTTCGGGTTCCAGTGGGCGGGGTTGGCCGGGTCCCACCAGTCGGGGGACTCGGGCCCGGGGCGGTTCCACCAGCCGGGGACGGCGGCGCCGGCCCGCATGTAGGGGGTGGTCTCGGGGCTGTCGCCGCCGCCGATGTTGTAGCGGGCGATGGTGAAACCGAGGCCGTCCGCGCCGTAGAGGGCGTCGGCGAGCGCCTCGCGCTGGGCGTCCGGCCAGCCGCCGGTCACCTCGGCGAACCAGGCGAGCGCCGTGCCCCACCCCTCGAACGGCTGCTGCTGGTAGCTGGGGTCGGGGCGTACCGTCACCGCCTGCCCGGCCTCCTCGGCCGCCGCGGCGGTCACGGGCGTGAGCCCGCTCGCGAGGAGCGCGGCCACGGCGGCGGCGCCCAGGACCGCGCCGCTCCGGCGCACGCGGGTCGGGGGTCGTTCACGGGTGGAGCGCATGGTCGGTCTCCCTGAGTGGTTCGTGGGGCGTCGGCCGTCGGCCGTCGTGGGGGGGGCAGGCCCCGACTGGTGTGCGGGGCCTGCCCGGTGTGGTCGTGACAGAAGGTCAGCGGTGGTTCAGCGGTGGGTCAGTGGTGGGTCGGTGGTGGTGTGGGACGGCGATCAGGCGGCCGTACGGGTCCACTTCTGGTTGGCGCCGTTGTTGCAGCTCCACTGGATGAGCGCCGTGCCGTCACCCGTGGACTGGTTGGTCACGTCGAGGCACTTGCCGCTCGGCGCGGTGGACAGCTGCACGGTGCCGCCGGAGCCGGTCACCCTCCACTGCTGGGCGGCCGTGCCGTTGCAGGGGTACTGGACGATCGCGGCGCCGTCGGCGGTCGAACCGTCCTTCGGGGCGAGGCACTTGCCGCTGAAGCGGGACACGATCTGCACCCGGTTGGTGCCGGCGGCCTTGAGCCAGAACTGCTGGTTGACGGCGTTGGCGCAGCCCCACTGGATGAGGGCGGCGCCGTCGGCGGTGGAGCGGTCGGCGACGTCGGCGCACTTGCCGCTGTGCGAGGCGGTGAGCGTCTCCCACGTCCCGAGGCCCTGCACCGTGCCGGCGGCCGTGTCCACGGTGATCTGCGGGTAGTAGTCCATGGTCATGGTGGTGTCGGTGGGGAACCTCAGCGGGAGCCAGACGTACTGGGAGTCGTTCACCATGCCGCCCATGGAGTTGCCCCAGCGGTCGCCCATGTAGAGGTACGAGGTGCCCGACGTGCCCTGGACCGGCAGGACGTACGCCGTCTGGGTGCCGTAGGTGTTCCAGTCGCCGATGTCCTTCAGGTCGCTCCAGCTGCCGGTGACGCTGGTGGCGGTGGCGTACTTCTGCTGGTTCGGGGACCAGCCGGTGGCGCCGGAGGTGAGCAGGAAGTAGACGCCGTTGCGCTTGAACATCGCGGGCGCCTCGCGCCAGTGTCCGGCCCACAGCTTCTGCACCTGGGCCGCGATGTCGGTGTAGTCGGGCGTCAGCCGGTAGACGTGCAGGTCGGCGTTCTCGTTGGCGGCGGAGATCATGTAGCCGGTGCCGTCGGTGTCGACGAACGTGGTGATGTCACGGGACATGTGGCCGAGCGGCCGGAAGCTGCCGCGCCAGGTGTAGTCGCCGTCGACGGTCGAGGAGACCGCGACCGCTGCCCGGGCCTCGGAGTAGTCGGTGGCGCTGCCCTCCTTGTGCATCCACATCACGAACTGGCCGGTCGAGGCGTTGTACATGACCTTGGGCCGCTCGATGTTGGCGCCCGCGAGCTCGGGGTGGCTGGCGGCCGTGAGGACGTGGTGGCGGAACTCCCACGTCTTCAGGTCGGTGGAGCGGTAGGCGGAGACGTACTTGAAGCTGTTGTCGGCGTTGCGGTTCTCGCCGAACCAGTAGTAGTACGCGCCGACCTTGACGACCCCGCCGCCGTGGGCGTGGACGGGGTTGCCGGCCGGGTCGGTGAACTGGGTGGCGTTGGTGACGGTCACGGCCGCCGCGTGGGCGGTGCCGGCGGTGCCCAGCAGGGAGAGGAGAACGGCACAGAGCGCGGTGAGCACCATGGCCGTCCTCGAGGGTGTGCGTCGCATGATCGCGTACCTCGTGGTCTGGAGGGGGGATGTGGCTGGTGTGGCGGAGGTGTGTGCTGTGGCAGAGGTGTGTGGCGAAGGTGTCTGGTGTGGCGGACGGGGCAGGCGTGGGCCTGTTTCTGGCACGGGGATGCCTGCGGCCGGGAGGGAGGGCGCCCGCGGGATCGCGGCCCGCCGGAGGCGACCGCCAGAGGCGACCGCCGGAGGGTCCGGGGACGCCGGCGGCGCGTGGCCGCCGCGTTACGGGGAGATGTCGCCTGGTCGTGTTCGCGTTAACACGAGCGCTTGGGACGAGAGTTTGGGAGGGGCGGCCAGGGCTGTCAAGGATTCGGACACGATCCGCTCAAGGTCGACTGACTGGTATGTTTACGCCAACACACCGCGGGCCCCCTCCGCACGGGCCGCCCCGGACGTTCGCGACGGAAGGTCACGCGATGGCGACGGACAACAGAACACGGTCGCCCCGCTCACGGCCGGCCCGTCAGTGGCCGTCCATGGCGGACGTCGCCACGATGGCGGGCGTCTCCTCGCAGACGGTGTCCCGGGTGGCGAACAACCGGCAGAACGTCGACTCCGCCACCCGCGAGAAGGTGCTCTCCGCCATGCAGGCGCTCGGCTACCGCCCCAACACGGCGGCCCGCGCGCTGGTCACCGGCCGTTTCGGGGCGCTGGGCGTGGTCAGCTTCGACGTCGGTGCGCACGGCAACGCCCGTACGCTCGGCGCGATCGCCGACGCCGCTCGCGAGGCCGACTTCTCCGTGAACTTCATGGGGGTACGGGCCCAGACCGAGGCCGCCGTACGCCACGCCTTCCAGCATCTGATGCTCCAGTCCGTCGACGGCATCGTCCTCGTCGAGTCGCAGATGCTCGACACCCCGTCGCTGCGCCTGCCGCCGTCGATGCCGGTGGTCGTCGCCGACGGCGACACCGGGCACGCGTACCCGAACGTCGACTTCGACCAGGCCCACGGCTCCCACAGCGTGGTCTCCCACCTGCTCGGCCTCGGCCACCGCACGGTCTGGCACCTCGCGGGCCCGCCCGACTCCTTCGCCGCCCGCCGCCGCGCCGACGCCTGGCGCCGAACCCTGACGGACGCGGGCGCGCCCGTCCCGCCGGTGGTGCACGGGGACTGGTCGGCGAGGTCGGGCTACCAGATCGGCCTCGACATCGCCCGGCGCCCGGAGATCACCGCGGTCTTCGCCGCGAACGACCAGATGGCGATGGGACTGATGCGCGCCCTGCACGAAGCGGGCAAGAGCGTCCCCGGGGACGTGAGCGTGGCCGGTTTCGACGACATCGCCGAGGCCGCGTACCTCCACCCACCCCTGACCACCGTGCACCAGGACTTCGAGGTCGTCGGCAAGCACTGCGTGGCACTCCTGCTCGACCAGATCGAAGGCCGCAAGGACGGCCCCCGCCGCAGGGCGGTCGAACCGGTCCTGGTCGTACGCTCCAGCACGGCCCCGCCCCGCCCGGGCGCCACGGCCTGAGCCCACGGCCGGACGCCACCCCCTGAACCCCCTCGGCTGAACTCCCTCGGTTGAACTTCCTCGGCTGACCCTCCTCAGCGCTCCCGGCCCCGCCCGCCCGGGGCCGCCGTGCTGCTCCGCTCCACCAGCGTCGTCGCCACGAGCTGCACGCCCGTGACCGTCTCGCCCGCCAGCTCCCGCAGGACCGCGTCGACGCACAGCGCTCCGACCTGGGCGAAGTCCTGGTGGACGGTGGTCAGGGGCGGGATGAAGGAGGCGGCCTCGGGGATGTCGTCGAAGCCGACGACGCTGACGTCCTCGGGGACGCGGACGCCCCGTTCGTGGAGGGCGCGCAGCACGCCGAGGGCCATCTGGTCGTTGGCGACGAACACCGCCGTGCAGTCGGACTCCTCGGCGAGCCTCAGGCCGGCCTCGTAACCCGACTCGGGGGTCCAGTCCCCGCGCAGTACGGGCGGCACCGGGCGCCCCTCCTCGCGCAGCGCCACCTCCCACGCCTCGGTGCGGCGGCCCGCGGCGAAGGACTCCTCGGGTCCGGCGACGTGCCACACCGTGCCGTGGCCGAGGCCGAGCAGATGCCGGACGGCGGTGCGGGCGCCCTGCCGCTGGTCCGTGTCCACCACCGGGAAGCGTCCGGTGGCGTCGGAGTCCACCACGACCACCTTGACGTGCGGCGGAAGGGTGAGGGCGGCGGCGTCGAGCAGGTGCACCTCCATGATCAGGACGACCGCGTCGACGGCCAGCTCGTCGAGGCGGGTGAACGCCCCCTTGACGTTGTCCTGCGTGGGCGCGTCGAGCGGGATGAGGGTGACCGCGTAGCCGGCGCGGGACGCCGAGCCGGCGATGGCGTCCAGGGTCCGGACGTTTCCCGTGCTGGTCAGCCCCATGGTGATGACGCCGATCGCGCGGAACTCGCCCCGCTTGAGGGCACGGGCCGCGCTGTTCGGACGGTATCCCAGCTCCTTCATCGCCTCCAGGACCCGCTTCCGGGTGGACTCGACGACGGCGGAGTCGCCGTTGGAGACCCGGGAGACCGTCTGCGACGAGACCCCCGCCCGCTGGGCGACGTCCGCCATGGAGACACGGCGCGGTCTGGTGCGCGTACCCCGCCGGCCGTCGTTCGCCGCCGGCCGGCCGGTCGCGTTCTGCTCGGTCACCCGATTCCCTCTCATTCGCTGCCACTTCGTGCTTGACGCCCCTCAGTGGGAGTGTCACCATCACGCTACCGATGATTACGTAAACATTTCTCGTCGGCCAGCCCTTCCGCAGGGTCGGTTCTCGGCCACAGGCCGGCCCCAGACCCCCTCCCCCCGCTCCCGTCTCCGGACCGCTCGGTCACCGACGCTAGGAACCAAGCCATGACGCTCCTGTCGACGCGTGCTACGGCAGCACCACCGCCCCGCCCACGAGCCCGCTTCCGCCTCCGCAAGGAGGCCCTCGTGGGCTGGGGGTTCGCCGGCCCGTTCGTCGCGGTCTTCGGCCTCGTCTTCCTCGCGCCGATCGGGTACGCCGGATACCTGAGCCTGTTCCAGGACCGGCTCATCGGCGGCACCTCCTTCGTCGGTCTCGACAACTACGGCGAGGCCCTGACCGATCCCCGCTTCTGGGACGGCCTGATGCGCGTCGGCCTCTTCCTGCTGGTCCAGGTGCCGGTCATGCTGGGCATCGCGCTCCTGGTGGCCCTCGCGATCGACAGCGGCCGGCTCTACGGCAAGTCCTTCTTCCGCGTCTCGATCTTCCTCCCGTACGCCGTGCCCGCCGTCGTCGCCAGCCTGATCTGGGGATTCATCTACGGCAACCAGTTCGGCCTGGTCGGGAACATCAACGACGCGCTCGGCGTCAGCCTCCCCGACCCGCTCTCCCCCTCCCTTGTCCTCGCCTCGATCGGCAACATCGTCACCTGGGAGTTCGTCGGCTACAACATGCTGATCTTCTACTCCGCGCTCAAGGTCGTCCCCCGCTCGCTCTACGAGGCGGCGGCGATCGACGGCGCCGGGGAGTGGCGGATCGTCGCCTCGGTCAAGCTGCCCGCCATCCGCAGCGCCCTGGTGATCGCCACCATCTTCTCGATCATCGGCAGCTTCCAGCTCTTCAACGAGCCGAGCATCCTCCAGAAGCTCGCCCCCAACGCCATCACCAGCGACTTCACCCCGAACCTCTACACGTACTCGCTGTCCTTCTCGGGCCAGCAGCACAACTACGCGGCGACCGTGGCGATCGTGATGGGCGTGATCACCGCGATCATCGCCTACGCGGTCCAGCTGCGCGGCATGCGGAAGGGCTGAGCCATGACCCCGTCCATGAACACGTCCGTGACCACGTCCACGACGTCCATGAACACAGCGGCCACCGAGCCCACCCCCTCCCCCGCGGACCCGCGGACCGGCGGTGCCGCCACCTCCTCGGGCCGCGCCCGCAAGGCCACGGCCGGGCACAAGGCCACGACCGGGCGCCGCGGGCGGCTCCCGCACACCCCGCTCAACCCCCGGCCCAGCATCCCGCTGACCCTCGTCACCGGCTTGGTCCTCGTCTACACCCTGCTCCCGCTCGCCTGGCTGGTCATCAACGCCACCAAGAGCCAGCGGGGACTGCTCGACTCCTTCGGACTGTGGTTCGCCGACGACTTCGACCTGTGGGACAACATCACCCGCACGGTCACCTACGACGACGGCGTCTTCGTCCGCTGGCTGCTCAATACCCTGCTGTACGTGGCCGCCGGCGCGGGCGGCGCCACGATCCTCGCCGTCCTCGGCGGCTACGCCCTCGCGAAGTACGACTTCCCCGGCCGCAAGGCGGTCTTCGCCGTCGTCATCGGCGCGGTGGCCGTCCCCGGCACGGCCCTCGCGGTGCCCACCTTCCTGATGTTCAGCAACATGGGCCTGACGAACACCCCCTGGGCCGTGATCATCCCCTCCCTGATCTCCCCCTTCGGCCTCTACCTCATGTGGGTCTTCGCCGCGGAGGCGGTCCCCGCCGAGCTGCTCGAAGCCGCCCGCATCGACGGCTCGGGCGAGCTGCGCACCTTCTTCACGATCGCGCTGCCGCTCCTCGTGCCGGGCACCGTGACCGTGCTGCTGTTCTCCATGGTCGCGACCTGGAACAACTACTTCCTGCCGCTGATCATGATCAAGGACCCCGACTGGTACCCGCTGACCCTCGGCCTCAACGCCTGGAACGCCCAGGCGCAGACCGCCGGCGGCGAGGCCGTCTTCGACCTGATCGTCACCGGTTCCCTGCTGACGATCGTCCCGATCGTGGCCGTCTTCCTGCTGCTCCAGCGGTACTGGCAGTCCGGCCTGGCCGCCGGCAGCGTCAAGGAATGACGGACCGGCTCCGATCCATCCCCGTCCCGGAAGTCCCTCCCACCCGCACCACCGACCCACCACCGACCAGGAGCACTCCCATGCGTACCCACACCAACCGCAGACTGTTCGGCGCACTCGCCGTCCTCGCCACCCTCTCGCTGACCGTCACGGCCTGCGGCTCCGACGGCGGGGACACCGGCGGCGGCGCCCCGAAGGACCTCGCCGCCGCGCTCGAGAAGGGCGGCAAGGTGACGGTCTGGGCCTGGGAGCCCACGCTGAAGAAGGTGGCGGAGGACTTCGAGAAGAAGTACCCCAAGGTCGACATCGAGCTGGTCAACGCGGGCACCGGCGACAAGCAGTACACCGCCCTCCAGAACGCGATGGCCGCCGGCTCCGGCGCGCCCGACGTGGCGCAGGTCGAGTACTACGCCCTGGGCCAGTTCTCCATCGGCAAGACCGTCGAGGACCTCGCTCCCTACGGCGCCCAGAAGTACGGCACGGCCTTCACGCCCGGCCCGTGGAACGCCGTGACGAAGGACAAGGAGATCTACGCCCTGCCCATGGACTCGGGCCCGATGGCGTTCTTCTACAACAAGAAGGTCTTCGACAAGCACGGGATCAAGGTGCCGACCACCTGGGACGAGTACGTGGAGGCGGCCCGCGCGCTCCACAAGGCCGACCCGAAGATCTTCATCACCAACGACACCGGTGACGCCGGCGCCACGACCAGCCTCATCTGGCAGGCAGGCGGCCGCCCCTACCGGACGGACGGCACCAACGTGACCGTCGACTTCGGCGACGCGGGCACCCAGAAGTACGCCACCACCTGGCAGAAGCTCCTCGACGAGAAGCTGGTCGCGCCGATCAGCTCCTGGAGCGACGCCTGGTACAAGGGACTGGCCGACGGCTCCATCGCCACCCTGTCGATCGGCGCCTGGATGCCGGCCAACCTCACCTCCGGTGTCGCCTCCGCGTCCGGTGACTGGCGGGTCGCCCCGCTGCCGCAGTGGACGAAGGGCGACAAGACGACCGCCGAGAACGGCGGCAGCTCGCTCGCCGTGCCGAAGGCCGCCAAGAACAAGGAACTCGCCTACGCCTTCGCCGAGTTCGCCACCACCGGCGCCGGCGCGAGCAGCCGCGTCGCCGAGGGCGCCTTCCCCGCCACCCGCGCCGACCTGGAGTCGAAGGCGTTTCTCGACACCAAGTTCCCGTACTTCGGCGGCCAGCAGGCCAACCGGATCTTCGCCGAGTCCGCCCGCAACGTCGGCGCCCACTGGTCCTACCTGCCCTTCCAGGTGTACGCGAACTCGATCTTCAACGACACCGTCGGCAAGGCGTACGTCTCCCCCACGAAGATCTCCGACGGCCTGAACGCCTGGCAGGAGGCCAGCGTCAAGTACGGCAACGCCCAGGGCTTCACCGTCAACAAGTAGTCCCGTTCGGCCCCGCCCTCGCAAGCCCTCGGACCGAGCGCGCCATGACCCGCATGTTTGCGTAAACAAAGATCAACAGACATGCGGGGCCTGGCACCTCACCTCGCACCACCCTTCACCTACAGGAGCAAGCAGCGCATGCCCGTTCTCCAGACAGACAAGGCCGGATTCCTGCTCGACGGACGCCCCTTCCGCTTCCTGTCCGGCGGACTGCACTACTTCCGGGTCCACCCCGAGCAGTGGCAGGACCGGCTCCGCAAGGCCCGGCTCATGGGGCTCAACACCGTCGAGACGTACGTCCCCTGGAACCTCCACCAGCCGCGCCCCGACCGCTTCGTGATGGACGGCGGGCTCGACCTCCCCCGCTTCCTCGATCTCGCCGCCGCCGAGGGGCTGCACGTGCTGCTTCGCCCCGGCCCGTACATCTGCGCGGAGTGGGAGGGCGGCGGTCTGCCCTCGTGGCTGCTCACCGAGCCGGACATACGGCTCCGCTCCCGCGACCCGCGGTTCCTGGCAGCGGTGGACGACTTCTTCCACCGCCTGCTCACCCCCCTCCAGCCGTACCTCGGTTCACGGGGCGGCCCGGTCCTCGCCGTGCAGGTGGAGAACGAGTACGGGGCCTACGGCGACGACACCGCCTACATGGAGCACATCGCCGACTCGCTGCGCGCGTGCGGGGTCGACGTACCCCTGTTCACCTGCGACCAGCCGGCCGACCTGGAGCGGGGCGCCCTGCCCGGCATCCTCGCCACGGCCAACTTCGGCAGCCGCTCGGCCCACCATCTGGCCGACCTGCGCGCCCAGCGTCCCGAAGGGCCGCTGATGACCACGGAGTTCTGGATCGGCTGGTTCGACCGCTGGGGCGCGCGGCACGTGGTGCGCGACCCCGACGAGGCGGCCCGCGAGCTCGACGAGGCCCTCGCCACCGGCGCCTCCGTCAACTTCTACATGTTCCACGGCGGCACCAACTTCGGCTTCACCAACGGCGCCAACGACAAGCACACCTACCGCCCCACCGTCACCTCCTACGACTACGACTCGCCGCTCGACGAGGCCGGCGACCCGACGGAGAAGTACACCGCCTTCCGCGACGTCATCGCCAAGTACGCCCCCGTGCCCGACGGTCCGTTGCCCGCGCCCGGCGTCAAACTGGGCCTCCCGCCGGTCGAGTTGACCGAGAGCGCCGCACTGCTGCCCAGCGCGGACGCGCTCGCCTCGCGGGTCGACTCCCGTCGGCCGCTGACCATGGAGGAGCTGGAGCAGGACTTCGGCTTCGTCCTGTACGAGACGACCGTGCCGGTGCGCGGTCCGGCCCTGCTGGAGGTCGAGCACGTCCGCGACCGCGCCCAGGTCTTCGTCGACGGGCAGCCGGTGGGCGTCCTGGAGCGCGAGAACCACGAACACTCCCTGGCCTTCACGGCCCCCCGGTCCGGCAGCGTGCTCTCGATCCTGGTGGAGAACCAGGGCCGGGTGAACTACGGCCAGGGCATCCACGACCGCAAGGGGCTGCTCGGCGCGGTCCTCGTCGACGGCGTCGAGCCGGCGGCCTGGACGAACCGCCCGCTGCCGCTCACCGCGCTGGAGGACGTACCCTTCACGGCCGGCACGACGACCCCCGTGGGCCCCGCCTTCCACCGGGGCACCTTCGAGGTCGCCGAACCGGCCGACACCTTCCTGCACCTCGATGGCTGGACCAAGGGCAACGCCTGGGTCAACGGCTTCCCGCTCGGGCGCTACTGGTCCCGGGGCCCGCAGCGGTCGTTGTACGTCCCCGCCCCCGTGCTGCGCGCCGGGACGAACGAGATCGTCGTCCTGGAGCTCCACGCCGGCCCCCGGGCCCGTACCGTCGACTTCCGCGAGCAGCCCGACCTCGGCCCCACCGAGGAGTAGGAACACCCGGCGAGGCCGGGCTCGGACGCGTCCCCCGTGCGTCCGAGCCCGGCCTTTCGCCGTCCTGGCACCGGTCCGGCACACCGCCCTTCCCCGCGCCGAGTCCAACATTTTTCAACGCCTCAACACTGTTGCCTTTTGTTGGATATCGCGATTTCATATGACCTGCTGAGTTGATTAACGATCGACTGTGGTGACTTCGCGCGCACGAAGAGCCCGGTCGCCCGCTCGCGCACCGTCGCCGGACCGGACCGGAACCGTCGTTCCCTCCCTCGCCACGACCCTCCGCGAGCCCACCAGATTCCGCGCCTCACCGATCGGCCATGTGCGGCCCGTCCCAGCAAGGGGAATGACATGTTCACTGAATCCAACCAGCGGCCGGTGACGGCGCTCGCCCTGGGCCTGGCCTCCGTACTCGCGCTGTCCGCCTGCTCCAGCGGTCAGCAGACGGCCGGCCCGGGCGGCGGGGAGAACACGAAGGTCGACGGCAAGATCTCCCTGACGTACCTTCAGAAGCAGGGCGACCAGGAGTACTTCGTCGGCGAGGCGGCCGGCGCCAAGGCCAAGGCGGACGAGCTCGGCATCGACCTGAAGGTCGTCAACCTCGGCACCGACGCCAACAAGACCATCAGCGAGGCCCAGTCGGCGATCTCGCAGAAGAGCCACGGCCTGATCGTCGTCGTCCCCGACCCGGCCGTCGGCCCCCAGGTCGCCCAGATCGCCAAGGACGCCAAGGTCGCCCTGCTCACCTCCGACGACCAGATCTGCACGACCGGGCCGGACCCGTCCTCCTGCCCGGCCGACGCGCTGGTGCCCCGGATCGGCTTCAGCGGCGCCCAGATGGGCGGCGAGGTCGGCAAGCGGGCCGCCGCGGAGTTCAAGAAGGCCGGGTGGAACCCCGCCGAGACCCGCACGATCTCCGCCTGGAAGCAGGACGTGACCGTCTGCACCGATCGCGTCCAGGCGTCCAAGGACGCCTTCGCCGCCGGCTCCGGCGCCAAGGTGCAGAACATCGACGTCCCCACGGACAACAGCCCCACCGGCGCGCAGGACAAGATCGCCGCCACGATCACCGCGAACCCCGGCGTCAAGCACTGGGTGGTCTGGGGCTGCAACGACGAGAACGTTCAGGGCGGGGTGACCGCCCTGGAGAACGCCGGCTTCAAGGCCGACGACATCATCGGCGTCGGCCTCGGCGCCTACCTGGCCTGCAAGAACTGGAGCTCGGGCAAGCCGTCCGGCATGAAGGCCGCGCTGTTCATCAACGGCGAGGACGTCGGCGCGCTGGCCGTGCAGACGATGTACGACAAGCTCAAGAACGGCAAGGAGTTCCCGAAGGAAGCCTTCGCCCCGACCACGATGGTCGACGCCTCCAGCTGGAAGTCCGCCGGAGTCACCTGCGGCTGAGCCCCGCCCCCAGGCGCCGGTGTGGCGGACCGTCCCGCCCGCCGCACCGGCTTCTCCCCCGTCCTTCCCGCTTCCCGCTTCCCGCTTCCCGCTTCCCGCACGTGAGGCCAGCATGACCACACCCGGCACCCCACCCTCCACGCCGACCACCCCAGGTGTCGGTGTCGCCGTCGAGAACATCACCAAGCGCTTCGGCGCCGTCCAGGCCCTGGGCGGCGTCACCCTGTCCTTCCTCCCCGGGCAGGTCACCGCCCTCATGGGCGAGAACGGCGCGGGCAAGTCCACGCTGCTGAAGATCCTCACCGGCGACCACCAGCCCACCGAAGGACGCGTCCTCCTCGACGGCACACCGGTCTCCTTCGCCTCGCCGCAGGACGCGCGCAGGGCCGGGATCCGCATCATCCCGCAGGAGCCCGAGATCATTCCGCACGTCTCCGTCGCGGAGAACGTCTACGCCGGATCCCTCCCCCGCAGGGCCGGCCGGCGCCTCGACCGCGCCGAACTGCGCCGCAGGATCACCGCCGACCTGACGCGGCTCGGGTTCGAGAAGGTCATCGACCCCGACCAGCTTGGCTCCGAACTGACCGCAGCACAGCGGCAGTTGGTGGAGATCCTGCGCGCCCTCACCGGCGAGGCCAGGGTCATCGCCTTCGACGAGCCGACCTCCTCGCTCGCGGAGAACGAGGCCGAGGCGCTCTTCGCCCTGATCGGCCGGCTCCGCGCCCAGGGCATCGCGATCATCTACGTCTCCCACCGCATGAAGGAGATCTTCCGCCTCGCGGACCGGATCGCCGTGCTCCGCGACGGCGCCTCCGCCGGCGTCCTCGACGCGGCACGGACCGACGAGAGCGAAGTCGTACGGATGATGGTCGGGCGCGACCTCTCCTCGCTGTTCGTACGCCAGGACGTCGCCCGGGACGAGGTCGTCCTGGAACTGGACGGCGTCACCACCGACGACGTCACCGACATCAGCCTCCGGGTCAGGGCCGGGGAGGTGGTCGCCCTCGCCGGACTGATGGGCGCCGGGCGCTCAGAACTGGGACTCGCCCTCGCCGGCGACCGCCCCCTGCGCTCCGGACGGATCTGCCTGAACGGCCGGCCCCTGCGGCTGCGCAGCCCGAAGGACGCCATCCGGGCCGGCATCGGCCTGGCCCCGGAGGAGCGCAAGGCCCAGGCCCTCTTCCTCCAGCGGTCCATCCGCGACAACACCTCCCTGGTCAGCCTGGAGCGCCTGCGCCGCATGCGGTTCGTCCGCACCGGCCAGGAGCGGGCCGTCGCCCAGGAGTTCTCCGACCGGCTCAGGGTGCGTACCCCGTCCATCGAGCACGAGGTGCGCAAGCTGTCCGGCGGCAACCAGCAGAAGGTCGTCCTCGCCCGGTGGCTGCTGCGCCGCCCGAAGGTCCTGATCCTCGACGAGCCCACGCGGGGCATCGACATCGGCGCCAAGGCGGAGATCTACCGGATCATCGCCGACCTCGCGCGGGACGGCGTCGCCCTGCTCGTGATCTCCTCCGAACTCCCCGAGGTGCTCGGCCTCGCCGACCGCGTCGTGGTCATGCAGAACGGCCGCATCACCGGCGAGCTGGGGCGCGGCGAGGCGACGGAGGAATCGATCCTCAACCTCGCCATGGCCGATGACCTGGCCGTGGCCGATGCCGCCCCCGCCCTCCCCCGTACCGACTCCGCCCATGGAGGCCCCCGATGACCAGCACCGCGACCACCTCCCCGGCCGGGACCGGGAAGCCGCCGGAGAACGGGGGGCCGGCCGGGGCCGGGAAGGGCTCGGGTGCGGCCCGCGCGCGCTCGCCGCTGGCGGCCCTCGGTGCGCAGAACCTCAGCCTCATCGGCGCGCTCGTCCTGGTCCTCGGGCTGTTCGGCGCCCTGAACGAGAACTACCTGAGCTGGGGCAACATCCAGGTCATCGGCGAGGCCGTAACGATCACCGGCCTCCTCGCCGTCGTCCAGACCGTCGTCATCATCTGCGGCGGCCTGGACATCTCGGTCGGTTCGCAGGCGGGCCTGGCCTCCGTGATCAGCGCGATGGCCTTTACGTCGACCGGCGCCAACCCGTACCTCGGCATGGGCGCCGCACTCGTCATCGGGGCGCTCGTCGGCATCGTGAACGGCGTGGCGATCGTCTACGGACGCGTCAACCCGACGATCGCCACGCTCGCCGGGCTCGCCGCGTACAAGGGCGTCGCGCAGCTCGTCTCCGACGGGCGGGCGCAGGGGTACGTCCTCAACGACCCGGTCTTCGTGTTCCTCGGGCGCGGCAAGATCGCCGGTCTGCCGGTGATGATCTGGATCCTGATCCTCGTGGCGGTCGCCGTGCACGTGATGCTCAGGTACACGGACATCGGCCGCAACCTCTACGCGATCGGCGGCAACGACACCGCCGCCCGCCTCGCCGGCATCAACATCAACAAGTACCTCGTCGCGGTCTACGCACTCATCGGCGTCGTCGCCGCGATCGCCGGCATCCTGCTCACCGCCCGCACCGGCTCCGGCCAGCCCGTCTCCGGCAGCGAGGGCCTGGAACTGAAGGCCATCACCGCCGCCGCGCTGGGCGGCTGCGCGCTCAAGGGCGGCAAGGGAGGCGTCGGCGGCACGCTCCTCGCCGTAGCCCTTCTGGGCGCCCTGGAGAACGGCCTCACGGTCGAGGGCATCAACACCTTCTGGCAGAACGTCGCCCAGGGTGCCCTGCTCGTGGCCGCCGTGGTGATCCAGCAGCGCCGCAACGGCGAGCGCGCCGTCGGACTACCCCACTGAGTGCGTGGTCGGGCACCAGCAGCCCCCGGCCGCCGTCCACGGTCAGTGGTCGGCGTGCCCGGGGTGTTCCGGGTCCTCCAGGTATTCGGGGCAGTCGGGGTTGTGGCAAGGGCCGGGGCGCCATACGGGTACGAACGTCCCGAGCGTCTTGTGTCGTCGCTTCACGGTCGTGGAGACGGGCTGCTTGCAGACCGGGCAGACAAGCCGCCCCTGGGGACCGGTCTCATGCTCGGCTTTACTCATTCTTTAACGATAGGCGCTGGGTGCCGAAAGGGGGTACAGGAGCGACCGCGGCAGCCTGCCCTTGAGCCGTTGATCAGCCCGGCGGCCGTGGGGGCGGAGGTGGGGGCGGGGGCGGCGGATCGTTCCTGCCCTCGGCAGGCGCGTCCTCGGGTGGCTGGGCCTCTGCTGCCGCGACCTCGTCCTCGCCCTCGTCCTCGCCCACGGGGGAAGGGAGATGCAGAGGCTTGGGGGGCTTGAGCAGGCTGAGGGCCACGGAGCCGGCCAGGACGACGGCGATGACGGCGAGGCTGATCGGTGAGGGGATCTCCGGGACGCTGGGGCTGATCATCTTGTGGGACGCCTGGAGGATCAGCTTGACGCCGATGAAGGCGAGGATGATCGCGAGGCCCTTGCTCAGGTAGTGGAACCGGTCCAGCAGCCCGGCCAGCATGAAGTAGAGGGCTCGGAGGCCGAGGATGGCGAACGCGTTGCTGGTGTAGACGATGAAGGCGTCGTCGCTCACCGCGAGGACGGCGGGAACGCTGTCGACGGCGAAGATCAGGTCCGCCGCCTCGATCGCGGCCACCACCGCGAGCAGCGGCGTGGCCACGCGTTTGCCGGCCTCCTTGACGAAGAACTTCGTGCCCGCGTACTCGTCGCGGACCGGCATGATCTTGCGGAGCATCCGTACGGCGAAGCTCTTCCCCGGATCGAAGCTCTCCTCCTCGTCCTTCATGAGCTTGTAGGTGCTGTAGAAGAGCACGGCGGCGAAGGCGAACAGCACCGCGGTGAAACGGCTGACCACGGCGACGCCGAGCGACAGGAAGATGCCGCGGAAGATCAGCGCGCCCATGACGCCGAAGAACAGCACGCGGTGCTGATAGGCGCGGGGCACCTTGAAGTACGCGAAGATCACGGCGAAGACGAAGAGGTTGTCGACCGACAGGCTCTTCTCCAGCAGCCACGCGGTGGTGTACTCGGTGCCGGCGGTCGTGCCGAGCACGACGAAGACCACCCCGCCGAAGATCATGGCAAGCCCGACCCACAGGGCGCTCCACGCGGCGGCCTCCTTGAAGCCGATGACGTGCGCGGTGCGGTGGGCCAGCAAGTCCACCGCCAGCGACACCACCACCGTCGCGGCGAACGCCCCCCACAACCAGAGCGGGACCTCAAGCACGCCAGTCACTCCCCGATGGCCCACGCCGACGCACAGGCCCGTTTCCTGCATTCTCCGTCCATAACCGCACCGAGGCGATTCCAGGAGCCGCGAACCCGCTACCACCACCTGCCCTGTACGCGCCCTGCGCGCGCCACGAACCGGCCCGAACGCCTGTCGGGTACGGCGTCTGGCGCCTCCCGTCCTCGGTTCGGCAGGATTCCGCGCATGGGGATACGGCGAGCGATCCAGCGCCGTCTGCTGTGGTCGGGGGCGGGCGCGGTCGCGGTGTGGCTGCTGGCGTTAGGGATTTGGGGTGGGTGGGATCTCGCGGATCCCGTCGCCAGTGTCGTGGGAGCGCTGGCGGGCGTCGCGGGCCTGACCTACGCGCTGATCGCTCCGCTGGACACGGGGCAGTTGGCGGACCGGCTGGCGGGCGAGGTGGTGCGGCGGGAGCAGGGCGAGTACGTGCGATGGCTGGACGGCAGCGCCGGAGGACGTATCGACCTCGCGTACACCGTGCTCGTCCACGGCCAGGTCGACGGCGCGCCGACGGAGGGAAGGCTCGGTGAGCTGACCGCCCTGCTCGCTCGGCTCTCGCCGTCGCGCATGGTCATCACCGGCGCCGACGTCCTGGACGACGCCGGGACCGGCAAGTCCCTGGCGGCCCTGTCGATGGTGCTCGACCTCGCGCGGGACAGACAGCCCGGCCAGGCCGTCGCCCTGCGCATGGCGGCCACCTCGTGGACCGGCCAGGAGCTGGAGGAATGGCTCGTCCGGCATCTCGTGACGACGTTCGGCGTGGGCAGGGGCCCGGCGCGGCGGCTGGTGGAGGAACGTCTCGTGCTCCCCGTCGTCGACGGCATCGACGAGCTGGACCCGCCGGGCACCGCGCCGTACTCCAGCCGCGCCGCCGACCTGGTACGCCTCCTGAACGCCTGGCAGCACGGCACGCAGCCGGCGGCCGTGGTCGTCACCTGCCGGCGCGGCGTCCACGACGGTCTCGTCGGCGCGGAGGCGCACCTGCGGGCCGCCGCGGTGGTGCGGCTGGCGCCGGTCGACGCGGAGCAGAGCCACGCCTTCCTCCGCGGCAGCGTGGCCGACACCGAGGCGGGTCTGAGCCGGTGGCGGCCGGTACTCGACGCGCTGGCCACCGCCTCGCGCGGGACCCCGTCCGCGCAGACGCCCGCCGTGATGCGGCTGCGCCAGGCACTGGCGACCCCCTGGCGCCTGTCGCTCACCGTCGCGGTGTACCAGGAACGCACCGCCGACGGCCACTACCGGCGCGACCCCGCCGAGCTCCTCCCGCTCGCCGCGTCCGGAACGCTCCACCACCACCTCCTCGACCTCTACGTCCCGGCGATGCTGGCCGCGCGCGGCGACGCGACGGTGGACCCCGACGGCCCGGCCCGGGACTGGCTGGCCGTCCTGGCCTCCTACCTCGACGCGAACCGCCACGGCAGACGCGCGGAAGGCCGCACCCTCTCCCCCACGGACCTCGTGCTGCCCGATCTGTGGCCGATCGTCGGGGCGGAGCGCACGACACGCGCCATCCGCCGGACGTGCCTGGCCTGGGCCGCGACGCTCGAACTGGCGGTGGTGGTCGCGGCGGCCACGACGTCCTGGGACCGCCTCGCCCTCTCCTTCCTCCCGTTGCTCACCCTCATGTATGCCTTCGGCGTGAACCTGTGGGAGGGCGAGGACCTGATGCTTCTGCGTCCGCGTCGCTTCGTCCTGGGATGCGCCCTGGGATCCGCCCCCTTCATACTCATCGAACTCACCGTTCCCACGACGGGATCGGCAGGCGCCTGGGCGGCGGGCGCGGTGGCCTTCGCCCTGATGATCGGCGGTGCCATGGGCATCGCCGTCACCCCCGACGAACGCCGGGACGGCCCCCGCGCCCTGGTGCGCCGCGACATCGTCTCCTGGGCCCTGTTCCTGGCGGACGTCGTAGCGATCTTCACCCTCCTGGGCTACGGAGCGACCGGCCCACGAGGCATGCTCCTGGGACTCTTCCCCCTGGCCCTCTTCGGTGCCCTGACCTTCCACACCCTGGCGTTCCGCTACGCGGTCTTCCTCATCCTGGCCCGCGGAACGCTGCCCTGGCGACTGACCCGCTTCCTCCACACCTGCCACCAGGCAGGAATCCTGCGCACAGCCGGCGCCGCCTACCAGTTCCGCCACCACGAACTCCAGACCCACCTGGCCCGCCGCCACCGCCCATGACAACCGAGACCGCCGGACGGGGACGTCGCCCACCGGAGGGCGAGCCAGTCGCGGCAGGCATCGGGGCCCCGCCCGCGGGACCATGGCGGACGCCGAGCCGGTTCGGGTCAACGGGTACGCCGTGTTCGGAGTTGAAGGTCGTGGCGATGGTCGTGTCAGGGGGAGGGATTACGGTACGTCGCTGTGGACGTTGCTGATCTTGACTATGGGGCCCGGACCCAGTCCGGGTGCATCCCGCCGCTTCTGGTCTCCCGGCTTCTTGAGCTCGGGCATCTTGAGGAGGTGGAGCGTTGGGCCGGGCGCGGGGAGTGGTTCTGTGCGCGGGAGTGGGCGCGGCTGCTCGGTGAGCGGGGGCGACAGGCTGAGGCGCTGGAGGTACTCGCCCCGTACCTCGCTACGGGCTGGTGGACGGCGACGAGCGCCACGGCGGAGTTGCTGGAGAGCTGGGTGCGGGCGGACGAGGCGATCGCGCTGACCCGAGTTCGTATGGAGGTCGGGCATCCGCAGGCACTGGAGTCGTACGCGCGTCTGCTCGCCCGGCACGGCCGCGGCGACGAGGCGTTCACGCTGCTGCGCCCACACGTCGACGACCGGTCCCTCGCTACGGCACTCGTCGACGTCGCGGAGAACGCCGGCCGCGACGAGGAGGCCGCGGCCCTGCTCGCCGCCCGGATCCCGGACGAGCACCGTTGCGACGCGCCGTGGTGCTGCCGCGGCCTCGATCCCGACACGGCGGTCGGCCTGCTCGCCACGATCCGCGAACGCCAGGGCCGCATCGACGAAGCGATCGCCCTGCTCCGTACGCGCAACCACACCTCCGCCAACGGCCGGGACCAGCTCGCCGAGCTGCTGGCCCGGCATGACCGGACCGACGAGCTGCGCGCCTACGCGCTGTCCGAGGAACTGGGCCACGCCACACAGCGCCTCGCGGAACTGCTGGAGGAACGCGGTGACGTGGAGGGCGCGATCGCCGCGTACCGGCACGCCCGAACCTCATCGGTTCACCAGGGCCACATGTCGGTGCACCTCGCACACCTGCTGGCTCGACACGGACGAGGGGACGAGGCGATCGAGACGATGCGAACCCTGGCCGACGCCTCGGGCGGTGCCGAGGACTGGATCCTCCACATCCTCAGCTCCCTCTACCTCGACCAGGGCCGCGCCGAGGACGGCCTGGCCCACCTCGACGCCCTCAAGGAACGCCGTGGAGAGGAGGAGTGGGACCTCTTCTGGATACGGCTCCCTCTGTTGGCCGCCTGCGGGCAGACCGAAGAAGCGCTGAACCGCGCGCAGGCCCACCCCGAGGGCGGCACCTCGTACGCGGCACCGCACATTGCCGAGCTCCTCGCCGGCGCGGGCCGTACCGAGGAGGCTGTCGCGATGCTGCGACGCCACGCGCCCGCGAACAGTCACGCCCTGGCCGGCTACCTCATCGACCTCGGCCGAACCGAAGAAGCCGTGGCCGCCCTCCGCCAGACCGAACCCCGTCCGCGCCACCCTTCGACCACCACATGGCCCGAGGCCGACCCTGAGCTCCGGTTCAAGGCGTAGGGGCGTCGAGTCGGCGCTTGGCGAGCCAGTCGACCATGGCGGGGTCGTGGTGGTCGAAGAAGAGGGTGTGGCCGGTGTCGAGGGTGGCGATGGCGGACATCTGCTCGTCAGTGAGGGTGAAGTCGAAGATGTCGATGTTTTCGGCCATGCTCTCGGGGCGGACCGACTTGGGGATGGCGACGACGCCGCGCTGGGTCAGCCAGCGCAGGACGACCTGGGCCACGGACTTGTCGTACTCCTTGCCGATCTCGGCCAGGAGAGGCGTGGTGAACAGGTCGTTCCTGCCCTCGGCGAAGCCGCCCCAGGACTGGTGCTGGACGCCGCGCTCGCGCATCAGGTCGTGGTAGTCGGTGCGCTGGAAGAAGGGGTGGGTCTCGATCTGGTTGACCGCGGGGGTGATGTCGTTGTTGAGGGTCAGGTCGACCAGGCGGTCGGGGTAGAAGTTCGCGACGCCGATCGCCCGCGTGAGGCCCTCGCGGTGGAGGGCCTCCATGGCGCGCCACTGACCGTAGACATCGCCGAAGGGCTGGTGCATCAGGTAGAGGTCGAGGTGGTCGAGGCCGAGCTTGGTCAGGGAGGTCTCGAAGGCGCGCCGGGTGTTGTCCTCGGCGGGGGCGTCCTGGACCCACAGCTTCGTGGTGACGAAGAGGTCCCCGCGGGGGATCCCGCTGCTCTTGATCGCGCGGCCGACGGCCTCCTCGTTGCCGTACGCGGCTGCGGTGTCCAGCAGGCGGTAGCCGGCGGCGAGCGCGTCGGCGACGGCCCGCTCGGTCTGCTCCGGCGGGATCTGGTAGACGCCGAAGCCGAGGATGGGCATCTGGACGCCGTTGTTCAGGGTGACGTGCTGCATCGTTCTTCCGTTCTTCCGTTCTGTGCGCGCACGGGGATCTGTACGGGGATGGGGACAAGGTCGGGCGGGTACGGCGGCTCTTGATCACGCTCGCGCACCCCGGCGTTCCTCGCGCGCCGGCAGGGTCCGAAGGCGGAGGGTCGCCGCGACGGCGGCGAGGACCGTGGCGGCGGCGACGGCCGGGCTCCGCCGGTCTGGCGGGAGGTGTTGAGGACCCCGCTCGCGGTGCCGGCTCGTTAGGCGGGCACGTTTTCCAGCAGCAGGGCGGTGAGCGCCGTGACGGCGAGCGCGCCGCCGGAGCCGATCGGCACCATCAGCACGACCAGCAGCCATACAGGCGCCGCGGCGGGTCCGGCGGACACGGCGGACATCGCGAGCAGGCCGCCGATGATCAGTGCCTGGCCCAGAAGGACGGGGGTGCGGGCACCGAAGCGGTTCGCTAGGCGGGCGGCCACGGGCCCCATCGCGGCGGTGGTCAGCGCCATGGGCAGGAACGCGATGCCGGTGGCGAGCGGGCTCAGGCCCCGTACCTGCTGGAAGTACAGGCCGATCAGGAAGATCATTCCGTAGAAGGCGACGTTCAGGGCGAAGCCGATCGCGGACGACAGCGACATCACCCGGCTCCGCAGCAGCGGCAGCGGGGTCATCGGGTGCCGGCCGCGCGCCTGCGCGAACACGAACAGGGTCGCCGCGACGGCCGTGATCGCGAGGGCCAGGAGGACGGGCGCCGTCGTGAATCCGTCGGCTCCGCCCTCGATCGCCGCGAAGGTCAGCACACCCATCACGAGCACCGCGGCGATCTGCCCGGTCCAGTCGAACGGCGCCGGCCACACCGGGGAGCGGTCGGCCCGGCGCAGCAGGAGCAGGGCAGCCGCGCCGACGGGCAGGTTGACGCAGAAGATCAGGCGCCAGTCGGCGATGGTGAGCAGCCCGTCGGCCACCGGTCCCGCCGCGGAGCCGACCGAGCCGCCCACGCCCCACAGCGCGATCGCCTTCGCCCGCCCGGCCGGGTCGGGGAACGCCTCACGCAGCAGGGCCAGGGAGGAGGGCAGGACCACGGCGGCGCCCACGCCCTGCACGATCGGCGCCGCGACCAGGACGCTCAGGTCAGGGGCGAGACCGCACACGGCCGAGGCGACGGTGAACAGGACGAGGCCGGCCGCGAAGGCCCGCCGGGCGCCGATCCGGTCGCTGATCGCACCGGCGGAGAGCAGGAACGCCGCGAAGGAGAGGGTGTAGCCGTCGACGACCCACTGCGATCCGGGCGTGCGCACTGCCGCCGACAGACCGGACGCCGCCGGTCGAGCGGGGGCTTGAGATCCGGAGGACGTAGGGGGTGTGAGCGATGTATCGGAGGTGGAGGACACGAAGGATCTCCGCAGTACGGGGGGGAGAGAGGGGGTGGGCAAGGTGTTCCTCCACCCTCGCGCCGTCTCCCGCTCCGTGGCAGGCCGGGCTGTTCGCAGGGAGTGACAGGGCCCCTCACGCTGCCACCGGCCCGGTCACGGCGGTGTGACACTGAACGCATGGCACACGAGCCCACCACCCCGACCCCCAACAGCAGCAACGGCGCTGGCGGCGGCACTGAACTGGGCCGGTTCCTCCGGGCACGCCGTACCCAGACACGTCCCGAGCAGGTCGGACTCACCGTGGGCGCCGGGCTGCGCCGCACCCCGGGCCTGCGCCGCGAGGAGCTCGCCACGCTCGCCGGGATCAGCATCGACTACTACGTGCGCCTGGAGCGCGGCAAGGAGACCCGGCCGAGCCCCGCCGTCCTCGACTCCCTCGCCCGCGCGCTCCACCTCGACGACCAGGAGCACCAGCACCTGCGCGAGCTCGCCGTCCACGCCGCCCGCTACGCCCCCGAACCGCCCCCGCCGCCCAGCCGCACCGTGCGCCCGCATCTGAGGCTGCTGCTGGAGACCATGCGCCCGAACCCCGCGTACATCGTCAGCCGCAGCCTGGACTTCCTCGCCTCCAACCCCGGCGGGCTTGCCCTCTACGCGGGTCTGGCCGACTGGCCGGTGAAGCAGCGCAACCTCGCCCGCTACCTCTTCCTCCACCCCGCCTCGCGCGAGCTGTTCCCCGACTGGGACCGCCAGGTCCGCGCCTGCGTCGTCCGCCTGCGCGCCACCGCCGGGACCATCCCCGACGCTCCCGACCTGACCGGTCTCGTCGGCGAACTCCTCCTCAAGAGCCCCGACTTCGCGCGGCTCTGGGAACGCTACGAGGTCACCGCCGACAAGCCCGCCCTCAAGACCTTCCACCACCCCCTGGTGGGCACCCTGCACCTCACCGGCCAGTCCATGTTCCTCGACGGCACCCCCGGCCGGCGCCTCGGCGTCTACACCGCCGAACCCGGCACCCCCGACCACGACGCGATGATCCTCCTCGACATGACCACACCCCCGTCCAGCGACACGAGCAGGCCCGGGACACGCCACGGAGACGAGCGGCCCGGTCCGCAAATGCCTCGCGTGTGAGCCGCTTCGCGATCTACGCTCGCGCGCATGACGTCACACGATGCACTTGAAGGTTCCCGGATCGCTCACGAGGGTGTTGGGCTGGTGATCCGGCGAGAGGGCGCCGACGATCACCGAGAGGTACGCGAGGTTCATACGCGCGCGTTCGGTGACGGGGATCGGGTTCCCGGGCTCGTGGAGGCGCTGCGCGTCGCGGACGCCCCGTTGGCGCCGATGTCGTTCGTCGCTGTCGTCGACGACCGGGTCGTCGGGCATGTGCTGCTGAGCGCTTCGCGGTTGGACGCTCCACGCCGGATCGTGGACGTCCTGTCGCTGTCACCGCTGGGCGTGCTCCCGGAGTTCCAGCGCCAGGGCATCGGTACGCAGCTCATCACCCACGCCCTCAAGGCGGCCGACAGCGAGGGCGTGCCGCTGGTGTTCCTGGAGGGTTCACCGCACTACTACAGCACCCGCGGCTTCGAGGCCGCCGGCCCGGTCGGCTTCCGTTCGCCGTCGCTCCGTATCCCTGAACCCGCTTTCCAGGTCGCCCGGTTGTCCGCGCACGAGCCCTGGATGACGGGCACCTTCGTCTACTCGGAGACCTTCTGGGCCTTCGACTGCGTCGGCCTGCGCGACCCCGAAGCCTGAGCCTCAGTCTCGTTCGGGTGGCTTGATCGCGACGAGTTCGACCTCGAAGCCGTCGTCGTTCTCCAGGTACGCGGCGTAGTGCTGTCCGCCTCCGGCGTACGGATGCCGATCGGGGAACAGCAGGCGCCAGCCGTGCTGAGCGGCATCCGCCGTCAACTTCTCGACGGTGGCGGCGTCTTCGACGTGGAAGGCCAGGTGATTCAGTCCCGGCCGGCACCGGTCGTGCTGTACGGCGGTGAGGGCCGGGGACTGTTCGACGACCAGGTACGTCGGCCCCAGCCGCCAGCTCCGGCCGCCGCCCCAGCTCTGGAAGGGTACGTAACCCAGTGCCTCCAGCATCCACCCGAGCGAGCCCAGCGCCCGTCCAAGGTCCGGCACCCACAGCTCGACGTGATGCAGGGTGCCATGCGTCGGCCCACCGCTCACAAGGCCACCCCCTCGACGCGCGCGCCGCATCCGGTCCCGGTCTCTCTCACAGTGGTCCCTTCCCTCAACTCGACTCCAGTCTGCAACGGAGCACTGACACTCGCCGTGTACCGGCTCTCGGGTGTCCCGGCTCAGGGCGTAGGGGAAGCCTCGGTAAGGGTCATCCACTCCTGGACGGTCTCCTGGTGTGAGCCGCTCGCCGTGCTTGCGCCCACCGCCCGCGCGTCCTCGGTGGTGCAGGGGGTGGCCGCCCGGGTGAGCAGGGTGAGCGGCCACTCGAGGCCCCTGCCGGCGGGCTCCTGGTCGAAGGGGGTCCAGTTCCAGGGCCCGTCGAAGCGCCATGCAGGCGTCACCAGCCCGCAACTCGTCGGGCGCCGCCGGATGGGTCCGGAACAGCCCCACCTCCGGTCCCGTGGCCCGCCCTCCGGTCTCCACGCCCAGGGCCATGACCCCGTTCCAGTGGATGAGGTCACTTCCGGTGTCGATGTCCCACCAGGGCCAGCGTAGGGGGGGCTCAGTGGTGGGCTGAACAGGAGATACTCGGGCTAGAAATCGTCACGACGGAACACAAAGGCAGGAACTTCCATGGCGAAGCGGGTTCACCAACCCCGTGAGGACGCGGAATTCGACTTCATCCTCGGGATGAGCCAGGTCCCGGTCCTCGCCTACTTCACCGGGACATGGCCCAAGGCCATCGAGCCCTGTCGGGCGATGGACCTCGTCGTGGGCGGCATCGCCGACGAGTACACGGGCCGTCTGACGGCCGTCCGCACCGACATCACGCGCTGTCCGGCCGCGACCAAGCGATACGGGGTCACCGGGGCGCCGTCCTACGTCCTCCTGAAGGACGGGGAGGCGGTGGCGCACGGCACGGGCCTCATGACGACCACCGAGGTACGGGAACTCCTGGACCCGCACCTCTGAGCGGAGAACGATCAGTTAAGGCCGCTCTCATGTGGAGCACCTAGCGTGCGCCCCATGGACACGAAGACGACCGAGAAGACCGAAGACACCACCTCACGGCCGGACGCCGAGCCCGTCGAGCCCGTCGAGGACGCCACCGACGACATCGACAACGTCGACGACGTCACGGACCTGCTCGACGAAGATGACGATCAGGACGAGGACGAAGAGGCGGCTTCCCGCCCGGAGGCCACCGGCGTCGGGGCCGCCGCCGCGGCTGTCGTGTCCGCCGTCCTCTCCGGCGTCGCGCTCAGCGGCACCTGGACCGCCAAGGTCGTCTCCGAGCGCGAGACGCTCATCGGGCAGATCAAGACCTCCTCCGGCGGCACTCCCGCGCAGCAGATCAGCGAGATCTACGGTGACGCCTGGCACAGCACCGCCCTGGTCAACGGCGTCTTCGCCCTCCTCGCCCTGATCGTCGCCGCCCTCGTCCTCACCCGCCCCCGTCAGCCCGCCTGGGTCCGCGCGGTCGCCGTCGCCGGTGCCGTCCTGGGCGGCCTCGGACTGCTCCTGTCGCTCGGCACCTACTTCGACCTGTTCCTGACCCTCCCGACGACCGGCTCCTGACCCCCGGCGGGAGTGCGTGCCGTGGGCGGCGTGTCGACGCTTCCCGGCCGCGCTCCGGGTACGGCGTCGTCCCCCGCCTGACGGCCGAGGTGACGCCGCCTCACCGACCTGCTCAGGGACGGCCCTTCCTGGAGTACTAGGATCGCGTTCTAGTTCACAGGATGCGCAGGGCTTCTCGGGGGAGACATCGGCATGCAGGCAGTGGGACCCGGCGACCCGCCGTACGTCGGGCCGTTCAGGACGGTCGCCGTGCTCGGGCAGGGGGGCATGGGGCGGGTTCTGTTGGGGGCGGCGGGCGACGGGCGGCTCGTCGCGGTCAAGCGGGTGCACGCCGACCTCGCGGACGACGCGGGGTTCCGTGCCAGGTTCCGGCGGGAGGTGGACGCCTCGCGCCGGGTCTCGGGGGCCTACACCGCGCCGGTGGTCGACGCCGATCCGGACGCCGCCGCGCCCTGGCTGGCCTCCCTCTTCCTGCCAGGACCCACTCTGAGCGAGGCGCTGGAGGCGGCGGGCGTCCTGCCCGAGGAGGCGGTGCGGCGGCTCGCCGCGGGGCTCGCCCTGGCGTTGGCCGACGTGCACCGGGCCGGGCTCGTCCACCGGGACCTGAAGCCGTCGAACGTCCTCCTCACCGAGGACGGCGTCCGGGTCATCGACTTCGGCATCGCCCGGGCCGCCGACCACGCGACCCGCATCACCCACACCGGCGCCCTCATCGGCTCCCCGGCCTTCATGGCGCCCGAGCAGATCGAGGGCGGCCACCCCGGGCCCGCCGCCGACGTGTTCGCGCTCGGCGCCACCCTCGTCGTGGCCTGTACCGGCAGGCCGCCCTTCGACGGCGGCTCGGTCCCCGCCGTCCTGCACGCCGTCGTCCACGAGGAGCCCGACCTCGCTTCCGTACCGCCCGGCCTGCGCGAGCTCGTCACCGCCTGCCTCGCCAAGGACCCGGCCCTGCGACCCTCCCCGCAGGAGGTGACCGCCTGGCTCGGGGCCGTACCCGCCGCCGCGCGCCCCTGGCCGGAGGCCGTACACGCCCGGATCGCGGCACAGCGGGCGGAGGTCGACCGGCTCGACCGTACGCCACCGGCCGCCGCTCCCCTGCCCACTCCCCCACCCGCATTCCCGCACACTTTCCCGCCCACTCTCCCGACCACTTCCCCAGCCCCTCCCCCCGCCCCGGTTCCCCGGCGCCGCCGGGGGCGGATCGCCGCGGCCGTCGCCGCCGGGGTCCTCGTGGTCGTCGGAGCGGTGGGCGCCGCGACGGGGTGGGCGGCTGACGTGTACTACATGGTGGTGCCGGAGCCCGTCCCGACGCCGGGGGGCGTACCGCTGAGCCAGGTCGCCGACCGGTACACGGAGGCGCTGCCCACCTGCGACCGCGTGTTCGCCGACGTGAGAACGCCCGCCGGGTTCGCGGCGCAGCCCACCATGGATCCCCCGACCCGCGTCACCCCGCAGGACGGGAAGCGGTCGACGCAGTGCACGTGGATCACTCGCTCCGGCGATCGGATCAACATCACCTGGGACCAGTACGCGACCGGCGGCGGCCGGACCGGGGCGGAGCGGATGAAGGAGCGGTACGAGGAGTTCCACCGGCGCGGTGTGACGCCGCGTGACGTCTCGCTCGGCTTCGTCGAGGAGGCCCTCTGGGAGAAGCCCCGCGACCAGTACTGCGTCCTGCGCGGCAGGGACCGGAACCTGATGGTCTTCGTGGTCGTCCAGGGCCCCGCGTACCCGGTGGGGCGCTGCGAGGCCGTCGCCGGTGACATCGGCCGGCAGGCCGTGGCGGCGGTGAAGGCCCGGTGACGCGCCCGCTGGGTCCCGAGGACCCGCGCCGGGCGGGCCCGTACCGGCTCCTCGCCGAGCTGGGCCGAGGAGGTATGGGGCGGGTGTTCCTGGGCGTCGCGCCGGACGGGCGGCTCGCCGCCGTGAAGCAGGTGCATGCGCGGCTCGCGGCGGACGAGGGCTTCCGGGCCCGCTTCCGGCGCGAGGTGGAGGCGTCGCGGCGGGTGTCGGGGGCCTGCACGGCGGCCGTCCTGGACGCCGACACGGAGGCGGCGACGCCCTGGTTGGCCTCCGTGTTCGTGGCCGGGCCCTCGCTCGGCGCGGCCGTCGCGCGCTCGGGCACGCTGCCCACGGAGACCGTACGGCGCCTGGCCGTGGGGCTGGCGACGGCGCTGGAAGAGATCCACCGGGCCGGGCTGATCCACCGCGACCTGAAGCCGGAGAACGTCCTGCTGTCGGAGGACGGGGTGCGCGTCATCGACTTCGGCATCGCGCGCGCCGCCGAGAGCGGGCAGGTGGCGGAGCTGACCGGGACGGGGCTGGTCGTCGGCTCCCCCGCGTACATGTCGCCCGAGCAGGCGGAGGGACGTGAACTCACCCCGGCGAGCGACGTGTTCTCGCTCGGCTCGGTGCTCGTCCTGGCGGCGACGGGAACGAGTCCGTTCGCCGGACCCTCGCCCCTCCAGGAGCTGTACGCCGTCGCGCACACCGCCCCCGCGCTCGACGCCGTACCGGCCGAACTGCGCAGCCTCGTCGCCGCCTGCCTGGCCAAGGACCCGGCCGGCCGCCCGACCCCCGGGCAACTCCTCGCCGCCCTGGGCCCTGCGACGCCCGCGCCCCGATGCTGGCCACCGGCGGTGCACGCGGCGATCGCGGAACAACGGGCGGGGGTCGAGACACTCCTGGCCATGGGCCCGGACTCCGACCATGACCGAGACCGTGACCGTGACCGCGAGCGGACGGTGCTCCTGCCGCAGGCGGGCGGCACCGCCACAGCCGTGGTCACCCAGCTCTCCAGCCCCACGGCTCCCACCGTTCCCGCCCCGCGCCGGAGACGCCGCCGGGCTCCAGCCGCATGGACCGCGGCCGCGGTCGCCCTCTCCCTCCTGGGCGCAGGTGCCTGGTGGTACGTACGGGACGAGGGTGAAGCCGGGCCGCAGGATCGGTACTTGACGATGCCGACCTGCGCGGAGGCAACGCGGGGTCTCCCTCTCCCGGAGCGGCGGAAGGACATGGACAGGACCAGCGACCTCACCTCCTCGGCCGAAACCTCCTGCTCCTGGTACGACCGGAACGAGCTGCTCGCCGACGGCTGGGACGTCTCCGCGCACGCGGACGTCCGCTGGTACCTGCGCCGTTCCGCGGGCTACTCCGAGAACGCCACGGAGCGCCAGGCGGAGGAGTTCGCGGACGAGGCGAAGGGCGGGCGCCCGGCGACGGGCCTGGCCTTCGCCGACGAAGCGTTCTGGGCATCGGCCTCCGCAGGCAGCTGGACCTGCGCCCTCTCCGTCCGCACCGCGAACCTCACCGTGTACGTCGCCCTGGCCGGCGAACGCCACCCGACCGGCACCTGCGAGGAGGAGGCGACGAAGATCGCCGAGGCAGCCGTGCACGCGGTCCCGAGCACGACGTGAGAGCGAGAAAGGCTCGCACTAAGGCTGGCACTGTGGCCGAAGTCGTAGGCGTCCTGACCGTGATGAGCCGACCGGCCCGTGACGCAAGCGCAGCCCTCAGCCGAGGCTCCCGAAGACGCGAGTGACCCACCGGTCCATGCGGGCGGCGAAGTCCGCCGCCGAGGTGATTCCGGAAGCCGGCAGGCAGCCGGCGTCGTCGAGGTCGGCCACGTAGTCCACGTCCGCCCAGCCGCCGCGGAACAGCACCACCGACAGCGCGGCCTCCGCCCGCCCGGAGACGACCACGCCGAGCGAGTCCGGATCGCGGACCCGGGCCCTGTCGGTCTCCAGTGGCTGGGGCCATGGGGCCTCCGCGTCTCTCCATGTCACCGGGCCGACTTCAAGGCCGGCCGCCGTCCAGCTCGGGGTCCGCTGGGACAGAACGGCGGCCGCTTCATCAAGATCGATAACCCGCTCCATGAGGGGATCGTCCCTCATGGGCCCCGTTGGCGCTTCGGCCGGCGTAGGACTCGCGGATCGGGGAGTCGCGGTGCGGGCAGGTGGCCGTGCTCGCGGGTGCCGTGGTGGCCATGACCGTACACAAGAGCGGCCTCCCCCACCGTCCCCTGTGGGAGAGGCCGCTGCCGGGCGGCAGGTGGTACGCATGCACCTGCCGCCCGGGGCTGTCAGCCCTTCTCGGCGGACGCGGCCGGGACTCCGGCGGCGGTCACCACGGGCGGCTCGGTCGCGTCCGTACCGCCCTCGTGCCCGGCGGCGCCGGACTCCTCGGCGAGGCGTTCCATGCCGCTGGTGGTCTTCAGCGGCTTCTCCTTGATGAACAGGACCGCGATCACCGCGAGGAGGGCGAAGGGGGTGGCGACGAGGAAGAGTTCGCCGGTGGCGACGCCGTACGCGTGCTCCACGATCTCGCGGATCGGGGCCGGGAGGGTCGTCATGTCCGGCATCGCGCCGTGCCCCGCCGCGCCGCCGCCCGCGGGGACGCCCGCGTCCGCGAGGCCCTTGCTCATCTCGGAGGCCACCCGGCTGGCGAGGATCGCGCCGAGCACGCTCGTGCCGATGGTGCCGCCGAGGCTGCGGAAGAAGGACAGGACGGAGGTGGCGGCGCCGAGTTCGGTGGCCGGCACGTCGTTCTGGGCGGCCAGGACGAGGTTCTGCATCAGCATGCCGACGCCGACGCCCATGACGGCCATGTAGACGCTGGTCAGACCGAAGTGGGTGTCGGCGCCGATCGTGGAGAGGAGGCCGAGTCCCGCGGTCATCAGGATGCCGCCCGCGACGAGGTAGACCTTCCAGCGGCCGGTCTTGCTGATGATCTGTCCGGCGACGGTGGAGGAGACCAGCAGGCCGAGGATCATGGGCAGGCTCATGAGGCCCGCGACCGTCGGGGACTTCCCGAGGGAGATCTGGAAGTACTGCGAGAGGAAGACGGTGCCGCCGAACATCGCCAGGCCGACGAAGAGGCTGGCGACGGTGGTCAGCGACACGGTGCGGTTGCGGAAGATGCCGAGCGGGATGATCGGCTCGGGAACCCGGGACTCGACGATGACGGCCGCGACGAGCAGCACCAGTCCGCCGCCGGTCAGGGCCGCGGTCTGCCAGGAGGCCCAGTCGAAGCTGTTGCCGGCCAGCGACACCCAGATGAGGAGCGCGGAGACGCCGGCGACGATCAGGAAGGCGCCCAGGTAGTCGATCTTCGCCTCGCGGCGCAGGTCGGGCAGCTTCAGGGTCCGCTGGAGCAGCACGATGGCGAGCAGCGCGAACGGGACGCCGATGAAGAAGCACCAGCGCCAGCCCAGCCAGGAGGTGTCGACGAGGACGCCGCCGATGAGGGGGCCCGCAACGGTGCCCACGGCGAAGACGGCACCGAAGATGCCGGCGTACTTGCCGAGCCTGCGCGGCGGGATGATCGCCGCCATGACGACCTGCGCGAGGGCGGTCAGACCGCCGGCGCCGATGCCCTGGGCGACACGGCTGAAGATCAGCAGTCCGACTTCCTGGGAGAACCCGGCCAGCAGCGAGCCGACCACGAACAGGCCCAGGGAGATCTGGAGGAGCAGCTTCTGGTTGTAGAGGTCGGCGAGCTTGCCCCACAGCGGCACCGTCGCCGTCATGGCGAGCAGTTCGGCGGTGACGACCCAGGTGTACGAGGACTGGCTCGCTCCCAGGTCCGCGATGATCCGCGGCAGCGCGTTGGCGACCACGGTTCCGGCGAGGATGGCGACGAACATGCCCGCCATCAGGCCGGACATGGCCTGGAGTATCTGCCGGTCCGACATGGAGGTCGGTGGCGCCTCGACCGGCGCCGCTGTTGAGTTCACAGCTTCCTTCTCAGGGGTTCGGTGGTGCGGAGTGCCGCCCGCGGTGTGTGGGTGTTGGTGCGGGTGCGGGTGACGGCCCTCCAGGGGATCCGTCCGGCGGGGCGGAGCGCACGGGTGCGTACGCTTCAGCGCCCGCTGTCGTGAACGGAGGGTTCGGGGGTTCCGGGGGTTCTGGGGGCTTCGGGGGTTCCGGGGGCTTCGGGGAGGCCCGCGGCGAGGTGCTCGAACGCCTCCCGGAAGACGTCGGCGAAGGTCACCTCGGCCTGTCGCACGCACCAGTGCTCGACCGCGATGCGGACGGCGGTGCCGCCGACCGCGGCCAGGAGGCGCGGGTACAGGGCGAGGGCACGACGCCGGTCCTGTTCTTCCGGGGAGGCGTGGGCGGGGCGGTCCTGGGTGAAGAGCGGCGAGCCCTGGCCGATGCGCTCGGCGATCGCCTCGGCGAGGAGGATCTCGTCGCTCATGTGCGCTCCGAGGGTCCGCGCGAGCAGCTGCGGGTTCTTGCCGAGGACCTCCGCGTGCAGCCGCCACAGCTCCTGCTGGTGCTCGACCTCCACCAGCTCGGCGGCCAGGGCCTGGCGCAGTACGTCGAGCGGGGAGAGGTCGGCGGGGGCGGCGAGGACGGCCTGGCGGACCCGTTCGCCGGAGTCCGCGCCGATCATGACGAAGACCTCGTCGCGCGAGTCGAAGTAGTTGAAGAACGTCCGGGTGGACACCCCCGCCGCCGCGCTGATCGCGTCGACGGTGACGTGCTCGACCCCGTGCTCCGCCGCCTGCCGCACGGCCGCCTCGACCAGCGCGGCACGCGTCGCCTTCTTCTTACGCTCTCTGAGCCCACCCCGGGCCGGCACACTCTCAGCCATGCGTGCATGGTACGCAAAAATGCACGACGTGCAAAAAAGGTCCCCGACGACGACCCGACCGAGAGAGGGACGGAGAGATAGGGGTGTCAGTTCGACGAGGTGCCGGCTGTGCCGCCGCCCGGTGTCCGCCAGAGCTGGAGGGCGTCGGCGTTGCGCAGCCCGTCCTCCACCAGTCGCTTCTCGGCGTCGGTGAGCTCGATCTCGGCCAGCCGCCGGCGCCACTGGTCGATGGAGTCGTACTCCTCCAGTGCCGTCGCCAGCTCGATCAGGGTGGCCAGCGCCCGGGCCAGGTCCGCCGGTGGCGCGGTGTCCCCGTGCTTGCGCAGGCCGACCGTGAGGGCCCGGAAGGCGGTGCGGTCGTCGGTCTTGAACTCGCTGAAGATCCGCGCGTTGTCCAGCACCTTGGCCAGACCTTCGAGCTCCTTCGAGCCGCCGTACTCCAGCTCCATCGGCTCGTCGCGCTGGATGAAGATGATCGAGTTCCCGGAGGGGTCGACCAGGGTGAAACGGCTGGCCCCGGGCCGGAACCGGGTGATCCTCGGCCTCCCCTTGACCAGCACCTTCCCGTACTTCTCCCGCATCGCCCGGGTGAAGGTGGCGTGGTACGGCGCGACCGCGTCGACCAGCACCAGGCAGCCCCCGCCGTTCTCCAGAGACGGGTCGAGGTGCGCCGGAGCGTCCCCGAAGTGCAGCTCGAAACCGCTCCACGCGAACGCCAGGTAGACGTACGGCCTCTTCTGCTTGTAGACGGTCTTGAAACCGAGGCCCTCGTAGAACTCCACGGTCTCGTCCACCGACACGCACGGCATCACCGGCACCGCCGTCTCGTTGGCCCGCGTCGTCGCTTCCGTCATGTACTCCGCCTCTTCTCGTGCAACCGTCCCCGTCCGGGACCCCTCAAGCCTCGGGCAGAACGAGATCTGACGCCTGTGGAGCTTTTATGTGCCCTTTATCTCCGCAGGTGGGAGGGGTGTCTGTGGAGGGAGGGGTGGCAAGGCATGTTGACAAGGCCACTGCCGGGTTCGCCGCATCAGGCTTCTCCGCGAAGGAGAGGGCCGGCCGATCTTGGGCTGTGGAAGGATGCCGTTCATGACTGATGCTGATGTTCGAAGGGATCGTGCCGCGTAGAAGGCCAGGTGCGCTTCGGTCGCCTGATCGCAGACGGGGACGGCGACCCTGGGCGCGCTATCGCGACGTCCCCGGACTGTCGGGGGCAGCGAATGCGGCCGTACGGACCCTTGAGCGGGAGCGGCTGAGCCCGGGCATCGTGGCGGTGGCGTTGAGTGTGTGGTCCGCCCGTGTCCACGGGAGCAAGCGGCGTTGGAGGCGTGAGGAGGCGGAGTTCACCTGCGCGTGCTGCGGTGAGGGCTGGGCTCGGGACAAGCTGCAAGATGCGCTGCTCATGTTGCCTCCGCACGCTGCCACCGAACTTCGGGTGGAGGTGGAGCGTCTGGATGAGGTGCTGCTGAGGCGGACGCATCACGAGCCCATGGCGGACCCGGAGTTGGCGTGGTGGCATCGCAGATGCTGAGCCGGCTCGTCCTGGGGGGGCGATGGCGTGATCACCGCCGCAGCCTCAGCGATCGACGCTCTCCGGCACAGGCCCGGCGGTGCTGGTGCGTTGTTCACGGACGGCGATGCGGGCGAGCTTCGTCAGCATCATGCCGTTGCGGATGGAGACGAGGTAGTCGACGGGGAGCCCGTGCATGCGGGTGCCGGGGCCTCGCAGGGGGTGCCATTCGAGGAGGAAGAGCGTGTTCCCGCCCCAGGGGATCAGGTTCATGGCGATGCGGGCGGCACCGAAGGGATCCGCCTTCGCCTCCAGTTCCAGGCGGCGCTCGGGCTCGCAGATACGGACGACGCAGGTGTCGTCGAGCGTGAGGGGGCCGAGCCCCACCCGGACGCGGAGCCGGGCGCCGACCTCGGGCCAGTGCGGGTCGGCGGCCATGACCTGCTGCGTACCCGAGACCCACTCCCCGTAACGAAGACCATCGGCCAATAGGCCCCACACCCGGGACGGCGGGCTCAGGATCAAACGGCGATTCCGGGACACTATGACCGCCTGCCTTCATTTCCATACAAATGGGCGTCCGTGGACTCGGCCGAGGCTATCCCCAACCCGCCTCCCTCACACGCACAGACGCCTCCGTGTCCCGGACAGGGTGGGAGCTCTTACACTCCATCGCCGGCGTCCGGGTCCGTGGCGATCCGGGAGTAGACCGCCATGTCCCGGCGCTCACCGCCCACCGACTGCCAGCTCCGCAGGATGCCTTCGCAGGAGAAGCCGGCCTTGGTGGCGGTCTTGCGCGAGGCGGTGTTCCAGGGCTCGACGTACAGCTCCACCCGCTCGAAGCCGAGGTCACGCAAGGCCCAGGAGGCGATCGCGCGCAAGGCCACGGCGGCGACACCGCGCCCGCGGGCGGACCCCGCCGTCCAGTACCCCACGGACGCCCTGCCCCCGTCGGTGGCGTTCGGCCACAGCCCGATCTGGCCGAGGCCACGGTCGCCCGCCGCCTCCGCCATGACGAACGGATAGCCGGTGCGGCTGAGCGCCCGATCCTCCTGCCGGGCGAGGAACGCGACACCTTCGTCGTGGGTGTACGGGCTGGGCACGGTCGAGACCAGCGGGATGTAAGAGTCCTCGGCCGCCTCACGCACCAGCGGCAGGTCGCCCACATGCCAGGGCCTCAGCACAAGCCCGTCGCCGACGGCGATCCGGGGAACGATGAACGGTGTCTGCATCCCTCCACCATGCCTGGAGGCCGCGCAACGCCGCACCAGCACGGAGGCCAAGGTCACCAGTCGACGTGAGCGATGACCCAGCGCTCCAGAGCGGCGCCGTCCTGCTCGGCCGGCAGGTCGGGGCTGTAGCCGAGCGGGGTGTACGACAGCTGAAGGTGGGTGAGGTAACCGTATGGGTCGGTGACGACAACCGCACCGTCAATCAGTCCGTGCTCCCAACTACGCCCCGCCCCCATACCTCCTCCTCGACAACCTCTCGGCAAACCGACGAGCTCGGCGACAGCCGCGACGGCGTCAGTTCACGCTGACTGCCGCGAGGGCGAACCACACGACAGCCACGAGCACGGCGAGCGCGGCCAGCACCCCGAGACCCACCACCACAGCGATGGCCGACCATCCGAGTCGTTCAGCCTTCCGGCTTCGTTCGATGACCGCCTGGAGCTCGGCGGAGTCACGGCTCTCTTCGGTCACGTCCACTGTCATCCCCCATCTGCCGCGCGCTAAGGCACAAGCGCTCGGACGAGGCTACCGCCGGCTAGGCGACTGGCTCGGCTCAAGGGTGGCCAGGCGCGGATCGGGGGCAGGGCGTCACGGATGCCGTCCCGCTTGAGGAAGGCCGCGACGCGGCTCCCGGTCAGGAGAGCCGCGTCGAGCTCTCTGGGTTCAGCGGAAGTCCGCTGCGTGGTCCAGCGCCCACTGGTGGAAGGAGCGGGCCGGGGTGCCCGTGATGCGCAGCACTTCGTCGTTGACCGGCTCCGGATCGTCGAGCAGCTTCGCTTGGGCCGGGAGTACGGCGTCCACCAGTTCTGCCGGGTAGCCTGCGGCCTTCATCTGCTCGGCGGCCTCGGCCAGCGAGGTCTCCTCGAATCTCACCGGTCGACCGATCGCCTCGCCGATCAGGGCCACCTGCTGTTCCTGGGTGATCAGTTCGGGGCCGGTGAGCACGGGGCGGGCGTTGAGCAGGGTGTCGGTCGTCAGCGCCTTGACGGCGACCGCGGCGATGTCCGCCTCGTGGATCAGCGGACGGGCCAGCCTTGCGAGCGGAGCCCGTACCGCACCAGTGGTGCTGACCTCCTCCGCCCAGCCCAGCGTGTTGCTCGCGAACCCGGTGGGCCGCAGCGCCGTCCACTCCAGGCCCGATGCCTCGGCCAGCCGCTCCAGTTCCGTGTGGAACATGGTGATGGCCTCGCCCGGCTCTTCCGTCTCGTTCCCGACTCCGGCGGACGACAGATACACCACCCGCCGGGCGTGCTTCCCGATCACGTCGAAGACGTCCGACGCGCCCTCGGCGCTCAGGAACGGCCACACCAGGAAGACCGCGTCGACGCCCTCCAGAGCCGCGCCCAGCGACGCGGGATCACCGAGATCGCCGCGCACTGCCTGCACACCCTCCGGGAAGTCCGCCTCCCCTCGCACCAGCGCCCGCACCGGCACGCCCGCCGCGTGCAGTTGGCTCACCACGGCGCCGCCGACCTTTCCCGTCGCACCGGCCACCAGGATCCTGGGCTGTGTCATCGCAATCTCCTCGTCTCGCCGTTCGATGACATGACTCTCGTACATCAACCAAGGTTGAGGTCAAGCACTGGCCTCCTGGTCGTCGCCGCGCGCTCCGGTCAGCGCTCCTCGGGGCGTAGACGTCGGAGGGACCAGAGGCCGTAGAAAGCGAGCAGGGGCTTGGCGGGGAGCCACTCCGCCAGGCGGTAGTCGTCTGCGCGTACGAGCTTGTGCGCTAGATCCGGGCGTTGCCGCTGGAGGTACGCGCGGGCCTTGAGTGCGTGGGCGGGCTGGGAGACGAACTTGATGCGGTCGACGTCTTCGAGGAGCGGGATCACGTTCGTGACGTTCTCCCATGTCGTTGTGCTGTGTTCCTCCAGGAGCACGTTGCCGTCGAAGGCGAGCATCTCCCGGGCGTAGGTGGCCATGAGCCTGGCCTCGGATTCGTTGCCGCCGACCGCCCCGCCGCTGAAGATCACGCGCGTCTCACGAGATCCGTCGGCGTCGATGGAGCGCAGGCCGGCGCGAACCCGCCAGCGGTTGACGAGGTTCGCCTTCGGCTGGGGGTTCCGGAAGCCCAGAACGACCACCGCCTCGGTGCCTCCCTCGCGGCTCCCGACGAGAGTCCGGGACCAGCGCCAGTTGACCCACTCGCTCCAGGCCAGTAACGCAGCCCCTGCTGACACCCACGCAGCCCGCCTTCGCATGCGGCGACTCTAGTCGGCCACCACCCGCAGTCGGCCCGCTGCCGATGCCCGTCTCCGCTTCCTCCTCCGCACGGCCGTCCGTTTCCGTCATGCCCCGTCCCTCACCTCGGCAGCGGCTTCCAGCTGGCTCGCCTGGGTCCGTAGCCATGTTGTCAGGCGGTCCACGCGTGCGTCCTGTTTGAGGTTCGGACGGCAGAGGAGGTGGTAGCTGGTGCCGTCGGGGGTGAAGCCGAAGGGGGCGGTCAGGGTACCTCGGGCCAGGTCGTCGCGGGCTACGGCGTAGGGGGCGATCGCTATGCCGACGCCGGCCGTGGCGGCCTGGAGCGTCAAGTAGAAGTGTTCCAGGGTCTGTTGGGAGGCCGGCTCGGCCTTCATGCCGGTGATGCGGCGCCAGTCGTCCCATGCTCCCGGTCGTGTCGCGGTGTGGAGGAGGGGCGCGTTCGGTACGTCGCTCGGTGCCAGGTCGGGGCGGCAGACGGGGCCGATGTGTTCCGCGAAGAGGCGGGTGCGGGTGATGTTCTCGGGGAAGGGGAAGTCGTCTCGGCGGATCGCCAGGTCGATGTTGTCGCGTTCGAAGGCGACGGGGCCGCCGCCCGCGGACAGGTGGACGGTGACGTCCGGTACGTGCTCCGCCAGATCGGGCAGTCGGGGGATGAGCCACCGCATCAGGAGCGTGGGTTCGCAGGAGAGGGTGAGCGGTCCCGTGGGTGCGCGGTGGGAGATCTGACGGGTCGCCGCTTCGATCTCGTCGAGGGCGTTCCGGACGGCTGCCGCCAACCGGTGGGCCTCCGGGGTGGGGCGCAGGGCGCGTGTCCGGCGTTCGAACAGCGCGGTTCCGAGGTGGCGCTCCAGGTTCTGGATCTGCCGGCTCACCGCGCCGTGCGTCACGTGCAGTTCCTGGGCCGCCGCCGTCATGCTCGCGTGCCGGACGGTCACCTCGAAGGGCAGCAGGGTGTTCAGGGGCGGTAGGGACGGCCATCGCATGCGTGAATTTTAGTCACAGAGGTCGTGAGAACGAATCGGTTGTCCTGCTCATTTGGCTGCGTCAGCATCGATTCCGTCACAGGAATCCTGAACTTTGGAGGGGTGGGCCATGCGGTCGGGCATCGTCATCCTCGCGGACGACCTCACCAGCGCCGGGGACGGTGCCGCTCCGTTCCGCCGGGCCGGGCACGAGGCCCGGATCCTGCTCTCCGTCCCGGGGCTGCTGCCGCGGAACGGGGCCACGGACGTGGCCGCGATCGACCTGGGGAGCCGGGTGCTGGACGAGGGCGCCGCCGCGCTGCGTACGGAGCGGGCGGCGCGGCTGTTCTCCGGCTCCGGGCTGCTCTTCAAGACCGTCGACTCCACCTTGCGCGGTCATGTCGCGGCGGAGGTCCGGGCCGCGTGGGCGGGGTCGGGGAGGCGGGCCGTCGTCATCGCTCCCGCCTTCCCCGGGGAGGAGCGGATGACGGTGGCCGGAGTCCAGTACGTGCGGGGCGTGCCGGTCCACGAGAGCGACTTCGCCCGTGACCCGGTGCACCCCGTACGGTGCTCGGACCTGGCGGCGCTGTTCCCGGAGGCCGTACAGGTCGGGTCGGACCGGGCGGCCGAGCTGCCCGAACTGATCGGCAGGGGCGGCCTGATCGTCTGCTCCGCCGCTTCCGACGGCGATCTGGACCGGCTCGTGGAACGCGTACCGCGCCTGGGTGACGTGCTGTGGGTGGGCTCCCCCGGGCTCGCGGCCGCGCTGGCCCGCGCGTGCGCGCGTGCCGGTGGGGCTGTTCCGGTGCCCGAGCCGGCCTTACGGCCCCTGTTCGTCGTCGGCAGCGCCAACCCCGCGGCCCTGCGGCAGGTGGCCGCGCTCCGCAGGCGGGGCGATGTCCAGGGGGTCACCGTCGGCGGCGATCCGGAGCGGGCGGTGGAGTCGCTGAGCCGCTCGACCGCGCCCGTACTGACCCTCCAGATGCCCGGGGAACGCCGTGCGCCGCAGGCGGCACGCGCGCTCGCCCGGTCCCTGGCGGCGGTCGTCCGGGGGCTGGCCGAGGAGCAGGTCGTCGACGCGCTCGTCGTCACCGGGGGCGAGACGGCCGCGACCGTCCTCCCCGCCCTCGGTGCCACCTGCATCCGCCTCGTCGACGAGCCCGAGCCCGGCGTCGCCCGCGGATCCCTGCTCGGGCCGCTCCCCCTCCCCGTACTGATCAAGGCGGGCGGCTTCGGGGACGACGCCCTGCTCCTGCGCCTGTGCCGGCTGATCCGACACCCCGTCGACCGACACCCCGTCGACCGCCACCCCCTCGACCAGGGAGAGCACGTATGACCCCGATCGCCATCACCATGGGCGACCCCTGCGGGATCGGTCCCGAGATCACCCTCAAAGCCTGTGCCGATCCCCGGCGCACCGCGCCCGTCGTCGTCATCGGCGACGTGGACGTCCTCGCGCGCGCCGACAAGGTCGCCGGCACCGGCCTCACCCTCCGGCCGGTCGCGTCCGTCGGCCAGGCGGCGTTCGCGCCGGGCACGGTGGACGTCCTCACCGAGGGCGCCCTGCCGGACGACCTGCCCTGGGGCGCCCTCGACGCCCGCGCCGGGGCGGCGTCCTTCCAGTACGTCCGCCGGGGGATCGCACTCGCCCTGGACGGCGAGGTACGGGCCCTGGTCACCGCGCCGATCAACAAGGAGGCGCTGCGCATGTCCGGTGTCCCCTACCCCGGGCACACCGAGATCCTGGCCGATCTCTCCGGCACCACGGAGTACGCGATGATGATGGCCACCGACGAGCTGCGCGTCGTCCTGGTCACCGTGCACCAGTCGCTCCGCGACGCCCTCGACGCGATCACCGCCGCCCGCGAACTCGACATCATCCGCCTCACCCATCACACACTCCGGCGCGGCGGTGTGGCCGTCCCCCGCATCGCCGTCGCCGGCCTCAATCCGCACGCCGGGGAGAACGGCCTGTTCGGCCGGGAGGACCTGGACATCATCGGCCCCGCCGTCCGGGCCGCGCAGCGCGAGGGCATCCAGGCGAGCGGGCCCTGGCCCGCCGACACCGTCTTCATGCGGGCCCGCGCCGGGGCCTTCGACGCCGTGGTCGCCCAGTACCACGACCAGGGCCTCATCCCGGTCAAGTACCTCGGCATCGAGCACGGCGTCAACATCACCATCGGCCTGCCCTTCGTGCGCACCAGCGTCGACCACGGCACCGCGTTCGACATCGCCGGTCTCGGCACGGCCGACCCCACCAGTCTCCTGGCCGCGCTCCGCCACGCCGACTTTCTGTCCTCCCGGGCGACGGACCGCCCGTGACCCGGCCGTCGGCGGCCGACTCACCCGGAACCCCGCCACAGACACCCGAAGGACAGAAGGGCCCAAAGACACCATGGACTTCATCTTCATGCTCACCCGCGACGACCGCACCGTCACCGACTGCCTCGACGTCCTCGACACCATCACGGACCTCGGCGTCACCCACATCGGGTTCAAGGACGTCGGCGTCGACCGCGACACCCTCGGCCGGCTCCACACCCGCATCAAGGACAGCGGCGCCACCACCTACCTCGAAGTGGTCAGCACCGACCGGGACGCCGCCCTCGCCTCCGTACGGACCGCCGCCGAGCTCGGTGTCGACTGGCTGATGGGCGGCACCTGGATCGACGAGACCCTCCGCCTCCTGGACGGCACGTCCGTCCGGTACCTCCCCTTCGCAGGCGAGCCCCTCGGGCATCCCACCCGGCTCGCCGGCGACCCGGACCGCATCGCCGACGACTGCCGCCGTGCGGAGGCGGCGGGCTGCGCGGGCGTGGACCTGCTCGCGTACCGGGCCACCGACGCCGACCCGCTCGACCTCGTCCGCGCCGCGCGCGCGGCCACCACCGGGCGTCTGGTGGTCGCCGGTTCCATCAGCACCACCGACCAGATCCAGGCGCTCGCGTCGGCCGGGGCCGATGCCTTCACCATCGGATCCGCCGCGTTCGACGGGTCGCTTCAGCCCCACGCCGGAACCATCCGGTCCCAGCTGGCTCCCGTGGTCGCGCTCGCGTGAGTTCTCCGGCCGCCTGACGAGGCTGCCGGCGGCGGGGCGGGCGTATGGGTGTGGCGAGCGTATGGTGGGGGCGCAGCTCGTGGTTCAGAGGCCGAAGGGGTCCCCAAGCATGTCCAAGCGGGAGCGGTGGAACACACTCCTGGAACTGCTGGCCAACGAGGGCAGGCTGGAGGTCGAGGAGACCGCCGCGGCCCTCCAGGTCTCGTCCGCGACGATCCGGCGGGATCTGGACGAGCTGGCCGAGCAGCAGATGCTGGTCCGGACGCGGGGCGGGGCTCTCGCGCAGGGCGTCTCGTACGAGCTGCCGCTGCGGTACAAGTCGTCGCGGCACGCCTCCGAGAAACAGCGCATCGCGGCCGCCGCCGTCGAACTCGTCGGTGACGGGGAGGTCGTGGGGTTCAACGGTGGGACGACCACCACCGAGGTCGCCCGCGCGCTGGCGCTGCGGGCCGGTGGGGGGCGGCAGGAGACGTCGGCCGCCACGGACACGACCGCGCCCGTCTTCACCGTCGTGACCAACGCGCTCAACATCGCCGGTGAACTGGCCGTACGTCCCCAGATCAAGCTCGTCGTCACCGGCGGCGTCGCCCGTCCCCAGACGTACGAGCTGGTGGGCCCCCTGACGGCCGGGGTGCTGAACGAGGTCGTCCTCGACATCGCCGTCCTGGGCGCGGACGGGCTCGACCCGCAGCTCGGCGTGATGACCCGCCAGGAGGACGAGGCGAGCGTCAGCCGGCTGTTCGCGGAGCGCGCCCAGCGGGTCGTCCTGGTCGCCGACTCGTCGAAGCTGGGCAAGCGGGCCTTCGCCCGCATCTGCGGACTCGACGCCGTCGACACCCTCGTCACCGACGCGGCCGCCCCGGCGGACGCGGTGGCCCGTCTGGAGGACGCCGGCATCAAGGTGATCCGGGTCTGAGGCCGCGGGCACGGGGCCCATCGCCCGGCGCCCATCGGCCAGCATCCGGTATCCAATATCCGGTATCAGGTATCCGGTATCCGGTATCCGGTATCCGGTATCCAATACCTGGTATCCGGTATTACGTGTCCGGCGTCCGGCGCCCAGCGGTACGCCGCGGCCCCGGGCGTCTCATGACACCCGGGGCCACCGCGTACCGACGGACGATCAGGGGGCGATGGCCATGTCGAAGACATGAACGTTGGCGTTCGCCGGGAGCACCACGAACTCCACGTTCTTCGCCGGGTCGAGCGGCACCGAGTGGGCGAAGACGCGGTACGCGATGCCCGCGTTGCCGTAGCCGCTGGGCCGGTTGCGACCGTCGCTGGACGCCACGAGTGTCGCGCCGTGGGCGTTCGCGGGGTCGAACGACCAGTTCGGGAAGCCGATCGGGCCGGAGCCCGTCGTCCCGTCCGTGTAGTACACGGTCACGGTGCCCGACGCGCCGCTGGTGACGCCCGAGCCGAGGAGGACGAGCCGGCTGCCCGAGCCGCCGAGGGTGATGGCCTGGCCCGCGGCGGAGACGTTGTTCCGGGTGCCGCTCGGTACGTTCGGCCAGCGCAGTGTGGCGCCCAGGGCGGTGACGGGCTCCCCGGGGCGCAGTCCGACGGCGGCGAGCTTCTGCGCGGAGAAGCTGTTCCCCTCGCCGTCGTAGTTCCCGGGTGCGGTGGCGCTCTCGTCGGTCACACCGACGTTGTTGTACGCGGCGGCGAGGTTCGCCAGGGGGGTGCCGCTGTGCTGCGACCTGGTGGCGGTGGCGGATCCGGCGCCGTCCCCGCCCTTGTACGTCGCGGTCGCGGTGAACGTGCGGACGGTGAATCCGGCGCGCCGTTCCGGCACCTGGATCCGGAAGGTGGCCTCGGCGGAGGCGCCCTTCGCGAGGGAACCGTCCACCTGGAGGACGGACGGCTGTACGGCCCAGCCGGCCGGCCCGCCGAAGGACACCTTGAGCGCGCGCATGCGCTCCGGCCCGGCGTTGGTGACGGTCACCTTCACGGTCGAGATCGCGGGTCCGTCCAGGTCGACGGACGAGATCGCCACCCCGGTCGCGGCCGCGGCGGCGGCCGGCCGTGCCTCGGCGACGATCACAGCCTCAGTCGGGGTCGCGGTGGTGGCGGTGGCGGACGAGGCCGGGAGGAGGGTGAACGCGCCCGCCACGGCCGTGGCTCCGAGCCATCCGATCAGTCCTGCTGGTCTCACGTGCTGCTCCTTCGGGGAGGGGCGGAGGCTGCGTCAGGCGACGGGGGGCATTTCGGTGGTGCGCGAGTCGAGGCCCATACGGAGGTTGACCCAGGCGCCCCGGGTGAAGTCGGGGATCTGCACGGGGCGCCCCTTGGCCTCCAGGGACATGACACTCAGCGGGACGGGGGCGCACCAGGCCGCCGAGTCGTAGACGTCGATGTCGGGCACAAGTCCCGCCCGCATGAGCTGGACGGTCCGCCACTGGAGGACGTAGTCCATGCCGCCGTGGCCGCCGTTGTTCGCGGCGTCGTCACCGATCTTCTTCCACAGCCAGTGGTCGAACTCCTTGCGGTAGGAGCCGAAGTCCCGCCAGGAGTGCCCGCCGTGGTCCGGCTCGACGTAGATCCGGCCGCCGCCGGCCGACACCACGCCCGCGTAGTCCTCGAAGATGCCCCGGCTGCCGGCGAGGGTGTTGATCCGGCTGTACGGGCGTGGCGAGCTCACGTCGTGCTCGGCGCGGATGATCCGGCCCTTGGCCGTCTCGATGAGGCACGTGACCAGGTCGCCGTTGACGTACGTCTCGTTCCACGAGGGGTGGCCCTGGGGGACGAAGCGGGCCCGGTAGTCGGCGAGGCCCTTCGGCGCGGTCGCGGTGGCGGTGAGCGTGGCCATCCGGTCGCCCCGGTTGATGTCCATGGCCGCGGCGATCGGGGCGAGGCCGTGCATGGCGTAGAAGGAGGCGGTGCTGCGGGTGTGCCAGAGGCGGCGCCAGGAGTCGGTGTAGTACGTGTCGGAGAAGAGGAGGGCGCGCAGGTCGTGCAGGTAGCCGCCGTGTCCGTTCGTGATGTCGCCGAACAGGCCCTCGTGCGCCATCTTGAGCATGGCCAGCTCGTTGCGGCCGTAGCTACAGTTCTCGGCGAGCATGAGGTGCCTGCGGGTGCGCTCGGAGGTGTCGACGAGGTCCCACAGCTCGTCGAGCTCCGTGGCGATGGGCAGTTCCACGATGACGTGTTTGCCGGCCAGCATCGCCGCCTTGCCCTGCTGGTAGTGGAACTCCCAGGGAGTGGCGATGTAGACGAGGTCGATGTCGTCGCGGCTCAGCATCTGCGCGTACGCGTCGGCGGAGCCGCCGTACTCGGCGGGGCGGGGCTTGCCAGCCCTCACGAGCGCGTCGGCGGTGCGCTTGGCCCGGTCGGCGCGGATGTCGCAGACGGCGGTGACGGTGCAGCCGGGGACGACGGACCAGCCCGTGGTCATGCCGGAGCCGCGGTTGCCCAGCCCGATCACACCGACGCGTACGGTCTGGTGGGCGGTGTAGGGCACGTCGATCATGGATTTCTGGCCGGGTCGCCTGCGGGGGACGGCCGCCGCTGCCGCCGGCGGTGCGGCGGCCGCGATCGGTGAGGCCCCCGCTCCGGCCGCGAGGGCCCCGGTCGTCGCCAGAGCACCTCCCAGAAGCAGGCGGCGTGAGACGGCTCGGATCTCTGGCATGTTCGTCATCGCTCCTCGACACGTACGGGCAGCGGGTGCGGCAACGACTCTGACGGGGCGGTCCCGGACATGTCAATAGTTGTTCATTCAGCCCTCGTTGGAAGCATTAATGCGCAACACTGGGGGCGGAATCGCGCATGCCGTACGCAATCGGGTCCGCCAACTCGTCACCCGGAGGCCCCGGAGCGGGCATCGGCCGCCCCGTTCAGTGCGGTGGCGGGAGCGGGCGGAGGGCGTAGCCGACGGAGCAGCCGCCCTCGCCCGGCATCCGCTGGATGCGGGTCGGCGACCACACTTCGGTGGCGCCGGGGCGCACGCGGGCGAGGACGCAGTCCTGTGGGTCGTAGCCGTTGGGCTTGAGCGAGAGGAGGATCCCCACCTGGCCCGCCTCCGCCAGCACCTCGGTGCGGATCTCCGGGTGGAGGTCCAGGGCGGCGAGCGCGCGGCGCACTGCGGCCTCGTCCACGCGGCCGCCCTTCGGCACCTTGGGGAGCTTCTCGCCCAGTTCCTCGTAGGGCAGTTGGGGCGGGGCGGGTGGCGGGGCGAAGGTCAGCGCGAGGCCGTCCGGGCAGTCCACGTCCCGGGGCTCCTCGCCGCCCCACTCCGTCTTCGGCGACACCCGCAGCTCGAAGCAGCGCCGTACGACGATCTCCTGGGCGTCGTACCAGGAGTCGTAGGCCGAGCCGGAGGTGCGGACGACGACGTCGACGCCCTCGCCGTCGTGGGTGGAGGTGCCGGTCAGCCGCATCACCTCCACGCCGTCGAGGCGGGCGGCGGAGCGCCCGACCTCCTCCGCCGTGCGCGGGCGCTGGCTGTCGAGGCGCTGGGCCGCGTTCCGGGCGACGTCCCGCGCCTCGTCGGTCGCCTCGTCCTCGGAGTTCTGGAGCACGCCGCAGCCGGTGGCGAACAGCAACAGCGGTGTGAGCAGCAGGAGTCGGCGCATGGCTCCACCCTTCCGGCGCCGCGTTCGGCGGGGCAACGGGTCGCGTACTCAGGCGGGCGTAGGCGATCGTACTCAGCCGGTGGGGCGAGCACGCGACGGGGCAGACCGCCCAAGTCCCTTCCCTGGTAGTTGATTTCGGTCGCCCTGCCCGCCGCGCACACCCCCTCCCCCGCCGTCCGGACGAGAAGATCTTCTACGCTGGGCCCCATGCGGGTACTTGTCGCGGGCGCAACAGGCGCCGTGGGTCGTCAGCTCGTCCCTCGCCTTGAGGCGGCGGGGCACGAGGTCGCGGGCCTCTCCCGGCGCGGTCCGCGCCCGGTGGACGTGCTGGACGCGGACGCGGTACGGCGGGTGGTGGCCGAGGTCGCGCCCGACGCGGTGGTGCACCAGCTCACGGACCTGGGCGCGGCGGACGGCGCCGCGAACAACCGGCTGCGGATCGAGGGCACCCGGAACCTCGTCGAGGCCGCGCGCGCCGCGGGGGTCGGCCGGATCGTCGCGCAGTCGATCAGCTGGGCGTACGCCCCCGGGGACGCGCCCGCCGACGAGTCCGTGCCGCTCGACGGGACGGCGGAGTCACCGCGCGCCCGGATCGTCGCCGGAGTGCGCGCCCTGGAGGACACGGTGGCGGAGCTCCCGGAGGCCGTCGTCCTGCGGTACGGGATCCTCTACGGCCCCGGCACCTGGTACGCGCCGGGCGGCGCGGTGGCCGCGGCGCTGGGCGGGAACCCGGAGGCGAGCTTCCTGGGCAGCACCACGGCCGACGCGTCCGTGAGCTCCTTCGTCCACGTCGCCGACGCCGCCGAAGCGGCGGTACGCGCCCTCACCTGGCCCTCGGGCCCGTACAACGTGGTCGACGACGACCCCGCCCCCGCCCACACCTGGCTCCCGGTCCTGGCGGCGGCCCTGGGTGTAACGTCCCCCCGCCGGACCGAAGGCCGCACCCCCTGGGCCCGAGGCGCCCTGAACACCCGCGCCCGCGCTCTCGGCTGGACCCCGACCCGCCCCTCCTGGCGCACCGGCTTCGCCGACCAGGACGCCTAGGCCAGGGCCTCACGGAGACGGGCCGCGATGGACGCGGTCTCGGTGGGCGAGGTGTCGAGCACGCCGTGCTCCGACATCAGGGCGTGGAACTGCTGCTGGGCGTACGGGACGCCGGCGGGCAGGCCCGCGATGTGCCAGTGGACGTGTGCGTTGGCTTCCTGGGAGCCCAGGGAGAGGAGGTAGGTGCGCTCGGGCGTCAACACCTTCTCCACGGCCAGGGCGACTCTGCGCACCACACGCATGATGGCCGTGTACTCGTCCTCGGTGAAGCCGCGGACGACGTGCTCGATGTGGCGTTTGGGGGCGACCAGCACCTTGCCCGGGAGTGTGGGCCAGCGGTCGAGGAAGGCGACGTGGTCGGCGTCCTCGAAGACGACGTGATGCCGGTAGTCGGGGTGTCCGTCGAGGAAGGCGCAGACGAAGCAGGGGCCTCGGCGGGCCCGTTCCTCGTACGCCTTCATGTCCAGGGGAGTCCGGTGCTCCATCATGCTCCTCCGTGGTGCCGGGCGACGTCGGCCCGGGTGGCCTCGCGTGCGATCATCGGGGGATGAGTGGTGAGCTGGAAGTGAGTGCGCTGGCGATCAATGTCACGATTCCTCCGGCGCTGCGCTGGACGGACACCCGGCGCGGCGAGGAGTTCGCGCTGTCGACGCTCAACGTGCGGCTCCTTCCGGACGGGCGCCTCGCGGTGAAGGCGTACGGGCGGCCGGTGGCCGGCGGACGGGGCGCGTACGTGTCGTTCCCGGTTCCCGACGAGCCCGAACTGGCGGCTCTGGTCGCCGACGCAGCGAGCCGTGCCGCCGAGCTGTGGGGCGCGCATCGCGGGCTCGGCTGAGAGTGTCGTAGGCAGGCGCTGGGGCGGCGGCCGAGATGCCGGGCATCGGCACCACGCAGCTCAGGGTTCCGTACGCGTTCCACCCGGACGCTCGCGGCTTCGGCGGTGGCCGACGACTTCGCCCGCCTGGCCGCCCTGCTGCGTACCGGACCGCCCGCCGCGTCGAGGTGGCCGTCGCGGTCCTTCTCCTCGCCTCGTACGCGGGCTCGGGGATCACCGGGCGCGCATTCCGGTGGACGGCGGAAGCACGATCTGACGGGTCACCAGAATCCCCCAACTCGGCGCGGCGGAAACGTGGTTGAGGGGAGAGAGTGGCTGGTGGAGCACATGGTGGCGTGAAGGCGTCTGTGGCTGGTGAGCGCCCCGTGGATCACGTCTCAAAGCTAACGCACAAATTCCACACATCCACTCTCCAAGCCGGTTCCCATGCTCTAGATTGACCATGCTTCGGCCGATCGGGCACGAGGCGACCAGTAATGATCTTTAAGTCCGGCACCGCGGAAGACCAGCCTCCGTGTCCCTGGTGCCGGACGTGGGGCGATTGCGTACTAGGGGTCCGGAAGGGGTCCTGGATGCGGGGAGCATCCGGGATGCCGTGCGGGGAGGGCGAGGGGCCTCCCGGGCTGAGGAACAGTGCTTGGCGAACACGTCGAACCACTGGGGACCTGGGGGGTTCTGTGCGGCAAGGGGGATTACTCAGCCCGTTTCCGTCTGCGCGCGAGCGTCTGGCGAACGGGACCATCAGCAGGCCGGCCATGGACTGGGAGCAGCGGTACCGACGTACCGTGATCACCAGCGACACGCTGGCCACCGCCTTCGTCGTGGCGACGATAGGCGACTTCTTCGGGGCGCGGGACGCGGCCAACTGGCATGAGAAGTGGGGCATTCTGGCCTTCGGCACCGAACTTCTGGTGCTGGGGGCGCTCGCGGTGAGCCGGTCGTGGGCTCCGGCGGTGCTCGGACAGGGCGCCGAGGAGTTCCGGCGGCTGGGCCGCTCCCTGTTCATGGCGACCGTCGTGCTGGCGCTCGGCGGGATCGCCCTCACCTCGCGCAACATCAAACTCTGGATCTTCGTCGCGATCCCGGCGATCGCGCTCGTCACCATGACCGCGCGGTATCTGCTGCGGCTGTGGCTGCACAAGCAGCGTAAGGAGGGACGGTGTCTGCGTCCGGTGCTCGCCGCCGGGAGCATGGCCACCGTCCGTGATCTGATCAACCGGACCCGCAAGTTCCCGCACCTCGGCTGGCGGGTGGACGCGGTGTGCACGACGGACGGGCTGGGGCCCGACGGGGACCAGCTGGACGGGGTGCCGGTCGTCGGCCGGCTGGCGGACGTGGCCAACCACGTGCACCGCGACGGCTTCCGGGTCGTGGCGGTCACGCCGGACCCGCACTGGTCGCCGAACCGGCTGCGGCGGCTTGCCTGGAACCTGGAGGGCAGTGACGCCGAGATGGTCGTGGCGCCCGTGCTGATGGAGGTGGCCGGACCCCGGCTGCACGTCGACGCGGTGCTGGGGATCCCGCTGCTGCGGGTCAGCATGCCGGCCTTCACCGGCGGCCGCCGGGCGGTCAAGGAGGTCGTCGACCGGCTGGGCGCGGCGGTGCTGCTGGTGCTGCTCGCGCCGCTGATGGTGGCGGTCGGGGTGCTCGTGCTCGTGGACAGCCGGGGCGGGGTGTTCTACCGCCAGCGGAGGGTCGGCAAGGACGGGCGCGAGTTCATGATCCTCAAGTTCCGCACCATGGTCGCGGGGGCCGACCGGGCCCGTGACGAGTTGGCCCAACTCAACGAGGGCGCGGGGCTGTTGTTCAAGATGCGGCGGGATCCGCGGGTGACCCGGGTGGGGGCGGTGCTGCGCCGGTACTCGCTCGACGAGCTCCCGCAGCTCGTCAACGTCCTGACCGGGTCCATGTCGCTGGTCGGGCCGCGGCCCCCGCTGCCGGAGGAGTCCGCCGCGTACAGCCCGGACATCCGGCGGCGGCTGCTGGTCAAGCCCGGCCTCACCGGGCTGTGGCAGATCAGCGGGCGCAGCGACCTGTCGTGGGAGGAGGCGGTGCGGCTGGACCTGCGGTACGTGGAGGACTGGTCGCTCGCCCTGGACACGGTGATCCTCTGGAAGACGCTGCGTGCGGTGATCCATGGTCAAGGGGCCTACTGATGCAAGGAGTTCGTCGTCCGACCGGCACGTGGAGGGCAGGCCGGAAGGGTCTGCCCGGGGGGAGGAGCGGGTCATGAGGGTGAGCGTTTTCGGGCTCGGCTACGTGGGCTGCGTGTCGGCCGCGTGCCTGGCCAGTCTGGGGCACGAGGTCATCGGGGTCGATGTGAACCCGGTGAAGGTCGATCTGGTCAACGACGGCCGGGCGCCGGTGGTCGAGGAGGGGATCGGCGAGCTCGTCGCCGAGGTCGTGGCGAAGGGGGCGCTGCGCGCCACCGCCGACGTGCGCGAGGCGATCCTGGCCAGTGAGGTGTCTCTGGTCTGTGTGGGGACGCCGTCGGAGCCCAACGGCAGCCTGTGCACGACGTACTTGGAGCGGGTCACCGAGGAGATCGGCGCGGCGCTCGCCGAGCGGGGCGGGCGGCACACCGTGGTCTTCCGCAGCACCATGCTCCCGGGGACCTGCCTGAACCTGCTGGTGCCGATCCTGGAGAAGTACGTCGGCGGCACGGCCGGCGTGGACGTCGGGGTGGCGGTCAATCCGGAGTTCCTGCGCGAGGGCACGAGCGTGCGGGACTTCTTCGATCCGCCGAAGACCGTCGTCGGCGAGCTGGACCCGGCGAGCGGCGACGTGGTGGCGGCGCTGTACGACGGGCTGCCCGGCGAGGTGTTCCGGGTGCCGGTGCCGACGGCCGAGGCGATCAAGTACGCGGACAACGCCTTCCACGGCCTCAAGATCGGCTTCGCGAACGAGCTGGGCGCGGTGTGCCGGGCGCTCGGGGTGGACTCGCACCAGGTCATCGACGTGTTCCTGGCCGACCGCAAGCTGAACATCAGCCCCGCCTATCTGCGGCCCGGCTTCGCCTTCGGCGGCTCCTGCCTGCCCAAGGACCTGCGCAGCCTGGTCCACGCGGCGCAGCGGGCCGACGTGTCGGTGCCCATCCTGTCCCATGTGCTGCCCTCCAACGCCGACCACCTCCAGCGTGCGGTGGAGCTGGTCGAGCGGACCGGGAAGCGCCGGGTGGGCCTGTTCGGTCTTTCGTTCAAGCCCGGCACCGACGACCTCCGCGAGAGCCCGCTGGTCGAGCTGGCGGAGCGGCTCTTCGGCCGGGGGTACGACCTGCGGATCCACGACGCCAACGTGAACCTGTCGCGGCTCCTGGGCGCGAACCGCGAGTACATCGAGACCCGGCTGCCGCACCTCGCGCAGTTGCTCGCGGACTCCGTCGACGAGGTGCTGGAGCACGCCGAGGTGTGCCTCGTGGGGACCAGGGACCCGGCCGTCCTGGCGGCGCTGCCCCACGGGGGCGAGCCGGTGATCGTCGATCTCATCCACCTTCCCGACGCCGACGCGCGCCGGGCCGAACCTGGGTACGTGGGCCTTGCTTGGTGAAGCGACCAGCGGCGACCGGCACGGCCGGCGTGCGCTGATCCTGGTGGAGAACCTGTCGGTGCCGTTCGACCGGCGGGTGTGGCAGGAGTGCACGACGCTCCGGGACGCGGGCTGGGAGGTGCACGTCATCTGTCCCGCGGGCGGCAAGCGGGACACGGAACCGGAGGCCGTGATCGACGGGGTGCGGATCCACCGCTACCCGCTGCGGGCGGCCACCGGTGGCCCGGCCGGCTATCTGCGGGAGTACGGCTCCGCGCTGTGGCACACGTTCCGGCTGGCCCGGCGGGTCGGACCGGTCGACGTGGTGCACGCCTGCAACCCGCCCGACCTGCTGTTCCTTCCGGCGCGGTGGCTGAAGCGGCGCGGGGCGCGGTTCGTGTTCGACCAGCACGACCTGGTGCCGGAGCTGTACCTGTCGCGGTTCGGCCGGGGTGAGGACCTGCTGCACCGGGCCGTGTGCGCGCTGGAGCGGATGACCTACCGGGCGGCGGACGTGGTGCTCGCCACGAACGAGAGCTACCGGGACGTCGCGGTGCGCCGTGGCGGCCGGCGGCCCGAGGACGTGTTCGTGGTGCGCAGCGCGCCCGACACCGACCGGTTCCATCCCGTGCCCGCCGAGCCGGAGTTGAAGCGGGGCAAGCCCCATCTGCTGTGCTATCTGGGGGTGATGGGGCCGCAGGACGGTGTCGACTACGCCTTGCGGGCCCTCGCGAAGCTGCGCGACGAGTGTGGACGTACCGACTGGCACGCGGTGTTCGTCGGCGGCGGTGACACCTTCGACGCGATGGTGGAACTGTCCCGGCGGCTGGGGCTCTCGGAGCAGGTGGAGTTCACCGGGCGGGTGCCGGACGCCGATCTGGTGCGCTACCTGTCGTCCGCCGACGTGTGTCTCTCCCCCGACCCGCGCAATCCGCTCAACGACGTGTCGACCATGAACAAGGTCCTGGAGTACATGGTGATGGGCCGGCCGATCGTCTCCTTCGACCTGCGGGAGGCGCGCGTCTCCGCCGGTGACGCCGCCGTCTACGCGCCCGCGAACGACGAGTCGGAGTTCGCCCGGCTCGTCGCGCTGCTGCTCGACGACCCGGAGAAGCGGGCCCTGATGGGGAAGATCGGGCAGGAGCGGATCGGCGGGCCGCTGGCCTGGCGGAACTCCCAGCGGGCGCTGCTCGCCGCCTACGCCGCCGCGGTGTCGGGGGGCGCTCCGGGCCGGGCGGGGACGAGGTCGCGCAGTTGAGCGACGACACGATACGCCTGGTCACCATCGGGCGGATTCTCCGTCGGCGCGGGCGGCTCCTCGTCCTCCTCGCCGTGGTGGGTGCGCTCGTCGGCCACGGCACCTCGCTGCTGATCCCGCCGCGCTACACGACGTCGGTGTCGGTGCTGCTGCCGGGGTCGTGGGAGGAGCGCGAGCTGGTGACGCAGGCGGAGGTCGCGACCAGTTCGGTGGTGGTGGACCGGGTGGCCGACGGGCTCGGCTGGAGCGGGGTCGACGGCATCGAGCTGCGGGAGCGGGTGAGCGCGGAGGCCGCCGAGGGGAACATCATCAGGATCACGGGGACGGCGGACACCCCGGAGCGCGCGCAGCGGCTCGCCGACCGGATGGCCGAGCAGTTCGTCGCGTTCGCCGCGCGGATCGTCGGCGGCGACGCCGATCCCGAGGCGGCGACGCGGCTGGAGACGCTGCGGAAGACGGTCGAGCAGACAGGCCGCCGCATCACCGAGCTGGCCGACGCGGCCGACCCTGGGCGGACGGTGGAGAGCGTGCAGGCCCGTACGGAGCTGGAGAAGCTGCGTACGGCGCTGCGTGACGCCCTCACCAAGCTGGACGAGACCGACCCGGCGGCCGACCGGTCCGGGAGGGCCGCCATGGTCGTGATGGGGCCGGCGGCCCGGCCGGCCGGTGAGGCGCCGCCGACCAGGACGCAGCTCGTCGCCGCCGGGGCGCTGCTGTTCCTGCTGCTCGCGGTGGTCGGGCATCTCGCCGCCGCGCGGATGAGCCGCCGGCCGCGGACCGAGCCGGAGATCGCCGCCGCGCTGGGCACGGCGCTGGTCGGCACCGTCGACGTGTCCGGCGGGAGGCCCGCGCACCGGCCTGCGGGCAGTCGTGGCCCGCGGGCCTGGTTCCGCCGGCTGCTGGGGCTCGACGTCCGCTGGGACGTCCCGGCGCCCCGGGCCTCCGGCGACGAGGCGGACCGGCGGATCCGCTACCGGCGGGTGTGCGCCCGGCTCCGGGAGCAGGTGCCGGCTCCCCGGCGGCTCCTGGTCGTCGTGCCGGACGGCGACGAGGTCGCCCACCGGGCCGCCGGGGAGCTCGTCGCCGAGGCCGGGAGCGGTCGTGCGCCGGGCGCCCCGGGGCAGGGCTTCCCGATGCTGCGGCTGGTGGGGGTGACGGCGTCGCATCCGATACTGCCGGACCGCGACGACGAGTCCGGTGTCCTGGTGGTGGTCAGTCCGGGCAGTTGGACCTCGGGCGAGCTCGGCGGCATCGCCGAGGCGTGTGGGGACGCGGGGCAGGACGTCGTCGGTGTCGTCCTGGCCGGGGTGGTCCGGGGGCGTCCGGCGCGTGGCTCCGGCCGGTCCCGGCACGCCGGGACCCCGGCGTCCGTGGCGAGCGGCGACGCGGCGGGGGGTGTGCGGTGAGTGGGCGTACGGCTCCGGAGCCGCCGGCCGCGGCTCCGCTGATCGACCTCCAGACGCTGGTGGTGGCGGTGCGCGGGAGGCGCCGTCTCTGGTCGTCGCTGGCGCTGCTCGGGCTGCTCGTCGGCGTGGCACTGTCGTTCCTGCTGGTGCCGCCGCCGACGGCGACGGCCAAGCTGCTGGTCGCGCATCAGGAGGACCAGCCGAACGACCCCGGGACGCTGATCCGCACCGATGTCGCGCTGCTGCACACCACGCGGATCGCCGGTGAGGCGCTGCGGTCGCTCAAGTCCCCGGTGGATCCGGAGGAGTTCATGCGGGACTACGAGGGTCTGGGTCTGACGAACAACCTGCTCCAGATCACGGTGTCGGGCGACAGCGACGCGGAGGCGGTGGCCCGGGCCGGGGCGCTGGCCGACGCGTTCGTCGCGGACCATGTGCGGCGGATCCGGGAGGCGGCGGACGCCGAGGCGAAGGCGCTGCTCGACCAGCGCGACCGCATGCGGGACGAGCTCGCCGGGGTCAACGAGACGATCGGGGAGGGGGCGCGGGAGCAGGGGCCGGAGGCGTCGGCCGACATGGAGTCGCTCTTCGCCCGCCGGGCCGAACTCACGTCCCGTATCTCCGACTTCGACCAGCGCGCCGCGGAGGCGCGGGTCGGCACGCCCCATCTGATCGCCGGGACGCAGATCGTGGACGCGCCGCGCGCGGTGCGGCACTCCCTGCCGAAGAGCGCGGCCACCAACGCGGCGATCGGGGTCGTCCTCGGGCTGGCCCTCGGGCTCGCGGTGGCCGCGGTCGGCACGGTGGTGGCGGACCGCCCGGTGCTGCGGCGGGAGATCGCGGTGCACCTCGGCGCCTCGGTCGTCGGGGAGCTGCCCCGCCCGGCCGGGCCCTGGCGGCGGCGTGCGGTCCGGGCGGGGCACGAGCGGCTCACCCGGTCCCTGGCGCGTACCGTGCGCGGTTCGGCGGAGCCGCTGTCGCTGCTGGAGCTGGGCTGCGCGCGCGTGACGGGCGCGCTCGCCCTGGACCTCGCGGCGGCGCTGGGCGCGGACGGGCCGGTGGTCGTCGTCGACGGTCTGCCCGGTCTGCCGCTCGCCGGGCGCCGCCCGAAGCCGGGTGATCCGGCCGTGGTCACCGGCGACCGGGTCACGGAGCTGTCGTACCGGGAGCGCAGGGTCGGCGTCGGCTCGGTGGCGCCCGGTGCGGCGTGGGCCGATCTCCCGTATCTCGGCGCCCGGACGGTTCTCGTGGTGCGGGCCGGGCACAGCAGCGCGGCGTGGCTGCACACCGTGGCGCGGCAGCTCGCGGACCAGCGCGTTCCGGTGGTCGGTGTGGTGCTGGTCGATCCCGATCCGCGGGACCGGACCGACGGGACGCTGTGGGACGGGCCGGGGCTCGCGGCGCTCGGGCAGGAGGAACGGCCGGTCCCTCACGACGGGGAGGGCCGGTGGCGGACGGAGCGGCTGCCGATGTGGGCGGCGCGGGTCCCGGACAGCGACCAGGAGGCACGGTAGGAGATGTGTGGCATCGCAGGCACGTACCGCTGGCCGGACGGGAAGGCCGTGGCGGACCGGCTCACCGACACCCTCGCCCACCGCGGTCCGGACGGGGAGGGCCGCTACAGCCACCCCGTCGGTGACGGCGAGGTGCACCTGGGGCACCGCCGGCTGGCCATCATCGACCTGTCCGGGACGGGCGCCCAGCCGATGGTCTCGGACGGGCTGGTCCTGACGTACAACGGCGAGCTGTACAACGCGCCCGGGCTGCGGGCCGAACTGGCCGCCGCCGGGGCGCGGTTCCGGGGTACGTCGGACACCGAGGTCGTCCTGGAGGCGTGGCGGCGCTGGGGCACGGACTGTCTGCCCCGGTTGCGCGGCATGTTCGCGTTCGGGGTCTTCGACGAGCGCACGGGTGAACTGGTGCTCGCCCGGGACCAGTTGGGCATCAAGCCGCTGTTCCTGCTCCGGCGGGGCGGGGGTCTGGTCTTCGCGTCCGAGCTGAAGGCGCTCGCCGCCGTGACGGGCGGGTCGCTGGAGGTGGACCACGCGGCGCTGGTGGCCTCGCTGCTGTACTACTGGGTGCCGGACTCCCGGTGCGCGTTCCGCGAGGCGGAGAAGCTGCCGCCGGGGAGCTGGCTGCGGTGCCGGCCCGACGGGCGGGTGGAGCGCGGGCGGTTCTGGAACCTGAGGGACGTCGCCGCCGAGGGGCGGGACCGGGCCCGGGCGGGCGAGGTGCCGGATCTGGCCGCAGTCGTCGAGGAGTCGACCCGGCGCCACCTGCTGTCGGACGTCCCGGTGGCGACCTTCCTCTCCGGTGGTCTCGACTCCAGCTATCTGACCGCGCTGGCGGCCCGCGACCAGCCGGGGATCTCCGCGTACACGATCGGGTTCCGGGCCGAGGACGCCCGGTTCGAGGCGATGCCGGACGACCTGCGGTACGCCCGGCAGGTGGCCGAGCGGTTCGGCGTCGACCTGCACGAGATCGAGATCGCGCCGGACGTGCTGGAACTGCTGCCGCGGATGACGTACCACCTGGACGAGCCGATCGGCGACCCGGCGGCGATCAACACCTTCCTGATCTGCTCGGCCGCCCGGGAGGCCGGGGTGAAGGTGATGCTCTCGGGGATGGGGGCGGACGAGCTGTTCGCCGGGTACCGCAAGCACCTGGCCAACCTGCTCGCGCTGCGCTACCAGCGCGTCCCCCGGCCCCTGCGGCGCGGCCTGTCGAGGGCCGTGGACCGGCTGCCGGTCGCCTCGGCGCGCCGGGGGTACCGGTCGGTGCGCTTCGCGAAGCGGTTCCTCTCCTTCGCCGACCTGCCGGAGGAGACCGCGTTCCGCCGCAGCTACACCATGTACGACCGGGCGGAGCTGCTGGCCCTGGTCGATCCGGACCTGGCCGGGACGGTCGACGACGTGCTGACCGAGCACGCGGACGTCTACCGGGACAACGATCTCGACGACTTCGTCAACCGCATGTGCCTGGGCGACGCCCGGATGTTCCTGCCGGGGCTGAACCTCGCGTACACGGACCGGTCGAGCATGGCCGCGTCGACCGAGGTGCGGGTGCCGTTCGTGGACGTCGAGGTGGTCAGGGCGGCGTTCGCCGTACCCGGCGACCGCAAGATCGTCGGGCGGCAGGGCAAGGCCGTCCTCAAGGAGGCGGCGTCCTCGATCCTGCCCCGGGAGATCGTGTACCGGCCCAAGGGCCTGTTCAGCGCCCCGCTGCGGGCCTGGATGAGCCGGGATCTCGCGCCGCTGGTGCGCGAGGTGGTGCACGACGGCGAGCTGGTCCGCTCCGGGCTGCTGCGCCGCGACGCGCTCCAGCGGCTCGTCGCCGAGGACGCGGCCGGACACCGCGACTACTCCAAGCATCTGTGGCACGTGCTGACCCTCGAGTACTGGTACCGCGGCGCGACCTCCAAGGCCGGCCAGAGCCCTTCCCTCACTGCGTAGAGACAAGAGGACTTCGGTGAAACAGGTAGTGCAGAACTACAAGAGCGGCGAGCTGGCGCTGCTCGACGTGCCGGTGCCCGGCTGCAAGCCGGGCGGAGTGCTGGTCAGGACCGCCTACTCCCTGATATCCACCGGCACCGAACTGATGAAGGTGTCCGAGGCGGGCATGTCGATGGTCGGCAAGGCCCGCTCCCGGCCCGACCAGGTGGCCAAGGTCGTGCAGAGCGTGGCCACCAACGGGGTGCCCGCCACCTACCGCAAGGTGATGGGCAAGCTGGACTCCTACACGCCGCTCGGCTACTCGCTGTGCGGGGTGGTCGAGCGGGTCGGCGCCGGGATCGACGACGTGAAGGTCGGCGACCTGGTGGCCTGCGCGGGCAACGAGCACGCGCTGCACGCCGAGCTGAACTGGGTGCCGAAGAACCTCTACACCCCGGTGCCGGACGGCCTCGCGGCCCGCCACGCGGCCTTCGGGACCGTCGGGTCGATCGCGCTCCAGGGCGTCCGCCAGGGCGAGCCGCGGCTCGGCGAGGTGGCGCTGGTCATCGGCCTCGGGCTGATCGGGCAGCTGGTGACGCAGCTCCTCGCCGCCTCGGGCGTCCGGGTCGTCGGCGTCGACCCCGACCCGGCGCGGTGCACGCTCGCCGAGCGCCTGGGCGCGGCGGCCTGCGGAGACCCCGACTCGGCGGCGGTGGAGCACGCGGTCGCCGAACTCACCGGCGGCCACGGCGTGGACCAGGTGTACCTGGCGGCCGGCGGCGGCAGCAACCAGCCCGTCGAGCTGGCCGCCCGGCTGTGCCGGGACCGCGGCCGGGTCGTCGACATCGGCAAGTGCCGCCTGGACCTGCCGTGGAACGCGTACTACGAGAAGGAGCTGGACGTCCGCTTCTCCCGCAGTTACGGCCCCGGGCGCTACGACCCGGAGTACGAGCTGGAGGGCCGGGACTATCCGATCGGCTACGTGCGCTGGACCGAGCGCCGCAACCTCGCCTGCTTCCTCGACCTCATGGCCCGGGGCAGCGTGGACGTGGAGCCCCTGGTGTCCCACGTCGCCCCGTTCGACGACGCCGTGGAGACGTACCGGCGGCTGACGGACGGCGAACTGAGGGCCGTGGCCGTGCTGTTCCGGTACCCCGGGGAGACCGCGGAGACGCCGGCGGAGGCGCCCTCGGTGGCCGTGCCCTCGGTGCGGCGCGCCGCCGGGGCGCCCGCCCCGGCCCGGATCACCGGGCGGCCGGTGCGCCTCGCGTTCGTCGGCGCGGGGAACTACGCGACGTCGATGCTGCTGCCGCACCTGGCCGGGCGCGACGGCGTCGAGCTGTCCACGGTCGTCACCACGACGGCGCTGTCCGCCGCCAACGCGGAGCGGAAGTTCGGCTTCGCCCGGGCCACCACGGATCTCGACGCCGTGCTCGGTGACCCGTCCGTCGACGCGGTGTTCGTCGTCACCCGCCACAGCTCGCACGCCGAGCTGACCCGGCGGGCGCTGCTCGCCGGCAAGGCGGTCTTCGTGGAGAAGCCGCTGGCGCTCAGCGAGGACGAGCTGGCCGGGGTGCTCAAGGCCGTGGAGGAGTCCGGCAACGACCGCCTCCAGGTGGGCTTCAACCGCCGGTTCGCGCCGCTGCTGCGGGAGGCCAAGGAGCGGTTCGGGGCCCGGACCGGCCCGGCGAGCCTCCGGTACCTCGTCAACGCGGGCCGGCTCGACCACAGCAGCTGGTACCTCCGGCAGGGTTCCGAGGGCTCGCGGTTCGAGGGCGAGGGCGGGCACTTCATCGACACGGCGAGCTGGCTGCTGGGGGCCGACCCGGTCTCCGTGTACGCGGCGGCCACGCCCGGCAACGAGGACCTCCAGGTGGTCCTCGGCTACCCGGACGGGTCCACCGCCACCCTCAGCTACGTGACCAGCGGCGCGTCCGGCTTCCCCAAGGAGACGCTCGACCTCCTCGCGGACGGCAGGGTGCTGCGGCTCGACGACTTCGTCCGCGCCTCGGTCCACGGGCCCAAGCGGTGGGTGAGCTCGCGGCTGCCGAAGGCCCGCGACAAGGGCCAGTCCGCCGAGCTGGCCGCGTTCGTCAGGGCCGTACGGACCGGCGGGCCGATGCCGGTGCCGCTGGAGTCTCTGGTGGCCACGACGGCGGCCACCCTCGCCGTCGGCGCCTCGCTGGCCGCCGGCGTACCGGTGACGACGGCGGCGGCGCGATGACCATGAGCACGGGCTGGTACCTGCGACGGCTGTCCCGGATGGGGCCGCGCGAGGTCGGCGGCCGGGTGGGCGACGCGGTGCGCAGGCGGCGGTGGCGGTCGGCGCGCCCGGCCCGCCCCGGCGTGACCGGCGCCCGGTTCACGGCGGTCCTCCCGCCGGGGGCGCTCGCCGCGGTGCCGCCGGACGCGGCGAAGCGGCTCGTCGCCGAGGCGGACCGGCTGATGGCCGGGCACGCGGAGTACTTCGGGGTGGAACGCGACGACCTGGCCGACCCGGACTGGTGGTACGACCCGAAGACCGGCCGCCGCGCCCCGTGGGGCTACGCCTTCGACGTGCCGTACCGGGACGAGGAGGCGGTCGGGGACATCAAGCAGATCTGGGAGCTGTCCCGGCACCAGTACCTCACCGTGCTCGCCGCCGCCTACGCCCTCACCGGGGACGAGCGGTACGCCGAGCGCGTCGCCGAGCACCTGCGCTCGTGGTGGGCGGCGAACGCGCCGCTGCGCGGGGTGCACTGGACCAGCGGCATCGAACTGGGCATCCGGCTCCTGTCTTGGGTCTGGATCCGGCGGCTGCTCGACGGCTGGCCGGGGGCGGCCGCGCTGTTCGAGGACAACCCGGTGGCGGTGGGCCAGATCTGGCACCACCAGCGCTGGCTGGCCGCCTTCCCCAGCCGGGGGTCCTCGGCGAACAACCACATCGTCGCCGAGGCCGCCGGGCAGTTCGCCGCGTCCTGCGCGTTCGGCTGGTTCCCCTCGTCGGCGCGGTGGCGGGACGACGCGCTGCGCTCGCTGGAGAAGCACCTGCGGAGCAACACCTTCCCGTCCGGCCTCAACCGCGAACTGGCCACCGAGTACCACGGCCTCGTCCTCGAACTCGGCCTGGCCGCGCTGGCCGAGGCCGACACCGCCGGCGTGCCGGTGCCCGCGACCGCCCGGCTGGTGCTGCTGCGGATGACCGACGCGCTCGCCGCCGTCGTGGACGGCCGGCTCCGGCCGCCGCGCCAGGGCGACGCGGACGACGGGCACGGCCTGATCGTGGACGGGGCGGGCACCGACCGCTGGGGCTCGCTGCTGGCCACCGGGGACGCCGTCTTCGGCCGGCTCCCCTGGTGGCCGGAGGTGACCGGCACCGACGTGCGCACACCGCTGCTCGCCGCGCTCCTGCGGCCGTACGCGAAGCCGGGGACGACACCGGTCGTGACCCGCCCGTCGAGCCGGCCCGCCCACTTCGCCGACGCGGGCCTGACCATCCTGCGCGGCCCGGACGGGATCTGGTGCCGCTGCGACGGCGGTCCGCACGGCTTCCTGTCCATCGCGGCGCACGCCCACGCGGACGCCCTGTCCGTGGAGGTCCGCCACGACGGGGTCGACGTGCTCGCCGACCCGGGGACGTACTGCTACCACGGACAGCCCGAGTGGCGGCGGTACTTCCGCTCCACCCTCGCCCACAACACCCTCCAGTGGGACGGCGCCGACCAGTCCGTCTCCGGCGGCCCGTTCCTGTGGACCCGGCACGCCCGCACCCGCGTCCTCGTCGCGGACGCCTCCGGTGGGCCGGTGGCCCGCTGGTGCGCCGAACACGACGGTTACGAGGGCGTGGTGCACCGCCGCCGGGTGGAGCTGACCGCCGCGAGCCGGGAGCTCCGGGTGGTCGACGAGGTGCACGGCGGCCGGGGGCCCTTACGCCTCGCCTTCCACCTCGGCCCCACGGTCGGCGCGGAGCTGGTGGACAACCGGGCCGTGCTGACGTGGAGCCGGGACGGCGAGGACCGCTCCGCGGTGCTGGAGCTGCCCGAGGAGCTGTCCTGGCGGGCGCACCGCGGCGAGAGCGCCCCGCCGCTGGGCTGGTACTCCCCCGGCTTCGGGCGCAAGGAACCCGCCACCGCGCTCGTCGGCACCGGTACCGCCGACGGCATGGCGGGGTTCACCACCGTCCTCAGGTTCCACGGCTAGGGGGAGGAACGCGTGGTGACAGAGCGGCGGCACCGGAGGGTGCCGAGGGCACCTCTGGTGCCGCTGATGCTGTCGGTGCTGTCGGTGCTGTCGCTGGCGGCGGCGACCGGCTGTACAGGCACGGCGGGCGCGCCCGGCACCCCGGGCACCCCGTCGAAGGCGCCCGGGACCTCCGCATCAGACACCTCCACGCCCGGCGCGCCCTCCCCCGCCCTGGCCCGTGTGTGCGCCGCGCCAACCCCCGGCCCGGCGACGCCGCCCGCGGGCGCGGTGACCGTCGACCCCGGGGTCGTCGGCGACCTCGCGGCGAAGACCGAGAGCAGCCCGCCCGGCACCACGTTCTGGCTCCGGCCGGGGACGCACACGCTCGCCCCGGAGCCGTACGCGCAGGTCGAGACCAAGGAGGGGAACCGGTACGTGGGCGCGCCGGGCGCGGTGCTCGACGGCCGGAGGGTCAACCAGTACGCGTTCGGCGGCACCGCCCCCGCCGTCGCCCTCCGCCATCTGACCGTGCGGGGTTTCGCCGCGCCGAAGGACGAGGGCGTGGTCAACCACGACATGGCCGACGGGTGGGTGATCGAGCACACGCGGATCGAGGACAACTCCGGTGCCGGGCTGATGGCCGGCGCCCGTCAGCACCTGCGCGCCAGCTGCCTGCGCGGCAACGGCCAGTACGGGATGAACGCGTACAAGACCGGTGACTCGATCCGGGGCCTGGTCGTGGAGGGCAACGAGATCACGGGCAACAACACCGACGACTGGGAGCGGCGGCAGCCGGGCTGCGGCTGTACCGGGGGCATCAAGTTCTGGGCCGTCGACGGTGCCGACATCCGTGGCAACTGGGTGCACGACAACCGCGGGGCCGGGCTGTGGGCGGACACGAACAACAACGACTTCCTCTTCGAGGGCAATGTGCTGGAGGCCAACGACGGCGCCGCGCTGATCTACGAGATCAGCTACAACGCGGTCGTCCGGAACAACACGATCCGGCGGAACGGCCAGGTCGAGGGCCGTGCGGCCGCCGAGACCGGCGACGACTTCCCGTACGGGACCGTCTACGTCTCCGAGTCCGGCGGCGAGCCGCGGGTCCCGGCCCGCACGGACAGGATCGAGATCCACGGCAACGTGCTGGAGGACAACTGGTCGGGCATCACGCTGTGGGAGGACGCCGACCGGTTCTGCAACAGCCCGTCGAACACCTCGGCCGACTACTGCACGCTCCTGGTGAAGGATCCGGCCCGCTGCGCCCCGCCCGCGATCGCCTCCGCGCCGCTCCACTCCGACTGCCGCTGGAAGACCCGGCGGGTGGACGTCCACCACAACCGCTTCGTGCTGGGCGAGTCCGCCGCCGGGTGCGCCGGGGCGTGCGGCCGGATGGCGGTGCTGGCCAACCAGGGCAGCGCTCCGGACTGGTCGCCGTACCGGGGCGGAGGGGTGGCCGAGGCGATCACCCATCGGCAGGAGAACCGCTGGCACGACAACGTCTACGTCGGGCCCTGGACGTTCACCGCCCGCGACCCGGGACGGAACCTGGACGCCGGGCAGTGGCGGGCGGCGCCGTACGGGCAGGACGCGGGCAGCACGTTCCTCGCGCAGGGGGGTGACGGGGATGACCGCTGAGAGCACGCCGAGGATCGTCGGGGTGGCCTGGGCGCTGCTGGCCCTCAACACCCTCGGCTCCGCCGGGGCGAAGACCGTCGTCCCGATCCCCCGCTCGCTGATCCAGATGCTCACCATGGGCGCGCTGGTCGTCGCGTTCGCGCTGGCGCTGGCCGTCAACCGTCCGCTGCGCGTCCGGCCCAGCGCCTTCGTCTTCCTGCTGACCCTTTTGCTGGTGCCGAGCGTGATCGCCAGCGTGCATCTGGAGGTCGGGCTGGGCGCGCTGTTCCGGTGTACCCGGCTGACGCTCTTCGTCGCCACCCTGTGGCTGCTCACCCGCTGGTGGGACGGCGGCCTGACCTTCGTCCGGCACCACATCCGCATGTACGTCGCGGTGCTGGGGCTGGTGGCCGCCGGCCTGGTCGTCGCGCCGGGCACGGCGATGCCCGAGTACTACGGCGGGCGGCTGGTCGGCGCGCTGTGGCCGCTCACCCCGCCGCAGATCGGGCAGTACGCGGCGGTGGTCATCGGGCTCACCGTGCTGCTCCTGCTGGGCCGCAGGACCACCCCGTTCGGCGCGGCGGTGGTCGTCGTGCCGTCCCTGGTCCTGCTCGCCATGACCCATACCCGTACGGCCACGCTCGGGCTGCTGATCGGGCTGGGGCTGGCGATCGGTTCGCTCTTCCTGACCAGCGCCGCCGCTCGCAAGGTCTTCGCCTGGGCGGTGCTGTGCGCCACGGTGGCCGCGCTGGTGTTCAGCTCCGCGCTGCGGGCGTGGTTCCTGCGCGGGCAGAGCCAGGAGAACTTCTCCAACCTCACCGGCCGGGCGAAGGTCTGGGACGCCCTGCTGGCGGCGCCCCGCACGGCGGGCGAGCGGCTGTTCGGGGTGGGCCTGGGCGACAAGTCCTTCGACGGGCTGCCGATCGACAACAGCTGGCTCGCCGTCTACCACGAGCAGGGTCTGCTGGGCGTCAGCCTCGTGGCGGCGCTCCTCGTCGTCCTGGGCGGCGTCGCGCTGCTGCGCCCGCCGTCGCTGCCGAGGGCCTGCGCGATCTTCCTGATCAGCTACTGCGCGCTCTCCTCGTACACCGAGGTCGGGCTCGGTGACGCCTCGGCCTATCTGCTGCATCTCGCCCTGGCCGCCTCGCTGCTGGTGGTCCCCACCACGGCTCCGCAGGCGGCTCACCCGGCGGCTCCCCCGGTGGCGGGCGGGCTTCCCCCACGACACGTCCCGCGATGGGCCAGGAGGTGACCTGAACATGCGTGTCCTTGTGGTGCACAACCGCTACTCCTCGGCGCAGCCGAGCGGGGAGAACAGAGTCGTCGACGAGGAGGTCGGGCTGCTGCGGGCGGCCGGCCACCAGGTCGAGCTGTTCGAGCGGCGCAGTGACGACATCGCCGCCCGGTCGCTGCTGGGCAAGGTGGCGGTGCCGCTGCTCGTGCCGTGGAACCCGGCGGTCCGGACGGAGCTCGCAGCCCGGCTGCGGGCCGGGAGGCCGGACGTGGTGCACGTCCACAACGTGTTCCCGCTGCTGTCGCCCGCGGTGCTGGCCGCCTGCGCCGACGTGGCCGTGCCGGTCGTGGCGACACTGCACAACTACACGCAGGTGTGCCCGCCGGGCACGCTGCACCGGGACGGGCGGGCGTGCGGCGAGTGCGTGGGGCCGAAGGTGCCGCTGCCCGCCGTCCGGCACGGCTGCTACCGGAACTCCCGGCTGGCGACGGTGCCGCTGGCGGTCGGTCTGGCGGTCAACCGGCGGCGGTGGTGGTCGGGGGTGGAGCGGTTCTTCTGCATCTCCGCGGCGCAGCGCGACGTCCTGGTGCGGTCCGGCATGCCGGCCGAACGGCTGGTGGTGAAGCACAACTTCGTACCCGATCCGGGTACGGGCCGCACGGGCGCCGGGGACCATCTGCTGTTCCTCGGGCGGCTCGCGGAGGCCAAGGGCGTACGGCTGCTCATGGCCGCGTGGGACGAGGTCGCGGCGGGCGGCGGTGTGGGCGTGCCGCTGGTGATCGCGGGCGCGGGGCCGCTGGAGCGCGAGGTGGCCGCGTGGGCGGCGGACCGGGACGACGTGCGGTACGTCGGCCTGTACGACCCGGTCCAGTGCCGGGAGGCCGTCGCGCGGTCGGTGGCCGTGGTGGCGCCCTCGCTGTCCCTGGAGACCTTCGGTCTGGTGGTCGCGGAGGCGATGGCGGCGGGGGTACCGGCCGTCGCCGCCCGTCACGGCGCGTTCGTGGAGCTCGTCGAGGACGGGGTGACCGGGCTGCTGCACCGTCCGGGCGATCCCGCCTCGCTCGCGTCCCGTCTGCGCGAGGTGGCGGCCGGCCGGGCCCGCGACCGGGAGATGGGCCGGGCGGCCCGGCTGCGTTACGAGCGGTTCTTCAGCCCGGCGGTCGGGCTGGAGCGCCTGGTGGAGGAGTACCGCGCCGCGATCGCGGGGCGGACGGAATCGATGGGGGGCAGTCAATGACACGGTGCCGACTCTGCGGTTCGGCGGCGCTGGGGAGCGTCGTCGACCTGGGGGCGACCCCGCCGTGCGAGAGCTTTCTCGCCGCGGACCAGCTGGACCTGCCCGAGCCCGCGTACCCGCTGCACCTGCGGGTCTGCACCGACTGCTGGCTCGCGCAGATCCCGCCGCTGATCACGCCGGAGGACACGTTCAAGGAGTACGCGTACTTCTCCTCGTACTCGACGTCCTGGGTGGAGCACGCGCGGACGTTCGTCGCGGGCGCGGTGGAGCGGCTGGGGCTCGGGCCGGACTCGTTCGTGGTCGAGGTCGCGAGCAACGACGGGTACCTGCTCAGGCACGTGGTGGACCGGGGGATCCGCTGTCTCGGCGTCGAGCCGTCGGTGAACGTCGGCGCGGCGGCGCGGGAGGCGGGCGTGCCGACGGTCACGGAGTTCCTGGACGAGGCCACCGGGGCGGCGGTGCGGGCCGGGCACGGCGCGGCGGACCTGGTCGTCGCCAACAACGTGTACGCGCACATCCCGGACGTCGTCGGGTTCACCCGGGGGCTGCGGGCGCTGGTCGCGGACGACGGCTGGGTCTCGATCGAGGTGCAGCACCTGCTGACCCTGATCGAGGAGAACCAGTACGACACGATCTACCACGAGCACTTCCAGTACTACACGGTCGCGTCCGCGATCCGGGCCCTGGCGAGCGGCGGGCTATCGCTGGTGGACGTGGAGCTGCTGCCCACGCACGGCGGGTCGATCCGCCTGTGGGCCCGCCCGTCCGAGGCGGCCGGCGAGCCGACGCGCAGGGTCGCCGAGGTCCTGGACCGGGAGAAGGCGGCCGGGCTCCAGGAGCTGTCCGGGTACGCGGAGTTCTCCGCCCGGGTGGCCAAGGTGCGCCGGGACCTGCTGCGGTTCCTCGTCGAGGCGGCCGACCGCGGCGAGACGGTCGTCGGCTACGGCGCCCCGGGCAAGGGCAACACCCTGCTCAACCACTGCGGCATCCGGCCCGACCTGCTCGCGTACACGGTCGACCGGAACCCCTACAAGCACGGCAGGTTCACCCCGGGCACCCGCATCCCGATCCTGCCGCCCGAGCGGATCGCCGCCGACCGGCCGGACTACGTGCTCGTCCTGCCGTGGAACCTGCGCGACGAGCTGGTCGAGCAGCTGTCCTTCGTGCACGACTGGGGCGGCCGTCTGGTCTTCCCCATCCCGGAACTGAGCATCGTCGAGGTGACGCGATGAAGGTCGTCCTGTTCTGCGGGGGTTACGGGCTGCGCATGCGCGCCGGGGCCTCCGACGACATGCCCAAGCCGATGGCGATGGTCGGCCCGAGGCCGCTGATCTGGCACGTCATGCGCTACTACGCGTACTACGGGCACAAGGAGTTCATCCTGTGCCTCGGCTACGGCGCCCACCACATCAAGGACTTCTTCCTCCACTACGAGGAGACGACGTCCAACGACTTCGTGCTGCGCGGCGGGCGGACCGAGCTGCTGTCCACCGACATCGCCGACTGGAGCATCACGTTCGCGCAGACCGGCATCGAGTCGCCGATCGGCGAGCGGCTGCGCCGGGTGCGGCACCACCTGGACGGCGACGAGATGTTCCTCGCCAACTACGCCGACGTGCTCACCGACGCCCCGCTGCCGGAGATGATCGACCGGTTCGCGCGGCGCGACGCGGGCGCGTCGATGATGGTGGTGCCGCCGCAGTCCTCGTTCCACTGCGTGGACCTGGGCGAGGACGGCCTGGTGGGCGGCATCACCCCGGTGAGCGAGCTGCCGCTGTGGGAGAACGGCGGCTACTTCGTGCTCCGCCAGGAGGTCTTCGACCACATACCCGAGGACGGGGACCTGGTCGCCGACGGCTGCGCCGGGCTCGCGAAGGAGGGCCGGCTGGTGGCGCACCGGCACCGCGGCTTCTGGAAGCCGACCGACACGGTGAAGGAGCGGGCGGCGCTCGACGACGCCTACGCGCGGGGCGACCGCCCCTGGGCCGTGTGGGAGCGGGCCGCCGCCGGGGTCCGGGCGTGATCCGGCTCGGGGCCGGGCCCCTGGAGCGGGTCGTGGCGGTGGGCGCGCACTGCGACGACATCGCCATCGGCGCCGGCGGGACCCTGCTGACGCTGTGCCGGGCGCGGCCCGGCGTCCGCGTCGACGCGCTGGTCCTCACCGGCGGGGGCGGCGAGCGGGAGCGGGAGGAGCGGGCCGCGCTCGCCGCCTTCTGCCCGGACGCCGACCTGCGGCTGACCGTGCTCAAGCTGCCGGACGGCCGGCTGCCCGCGTACTGGGACGAGGCCAAGGCCGCGGTCGAGGAGCTGCGCGCGGGGACGGAGCCGGACCTCGTGCTCGCCCCGCGCACCGCCGACGCGCACCAGGACCACCGCGGTCTGGCGCGGCTGATGCCCACCGCGTTCCGCGACCACCTGGTGCTCGGCTACGAGATCGTCAAGTGGGACGCCGACCTCGGCCGCCCCACGGCCTACCAGCCGCTGACACCGGAGACCGCAGAGGACAAGGTGCGGCTGCTCCAGGAGCACTACCCCTCGCAGCGGCACCGGCCCTGGTACGACCGGGAGGCGTTCCTCGGACTCGCCCGGATCCGCGGCATCGAGTGCCACGCGCGCTACGCCGAGGCGTTCGACGTCACCAAACTCACTCTCGACCTGGGGGAATGACACGTGCGTGTACTGCTGACCGGACACCAGGGCTACCTCGGGACCGTGATGGTCCCGGTCCTCGAAGCCGCCGGGCACGAGGTCGTCGGGCTCGACTCCGGCCTGTTCGCCGACTGCGTCCTCGGCCCCCGGCCCGTGGACCCGCCCGGGCCTCGGGTGGACCTGCGCGACGTCACCGCCGAGCACGTGGCCGGGGTGGACGCCGTGATCCACCTGGCCGCACTCTCCAACGACCCGCTGGGATCGCTGGCGCCGGAGCTGACCTACGACATCAACCACCACGCCTCCGTACGGCTGGCGCGGCTGGCCCGCGACGCCGGCGTGCGGCGCTTCCTGTACGCGTCGACCTGCTCGGTCTACGGTGCCGCCGGCGGCGACGAGCTGGTGTCCGAGGAGGCGCCGCTGCGCCCGGTGACGCCGTACGCCGAGTCGAAGGTGCGCGTCGAGGACGACCTGCGCGCGCTGGCCGACGGCGACTTCACCCCGGTGTACCTGCGCAACGCCACCGCCTTCGGCTTCTCCCCCCGGCTGCGCGCCGACATCGTGCTGAACAACCTGGTGGGCCACGCGCTCCTGACCGGCGAGGTCCGGGTGCTCTCCGACGGCACCCCCTGGCGCCCGCTGGTGCACGCCGCCGACATCGCCCGCGCCTTCGCCGCCGCCCTGACGGCGCCCCGGGAGTCGGTCCACGACCGGGCCTTCAACATCGGCAGCGAGGCCAACAACGTGACGGTCGCCGAGATCGCCGGGCAGGTCGCCGAGGCGGTCGACGGCTCACGGGTGGTGATCACCGGGGAGACCGGCGCCGACCCGCGGTCGTACCGCGTGGACTTCTCCCGCTTCCGCGCCGCGGTCCCCGGCTTCGACTGCGAGTGGTCGGTGAAGCGCGGCGCGCTGGAACTCGCCGACGCCTACCGGCAACACAGCCTGACCCGCCAGGACTTCGAGCGGCGCTTCACCCGCCTCGCCGTGCTGCGCGCGGCGACCGGGGAAGGCACCGTCGACGACACCCTGCGGTGGCGCCGATGACGACGGCCGGCGAGGAGATGCACGCGCTGGTGGAGCGGCTGTACCCGCTGTGCCGGAGCATCACGGGCGACGGGGTGCGCGCCACCCTGGACATCGTCGGCGAGTACGTCCCCCTCCAGGTCCACGAGGTGCCGACCGGGACCCAGGTGCTCGACTGGACGGTGCCGCAGGAGTGGAACATCCGGGACGCGTACGTCGCCGACTCCACGGGCCGGAGGGTCGTCGACTTCGCCGCGTCCAGCCTGCACGTGCTCGGCTACAGCGTGCCGGTGTCGGCGACCATGCCGCTGTCCGAGCTGCGCGGACACCTCCACACCCTGCCGGACCACCCGTCCTGGGTGCCGTACCGCACCAGCTACTACACGCCGCAGTGGGGGTTCTGCCTGGCCCAGGAGACCCTGGACGCGCTGCCGGAGGGCGCGTACGAGGTGCGCGTCGACTCGACGCTCGAAGACGGGCACCTCACCTACGCCGAGCACGTGGTCCCCGGGCAGGTCGCCGACGAGGTGATCGTCTCCTGCCACGTCTGCCACCCCTCGCTCGCCAACGACAACCTGGCCGGTATCGCGGTGGCGACGTTCCTCGCCCGGGCGCTCGCGGAGCGGACGCCGTACTACACCTACCGGTTCATCTACGCGCCCGGCACCATCGGGGCGATCACCTGGCTCGCCCGTAACAGGGAGAGGATCGAGCGGGTCAAGCACGGGCTCGTGCTGGCCTGCGCCGGGGACCCGGGCCGTCTGACGTACAAGCGGAGCAGGCGCGGCGACGCGGAGATCGACCGGGTGATGCGGCACGTCCTGACCTCGTCCGAACGGCCGCACCACATCGCCGAGTTCACCCCGTACGGCTACGACGAGCGGCAGTACTGCTCGCCCGGCTTCGACCTCGGCGTGGGCTCGCTCAGCCGGACGCCGTACGCCGGCTATCCCGAGTACCACACCTCGGCGGACAACCCGGACTTCGTCTCCCCCGAGGCGATGGAGGACACCCTCGCGGTGTGCCGCGAGGCGTTCGCCGTGCTCGACCGCAACCGGACGTACGTCAACCTCAGCCCGTACGGCGAACCCCAGCTGGGACGAAGGGGGTTGTACGCGTCCCTCGGCGGGCGCAGCGACGCCCAGCAGGCCCAGATGGCCATGCTCTGGGTGCTGAGCCTCTCCGACGGCGGGCACAGTCTGCTCGACGTCGCCGAGCGTGCCGGGCTGCCGTTCGACACGGTCGCCGACGCGGCCGACGCGCTGGGCGCCGCCGGGCTGATCAAGGTCTGACGCGATGAGCACCGAGGAGGAGACGACGACACCGGCGGAGCGGCGGACCGCCAAGCGGGCCGTGGCGGGGCGCCTGTCCTGGGGACTGGCCGACCAGGCGGTGTCCAGCCTGTCCAACTTCGCCGTGGGCATCTGCGTGGCGCGCTCGCTCGGGCTGACCGCCTTCGGCGTGTTCAGCCTGGCCTGGCTGACGTACGGCGTGGTGCTCAACGTCTCGCGCGGCCTGGCCACGGACCCGCTCATGGTGCGCTTCAGCGGCGTGCCGGCCCCGGCCTGGCAGGCGGCGGTGGCCCGGGCATCGGGCACCGCGCTCGGCGTCGGGGCCGCCCTCGGCGCCGTGTCCCTGGTGGTCGGCCTCGTGGTCGGCGGCGGCCTGGGCACGGCGTTCGCGTGCCTCGGCGTCGTCCTGCCGGGACTGCTCCTGATGGACGCGTGGCGGTTCGCGTTCTTCGCCGCCGGGGCCGGGCGGAAGGCGTTCGTCAACGACCTGGTCTGGGGCATCGCGCTCGTCCCGGCCATGGTGCTGGCGACCCGCGTGGGCGGCGTGGCCGCCTTCGTGCTCGCCTGGGGCGCGTCCGCCGCGGTGGCCGCAGTCTACGGCTGGCTCCAGTCCGGCATCCGGCCCCGGCCGGGCGGGGCGCGGGCGTGGCTGCGGGAGCACCGCGACCTCGGCTCCCGCTACCTGGTCGAGAACGTCGCCAACAGCGGCGCGAGCCAGCTGCGGGCGTACGGGCTCGGCGTGATCGCCGGGGTCGGCGCGGTCGGGGTGATCCGCGGCGCCGAGCTGCTCCTCGGCCCGTTCCTCGCCGTGCTGATGGGCCTCTCCCTGGTCACCGTCGCGGAGGCGGCGCGGGTGCTGCGGCGGGCCCCGCACCGCCTCGGCGCCTTCTGCCTGCTCCTCGGTGGCGGGCAGGCCGTCGCCGCGCTGCTCTGGGGCGGGGCGCTGCTGCTCGTCCCGGACGGGGCCGGCGCGTTCGTGCTCGGCGACGTCTGGGGCGCCGCCTCGGAGCTCATCGTGCCGGTCACGCTCGGCGTCGCCGGTGCCGGCCTCGGCACCGGCGCGGCGGCCGGGCTGCGCGCGCTCGGCGCGGCCCGGCGCAGCCTGCGCAGCCAACTGGTCGCCTCCGCCTGCTACGTCACCGGCGGGCTCGGCGGAGCCGCCGCGTACGGCACCGCCGGCTCTGCCTGGGGCGTCGCCGCCGCGACCCTCTGCGGCTCCGCCGTGTGGTGGCTCCAGCTCCGCTCCGCCCTGCGGGAGCACCACCGGAACCACCGTGCCGACCTGTCAGATGCTCCCGACGTTCCCGAAGTTCCGGAAGTACCCGAAGTGAGGACCTCATGACCGCCCGACCCCGGCTGAGCATCGGCCTGCCCGTGTACAACGGCGAGGAGTACCTCGCCGAATCGTTCGACGCCCTGCTCGGCCAGACCTACGAGGACTTCGAACTGGTCGTCTCCGACAACGCCTCGACCGACGGTACGCGGGACATCTGCCGCCGCTACGCGGAGAAGGACTCGCGCATCCGGTACCTACGCCTGCCGCGCAACATCGGCGCCGCCCCGAACCACAACCACGTCTTCACCCAGTGCCACGGCGAACTGTTCAAGTGGGCCTCGCACGACGACCTGTACGCCCGGGACCTGCTACGGCGCTGCGTCGACGCCCTGGACGAGCGGCCGGAGGTGATCCTCGCCCACGCCGACCAGGCGGTCATCGACGAGGACGGCCGGGTGAAGGTCCCGTACGACTACACCCTCGCCACCGCCTCCCCGTCCGCGCCGGAGCGCTTCCGGAGCATGCTGTTCGAGCCGGGCGGCGACGACTTCTACGGCGTGATGCGCGCCGACGTGCTGCGCCGGGTGAAGCCGCACGACAGCTACCACCACGCGGACCGCACGTTCGTCTCCGAGATCGGCCTGCACGGCCCCTTCCACCAGGTGCCGGAGCTGCTGTACTTCCGCCGCGACCACCCCACCCGGGCCGAGCGGGCCAACCCGTCCAAGCGCTCCCGGTGCGTCAACCTGGACCCGCGCCGGGCGGGCCTCCTGCACCCGACCCCGCGGCTGCTCGCCGAGTACGTGTGGGGTTTCGTCGCGGCGATCCGGCGGGCGCCGCTGTCCCCTGCCGACCGGCGCGCCTGCTACCGGCACCTGGCCGAGTGGGCGGCCAGCCGGGCCCGGCCGGGCGCGGGCGAGCGGGTCGAGGACCGCGCCCCGGTCGACCCGGCGAAGCTTTCGGTCTCCGTCGACGCGCTCGTCGCGGGACGCGAGGGCAGGCGGGCGTGACTCCGGTACGGGTGGGGGTCTTCGGCCTGCTCGGCTCGGGGAACCTCGGCAACGACGGCTCGCTGGAGGCCGTGCTCGGGTACCTGCGCGCCGCGCACCCGGACGCGGTCGTGGACGCGCTGTGCGGGGGCCCCGAGGCGGTGACGGCCCGGTACGGGATCCCCGCGACACGGCTGCACTGGTACCGCGGCGAGTACCGGACCGCGTCGCGGGCGGGCGCGGTCGCGGGCAAGGGCCTCGGCAAACTCGTCGACGCCGTCCGCACCGCCGCCTGGGTACGCCGGCACGACGTGGTGATCGTCCCCGGGATGGGCGTCCTGGAGGCCACGCTGCCGCTGCGGCCGTGGGGCTTCCCGTACGCGCTGTTCCTGCTCTGCGCGGCCGGCCGGCTGTCCCGTACCCCGGTCGCGCTGGTCGGCGTCGGCGCCGCCGCGATCCGCGACCGGCCGACCCGCGCCCTGGTGCGCTGGTCGGCACGGCTGGCCGCGTACCGCTCCTACCGGGACGAGCTGTCCCGCGACGCGATGCGGGCGATGGGGGTGGACACCGCGCGCGACGAGGTCCACCCGGACCTCGCGTTCGCCCTCCCGACGCCGGGGGCGGGCCCGGAGGCGGACGCGTCCCCAGGTGCGTCCTCGCGTGCGACGGGCCGGGTCTGCGTCGGCGTCATGGCCTTCCACGGCGGCAACGACGACCGCGCTCGGGCCGAGGAGATCCATCGGCGCTACCTCGACGGGACGACGGCCTTCGTCCGCGCGCTCGCCGAGGAGGGGCGGTCGGTACGGCTGCTCACGGGCGACGCGTGCGACGCGCCGGTAGTCGAGGCGATCCTCGCCGCGGTGGACTCGCCGCTGGTCACCGCCGCCGTGACGGCCTCGCTCGCCGACCTGATGGCGGAGGCGGCGGCGGCCGACACCGTGGTCGCGACCCGCTACCACAACCTGGTCTGCGCGCTGAAGGCCGGGACGCCGACGCTCGCGCTCAGCTACGCCGCGAAGAGCGACGCGCTGATGGAGCGGATGGGGCTCGGCGCGTACCGCCATCCGGCGCGCGAGGTCGACGCCGGCCGGCTGCTCGAACAGTTCCGGGCGCTGGAGAAGCGCTCGGCGGACCTGCGCGCGACCCTAGCCGAACGGAACGAGGTCGCCGCCCGGCAACTGTCGGACCACTTCACGGCCCTGACGGCGGCCCTGTTCCCGACCCAAGACCGCGACGAATTCCACCATCACGCCCCTGCCCCCGTTCCGAGGAAGGCCCCATGAAAGCGACCGAAGTCCCGGAGATCGCCGGCGCGTACCTGTTCGAGCCGACCCCGTACGCCGACGAACGCGGCTCCTTCTGCCGCACCTTCGACGCCGACGTGGTCCGCTCGGTGGGCATCGACCCGGACGCCTTCGTCCAGGACAGCCTGTCCCGTTCGGTCCGGGGCGTGCTGCGCGGGCTGCACCTGCGCTCCGGCGCCGGCGAGGCGAAGCTGGTGCGGTGCTCGTACGGGAGGATCTTCGACGTCGTCGTGGACCTCCGGGCGGACTCGCTGACCTACCGCAACCGGGCCTTCTTCGAGCTGTCCGACGAGACGCAGACGACCCTCTACATCCCGGCGGGGTGCGCGCACGGCTTCCAGGCGCTGACCGGGCCCGCCGACGTCTCGTACCGCATCGACCGCCCCCACGACCCGGCCGAGGACGTGACGATCGCCTTCGACGACCCGGAGCTCGCCATCCCGTGGCCGCTGCCGGTCACCTCCATGTCCCGGCGGGACCGGGAGGCCCCCGGCCTCGCCGAGGCCCTGAAGCAGAAGGAGAGCTGAGGCCCGCGTGGACACCGAGGAGTTCCGGCTGCCCCGGTCGCGGGCGGCGAACGAGCGGCTGCACGCCCTGATTCCCGGGGGCGCGCACACGTACGCCAAGGGCGACGACCAGTACCCCGAGAACCTCGCGCCGGTCATCAGCCACGGCCGCGGCGCGCACGTGTGGGACATCGACGGCAACCGCTACGTCGAGTACGGCTCCGGGCTGCGGTCGGTCAGCCTCGGGCACGCGCACCCCCGGGTGACCGAGGCGGTGCGGCGGGAGATCGACCGGGGCGGCAACTTCGTCCGGCCGTCCGTGGTGGAAATCGAAGCGGCGGAACGGTTCCTGGCCACGGTGCCCACGGCCGAGATGGTGAAGTTCGCGAAGAACGGCTCCGACGCCACGACCGCCGCGGTGCGTCTCGCCCGCGCCGCGACCGGGCGCCCGCGGGTGGCGGTCTGCGCCGACCACCCGTTCTTCTCCGTCGACGACTGGTTCATCGGTACGACGCCGATGTCCGCGGGCATCCCGGCGTCGGCCACGGACCTCACGGTGGCCTTCCCGTACGGTGATCTGGCCGCCACGGAGGAGCTGTTCGCCCGCCACCCGGACGAGATCGCCTGCCTGATCCTCGAACCGGCCACCCACACCGAGCCCCCGCCCGGCTATCTGGCGAGCCTGCGCGCACTGGCCGACCGCCACGGCTGCGTCCTCGTCTTCGACGAGATGATCACCGGCTTCCGCTGGTCGGAGGCAGGCGCCCAGGGCCTGTACGGCGTCGTCCCCGACCTCTCCACCTTCGGCAAGGCACTCGGCAACGGCTTCGCGGTCTCCGCGCTTGCCGGGCGCCGCGAACTCATGGAACGGGGCGGGCTGCGCCACTCCGGGGACCGCGTCTTCCTGCTGTCCACCACGCACGGCGCGGAGACGCACGCGCTGGCCGCCGCCGTGGCCGTCCAGACCACCTACACCGAGGAGGGCGTCACCGCCCACCTGCACGCCCTCGGGGAACGGCTGGCCACCGGAGTCCGCGAAGCCGCGGCCGCCATGGGCGTAGGCGACCACCTGCTCGTACGAGGCAGGCCCAGCAACCTCGTCTTCGCCACCCTCGACGCGGAGCTCCGGCCGTCACAGGAGTACCGCACCCTGTTCCTCCACCAACTCCTCGCGGGCGGCGTCCTGGCCCCCTCGTTCGTGGTGAGCAGCGCCCTCACGGACGCCGACATCGACCACACGGTGGACGTGGTGGCCCAGGCGTGCGCGGTCTACCGCAAGGCCCTGGACGCCCCCGACCCCACACCCTGGCTGGCGGGACGCCCGGTGAAGCCGGTGTTCCGGCGCAGGGCGTGAGGTGCCGGGCGGGTGTGACGCCGCCGGGCCTGAGGTGACGCGAAGTCAGCGCCGGTCCGGCCGACGGGCGTCGGCGATCCCGTCGATCGCCCAGGCCGTCGCCGGCACCACCGCCAGCGCCGTGAACCAGCCGCCGAGGGTGTCGGTCGGGTAGTGGGCGCCCAGGACGACCTGGGCCCAGCCCATGGCGGCGCCCGCCGCCAGGGCGGCGGTGAGGACGAGGGACAGTCCGGCCGTCCTGCCCAGGCCGAGCCGGCCGGTCGCGAGCAGGGCCGCCACGATGGCGAAGGCGGTGAGGAAGGCGGTGTGGCCGCTCGGGAAGGCGAGGTGGCCGCCGTGGATGGTGCGCCCCACCAGGGGCTTGAGCAGCTTCGTCGCCACGACGGCCGTGCCGGTCCCGGCCACCACCAGAACCGCCGCGCGCGGACGCCTCAGCAGCAGACAGCCCAGCACGCCCGTGCCGACCAGGGCCGCCGCGCCGTACGGCTCCCCCAGGAAGTCCGTGGCGTCGGCGAAGGGCCGCCACGACGGGCCCACCCCGTCCACCACGCCGAAGACCCGCTGGTCCACCCGTCCGGGCCCGCTGGCACCGGCGAAGAGCACCCCGAGCACGACGACCACCAGCGCGGCCAGAGCCGCCGTCACTCCCAGCCACGCACGCAGCGCGGCGGGCAGCACGGCCGCCCCCCGGCCCCTGACCCCGTCCAGCATCGTGCGCCGCACCTCCCCCTCCTGTCGGGCCCCTAGTCGGACTGGGGCTTGTCTTCGCGTGTGCCCGCGCTGACCAGCCCCGTCTCGTACGCGACGATGACGGCCTGGACGCGGTCCCGCAGGCCGAGCTTGGCGAGGATGCGGGCGACGTGCGTCTTGACGGTCGCCTCGGCGAGGTGCAGCCGGGCGGCGAGTTCGGCGTTGCTGAGGCCCCGGGCGAGCAGGCCGAGGACCTCCAGTTCGCGCGGGGTCAGGGCGGCGAGGTCGCGGTGGAGGGCGGCGGTGTCGGCGCCGCGACGGGTGAAGCGCTGGACGAGGCGGCGGGTGATGGCGGGCGCGAGGAGCGCGTCGCCGGTGCGCACGGTACGGACGGCCGCCGTCAGTTGCTCGGGGGTGACGTCCTTGAGGAGGAAGCCGCTCGCCCCGGCGGACAGCGCCGCGTAGACGTACCGGTCGAGGTCGAAGGTGGTCAGGATGATGACGCGGGGCGCGTCGGAGCCGCCGGCGAGGATGCGGCGGGTGGCCTCCAGGCCGTCCATCTCGGGCATCCGTACGTCCATGAGGACGACGTCGGGACGCGTACGCCGCACGGCGTCGACCGCCTCCGCCCCGTCGGTCGCCTCGGCGACGACCTCGATGCCGTCCGCGCCGAGGATCAGCCGGAATCCGGTGCGTACCAGGGTCTGGTCGTCGGCGAGGACCACCCGCGGCGGCCGGTTCATGTGGTCTCCAGGGGGATCAGGGCCTCCACACGGTAGCCGCCGGTCAGGCGGCGGCCCGCGCGCAGGGTCCCGTCGTGGACGGCGAGGCGCTCGCGCAGGCCGATCAGGCCCCGGCCGCTGCCGGTTCCGGCGGCCGGCCGGCCGCCGGTGTCGGTGACCTCCACCCGGAGCCGGTCGGGGTGGTACTCGACGGTGACGGCGGCGGTGGCCCCGGACGCGTGCTTCACGGTGTTGGTGAGCGCTTCCTGGACCACGCGGTACGCGGCGAGTTCGAGGCCGGGCGGGAGGGGGCGGGGCGGGCCGGTCACCGTCAGCTCCACGGGCAGCCCCGCGTCACGGACCCGCCCGACGAGCGTGCCGAGCTGGTCGAGGCCGGGCTGCGGGGCCAGTTCCGCCTCCGTACCCGACAGGCCCCCGTCCGTCTCCGTTCCGGTGTCGTCGGCGGCGTCGTCGTCATCGTCCATCGTCAGCAGGCCCATGACGTGCCGGAGTTCGGTCATGGCGGCCCGTCCGCCCGCCTCGACGGCGAGCAGCGCCTCGGCGGCCTGGTCCGGGGAGGTCTTCATGATGGTGCGGGCGGCGCCCGCCTGGATGATCATCACGCTGACGTTGTGGGTGACGACGTCGTGGAGTTCGCGGGCGATCCTGGCCCGCTCGTGCTCGACGGCCCGGCGCAGCGCCTCGGCCTGTTCGCGTTCGAGGGCGGAGAGCCGGGTGCGGCCCTCGTCGGTCCGCAGTCTCCAGGTCCGCAGGCCGACGGCCGCCACCGCCATCGGGACCAGGATCAGCAGGGCGATGTACTCGTTGGGGACGATGGGCGTCACCGAGTTCCCCGAGGTGCCGACCAGGGCGACCGACACGGGCAGGGCGGCGAGGGTCGCGACGCGGTAGGGGCTGTACACGGCGGCGCTGTAGACGGCGATGACGAACGCGTAGAAGGTCAGCCGCAGGACGCTCTGGGGCGTGGCCAGGGTCGCGGCGGTCACCACGCACAGCACGGCGAGGGGGTAGCGGCGGCGGAACGCCAGCGCGCCGGAGGCGAGGACGGCGAGCGTCACCATGAGCGCCAGACCGCCCGCGCCGGAGGGGCGCGTCAGGACGACGCGCTCCATGCCGGGGGCGATCTCCCGCACCAGGACGACGCCGACGTTGTCGATGCCGTAGTAGACGGTGGTGGCGCCGAGGACCAGGGCCGTCAGCACGTCGAAGTGCCAGGCGCGCCGCGTGGGCCGTGGCGGGGGCCCGCTCGGCACCCAGAGGTCGCGGAGCGTCCCGCAAGCGGCTTCCCGCAGCCTTTCCGGCGTCGTCCGTCGATCCGTCACCGGTTCATTGTCACCGCCGCCCGGCCCCGGCGAGTCCGACTCCGAGGCGGCTTTCGGCGCGCGGCGTACATCGGGCGCCTACATCTCAGGGATGACGTCCGGAACGCCTGGTCCCAGCGCGGTACGGCAAGGGGTCCGGGCGGCCGACGCGGGCGGGCCGGGTCCGCTCCTAGCGTGCACGAGCCCGACCGCTCGTACCCGAGGAGAACGTCATGACCCTGCCGGTGATCGAACTGCGTGAGGTGAGCCGTCGGTACGACGGCGGGCCGCCCGCCCTGCACGAGCTGTCGCTGACCGTCGCGCGGGGTGAGGCCGTCGCGATCGTCGGCCCGTCGGGCAGCGGCAAGTCGACGCTGCTCAACCTGATCGCGGGTCTGGACCGGCCCGACGCGGGGACGGTCACCGTGGACGGGGTGCGGGTGGACGAGCTGGGCGAGGCCGGATCGGCGCTCTACCGGCGGACGAAGATCGGCATGGTCTTCCAGTTCTTCCACCTGCTCGACGACCTCACCGTCACCGACAACGTCGTCCTGCCCGCGCGTCTCGCCGGTGCGGCACGCGGCCGGGCGGAACGGCGGGCGGCCGAACTCCTGGAGCTGCTGGGCATCGACCGGCACGCCCGCGCCTACCCCGGGCGGCTCTCCGGCGGCGAACGGCAGCGGGTCGCGGTGGCCCGCGCCCTGATGAACCGGCCGGCGCTGCTCCTCGCCGACGAGCCGACCGGGGCCCTGGACACGGCCGCCGGTCAGGACGTGAGCGCGCTCCTCGCCGACCTCCACGCGGAGGGCCAGACGATCGTTGTGGTCACCCACGACCTGGCCCTCGCCCGGTCCTGCACGGGCCGCACGGTGCGGATCGCCGACGGCCGGATCACGGAGGACGTCCGGTCGCGGGCCGCCGCCGTCGCCTCCGGCATCGGCGCCTCGGGAACCGGTGCCTCGGGTGCCTCGGAGGTCGTGCGATGAGCGCGCTCGGCACGGTGGTGCGCTCGGGGGTGGGGAAGCGCCGGGTGCAGACCCTGGTCATCACCCTCGCCACCATGATCGCGGTGGCCGCCTCCGTCCTCGGCGGCTCGCTGCTCGTCGTCTCGGGCGCGCCCTTCGACGCCGCCTTCGCGCGGCAGCTCGGCGCGCACCTGTCCGTGCGGTTCGACGCGGACGAGGTGGGTGCGGGAGCGCTGGCGGAGTCCGCGGACGCCGAGGGGGTGAGCGCCGCGGCGGGTCCGTTCCGTACGGCGACGGTCGCCCCGTGGTCGGAAGGGCCCGGCTCCGGGTGGCCGATCACCGTGGTCGGCCGGGGCGATCCGGGCCGGGGGGTGGACGAGGTGGCGCTCGTCGAAGGGCGGTGGGCCGCGCGCGCCGGCGAGATCGTCCTCGCGGCCCGCTCCCCGCTCGCGCCGGTCCTCGGCGCGCGGGTCTCCTTCCCCGATCTGCCCGGCGCTCCGGCCCTGACGGTGGTCGGGGTGGCGCGCTCGGTCACGGAGACCGCCGACGCCTGGGTGGTTCCGGAGCAGATGCCGGCGCTCACCGTCCCCGGCGGGGGCGGCTACCAGATGCTGTACCGCTTCGCCGACGCGGGCACGGCCGCGCGGGTCGCCGCGGGCGGCGCGACGGTGACGGACGGGCTGCCCCCGGACGCCGCCGTCGGCAGGCAGTCCTGGCTCACCGTCAAGGAGGAGGCCGAGCGCGACACCGCCGTCTACGTGCCGTTCCTCGTCGCCTTCGGCGCCCTGGGCCTGGTGATGTCGGTGCTCGTCGTGGGCAACGTCGTCGCCTCCGCCGTCGGCACGGCGACGCGCCGCATCGGCATCCTCAAGGCGATCGGCTTCACCCCGTCGCAGGTCGTCCGGGCGTACGTGGGCCAGGCGCTGGTGCCGGCGGCGGCCGGTACCGCCCTCGGTGTGCTGACCGGGCATCTGCTCGCCGTGCCCGTCCTGAGCGAGACGGGCGAGGTGTACGGCACGCCGTCCCCGGCCGTCGCCCCCTGGGTCGACGTGGCGGTGGTCGCCGGCGTCCTCGGGCTGGTGGCGGTGACCGCGTGGGCGAGCGCCTGGCGGGCCGGCCGGCTGCGTACGGTCGACGCGCTGGCCGTGGGACGGGCCACCTCGGCGGGTCGCGGCCGGTGGGCGGCCCGGCTGGCCGGACGGCTGCCGTTGCCGCAGCCCGTCGCCCTCGGCCTGGCCCGGCCGTTCGCCCGGCCCGCCCGAGCGCTGGCCATGGGCACAGCGATCCTGTTCGGAACCGTCGCCGTCACGTTCACGGTGGGGATGAGCGCCTCGCTCGGCCAGGTGATGGAGGCCCGGGCGCACGACGCGGCCGATGTCGTGGTGCCCGCGCCCGCGCCGGACTTCGGCCCCGGAGGCCCCGGCGGTCCCGGTGGTCCCGGTGGCCCCGGCGGTCCTCGCGCCGACGGCCCGCCCCGGGCCGACGCGGCACGGATCGCGAAGGCCATCGACGCGGCGGCGGGCACCGCGAAGCACTACAGCTCCGCGAAGGTGCGGGGAACCGTGTCCGGTCTGCCCGGCATCGTCGACGTCCTCGCCTTCACCGGCGACGCCTCCTGGGGTGGCTACACGATGGTCTCGGGCCGCTGGTTCGAGGCGCCGGGCGAGGCGGTGGTCCCGACCGCCTTCCTGTCCGCCACCGGCACCCGCGTCGGCGACACCGTCACCCTGGACGGGTGGGGCCGGCCCGTCACCGTCCGGATCGTCGGCGAGCTCCTGGACCCCCGCAACGACGGCAAGCAGGTCTTCACCGACGCCGCGTCCCTCGCGGCGGCCCGGCCCGACCTCACGTACACGAGCCATCACATCGCCGTCGTGCCGGGGACCGACGTGACCGCCTACGTCGGCGGACTGAACGGGGAACTGGCGCCGTTGGGGGCCGCCGCGCAGGCGGGCGGTGTCGGCTCGGGCAGCGACATGGCCGTCACGCTCGGCGCGCTCTCTCTGAGCCTCACCCTGATGATCGTGGCGGTCGCCGCGCTCGGCGTGCTGAACGGCGTCCTGCTGGACACGCGCGAGCGCGTCCGGGAGATCGGCGTCCACAAGGCGCTCGGCATGACCCCGCGCCAGACCGTCGCCATGGTCCTGACCTCGGTCGTCCTGACCGGACTGGCCGCGGGCGCGGCCGGGGTCCCGCTCGGCATGACGCTGCACGGCTGGGTCGTCCCCACGATGGGCGAGAGCGTGGGCCTGCGCCTCCCCGACTCCGTGCTCGCCGTCTACGGCGCGGCGGACGTCCTCCCGCTCGCCTTCGGGGGCCTGGTCATCGCCGTCCTGGGCGCCCTGCTGCCCGCCGGCTGGGCGGCCAGGGCCCGGACCGCCACGGCCGTGCGCACGGAATAGGGGCGGTCCAGGGATGCGCGGTCCGGTCCGGCTCGGTCCGGTCCGGCCGGTCCGGCTCGGTCCGGTCCGGCCGGTCCGGCTCAGTAGCCCGCCGCTGACTCTCCGCGAGACAGCCGGTGGGCCGCAGGGTACGGTCGATAGGCCGGATATCGGATAGTTCCTCCAATATCCCGGATGGTGACGTAGCGTCCTCTCGGCACGGCGAGGAGGAGACATGGTCTCTCCACCCGGGGCTCCACCCGGAGCTCCGCCCCACGGCGGGCCCGATCCGGAGGATCTGCTGGCGCGATGGGGCCGGTCGTGGTGGTGGTTGCTCGGCGGGGCCGTCGCGACGCTCGTGCCCGGCATCCTGGCGCTGGTCTGGCCGAAGGCGACCCTTCACGTCCTTGGCGTGCTCGTCGGGCTGTACCTGCTGGTGTCCGCCGGCTTCCGCTTCGTCATGGTCTTCGGCCGCCGCGAGGCGGGTGAGCGGCTGCCGGGGCTGATCGTGGCCGTCCTGTTCGTGCTGGGCGGCGTACTGTGCCTGCGCCACCCGCTCCAGACGATCGGCGCGCTCTCCCTCGTGGTGGGCGCCGTCTGGCTGGTCTCCGGCGTCGTCACGCTGTACGGCGCCCTCGCCGCCAGGAGCCTGCCGCACCGGGGCCTGGTCCTCGCGCTCGGCGTCCTCGGCATCGCGGCCGGGATCGTGGTGCTGGCGATGCCGGCCGAGTCGGCCCGCGTCCTGACCCGCCTGCTCGGCCTCTGGCTCGTCCTGCTGGGCCTGGCCGAGACCGCGCTCGCCCTGGCCTGGCGCTCCGCCCTCCAGAAGGCGGGGATCACCGACGGGGACAGGGGGGACACCCGCACCTCGGCCTGAGCGCCCGTACCCGCGAACGGAGTGGACGATGTACCTGGCCTACGACTACCCGCTGCTCAGTGTGTTCTGGAGCATGCTCTGGTTCTTCCTGTGGATCCTGTGGTTCATCCTGCTGTTCCGGATCATCACGGACCTCTTCAGGGACCACGAGATGAACGGCTGGGCCAAGGCGGGCTGGATGGCCTTCGTCATCCTCCTGCCGTTCCTCGGCGCCCTCGTCTACGTCATCGCCCGCGGCAAGGACATGGGCCGGCGCGAGATCGCCCAGGCACGGGACCAGCAGCGGGAGTTCGACGCGTACATCCGGAACGCCGCCTCCGGCTCCGGGCGGCGCGGCAGCGTCGACGAACTGGCCAGGCTGTCCGAGCTGCGCTCGCGCGGGGACATCACGGACGAGGAGTTCCGCAGGGCGAAGGCGCTCGTCCTCGCCGACGAGCAGCCCGCCACATCCGCCACGGAGACGCAGTCCCCGGCGACGTCGGCTTCCGGTCAGTGACTCCCGTACGGCCCCGCCCTCAGCAGAGCCCGTCCTCCTCGTCGTACGGCCCGCAACCCGCCTCGTACGTGCCCGCCGGCCAGTCGGCGAACAGCGTGTGCTCGATCTCCACCCGCGGCGGGGACTCCTCGGTCGCCGGGCGGACCATCCTCACCGCCGCGTAGCCGACGAGGACGCGGTCGTCGAAGTCCTCGGCCCCGGGGACGGGTGCGACGGCGATGTGGACGGCGGCGTCGTCCGGCACGTCCTTCAGCGCTTCGCGCAGCCGCCCCGCCGTCCAGACGACGGGGCGATGTTCCCTCTGTTCTCCGTTCTCTGCCATGCGCCGGAGGCTAGCGGGCCCCTGTGACAGGGTGGCCCGTGGACGGGGCCACCGTCCCCGGGGATCCCGAGGGTTCCCGTGCGATCGCGGAGGACTCAGGAGCGGTACGTGAACGACCCCGGCAGCACCTCGATCGGCGAGGGCCCTACGAAGCGGCGGCGCTCGGACCTCGCGGTGGTCACGGCCTGGTGGCGGGGGCTCGGTGGCGACGGCTTCCTCGTGCTCCCGCCGCCGGGGCGCGGCCGGTACACCCAGACCGACGGGCACGAGGACGCGGCCGAACTGGCCGCCCGGCAGGGTCTCGCCGGGCCCGTCTCCTTCGCGTACTGGCACTGGCAGTCCCATGGGCGGGCCTTCGACCGCGCGGGCGCCCTCAGGGGCGAACTGCTGCTGCACTGGGGCGGCGACCACGCGGTCGTCGCCGCCGGGCTCGGGGAGGGTCCGGCCGGTTTCCGCCTCGCCGACGGCGGGCCTCAGGGCGCTTTCCAGCTGGACCGGATCACGCGCCGCGACGACGCGGGGCTGCCCGACCCCGCGGACCCCGCCGGCGTACGTCAGTTCCTCGAAGCGCTCGACAAGCCGGTGGACCGCGGCGCGTCCGTCCTCCGCTACCGGGCGCTGTCCCCCGGCGAGGCCGCATGGCTCCACGACCGGCTCGCCGGCCCTCCGGACCTCGCCGCGGTCACCCGGTGCGCGGTCGCGCTGGAACGGCGGGACAGCCTCACCCCCGGAGAGGCGGAACGGCTGCTGCACGCCTGGCGGGAGGCGTACGCGGGGCGGCTGGTGAAGTGGATCGGCTGGCCGGAACTGCTGCATGCCTTGCTGCGCCTCGACCGCGAGGAGGCGTGGGAGGTCGTCGCGGACCTCGGGCCGATGACGGCGCGCGTGCTGGCCGAGGTCCCGTCCGGGCGCGCCCTGGAGGTCGTACGGGCCTCCGCGCTCGCGGGCGACCGCACGACGGTCTCCGCCTGGCTGGCCCTGCACCGGGCGCTCCACGAGCCCGACGCGGTACGGGCCGTGGTCGCCCTCGCCGCCGACCTCACCGCCCATGACGCGCCGGAGGCGGCGCTGCGCGGGCTGTACCACGCGCTCATCGGCGCCGTCACGAACGACTGGCGCCAGGAGACCGGGGCGAACCACGGAACCGGCCAGTCCTACGCCGCCCTAGCGGCGATCCGCTTCACCACGGACGCCCGCCTGCCGCGCGCCCTGCGTGCCCTCGCCGCCCTCGACGCGCGGGACCAGGTGGAACTCGTACGCGAGCGGGCGCAGCGAGCCGAAGCCGCAGCGGGTACCGCTGCCGAGCCCACCGTGCCCGACGCCGATCCCCCCGCGCTCGCCGCCGAGCTGTCCTCCGCGCCGGACGCGATCGCGCGGTACGAGGCCATGCGGGAGGAGCTGCTGTCCGGCGCCGGCCCCGACCTCACCGCCGTCGAGAGCGCGCTGGGAGACGTGTGGCACCGGTACCGCACGCTCACCGACGCGGACGTGCGCTGGCTGCGGGAGCGGGTCGCCGACTCGGGCACCGGCCTCCAGGGGCTCGGCTTCTGCCTCGAACTGCTCCACGCCCACGGTCTGGCGGGCCCGGCCGAGGTCGAGGCGCTGCTGCCGCGGCGGTGGAAGGACCTCACGAAGAAGTACCGGACCACGTACACCGAATGGCGCCATCCGCTCGTCACCCTGACCTGCCTCGCCCTCGACCTGGGTCACCCGGCTGCGGGGAAGCTGGTCTCCTGGTGGAACGGTCCCCGGCCGGTCTGGAAGAACGAGCTGCGGCTCCTCACCCATCTTGGCGCCCCCGACGAGGCCAAAGCCGCCGAACTGTGGGACTTCGTCACCTCCCGCACCCACGACGTCGGGCAGCTGATGACCTGGGTGCTGGTCCGGGCGCGCCTCGACGGCGAGCACCCGCTGCTCGTCGCCGACCGGCTGCTCGGCACCCCCGGGGTGCGCGAACCCGCCCTGCACCGGGCACTGTTGGCGGTGGCCGACCCGGAACAGCCGCTGTGGTACTACGCGGTCAACCCCCGCAGCCGGGGCTGGTGGCAGCGCGCCGTGACGGTGGCCGATCACCCCGGCCTCTCCCCCGAGGCCCGCGCGGTCGGTCTGAAGGCGGCCCGCGAGCACTACCTCCTCCGCTACCCCGACCAGCTGAGGCCCGCCCCGACCGAGGCCGAGCAGGCCGCGGCGGCGCAGTGGCTCGTCAACGCCTCATCCTCAGCGGCGCGTTCGGCTAGCCCTGGAGAGTGAAACCGGCCGGTTCAAGTGGATCTTGAACGTCGTGTCCCGATAGCTGTGGAGGGAGCCCGCGTCGAGGCGGGATCTTCTGTGGTGAGGATGACCATGCGTACACGAGCAGTTCTGATCTCCCTGGTCGCCGCGAGCGCGGTGCTGGGCCTGGCCGGGTCCGCCCAGGCCGCCACCGGCGACGTCGTCGTCTTCTCGACCGAGGCGCAGCCACTGGACGTCTACCAGGACCCGTCCGGCTGCCGGCAGTTGCCGACGGTCGCGCACGTGCTGACGAACCAGACGGACCGGCCGGTGAGGGTCTACGGCAACCCGTTCTGCCTCGGCCCCTCGGTGGTCGTCCAGCCCGGCTACGGCACCCACGTCCCCGGCGGCGCCGGGTCCTTCTCCGCCTGACCTGACAACTGCCCGCCGGGCGTCACTCATTCGGGTCGTCCACCCCCGGAATCGGCCGTCGCGGGGGCGCGCACCCGGTAGGTTGAGAAGCACGGAGGGAGAGCCGACTGGTCGTTGGATCTCGCTCCTGTCGTGCCCCACATCCTTCGGGTGTGGGGCACAGTCATGCCCGGGACACCCGGGCCTCTCGGGGCGGGTGTGACAGTTCCGCGCCCCGGTCCGCTGTGGAAGCGAGGGAATCGAGACCGTCGGTTCCGGAGCGACTTCGAGGGAACCGCCATGGACCTGGACCTGGACCTGGACCAGCACGGCAACACCACGGCGGCCGAGATGCCGGGACACGCGACGGGACTCCTCCGGCAGCTCGCCGCCCGCCGGTCCGCCACCGCCCACGGTCCGCTGCCGCTGGACTACTCGGGCCCGAGCTTGCGCGTCGTGGACTTCCTCATCGACGGGCTGCGCCGGGACGGCGGCGGCCTGGCCGCCGAGACGCTGCGGCCGCTGCTCTTCGGGCTGGGCGCGTACGTCGGTGAGGTCCTGGTGCGGAGGGCTGGCGCGGTCTGGGTCGACCTCGACGAATCCCAACGGGAGTTCTTCGGCCAGGGGGTGGGGGTGAGGATGCCGGACGGCCGCATACGCAGCCCGCTCTCGAAGGTCGAGAACCGGTTCCGTCTCGGCGCCGAGGAGTCGCTGTACGCCTTCTACCTGACGCTCCCCGGCCGCTCCCGCCGCCCGCGCGCACGGCCCTGACCTGGTGCGACGGCCGGACTGTGGGTGCGCTGTGATACTCCTGTGCGAGTTGATCACCGGGTTCGGGGGCGGGCGCGAACGGGTCCGGGGACGTACGTACGGAATGGGACTTCAGGGGTGCACGAGCAGAAACAGGCGTCCCGGCACGGGGGCCGGGAGGGGAGCCGGGAGAGGGGCCTGAAGGGCCGGAGCCGGCAGGAGAGCCGGGAGGGCCGGAGCCGGGAGGGGGGCCTGGGGGGCCGGAGTCGCGACGGCGAGCTGGAGGAGGCGGTGCGGCGGGCCCAGCGCGGGGACGAGGACGGCTTCTCCCTCGCCTACCGCCTGGTCAACCCGCTCCTCCTCGGCTACCTGCGGGGCATCGTCGGCGACGAGGCCGAGGACGTCTGCGCCACGGCCTGGCTGGAGATCGCCCGTGATCTCGGGCGGTTCCGCGGTGACGGACCGGGCTTCCGGGCCTGGACCGTCTCCATCGCCCGCCATCGCGCCCTGGACCTCCTGCGCCGTCAGAAGGTGCGCCCCCAGCGGTCCTCCATCGCCATGGAGGACCTGCCTCACCCCGCGTCCCCGGACCTCACGGACGATCAGGCGCTCCAGGCTCTCGCCACCGAGCAGGTGCTGGCCCGGCTCGCCGAGCTTCCGCGCGGGCAGGCGGAAGCCGTGCTGCTCACGACGGTCGTCGGCCTCGACCACCCGTCGGCCGCGCGCGTCCTCGGGAAGCGCCCGGGCGCCGTACGCATGGCCGTCAGCCGGGGACTCGCCACCCTCCGCCGCAGACTCCCCTTAACGGACACGGACCGCGGCCCGGCCGCTGCCCTGCCCGTACGCCGTCCGCCCGCCGTCCCGACTCCTGTAGGCCCTGATGACTGAGCGCCCGGCCGCCGCCGTCCCCTCCTCCGCCTCCCCGTCTGACCCCGAGATTGCCCGATTCCTCGGCGAGGCCCTCGTGCCCACTGCGCCGTCGCCCGCCGCCGAGGCGACCGCCCTCGCCGCGTTCCGCGCCGCGCGCGATTCCGGCGCGCTCGACGCCGAGCCGCGCCCCGAGGACGACTGGCGCCCCCGTACCCCGGCCCGCGCGTCCCGCTTCACGCTGCGCACCTGGCTCGCCGCCGCCCTCGCCGGCCTGTCCCTCAGCGGTGTCGCCGCGGCATCGGCCGGCCTCGCCCCCGACACCGCCCCGCCCCCCGAGAAGCCCCCTCCCGCGGGCGCCACTCCCTCCCCCGCCCCGCGCCCCTCTCTCCCCGTGGCACGGCCATCCGCTCCCGCCGTCCCCGGACACGCGACCTCCAAGGCCCGGTGCCAGAAGCACCGGCACGGGCGAGGGCCGGAGAAGGCCGAGCCCTCGCGCGCCGACGCCCCGTCCTGCGTACCGGCTCCCGACAAGGAGAAGCACCCTCCGGGTTCCCGGGCGCCCCGCTCCGCGAAGGAGCCGCCGGGGCGCGGCGGTGCGGAGCCCGGGCGGGCCGGTGGTCCTCGTCGGTCCGGCCGTTGAGGCCGCCGGCTGGGCCTGCGCGAAGGGGCAGCGCTTCCTGCCCCCGGCGGCCGGGGCGGGGGCTGGACGGGGCACCGGGCCGGTGGGGAGGCTGGGGGGCAGGGGGCCGCCGTGCCCCTGTGGAGGGCGTCGCGGAGGGCGTCTTCGGGGCCGTTCGGGGAGCTGACGATGAGTGCGTACGAGCACGAGCATGGCCAGGAGCACGACCACGACCATCACCAGGGGCACGGCCCCGCGCACGTGGGGGACGACCGGCTCCGGGACGAGAGGGCTCAGGACGGCGGTCCCGGTGCCGCGCGGCTCTTCGAGGCGGCGGCGGCCGGACGTGCCGACGTCGTCGGGGCGTCCGGGCTCGGCGCGCTCCAGCGGGCGGTGGGCAACGGCGCCGTGGGCGCGATGGTCCAGCGCAGCCGCAGCGCGGACGCCGAGGCCGGCGCGGAGGAGGGCGCGCGTTCGCCGGTGCACGACGTGCTGGCCTCGGGCGGCGGGCAGCCGCTCGACACCGCGACCCGCGGCGACATGGAGGCCCGGATGGGCGCCGACTTCTCCGACGTACGGATCCACACCGACTCCGCCGCGGACGCCTCCGCCAAGGGCATCGGCGCGCACGCGTACACGGTCGGCAACAACGTCGTGTTCCAGCGGGAGGCGTACGACCCGGCGTCGCCGCAGGGCCGGACGACGCTGGCGCACGAGCTGACCCACGTCATCCAGCAGCGCAGCGGCCCGGTCGAGGGTACGGAGGCGCCCGGCGGGATCCGGGTGAGCGACCCCTCGGACCGCTTCGAGCGCGAGGCCGTCTCCAACGCGGAGCGGGTGATGGCCGAGCCCGCAGGCCCCGCTCCGGAGGCGGCGCCCGCACCCGCGCCCCAGGCGGCCGCCGCACCCGCCGCGCCCGCCGTGCAGCGGGCGGCGACGGAGGACGAGGAGGAGCAGCCGGCCGACGTACAGGGTTCGTTCGTGCAGCGGGCGGAGGAGGCGGGGCCCGAGGAGGAAGAGGCCCCGCCCGCGTAGGCCGGGTCACTCATGGATCCGGGTGCCGTACGCGGAGGGGGCCTCGGCCTGGGAGCCGGTCGCCTAGGGCTTGACGGACTCCATGATCCCGCCGATGAAGAGGGACTGGGCGCACCGGCTGGGCGCCGGGGCGTTGACCGGCCGGCCGACCTTGCGGCAGTTGACGGTCATGACCACCTCGCCGCCGGCGGGCACCACGATCGGGGTGACGAAGTGGTTGTCGGCGTCGCGGAAGTTCTCCAGGGCCAGGGTCAGGAAGGGGGAGCCCTGGCCGACGGTGATGACGACGGTGCCCGCGTCGCCCTGCGGGTTCTGGACGACGATGTCGGTGAGCTGGAACGCCTTCCCGGCCGGCACGGTCAGCGCCGTACCGCTCCGCGATCCGCCGCCGACACCGTCTCTGACCTGCACGTGCGCGCTGGTCGGCGCGGGCGGCGGCAGCGGCTTCCCGGTGGCCTTCGCGCTGGGCTTCGCCGTGGGCTTCGGGCTCGGCTTGACGCTCGGCTTCGCGGTCGGCGTGGGGGTGGGCGTCGGGGTCGGCGTGGGCGTCGGGGTCGGCGAGGCGCCTCCGTCGGAGCCGCCGCCCGTCTGGCCGCCGCTCTGGTCGGGGCCGGAGGTCGCGGAGGCGATGACCTCGGGGGTGATCGCCTCGCGGGCCGCCGACTTCACCGCCGGCCGGAGCATCCCGTACCAGAAGCCGGTCAGGATCAGCGCGAGGACGCAGGCGAGGATGAGCGCGCGCGGCAGCCAGCGCGGCAGGATCGCTTCCTGCTGGTAGGAGCCGTCGAGCAGGACGGGCGCGGGCGGTTCCTCGCCCTCGGGGGCGGGCGGCACGACGACGGCCTGGAAGGTGTGGACGACCGGGGTGCCGCGCCACAGGCGCTTGGCGGGCTTGACGCGCAGCTCGGTGAAGGCCGCGCGGCCCGGCTCGATGCGCAGCTCCGGGTGGGAGAAGGAGATCCCGGCCCGTTCGGTGCCGGAGCGGGCGGTGAGCCCGACGGTGAGGGGGGCGTTGCCCCGGTTGTCGACCGCGACCTTGTGGGCGCCGCGCCGCACGCCGTGCGAGCCCCGGGGCGCCAGTTCGGCGGTGACCTCGGTGAACGGCGCGACCGTCACCCGCCCTTCGGGGACGACGGGCTCGGCGTGGTCGCTGGTGGGGACCACGCGGACACCGAAGGGCGTCTCGCCCGCGGGCACGGACGGGTCGCGGGGCGGCCGGAAGGTGACCGAGACGGTCTCCGTGCTCCCGGGGTACAGGGAGAGCGTCGCCGGTTCCACCGTCGTCCAGGCGGCACAGGCGCCGGCCACCTCGAAGCGGTACTCCTCCACGGTGGTTCCGGAGTTGCGCACCTGAAGAGGGAGGCTCGTCTCTTCGCCCGGTACGGCGGTGACGGACGATGCGTCGAGGCTTGCCGTAAGACTCATGGGCGCACCGTAGGATCCGGGCTCCTCCACAGCATCGTCAGAGAAGGAACACTTTCGGGCAGATTCAGTGCCCGAAGCAACGATTCAGTTTTCATGACGGTCAGTCAGGGAATCTCCCGTCCGCCGAACTACCAAAGAGAATGGCGTTGTTGACGTTGCAGACGGTTTCCACGGGGCCCATGCGTCACCCGCGTCGGCCTCTGCCAGCCCGGGGGGGGAGCTTGACATGGAACGTACGGCTGTCGCGCTGCGCGCGCAGGATCCGATCTCGCAGGCCGGGGTGACGAGTCAGTTACGCACGCGCCCCGAGATCAACGTGACGGAATGGAGCGAGACCGCCGACCCGGCGCCCGAGGTCGTCGTGCTCGTGGTGGACACCGTCGACGAGGACGTGCTGCGGCAGCTGCGGCACATCAGGCGCACCAGCACCTCGCGCCCGGTCCTGGTGACGACGGACATCGACGAACAGAAGCTGGTGAGCGCGGCGGAGTGCGGGGTCGCCGGGGTGATCCGGCGCGCCGAGGCGACACCGGAACACCTGGTGCACGTCATCGGCACGGTCGCCAAGGGCGCCGGACACCTCCCCTCCGACCTGGTGGGACGCCTCCTGGAGGAGGTCGGCCGGCTCCAGGGCCAGGTCCTCGGCCCGCGCGGGCTGCACTTCACGGGGCTCGCCGCGCGCGAGGTGGACGTGCTGCGCCTGGTGGCGGAGGGCTACGACACGGCGGACATCGCCGCGAAGCTCTCGTACTCCGAGCGCACCATCAAGAACGTGCTGCACGCGGTCATCACCCGGCTCCAACTGCGCAACCGCTCGCACGCAGTGGCGTACGCGATGCGGCAGGGGCTGATCTGAGCCAAGGACGGGTGGGGTTCTCCCGGTTGCCCGTAGAGGCAGAACTCCCTTCCCTTGAAGGTGACTTGCAGCACGCAGACGACGAGGTCCGGATACGGCATCCTCGGGCCGTCGAGGGACGTGAGGCCGAGGGGGTTGTGCCGTGCGCTGGTTCCAGTCGTCGTCCGGGCGTACGGAGCCGTCGGCGCCCCGCCGGCCCGGTCGCCGCACGTCCGCCCGGGCCTCGCTCGCCCTGCTGCTGCTCGCCGCCGGGGCCGTACCGGCGTCGACGTCCGCCTCGGCGGTGCCCGTGCCGGTGGAGCCGGTGACTCCGGCGAGCGTGTCGCAGGCGCTGGATCCCGGCGCCTCGATCGGCGTGGACAAGCGGGTGACGACTCCGGTGGTGCCGCCGATGCCGGAGGTGGTGCTGCTGGTGGACGGGACGCGGAGCATGGAGCCGGTGGTCACCGACGTACGGGCCGGGCTGTCGGACATCATCACCAAGGTGCGGTCCAACCAGCCCGACGCCCGGTTCGCGGTGACGACCTTCGGTGACCAGCAGGTCGATCCGGGCGCGGGGTTCGACGTCACGGCCGAACTCACCCAGGACGACGTCCGGTTGCGCGAGGGGGTCGACGCGCTGGGAATCGGCCGGGGCAACGGCAGCATGGGCCCCTCGGAGGACTGGATCAACGGCCTCTGGCAGATCGCGAACGGCGCCGGCGGCAAGACGGTCTTCCGGGAGAACTCCAGCCCGGTGATCGTCCTCGTCAGCGACGCCTCCAGCCACAACCCCAGCAACGGGCATTACATCGAGGACACGATCTTCGCCCTCCAGGACAAGAACGCCCGCGTCCTCGGCGTCGACGTGGAGACCCCGGTCGGCGACGGACTGGACGGCACCGGCTACGCGGGCATCGAGGACCAGATCGAGGTGCCGCGCACCACCCCCGGCCAGGCCACCCGCATCATCGAGGCGACGGGCGGCCGCAAGCTCAGCGGCATCAACCCCGACCGGGTCGCCGAGGCCATCGTCGAGGGCCTCGGCAATCTGCCCACCCGGGTCGGCCACCGCCTGAGGGACTGCGACCCCGCGCTCACCGTGACCCTCGACCCGCCCACGCGTGACGTCGTCAGCGGCGAGACCGCCGACTTCGCCGAGACGATCACGGTCGCGCCGGACGCCCCGCAGGGCGCCACCCTCAGCTGCACCGTGGAGTTCCTGCTCGGCACCCAGGCACCGGACACGGCGGCGATCGGGGCGGCCGCCGTCGATCCGGCCTACGAACAGCAGATCTCGATCACGGTCAACGACGTGTCCGCCCCCGTCGTCACGGTCGACGACCGCACCGCCCGCGCGGGCGGCCTCGAAGGCGCCCCGATCGCGTTCACCGCGACCGCCGAGGACGCCAACGACGGTCCTCTGACGCCGACATGCACCCCCGCGTCGGGATCCGTCTTCCCCGTGGGCACCACCACCGTGACCTGCACGGCCACCGACTCGGCGGGCAACACGGCCTCGGACACAGCGGAGTTCCGCGTGCTGCCGCCGGTCACACCGCCGCCCGGCGGCGACCCGCCCCCGCCCGTGCCGCCGCTCGCGGACCTGGCCGTGTCCCTGTCCCTCTCCCCCGAACGCACCTACACGGGACGGGCGGTGGCCGCCCGCTACACCCTCACCAACGCCGGCCCGGACACGGCGCGGAACGTCACCGTCGACGCCGCGTGGCCCGCCGGAGCGGGCCGCGCCCTCTCCCGTACCAGCCGGTGCACGGCCGCCGCGCCCTGCTCCATCCCGCCCGGCGGCCGGATCGTGGTGACCCAGACGGCCACCTACGCCGAGGCCGCGTCCGGCACGGTCCGGGCGACCGTACACGGCCGTCTCTCCGACCCCGAGCCCGCGGACAACACCGCCACGGCGCCGCTGCGGGTGATCCAGCCCCGCCTGGAAGTCTCCCCCCTGGTGCTCAGGCCGGGCGAGCCCGTGACCGTACGCGGCACGGACTTCCCGCCCGGCGCACGCGTCCGGCTCACCTGGTCCACCGGCCTGACCGCCGACACCACCCCCCTCACGGTGGCCCGCGACGGCCGCTTCGAGACCCAGGTCCTCGTGCTCCGCAAGGACCAGATCGGACCGCGCCTGCTGCGCGCGGAGGTCGCGCGCCTCGAACGCCTGGAGGAGCCCGTACTGGTGGTGCAACACGCGCTCCAGCCGCCGGACTTCGCGGGCCGGGGGTGAGGATCCGTTGATCCACGAGGTCGACGACGTCCTGCGCTCCCTCATCCGCGCGGAGGTCCTGGAGGGCGGACAGGTGGCCGTGGTCTTCGACGCGCCCACGCGCGAGTGGGCGGCGAAGGTCAACGCCCCGATGGTGAACCTGTACCTGTACGACATCCGCGAGGACATGCGCCGCCGCGAGCGCGGTCTGCACAACGAGTACGACGAGCGCGGCGTGGTCGTCGCCCGCCGCCGCCCGCCGCGCTACTTCAAACTGTCGTACCTGATCACGGCGTGGACGAAGCGCCCGGAGGACGAACACCGCCTGCTGTCCTCCCTGTTGGCCTGCCTGCTGCGGTACGAGGCGCTCCCGCCGGCGCGGCTCACGGGCACGCTCGCGGAGATCGGCGCGGCGGTGCCGCTGTCGATCGCGCTGCCGCCGCCGGAGGACCGGTCGTTCGCTGACGTGTGGAGCGCCCTGGGAGGCGAGCTGAAGCCGTCCCTGGACCTGGTGGTGAGCGTGCCGGTGACGGCCTCGCCGAGGTACGCGGTCGGTCCGCCGGTCAGCGAGGAGCGGCTGGACGTCCGCTTCGGCGAGGGGCCCACCAGGTGACCGCCGAACTCCTCGCCAGGGCCCGTGAGATGGAGCTCCGGATCCGCCGCGCGGTGGAGGCCCGGAGAGCGGTGGACCCGGACCCGGACGACGCGTTCCGGGGCCTGTACCTGACGGAGGAGGCGGTGGAGCGGCTGCTGGAGGCGCCGCGCGTCTTCCCCCGGCCGGACCCCCTTCCGCAGGTGCCTGCGGAATCCCGACTGGGGTCGCTGGTGGCGGACTTCGGCCTCTCCGCCCTCGACGTGGACATCCTGCTGATCGCGCTGCTGCCGGACCTGGACGACCGCTTCGAGTCCTTCTACGGCTACCTCAACGACGACGTGACGCGCCGGAGGCCGTCGGCCGGCCTGGCCCTGGGCCTGTGCGGGATGCCGCACGCGGACCGGGAGGCGAGAGCGCGCCTCGGCGAGCGCGCGCCCCTGCGGGCGGGCGGCCTGCTGCTGGTGGAGGACCGGGAGGGCCCCTTCCTGGGCCGTGCGTTACGCGTCCCGGACCGGGTGACCGCGTACCTGCTGGGCGACGACACCCCGGACGCGCGGCTGGCCGACGTACGAGCCCCGTGGGAGCCGGTGCGAGGCGTGGGCGACCCGGCGCCGCTGGCCCGCTTCCTGTCCTCGGACGAAGCCGGCCTGGTCTACCTCCAGGAGGACCAGGGCGGTGCCGGTACGGCCCTGGCGGCGTCGGCCCTGGACGCGGCGGGCCACGCGGTCCTGGGCGTGGACCTGTCCCGCCTGGCCGAGGACCCGGCACCGGCGGAAGCGGTCCGCTGCCTCCTCCGCGAGGCGCGCCTGACGGGCGCGGGCCTGGTGTGCGCGCCCGTCGACGCGGTGGCGAGGGAGCGCCCGGGCCTGCTGCGCGCGGTGACGGACCTGCCGGTACCGGTGGCCCTGGTGGGCCGCCTCCCCTGGGACGCGGCGTGGTCGACGGCCCCGCCGCTGCTGGTGAGGGCGCCGAGGGTGGGCCCGGAGGCGCGGGCGGACCTGTGGCGGGAGAACGCGGGCCAGGAGGTGGACCTCCCGGTGCGGGACCTCCTGTCCCCCTTCCTCCTCACGCCGGAGCAGATCGTGCGCTCGGCGAGGGCGGCGACGCAGAAGGCCCGACTGGAATCGACCGAGGTCACGCCCGACCACATCCGCCAGGGAGCCCGCGCCCAGAACGCGGCAGGCTTGGACCGCCTGGCCCGCCGCATAGAACCCACGGTCGGCTGGCGAGACCTGGTCCTCCCCCCGGACACGGAGACCCAACTCCGCGAGCTGACGGCCAGGGCCCGCCACCGCGACCACGTCCTGGGCACGTGGTCGATGCGCCCGGGAGGAGGCAGGGGCCGAGGCGTGGCGGCCCTGTTCGCCGGAGACTCGGGCACGGGAAAGACGATGTCGGCGGAGGTCATCGCGGCGGACCTCGGCCTGGACCTCTACACGGTCGACCTGGCGACAGTCATAGACAAATACGTAGGCGAGACGGAAAAGAACATGGAACGCATCTTCACGGAAGCGGCAGGCGTCAACGGCGTCCTCCTCTTCGACGAGGCGGACGCCGTCTTCGGCAAACGCTCGGACGTGAAAGACGCCCACGACCGCTACGCCAACGTAGAGTCCGCGTACTTGTTGCAACGCATGGAATCCTTCGACGGCCTAGCCATCCTGGCCACCAACCTCCGAGCCAACCTGGACGACGCCTTCACCCGCCGCCTAGACCTCATCATCGACTTCCCAGTCCCAGACGCCCCCCAACGCCACCTCCTCTGGGACCGAACCCTAGGCCCGAACCTCCCCCGCGCCACGGACCTGGACCTGCCCTTCTGCGCGGAAGCCTTCGAACTGTCAGGCGGCAACATCCGCTCGATCGCAGTAACGGCGGCGTACCTGGCGGCGGAGGCAGCCGGCCCCCTGACGATGCCGATGCTGATCCACGCGGTACAGCGCGAGTACCAGAAACTGGGGCGGCTGACTTTGGCCTCGGAATTCGGGTCGTACGCGGAACTATTGATCTGAAGGTTACGTGTCCTCGCCCAGCACACTCATGAGCTCCTCCAGCCTAGCCCGGAGATCCGCCAGGTCGTCATCGGGAAACTCTCTGATGAGGAAGTCGAGTCCCTCACTCAAGTAGGGCAGCGAGACGCGCAGGCCGTAGTTGTCCGGATCCGGATCCGAGAACAGGTACTGCCAGTCATATAGGCCCTTGGCGCGCAGCATTGTGTCGAGATATTCACCGTAGTCGAGGTGGAGCCGGGTAGGTCCCTGTCTGAGATCGACGTACCAGAGCTCAGGGGGAGCCTGGTCGGGAACGAGTCGCATGGCGGTGTACGTGCCTGTTCCGCCGATGGGATGGGTCTCGAAGATTCTTAGCCCATGAATCAGCCGCTCTTCCTCGGATGCCGTCGCGGAGACCGGCTTCTTGGCAGCGCCGAGGAGCACCGCCTCAGCGAAGTGCCTCAGGTGAAATTCCCCGGCGATCGCTTGGCAGGGCTCCAGGGCTCGCCAGGCGAACACGAAGCCGGAGTGTCGGTGGAAATTCTGAGTCAAAGCAAGGGGCAGCGGGGTCCTCTCCACGGCCCGCACGATGTCAAAGGCGTCCTCGACACTCTCCATGTAGGCCGCCAGCGGCCCGCGATCATGGGTGTCGACGCGCAGGGCCTCACACGCCTGTACCTGCTCCACCATCTCTCGGAGTTGGCGCTCGTAGTCGGTTTCCACGTCTCCTCCTCGTTACGCTCATCTGATCTCTTCTGCAAGCGAAGGTCAGTCGATCCTGAGGCGACCCGCCGTGGCAGCAGCGGTGAACTGCGGCGCGAGGTGCGGAAATCTCCCGACGAGGTCAGCGAAGTCGACAAACTCTCTCTTCTTCGACTCCGCCTTGACCCTTTCCGCATCCGTTCGAGATATTCCGAGGGAATCGAAAACACTGTACTTCACCCCTCGCGCATTTACGCGCAACACATCATTACTAAGAGGCTCTGGCGGGTCCTGCCGATCCGAGAATGATCCGCCGCCACCGCGAGGAGCACGTTCGGTCCACGTGCCGTTCGAGTGATCGTATCCACCCCACTCGACCTCGATCTCTTCTGGAAATCCCGGGTGCCCTGAGAAGTAGTTGACACCTACTCGGTACCAGACCATTCGCTCGTATGCCGGATCCGACACAGCCTTGTGGAGCGACTTCCTGGCAGGGTTCTCGATACCGCTGTAGAACATCGGATTGTTGACGAATCCTCGTGCCGGAACCAGGTTCGAGTCGACCGCATCTCCGCCGAGGAAGGCGGGCAACAGGTGCATCTTGACCCAGGCGTTGCTGTCTGGGTGGCCCCGCGCCGGGTAGTTGTATGTCCTGGCTATGGCCCAGCCGTTCAGCGTCGCACCGTCGTACGAGTTCGCCTCGGTCCCCTTCTTGATGCCCTGGTCGATGTAGCTCGCCTTGAACGGACTCGCGAGGACGCCCGACACCATCGGAGGGAGCACCGGCGGGGGCAACGGGGGCGTAGCACCCGGTCGGTTCGCAAGGAGCTGCGCGAGCTGCGCAAGGGCGGCGAGGAGATCGTCATATGCCTTTTGACTGGCGCTAGCCCCCGCGGGCAGGGCCTGGAAGGCATCGTGCCGCTTCTTGACTTCTTGTTTCTGTCGACCGGCATCGTTCAGCGCCGCGCGGGAAGCACCGCCAGGGTCGGCAGCGGTCTCCAGTTCGGTCTCCCAGCCCGTCAGGTACTTCTCGATGTCTTGCGGGCTGCTGTGGACCATCAGCCTGGCACCTGGACTCTTCGCATCGAACTGAACCTTGTGGCTCTCCTTATCGAGCGATCGGAACCCCTTTCGGGGAAGCGGGAACGACGTGGCAGCTTTGCTCGCGTTCCCCTTAATGTCCTCCTGCCCCTCCTTCTTGGGACGAGACTTATCCTTCAGCTTCTGCCAGAGGGTTTTGCCCTTCTTGGCTATGAAGTCGACGATCTTGTCTATGGCTCGGTTGACGGGTTTTGAGACCGCTTGGAAGACCGATTTCACCTTGTTGGCGAGGCTGCCTATGCCGAGGAGGGAGGCGAGGAAGCCGATGAGGAGGGGGATGCTGGCGGCTAGGGCTGTTTCGACCATTTTGGGGACGCCGGCTGCGCCGCCGTTGGCTATGTGGATGACTGCGTCCAGGACGGCGTTGACGAAGTCGGCTATCTGGGCGCCTTGGGTCACGACGAAGGTGACGATGTCGATGATGCCCTTGACCGCGCGGATGAAGGCGGAGGCGGGGTTGAGGAGGGAGAGGATCCAGGTGATGCCGGCGATGATGACAGTGGGGATCAGGTATTCCGTCAGTTTCGACAGGATCGTCGATTTGAGGTCGCCTGCTTCTGCCTGGATCTCCTTGACCGCTCCCGCCGGGCCCTCTTTCGCCAGGGACTGGGCCACCGGGACCGTCGACTCGACCGCTGTCATCGCTTCGTCGGGGACGCCCTTGCGGGTGATGCGGGTGCGGATGTTGTCCCAGGTCAGGCCCAGGAGGGAGGCGATGAGTTGGATGATGCCGCGTAGGTCGAAGCGTGGGGGGAGTTCCAGGCCGGCCTTTGTCGCTGTGCCCAGGAGCCAGGAGACCAGGCCCGTTTTCAGGTGGGTGCCTATGTTGGTGAGGAAGAGGTTGAGACCGGCGCCTACCGCCTTCACCAGGTTGCCCAGGAAGCCGATGGGGTCCTTGATGATCTTCATGATGGCGGAGGCTGCTTTTGCCAGGATGCCGAGGAGGAGGTTCTTCAGGTCGTTGATGGTTTTGATGACGCCGGCTATCGCGTCTTTCGCCTTGTCGATGAGGCCCTTGTTGGCCTCCTGGAGTTTCTTGATCTCCTCGTCCACGGCGTTCAGGGCGGCCGTGTACTTGTTGGCGAGGTCCTGGACCAGCTGTTCCGACTTCTCGTCGACGGTGGCTTCCAGGTCTTCGAATTTGCCTTCGAAGTCCTTCTGCGCCTCCTCGCCGAACGCCTTCAGGTCGGCGGGGAGTTTGTCGACCTCCGCCTTCAGGTCCGTCCGGCCCTGCGCGATGCGGGTCTTCGCGCGGCCCAGTTCCACGCCGATCATGTCCGCCACCTGCGAGATGACCGTGCGCATGCGGGCCACATACAGCTTGCGTGACTCCTGGTAGAGGTCGTTCGCCTCCTTCGGCAGGCCCGCGAACTTGTCCTTCAGCCACCTGCCCTTGCCCCAAAAGCCGCTGTAGCGCTTGTCCTTGTACTTCTTCATGCGGGCCTTGTGGTCGGCCGTGAACGCGTCCCGCGCCGCCTTCTCACCCGACGTGAACGCCGCGTCGACCTTCGTGTCGAGGCCCGCCAGCGTCGCCTCCACGTCCTTCTTCGTCGCGTCGAAGACCTTCTGAAGACGCGCCGTGACCTCGGCGCGCTTCTGTTCGTCCTTCGACTTCGTCTCGCCCTTGCCGCCGTCGACCGCCTTGCCCGACGCCGCCCTCGTCGCCGTCAGCGTGTTCATGGCCTGCGCGCCGGCCGCCGCCGCGCCCGCCTTCGCCGCCGACAGTTGCCGGTCCTCGGCGGTGTGCGCCTTGCCCGGGGCCTTCGCGGAGTCCGTCTCCGCGGTCTTCTTCGCCTTCAGCGCGTCGTTGAACTCCGGCTCGTTGCCCTTGGCGAGCTGCTCCTCCGTCACCTCGGCGTCGGCCATCGCCTTGTCGTTCTCCGCGGGGCCCTGCGAGAAGTCCGTCACCGCCGGCGGCTGCTTCTGCGGGATCGCGTCCTTCGCGGCAGGGGCGCCCGGGTTGCCGGGCGGGCGGTCCGGATCGAGAGGGGTGACCGGCTTGTCCTTCGCCGCCGACGTGTCCGGCGGGGCCTTCGTCGCCGTCTCGATGTCCTTCGCCGAGGTGTTCTTGCCGTCGGTGACCTTCCCGTCGACCTCGTCCTTCACCTTGTCCGCCTTGCCGGACTTGGAGAACTTGTCGGCCTCGTCGAGGTTCTTCGGCGCCTGCGCCTCGATCGCCTTGTCGACCGCCGCGACGAACGCCGCCTTGTCGAACTCCCCCGGCTTCGCCGCGTTCATCTTCTCCGCGTTCGCCGCCTTGCCCTGCGCCTCCTTGTCGTCCGGAGGCGCCACCGCCGCGTCCTGCGCCGACCGCGACTCCGCCGCCGCAGGCGCGTGCGCGGCCATCGTCCGCTTCTTCGCCACCACATCCGCACCCACCCGCCGGAAACCCGGCGCCGCACTCGCGGGCGTCTTCACCGGAGCCGTGTAACGCTGAGCCACCAGCCGCGCCACCGCCGCGTTACCGGCCGCCCCCTGGAGGCGCTGCACGCTGTGCGGCGAGAGTCCGCCCGCGCGGGAGGCGGAGGGTGAGGCCGGGCCGGTCGGACGGTCGCCGGCCGGACGGTCGGGCGTCGGCTTCTTCTCCGGGACCTCCTTCATCCGTGCCCTCCCGGTAGCCGTGGCCGCACGGCCAGGCTGCCCGCGGGGCCGGGGCCGTACGGAGGGCGCGGGGGGACCCGTACGACGCCGACTCCCTTGCACCTTCGGGCAGTTCACGCTGCCCAGGTGGGCGGCCGATCATCCGTTCCGGGTGATCGGCGCGGTGGTGAGAATGGCCCGGTTCAGCGGGAGCGGTTCCCCGGTCGAGGAGTGACGTAGAGGAGAGCGAGCACCGTATGCCGTCGTACCTGTCCCCGGGCGTCTACGTCGAAGAGGTCCAGTCCGGCTCCCGCCCGATCGAGGGAGTGGGCACCTCCGTCGCCGCCTTCGTCGGCTTCGCCCGGAAGGGGCCCTTCGACGAGCCGACGCTGATCACGAACTGGAGCCAGTTCGTGAGCCGCTTCGGCGACTTCGTCGAGGGGACGTACCTCGCCGCCTCGGTGTACGGCTTCTTCGCCAACGGGGGCGGGACCTGCTACGTCGTACGCGTCGACGACGGCACCACCACTCCCGACGGCACCGCAACCCCCGACGGCACCACCGCTCCCGAGGGCGCCGGCCCCGCCGTGGACGCGGCCCCCGGCCCCACCGCCCTCGGCGCGTACTCCGTCGTCGCCCGGCTCGGCGTCACCGGCACGATCACCGTCGAGGTCGCGGACGTCGAGGGCGACGACCCGCCGTCCGACGCCTTCCGGCTGATCGTCAGCCAGAACGGCAAGGCCGTCGAGACGTACCCCTCCGTCACCACCAAGCGGAGCAAGGAGAACGTCGCCACCCGCGTCAACGCCGCCTCCGCGCTCATCGAGATCACCGAGCCCGGCACCGGCGCCGCGCCCGTCCGCCCCGAGCCGCAGACGGTCACACTCGCCCCCGCCCTGCCCGTCCCCGCCGGATCCGGCGCGCCCTTCACGCCCGAGGTGTACGTGGGCGACGCGGACCGCCGCTCCGGGATCGGCGGCCTGGAGGCGGTCGAGGACATCACCACCGTCGCCGTGCCGGACCTGATGAGCGCGTACGAGCGCGGGCTGACCGACCTCGACGGGGTGCTCGCCGTCCAGCAGGCGCTCATCACGCACTGCGAGCTGATGGGCGACCGGGTCGCGGTGCTCGACCCGCCGCCCGGACTCAGCCCCCAGGAGGTCGCGGGCTGGCGCTCCGAGCGCGCCGGGTACGACTCCAAGTACGCGACGCTCTACTACCCCTGGATCAACGTCGCCGACCCGTCCACCGGCCGGGTCTCCCCGGTCCCGCCGAGCGGTCACGTCGCCGGCGTCTGGGCCCGCAACGACGACCAGCGCGGGGTGCACAAGGCCCCGGCCAACGAGGTCGTCCGGGGCGCCGTCGCCCTCCAGACGCAGCTGACCAAGGGCGAGCACGACCGGCTCAACCCCATCGGCGTCAACTGCATCCGCGCGTTCCCCGGCCGGGGCATCCGGATCTGGGGCGCGCGCACCCTCTCCTCCGACCCGGCGTGGCGCTACCTCAACGTGCGGCGGCTCTTCAACTACCTGGAGGAGTCGATCCTCGCCGGCACCCAGTGGGTGGTGTTCGAGCCGAACGACGACGCCCTGTGGGCCCGGATCCGCCGCACCGTCGGCGCCTTCCTCGTCAACGAGTGGCGCAAGGGTGCCCTGTTCGGGCTGACTCCCGACGAGGCGTACTACGTGAAGTGCGACCGCGAGACGAACCCTCCGGAGAGCGTCGACTCGGGCCACGTGGTCTGCGAGATCGGCGTCGCGCCGGTCCGGCCGGCCGAGTTCGTGGTCTTCCGCCTGTCCCAGCTGACCAGCGGCACCGGTGCCGTCGACGAGTGAGGAGTCCCTCGTGCCCCTTCCCGATCTCGACAGTTCCGTCGGGCATTCCTTCGGCCTGGAGTTCGACAGCGTCATCATCCGGCAGATCACCGAGGTCAGCGGTCTGAAGATGGAACAGGACGTCATCGAGCTCAAGCAGAACACCGCGGACGGCAAGTACGCCATCAAGAAGCTGCCCGGCCGCCCCAAGGCGGGCGAGGTCACGGTCTCCCGCGGCCTCACCGAGGACAACAGCTTCGAGCGGTGGATCAAGGACTCGCGCTTCGGCCGCATGGGCGACGCGCGCCGCAACGGCGCGATCATCGTCTACGACTACGAGGGCCTCCCCATCAAGCGCTACAAGCTGATCAACGCCTGGCCCAAGTCGCTGGAGATCGGCGCGCTCAAGGCCGGCGACACCTCCGTCCTGACGGAGAAGCTCGTGATCACCTACGAGAGCATGGACGTCGACTGATGCGGCGTACGACGGCGGCGGCGGCGCCGTCCCACGCCGGCCACGCGGGACCTGACGACGGGGCGGGAGCCGGGCTGCGGACCGAGTTCCCGTTCCGGCTCCCCCGCGGGTACGTCGACGAGCACGGCACCGTCCACCGCGACGGCGTCATGCGGCTCGCGACCGCCCGCGACGAACTGGTGCCGCTGCGGGACGACCGGGTCCGGGAGAACTCCGCGTACCTGTCGGTGGTGCTCATCTCTCGCGTCGTCACGAGGATCGGCGCGGTCGACGACATCCATCCCGGGATCATCGAGGACCTTTTCGCCTCCGACCTCGCCTTCCTCCAGGACTTCTACCGGCGCGTCAACGCGGAGGGGCACACCCGCGCCGCCGTCACCTGCCCGTCGTGCCAGGAGGAGTTCGCGGTGGACCTCGCCGGTGGCCGCCTGGGGGAATAGTGACGTACGCGGCCGACCAGCTGTACGAGGAGGTCGCGTACCTCGCCTACCACTTCCACTGGCCACTGGATCAGCTCCTCGACCTGGAGCACGCGGAACGTCAGAGGTTCGTCGCCCAAGTGGCCCGCCTCGGCGGAGGATGACGGGGAGGGACGGGAACCATGGGACTGCTGTCCTGGCTGCGCGGAGGCGGTGGCGGTGGCGGGCGGGGTACGGACCGCCCGGCGGACACGCCCGCACCCGTGCCCGCGTCACGTGAGGATCGGTTCGACGTCGTCGAACTCCCGGCCATCCAGAGGACCTTGGGCGCCCCGACCCTCATCACCGACCCCTCGGCCTTCGAGCGCGGGCTCCCCACCCGGCAGCCGACCGCCCTGACCACCCCGCTGGGCCACCTGGTCAGCGCGGAGGCCCCGAGCGGGCTCATCCAGGGCGTGACGACGCCCGTCCAGCGCTCGGTGGTGGACTTTCCTGTACGGGACGGTGGCCGGCGCGCACCGACGCTGGGGGCGGCTCCGGGGGGCGAGCCCCTGAGGCCGCCCGTACAGCGGACGGCCGGGGCGCCTGAGCCTACGCGCGTGGCCTTTCCGTCGGAGCCGGAGGCGGCGGGGCCGGTGGTGAACGCGGGGGTCCAGCGGACGGTGGCCCCCTCTGAGACCTCAGGAACACCAGGGATCTCGGCTGTCCCGCCCAGCTCGGGCACTTCGGACACCGCGAGGAACGTCGGACCCGTCGAGCTCCCGGCTCCGGCGGCCGAGGGGCCCGCCGCCGTCGAGCCCGGAGGGGCTGCCGAAGCCGGAGAGCCCGGAACCGTCGAGGCCGCAGCCGAGCCTTCCGTACGCCCCCTGGTCGGCGAGCAGCCACTGCTGGACCTGCCGGAACCCGACACAAGCCCCGGGCCCGTCACCGAGATCCCCACTCACCCCGCGAGCGTTCCCCCTGTCCAGCGGTCCCTGCCGCCGGCGCCCTCCGCTTCTCCGGCGCCCCGTCGCGCCCCTGGCCTCGGCGCGCCGCTCCCGGCCCTCCCGCCGACCGCCCAGCGCGAGGCCCCCGGTCCGGGTCCCGGTCCCGTTCCCCTTCCGGCCGCCGCGCCCGCCCCCGTACAGCCGGAATCCCCAAGCCTCGCCCCAGGCCCGGCACCGGCCCCCACCCCCGACCCCGACCCGGTGGCCCCGCTGCTCGCCGACCGCCCCCTGGTGCTGCGTACCGTGACCCCGGACGCCGCTCCCCCGGCCATCGGCCCGTCCCCCGAACCGGTCGCCGCCCCTGTCCGGTGGGAGACCCCCGCCGTACAGCGCAACCACACCCACGTACCCACCACCCCGACCATCCCCACCCCCGTCCAGCGAACGACCGCGCGCCCCGCCGCGCGCCCCGCCGAGCGCCGCCCCACTCCCGCCCCCGTCCAAGCCCCCCGCAACGCGGGTGACGTCGCCGTCGCCGCCGGCATCGCGCAGCGCATGGCCGACGGCAGTGTGGTGTTCGCGCCGCAGCCGCCGCCCGTGCAGCGCGTGCTTCCGCCGACTCCCTTCGTCCAGCGCGAGGTGGCCGTCGAGGAGCCTCCGCCGCCACCGCCCGACGACCCTCCGGCGGTCGCACCGGAACCGGAATCCGACCCCGTAACCGACGGCCCCACGGGCACGGACCCCACCACGGCAGCCATCTCCACACCCACGTCCGCCGCCCCCTCCCCCGGCTCTCCCCCCGTCACCGACGAGTTCGTCCGTGCCCTCTACCCGCCGCTGGCCCGGCTCCTCAAGGCCGAGTTGCGGCTGGAGCGTGAGCGGGCCGGGCGGCTCATCGAGACCCGGTTCTGACCGGGGCACGGCCACCGCACCACCCCCAGACACGCGAACGGAAGGAGCGACCCATGGCCACCGCCGCGCAGAGCGACGAACCCGCCGTCAGCGTCTGCTTCGTCGTCACGATCGACGACATCGAGCTCGGGTCCTTCAACACCTGTGAGGGGCTGGGCTGCGAGGTCGTCCTGGAGACCCGCGAGGAGGGCGGCAACAACGGGCATGTCTGGCAGCTGCCGACACGCCTCAAGTACTCGAACGTCAAGCTCTCGCGCCCGCTCACCCGGGAGACCGAGAAGGTGGCGCGCTGGTTCGCGAGCATGACGACCGGGTTCACGCGCAAGACCGCCCACATCGAGGCGCGGACCGGGGACGGGCGCAAGGTCGCGCAGTGGGGGCTGCTCGAAGTGGTGCCGGTGCGGTGGACGGGGCCCTCGTTCACGCCCGAGTCGCCGAAGGTGGCGATCGAGACGATCGAGATCGCCCACCACGGCTATGTGATGGAGGGCTGAGCGGGATGAGCGCCCCCATCGCCTTCAGCGCGGCCGGCGCGTCCGGTGTCGCGTCCGCCGCGAAGGGCGGCTCCGCGCGGCCGAAGCTGGAGCACGCGTATCTGGAGCTGCGGACGCCGCCGTCGGGCGGCGGGCTGACGCCCGGGGCGCCGTGCGGGCGGATCGACTTCCAGTTCAATCCCAAGGAGTTGAGCCTCACCAAGGCCGCCGCCTGGAAGCGCACGCCCGCGAAGGGCGCGAAGAGCGCCGGGCCTCCGGAGTACCAGGGTCCGCAGCCGAGCAAGCTGACGGTGGAGATGTTCTTCGACGCGGGCGACACCCAGGACACGCGCGTGGTGACCTCGGTGGAGCAGCTGTTCGCGTGCTGTGTGCCGACGAGCGAGTCCCGGCAGCAGCAGCGGTCGTCGCCGCCGTGGGTGGTGTTCCACTGGGGCGGGCTGACCGGATTTCCCGGGTACGTGAGTCAAGTGCAGGCGAAGTACACGCTGTTCACGACCTCGGGGGTGCCGATCCGGGCGGTCTGCCTGGTGACGATGGAGGAGATCAGCGGCGAGACGCCCGGGCAGAACCCGACGTCGGGGGCGCTGACCGCCCGCCGTACGCACCGGGTGGCGGCCGGCGACTCGCTGCCGTCCCTCGCGCAGCGCGAGTACGGCGATCCGGCGGCGTGGCGGGTGATCGCGGAGGCCAACGGCATCGACGACCCGCTGCGGCTCGTGCCCGGTACGCGCCTGCTGCTGCCCGCGCCGGACGAGCTGGGGCGGCTGCGCGAGGACGCCTCGTCCGGTGCCGCCCCGGTCCGGCGGGGGCCCTGATGGCGGCGCCCGGGGTCGCCTCGGCCCTCGTCGTGGAGGTCGGCGGGCGTCCGCTGCCCGCACGGCTGATGAACACCCTGGTCGAGGGGTACGTCGACGACAGCCGTACGCTGCCGGACCTGTTCCTGCTGCGGTTCCGCGACCCGGACCGGGCGCTGCTCGCGCAGGGCGGGATCGCGGTCGGCACGGAGATCGCGCTGCTCGCGCGGAGCGGGGGCGGCACGGAGCCGCGGCCGCTGCTGAGCGGGGTGGTGACGGCGCTGGAGCTGGAGCTGGACGAGTCGGGCACGTACACGGTGGTGCGCGGGCTCGACGAGACGTACAAGCTGCTGCGCGGGGCGCGGGTGGCGGCGTACCAGAACATGACGCTCTCCGACATCGTCGGCCAGGTCGCCCAGCGGGCCGGTCTCAAGCCGGGCACGGTGGACGTGGCCGGTCCGGTGCTCGACCACGTGGCGCAGGCGAACGTGAGCGACTGGGCGTTCGTGCGCGGGCTGGCCGAGGAGGCGGGGGCGCAGGCGTACGTGCGGGACGGGATGCTGCACGTGGTGAAGCCGGCGGAGGCGGGCGGGGCGCCGGACGCGTCGGCGCGGGCGGACCGGGATCCGCTGGTCCTGGAGCGGGGGGCGAACCTGCTGCGCTGCCGGGCGTCGGTGTCGGCCGCCGAGCAGGTCTCCGAGGTGGAGGTGCGGGGCTGGGACGTGCGGGGCAAGCGGGCGCTGGTGGGCCGGGCTCCGGCGGGCTCCTCGTCGACGCTGGCGCTCGGGGTGACGGCGGCGCAGGTGACGGAGCCGCTCGGCGAGGCGCGGCACGTGGTGACGGACGGGGGCTACGGCACGCAGGAGCGGGTGGACCGGGCGGCGAAGGCGCTGGCCGAGCGGATCGCGGGCTCGTTCGCGGAGCTGGAGGCGGTGATCCGGGGGAATCCGGAGGTGCGGGCGGGCACGGCGGTGGCGCTCAACGCGGTCGGCGCGCCCTTCGAGGGCCGGTACACGGTCACGTCCTCGCGGCACGTCTTCGACGCGCTGCGCGGGTACGAGACGTGGATCACGGTGTCGGGGCAGCAGGAGCGCTCGCTGCTCGGGCTCACGGGCGGGGCGCCGGCCGAGGGGCCCCGGTCGGGCGGGCTCGTCAACGCGACCGTGACGGACACTCAGGACCCGGAGGGGTCGGGCCGGGTGAAGGTGACGTTCCCGTGGCTGTCGGACGAGTACGCGAGCGACTGGGCGCGGACCGCGCAGGCGGCCGGCACCGGGGGCGGGGAGCCGTACATCCCTGAGGTGGGGGACGAGGTGGTGGTCGGCTTCGAACTCGGGCGGCTGGACCGGCCGTACGTCCTGGGCGGGCTGTACAACGGCCAGGACCGGCCGTCCGGGGGCGGCGCGGTGGACCCGACGTCGGGGGCGGTCGACCGGCGGGCCTTCGCGTCCAAGGGCGGGCACAAGCTCGAACTGCTCGACACGGCGGGCGGGGCACAGGGTGTGCGGCTGCGCACCGGCGACGGGAAGCTGACGATCGATCTCGACCAGTCGGGGACGGCGGTCACGATCGGCAGCGACGGGGCGGTGCGGATCACCGCGAAGGAGAAGGTGTCGATCACGGCCTCGGGCGGGGTGAGCGTCGCGGCCGAGCGGGGTGCTCTCGAACTGAGCGGTGACAGCGTGTCGGTGACGGCGCGTCAGGGAGTGAAGGTGGACGGCGGGCAGGGGGCGGTCAGGCTGGCGACCGGGGGCACGGTCGACGTCCAGGGGGCGACGGTCACCGTGGACGGCACCCAGCGGACGGAGCTGAAGGGCGGCTCCACGCTGTCGGTCAGCGCCCCCCTCGTGAAGATCAACTGACGGGTACGGGGGGAGACATGGCACAGGCAGCCGCAGCGCGGGTCGGTGATCCGACCGCGCATCCGGGGGTGATCGGCCCCTCCGGGGTGTCGTCGGTCCTCATCGGCGGGCAGCCGGCGGCCACCGTCGGCACCGCGCACCAGTGCGCGTCACCGGCGGCCCACCCGCCGTCGGCGCTCGCGCCGCCCGGCTCCACCACGGTCCTGATCGGGGGCCGTCCGGCCGCCCGGGTCGGCGACCTGTCCGCGTGCGGCTCGGCGATCGTGTCGGGCTGCCCGTCCGTGCTGATCGGAGGCTGAGGGACCATGGGCCAGGAGTTCGTCGGCGCGGGCTGGGCCTTCCCGCCGCGCACGGACGCGACCGGGTCGATCGCGCTCGTCCGGGGCGAGCGCGAGCTGGAGGAGTCGATCCGGCTCATCCTCGCGACCTCGCCCGGGGAGCGGCCGATGCGGCCCGAGTTCGGCTGCGCCATCAACGACTACGTCTTCGCTCCGGCCGACGCGGGGACGGCCGGTCAACTCGCCTACGAGGTACGGCTCGCGCTGGAGCGGTGGGAGCCCCGGGTCGAGGTGACGGAGGTCGCGGTCCGCTTCGACGAGGTCGACAGCGGCGTGCTGTACATCGACATCGGCTACACGCTGCGCGGCGCCAACGACCCCCGCAACCTGGTGTTCCCGTTCTATGTGATCCCGGAAGAGGACCGCGCATGACCCTGCCGAGCCCGAACCTGGACGACCGGCACTTCCAGAGCCTGGTGGACGAGGCCAAACGGCTGGTGCAGCGGCGCTGCCCGGAGTGGACCGACCACAACGTGTCCGACCCGGGCGTCACCCTCATCGAGGCGTTCGCCACCATGGTCGACCACCTCGTCTACCGGGTGAACCGGGTGCCGGAGAAGAGCTATCTGACCTTCCTGGACCTCATCGGGGTACGGCTCCACCCGCCGACCGCCGCCGGCACCGACGTCACGTTCCGGCTGTCGGCGCCGCAGCGGGAGCCGGTGTTCGTCCGGGCCGGTACGGAGGTGGCGACGGTCCGCACCGAGACCGAGCCGGCCGTCGTCTTCGGCACCACCCGGGACCTGACGATCGTGCCGTGCGCGTACGCGGCGCTGGCCACGCTGCCCGCGGCGGGAGCCGCCTCCGGGGCCGGGGCGGACGCGGCCGCCGTCGACCGCACCGAGGAGCTGGAGCTGCGCCGCGACGTCCCCTGCTTCTCCCCCGCGCCCACCCCCGGCGACGCCCTCTACGTGGGCCTGTCGGCGGCCGTGCCCGCCGGGGTCGTGGTGCTGCGCCTCGACTGCGACGTGCAGGGCGTGGGCGTCGACCCGCTGCGGCCGCCGCTGCTGTGGGAGGCGTGGGACGGGCGCCGCTGGACGGCCTGCGAGGTGGAGAAGGACGACACCGGCGGCTTCAACCGGTCCGGCGAGCTGATCCTCCACCTGCCCCCGACGCACACCGCCCTGAGCATCGTCCGGCGCACCGCCGGCTGGCTGCGCTGCCGGCTCGTGGCGGCGGCGCCCGACCAGCCGACGTACGTGGCGCCTCCCGTGGTGCGCGGGATCACGGCCTTCACCATCGGCGCGACCGTGCCCGCCGAGCACGCGGAGCGGATCACGGACGAGGTGCTCGGCGCGGCCGAGGGAGTGGCGGGGCAGTCCTTCACGGTCGCCCGACCTCCCGTGGTGCCCGGGGAGTTCGCCCTGGAGGTGATCGCGCCCGAGGACGCCGACGGACCCGAAGCGCCCTGGACCCGGGTCGACGACTTCGCCCACTCCGGGCCCGCCGACCGCCACTTCACCCTCGACGAGGGCACCGGCCGCGTCGAGTTCGGCCCCGCCGTCCGCGAACAGGACGGCTCCGTAAGGAACTTCGGCGCCGTGCCGGACAAGGGGGCGACCGTACGGGTCCGCGCCTACCGCACCGGCGGCGGGGTGCGCGGAAACGTGGCCCGCTCCACCCTGCGCGTGCTGCGCGGCACGGTGCCGTTCGTGGCGCGCGTGGAGAACCGCCGCCGGGCGCTGGGCGGCGTCGACGGCGAGACGGTCGACAGCGCGCGGGTACGCGGCCCGCTCACCCTGCGGACGCTGCAACGGGCCGTCGTCCCGCGCGACTACGAACTCCTCGCCCGCGAGGTGGCCCCGGACGCGGCCCGCGTGCACTGCGTCCCCGAGGACGCCGAGGCCGGGGTACGGCTGCTCATCGTGCCGTCCGGGCGCGGTGACGCACGCGGCCGGATCGCCTTCGACGAGCTGATCCCCCCGCCGCGCACCCTCGCGCGGATCGCCGAGTACCTGGACGCCCGCCGCCCCATCGGCGCGCGGGTGGTCGTGGAACCCCCGTACTACCAGGGCGTCACCTTCGTCGCGACCGTGCAGGCGAGCCGGGGCGCGGCGGCGGAGCGCGTACGGGAGGAGGCCCTCGCCGCCCTCGACGGCTACTTCAACGCGCTCACCGGCGGCCCCGCCGGCACCGGCTGGCCCTTCGGTCGCCCGGTCCAGACCGGCGAGGCGTACGCGGTGCTCCAGCGGGTCCCGGGCGTCGACCTCGTCGACGACGTACGGCTCTACCGGGCCGACCCGGTCACCGGACAGCGCACCGAGGTGCCCGACGGGCGCATCCCCCTCGACCGGCACGCCCTCGTCTTCTCGTACGAGCACCAGCTGCGGGTCCGGGAGGTCTGACCGCCGTGCGCACCGACGTCCCCGGGCTGCCGAGCCCGCACCCGCTGATCGACCTGCTGCCCGCCGTCTACCTGGAGCACGGCTTCCTGACCCGCTTCCTGGCCGCGCTCGACGAGGTCCTGGCACCGGTGCTGCTGAGCCTGGACAACCTGCCCGCGCACCTGGACCCGCGCACCGCGCCCGACGACCTCCTCGACTGGCTGGCCGGCTGGGTCGCCGTCGAACCCCACGACGACAGCCCGCCCGAGCGCCGCCGCGCCGCCGTCCTCGGCGCGGTCGACCGCCACCGCACGCGCGGAACGCTCCACGGCCTCGCGGAGGCGCTGCGCCTGGAGACGGGCGGGGCGCGCGTCGAGATCGCCGAGAGCGGCGGCACGGTCTGGTCGTCCACCCCGGGCACCCCCCTGCCGGGCACCGCGCGCCCATGGGTGACGATCCGGCTCGGCGTGCCGGACCCTGGCCGGGTCAACCGGGCACGCCTGGAGGAACTCGTCACGGCCGAGATCCCGGCCCACGTCGGCTTCACGCTGGAACTGCTGCCCGGGGGTACCCCATGACCTGCCCGACCTGCGCCCTCCGCAACACCCCGGGAACCCCGTTCTGCGCCTCGTGCGGAGCCTTTCTGGACTGGGACGGGGAGGAGGGGGCGGGGGCGGGGTCGGGGGCTGGGGGTGGCGCTGGCGCTGAGGCTGGGGGTGGCGCTGGCGCTGAGGCTGGGGCTGGCGCCGCGCCTGCGCATGGGCCTGGGGCTGGCGCTGGGACTGCGCCTAGGCCGGGGCCTGGCGCCGGGACTGGGGCTGCGGCGGGGTCTGCGCCTGGCGCTGGGGCTGCGTATGGGCGTGGGACTGGCGCTGGGTCCGCGCCCAGGCCGGGGCCTGACGCCGGAACTGGGGCTGGCGCGGGGTCTGGGGCTGGCGCGGGGACTGGCGCTGGGTCTCCGCCTAGGCCGGGGTCTGCACCTAGGCTGGGGGCCGGCGCCGGGACTGGCGCTGGCGCGGAGTCTGGGGCTGGGGCTGGCCCTGGGCGGGGCAGTGGTGCGGGGGCCGGAGCGCGGCGGGCCCGGCAGGGGGATGCGTCGGGGGCGGCTCCCGTCGCGCGGGCGGTGCCGACACCCGTATCGCCGGCCGTGGCAGCGCCCGTACCGAGGCCCACAGCGCCACCTGCACCTGTGCCCGTACCGCCGCCGGTCCCTCCGCGGACGCCGCCCGCGCCCCCGGTGGCCGCGGCCGGACTCCGGCGGCCCGGGGCGGAGACCGAGGCGCCGGTGCCCGGGCCGGCGCCCGAGGTGCCGCCCGCGGAGACCGGCGCGCCTTCCGTCGCGACCGTCCGGTGCCCCGGCTGCGGGACCGGGAACGATGTCGAGCGCACGCTCTGCGTGCGGTGTGCGCTGCCGCTCGCGCCGGGGCCGGGGCCCGTCGCGCCGCCGCCGTGGTGGCGGCGGCTGCTGCGCCGTGAGGGGCGGCAGGCTCCGCTCGCCGGGACCCGGCCACGCCGGGCGTGGCGCAGGCCGCGGGTGGTGCTGCCGCTCGTGCTCGTCCTCCTCGCCTGCGGTGTCTGGTTCGGTCTGCCGCACGCCGGGCGCCTGCTCGGTCTGGCCCGGGAGGAGACCAGCCCGCCCGAGTCGCTGCCGCCCTCGGCGGTACGGGCCTCCGGGGCCCTGAAGGGCCATCCGGCGACCGCCGCCTTCGACGGGTTCACCAACCGCTACTGGGCCGTCGCCAAGGCCGGCGCCACCCTGGAAGCGGACTTCGGGGCCCCGGGGGTGCGGGTGACGAAGCTGGTGGTGTTCGCGGGCACCTCGGCGAAGAAGGACGAGTTCCTGACGCAGGCCAGGCCCGCGCGGATCGTGGTGGAGGTCGTCTCGGCGGACGGGGACGTCTCGACGCGGCGGATCACCTTGAAGGACCAGCCGGGTCAGCAGACCTTCGACCTGCGCGGCTCGGGTGTGACCCGGATCCGCGTCACGCCCGAGACCGCGTACGGCTCCGCGCGCGGCCGCCATCTGGCGGTGGCCGAGGTCGAGTTCTTCGGCCACCGGGGCTGACGCGCCCTACCGTCCCGGTGTGCTGCCCCGGACGACCCGCTCCGCCGGGAGCAGCAGGCCCTGCGGCGGGGCGGCGGCGCGGTCCTCGACGGCGGTGATCAGGCGGTCGACGAGGGCGCGGGCGATGGAGGGCAGGGGGAGGCGGACGCTGGTGAGGGTGGGCTGGAGGAAGGTGCACAGCGGCAGGTCGTTGAAGCCGGTGACGGCGACGTCGGTGCCGACGGCGAGACCGGCCGCGCGGACGGCCTGGTAGGCGGTGAGGGCCAGCCAGTCGCTGGCGCACACCAGGGCGGTGGGCCGGTCCGGTCCGGCGAGGAGCCGCTGGAGCGCGCGGGTGAGGGCGACCGGGTCGTCGTCGGGGACGCCGACCTCGAAGGCGCCGTCGGGCGCGGCGGCCGCGGCCTCCAGGAGGCCCGCCCTGCGGTCGGCCAGCCAGGGCAGGGAGGCGGCGGAGTTCACGTAACAGATCCGGCGGTGGCCCTGCTCCAGCAGGAGGCCGACGAGGTCGGCGGTGGCGGCGGCCGAGTCGATGTCCACCCAGTTCTGCGGGCGGCCGGGCGCGGTGCGGCCGAAGGCGGCGAAGGGGAAGCCGGCCTCGGCGAGGACGTCGACGCGGGGGTCGTCGTGGACGACGTCGGAGAGGATGAAGCCGTCGACCTGGCGGGCGGCGATCAGCCCGTGGAAGGACTTGGCGACGGCGCCGGCGCCCTGCTGGGGGTCGCAGCGGAAGAGCAGGACGCGGTGGCCGACGGCGTCGGCGGCGCTGACCAGCGCCTGGAGGAAGCCGCCCATCAGGGGGTTGGGGTCGGCGGGGTTGTCGGCGGGCGCGGGATAGCCGATGACCTTGCGGGTGCCGGTGCGCAGGCTGCGGGCGGACTGGTCGGGCTGGTAGCCGAGGGCCTCGATGGCGGCGGTGACGCGGTCGAGGGTGGACGCGCGCAGGCGGTGGGGTGCGTTCAGCGCGTTCGAGACGGTCTGGCGGGAGACCCCCGCCGTGCGGGCGACGTCCTCGATGGTCACCTGTCGGGGGGTCATCGTTCCTCTGGGGTCGGCGGGCCGCGGGCGGTGTCGGCCGTCCGCGGCCCGCGTTCGCTCAGCGCTCGCGGGTCAGCGTGAGCAGGCCGCCGGTCGGCACGGTCACCGGGTTGCTTCCGGGGACGAGGTCGAGCTCGGTCTCGGACAGGATCTCACCCCGGCAGTCCTGGACGCGGGCGAGGGCCCGTTCCGGTCGGGCGGCGATCAGGAGGACGACGGGGTCGGCGTCCGCGTTGGCGACGAGCAGGGACCGCGGGCCGCCGGCGACGGCGACGGCGTCGGGGTCAAGGTCCGGCTCGGTGTCCGGCTCGGGGAGGGTGATGGGCAGGGGTGCGTACCGGGCGACGACGGTGGTGTGCCGGTCCCGGGCGCTGATGAGGGGGTAGCCGAGGTCGGGGCGGGTGGGTTCGAGGGCGCCGTGCTGGAGGACGTCGGCGTAGCGGCGGAAGACGCCGAGCCAGAAGCGGAGGGCGGCGAGCTGGCCGGGGGTCTGGGTGGTGAGGTCGACGGAGATCTGGGGCACCGAGAAGAGGGCGTTGACGAGGTGGACGGCGACGGACTCGGGGGTCTCGGAGGGGTGCCACATGATCATGTCTGCGTGGACGGCGAGGGGGCCGGCGGTGAGCCGGCAGTCGACGGTGCGCTGCCGGTTCTCGGCGGGGCTGAGCGGGCAGTCGACGGCGCGGACCATGGTGGCGTAGGGCCAGAGTCCGGGGCCGACGTACGGCTGGCGGTGCTCGACGATGACGTCGGGCCGGGTGCGGCGCAGCCGGGCGTCGAGGTCGGCGAGCAGGCGTCGTACGGCTCCGTGGACGGTGGTGTGGTCGGCGCCGGCGGGCGCGGGCGGCGGGTCGGTGACGGCGAAGCGGTCGATGAAGTCGAGCTTCACGCCGTCCATGCCCCACTCCTCGACGGAGCGGGAGATCGTGTCGATGAGGTGGGCGCGGACCTCGGGGTGGCGGGGGTCGAGGACGGCGGCGTCGAGGTGGGGCGCCTCGCGCAGGATCATCCCCTTGAAGCGGTCCCAGGCGTCGTTGTGGCGGCCGATGAAGGGGACCGCGTACCAGAGGAGGTAGGCGAGGCCGAGCCGGTGGACCTCGGTGACGTGGGCCGCGAGGTCGGGGAAGGCCGTGGCGTTGGGTTCCCAGTCGCCGCAGTGGCCGTAGCCGCGTGCGCGGTCGGCGGTCTGCCAGCCGTCGTCGACGATGACGCTGTCGCAGCCGAGGGCGGCGGCGAGGGCGGCCTGGCGTTCGACGGTGGCGGTGTCGACGTTCTGGTGGAGGCTGTACCAGGTGGAGTAGGCGGGCATCCGGGCCGCGGGGGCGACGCCGGGGTGCTCGACGCCCTCGGCCCACCAGTCGGTGACGCCGCGCAGGGTGGCGGCGAAGTGCCGGCCGCTGAGGTCGACGCGGAGCCGCAGCGGCGGTCCGTCCGGGGCGAGGTCCTGCTCGAAGGTGAAGGCGAAGTCGCCGCTCTCCTCCACGACCCCGGCCCCGACGCGTACGGGCGCGGCCGTCTCTCCGGCGGCGGCGGTGCACAGGGCGCGGTCGCCGGTGCCGACGAGGCTCGCGACGGGGGCGCCGAGGGCGAGCGAGACGGTGCGGGGCGCGGTCCAGGAGGGCGGGAGCCAGCGGGAGGCGTCGGTGTCGGGGGTCCAGTAGGCGGTGGCGCCCACGCAGGGGACGCGCCACTCGGCGCGGAGGGTGACCGCTTCCTCGGCGGTGACCTCGATCAGGGCCACGCCGTCGCCGACGCGGGTGACGGCGGCCTCCCAGCGGTCGCCGCCGAGCCCGGTGAGGTGGACGGTGACCGGCTGTCCGGTGGCGGGGTCGGAGAGTCCGGTGGCGAGCGGCCGGTGGACGGCGGCGCGGGCGTCGGACCCGTAGGTGCCGTCACCGGCGGGCGCGTGCGGCCGCCAGGCGGGTACGGGCTGCTGCGGCTCATCGTCCGGTGTCGGCTGCTGCGGGGCGGTGGTCACGGTGGTCACTCCTTGGTGGCCCCGGCCAGCAGGCCGGAGATGAACTGGCGTTGCAGGACGAGGAAGAGGGCCATCACGGGGACGGCGGCGATCGCGCTGGCGAGCAGTACCTGCGCGTAGTTGGTGGTCGAGAGGCCCTGGAGCGTGGCGGTGGCCACGGGCAGGGTGTACATCTCGGGGCTGCGCAGCGCGATCAGCGGCCAGACGAACTGGTTCCAGCCGCCGAGGAAGACGAAGAGCGCGAGCGCCGCGATGACCGGCCGGTTGACCGGGATGACGATCCGCCACAGGACGCGCAGTTCGCCGGCGCCGTCGACGCGGGCCGCGTCGAGGAGTTCGTCGGGCATGGACCGGAGCGCCTGGCGCATGAGGAAGATGCCGAACGGGGTGACCAGGCCGGGCAGGATGACCGACTGGTACGTGTCGATCAGCCCCATGTCCATCATCATCTGGAAGATCGGGATCAGCATCACCGTGTCGGGGATGACCAGGGTGCTGAGCAGCAGGACGAAGAACAGGTTCCGACCGCGGAAGTCGAACTTCGCGAAGGCGTAGCCGGCGAGGACGGAGACGACGACCGCGCCGAGGGTCTGGACGCCCGCGACGACGACGGAGTTGAACAGGACGCGGGTGAGGCCGATGGACTCCTGGAGGCCCTGGAGGTTCTCCATGAGGTGCCCGCCGGGCAGCAGTTTCGGCGGCCAGGAGAACACGTCCTTGTCGTCCTGGGTGGCGGCCATCGCGAGCCACCAGAACGGGCCGACGCAGAGCCCGAACGCGCCCGCGAGGAGGAGGGTGAGGAGGGGGGCCCGGGTCTTCATCGGCGTTCTCCCATCAGACGGACCTGGAGGATGCCGAGGACGGAGACGATCAGCGCGAGCGCGTAGGCGAGGGCCGAGGCGTAGCCGAAGTCGAAGTACTTGAAGCCGTTGTTGTAGAGGTACATGGTGACCGTGAGGGTGGCGTTGTCGGGGCCGCCGCCGGTGAGGACGTACGGCTCGTCGAAGAGCTGGAGGGTGCCGATGGTCGAGAGCACGACGGTGAGGAGGAGGATCGGCCGCAACTGGGGCAGGGTGATGGAGAAGAAGCGGCGGACCGGGCCCGCGCCGTCGACCATCGCGGCCTCGTACAGCTCCTTGGGGATGCCCTGGAGGCCGGCGAGGTACATCACCGCGTTGTAGCCGGTGTAGTGCCAGGTGATGACGAGGACGACGCCGACGCGTGCCCAGGTGGGGCTGCCGAGCCAGTTGACCGGGTCGATGCCGACGAGGGACAGGATCCAGTTCAGCAGTCCGGCGTCGCGGTTGAGGATGACGGAGAACATCACGCCGGCGGCGACCAGGCCCGTCAGCGACGGGATGAAGACGCCGAGCCGCCACAGCGGACGCAGCCAGACCTTGGTGGAGTTGAGGCCGAGGGCGACGAGCAGGGCGAGGCCGAGCATCAGCGGGACCTGGACGACGAGGATCAGCGCGGTGTTCTTGAGCGCGGTCCAGAAGAGCGGATCCGCCAGGAGGCGGCGGTAGTTGGCGAGTCCGGCGTAGCGCTCGGAGTCGCCGTTGCCGGTGGTGAGGCTGATCCAGAACGAGGCGGCGATGGGGTACGCCTTGAAGGCCGCGAAGCCCAGGACTGCGGGCATGATCAGCAGGTACGGGACGGACGCGCGGGTCAGCAGCCGGCGGCGTCCGGTGGGACCGGACTTGGACCCGGATCCGGAGCCGGGGTCCCGGGGGCGGCCCGCGCGGGCGGGGGCCTTGGGGCCGCGGGCGCCGGTGGTGTCGGTGTCGGTGTCGGTGTCTGACGGTGCGAGGGACATGGTCAGGCCGCCTGCTGCCGGCCGGTCTGCTGGGCGAGCCGCCGCGCCGCGTCCTTGAGCACACCGGCCGGGTCGGCGCCCTTGAGGAGGACCTGGGTCTGCGCGTCGGCAGCGAGCTTGAGGGCACGGCTGTAGTCGCCGGTGAAGTTGGTGGCGGCCGCACCGGAGTCGAGCGAGTCGACGAAGGAGCGCAGCACCCGCTGCCCGCCGTAGAAGGGGTGCGGGGCGCTGAACTTCGGGTCGTCGTACGCCGACTTGAGGGCGGGGAAGACGCCTCCGGACGCGAACATCCGGTTGATCTCGGCCGGCTTCGTGAGCGCGTACTCGACGAACCGCCAGGCGGCCTTGCGGCGCTTGCTCGTGGCGGAGACGGACAGGTAGGTGGAGTTCACGATCGCGCTGCGGCCTCCGCCGGGGACGGCGGCGGGCGGCTGCATGACCCGCCATTTGCCGCTCTGCGCGGGGAACTTGGTGGCCAGGTACTCGATGGCCCAGGCCGGGTACGGGGCGGTGGCGAGCTTTCCCTGGCCGACCAGCCGCTTCCAGGTGCCCTGTCCCGCGGTGTCGGCGAGCAGGCCGCCGTCGTTGAGCCGCTTGATGACGGTCAGGGCCTCGACGGCCGCCGGGGCGGCGAGCGTGATCCTGCCCTCGGCGTCGAAGTAGAAGGCGCCCTGAAGCTGCATCAGGTTCTGGAAGAAGTCCATGTCCTGGGTGGTGCCGGGCTTGTCGAGTCCGAGCAGCTGGGCGCCGGTGGCCGCCTGGATCCTGGGCCCGGCGGCGATCAGGTCGTCCCAGCTGGTGATCGACGCGGGGTCGACGCCGGCCTTCTCGAAGTAGTCGTGTCGGTAGAACAGGCCGAGCGGGTTCACCTCCCAGGGCAGCGCGTGGACGGCTCTGTCCTGCCCTATGGCGGTCGGCCACAGCCCCTGCACGAAGGCGTCCTTGTGCCGGTCGGCGCCGAGTCTCGACAGGTCGGCGAGGCCCTGGGGGAACTTCTGGAGGTAGCCGGGGAGGTAGTCGACCCCGAGGTGCAGGACGTCGGCGAGACCCTTGCCGCCCGAGGCGAGCCCGACGGTGATCTTGTCCCAGATGGCGGGGTTGCCGAGGTCCTGGACGTCGACCTCGATCCCCGGGTTGTCCCGCTGGAAGGAGGGGACGACCCCGCGCAGCGCCTCCGCCGCGGTGGTCCAGCTCCAGACCGTGATCCGGCCCCTGTCGCCGTCGGCTCCGGCGCCGTCACCCCCGGACCCGCCGTCCCCGCAGGCCGCGAGCCCGAGCCCGGCGGCGGAGGCGGTGGCGAGGTGGAGGATCTGGCGGCGGCTCAGGTGGTGGGACATGTCGGCTCCTGGGTGGTGGGTGAGGTGGTGGAGGTACGAGTCCGGCCTGGGGCACCTGTGTGGTCGGCGCGCCCGGTGAACGGCCGCAGCGCCTCGGCGAACAGGTCCACCGCGGCGGCGGAGGTGTGGGCGTGCGGGGAGAGGCGGATCCACTCGCCGCGGCGGGTGGTGATCACGCCGCCGGCTTCAAGGGCGTGGTGGACGACGGCCGGGTCGTGCCCGGGCAGCCGGAAGGCCCCGATCCCCGCGCGCTCCCCCGGGCCGAGCCCGTCCAGCAGCACCTCGCCGCCGGCGCGCCGGGCACGGTCGAGGAGCTCGGCGAGGGTGGCCCGGATCCGGGCGCCGACGGCGGCGGGCCCGCCCTGCTCGCGCAGGTCGTCGAGGGCGGCGCCGAGGGCGGCGGCTGCCGTGAAGTCCGGGTTGGTGGCGAGGTGGGCCGCGGCCCCGGGCAGCGAGGGTGCCGGATGCCGGTCCGCGAACGGCTCGGCGACACCGGCCCAGCCCCCGAGCCCGGGGGACAGCCGCTCGGCGCACCGGTCGCGTATCAGCATCAGCGCCGCCCCCCAGCCGGCCCGCAGCCACTTCTGGCCCCCGCTCACCAGGACGTCGGCGGCGTCGGCTTCGAGCGGTACGGCTCCGAGTCCCTGGATGGCGTCGACGATCAGGAGCCGCCGCGGCCCGAGGATCTCCTTGAGGGCGGCGAGGGGCGCGATGTGCCCGGTGAGCGAGTCGACGGCGCTGACGGTGAGGGCGACGACGTCGGGGGTGAGGCTGCGCCGCAGGAGGTCGGGGGTGATGTGCCGCCGCCCGTCCGGGTCGATCATCCGGACCTCCGGGCCGCCGCGCCCCGCGAAACGCAGCCAGGGGTAGACGTTGGCGGGGAACTCGGCGCGCGGCACCAGCACGGTCCCGGGCTCCTGGAGCGCGGCGGCCACGGTGAACAGCCCGTTGCTGGTCGACGGGGCGAGCGCGACCTCGTGCGGCCGCGCGTCCAGCAGCCCGGCGGCGGACGCCCGGGCCGCGTCGCCCAGCGCGAACAGCCGGTCCAGGTCGGCGGGCGCCAGGCGCGAGGCCAGCGCGGTCGCCCCGGACAGCGCGCGGCCGGCCGGCCCGGACAGCGGCCCGATCCTCGCGTGATCGAGATACCCCGCCATCGGACGACGGCCGAGCAGATAGATTTGATCGTTCAAAATTGATCCCTCAAAGGACCAGGAGCATGGTCTCCCCTGGATTTGAAGGTTCACATTAGAGAGGCGAAGCCGCCCCGGCAAGGGCTACGACCGAGCAAGGGCTACGACCGAAGGAGCTCGCGACAGGCGCGCGGCTAGGATCGAGGCCCAACCCCCGCATCACGCAGAATCGGAAGCAGTGTGTCGACCGGACCCGACCGTCTCGCCCACCACCCCGCGCACATCCACCCCGCGCAGAGCCACCCCACGCGCATCCGCCTCGCGCGCGGCGAAGACCTCGGCGCGCTCCAGGCCCTCGCGCGACGCACGATCGACACGTGCTACCGCGGGTTCCTCGGCGACGAGGCGGTGGACTGGTTCATCGGCAGCGGCGCGTCCGACGCCCATGTGCGGAGCCATCTGGAACGGGGCGGCGCCTACTGCCTGACCGCCCGGGACGACCGGATCGTCGGCCTCTCCATCCTCGACGGAGCCACGGTCGACCTGATGATGGTCGACCCCGGCCACCACCGCACCGGGCTGGGGCGCCTGCTGCTCGGGCACGCGGAGCAGACCCTCTTCGCCCGCCACCCGGTGATCCGCCTGGAGACCTTCCCCGGCAACGAGAGCGCCAGGTCGTTCTACGAGGCGTGCGGCTGGGTTCTCGGTGCCCGGCTGGAGGACGGCGACGGCCCGGCCAAGGTCGAGTACACGAAGACCGCCACGGCGCGGGACTGAACCGGTCGCCCTCCCAAGCCCCGCCTCACCCCCACCGCCTCACCCCCACCGCCTCACCGCCACCGACTCACCGCCACCGACTCAGTCCACCGCCCTGATCCGGCGTACCAGCAGCGCGCCCAGCAGGCCGGCGCCCGCCGCGACCAGGTAGAGCGCGCGGTAGCCGCCGAGGTGGTTGACGAGGGGGGCGGCCAGGGCGGGGGCGGCCACCTGGGGCAGGGAGTTGGCGATGTTGATGACGCCCAGGTCCTTCCCTCGGTCGCCGGCCTTCGGGAGGACGTCGGTCATCAGGGCGAAGTCGACGGAGGTGAAGATGCCGAAGCCGATGCCGAGGAGGGCCGCCGCGACGAGCGCCCCGTTCCAGGTCTGCCACCAGGCGAGCATGCCGGTCGCCACCGCCACCAGCACCCCGGACCACAGCACGAACGGCTTGCGGCGGCCCACCCGGTCCGACCAGACCCCGCCCACGACGACGGTGGCGAGCAGCGTCACCCCGTTCACCGCCGTCAGGATGAGGACACCCGTCTCGGGATCGGCGTACCGCACCTGGTCGCGGAGGTAGTAGAAGAGGTAGAGGAGCACGAGCGCGTTGCCCAGGTTGATCAGGAAGCGGGTCAGCCAGGCCCACGCGAGGTCGGGGTGGGCGCGGGGGCTCAGCCAGAACCCGGCCAGGAACCGCCGCCAGGACCACGCGGGCCGGTCGGCCTCGGCGAGTCGCAGGTCCGGGTGGCGCAGCACGTACGGCGCGACGCCGATCAGCGTGAACACCGCGCAGGCCGCGTACCCCGCGCCCACTCCCCCGGCCGCCGTCGCGAGCCCGGTGCCGGCGACGACGCCGAGGATCTGCGCGGCGCCCAGCCAGCCGCCCACGGCGCCGCGCTGGAGGCGCGGCACCCGGTCGGGCACGGCGGCGGTGACCGCGGCGAAGGCCGCGTTCAGCGTGAGCTGCACGAGGCACCAGCCCAGGAAGAGCACCCAGACCGCGTCCGCCGTGCCGAGGAGCAGCAGGGCGAGCGCCCCGCCGACCGTCCCCGCCACGATCCACGGCGTACGCCGCCCGAAGCGCGACACCGTCCGGTCCGACAGCGCTCCGAAGAGCGGGTTCGCGGCCAGCGACACCATCGCGCCGGCGCCGGTCACCCAGGCCAGCAGCGACTCCTTCGACAGGCCGGTGCCGGGCGCGAACAGCTCGGCCTGCTGCGCGAGCAGGATCTGGAGCGGCCCGTACCAGCCGACCCAGATCGCGCCGTTGGCCAGCGACAGCGCGGCCGTCCAGCCGCGCCCGACCCGCTCGGCGGGCTCCTCCAGGGCGAGCGCCGTCATGCTCGCTGAGCCCTGAGCGCGTCCCGCAGCCAGGCGTACGATGCCTTCGGTGTGCGCGTCTGGGTGGCGTAGTCGACGTGGACGAGGCCGAAGCGCTTCGTGTAGCCCTCGGCCCACTCGAAGTTGTCCATGAGCGACCAGTGGAAGTAGCCGCGGACGTCGACGCCCGCCTCGACGGCGCGGTGCAGGGCGCGCAGGTGCCCGTCCAGGTAGGCGATGCGGGCCTGGTCGTCGAGTCCGTCGTAGGCGCAGCCGTTCTCGGTGATCACCAGGGGCGGCAGACGGTCGCCGTAGCGGTCGCGGAAGGAGGTGAGGAGTTCGGTGAAGGCGTCGGGGACCACCGGCCAGCCGAAGTCCGTCACCGGATGGCCCTCGATCTGCCGCACGGAGAACGGCAGTCCGGCGGGCAGGGTCAGTCCGGAGAACTCCACGTCCTCCGCGCCCGGCGCGCCCACCTTCGTCGGCTGGTAGAAGTTGATCCCGTACCAGTCGAGCGTGCCCTCGGAGATCGTCCTCAGGTCGGCGTCGACGTCGCCGCCCGGCATGAGGTCGCCGAAGCCGTCGGGGTAGCGGCCGAGCAGCAGCGGGTCGGAGAACAGCCGGTTGAGGATGACGTCGTACAGGTCGGCGGCCTCGGTGTCGGCCTGGCCGCCGGAGGCGGGCCAGGTCGGTCCGTGGGAGTTGGCGATGCCGATGTCCGTGACGCCGGCGGCGCGCAGCGCGCCCGCGGCGAGCCCGTGCGCGAGGAGCTGGTGGTGGGCGACGGGCAGCGCGTCGAACAGCAGCTTCCTGCCGGGCGCGTGCGCGCCGAGCGCGTGCCCGAGGAGGGTGTGTTCGGCGGGCTCGTTGAGGGTGATCCACTTCGTGACGCGGTCGGCGAGCCGTTCGGCGACGGTCTCCGTGTACGCGGCGAAGCGGGACGCGGTGTCCCGCTCCAGCCAGCCGCCCGCCTCCTCGACCTCCAGGGGCAGGTCCCAATGGAAGAGCGTCGGCACCGGCCGCACGCCCTGCGCGCACAACTCGTCGACGAGCCGGTCGTAGAAGTCGAGCCCGCCCGGCGCGAGCACCCGCGGCCAGGAGATCGAGAAGCGGTACGCGTCCACCCCCAGGTCGCGGATGAGGCCCACGTCCTCGCGGTACCGCGCCACGTGGTCGCACGCCACGTCCGCGGTGGAGCCGTCTCTGATCCGGCCGGACTCGGCGCTGAAGGCGTCCCACACCGAGGCGCCGCGCGCGGCGACGGCGCCCTCGATCTGATGGGCGGAGGTGGAGACACCCCAGAGGAAGCCGGGCGGGAACTGCGGAAGCGGGTCCGTGGAAGCAGCCATGGCCGCGATCATGGGTACCGGCCAGTAGGAAGTCAACACCCTGGACTTATAGCTGAATTGTCTCCCGAATTCCTCACGTTGGAGGGGGCGGATAGGGGCTCTAGGAGCGGGTGGCGGTCGCGCATCCAGAGCCTGTGCCCGTACCCGCGTCCGTGTCCGTCGTGCCGTCGCCCGGGTCGAGCGGCTGGGTGCGGTCGTACGGGTCGACCTGGCGGGAGGCGTCGGCGGGCTGTTCGTCGGCGGTGTCGAAGGGCGGGACGAAGTAGCCGGTGGGGGCGGCGCAGCCGCCGTTGGTCATGTCGAGGGTGAACGACACGAGGGACAACGTCCCGGGTTCGGTGAGGACCTTGTCCGGGTCGTCCCAGCTCATCACCACCTGGCGGCGCACGATCGTACGGATGACCTCGCCGTCGCCCCCTTCCGCGCCGGCGGCCGGGGTGACCGGGTAGACGAAGGTGACGTCCGCCGTCACCTCGACCGCGCCCTGCTTCCCTTCGCGGTACGAGAGCCGGCCGCGCGCCTTGACGACGTCACCGACCAGCCGGGTCTGGTCCGGCTTGAAGCGGCTGAACAGCAGGAGCGGATCGGTGTCGGGACCGAGGGCCTTCGAGGAGAGGGCGGTACGGAGGTACTGCTGGACGTCCTTCTGGTGCGGGTTCAGCAGCGCGATGGCCTTGGCGGGGCGCGCGCCGCGCAGCACGGCGGGGTCGAGCCCGGCGGTCACCATGAAGTCCCTGCTCTGCCGGAGGGCGCGGGCGACGTGGGCGGCGTCCATCCAGCCGGTCGCCCTGGCGGCCGGCACGGTGATCCCGGCCGCTCCGTCGGCCCAGCGGGCGGCGGGCGAGCCGCGGAAGGGTTCGGCGAGCGTGGGACGCAGATCGGGCTCGGCGCCCGGCGCCTCCTGCGGGGCCTCGGACTCGGCGGCCAGGGGTGTGGAGTCCCGCCCGCCACCGGTTTCACCGTCGCCGAACCACCCGACAATCTGTTGCGGGAAGAGCGCCACGGCCAGGAGGGCCACCGCCGCGACCAGCCCGGTCGCGTACCAGCCCGTCCTGCGGCGCCGGGGCTGCGCCGGCGTGTACGTACGCCAGCCCTCCGGCTGCCCGGAGCCCTCCTCCCGCAGCCTCCGCCCGACCTCGCGCGCACGCGCCGACGGTTCCACGGGCGCGTCGGCGGCCCCCGAAGCCGCGTCGCGCAGAAACCGCTCCCATTCCTCGTCGGACACGGATGACCCGTCCTGCCCGCCAGCCCCGCTCACACGCACTCCCGTTGTCACAAACCCACGAACCACGAACACACGAACGCAGCATGATCGCATGAGCGGCCAGGAGGGAAGGGAAGTTGGAGCCGAGGCACGGGGGATGCCCTCACGTACAGTGCCTCATGTCGGCGGACGGGTCTCGGGGGGACTGGATGATGGACACTGCGCGGTCGTGGGCCGAAGGGTGGGCCGTGTCGCGGCGGGTGCCGAAGCCGGTGGACGTGCCGTGGGGACTCAGGATCGAGGTCGGGCAGCCGACCCAGACAGTCCGTCACGTCCTGCTCGGCGCCGACGCCACGGCGACGGCCGCAGCCGCCCGCGACCTCATCGGGACGATCGACGAACCCACCACATGCGTCAAGGCGTTCCTGCCGCAGCGCGAGATGGAGCCCTGGTTCTCCTCCGCTTGGGAACCGGTCGAGCCCTGCTTCCTGATGGCCGTCGACCTGAGCCCGTCGCAGGTGCGCACGCCGGACGGCTACACCGCCACGGTCGAGACGACCGAGGGCTTCACCCACGTCCGCGTCCACACCACCGACGGGGAAGTGGCCGCGTGCGGCCAGACCGGCCGCACCGACACCGCCGTCGTCTTCGACCAGATCATCACCGAACCGGCCCACCAGCGTCGCGGCCTAGGATCGGCGGTGATGGGCCTCCTCACCGAAACGGCCCTCGAAAACGGCGCGTCAGAAGGCATCCTGGGCGCGACCGTCCAAGGCCGAGCCCTTTACGAAGCGCTCGGCTGGAAGTACCTCGCCCCCTTGTCCGGCTTCACCTACAAGCCCGCCGCCACCTCATAACCCGTCACTCTTGTACGGGGCCGGCTCGTCGCGTTACTTGGCGCGCTGCGTCTTCGCCTTGCGTTCGGCTTCCTTGCGTCTTTCGATCGTGTAGGGGGACCAGTCGCCTCGATGGACGTTGCAGCGGGAGGCTCCGATCATGGCGAGCCGGCGGCAGCGGGTGTTCTTCTCCGTCAGCGCTCCGCACTTGGACTGCGTCGTTGCCACGGTTTCCCCCTCAGGGCTGGTGACCTTTTCTGACCGGGCCAGCCTTTCAGCGGGCGGAGACGGCGGGGAGGGCGCACGGTGGAGCACGGGTCGCTCCTGGTCGGCGCGTCGGGGCGCATATCGTCGGCGTATCGAGAATCGCATACGCCGTCGCAACCGGGCCCGCCCTTCAATGGGGGCATGAACCGCGACTCGTCTCCTTCGGTGTCTCCGCCCTCACCGCCGCTCCGCTCGCGCGGGATCTTGCTCCTCGGGCTTGTCCTTCTCGGTGGAGCGGGGGCGCTGTTCCTCGTGCGGGGGCCGCTCATGATGTCGGCTCCGATGTGTCTGTCCGGGCGGTGGGGCGGGTGTTTCGGCACGTTCAACGGGGTGGTGCTGATGACGGTGGTCACGCTGCCGTTGGCGGGGGTGGTGGCGTGGGGGTTGGCGCGGTGGCGGCGGCGGGCGGGGGTCGCGTCGGGCGGGCGGATCTCGGTGGCCGAGGTGGGCATGGTGCACGGGACGCTGCCGTTCCTGTGGATGACGATGATGCCGGGCGGAGGCGCCGGTGTCGTGCCGCCCCGGCTGAGCCTGGTGCCGCTGCGGGACCTGGTCACGATGGGGCCGCTCGGCATCGGGGGCAACCTGCTGGTCTTCGCCTCGCTGGGGTTCTTCGCGCCGGTGCGGTGGGCGGCGCTGGCCTCGGTGCCGCGGATCCTCGCGCTCGGGGCGGGGTGCTCGGTGTTGGTGGAGACCGCGCAGTACGTCCTGTGGCTCGACCGGGTGTCGTCCGTCGACGACGTCCTGGTCAACGCCACCGGAGCCGTACTCGCGGGGCTTGCCTCGCGCCGGTGGTGGCGTGGCCGCACGCCAGCGGCCTCGGCCTCGGCCTCGCCTGCTCCCGACGTCGCGCGCGTTGCTTAGGCTTCGGGCATGCGCGTACTGATCGTGGAGGACGAGCCGTATCTGGCGGAGGCCGTCCGTGACGGTCTGCGGCTGGAGGCGATCGCCGCGGACATCGCCGGCGACGGGGACACCGCCCTGGAACTGCTCGGCCTCCACTCCTACGACCTCGCCGTCCTCGACCGCGACATCCCCGGCCCCTCGGGCGACGAGGTCGCACGCCGCATCGTGGCCTCCGGCAGCGGCATCCCCATCCTCATGCTGACCGCCGCCGACCGCATCGACGACAAGGAGTCCGGGTTCGCGCTCGGCGCCGACGACTACCTCACCAAGCCGTTCGAGCTGCGGGAACTCGTCCTGCGGCTGCGGGCGCTCGACCGCCGCCGCGGCCACTCCCGGCCTCCGGTCCGTGAGCTCGGCGGCCTGCGCGTCGACCCCTTCCGCCGGGAGGTCTACCGCGACGGGCGGTACGTGGCCCTCACTCGCAAGCAGTTCGCCGTGCTCGACGTCCTCGTCGCCGCCGAGGGCGGGGTCGTCAGCACCGAGGAGCTGCTGGCGCGGGCGTGGGACGAGAACGCCGACCCGTTCACCAATGCCGTACGCATCACGGTCTCGGCCCTGCGCAAACGGCTCGGCGAACCCTGGGTCATCGCCACCGTGCCGGGCGTCGGCTACCGCATCGACACCGAGCCCGAGCCCAGCACGCCCCATCCCGAAGACTCCGGACGTCCGCATGCGTAGACCGCCCGGAATCAGCGTCCGGCTGAAGCTCACCCTCAGCTACGCCGGGTTCCTGTCGATCGCCGGGGCTCTGCTCCTGGCCGTCGTGTGGGGCTTCCTGCTGCGCTACATCCCGGACAACACCCAGGGGCTGCTCGGTGTCTCGCCCAACCGCTACCTCCTGGTCCGCACCTTCTTCCCCGCCGCGGCCGTGGCGATGGCGTTCCTGCTGGTGTTCGGCCTCGTCGGGGGCTGGGTCCTCGCCGGGCGGATGCTCGCGCCGCTCACCCGGATCACGTCGGCGGCTCGGACGGCCGGGAACGGGTCGCTGTCCCACCGGATCCGCATGGAGGGGCACCAGGACGAGTTCCGCGAACTCGCCGACACCTTCGACACGATGCTCGGGCAGCTGGAGGCGCACGTGGCCGAGCAGCGGCGGTTCGCCGCGAACGCCTCGCACGAGCTGCGTACGCCGCTGGCCATCTCGCAGACGCTGCTCGACGTCGCCCGCAAGGACCCCACCCGCGACCGGGAGGAACTCATCGAGCGCCTCCAGGTCGTCAACACGCGCGCGATCGGCCTCACGGAGGCCCTTCTGCTGCTCAGCCGCAGCGACTGCGGGAACTTCGCCCGGGAAGACGTCGACCTCTCCCTCGTCGCCGAGGAGGCCGCCGAGACCCTGCTCCCCCTCGCCGAACAGCGCGGGATCACGCTCGACGTCACCGGCGGCGCGACGCGGACCAGCGGGTCAGCGGAGCTCCTGCTGCGGATGATGACGAACCTCGTCCAGAACGCCCTCGTCCACAACCTCCCCGCCGGCGGCACGGCGACCGTCCACACCGAGGCGCGGGGCGGCACCAGCGTCGTACGGGTCGAGAACACCGGTCCTCCGCTCGCACCGGACCTGGTACCGACCCTGACCGAGCCCTTCCAGCGGGGGACGGAACGCGTCCGCACCGACGAACACGCCGGTGTCGGTCTGGGCCTCGCCCTCGTGCACAGCGTCGTGCGCGCCCACGGCGGCACCCTGGAACTCGACGCCCGCCCGGCCGGCGGCCTCCTCGTCACGGTCCGCCTTCCCGACCGGCCGCGGGCGTAGCACGGAAGGCGGGTTCCAGGGTCAGTCCTTGTAGTCGGGTGCGATCCGCTCCACGAGGCGGAGCATCGCGGCCCAGGCGAGGTCGTAGGCGATGTCGTCCTGGAAGTCGGCCTCGGCGTCCGTGTCACCGGCGAGCTGACGGGCGGTGTACTCGCAGACCTCCTCCGGGGGCAGGATCAGCGGAGTGCCGCCGGCCTGGGCGGTCACTTGGATCTCGCACGCCTTCTCCAGGTAGTACATGCGCAGGAACGCCTGGGCGGCGCTGTCGCCCACGGTGAGCAGGCCGTGGTTGCGGAGGATGAGGGCGGGGTGGGTGCCGAGGTCCTCGACGATGCGCTGCTGTTCGGCGAGGTTGAGGGCGACGCCCTCGTAGTCGTGGTAGCCGACGCGGTTGTGGAACTCCATCGACATCTGGTTGACGGGGAGCAGTCCGCCCTTCTGGGCGGCGACGGCGCATCCGGCCTTGGTGTGGGTGTGCAGGACGCAGTGCGCGTCGGGGCGGGACTTGTGGATCGCGCTGTGGATCACGAAGCCGGCGGGGTTGACCGGGTGCGGGGTGGGCTCCACGGGGTTTCCGTCGAGGTCGATCCGTACGAGGTTGGAGGCGGTGATCTCCTCGAAGAGGAGGCCGTAGGGGTTGATGAGGAAGTGGTGGTCGGGGCCCGGCAGCCGCTGGGAGATGTGGGTGAAGATCAGGTCCGTCATGCGGAAGTGGGCGACCAGCCGGTAGACGGCGGCGAGTTCGCGCCGCAGGCGGAGCTCCTCCGCGGCCAGGTCGGCCAGGTCGGTCGGGGTGGCGGGGGTCGCGGGGGTGGTGAGGAGGTCGGTCACGCGGAGGCTCCGTGGGTGCGGGGTGTACGGGTGGCGGCGGCAGGGGCGACGGGTGCGGTGGCAGGGGCGGCGGGTGCGGCGGCGGCAGCGCCGACGCCGGCGGGGGTGACGACAGGAGTCAGCGGTCGGCCCGTCGTCCACCACGCCAGGACGTTGCGGGCCGGCTCCGTGGCGTAGGCGCGCAGGGAGGCGTCGCTGAGGAAGGCGCTGTGCGGGGAGAGCAGCAGGCGGGGGTGGGTGCGGAGCCGGTCGCCGGGGGCGGGGGGTTCCACGGGGAAGACGTCGAGGGCGGCGCCGGCCAGTTGTCCGCTGTCGAGGGCCGCGAGGAGTGCCTCGGCGTCGACGAGGTCGCCGCGGGACACGTTGACGAGCAGCGCGCCGGGGCGCGTGCGGGCCAGCAGGCTCGTGTTCACCATGCCCCGGGTCTCGGCGGTGGACGGGACGTGCAGGGAGATCACGTCGGACCGGTCGACGAGGTCGTCCAGTCCGAGCCGCTCGACACCCTCCGGCCAATGCTCGGCCCGGGGGTCGTAGGCGACGACGCGGCCGAAGAGCGGGGCGGCGCGCAGCACGAGGGCGCGGGCGATGCGGCCCATGCCGACGAGTCCCAGGGTCGCCTCGCCGACGCGGCGGGGGACTTCGGTGAAGTCGGTGCTCCAGCCGCCGGACCGGACGGCGGCGTCGGCCTGCGGGAGCCGGCGCAGCAGGCTGAGGGCGGAGGCGAGGGCGTGGACGGCGACGTCCTCCGTCGCGGCGTCCGGCAGGTGGGTGACCCACAGGCCGCGCCGGGCCGCCGCCTCGGTGTCGATCATGTCGTAGCCGGCCGACATGGTGGCCAGGAGGCGCACCCGGGGCATGCGGTCGAGGAGGGCCGCGTCGATCTTCGCGTATCCGACGATCACGGCGTCGGCGTCGTGGGCCGCGGCGGCGATCCGGTCCGGATCGCGGCTGCCGACCACCCGCACGTCGAATCCGCCGTCGGTGAGGAGCCGTACACCGGGCCCGGGGTCGAGCTCCTCAGTGTCGGTGATCACGACCACCGGTCGCCCCATGAGATCTCCAGAGATGATTCGTTCGTCAAATTCAGAGTGAACTTACGTTTCGACTGTGGAGTCTGTCTAGAGCAGAGGAGATGATAGATCTCATCGAGGTCCCACCAGGGGCCGGGATCACGTCACCGCCCAGCTGCTGATCGACAATGGGCGGGCTCGGCCGCACCGGCGGCCGGGCGGGACACCGAAGCGGAGGGGACGACGCGTGGAACTCGACGACACCGACCTGTCGATCGTGCGAGCACTACAGGGCGACGGACGGCTGACCTACGAGACGCTCGCCCAGCAGGTGGGCCTGTCGCGCCCGGCGGCCCGGATGCGGGTCCAGCGCCTCCAGGAGTCCGGGGCCGTGCGGGTCGCGGCGATCGTGCACCCCGCGGTCCGGGGCCTCTCGGCCTCCGCCCATCTGGCCATCGACACCCGCGGCCCGGCCGCCCCGGTCGCGCGCGAGATCGCCGCCCTCCCCCAGGCCCCGTTCGTGACGCTGACCAGCGGACGGCGGGCGATCATGACGGAGCTGCGCACCGCGGGCTTCGACGAGCTGGAGCGGACCATCGAGCACATCCGGGCCCTGCCGGGGGTGCGCACGGTGGACCCGCTGGTGGCGACCCGCCACGTGAAGGATCCGTACCTGCTCACCCAGGAGCCGACGGTCGAGGTCCAGGACGCGCTGGACGAGCGGATCCTCGCCGAGCTGGAGGACGACGGGCGGCTGCCGTTCGCCGAACTCGCCGTCCGCGTCGGCCTCTCGGCCGGCGCGACCCGGACGAGGACGCTGCGCCTCCTGGACGGCGGCGTGGCCAAGGTGGTCGCCCTGGTGCGGCCCGACGTCCTGGGCATGGGCTACCTCTGCGGCTTCTCCCTGCGCGTGACGGGCCCGGCCGCGCCCGTCGCGGAGGAGGTCGCCCGGCACACCCGCGTCTCCTTCCTCTCCACCTGCCTGGGCCGCGCCGAGCTGGTCGGGACGGTGACGGCGGAGTCGTTCGAGGCCGTGCGCGCCACGCTGGAGGAGATCCGCGCCCTGCCCGCCGTACGCGAGGTGGAGAGCTGGCTCCACCTGGAGCTGGTCAAGGAGCGGTACGACCTGGGCCCGCACCCCGCCTGACCTCCCGCCCACACCCTCCCCGCACACCCCCACCGAGCCCCATCCACCCTCCGACAGTCGATACGGAAGCCCACAGGCGTCTCACCTTTACAAAAAGTTGCTCGGATACCCCTTGGCGGATCACTCGTTCGTTCCTTATGGTTCAGCAGGCCGAATCGTCTGTCGGCCCTCTGCCCTCCCCAGGTCGAAAGCAAGGACCCCGCCATGCCCACCCCTCCCTCCGTGTCCCCCGACCGCACGCTCCTCGTCACCGGCGCCCCCGTGGCCGCCGCCGGCACCTCGGTGCGCGCCGAGGCCCTGGCGGTCCGCGGTGAGCGCGTGGTCCACGTCGGCACCGTCGAGGAGGCCCGCGCCGCCCTCGGGCGCGTGGACGAGGAGATCGTCCTGGACGGCGGCCTCGTCCACCCCGGCTTCGTCGACGCCCACTGCCACCCCGTCATGTACGGGCAGGCGCTGGCGTGGGTGGACCTGCGCCCCGAGCGCGTCCCCGACATCGACACCCTCGTCGCGGTGCTGCGCGAGGCCGCCCGCGACCTGCCCGGCGGCGTCCCGGTGCGCGGCTTCGGGTACGAGCACCGCCGCCTCGCCGAGCAGCGCCACCCCACCTGCCACGACCTCGACCGGGTGGCCGAGGACCGCGAGGTGTACGTGATGAACGCCTCCGGACACGGCGGCGTCGTCAACTCCCACACCCTGCGGGTCTGCGGCATCACCGCGGGCACCGACTCCCCCGAGGGCGGCAGCATCGGGCGCTTCGAGAACGGCGAGCCCGACGGGCAGCTGTGGGACGCGGCCTGCGACCTGCTCACCGGCCCGGCCGGCGTGAAGATCGGCAACCACGGCCCGAACTTCCACCTCTCCGAGCCGGACGAGATCATGGCCGATCACCTGCTGCGCGCCCAGGAGGTCTTCCTCGCCGCGGGTGTCACCACCATCGGCGACGCGCAGGTCTCCCGCCGCGAGATGGAGACCTACCTGCGCGCCCACGCCGACGGCTCCCTGCGCATGCGCGTCTCCGCCTACCTCACCTCCGCGCTCCTCGACACCGCCCTCGAACTCGGCGCGGTGCGCGGCTTCGGCGACGACCGCTTCCGTATCCAGGGCGTGAAGTTCTACGCGGACGGCACGCTGGGCGGCTGGACCGCGTACTTCCCCGAGGGGTACGCCGCCGACTGCTGCCACCACGGGCAGCTGTACCACTCGGTCGAGGAGTACGCCGAGATCGTCCGGCGCGCGCACGCGGCGGGTCTCCAGACCGCCACCCACGCGCAGTCCCCCTACGCGATCGGCATGGTGCTCGACGCGATCGAGAAGGCCCAGGCCGACCGTCCCCGCCCCGACATGCGCCACCGGATCGAGCACTGCGGCCTGCCCACCGACGAGCAGATCACGCGGATGGGCAGCCTCGGCGTCGTCCCCGTCATGCAGCCCCAGCACCACCTGCGCACCGGCGACGGCACGCTCACGGCGGTCGGCGAACTCGGCCACCGCTACAACCCGGCCGGCCGTTGCCCCGAGGCGGGCGTGCCGGTGGTCTTCTCCTCGGACGCGCCGGTTGCCCCGCCCGCTCCGCTGGAGGCCGTCTCCGCCGCGGCGACCCGCCGGACGGTCCTCGGCACGGTGCTCGGCGACGAGGCGCTGCGGCTCTCGGTGGCGGACGGCCTGCACGCCCACACCGGGGCGGCCGCCCGCGCCCTGCACCGCGAGCACGAGGTCGGCGCCCTCGCCCCCGGCATGCTCGCCGACTTCACCGTCCTCGACACGGACCCCCTGACGGTCACCGCCGAGGAACTCCCCGCCATCCGCGTGCGCGAGACCTGGGTGGGCGGCCGGCGCGCCTGGACCTCCGGCCGCTGACCCACCCGCCGTACGCCCGCGGGCCGGCACACCCCCCGGCCGGCCCGCACACCCGCGGCCGGCCCGTGCCGCTCCTCCCCGTCCCCCTTCTCCTTCCCGCCGGAGGTCCCCCATGACGGACCGCACCACCCCCGCACCTTCCCGGAACCCGTTCAGATCGGCCCTCGCCGCACTCGCCGGAACTTCCATCGAGTGGTATGATTTCTACGCATTTGCGACCGCCGCGGCCATCGTCTTCGACGACGTCTTCTTCCCGGCGGACATGCCACCCGCGCTGAAGACCCTCTCCTCCTTCGCCACGTTCGCGATCGGCTTCCTGCTGCGCCCGCTCGGCGGGATCGTCTTCGGCCATATCGGCGACCGGGTCGGCCGCAAGAAGACCCTGGTGATCACCCTTCTGATGATGGGCATCGCGTCCTTCGCGATCGGCCTCCTGCCCACGTACGACCAGGTGGGCGTCCTCGCGCCGATCCTCCTGATCGTGCTCCGGCTCGTGCAGGGCCTCGCCATCGGCGGCGAGTGGGGCGGCGCGGTCCTGATCGCCGTCGAGAACGCCCCGAACGGGAAGTCCACCTTCTACGGCTCCTTCGCCCAGCTGGGTTCCTCCGTCGGCGCCCTGCTGTCCACCGGCGCGTTCACCCTCATGAACCTCTTCGGGGACGAGGCGTTCGACAGCTGGGGCTGGCGCGTGCCGTTCCTCGCCTCCGCCGTCCTGGTTGTCATCGGCCTGGTGATCCGCACCCGGCTGGAGGACTCGCCGGTGATGGAGGACATCCACGCGGAGCAGGACACGGACGGCAAGCTGCCCGTGACCGAGGTCCTCCAGAAGGACTGGCGGACCGTCCTCGTCGGCGTGTTCGCGCTGGCAACCGCCACCGGCGGCTACTACGTCGTCACCAGCTACCTGCTCGCGTACGGCACCGACACCCTGCACCTGTCCGAGTCGATGCTCCTCAACGGCCTCACCCTGGCCGCCTTCCTGGAACTGGTCGTCACGCCCTTCCTGGCCCTCCTGGGCGACCGGATCGGCGCGCACCGGGTCGTCGTCGGTGGCCTCGTCGGCGTCGTCCTCCTGTCCATCCCTCAGTTCCTGGTCATGGACAGCGGCAGCGTCGTCCTGATCTACCTGATGATGCTGGCGATGCGCTTCGTGATGTCCGCGCTGTACGGACCTATCGCGGCGATCCTCGCGGACGGCTTCGCCCCGCACGTCCGCTACACCGGCATCTCGCTCTCCTACCAGGTCTGCAACATGATCTTCGGCGGCTTCGCCCCGGTCGTCGCGGTCTGGCTGTCGTCCCTCGCCGGCGGCGCGTACTGGCCGCCCGCCACCGCCCTCATGGGCGTCTCCGTGATCGGCATCTGGTGCACCCTGCGCCTGCGGGACGCCCACCTGCGCCGCCTCGCCACCGCCCCGGCCACCCCGGCGCCGGCGTCGGCTCCGGTCGGGACCACGGCCTGAGTCAGGTCGGTCCGGTCAGTCCGGCCAGTCAGGTCAGGCCGGGTCGATGACCGGGCAGTGCGTGCCCGTGTAGATGGTGGGCATGCAGCGGTTGCAGTGGATGCAGAGCGAGCGGGTCTCCGGCGCGTCGCCCAGGCGGCGTACCAGATCCGGTTCGCGGAGCAGGGCCCGGGCCATGGCGACGAACTCGAAACCGTCGGCCATGGCCCGGTCCATGCCCTCCCGGTCGGTGACCCCGCCGAGGAGGATCAGCGGCAGAGCGAGCGCGTCGCGGAACGGCCGGGCGTCGTCGAGGAGATAGAGCGGTTCGTACGGGTAGGCCCGCAGGAACGAGCGGCCCACCGTGCGCAGGCCCAGCCGCTGCGGCAGCGGGAACCGGGCCGCGAACTCCTTCACCGGGGCGTCGCCCCGGAACAGGTACATCGGATTGAGCAGGGAGCTTCCGGCGGTCAGCGCGAGGGCGTCCACCGAGCCCTCCTCCTGGAGCCACCGCGCGACCTGGAGGCTGTCCTCCCGGGAGAGCCCGCCGCGCACGCCGTCGGTCATGTTCAGCTTCGCGGTGATCGCGATCCGGTCCCCCACCTCCTCGCGCACCGCGCGGGCGAGGTCAAGGGCGAGGCGGGCCCGGTTGCGCAGCGGGCCGCCATGGGCGTCGGTCCGGCGGTTGAGCCGGGGGCTGAGGAAGGCGCTGGCCAGGTAGTTGTGCCCGAGGTGAAGCTCCACCGCGTCCGCCTCGGCCTCCACGGCCAGCCGGGCCGCCGCCGCGTGCGCCCTGACCACCCCGGCGAGGTCCTCCGCCGTGGCCGCCCGGTCGCGGCGCAGGCTCACCGGGTTGAAGCCGCCCATCGGCGACAGCGAGGGCAGCCGGTTCGAGCGGGCGTCGGCCACCGGACCCGCGTGCCCGAGCTGGAGGGAGACGGCCGCGCCCGTCTCGTGGACGGCGGCGGTGAGCCGGCGCAGACCGGGCAGCGCCTCGGGCCGCATCCACAACTGCGCGCGCTGGGTGCGCCCTTCGGGGGCCACGGCGCAGTACGCGACCGTGCTCATCGCCACACCTCCGGCGGCGGGACGCCGGTGGTACTCGATGAGTTCGTCGGTGACCACGGCCTCGGGCGTGAGCCCCTCGAACGTCGCCGCCTTGATGACCCTGTTGCGCAGCCGTACGGGCCCGAGCTTGGCCGGGGCCAGGACGTCGGGCGGCGGGCCGGAGGGGCGCGGAGGCGGGTCGGCTGCGGTCATGCGCGGAGCATGGCACAGAACTGACGAACAGTCAGCTCTTGTGTCGTCAGCTGGGCGGGCTCACGCCCATGAGGTGAAGGAGTCGGGGAAGAGGTCGGCCGTGGTGCGGTGGAAGTGATCGCGGTCGGCGTAGGCGTCCTTCATGCGGTCGAAGATTCCCTGCGCGCGGGTGCGCCACGCGGTCTCGTCGAGGCCGGGGACGGTGCCGGCCTCCAGGACGGTGCGGCCGTTGATGACGACGGTGTCGACGTCCGCGCCCGAGGCGTTCATCAGCAGCGTGCGGAGCGGGTCGTCCACCGGGCCCGTGCGCGGACCGTCCAGACGGACGACGACGAGGTCCGCGAGGGCGCCGGGCGTGAGCCTGCCGAGGTCGGTACGGCCCAGGGCCCTGGCTCCGCCGAGGGTGGCCGCCCGGTAGTAGTCGGCGGCCGAGCCCGCCTCCAGCCGGCCGGTGGTGAGCTTGGACAGGTTGGTGCCGTAGTCCATGTTGCGGATCATGTCCGGCGGGAAGGAGTCCGTCCCCATCGCGATGTTCACCCCCGCCGCCCGGTACCGGTCGAAGTCCTCCAGCGCCGCCCCGTACCGCACCATCGTCAGCGGGCAGTGCACGATCCCCGCGACCGTCGCGAGATCCTCCAGCTCGCCCGCGTACGGGGTCTCCACCTCGCTGTGCCCGCCGATGTAGATCGCGTGCGGGATCAGCAGGCGCGGGCCCAGCAGGCCCGTCTCCTTGAGCAGGGCCAGCGGTGTGGTGCCGTGCTCCTCGGCCAGGTGCGCCCGTTCGCCGGTGCCCTGGAGGCAGTGGAGGCGTACGAGACAGTCCAGCTCCTCGGCCGCCGCCGCCGTCGCCCGCATCAGGTCCGGGGTCAGGGTCTCGATCCGGCAGGGCAGCAGGGCGCCGCGGATCAGGCCGTCGTGCGCGCCGTCGTGGTCGCGGACGAAGCGGATCGCGTCCGCCAGGCCCTCCTCCCCGCGCTCGGGGCGCCAGTGGCGGGTGCGGGTCCCGTCGGCGGTGACGACGGGGACACCGCTGCGGTAGCTCGGGCCGAGGTACATGCGCAGCCCGAAGCGGGCCGCGCTGTCCGCGACGCTCACCAGGTCGTCGTACGTCTCCGCCCAGGCGGAGTGCGTCTCGGCGGCGATCGGCATCGCCGTGGTGATGCCGTTGCGGATGAGCTGCGTGAGGGCGTACTCGCGGATGAAGGCCCGGTCCTCGGCGTCGAACACCGCCCTCGGGCCGCCGAGCACGTACTCCTCCGACCACTCCAGGCCCCGGTCGTCGGCGTGCCACGTGTCCAGAAGGGCGTGGTCGATGTCCGCCAGCGCGTCCAGATCCACAAAACCCGGCCCCACCAGCGCGAGTCCGGCATCCACGACCACGTCGCACGCGGCGGGGTCGTACCCGCGCCCGACGTGCACGATGCGGGAGCCCTCGTAGACGACCTGGCCGTCCCGGATCAGGACGTGGTCGTCGGCCTCGGGGTCGTATCCGATCACATGACTCGCGGTGACGAGGGTCTTCATACGGGAACTCCGATGGTGCCGGGGTGGGATGAGTCGCGGTGAGGGAGGGAGGCGTCCGGGGTGGCGCCGGCGCCCGGCCACGGGGCCGGACACCGGAGCGTACTTCTCGGAATCAGGCCGGCTGCGAACGGCGGCGCGGAGCTGACGGGTGTACTCCTCTGCCGGGTCGGCCAGGAGGCGGCCGGTGGGGCCCTCCTCGACGACGCGGCCGCCGCGCATCACCAGGGCGCGGTCGCTGATCTGGTGGACCACGGCCAGGTCGTGCGAGATGAAGACGTACGCGATCTCGTGCTGTTCGCGGATGTCGGCGAGGAGGTTCAGGATCTGGGCCTGGATCGAGACGTCGAGCGCGGCGACCGCCTCGTCGAGGACGAGGACGCGGGGTTCGACGGCCAGGGCCCTGGCGAGGGCGACCCGTTGGCGCCGGCCGCCGGAGAGCTGGGCCGGGCGCATGGAGAGGTGGCGTTGAGGCCCACGGAGGCGAGGAGTTCCGTGGCGCGGGTGCGGCGTTCGGCGCGGTCGAGCGGGAAGTGGAGGGCGAGGGCCGTGTCGACGACGTCGCCGACGGACTGGAGCCGGTCGAGGGAGGCGTACGGGTCCTGGAAGACGATCTGGATCTCGCGGGCGCGGCGGCGGCGCTCGCGCGAGGTGACGCGTCCGCCGAGGGGGCGGGCGCGGCCGCACGCGGTGAGGGTGCCCGCGTCGGGGGTCTCCAGGCCGAGGAGCATGCGGGCCACAGTAATCTTGCCGGAGCCGGACTCCCCCACGACGGCGAGGCGTGCGCCGGCCGCGAGGGTGAACGACACGTCGTCGACGGCGACGGCGCCGCCGTACGTCTTGCGCAGTCCGACGGCTTCGAGGACCGTCGCCGGCCCGGCGGCCTCCGGCTCCCGGTCCGCCCGGCCGTCCTTCTCCTCGCAGTCGTTCACCATGCCGCGACCTCCTCCGCGCGCAGGCACGCCACGCGTGCTCCGTAGCCATCGAAGCGGCGGACCCGGCGATCCTGGACGTCTGAACCCGCCCCGGGGTCAGGTGCGGCGAGGGCCCCGCAACCACCGGACCGCGTTGGAGAGGTTCACCTCGACGTCGTCACTCCACGAGCAGATGTCCAGCCAGGCCAGATAGCCGCCCCGCGTGAACACCATGACCATCCCAGGGCAGTCACCGCTCTCGGTGAAGAGCGGAACCTCGGCCGCCACGAAGGTGCCGGGCTCGACCGGAGCCGGCTCCACCTGACTGCGGTCGAGCTCAAAATCCGGACTCTCACACCCACACCCACAACACCCCGCCACCCGGAGATACGGCATCTGCCGCAACAACGCGGCATGCACCGGATCGTCCCCGTCCAACACAGCCACCAGTACCTCGGCCACATCGGCCGGCAAACTCCCACTCACCCCGCCACGGTACCCGGCGGGCCTGCGACGCCTCCGCCCCATTTCCGGTCGAGCAGCGCAGAGGAGGGTGCCCCGGGGCCCCCGCCACCACCCGCTCTTCCACTACCGTGGCCAGGCATGACGGTGCTGATCATCGGAGCCACAGGCTTCCTCGGTACGGAGCTGGTACGTCAGGCGAGCGTGACCGGCCGCGCCGCAGCCGCCACCTTCAACTCCCGCCCCGGGGTGGCCTCCAGCGTGCCGTGGCACCATCTGGACCTCCGTGATCCGGACGGCGTCGGCGCGGTCCTGGACGCGGTGCGGCCCGATGTCGTGATCAACGCGTCCAGTGGCGACGCCGACTGGGAGGTCACCGCCGACGGCGCAGTTCGGCTGGCGCAGGGGACGGCGGCGCGTGGGATCCGGTTGCTGCATGTCTCCAGTGACGCGGTGTTCTCCGGCGTACGCGTGCACTACGAAGAGACGGCGCTCCCGGACCCGGTGACGCCGTACGGGGCCGCGAAGGCGGCCGGGGAGACGGCAGTACGGCTCCTCCATCCCGACGCGGTCGTGGCCCGTACCTCGCTCATCATCGGCGACGGCGGATCCGGCCACGAACGCCTCGTGCACGAACTCGCCACCGGCCGACGACAGGGCGCCCTGTTCACCGACGACGTCCGCTGCCCCGTCCATGTCGCCGACCTGGCGGCCGCCCTCTGGGAACTCACGGCGTCCGACCTCACCGGCGTCCTCCACCTCGCCGGCACCGATGCGATCAGCCGCCACGCCCTGGGCCTCCTCGTTGCCCGGCGCGACGGCATCGCCCCGTCCCTCGTCCCCGCCGGCACCCGAGCGGAGGCGGGCGTCCCCGGCGCGCTGGATGTCCGCCTCAGCACCACCGCGACGCAGCGGCGCCTGACCACCAGGCTCCGTGGTGCCCGCGAGTTCCTCGGCGGGCCCGAGCGGCCTCACTCGCTGGTCTGCGTGTGGGCCGGGCCCGAGTCGTAGCGGTCGAGGAATTCGTGTGCCGGGACGTCGAGGGCGTGCAGTTGGGAGAACACTTCCGTGCCTGCGGCCAGGTCCTCGTCGCCGTCGGAGATGCGGTAGACCTGCACCATGTCGAGGAGTGCGAGGTCGTTGTCCCGGGCGTACTCGGCCGACTCCCGTTCGGCCCCTTCGATGGCCTCGTCCAGGGAGCGCGCCCGGAACAGTACGACGCGCTCCTCGTAGGGGCGGTTCTCCCAGGTCAGCCAGCGGTAGAAGGTTCTGGCGCCGTACCACGCCTCGGGCTCGGTGTTCATGCGCCGGTCGATCCGTCGAGCAGCTCGCGCAGGATGTCCAGGTGGCCGTTGTGGCGGGCCGTCTCCTCGGTGAGGTGTAGGAGGATCCAGCGCAGGTCGACGTGGAGGCCGTTGCGGATGGGGCGCTGCGCCTTGATGTCGAGGCCGTGGGCCGCGACCAGTTCGCGGTGGCGAGCGCTGTGTTCCGCGTACTCGTCGAGCAGCTGCCGGACCGGGAAGTCGACCCCGATCCGCATCTCGCGGTCGAGGTCCTCGTCGGTCCAGGGGCCCTCGTCCTCCTCGCCCAGGAAGACCACGCGGAACCAGTAGTACTCGACCCAGCGCAGATGGTTGATCAGTCCGCTGATGGTCATGAGCGGCGAGCCCGGGAGCAGCGCCTTGCGCGCGTTCTCCTCGGAGACGCCGTCGCACTTGGCGCGGACGGTGTCGCGTGCGTAGTCGAGGAAGGTGGTGAGCTGGGTGCGCTCGTCCCACGCGGGCGGTGTGTCGTCGATTCTGGTCATCGCGCGAAGCCTCTCCGATCTTCGCGGCCCGTGTCGATGTGATTTCTCACGGGTGGGTATCGAGCCGGAGGTCGTAGAGGTAGGAGCGGTCGTTCTTGAAGCTGCGCCAGACGGTGGCCGGGGGTTCCGGCGTATCGGCGCGGCCGTCCAGGGGGTGGGCGGTGACGAGTCCGTCGGCGATCTCGCAGTGCCAGCCTTCGGCCGGCGACCAGACGCACCACACGTCCCCGTCCGTTCGGCGGTAGGCGGGACGCCCGCCGCGCTCGCCGGCGCGCTCGAAGCGGTGGCGGAGGCCGTCGACGTGGCGCACGAAGGTGAGGGAGGGAAGCGGCGTCATGCCTTCGGATGTCGCGTCCACGGGGTCAGTACGCTCCGAACGACCAGAAGACGCCCACCTCTTCGGCACTCACCGCGATCACGCCCAAGTCCTCGAAGAGGTCCAGGCCGTTGACGTACTCGCTGGTGACGAAGCGGTGGGACCGGGTGCCCGCCAGCCCGGTTCCGACGAAGTCGGGGGCCGGGTCGCCGGCGGCGGCGGTCGCGTTCGTCCAGAACCGCGCGTCGGCACCGTACCGGTCGAGCAGGGTACGGGCGTCCGCCAGGAGCGAGTCACGGTCGGGGCGCGCCCGGACCGGGGCCGGTTCCGACTGCCACTCCTCGGCCATGACGGTGAGCGCGGCGACCGCCCCGTCCGCCGCCAGGGAGTGGAGGCGGGCGGGGAGGTCGGACGCGGGGGGAGGGTCGAAGGGGTACGCGGGCCAGGCGCGGCGGACGTCGTTGACGCGGTCGCCGTCCAGCCGGATCCAGCCCCGGGGGTCACGGACCGACCGGTGCATCACGGCGCGGACGTCATGCGCCCAGTCGTCGTGGCGCCGAGGACCGGTCGCCACGAACGTGTACGTGTCGTCGAGCAGCCGCAGCGCCGCAGCGTTCCACGGGCAGCGTCGACTCCTGAACTCGCCGAGCAGACCGCCCACTTGGCGCCTAAAGTCCTCGCTGGGCTCGCGCGGGAGGCGTCGGAGCCGGTCGAGGGCCCACAGGACGAGCTGCCCCTCCTCGGCCCGGCCCCCGTGCCACGACGCCTCCTCGGCGGTCGGGACGCCGGCGCCGTCCCAGAGGGCCTCCAGGTACGCGTCCAGCCGATCCAGCCGGTCCAGCCGGTCCAGCCGGTCCAGCGCGGTCGCGTCGGGAGGCGGAGTCATACCGCCACCCTAACCACCCCCTGACCACCGCCTCGCCACCCCCTCACCACCCCCCGAACCACCCCCCCCTGGCCACGCTCAGCCCCAGCTCCTCCCCGCCGGCTCCTTGATGGTGCGGTTGATCCGGTTGAAGAAGTTCGTCAGCGCGACCTCCAGGGTGATCGCACCGATCTGCTCCTCACTGAAGTGGGCCTTGGCCTCCTCCCAGATCTCGTCCGTGACGCCCTCCGCGCCGTCCTGGAGCCGCGTCGCGGCCTCGGCCAGCGCCAGTGCCGCGCGTTCCGGGTCCGTGTAGAAGGGCGCCTCGCGCCACGCCGCCACGTGGTGCAGCCGCTCCTCGGTCTCGCCCGCCTGCCTCGCTCCGGCGACACTGGCGTGGACGCACGCCGAGCAGCCGTTGATCTGGCTGGCGCGCAGGTGTACCAGCGCGAGCAGCTTCGGGTCGACCCCGCCGACCGCTATCGCCTGGTGGAGGTGGTGGATCGCGGTCCACAGGTCGGGGTTGTCCGTGGTCTTGTTCTTGAGCCGGTTTTCCATCGGGGAGTGCTCGCCTTCGTCTGGTTACGTCGCGGGCCCGGCGCCCGTCATCCCCATGACGCAGCAGCTCCCAGGGAGGTAACACATGCCGGGTACCGAGCCCGCCGATCCGCTCACCGACGCCTTCGAGGCGCAGCGCGACCGGCTCCGGGCCGTCGCCTACCGCGTGCTCGGGTCGCACGCGGACGCGGAGGACGTGGTCCAGGAGGCGTGGCTGCGCCTCTCGCGTCAGGACGCGGACACGATCGACAACCTCGGCGGCTGGCTGACGACCGTCGTCGGCCGCATCAGCCTCGACGTCCTGCGGTCGGGCAGGACCCGCCCGGAGCTGTCGTTCGAGGATCAGCTGCCCTCGTGCACCGTGACCCTCGACGACGCTCCCGCCCCGGAGGAGCTGGTCGCGCTCGGGGACTCCGTCGGGCTCGCGCTGCTCACGGTCCTCGACGCGCTGCGCCCGGACGAGCGGCTGGCGTTCGTGCTGCACGACGTGTTCGCCGTGCCGCACGACGAGATCGGCGTCATTCTCGGCAAGTCGGCGGACGCGGCGAAGATGCTCGCGAGCCGCGCCCGCAGGAAGGTGCGCACCGCCGCCGAGCGGCCGGCGGGCTCCGGCCGGGACCGGCGCGAGGTGGTCCGGGCCTTCCTGGCGGCGGCCGGCGAGGGCCGGTTCGAGGACCTGCTGCGGGTCCTCCACCCCGAGGTGAGGTTCACCGTCCACACCCCTCAGGGCCGGTACGTCACCCTCGGGGCCACCGAGGTCGCCACCCGCGCCCGGCTGGCCGGCAGCGCGGCGCGCGGGCACGCGGCGACGGTCGCCGGCCGCCCCGCCGTCCTCTCCTGGGCCGAGGACGGCACCCCGCTCGCCCTCCTCGTCTTCACCGTCGCCGACGGCCGCGTCACCGAGATCACCGCCGTGACCGACCCCGCCCGGCTGGCCCTCATGGACCTGCCGGCCGCCCGGCGGTGACGGCCCGGAGCGTCACCCCGTACCGCTCCCGCAGGCGGGTGAGTTCCCACCAGGCCAGCGCCGTGACCGAGGCCGGACCGCCGACGACCGCGCACAGCTGGACGAGGAGCGGACCCGGCGGCATGCCCGAGAACGCCAGGTTGACGGCGGCGAGTTCCCACACGAGGACGCCGGTGACGAGGGCGGGCAGCGCGGCGTGGACGCGGGAGATGCCGAACGCGGAGGGGACGAGGGTGAGCGAGGCGAAGACGACGTAGAAGAGCATCCAGATGACCGGCCCCAGCAGGGCGATCGTGATCACCGGGCGCAGCGGCTCGTAGCTCTCGCTCAGCAGCACCACGCCCGCGAAGAGCAGCGGCACGGCGGTGAACGCCCCGAAGTACCAGAGCGCCGCGCGGCCCGAGGACGCCAGGTGGGTACGCATGACGGGGCGGGCCGACGGGGGCGCGAGGCGGAAGACGGCCAGGATGATGAGCGGCGCGGTGAGGAGCAGCAGCCAGGGGGTCGTGATGACCCGGAGGAAGTACTGCTCCTGGAGCTCCGCGAGGTCCGCGCCCGTCCCGTACACGAAGAGGATCAGGCAGCTCGCCGCCAGCGCGGTCCAGGCCCGCGCGTCCTGCACCCGCTTCATGAACGGGTCCACCACGCGCGGGTACGCGTGGACCGGGAACCTCCGGTGGGCCTGCCGCGCCGCCGTACGGGCCAGCGGGTACGCGAGCACCGGCAACAGTACGGGCCAGAGGCAGAACAGGAGCAGCCCCCAGGCGCAGCCGTGCATCCTAAGCCGCCGCACCTGCTGGAGGAACGGCGGCCAGTCCCCCTCCCGGAAGCGGATCCACCCCGAGCGCGCCGGAACGCTGGGCGCGTAGCCGGGCTGCGGCGGGATCCCGGCGCCCGGTGCCGCCGGACCCCACCCTGGGCTGAAGGTGTGGCTGTACGGCCCATGGCCGCCGCCCGGCCCGGGGGCGTACGGCCCATGGCCGCCCGGCCCGGGGGCGTACGGGTTCCCTCCCCCATCGGTCACTACTGATCCCTTTCTGCTCTACTGCCACACGCCGCAGCGCACTTCACCGCACGGGTCCACCGCGCGGGTTCAGGAGGCCCGCGTCAGCCCCCACGTCTGGAGGGTGAAGGCGCGGCCCTTCTCCACCCCCTCGATCAGGGGGACGTCGAGGAGGGTGAAGCCCGCCTTCGTGGCGACGGCGACGCTGGGGGCGTTCTCGGCCTCCAGCTCCAGGAACGCCTGCTCCATCCCGAGCTCCTCGAAGGCGTACGCGGCCATGACGCGCACCGCGCGGACGGCCAGGCCCTGGCCGCGGTGGGCCGGGCCGACGGCGTAGCCGAGCTCCGCGCCGCCGGGGACGCGCCGCAGCATCGCCTCTCCGAGCGGCGCACCGCCGTCGACGGTGATCGCGAGCAGGATCGTCGTCCCCTCCGCGCGCAGCGTCCGGGCCCGCACCAGCCGCGTGGCGGCGGCCGCCTCGTCGAAGGGGGAGGCGAGCGGCGTCCAGTACGCGACGTCGGGATCGTCGAACAGATCCGGCATCGCGGACACGTCCGACTCCGCCCAGTCCCGCAGGACGAGCCCTTCCCCCTTCAGCTCGATCCGAGCGGGGAACGGGGAGGTGGCGCTGCTCATGCGGGGGTTCCTTCCTGGGCTGTGGGCCGAGGCAGCATATCCGGGTGATCATCGGCGGGGTGATCGTCGGCACTTTCATCTCTCTCCCCCCGCTCCCGGCCCGTTCGATATTCGCTGGGCAGCGGTGGCCTGTGCGAGGCACAATGCCCGCGATGATCTCTCCCGCCGGCCAGCTGCTCGCCGCTCTCGAACCCCTGCCCCACTCCGCGCGGCTCAGGTTCACCGCCGTCACCGCGCACCGGCTCGCGACCCGGGGCGAACTACAGCCACTGCTTGACGAGTTGGACGCGCTCGGTCCGTACGAGCGGCGTCTGGGCGCGCTGGCAGCACTCGCCGCCGGGGACACGCGCCATCTGCTGGCGCGCCTCGGTGATCTCGATCCGGTGGTCCGCCGGTACGCGCTCCGCGGTGTGCGACGGTTGCCCGTTCCGGACGCGGCCACCGCAGCTCCCGACGAGGCAGCCATCGAGGCGGCCGTCGAAGCCGCCTACCGTGACGCGCCCGCCGTCGTCCGTGCCGACCTCGCGCGGTTGCTGCGCGACGGGCGGCGGGCCGGGCTCGCCGAGCGGCTCGTGCGGCGGGTGCGGGTCGCGTACGGCGACCGGGACGCGGCGCTGCTGCTGCCGGGCTGCTCGCGGGAGTTCACCGCGCGGCTGCTTCCCGAGGTCGCGGGGGTGCTGACGTCCGAGGAATGGAGGACGCTGGCCCTGCGCCACCCCTTCGCGGTGCTCGACCATGCGGAGCGGGAACTCGTCGGCCTCACACGGTGGTTGCGCAACGGGTGGTGGGGGCGGTACGCGTCCGGTCTTGCCGTCGCGCTGCCCGCCGCGCCGGAGCGCGTCCTGGAACTGCTGGAGAAGTACGGGCCCGACAACCTGCCCGGTCCGGTCCATGACCGGCTGGGCGACCTCGTCGCGGTGGACGCCGAGCGGATCGTCCGGTGGTTCACCGGGGCGGACCGGTCGGCTTCGCGCTGGGAGCGGACGCCGGGGCCGGCTGTCATGCGTCAGCTGGTGGCGGCCGACCCGCCGTCCCTGCCCGCACTCGGGGCCCTGTGGTTCCACCGGAAAGCCTTCCCCGTCCTCTTGCGCGCGGTGCCGCCCGTGCGCCGGGGCGCCTTCCTGGACGCCGTCGTCGCCGCGGGCGACCCGCGCGAAAACGTCCGGGCGCACGAGGGCGTACTCGTTCTGCTGCCCGTGGCCGAGCGGCACGCCCGTGCGCGCGCCGCCCTCGACGCGCGCACGGCCGAGGGCTGCTCGCAGCAGGACATCATGGGCATGACGGCCCTGCTGCCGCCGGCCGAGGCCCGCCCCAGATTGCTGGCCGCCCTCGGCACGAGCGACGTCGAGCAGCGCCAGATGGCCTGGCACCACCTGATCGTCAACGCCGACCTCAGCCGTGCTCCGGAGGAGGTCGCGGCCGTCCTCGCCCTGGCCGCGGGCCGTCTGGCCAACGAGCGTGACCCCGTCCGCGGCGACGTCATCGACTCCTTCACCCACCTCCCGACGCCCCACCTGGCCGCCGCGCTGAGCGCCCACGCGTCCGAGCCCAAGCCCGAGCCCGCGTCCGGAGGAGACAGCTCCGGTTCCGCGTCCCTGGAGCGTCTGTGCCTGGACGCCTTGAGGGCCCGGGACTGCTCCTCCATGACCCGCGACGTGATCCACAGACTCGCCGTGGACCTGCTCTCCGGCACCAGGTCCTCACCCGGTGACGCCGCCGCGCTGCCGCTCGCCGCACGCCTCCTGGAGGCGCTGACCGCCCACACCGGCACGGTCGAACTCGACTCGCTGAACGGGAAGTTGTGTACGGACGGGGTACGCGCCGTGGTCGGCGCGCTCGAGCCGTGGCTGGACCGGAGTGCCGCCCGTGGCGACGTCCTGCCCCTGCTCGCGCTCGCCGAGTCGTGCGGCCGCCACGCGTACGGGGTTCCCGAGGTCCAGGACCGGCTCGAACAGGCCCTCGGCATCTGCCCGGACGCGGTGTTCGGTGACGTCGCCGCGGCCTGGCTCGCCGATCCCTCGACCCGTGGCGCCCGCGTCGCCGAGCTCCTGGCCCGGGAGCCCTCGGCGGTCTTCCTGCCGCAGGTGCTCGCCGTCCTCGCCACGGAGCGCACCGACCTTCTGGACCCGGCCCTTGCGGAGACTCCGCCTTCGGGCGGCCGGTTTCCGGTGGCGGGCTCTCACCGGCCGCTGCCGCCGTTCCAGCGCGCCGACCGCTGGCTGCCCGGCCAGCAGGAGGCCGCCGTCCGCCTCGCGGCGACCGTCGTCGCCGATCCCGACCGGGGAATCGACGAACGGGCCGCGCTCCTCCGTGCGGTCGCCCCGGTTCCGCGGCACGGACGGGCCCTCCTCCTGCACTACGCCTCGTCGGCGGAGGGCGCGACCCAGCCCGCCGCGCCGGCTCTCGCGGCGGCCGCCCTGGACGCCGCCGCCCACACGGACGACCCGGCCTCGGCCCTCGGCGCACTGCTCGACCACGCGGGCGGCGACCGGGCCGCGGCGGCCTGGTCCGCCGCCGCCCGCGCGGCCTCCCACGCCCGGCCCTCCCAGGTCGCGGCCCTGCTCCGGTCCGTCCTGACCCGCGAGTTCGGAGTGAAGGTCACGGTCAGGAAGGCCGCCGCGCGGCTCGCCGCCCGCCATCTGCCCCCGGGGGCCGCCACCGAACTCCTGTCCACCGTGGGCCGTACGCACGGCGTCCACCCCGACGTCCAGGCCACCGTCGTGGGGCTGGCCACGACGCTCCTGCCCGCCGAGGAGATGTGGGATCTGCTGGAGGCGGCGGTCGCCAAGGGACCCGAACCCGCCCGTCGCGCGCTCCTCGACGTGAAGCCGGCCGACCTGACTCCGGCCCACCGGCGGCGGTTCGGGGAGCTCATGGCCCGGCTGCCGTTCGTCGACGAGGAGAAGGAGGAGACGCATGGCTCCCTCTCCCGCCTCACCCTCACCGGACTCGCCCTCTGGGCGCGGTACGCGCCCGCGGCGGGCACCGCCCTCGTGGACGTCTATACGGACGTCACCAGGCCACGGGACCTCTGGCAGGTGCGGAGCGATCTCACCGAGCTGGCCCGGTCCGGGCTCCCCCACCCCCTCGGGGGCGTGGAGCCCGGCAGCCTGCTGGGCGACGTCGTGGACCGGCTGCTGGCGCTCGTCGCGGCCGGCGAACGGGAGGGCGGCGGGCGCGAGGGCGACCTGCCGGCCCTGCGCAGGCTGCGTTCCCTCCTCGACTCTCCGAGGCAGGACCACCGGACGTGCGCGGACCTCGCCCGGCGGCTGGCGGACGAGCCGCTGCTCACCTCCACCCGCGTCTCTCTCCTCGTCCACGCACTCGACCTGTCGGCACCCGAGCCCGAACTCACCTTCTCCCTGGGCGGGTTGACCTCCGCGATCGAGAACCGACCGGTTCTCGCGGTCCTCGCGGCCAAGACGGTCGAGGAGGCGCACCAGTACGGCAAGCCGCTCACCGACCCTGCCCCCGCCCTAGCCGCCGTGCGGTCCCTGCGCGACGGCGGCAGCCTCGTACACGGCCTCCTCGCCGTCGCGCTCGCCAACGCCCTCGGGATCCGCCAAGGCTGGCCCGAGCCCTGCCGCGCGGCCGTCATCGCCCTGCGCCGCCACCCGGAGCCGGACGTCCGCGAGCTGGCGTACGAGACGAACCTCAGCGACCGGCGGTGACGCGCGGGTCGCCGCGTGCCAGATGGGCTGCCGGCGCGGGCGGACGGTGACGTACCGTCGAGTGCAGGCGGAACGGGCGTCCAGGGTAGCGGCGTTGGGCGCCCTCGTCGCACTCCTGGTCGAAGTCGGGGTCGTAGACCGCGAGGGTCTCCCAGGGCCGAAGACCAGGCGCCAGCCGCTGAGCTGGCGCGACGGGACGCTCGGGGTCTCGTGCGGGATCTTCACCCGGATCAGCCGCTCGACGGCGGCGCGGTCGCGGTCGGGGTCGTCGAGCGCGTCGGCTCCGCCGCCCGCGCCGAGCACCGCCCTCGCGCCCCGCCGGGTCCGAAGGCACGCAGTCGGGAGCGGAAGGCGCCGTGCGTGAGCCGGGCGTAGTCGTCCGCCTTGTACGGGACGTGGCGCCCGCGCCCGTAACACTCCACCAGGGCGCGCAGCCCAACCTCGGAGTCCGTACGCAGTCTCAGGAGGCCGGAGAAGCCGTTGCCCGAGGTGCCGCGACGGGGGTCGTCGGCGAGTGCCGCGCACCGCTCGTCGAAGGCCGTGAGGAGCCGTCCCGCCAGCCGTCCCGCCAGCCAGTCCCCACCTCCTCGCGCCGCCAGGCCGCCACGAGCGCGCCGAAGGCGGCCGCCCCCCTTCTCTCTCCCCCCTTCTCCCCGCCGAATTCCCTTCTCCCAGGCGCGCGTTAGCGGTTCGACAGCGAGACGGCAGGGCCGGCGTCGAAGGTGGGGTGGACCAGACCACACCAGGAGGCATCATGCGACGACGTACGTTTCTCAAGGGGACGCTGATGGGCTCGGCCGCCGCGGCCGTCCCCCTGTCCGGTCTGGCGGCGGGGACGGCCGCGGCGGCCGGCACCGTGACCGTCAGCAGCATCTCCGCGCTCCAGAGCGCGATCGACGCGGCCGTGCCCGGGGACAGGATCGTCCTCGCCGACGGCGCCTACACCGTCCCGTCGGCCGGCATCCGAGTCACCGGCAAGCAGGGCACCACCGCCGCGCCGATCACCGTCGTGTCCGCCAGCCGTGGCGGTGCCGTGCTCAGCGGGCCGGTCAGCTTCCTCCTCTCGGGCTCCAGCAACATCACGATCAGCGGCTTCGCCTTCCGGCAGACGAGCACGCTCGCCGTCCCGGCGGACTGCTCCCGCATCCGGCTGACGCGCAACGACTTCAAGCTCGCCGACAGCGCCGGGCTCGACTGGGTGACGGTGCGCGGCGACGACGCGAAGATCGACCGCAACTACTTCCACCACCGCACGACGCAGGGGATCTTCCTCGTCGTGGACGGGCCGGGGTCCACCGCCATGGCCCAGCGGACCCACATCTTCCGCAACTACTTCGCCGACCACTCCTTCACCGGGGCCAACGGCGGCGAGGCGATCCGCCTCGGCGTCAGCCACCGCGCCCTGTCCACGGCCGACGCCCTCGTCGAGTACAACCTCTTCGAGCGCTGCGACGGCGATCCCGAGGCCATCTCGGTCAAGTCCTCCGGCAACACCATCCGTTACAACACCCTCCGCGACAGCAAGGGCGGCATCGTCCTGCGGCACGGCAACGCGACGACCGTGGCCGGCAACCACGTCCTCGGCGGCGAGAACGGCGTGCGCCTGTACGGCAACGACCACCTCGTGGTGAACAACCACATCTCCGGTACGACCTCCCGGGGCATCGTCATCGGCAGCGGCACCACCCGCGACCACCACGCGGGCGAGACCACCGAGGAGCGGCGCGGGAACGACGCCTGCGACCGGGCGGTCGTCGCGCACAACACGCTCGTCGGCAACGCCGCGACGATCTCCGGCGAGAGCCGGACCCACGAGCCGCGTGACGTCGTCGTCGCCGACAACATCCTCGTCGCCTCCAGCGGCAGCCTCGTCAACCTGGGCACCACCAGCGGCTTCACCTGGCAGGGCAACATCCTCTGGGGATCGGCCGCCAACGGCACCATCCCGGCAGGCGGCTTCCGCCGCGTCGACCCCCTGCTCCGCAAGGACGCGGACGGCGTCCACCGCCTCACCGCCGCCAGCCCGGCCGTCGACGCCGCCACCCTCACCTCGCCGGCCGTCACCGAGGACGCCGACGGGCACGCGCGTGGCACCGCCCGCGACGTCGGCGCCGACGAGTACTCCACCCTGGCGCCGACCCGCCGCCCCCTGACCACGGCCGACGTCGGCCCGAACGCGACCTGACCCACCACGGATCGCCGGGCGCCCGAACCGTTGGGCGCCCGCACCATCGGGCGCCCCGAACCGCCGGGCGCCCGGCGGATTCCGGCCACCCTCCCGCCCCACAGGGCCCGTCGCGGCGTGCGAAGTTGACCATGCGTGCACAAGAGACTTCTCTTCGCGCGCAGCGAAGGTCAACTTCCGGCCTCTTGTGGTGAGATGCCTTCCGGCCTGTCTGCCCCTCTCCCTTCTGGAGCTCCAGTGAAGAAGAAGCTCGCCCTCGCCGCGGTCTCCGCCGCCCTGCTGACCGCCGCCACCGACACGCCCGCGTACGCCACGGTCGACCAGCACGGGTCCGCGATGGTCACCGTCTGGGCGGGCCCCTCCGCCAAGTGCCGCGCGTACACCGTGAACATCGACCCGTACACGTTCAACTCGGACATCAAGGGCGTCTTCGAGTCGTACAACGGCGGCCTCTGCCAGGCGTGGCTGGAGCGCAAGCGGTACAACGCCGACGGCAGCGTGAACTACGACTGGACCAAGGTCTCCCACACGTACACGTGGGGCTCCGGCACGGTCCAGACCGGCTGGCACTGGAACGGCACCGACGCGGGCTCCCGCGTCTGCGTCATCTGGCTCGACACCAACGAGAAGGGCTGCTCCAAGGGCATCTGGTAGTCCACGCTCCCGCGCAGGTTCGGGACGGGGCCGGTCACGGGCACAGGCACGGGCACGGAACGGACCCCGGCCTCTCACTTGTGGGGAGTCGGGGCACGCGTTGACCTCGTGACCGCCCGCCTCCGAGCATGGGCCGACAAGTCGCCCGTGACGGAAGTGACGCGCGGGCGCGCGGGGGTGGGGGTGGTGTCGTGGGTACGCCGTTGTTGCCGGAGGACCCGGAGCGGATCGGCGGCTACTGGCCGGCCTCCCGGCTCGGCGAGGGCGGCCAGGGCGTCGTGTACGAGGCGTACGACCGGGGCGGGAAGCGCGTCGCGGTGAAGGTGCTGCGCGGCTCGGCCGACGAGTCGACGCGGCGGCTGTTCCGCAGGGAGGCCGAGTCGGCACGGCGGGTCGCGGGGTTCTGTACGGCGCGGATCCTGGAGGTGTCGTCGGACGCCGAGGAGCCGTACCTGGTCGTCGAGTACGTGGCGGGACCCTCGCTCGGGGCCCGGGTCCGTACCGGCGGGCCGCTCGCCGAGGACGACGTCGTCCGGCTGGGCGTCGGCGTCGCGACCGGTCTCGCGGCGATCCACCGGGCCGGGGTGGTGCACCGGGACCTCAAGCCGGGGAACGTCCTCCTGGGGCCGGACGGACCCCGCATCATCGACTTCGGGATCGCCCGCGCGGCCGACATGTCGGTGACCGCCGGCGCCGGGATCATGGGGACCTTCGGGTACATGGCCCCGGAGGTGCTGTCGGGCGAACGGGCCGGTCCGCCCGCCGACATGTTCGCCTGGGGCGCCACCGTCCTCTACGCGGCCTCGGGCCGCGAGCCGTTCCGTGGCGCGAACATCGCCGAGACCGCCCACCGGACGACCACCCACGAGCCCGAACTCACCGAGGTCCCGGACACCCTGCGCCCTCTGGTGCGCCGGGCTCTGGCCAAGGACCCCTCGGCCCGTCCCGGCGCCGCCGAGGTCCTCCTCGCGGTCCTCGGCGAGCCCGTCGCGCCTCAGCAGGACGAACCGCCCCGGCGGGGCGTGCCGACGGTGGGGGACGCACTGCCCTCGCGGGGCGAGCCGACCGTACGGGACGAGGGGAGGGTACGGGACGAGGCGTCGGTACGGGACGGGGCGAGGGTACGGGGCGGAGCGACCGCGCGTCACGAGCCAGCGGCTCGGGACGAACCGGCGGCGCGGGACGAACCGGCGGCGCGGCACGGAGCGGCGGCGCGGCACGGAGCGAGCGCGCGAGACGAGGCGACGGCACGGGACGAACTCGCGGCGCGGGGCGACCAGTCGGCGCGGGACGCCCAGTCGGCGCCTCGCCCCGTCGATCCCCGGCTCGCGCTGCTGCGAGCCGGGGCGCGCCGGGCAGGGTCCGGGACGGCGTCCGGCCCATCCGCGGATCCGGTCCCCGCGCTCGGCGAGCGGGCGGAGGCCGCGTTCCTGGCGCTGCCGGACGAGGCCCGGGGTGTCGCGCACGAGCTGCTGCTCCGGCTGGCGGTTCCTGGTGCCGCCGAGGACGGCACCGAGGACTCCCTACGGTCCGCCGGCCGGTCCGAGCTGCTGGACGGCCGGCCGGAGGGCGAGCACCGCGCGATGGCGCGGGCGATGGCCGCCCTGACGGAGAGCGGTGTGCTGGTGCCGCTGCCCGACGGCGCGGGGTACGGGCCTCCAGCGCGGCCCTGCTGCCGGCGTGGCCGCGGCTGCGCGGCTGGGTGGAGGCGGACCGGGCGGGGACGGCGGTACGGCTCTGGCTCACGCGCGCCGCGCTGGCCTGGGAGGAGAACGGCCGGCGGAGCGAGGACCTGCCGCACGGCAGCCAGTTGGAGCGGTGCCGGGCGTGGCTGCCCACCGCCCCGCTCCCCCTGCGGCCGAACCCGCTGGAGCTCGCGTGCCTGGACGCCGCGCGCCTCGCGGCCGATCGCGCCGCCCGCCGCCGGCGCAGGCTGCTGGCCGGGCTTTCGGTCGTCACGGTCCTGGCCCTCGTGGCCGGCGGCGCCGCGTGGCTCCAGTCGCGCGAGATCGACCGGCGGCGCACCGAGGCGACGGCCCGCACGATCGCGCAGAGCGCGGAGACCCTGCGCGGCTCCGACCCCGTCCCGGCGATGCTGCTGGGTCTCGCGGCATGGCGGGTGGCGGAGGTGCCCGAGACCCGCGCGGCGCTGATCGCGGCCGCCGCCCAGCGCGAACGGCAGGTCACGAGCCTGCCGGTCTTCCACGAGGGCGAGAGCTCCCGGCGCGCGCTGTCGGGCGACGGGCGGGCGGCGCTGTACCTCTCCCCCGCCGGACTGCGGGTGATCGGCCTCCACGGCAAGAACCGTGGCCGGACGCTGCTCGACAGGCCCGACATCACCCAGGCGTCGTTCATGCCGTCCATGGACCTCAGCCAGGACGGCTCCCTCATCGCCGTCACGGACGAGGACGCGGACACCGTGCGGGTCCTCTCGCTCCGCGACGGACGGCCCCTGGCCCCGCCCCTCGCGCTCAGGGGCCGTACGCAGGAGGGCATCACCAACCGGGGCGAGCTGCTCCTCAGGGCGGAGGGCGGCGACGGCGAGCTGGTCACGGCGGCCGGACGGACGGTGGCGACGGCGGTACGGGACGACGAGAGCGTCTCACCGGACGGCCGGCACCTGATCTCCTGCTCCCCGGCCGGGATCTCCGTACGCCCCGTGGCAGGGGCGGCCGCAGGGACGGAAGCGCTCGTGTCACCACCCGCTTCGGCCCCCGAACCGGAGTGCGGCCAGCTGGAGTTCAGCCCGGACGGCGGGTCCGTCGCGCTGGTGGGCGAGGGGTCGGCGTCGAGCACCTCCACCCTCGCCGTGTACGACCTGGTGGGCCGGCGGTACGCCGGGACGGTCAGGAGCCTCCCGTACGGCTACCGGTTCAGCTCCGGCGGCCGGTACGTCGTCTCGGCGAGCCAGGAGGGCGGGATCGCGGTCTGGAGCGCGTCCGGTGGGGACCGGCCGGTGACCCGGCTCCCCGCGGCCGCGCTCAACGACCCCCTGGGAGGTTCGTTCTCGCGCGCGGAGGCGGCGCTCGACGAGGAGCACGGGACTCTGCTCCAGTGGGTGGGCGACACCGTCCACCACCTCGACCTGTCGGACGCCCTGACCGGACTGCCCGCCAACGTGGATTCCGTGACCGCGCGGGCCGTGACCCCGGACGGGCGGATCTCGCTGGTGTCCGAGCGTTTCTCCCCGGACCTCAGCGGACAGTACGACCGCTTCCAGGGCCGCCTGGTCGACCCGCGTACCGGCAAGGACAGCGGTCCGGCGTTCCCGCAGAAGCTGTGGGTGGCCCAGGACCTCCCCCGTACCGCCCTCGGCGACCTCACCGACGACGGACGCCTGGTCGCCTTCACCCAGATGGGCTCGGGCGGCCGCTACGGGGTCACGCTGAGGGACGTGCGCGGCGCGCGGGACGTGCTGCACTGGGACTCGGGCGAGGACGCGGGGCCGTCCTGGCTGGACCTCTCCCCCGACGGCTCGCACATCGCCGTCCTGGAAGACCTGGCGGGCGTGCCCAGCGGCGAGGGCAACACCCTGCGGCTCTTCGACGTCCGCGCCCGCAAGGAGATCCTCACGCTGCGCGGGACCGAGGCACGGGGCGCCTTCAGCCCCGACGGACGAACCTTCCTCACCACCTCCGGCACCGTGGTGGACCTGGCCGACGGCGCCAGGCGCGAGGTGCCCGCGCTGGGCGGGGCGGTCCGCAGCGTGGCCTTCTCCCCCGACGGCCGGAGGGCGGCCGTCTTCAAGGAGACCGGCCTGGTCGAACTGTGGGACGGCCGGATCACCGAACGCGTCGCGGTCATGTCCAGCAGCGTGTCGCGCGGCGGTGGACGCGGCGGCCAGGACCTCGCCCGCTTCGTCTTCTCACGAGACGCGAAGCTGCTGGCCGCGGTGGTCAACGGCGACACGGTCCAACTCTGGGACACCGAGAGCCGCCTGGCCCTGGGCGACCCTCTCCCGATGTCGGGCCGGGGCGTCGAAGCCATGGCCCTGGACGGCAACGTCCTATGGACCGTCACCGGCCCCCGAGGCCACTCCCTGGACCTGACCCCGAACAGCCTGGCCGCCCGAATCTGCCGCCAAGCCGGCCGCGACCTGACCCCCCTCGAATGGGAGACGTACCTCCCGGACGTCCCGAGGCGCCGCCTGTGCTGAGAAGCAAACCCCAAACCAGCTCGCCCGGCAGGGAATTACTGACTCGCCACGAAAGTTGATCACGACATGACCAAGCCAGCACCGCCCCGCCCACTGTCCTACGCCGCCCTCTCCGCCCTGCTGGGCACCCAGCAGTTCGGCACGCTGGCCAGCGTCAAGCGCAGCGGCCACCCCCACCTGACGACCATGCTGTACAGCTGGGACCCCGAGACCCGCGTCGTCCGCTTCTCGACGACGGCCGACCGCGTCAAGGTCGGTCACCTGCGCGCCAATCCGCGCGCGGCCCTGCACGTGTCGGGCGGCGACGTGTGGTCGTTCGCCGTAGCGGAGGGCAACGCCGAGGTCTCCGAGCCCACGACGACCCCCGGCGACGAGATCGGCCGAGAACTCCTCAGCATGATCCCGGCCCCCGCCCACCCCAAGGACGAGACGGCTTTCCTGGAACAACTGGTAGCCGAACGCCGGGTAGTCATCCGCCTGAAGGTGGACCGTCTGTACGGCACGGCGCTCGACATCACCGGCTAGGACTTGTCCGCCCGAGCATGATCGCGGCTGCCGAGGCATGACGGGTGCTGATCTCGTCGAGGGCATGGTCGGCCCACGACGACGTGTGCCAGGGTGGCGGTATGGATCGGCAGTCTGAGAGCCCGGAACTCTGGGCGTTCCTGGAGTCCCTGCACCCCGGCGACATCCTGTCCGGCACCGTCGCGGCGATCGAGCGGTTCGGGGTCTTCGTAGCCCTGGACGACCGGCCCGCTCATCCCGACTTCCCCGGTGTCGGGTTCATCGTCATCCCCGAACTGTCCTGGCGGCACCTCTACGCGCCCACCGATGTCGTTCAGGTGGGGCAGCGTGTCTCGTGCGCGTTCCTCCAGTTCGACACGATCGCCGTCGTCGTCACGGAAATCGAGCTGCCGACCCGCCGGATCTTCCTTCCAGACCGGAGGCCGGCCGGCACGAAGGTGCCGTGCCGGCCACATGACAACCGGCGTGCCCAAGCCGTTGATGTGGGGTCGGCGCAGCATAGAGCGCAGAGCACGGGGAGGGGGCACGCATGGCGACACCGGCTCGACCTGACGGGGGATCATGAAGTACGAAACGCGGGAGAGGCACTCCCTCCGCAGCGACTGGAACTTTGCCACCCTCGCCCTCGGCCTGCTCATGGCCTTCATGGGGGTGGCAGGCATCCTCGCGGGTGACTTCCCGAGCGAGGCGTTCCTCATCGTCCCGTTCCTCGCCCTGGGCGGCTGGGTCTCGGTCCGGGCCCCGTTCATGGGGGTGCGGGTCGACGAGAAGGGCCTGCGGTACCGGGGCATCTTCAGGTTCGCCTCGGTGCCGTGGGCCGAGGTCGACTCCCTCACCGTCGCATGGGTGGGCAATCTGCTGGTGGCGGAGATGCCCGTCGTCCGGAAGAAAGACGGCAAGGAACTGCTTCTGCCGATCCTCGCCGGCTACACGCGGGGAGACCCGCCCCTCAACAGGAGGGTGCGCGCCCAACTCCTGACCATGGAGCGGGTCAGGGCGGGCGCGGCCGAGAGCTGAGCCGTTCCGTGAGAGTACGACCGGAGCCTCGGGACTGGGGGCCTCTAGGACCGGGGCGGGACCGCGTGGAAGCCCGTGCATGCGCCGGGGAAGTTTCGGGGGTACGTCAGGGACTTCTCGGTCTTGCCCAGATGGACCGGGCGGGAGGTGTGGCCGAAGCCCTTGCTGCCGGGGGCTTCACGCTGGCCACCAGGCGGTAGGTCCGCTCGCCGGAGAACGAGAAGCTCACGTCGACCAAGGATGCGTCCGAGCGGGACGTGACCGAGGGCGAGGACGTGCTGCCGGACGGGCCCGCCTCCGGCGGGCGGTCGCACTCTCCGGCGCCGAGCGTGCCTGCTTCGGGTCCTTCGACAGGACCCATCGTACCTCGGACGCGGACTCCGCCTCGCCGGAGCGGGGCGACGGGGCCGTGCTCCAACGGCTTCGTCGGGGGGATGTCGTTGCGTTGGGGTCGATACGTGTCGGGGGCAACGCCGAGTCGGTCGAACTCCCCATCTGATAGCGGCACTTCCGGCAGGTCGATGTCCTCGTGCACCGCTCGGTGCGAGACGGCTTCGGCGGGGGCGTCACCGAACGGCGGCCGAGGACGTCTCGTTGCGGAGCAGTACCTCGGGCTCGGTGAAGCCCGTGTTCCTGGGGCGGCGCCGGTGCGGGTCAGGGCGGTGTCGTCGAGGCCGCGCGCAATGCAGAATTCGATGAGGCGGGGGCCCTCGGCCGCCAGGATCACGTTCTGGGGCTTGAGGTCCCGGTGGGTGGCCCCGTAGGCATGGACGCCCTCCAGGGCAACCGCGAAGGCGCCGAACAGCTTCCGGCAGGCGGTTGCATCGAACGGCTCTTGTGCTGGCGTCGCCTGACGGAGCGTCGGGCCCAGCACGAACTCGATCGCCAGCCAGTAGGGCGCCTCGTCCAGCGACGCTTCCACCAACTGCGCCGTGTGCGGGCCGCGTACGGTCGCGGCCTCCCGGCGGAACCGGGCCAGGGCCTCCGGGTGGCCAGTGATCTCGTCCCGGATCACCTTCAGCGCGACCAAGGCGCCGGCGCCCGTACGGGCCAGGTACACCTGCCCCATGCCACCCGCCCCAAGGCGCCCACGCAAGGGGCGGAGCGGTGTGGCGAGCGCTACACCGATTCTCGTACAACCTTGTGGGTGGGCTGTGAGTCTCCTGGGTGATCACTCCGTGATCGGACCTTCGAGGAGACCATCATCACCGCCATACGCAAGACCCTCACCGCCACCGCCGTCGTCGGCGCCGTCCTGGTGGGTTCGGCCGCCTGCGGGACGGTCGAGCAGCTGTCCGCCGGGAAGAAGCTGGACCTGGCCTTCGAGAAGCTGGGCAAGGAGAAGTCGATCTCCTTCGAGCTGGATCTGGACGTCGACGCCGAGACGCTCAAGGTGCTGGACGCCGGGTCGGACCCGGCGTCCGGCGAGGAGATCCCGGACGAGGCCGCCGAGCTGATCACCGGTGCGAAGATCAGCTTCACGGTCGAGTCGAAGAAGCCGCTCGACGAGTCCGGGGAGAACGACTTCGTCGGCATGGCGATGAAGCTCAGCACCCCGGAAGGCGACCTGGTCGAGTTTCGGCAGGTCGACGACTACGCCTACATCCGCTCCGACATCGCGTCGCTCGGCAAGGCGATGGGCAGCCCCGTGCCGCCCGCCGAGGAACTGCCTGAGGAGGCCGGCGCCTTCAAGAAGGTGCTGGAGGGCGAGTGGGTCAAGTTCGACTACAAGGAGCTGGAGAAGGCCGGCGAGAAGCTGGCCGCGGAGCCGGGCGCGGAGCCGGGCGCCAAGCCCTCCGCCGAGCCTTCCCTGGACCCCAAGACCCAGACGAAGCTCCTGGAGGCCCTGCGCGAGGTCATCGCCCGTGACGTCGAGTTCACGACCGCCGGCGACTCGGACGGCACCGAGCACATCTCGGCGACGGCGCCCTTCCGCACGCTGATCACCGACCTCTTCAACGAGATCCGCCCGCTCTCCAAGGAACTGCCGCCCGGCATGGAGCTGCCGACGGCCGCCGACCTGAAGGACGCCCCCACCAGCAAGGTCACGGCCGACTTCACGCTCAAGAACGGCGAGCTGACCGAGGTGTACGTCGACCTCGCCAAGCTGACCGAGAACGCGAAGGTGAAGAAGTTCGGCCTCGGCCTGAAGCTGAGCGCCGGCGTCAAGCCGGTCGCCCCGGCGGGCGCCACCGAGCTGAAGCCCGAGGACCTCCTGGGCGCCTTCACCGGCGCGATGATGCAGGACGAGGGATTCGGCGAGGGCGAGTTCGCCGAGGGTGAGGGCGCGTTCTCCTCCGAGGGCGTCGAGTAAGGACGCCGAGGGCACCGGGTCCCGCGAGGGCCTCGCCGCCTGCCGAAAAGCAGGTGCGGGTGGCCAGGCCCCTCGCTACCGTCTCCTCCATGAAGCATGCCGCTGAGACGACGACGCCGGAGAGTGTCCCGGCGCGCTGACCTGTGTCTCAGTCCGAAGCCCCGGGGCGAGTGCCCCGGGGCTTCGTGCCGTGGTCGCCGCTCGCCCGACGATCACGAGGAGACCCCCATGCACGACCACCGCAAGCTGGGCCGTGAGCTCGGCCTGTTCGACACCGACCCGCTGATCGGCTCGGGTCTGCCGTACTGGCTGCCCGACGGCGCGGCCGTACGCCACGCACTGGAGGAGTACATCCGCGACGCCGAGCGGCGGGCCGGGTACCGGCACGTGTACTCGCCCGTGCTCGGGAAGCGGGAGCTGTACGAGATCTCGGGGCACTGGTCGCACTACAGCGACGACATGTTCCCGCCGATGGACGTCGGCGGGGAGCAGCTCGTGCTGCGCCCCAGCCTCTGCCCGCACCACGCGCTGATCTTCCGGTCCCGCTCCCGCAGCCACCGCGAGCTGCCGCTGCGGATGGCCGAGCTCGGCGGCATGTACCGCTCCGAGCTGTCGGGGGTCCTGGGCGGGCTGACCCGGGTGCGGGCCATCCAGCTCAACGACGCGCACATCTTCTGCACCCTGGAGCAGGTGGCGGAGGAGGCGGGCGCGGCGCTGGGGATGATCCGGAGGGCGTACGAGGCGCTGGGCATCGTCCCGAGCCGGTACCGGCTCTCGCTGCCCGGTCCCGGCGGCAAGTACGTCGAAGCACCCGACATGTGGCGGCGGGCCACCGCCCTGCTCACCGAGGCACTCGACAGCTCCGGGCTGCCGTACGCGGCGGCCGAGGGCGAGGCCGCGTTCTACGGCCCCAAGATCGACGTCCAGGTCAGCGACGCCGCCGGCCGGGAGTCCACCCTCTCCACCGTCCAGGTCGACTTCCACCAGCCCGAACGCTTCGGCCTGCACTACATCGGCGCGGACGGCGCCCGGCACCGCCCGGTCATGGTGCACCGCAGCATCGTCGGCAGCGTGGAGCGGGCCGTCGCCCATCTCATCGAGCAGCACGGCGGCGCCTTCCCCGCCTGGCTCGCCCCCACCCAGCTCGTCGTCCTCCCGGTCTCCGACACCGAACTCCCGGACGCCACCGCCCTCGCCCGCCGCTGCACCGCCCTCGGCCTGCGCGCCGAGGTCGCACCCCCGGACCACGGCACCCTCGCCGCCCGCGTCCGCGCGGCACGCCTGGCCCCGTACCAGGCCGTCATCGGCGCCCGGGAGGCAGCCGAGGACCGCGTGTCGGTCCGCCTGCGGGACGGACGCCGCCTGGACCCGCTCCCGGCGGACGACGTACTCCGCAGGATCACCGCCCTCGTCGAAGCCCGCAGCACTGGGCTGTGGGACAACGACGCCGACGCGACCTCGTAACGGGCCCGGGAGCGCCGCAGACAGGGTGAGGGACAATTAGAAGCCGGAGGATGCGGCGTACGTCGTCCCGTGGCGGTCGAGGGGGATGGGGAATCAGGGTGCGGAAGGTAGCGCTGTTCGGGCCGCCGGCGAGTGGGAAGTCGACGATCGCGCGGAGGCTGTCCGCTTCCCTCGGGGTTCCGCACACCGATCTGGACGACGTCCTGTTCGCCGGGGACGAGCCGCTGCCCCTCGACGCCTTCCGCGCCGAGGCGGAGCGCGTCACGCGGGAGGACGCGTGGGTGGTCGAGGGGAACTACTCGAAGCTCGCCGACGTGGTCTGGCACCGGGCCGAGGTGCTGGTCTGGCTCGACCTCCCGCTCTCCCTGGTCGTGCGCCGTATCGCGTACAGGAGCCTGCGACAGCTCACCGGCCGGGACACGAGCGTTCAGGCGCGGCGGCTCACTTGGAAGCGGGCCTTCTTCGGGCGGCGGTCCCTGCTGCGCACCGCGATCCGCAAGTACAGCCACAACCGGCCCCGTTACGCGCGCCAGGTCGCCGAGACGGCCGCCCTCGGCGTCCGTGTCGTACGGCTCCGCAGTGGCCGCGAGGCCGACGCGTGGCTGGCGCGGCAGTTGGACGAGGGGCGGCGGGCCGGGAATTGAATTGCCGCAGGCCGGGGCGGTCGGATAAGAATCTCGCATGCTCAGAGGCAACACGGTCGGGCTGAGGGCCCGACACGAGGAAGACATCACGGTCCTGCGGACCGAGCTCTACGACGACGTGGTCAACGCCGCGCGGTCGGAGGCGCGCCCGTGGCGGCCGATCACGCCCGGCGCGAAGGACGCGCGGCTCGTCGCCGACGACACGCAGGAGGGACACGTCCCCTTCTCGGTGGTGGAGCTGGAGGGCGGCACCCTCATCGGCACCGCGAACCTGTGGGGCATCGACAACCACAGCCGGTCCGCGCACATCGGCCTGGGCCTGCTCCCGTCCGCCCGAGGGAAGGGTTACGGCACGGACGTCGTCGCGACCCTGTGCCACTACGGCTTCGTCGTACGCGGCCTGCACCGCCTCCAGATCGAGACGCTGGCCGACAACGCCGCGATGCTCCGCTCGGCCGAGCGCAACGGCTTCGTCCGCGAGGGCGTGCTGCGCTCCTCGGCGTGGGTGCTGGGCGAGTTCCTGGACGAGGTGCTGCTCGGCCTCCTCGTGGACGAGTGGAAGGCGGGCACGGGGGTGTAGGTACAGCGGGCCTGCTGACCCTCACCTGATCGCCGATGGCGTGGCGGAGTCCGTCAGGGCGCGGAAGCGGGGGCAGGTCGCCAGGTCCTCGTGGGTGCAGTCCAGCGCGCACATGACCATGTCGAGGCATGCCTGGGTCTGGGCCAGCCGGTTCCGCAGCTCGTCGCGGTGGGCTTCCAGGCGGCTGCGGCGCTCGCCCGGGTCTCCGGCGCTGAGGAGGGCGCGGATGGCTTCGAGGGAGAGACCCGCCTGTTTGGCGCGCTGGATGGCGGCGATGCGGGTGGCGTGCTCGGGGCCGTAACGGCGGCGCCCGTGGGCGTCCCGGACGGGAGTGAGGAGACCGGTCGACTCCCAGTGCCGCAGGACGTGCGTGGCGAGCCCGAACCGGGCCGCCAGCTCACCGATCTTCAACGTCGGGCCGTCGGTGGCGCGTTCGCTTGACTTCATGTCGGCATTAAGGACGAGGCTGCCGTCCATGTCCATCACACCTTTGGGGGCAGCCGATGCCGGTGCCCGCTCCGGCTCCGGCTCCGATCGCGGGCTCGATCGCTCCCCCGCCCGCCTGCTCGCCGTGCTCGACGCCGTCGATACGGCGCCCGGGGCCGCCGCGCTGCGGCAGCGCTCGTACACCCTGCTCGGGCTCGGGCCCGGTGTCCGGCTCCTTGACGTGGGGTGTGGCGCCGGCCGTGCCGTCGGGGAGGCCGTGGCTCTGGGGGCGGCGGCCATGGGCCTGGACCGGGACGAGGCGATGATCGCGGCGGCCCGCGCCAGGCTGCCCGGGGGTGCCTTCGCCGTGGGGGACGCCACCGCGCTGCCGTACGGGGCCTGCGCGTTCGACGCGTACCGCGCCGACAAGGTCCTGCACGACCTGCCCGACCCCACCGTCGCCCTCGCGGAGGCCCATCGGGTCCTGGCGCCGGGCGGGCGGATCGTCCTCACCGGCCAGGACTGGGACACCTTCGTGATCGACGCCGACGATGCGGCCCTCATCCGCGCGCTCGTCCACGCCCGTGCCGACCTCGTCCCCTCACCTCGCGCGGCCCGCGCTTTCCGGAACCTGCTCCTGGACGGCGGCTTCCACGACGTGACCGTGGAGGTCACCACCACGACGTTCACCGACGCCCGCTGGCTCCCGCTCCTGACCGGTCTCGCCGACGCCGCGCTGCGGGCAGGAGCCGTCGATCCCGCCCGCGCGGCCGCGTGGACGGCGGACCAGCGGCGCCGGGCCGCGACCGGGCGTCTCTTCGCCGCGGTCCCCTTCTTCACGGCGGCCGCGACCCGCAGGTGAGAGATCTCCCGCGAGGGAGCGATGACTTCGCGCCTTCCCGTCGGTCAGATGACCGAACCGACGACGACGCACAGACTGGGAAGCCTCCACCATGACCGACACGCTCACCGTTGCCCGTACCGCCGAGACTGCGATGCCCACCGCGCGCGCCTCAGCCTCTGCCTATGCCTCGGCCTCTGCCTCTGCCTCTGCCTCACGAGCCGTGGTGGGGTGGGCCGTGGTCGGTGGCGTGGTGGCCGGGCCGTTGTTCCTCGCGGCGGGGGTCGTGCAGGGGCTCGTACGGGACGGGTTCGGCTTCGGGCGGAACGCGATCAGCCAGCTCGCCCTCGGCGAGTCGGGGTGGGTGCAGACGGTGAACTTCCTGGTCGCCGGGCTGCTGTTGGCCGGTGGGGCGTGGGGGCTGCGGCAGGTGCTGCGCGGTGGGCCGGGAGGGACCTGGGGGCCTGTCCTGGTCGGGGTCTTCGGGGTCTCCTTCTGGGTGGCCGCGGGCTTCCCGGCCGACGCGGGGGCGGGGTTCCCCGCCGGCGCTCCCGACGCGACGGTGATGACCGGGCACGGTGCCGTGCACATGGCGGGCGGCACGGTCGGGTACCTCGCCCTCTGCGCCGCGTTCGTCGTCCTCGGCCGGTCGCTCGCCGCACGGGGGCTGCGGGGCTGGGCCGTCGCCTCGCGCGTCGTACCGGGGTGCGTCCTCGCAGGGTTCATGGCGTCGGCCGCGTCCGTCCTGGCCTTCACCCTCGGCGCGGGCCTGGGGCTGCTGTGGCTCTCCGCGGTGACGGCCCGCCTGGCCCGGTCCGAGTGAGGCGGTGGCCCTCGCTATGCTCAGCGGCGGTGTGAACCCACCACCGCCACCCTTACCCCCGCCTGCCGTAGGACGTGACTCGGCTTGATCTCCCTGCCCATGGCGCTGGTCGCCGCTGTCGTCACCGTCGTTGTCGTCGCCGCCTTGGCGGTCGCCGCGTGGCTGCTCAGGAGATCGGGGCGCAGCAGGGCCTCCGCTCCGGACGGTCAGGCCGCCGCCGCCCCGATCGACGTGACAGAGACGGGAGTTCGGCCCGAGTTCCCTCCGTCGGGGCTTCTGGTCCCCGAGGACGTCCTCCGGGCCGCCGGCTCGACGTCCGACGCGATCTGGGACGCGCTCGAAGCGGCCGCGGCGCCTGTGGCCGTCGCGTACCACCCGGTGACGGACGCGGAACTCGCGACGTACCGGACGATTCCGGTTAACGCGGCGGCTCAGCAGGCGCTGACCGGGATCCTGGAGGGCCTGAACCCGAAGGGCCCGACGCTGTTCCGGGTGGTGCTGCCCAAGGGCGCGGAACTGGTCAAGGCCGTCGGAACCTCCGGCTTCCGGGGGTTCTCCCGCACCGGCGGCAAGACGGCGCAAGCCGTTCTCAAGCCCGTCGCCGCCGGCGGAGCGATCATGGCGGGTTGGCCGGTGCTGGCCGTCGCGGGGACCGTCCTGGCGATGGACATGGTGGCGCAGCGTGAACAGCGGGCGTCCCAGCGCCGGGTCGAGGCCCTCCTGGGGCGCCAAGAGGAGCGTCACCACGTCGAGCGGATCGCGGCTCAGAGGTCGGCCGACGCCGCGCTGACGCGCGTCATCAGCCTGATGCTCGACGGCCGCCGGCCGAGTCTCGACCTCGCCCTCGCCCTGAAGAGCGCGGACGACGAGTTCTACCGCTCCCAGCAGTTCCTGGAGAAGCACCGTGGAGTCGTCGAAGGACTGGTGGACGAGGACGGCAAGGTCGACTACCGCCGCCTGGAGGAGGCTCTGGGGAGCGCGACGAAGGAGGAGGACCTCTTCTTCCGGGATCTCGACCTGGCGCGCGCGGCGATCGCGATCCGGCGCAAGGCACTGATCGCCGAAGCGGCGGCGGTCGCGCTCGTGGACCCCACGAATCCGTACGTCGCGCTGCGGAGGTTCCTGGAGTCGCGCGCCCATCAGCTGGAAGACGCCGACGCGATCGTGACGGAACTGACCGAAAGCCTCACCCAGGCCGAGCTCAAGGGCCGCTGGTACGACACCGGCAAGTCGGTGGAGGCACGACAGGACCGGCTCCGCGCCCGCGTCTCCCTGCCCGGAGTCAACGCCGACACCGACGCCAACACCGACACCGAGATCAGCTACGTCGTGACGTCTTCCGGCGAGTTGCTCCAGCTCCTCCCGCCGGACGAGACCGAACCCACGGAGGCCGATCAGCCCGAGCAGACCGAGCAGCCCGCTGAGCCTTCACAAGCCGCGGAAGAGGACGCCGTCCGTTGACCGAGGAGCAGTCGGATCCGCTGTCCCGCGCTCCGCTGCGGCTGACGCTGACGCCGCTCGTCGGGGTCTCCGGGATGAGGCTGGGCATGTCGGTGGAGCAGGCGGTCGCGGCTGCTCGGGCGGTGGGGCTAGTCGCATCCGGCGACGACGGGGGTGATGCGCCCGGGCAGGTGCTGTGCCGGCATGCCGGATCCGATACGCGGGTGGGCCTCGGGTTCGTCAAGGGGGCGCTGGTCAACATCGAGCTGTACAGGTTCTGGGTGGAGGACGCGGACGTCCGGGTCGTGCTCGACGGGCTCGACGTCTTCCGCACGCCGGGCGACGAGCTTCTGGAGCGGCTGGCAGAGCTCGGGCACCGCGTCGAGCTGAACGATGACGACGTGGACATGCTGCCGGACCTGAAGGTGATCCTCGCGAACGAGAGCAGCTACGACTTCCCCGTGGACGACGAGGGGTTTCCGCTCTGCTTCGACTACGTGCTCCTGACCTCCGTCCTCTTCCACGGGCCCCGCGGCGACTGAGGGCTCGACCGGCCTGCGAGAGGGCCGGTCCGGCGGCTGTTCCCGGGCGGTTCCGGGCCGGCTCCGGGCTGGTTCCGGGGGCTCTTCCGGCGCCAGGTCGATTGTCAGTGGTGGGTGAGACGGTAGGAGTATCAAGTCGGCAGAGACGGGGAGTTAGCCATGTCCGGAACCCAGAACTACATCAATCACGTCGCACTCGTGCTGGACGCCAGTTCGTCCATGTCGCACCTGCGCGGCAAGGTCGTCGAGGTGGCCGATCAGCAGATCGCGTACCTCGCGCGCCGGTCTCGTGAGCTGGACCAGGAGACCCGGGTCACGGTGTACGTGTTCGCGGACAAGGTGCAGTGCGTCATCTACGACAAGGACGTGCTGCGGATGCCGTCCCTGAAGGAGCTGTACAAGGTCGGGGGGATGACCGCGCTGCTGGCGGCGGCGCTGAAGTCGCAGCGGGAGCTGGCGCAGACCGCCCAGCTGTACGGCGACCACAGCTTCCTGACCTTCGTCCTGACGGACGGCCAGGAGAACGCCAGCCACCGCTGCCCGGACGCCCCCAGCAAGTCGTCGCGCGAGCTGGTGGCGGCGGTGGCGGAGATGATCGAGAAGCAGGACGACAACTGGACGCTGGCCGTCCTGGTGCCGGACCAGATGGGCAAGCGCGAGGCCATGAACTGCGGCTTCCCAAAGGACAACGTCGCCATCTGGGACGCCACGAGCACCCGGGGTCTGGAGGAGGCCGGGCAGGTCATCCAGCAGGCCACGGAGAAGTTCATGGTGGGCCGCACCAAGGGCATCCGGGGTTCGCGGTCGGTGTTCTCCGTGGGGGCGGAGGCGGTCAACAAGAAGACCATCGAGGCGGCCGGCCTCACCCCGGTCGACGCGTCCGGATACCAGCTGCTCCCGGTGGCGCGTGACGTGGCGATCCGGGAGTGGGTCACCGAGTCGGGGCACACGTACAAGACGGGGTGCGCATTCTACCAGCTGAGCAAGTCCGAGAAGATCCAGGCGCGGAAGCGGATCGCGGTCCTGGAGAAGAAGACGGACCGCGTGTACACGGGGCCCGAGGCGCGGGCGCTGCTCGGTCTCCCCGACGAGGAGGTACGCGTGAAGCCCGACCACAACGCGGACTTCACCATCTTCGTGCAGAGCACCAGCGTCAACCGCAAGCTCGTCCCCAACACCCGCCTGCTGCTGATGCACTGACGGCCTGCTCCGTCGGCCCTCGTCCGGTCAGCGCTCCGTTCGGGCGCTCACCGGGCGGGCGGCGTCCAGGCGGTACTCGGGGAGGGCGATGTCGCCGGCCTTGGCGAACTGCGCGGCGAGGAAGTTGCGCATCGGCCAGCGGGTCATCGACCGCATGGAGAGATCGCGCATACGGATGCCGAGGCGGCCCGTCGGAGCGAAGCCGGCGGCCCCGCCGGGCGGGAGCTCCTGGGCCTGGGTGACGTACGGACGCATCACCGTGTCGTAGCGGCGGAAGGCGGCCTCGTGGGCGCCTTCCGCCGCCGCCAGTTCACCGGCGAGGACGTAGGCGCCGACGAGGGCGAGGCTGGTGCCGAGGCCGGTCAGCGGGGTCGCGCAGTAGCCGGCGTCGCCGAGCAGCGCCACGCGCCCGCGCGACCAGCTGTCGAGGCGCACCTGCGCCATGGTGTCGAAGAAGAAGTCGGGGGCGGTGCGCATCGCCCGGAGCAGACGGGGGGTCTCCCAGCCGACACCGGCGAAGCGTTCCGCGATGATCCGCTGCTGGGCCGCGACGTCCCGGCGGTCGTAGGCGAGCGGCGGCGAGCGGAAGCTGAAACCGGCCTTGATCTCGCCCGGGAGGCGGCCGGGACGCGCGGAGACGACCAGGCCGCCGGGCGCGTTGTGCATCACGTACCAGCTGTCGAGGTCCAGCGTGTCGTGGGCGGTGAACCAGGCCGTGTAGAGGCCGATCGGGTGGGCGAAGTCCCGCTCCGGGCCGAAGGCGAGGGAGCGGGTGACGGAGTGCGGCCCGTCCGCCCCGACGACGAGGGCGAAGCGGCGCGGCGCGGCCTTCTCGAAGGTGACGGTGACGGCGTCCGCGTCCGTCTCCTGCTCGATGCCGGTGATGGTGTCGTCGAAGAGGTACTCCGTGTCCGGCAGGCTCGCCTCGTAGAGCAGGTGGGCGAGGTCGCCCCGCAGGATCTCGATCTCGGAGACGATCCCCTCGCCGCCGAAGCTGTCGGCGGGCACGCGGGCGGTGGTCCTGCCGGCCCTGTCGACGAGGGCGAGGCCCCGCTGGTCGACGGTGACCGCCTTCGCGCGGTCCATCAGCCCCATGCGCTCGATGACGGTACGCCCGGCACCGCGCAGGTCCACGGTCTGCCCGCCCTGCCTGGGCTCGGGCGCCCGCTCCACGACCGTAACCGCGAAGCCCGCCTTGCGTAGCCAGTACGCCAGCGCGGTCCCTGCGATGCCCGCGCCGCTGATGAGGATCTCGTTGTTCGCCATGCCGAGGAATGTACGCCGTACGCAGGGTAGTGCGCAAGCACCAAATGGCGCCTCCTACAGGGGTATTAGCGGCCGACCGCACTAGTACACAGCGAAGGCGAGGGGTCCTGGCACAGCGATCCCCCGCCCTCGGCCGCTAGGATGGAGCGCATCCAGGTGCACTAGTGCGGAGGAGTGTCGGTGGGCGGCGGACAAGCGGTACCGCGCTACAGCCAGATCGTCGGCGAACTGCGGCGGCGGATCGAGACGGGGGACCTGGCACCGGGCGATCGTGTGCCCTCGACCCGGGAGATCACCCGGCAGTGGGGCGTCGCCATGGCGACCGCCACGAAGGTGCTGACGGAGCTGCGCCGGGAGGGCGTGGTCCACGCTGTCCCCGGCGTCGGCACCGTCGTGACGACGCAGACGCCGACGCAGACTCCAGCCCCGGCTCCCACCCCGCCCCCCTCCCCCTCCCCCGCCCCGCGCGGATCCCGGCCGACTGCCCCCACCCGCCCCCGCGTACCGTCCACCACGACGCCGGCCGGCCAGACCGGGCTCACCCTCCCCCGGATCGTGGAGACCGCGGTCGCCGTCGCCGACGCGGAGGGGCTGGCCGCGGTCTCGATGCGCCGGGTGGCGGCGGAGCTCGGGGTGGCGACGATGTCGCTCTACCGGCACGTCACGGACAAGGACGACCTGCTGGTACGGATGATGGACTCGGCCATCGCCGAGTGCCCCCTGCCCGCCGTCCCGCCGCCGGGCTGGCGGGAGCCGCTGGAAGTGGCGGCCCGGCAGCTCTGGAGCCTGTTCCGCGACCATCCCTGGCTGGCACCGGCCCTGTCGCTGACCCGACCGCAGCTGATCACCTCGGCGATGACGTACAGCGAGTGGGTCTTGAACTCCCTGCACTCCCACGGACTCGACTTCCAGTCCGCCTTCACCGCGCACCTGACCCTGCTGAACTACATCCGCGGCCTCGCGCTCAACCTGGAGACCGAACGGGAGGCGGAGGCGCAGAGCGGCCTCGACAGCGAGGAGTGGATGGACACGCAGGAACCCGCGCTCCAGGCGACCCTGGACACGGGCAGGTACCCCGCGCTGGCCCGCCTCGCGAGGTCCGGATACGACTTCGAACTGGACGGCCTCTTCGAGTTCGGCCTCCAACGCCTCCTCGACGGCCTGGCCGTCCTCCTGGACGAAAAGGCCCCACCGGCCACCTGACCCCGAACGCCCGCCGCCCTCAGTCGTCGGCCACTTGGAGGGCCAGGGCGAAGAACTCGCCGTCCGTGCCCGCGAGGAGGCTGTCGAAGAAGGGGCTGAGCCCGTTCACGGCACCGCACGCCTCGTCGTGGTTGGTCCACCATCTGGCGTCCGGCCCGAGGATCGCCACCGCCTTCTTCGCCGCGCGCCCGGCGACGTCCTCGGGCAGGTGCCGGTGGCTCGGCCAGTACAGGTCGACGGCCGCGAGCCGGGCCAGGAACGGAGCCGCCTCGTCCGTCTCCAGCGGTTCCAGCGCGGCGCAGATCTCCGGGACGGAAGGCGGTACGTACCCGGGGAGGAAGCGTCGCCACGCCTCGTCCGCCGCCATCTCGGCCAACACCACGCGCACCTGCGCGGCCAGCTCCGGCAGATCGGGTTCGGCCTCGGCGAACCGCCCGACCGCCACGTACACCCGCGCCGGCGTGGCCAGCTCGGCCATGCACGCGCGCAGACCGCTCAGCACCTCCCCGTCGGACCTCACGCCGGCATGCTCCCGGAGGAAACCCCAGGCCGCGCGTCGCGCCGCCCGAGCCGCCCGAGGACCCGCTCGCGGAGGAGCTCGTACTCCGCGACGAGTCTGCGCCACTCGCTCACGGGCGGACGGGGGATGACGATGCCGGCGGTGACGCTCTCCTCCGGCCCGAACTGCTCCCGCGTGAGGTCGATCTCGACGCCCATCCCCAGCCGGTTCCACCAGTGGTAGTCCACGCGCTTCCCCTCGACATGAACCTCCCCGCGCAGCAGTTCACCGCCCAACAGGTCATGGACCACCATGGCGGTCACCCCACACTGGTCCCGCGCCGGGTTGTCCTCGGTCCACCGGGACCGGTACTCGGGCGTGCAGGTCTCGGCACTCCAGCTGCCGCGGATGGCCCGTTCGATGTCGGAGAGAAGCAGAGGCGTCATGCCGCCGATCCTGCCAGGCGGCACTGACAGCCACAGGTGACCGAGCGCGGCTTGCCTTCCAGCGCGCTCGAAGCTTTAGCGTCGGGGACATGACCACGACGAACCAGACGACGAAGAACCAGACGACGAACCAGCCGACGACCGACACGAAGACATGGCTCATCACGGGCGCGAGTTCGGGCCTCGGCCTGGCGCTCGCCGAGGCGGCACTCGCGGCCGGCGAGCAGGTGATCGGGACCGCGCGACGGGCCGACCGATTCGACGAGCTCAAGGCGCGGTACGGGAATCGGCTCCTCGCCGTCGAGCACGACGTACGCGACACGGAGGGAGCGGCCGCGGTCGTGCAGCGGGGGCTGGAGGTGTTCGGGCGCGTCGACGTGCTCGTCAACAACGCCGGTGCCGGACAGGTCGGCGCCGCCGAAGAGATCACGGATGCCGCGCTGCGGTCCATGCTCGAGCAGCACCTGTTCGGCCCGGCCGCCTATGTGCGTGCCGTGCTGCCCCACCTGCGGGAGCGTCGCTCGGGTGCGATCGTGCAGATGAGCAGCCAGGGCGGGCGGATGTCGTTCCCGGCCGTCGGCAGCTACTCGGCCGGCAAGTTCGCGCTCGAGGGCTGGTCGGAGGCGCTCGCGGGCGAGGTCGCGCCGTTCGGCATCCGCGTCCTCATCGTCGAGCCCAGTCGTTTCCGTACCGCGTTCAACGCCGCCGACGTACTCAACACAGCGCAGCGGAGCTCGATCTACGACGAGACCATCGGTGCCGTGCGCGCGAACATGGCCGAGGCCGACGGCATCCAGGAGGGCGACCCGGCACGCGCCGCCCAGGTGATCCGCGACACGCTCGACACGCCCGACGCGCCGCTCCGGCTCCCGCTCGGCGCCGAGGCGGTTCGCAATCTCACTCGCGTCTACCGTGCGGCGCTCGACGATGTCGAGAAGTGGGCGTCGGTGAGCGAGTCGGCGGACTTCCCGGGCATGCCGCCCGCGGTGCGCGCGTTCTGATCGATCGCCGTACGCTGTGGGCCATGGCCACTGAAGCGCTGATCGAACGTATCCTCGCTGCCGGCGGCGGCCCCTCCTCGTCGGCGATCGACGCGCTGCACGAGCTGCTCGACGACGCCACGATCGAAGCCTCGGCCACGCCCAAGAGCGTCGCCGAGGCCGCCCGGCTCGTCGGCCTGTCGACGCACACGCTCCGGTACTACGAGCAGGAGGGACTGGTACGGCCCGCTCGCAACGCCTCCGGCTACCGCAGGTACTCCGCGGTCGACCTGCGCCGCCTCGTCTTCCTCACCCGGATGCGCCTGTCCGGCATGACCATGACCGACCTCAAGCGCTACATCCTGCTCGTCGAGCAGGGCCCGAGCACCATCCCGGAACGACGCCGCATCATGCTCGACCAGCGCGACCGCATCACACGGCAGATCCGTGAGCTCGGCCTCGCCCTGGAGACCACCGAATACAAAATCCGCGTCTACGACGGACACCCGGAAGGCTGACGCCGGCCGGCGACGGAGACCGGGCCGGCGGTGGAGCACGCCGTCCCCCCTTCACTCCGTCAGCGGGAGAGGAACTCCTGGCGTAGGGCGTCCAGGATCTGGGCCGCTTCGGGGTGGCCGGTGTTGCGGCAGCGGGCTGCTGCTGTGGTGAGGCGGGCTATGGCTTCGTTGGTGCGCTCCAGACCGTTGCCTTCGATGAGGGCGGCTATGCGGACCGCTTCGGCGCGCGGGAGTTCGCCGGGGGTGCCGCCTTCCTCATGGGCGGCTATCGCGGACTCGGCTTCCGGTAGGGCTTCTTCGTAGCGGTCGGCCTCTGCCAGGACGCGGGCGCGGCGGTAGTGGATCTCGCCGCGTTCGTACCAGACGGCGAAGCCTTCGTCCTCGGGCGGGACGGCCGCGAGGACGGCGTCGGCTCGGGCGAGGTGTGCCAGCGCCGTGTCCGTGGCTTCGGATGCGTGGGTCTGCATCGTGAGGCGGGCGAATTCGCGCATCATCAGGATGATGAGGGGCGGGTTGGGGGCTTCCTCGTGGGCGGCGAGGGCGCGCTCGTACGCCTTGTCCGCCGCGTCCCAGCGGTCGGCCAGGGCGAGGGTCGTGGCGGCTTCGGCGGCCACCAGGGTGAGGACGGCGCGGTCCTCCTCCGGCCAGGCGGCGACGGTGTCCGCGAGGCGGAGCAGTTCCTCCGCGGCCGGGAGGTACTCCTCCAGGTCCCGCAGGCCCCGGCCGAAGGTCAGGCGGGCCTGGGCGAGGACGCGTTCGTCGACGCCGGACGCCGCGTCGTCGGCGAGGACGGACTCCAGGACGGCGACCGCGTCGGCCTGCTGCCCGGAGCGCGCGAGCACGTCGGCGAGCTGGAGGCGCGCCTCGGTGGCGTCACCGGGCTCGCCCGCCTGGTCGAAGCGGGCGGCGGCCTCGGAGAGGTGGCGTACGGCGCCGGTGGCGTCCCCGAGGTGCGAGGAGGCGTGGCCGAGCAGCAGGTACGTCGGCGCGAGCCGGAACGAGGTGTCGTCGTGCGCGACGGCGTCCGCGATGGCGGCGTGCAGGAGGTCCACCGCCTCCTCCGGCTGGTCCTGGGCGAGCAGGACCTGTGCGAGCAGGGCGCTCGGGCGGGGCCGGCGCCAGGGGCGTTCCGCGGCTTCGAGGTCCTGGAGGGCGCTGCGGAGTTCCCGTTCGGCATCCGCCATGGCGCCCCGTCGGGCCAGCATGTCCGCGCGGAACTGCCGCGCGTTGGCGCTCTGGTGCGGGTAGCCGAGGCGCAGGGCCTCGGAGGCGAGACGGTCGACGCGCTCCTCGAACCGCTCCGCAAGGCTCTCCGTGAGCTTCTCCGTGAAACCCTCGCGCTCTCCTTCCTCCGCCCCCTCCGCCTCCTCCCGGCCGTTCGCCCGGCTCAGTGCTTCGAGGAGTTCGTGGTACGCGGCGAAGGCGTCGGAGTAGCGGACGGAGAGGTACGCGAGGGCGCGCTCGGCACGCAGGTCGGATCCGAACGCGGCCTCCGCGTCGCCGAGCGGGCCGGCGTCGAACGGGGTCTCGGCGAGCAGCTTCTCGGTCTCGCGCAGCACCTCGTCGAGTCCGGTCCTGGCCGAGGCGTGGTCCGGGACGGCGTCGTCGGTGTCGGCGTCGCGCGAGCCGGGGCTGGTCGTCCAGGCGAGGGCGCGGGCCCGGGCGGAGAGCGCGTGCCAGGGCAGGCCCAGGTGCTCGTAGTGCGCCACGGCCGTGGCGAGTTCGGCGGTGCCGGCCGTGTGCCGGTCGTCCATCCAGAACTTCTGGCCGTTCTGCTCGGCGAGTTCGGCGCGGAGGAGGTCCTGCGGGCCGAGGGTGTCGTCGTACGGCTCACTGGCGTCGGCGAGGCGGTCGGCGATCCGCGTCCAGAGGCGGGCGTCGCCGGGGTGGCCGTCGCGGGACAGGCGGCGGGCTTCCCGTACGAGCGCGGCGAAGTCCTCGGGGATCTCGATCCGGGCGGCGGTCTGCGCGGCGGCCTGCGCCGCCGACGGCCCGGCGGTCGCGGTCCCTGTCACCGCCCCTGACCCTGTTACGGCAGCCCGCAAGCCCAGCGGCAGCGGCTCGTCAAGCAGTGGGCGGCGGGCGAGCCGGGTGCGGCGGTGGTCGCCGACGGCGCTGGTGCCGTTGCGGGCGTCGAAGGCGGCGGCCAGAGGCTCGGCCTCGGCGCGGACGTGGGCGAGGAGCGCGGCGGCCGTCCAGTTACGGCCGGGCGGGCCGGCGACGGCGGTGTCGTCGTGGCCGTCCTCGACGAGGCGGGCGAGGAGCACCTCGGCGCCGGTGAGGAAGGCGAGGCGCGCGAGCGGGGCGCCCGTCGCCTCGAAGAGGGGCCGGTTCTCGGCGAGGATCTCCAGGCCGCGGCCCTCGTTGCGGGAGAGCGCGCAGAACTCCAGGTGGAGTCCGACCTCGGCCTGCATGCCGGTGTTGCCGCGGACCTTGCGGTAGCCGGTGAGGTGGTGGGAGCGGGCCTCGTCCGCGCGGCCGGTGCGCAGCAGCGGGAGCAGGGCGCGCGCCTGGCTCATCTGCGGTTCCTCGCTGCACCCCTTTTCGCCGCCGAGGACGGGGCGCCAGATGTCGAGGGCCGCGGTGTCCTCGTCCTCGGTGACGCGGTGCCAGGCGTGGTGGCGGATCTCGCACGCCTCGCAGTCGCTGAGATCGGTGCGGGGCCGGGTGGCCCAGAGGTCGTACGCGTCGGCGACGCCGGTGCCGGTGTGGTGCGCGAGGTGGTAGCCCATGGCGGCCACGGGCTGGATGCTGTGGTCGGCCGCCTCGTACCGGCCGCGCATCTGGTCGATCCAGCCGCGGATCGTCGCCAGCGGCATCTCGGGGACCTGGAGGAGGGACGTCGTCACCCACTTGAAGCGCCAGAAGACCTGGTGGGCCTCGTACGGGCTGAAGGACTCGGGGGCGGAGTCCCAGAGCTTGAGGATGCGGGCGAAGGCGACGGGCGACTTGCGCTGCTCGCCGGTGAACTCGTACGCCGTCATGAGTTCGAGGAGCGCCGTGACGAGGACGTCCGGCTTCTCGAAGACCTCGGCGGCCTCGACGAGTTCCTCGGCGGTGACGGTGCGCGTCAGGCCGTGGGGGCGCTCGTGGTTCTCGCGGAGCGCCTCGACGACGGCCTCGGGAGTGTCCAGCATCTACAGTTCCTTCCGGGGCTCGGAGCCGGGGCCGGCCGTGCCGGGCTGGTGCATGGCGTGGGTGAGCAGGCCGATGAAGGCCCGGTTGAGCAGGGCGCTCTCGCTGGCGCGCAGCGGGCGGCGGCTCAGCAGCAGCGCCTGGCCGTAGAGGGCCTCGGCGGTGGTGACGGCGAGGCCGCGCTCGCCGATCGTGAGGGCCTGTCGCACCAGCGGGTTGAGGTGGTTGAGGACGAGCTGGGCGCGCGGGGCCTCGTCGCGGAGGGAGCCGAGGATGTCGGCCCACAGTCCGTCGCTGTCGGCGGCCAGGCTCGACCGGGTGCGCTCGTGCCGCGCGTCGCGGTTGTCGAGCAGCAGGGCGGGCGCGGTCACGGGCTGGAAGTCGCGCAGGACGACGTCGCAGTCGTGGACGCCGATCGTCTCGCGGGCGATCGCGAGGAAGGCGGCGGCGCGCAGTTCGGCGCTGGGGTCGACGGCGTCGAGGTGGGCGGTGACGGTGGCCGGGTCGAGGTCGGTGACGGACGTGCCGGGGCGGATCTCGGGCAGCCGGTGCACGAGATCGCGGTCGTAGGTGTAGCCGCCGTTGACGACGCCGAGGCCGGCGGCCGAGGCGATCGGCGCGACCTGCCGGAACTCCTCGACGCTGCGCGTCACGAGGAGCGTGGGGTGGGTCCGCGCGAACTCCTCCAGCGTGACGTTCCCGTCGGTGGTCTCGAACGGCAGCCAGGGCAGCACGATGCGCAGCAGCTCGTCGTCGTAGCGGGCGAGCGCCTTGACCGCGAGGTGGTGCGTGTCGATGAAGCGGTGCAGGAGGGCGGGGTCGCTGGCGGCGAGCCCGGTGAGCCAGTCGCGGATCCGGTCCCCGAGGGCGTCCCGTACGGCGGACAGCGTGCCGTCCTCGTACAGCGACTCGCGGGAGGCGGTCGGCCGCAGGCTGGTCGTGTCGACGACGCAGCGCACGAAGAACGCCCACTCGGGGAGCAGTTCGGGCGCCTGGTCGGTGAGCAGCATGCCCTTGAGGTGGACGCGGTGTCCGGCGCGCTGTGCCGGGCTCACGGCGGTCGGCAGGACGTACGCGACACCGCGCAGTCCGGCGGCGGGCAGGTCCAGCTCGATGGTGTCGAGCGGGGTGAAGTCGAAGAGGTCGCGGCAGTACGCGGTGTACGCCTCCCGCTTGGCCAGCGGCGAGCGGTGCGTCTTCTCCCACGGCGGCGCCTCGTTGACCCGGTGGCTGTCGCCGCGCGCGTCGACGACGGTGACCTCGTGGCGCAGGAGCCCGCCGTAGTGCCGGGCGAGGGAGACGACCCGCTGGGGGCTGGTCCACTCGGCGTTGTCGGCGCGCGGGACGAGCTTCACGGTGGTGCCGGGCTCGGGGAGCGTCGCCGAGGGCAGGGTGCGGATGGTGTAGCGGCCGTCGGAGTGGCCGCGCCACTCGACGGTGGGCGCGGCCGGGTCGGCGGCGGACCGGCTCAGCACGGTGATCTCGTCGGCGACGACGAAGCAGGCGAGCAGGCCGATGCCGAACTGCCCGATGAACTCGCCGCGCGCGGCGTCGAGCCCCGCGCCGTCCAGCGCGCCGTCGGCGGTCCGCTTGGAGCTGCGGCCGATGGTGGCGAGGAAGCGGTGCACATCGGCCTCGGACAGCCCGATGCCCGTGTCCGTGACGGTCAGCGTCTCCCCCGTCCGCACGGTGATCGTGCCGGGCGCGCCGGGGTCGAGTGCCTGCCGGGCGGTGATGGCGTCGACGGCGTTCTGGAGGAGTTCGCGCAGGTAGACGCGGGGGCTGGAGTAGAGGTGGTGGGAGAGCAGGTCGACCAGACCGCGCAGATCCACCTGGAAGGTGTGGGCGGTCTCGGAGGCCGGTGAGCTCGGGGAGGTCTCGGGATGGGACACCTGGCGCGGTCCTTCGGGGTGCGCGCCCCACGCGCTGGGGGCGGGGGCGGGGTGAGGGTGGAAGCGGAGTGAGGGTGGGGGTGGGGGTGGGGGTGGGGGTGAAGGTGCGGGTGGGCGTGAGAGGGGTGAGGGGCGGAGGGGGAGGTGGGGGGCCGGTACGGATGGGGGGCGCGGCGGCCTCGGAGGCGTACCGTCGCGGCTCGGGAGCGGCTCTCGCCCTGTGCCCGGCGCGGGATCGCACCCGGAGTGGCGGCACCGGAGCCGTACACGCGACAGCCCGTCCGGACCGCCTCCGCGCGCCCTCCCCTCCCTTCCCTTCCCCTCCTCTCCCCTTCCCCCCTCAGCGTCCGGCGCGGGCGCGGTGCTCCTTGTACGCCTTGGCCGGGTCGTCGCCGTCGAGGTAGGACCAGGGGAACTCGGTGACCCGCCCCTCCGTGGCGTGGAAGCACTCCCGGGCGGCGGTGAGGTCGCCGGCCAGGGAGAAGGCCATGGCGAAGGAGTTGTGGACCTGGAGCCAGCCGCGCCCGCGGACGAAGTCCCGGTGGCGGATGGAGTGGTCGGCCGCCTCGTGGAGGGAGCGGATGACCTGCGGCTGTCCGATGTAGCGGGCGTCGGGTCCGGAGTCGAGGGCGAGCCAGTGTTCCACGTGCGCGACGGCCACCAGTTGGCCGAGGAGCGTCCCGCCGGGCGCGCCGAAGGCGGCGGTGCGGGCGAAGTCGTGCATCTCCTCGTGGGAGCCGCCCCACTTCTCGCAGACCTGCTGCAACCGCTGCTGGTGGGCTCCCAGGTGGTACGGGTCACGGCGCACGGTCGCGTCGAATCGGCGCCGCGCCACCTCCTGCCCGACCTGGAGGCCGCGCCCGGTGACCAGGAGGCCGTACCAGGGCGAGGTCCAGCCGGGCTCGCGCTCGGCGACCTCGTAGAGCCACGTCTCGGCCGTGGCCAGCCGCTCGTGGAAGACCTGGAACTGCTCGCGCGACACGTGCTGGGCGCGGGCGGCCGTCCTGGCCTCCCAGGCCCAGCTGATGTGGCGGATTGCCGCGACGAGGCGCGGCAGCGGGGCCTCGGGATCGGCCGCCATGACGTCGGCGATCCAGCGCTCGACCCCGGCGACGTCCGCGACGGCCCACAGGAGGCCGGTACGGTCCTCGCTCTCGGGCCGCGCGTCGAGCACGTCCCGTACGGCCGCCCAGTCCTCGGCCACGGCGGCCTCGCGGACGCGCCGTACGTCCGGATCCCCGCCGTCCTCGTCGACGCGCGCGACGGGCCGGCCCGTCCATCTTCCCAGCGTGTTCCCCAGTTCACGGAGCAACGCCATGTCCCCACCCACCCCTTGCCGTGTTCGCACGGGGTAGCTGATGATTGGCTGATGATCGTCCCACCCCGTGGGTGTAGTGACTATCACGCGCGACCGACAATCGCACACCCATATGGGTCCACAGGTCAGGTCGCCAGGGCCGTCCCCTACGCCTACCCGGAGCCGGACCCGGAGACCGATGACGCCGAGTGGAGAGGTGGGAGATCGCGGCATGCGCGTGGTGCTGTCGACGTACGGGGCGCGCGGGAGCGTGGAGCCGATGGCCGCGCTCGGGGCGCGGTTGCGCGCCATGGGCGCGGAGGTGCGGGTGTGCGCGCCGCCGGACGAGGAGTTCGCGGAGCTGCTCGACGGTGCCGGTGTGCCCTGGGTGCCGGTCGGCGCGCCGGTACGTCCGCTGGTGACGACGGTACGGCCCGGATCCGCGGCCGGTCTGGCGCAGCGTGCGGCCGACCTGATGCACGCGCAGTTCGGGCCGGTCGCCGAGGCCGCCGAGGGGTGCGACGTGGTGGTGGCGACGGGCCCGCTTCCGGTCACGGCGGCCGCGCGGTCGGTGGCCGACGGCCTAGGCGTCCCCTACGTCTACGTCACCCACACGCCGGTCGTCCTCCCGTCCCCGCACCAGCCCCCGCCCGGCCGCCGGGGCCGCCCGCTGCCACCGGAGGTGAAGGACAACCGCGAGTTGTGGGACCTGGACGCCCGCCTCGCGAACGACATGTTCGGCGCCATGCTCGGCGCCTTCAGGGACGCGGCCGGTCTGCCCCCGGTGGCCGACGTCCGCGCCTACGCCTTCACGGACCGCCCGTGGCTGTCGGCGGACCCGGTCCTGAGCCCGTGGCCCGTGGGTTCTCTCGACGTCGTTGCGACGGGCGCGTGGCTCCGCCACGACACTCGTCAACTCCCCTCTACATTGGTGAACTTCCTGGAGGAGGCGGGCGCGCCGCCCGTATACGTCGGCTTCGGCAGCACGCCCCTCGGTACGCGCGCGCCCGGCGTCGCCCGGGCGGCCGTCGAGGCGATCCGCGAGCGGGGCCACCGGGTGATCGTCTCCCGCGGCTGGGCGGGCCTGGAGGCGATCGACGACGAGGAGGACTGCCTCACGGTCGACGAGGTCGACCACCGGGCACTCTTCCCTCGCGTGGCCGCGGTCGTCCACCACGGCAGCGCCGGCACCACGACGACCGCTGCCCGGGCCGGCGTACCGCAGGTGATCGTCCCCCAGTCCGGCGACCAGCCGTACTGGGCGGACCGAGTGACCGCCCTAGGCATCGGCGCGACCCACACCCACCCGACCTCGACCCCGACCCCCGAGTCCCTCTCCTCCGCCTTGGCGACGGCCCTGCACCCCGCGACCCGGAGGCGCGCGAAGGCCGTAGGCGGCACGGTTCGGGGCGACGGGGCTTCGGTGGCCGCGCGGTTGCTGCACGAGGCCGTTGACCGACACAGCGCCGGATCCGCCCGCTAGCCTCTGCCTGATCGCAGAGCGAGAGGAAGGGGGCGCGGGGCGCGTGGTGTTGAGGGAGACGGACCCTGAACGTGATCGTGCACATCCTGAGCGGCTCGTACGAGCCTGGAGCGTTCGCCGGCAGGACGAACTGAGCGGCGGGGGGCTGGGGAGTGCGCCGGTTCAGCTGTCCGTCGCGTGCTGCGCGCAGGAGGCCAGCAGGGTCGCGAAGGCATCGCCGGCGGGGTCGGCGGAGTCTGCGGGGAACTGCCGTACGGCGGCGTCGCGGGTCGGTGAGGTGATCACGTAGCTCCTTGCCCGGAGGGAGAGCCCCCAGGGCTCTCGGGTGTGCGCCCGTGCCAGGACACGGCCGCATCGCTCGCAGGCGATCCACGGTACGAGGACATCGGCACCCGCCACGGCCTCCACCCCCGCCTCCACAAGTCGCACCCGGGACGGCTTCCCGTCGCCCCGGCACTGGAGCAGCTGGGGCGTGAGGGTTTCCCTCTCGCCCCAACCCTCCGCGATGACGGAGATCTCGGCCCTCACCGTCTCGCTGATGGGCACCTGGTGGGCGAGCAGGCCGGAGACGAGCAGCGCGAGGCCCGCTTCCTGTTCGCCGATGGACCAGCAGTCCCTGACGCCCTCGGCCCCGGCCTCCGGCAGCAGGGCGGCGAGCCGGTTCCAGACGGCGGCTTCTTCGGTCATCCGGCAGACGTTACCCGAGGCGCTGTGAGACAGGCCGGGGGCTACGGGCCTAGGTTCCTGAGCATGACCGACACCGATTCCTCCGCCCGGACCGAGATCACCGCCGCGCTGGTACGGGAGTTGCTGCGCGAGCAGCACCCCGACCTGGCCGGCCTGCCGGTGCGGCTCGGTGCGCGCGGCTGGGACAATCAACTGTGGCGTCTGGGCGACGACTTGGCGGTACGGCTGCCCTGGGCGACGGACGACGCGGACGCGCTGCTCCGCAAGGAACACACTTGGGTGCCGACGCTGGCGCCGGGGCTTCCGCTCCCGGCTCCGGTACCCCAGCGGCTCGGGGAACCCTCGGAGCGGTTCCCGCGCCCGTGGCTCGTCACCACCTGGGTGCCGGGCACGCCGGCCGACCGCGAGCCCGTGACGCGCGGCGCGGAGGCGGCCGACAGCCTGGCGGCGTTCCTGACCGCCCTCCACCGGCCCGCGCCGGACGGGGCACCCGCCGGGCGCGGGCGCGGAGGGCCGCTCGCGGAGCACGAGGGGCCGTTCGCCGAAGGGCTCGCCGCGGCGGCCGGGATGGGCCTGATCCCCGATCCCGACGCGGTCCGGGCCGTGTGGGACGACGCCGTCGCCGCACCCGCCTGGACGGGTCCGGCGCTGTGGCTCCACGGCGACCTCCACCCGGCCAACGTCCTCACCTCGGACGGCACCTTCTGTGGCGTGATCGACTTCGGCGACCTGTGCGCGGGCGACCCGGCCTGCGACCTCGCCTCCGCCTGGATCCTCCTCCCGGACGGCGCCACCGACCGATTCCACCACGCCTACCGCCCCGCGCCGGACCCAGCGACGCTCCGCCGCGCACGAGGCTGGGCCGTCCTCCGCGCCATCAGTGGCCTCCTCATCGGCGAGGCCGGCGTCCAAGGCCGCCCCGGCGGCAAACCCACCTGGGCCCCACCCGCCGCCCACTCCCTCCGCCGCCTCACCGCACCCATCGGCTAGGGCCGCTTGAGCAGGTGCGGTTCACCGCTGCCTGGTGAGGAGGATGGCGCAGGCGGTGGCCGTGAGCAGACCGCCGGCCAGGACCGTAGTGCGTACGTCCTCGAGGGGGATGATCGCTGCGCCCAGTGCGGCGCCGGCGGCGATTCCCGCGTTGTAGACGCCGGAGTTCGCGGCGAGGGCGAGGTCGGTGCGGGCGGGGGCGCAGTGCAGCATCGCGTTCTGGGTGGTCATGAACACGGGGCCCAGTGCGGCGCCCATCAGGGCCAGGGACGCAATCGCCGCCCCGGGGTGGGTGCCCGTCGCGTACAGGGCGAGCATGCCGGTCGCCTGGGTGGCGACGGCGGCTGTGAGCGTGGAGCGGGGGAAGCGGTCCAGGAGGGTGCCGGTGATGGCTACGCCGATCAGGCACGCCACGCCCAGCACGACGAGCAGGGTCTCGGCGGTGCCTGGGGCGAAGCCGCTGACGTCGCTCAGGAAGGTGACGAGGTACGTGAATCCGGTGAACGCGCCGGCGGCGGAGAGGAAGCCGGCCGCCAGGACCGTACGGAACCAACGGGCGTCGGGAGTGCTTGAGTAGGCCGCGGGCTCCTCCTCCGGGCGTGAGGTCGGCAGGAGAGCGGCGATCGTCACGAGGGAGAGCAGGCCCAGGACCGCGAGCACCGCCACGGGGACCTGCCAGTCGGTGCGGCGGCCTAGCAGGCTCCCGGCGGGGACGCCGAGCACGAGGGCCAGCGAACCCGCGACGGACAGCACGCCCATGACCCGACCGCGGACCTCGGATGCGTACAGGCCCACGGCCACGGGACCCATCACGCCCCAGAACAGCGCCTGGGCGAGCGCGGTCAGCAGTCGGGCGGCCAGGAGTGACCCGTACGAGGTGGCCAGCGCGGCGGCCAGGCTGGAGACGACCAGCGCGGACAGGACGCCCGCCAGGACGTGGCGGCGCGGGGGACCTTCCGCACGAGGTGGGCCAGCGGTACGCACGCGGCGGCGACCGTCAGGCCGTAGCCGGTGACCAGCAGCCCGGCTGCCGAAAGGGGGACCCCCAGGCTTGCGGCGATGGGTTCGAGGAGGCCGACCGGCAGGTTCTCCGCGGTGTTGAGGTGAAGGCGGCCAGCATCAGGGCCAGGAGCACGGCGGTTCTACGCCAGAGAGCCGAGCCTTCCGCGCCGCCTGGGAGCTGTCCGGGACGTCGCGCCCTCCATGTCCAGTCCCTGGCGCTGCCCTTGGGGCTGTCCATGGATGCACCTCACCTGGCGCACTGGACCCGTCGCAACCGGTTTATCCCGAGTACGTAGACCCTCAAGGGCGCAGTACCGGGAAGTCGACCTTCGCCCAGAGCGCGCGGGGAGCGGCAGGTGCGTGGTACCCCGACTGCTGGTCTTCCGGCCTCCAGACGCGGGTGGTCCGGCCCGTGGTGTCCTCGACCGGCGCCCAGCCCGGGTCTCCGGTCGCGGCGAAGTCGGCCCAGGCGCGGACCATGCGGCGGGCGAGGGCGTGGTCGGCGGGGGTGGGGGTGCCTCCGGTGAGGAAGGCGAGGCGGGCGTCGTCGAGGTTGCCGAAGGCGAAGGGGATGTCGGCGCAGTGCCAGGCCCGGACGGGCGTACCGTCCGCTCGCTCGCGGCGGCGGTCGAAGCGGGAGAGGTACGCGCGGCCTCCTCCTGCGGCGTGGGCCTCGGCGAGCCGGTTGCTGAACTCGCCGAAGATCAGGTCCCCGAAGAGGGCGAGGTAGACGTCGGAGACCGGGGCGTGGGACAGCGCGGCACGGTAGCCGGGTACCACGTCCGCGTCGAGGCCGAAGTCGGCGGCGAAGCGGGCGAGTTGCGTGTCGGTGGTGAGCTTCGCGCAGCTGCCGACCGCGTCGAGCAGCCAGTACTCCTCCGTGGTGTGGCAGACCAGCAGGTCCACGTCCCGTGCCGTTCCGGCGGCCAGGGCCGTGAGCGGGTCGGCGGGGAACGTGTCGCCGTCGAGGACGGGGGCGAAGAGGGAGGGGTCATAGTGGCGGGAGCCGGAGCCGGGGTCGTTCCGGTACGCGTCGACCACCTGGTCCGAGGCGGCGACCAGGGCCTGCGGCGTGGCCGACGCCAGGCCCGCGGGGGTGGCGGGGCAGCCTGCCGCCGCGGCGATCTCGCGGGTGGTCGCGGCGGCGATGTCCCAGGTGTGGAAGGGGCTGGCGGGGCTGTGGGCGATGGCGCGGCGGAACAGGCCGCGGGCCCGCTCCATGACCATCAGGCAGGCCACCGAGGCGGCTCCGGCGGACTGGCCGGCGATCGTGACGTCGTCAGGGTCGCCGCCGAACGCGGCGATGTTGTCGCGTACCCACTGGAGTGCGGCGATCTGGTCGAGCAGCCCCCGGTTGTCGGGCGGGGCGATGCCGTCGACACCGGCACCGGCACCGGCACCGGCACCAGCACCGGCACCAGCACCAGCGGGCACATGCCCGAAGCCCTCGAAGCCGAGCCGGTAGTTCAGGGTCACCACGACCAGACCGGCCCGCGCCAACACCGTGCCGTCGAAGTCGGGTTGGGCGGAGGACCCGAAGGTGTAGGCACCGCCGTGGATCCAGACCAGCACGGGCAGACCGCCGCCTTCGGGCGCCGGAGTCCAGACGTTGACGGTGAGGATGTCCTCGTCGCCGGGCGACCAGGAGGGTGCGCCGGGGAGCTCCGCGGACTGCGGGGAGATCGGCCCGAACTCCGTACCGTCCCGTACACCGCTCCAGGGTGGAGCGGGGAGCGGTTCCCGGAACCGGCCGGCGCCGAACGGGGGCGCGGCGTAAGGGATTCCGAGCACGGAGACGACGTCGTCACCCGTGGCCCGGCGGCCCCGGACCGCGCCGCTCTTCGTCTCGAAGACGTCGTCCATGGGGGTGGCCTCATTTCGCTGCTGGGAAGGCTGGGGAAACGCTGGGGAGAAGCTGTCGAAGATCAGCTTCGCGTCCCACGACTCGCCCGGTCCAACACTCCTTCCACCGTGATCCACTCACCTGTGTTGTCAATGCGGGGCACTCTTCACGGAACGGAAAGGGGCTGATGCTAGATTCGCTCGCCATGCGATCACGTGACTTCGACCTGGACTTCCGCGACCGGGCCCGGCGGACGACCTTCTGGGGCATAGGACTCCTGGGCGTGGCCGCGCTCCTGTGGACCTGGTGCGCTGTGCTGCTGCTCAGTCCGTACGAGGTCGACCGGAAGCCCGACGACAAGTACCCCGCCGAGTGCGAGTCGCGGCTGCTGACCGAGCGCGGCACCGCCAACCGGGGCATCTACCAGAACTCTTGGTGCCAGAACGAGCGTGACTGGCCCGAGGCGCTGGCCGTCCTCGGTCTGTCCATCCCCGTCTCGGTCGCCGGTGTCGCGCTCTTCACGACCGGCACGGTGAGCCGCCGCATGAGCGCGCACGCGCAGGCGATGCGCGAGCTGGACAGGATCGGGGACGCCGCCCGCGCCTGACCTCACCGGTCTCGTCGGCGGCCGATCAGTTGGAGGAGTCGTGCGGTGTGCATGTACGGGTGGCGGTCGGTGAGGGCGAGTTCGAGGCGTTCGAGGTCGGCGTAGAACGCGGGCTCGTGCTTGCGGGCGTCGTCGGTGACGTGGTCGCAGACGGTGCGGATGCCGTAGTGGCGCACGTCCGTACAGTCCAGGTCGGTCAGGTGGCGGGTGAGCTCCTCGGCCGTGTGAAGGTTCAGGGACGAACCGAACATCCGCGTCCCGGCCCGGTCGGAGTCGAGCGCGGCCAGCGCCGCGGGCAGGTCCAGCTCGCGTACGGCGAGGGCCAGCGGCTGCGAGTGGCGGTTGATCGCGATCAGCGAGAAGAGACCGCCCGGCCGCAGCGGGGCCAGCGCCGCGGCGAGCGTACGCCGGACGTCGTCCGTGTACGGGAGAAGGCCGTGGCACAGCGCGATGTCGAAAGCGCCGTCGGCGAGGTGGGCGGGGAGCCTGTTCACATCGGCCTCGACGCAGGTGACGCGCTCCGCCAGGCCCGCCGCCCGGGCCCGTTCGGCCGCGGCGGCGAGCATCGCGGGGGCGTGGTCGACGACCGTGACGTGGTGGCCGCGTGCGGCGAGCCGTACGGCGTCCCCGCCGTCACCGCCGGCCAGGTCGAGGACCCGCAACGGCCCCCCGCCAAGCGCCGCCTCGGCGTTCCGGACGAGGTTCGCCTCGGCGATCCGGTAGCGCAGCCGCCCCCAGGGCGACTCCTGCCACTCCTGCCACACGGCCACGGCACGGTCGAACTTCTCGGGATCTTCGGACATTCGGCGACGATAGCGCCCGCGCCCCCCGCCCCCGCCCGCCCCTTCGTCGTCCGGCAGGCGTAGGGCGAGCCGCGTCCGCTACCCCGTGGGCGTAAGGGCATCGACAGGCCGCTGCCCCGTGGGCGTAAGGGCATCAACCGGCAGGCGTAGGCCCAGCGTCCGATGTGCGGGGGAGCGCTCGGTCGCTACGCTCGGTGACGACCCGCCGGTTCATTGGGAGCCGCGCCGATCGAGGAGGTCGCTTCATGCCTGCCGACGCCATGGCTCACGTTCGTATTGCCCGCCCGTCACGCGATCTTGAGGCGGCGGAGCGGTTCTGGGTCTCGGGGCTCGGTCTGGATGTCCAGTACCGGCACGCGGCTGACGGGACCCCGGGGGTGCACTCGCTGCTCATGGTCGGGTGGCGGGGGGCCGCTTGGCATCTTGAGCTCGTCCACGATCCGGCCGGGCCGATGGAGCCGCGGCCGACCGCCGAGGATCTGCTCGTGGTCTACCTCGGCGAGGAGGTGCCCGACGCTCTCGTCCGGCGGCTCGAAGAGCACGGCGGCAAGCGGGTGCCCGCCCACAACCCGTACTGGGACACCTGGGGTGTGACGCTCCAGGACCCGGACGGCTATCTGCTGGTGCTCTCCACCCGGGACTGGTCCTCCACATGACCCGTCTACCGTACGAGGATCAGCCCGCACCCGTACGCGCGCCCGCGGCCGAGTCCTGCGCCGAGGACCGTCACGAACGTGCGGGGGTCGGTCACCGTGAGCTTGCCCTGGATCTCGGCGCGGACGATGCGGATGCCCTTGTGCGCGGCGGGGCTGGACACGGTCGGGAGCATGCGGACGGCGAGTTCGTCCGGGTTCGCCTCGGCTCCGAGCCTCGCGCCGCCTTGGGGCCCTGCCGGGGATCCTGCCGGAGATCCGGCAAGGGATCCGGCAGGGGTGTCCAGGCGGTTCGTGAACCACTTCTTCACGTGGTCGGGGCGGGTGTGCGCGGTGCGGATGCCCCGTCCTTGCGGCGGGCCTTGCGGCCCTCCGGCCAGACCTCCGGCCGGCCCGTCGGCAGACCCCCCAGCCGGGCCCCCTCCGGGCTTCCGGGCGTAGACGGGGTTCACTACGGCCCGGAAGGAGACGGTCTCGCCCGTCGTGAAGGTGCGGTCGACGGTGAGGGTTTCGGGGGGCTCGACGAGCGCGTCTCGGGGGATGTTCTGCCAGTCGCCGGGGACCTGGGACTGGACGACGACCGAGAGGCGGGCCTGTCGGAGGTTGAGCGTCCAGGTGGAGAGCACTCCCATCTGCGCACGGGCGTCGGGGTCGCCGTCCTGGACCCAGCCGCGGAAGCCGCTCATGACGTTGCGGTGCATGTCCTGTGCGTCGATGAGGGACTTGGCGATGTAGGGGTGCTTCGCGTCCAGGGTCAGCAGGGTCTGCGTGGCGACGAACCTGGCGGAGGCGGTGCGGGCTGTGGTCACGGGACGATGTTCCATTCACCGGCGTTCGGGTCGATCGTGATACGGACCCTGGTCTCCCACCTCAGGGTGTGCTGGGGGCCGCTGTCGTCGAAGCGGACGGGCTGGTCGGACACGGGGGCCGTGCCGGCGACCGGGCGGGGGCTCTCGATCCAGGCCCAGGCGTGGCGGCTCCGGTCGCGCGGGGGTGCCTCGCCGGCCGCCGGTAGCAGCGGTGCTTCCGCGAAGGCTTCGGCGAGGCTGCCGGGACGCACCTCCAGGGCCAGCTGCCCCGACGGCGGGCAGGACTTGCGGCCGAGCCACAGCAGGTGCTGGGGGTGTTCGAGGGCGTGCGCGAGCCGGTCCAGCGGCTCGCGCACGGTGTGCTGGAGGCCGACGAGGAACGCGGCGTCGGCGAGGTACCACCGCTCGGTGACCATCGCCTTCCTGCGGACCTCCGCCGAGACCAGGGCGCCGGACCGGGGGTCGGCCGTGATGCGTTTCGGTGCGCCGTACCAGTCCTCCAGCTCGTGGTGGCCGAAGGCGTCGCCGGTCGTCGTCCCCGGCCGGGCGGCGGCCTGCGCGGCGCGCCGGTGGTCGGTGACGAGGTCGCGGGGGCGGAGCGGGTACCGCCCCGCGCCGACCGTGTGGTAGTCGCGGACGGGCTTGCCGGGGTGGTCGGCTCGTACGCCGAAGAGCAGTGGTTTGAGTGCGGCGAGCGGGTCGGTGTCGGGCGCGTCCGGAGGGGGCTCGCGGGGCAGTCCGAGCGCGGCGGCGCACAGGCCGATCACGCCCGACTTGGTGGGGCGGGTGTGGGTGTCCCGGCGCCCGAAGCGGCTGGACACGCCCCAGGACTGGAGGGGTGCGGCGAGCCGGATGAGCAGGACGTGGCTCACGGGGTGAGCTCCTCGATCTTCATCACCGTGGGCATGCCGGGGGCGGGCAGCGAGCGGAGGATCACGTCGATCTGGGGGTCGTACGTCAGCGCCGTGGCGTGGCTCAGATCGGGGCGCCGGTCGCTGACGAACTGGTGGTGGGCCAGGAGCCGGCGGGCGGCCGCGGGTCCGGCAGGGCCTTCGCCGGCGGGGTCGGTGACGTCCTCGTTGATCGGCTGCTGGAAGGCGGCGGCGTAGTTGTAGGGCCGGTCACCGTCGAAGGCGAGGACGAGGGAGGGGAGGGAGCCGGTGGAGGCGGTGGAGTTCTTCTTCGCCTGCGGGAAGGCTTCGACGAAGGCGTTCACGAACTCCTTCTCGGCGTCGACCGCGACCTCGGCGGCCTCCTCCTCGCCCATGCCGGCCGTCCGGAGGTTGGTCAGCAGCTGTACGCGGTCGAGGACGGCGTGCCGGTAGAAGGTGCCGCTGATGAGGGCCTGGTACCCGGTCATGCCGGCGCCGGCGTCGTTGGCGGCGTCGAGGAAGTCGAGCGCGTTCCGCTTGCGGTTCAGCTTGGCGTCGTCCGCGGCGGCGTAGAAATCGTCGGTCTGTTCGGCTTCGTGCACGGTGAAGGCGTGGCTGCTCTGGACGGCGCCGTCCACGTTGGGCGAGTCGGCGATCTCGGCCAGGAAGCGGCCGTAGAGGGCGATGTCGATGGCGTCGCGCGGCGCGATCGCGGTGAGCACCGCGTCACGATGGAGCTTCGGCAGGGGGACCTTCGTACCGTCCTCCTCACCGGGCTCCGCGTCGGCGTCGGCCACCGCGCGCCTGCTCCCGCGGGTGGTCTTCCCGCCGCTCTCCCGCTGCCTCTTCAGGTACTCGTCCCGCCAGGTCCGCAGCTCGTCGGCGTGGGCGTCGAGGTGGGCGGCGATGCGCCTGTCCGTATCGGCGGGGGCGAAAAGCAGCACCTTGGTGAGGTTGGCGACGGTCTTCTTCCCCGGGTCGCCGAACTTGAGGCCGGTCGCCTCCAGGACGGCGCGGGCGGTGGTGACGGCCTCGTCCCTGTCCCAGCCGTGCTCCTTCTCCAGCACCGTGGCCGTGAGCAGGGCCCATTCCCGGGTACGCAGCCCGGTGCTCCTGTTCTGGAGGGCGCCGACCCCGGCGTTGGCCCGGTCGCGGGCGTGGATCCGCTCCGCGCGGCGGCGCGCCTGGCTGCTGATCATGTGCCGCTCGACGCCGCCGTAGACGAGGCTCTTCGGCGACCCGTTCTCGTCGCGGACCGGAAGCACCGCGACCAGGGTTTCCAGCAGGTGGAGGGAGAGGAAGCGGCGTCGGGTTCCCTGAGTCACGCGTGCGAGTCCTTCTCTGTGGTCGGGCCGGTGGCCGGTTGCGGGGTGTCGTCCGTCTGCGGGATCTGGTGCGTCTGGGGGATCTGGTGCGTCTGCGCGCTGTGGTTCTTCTGCGGGTGGTGGAAGTCCACCGACCATCCGTACGCCACACGGGCGCGCCGGTCGTGCCAGCGGGTCAGGTCCTCGGTGAGCTGGGTCCACGAAGGCGGCGCCTGGTCACAGGACCTGAGCCGGGTGATCGTGTGCTGGAGGTGGCGCCAGGGAATCCGCCGGCTGGAGACGACGCGGGACAGCAGGAGCTGCGCGCCCGGATTCCTCGGCCCTCGGCCGATCCCGTCCCCGATCCTGGCCGCCGCTGCGCCCAGGCTGCCCTTCCCGTACGAGGGGACGGACCGGCCCTGGTGGTAGATCCCGAAGAGGAAGGCGACGCGTTCGTAGATCTCGCGGTGCTCGTCCGGGCCTTTCCAGCCCGCCTCGATGTGCGCGTCGTTGGTCTTGGGCCGGCGCAGCTCCGCCAGTTTCGCGTAGTCGCGGTTGTGGACGAGGCTCGCCAGCCATGCCGTGAGGTGCCTGCTCCCCCGGGCGTCGGACTGCGGTGCGGACCACTCCGTCATGCACGGCCCTTTCGGATCTCTTCGGGTGCTCTGGTCTTGGTCAGGTCGTCGGCGAAGCTCTTCTCGGCCCGCGCGCGGGCCTGCATCCCCTCGGCGTTGTGCGGCAGGGAGTCGAGCCGGTGCCTCATGAACTCCTCGGCACATGCCAGGAGTTCATCGGCGTAGCGGAGGAGTCCGGTGTCGACGGCCGAGCCGAGGGCGGTGTCGGCGAGCAGGCGCAGGAAGGGGTCCTCGGCCGCCGGCCAGAACTCCTTCCGCGCGTCGAAGCGGGCCTGCTGCGCCGCCTTGTCGGAGGGCTTCGGGTTGGGGTAGATCACGCGCGAGGCGGCGAAGGCGGCGCGCTTGAGGGAGTCGGCGAGGTAGTCGGCGATCACCGAGCCCCGGCGGGAGGCCGTGCAGAGGGCCTCGCCCTGGCTGGGGGCGTACGGGAACGATCCCTCGGTCCACGCGTCGGGTTTGGTCTTGTCGGCGATGAGTCCGACGGCCCACAGCCGGCAGGGGATTCCTCCGGTCTCCTGCGGGAATTCGAGGAGGCGGAGGCGCCCGAAGAGTCCCTGCCGCGCGTTCTGGGCGGCGCTGTAGAGGGCGTGCGCCTCGCGCCACAGCGCACGGGTGGCGGACGGCCACAGGGGCCTGCGCACTCCGTCCGTCGCCTCTTCCTTGAAGACGGCGTCCTCCAGGTCCCGGTCGAGGTCGAGGGCGAGGAGTTCACCGGCTCCGACGAGGACGCGGTCGACCGCCACCTCTCCGCCCTCGGTGCCGGGGGCGGCGCGGAGGAGGATCGAGCGCCCGAGGTAGCTGTGGAGGTCCGCGGGCCCCGTCGTCGCGCGCCCGGGCGGCTTCTCCCTGAACTCCCGGCGCGGGATCTCCCCCGTGGTCCAGGAGAGGTTGAACTGCCCCACCCGGCCGCCGGCCGGCGGGTAGAGGTTGAGCCGGAGCATGTCGGCGACGGTACGGCTCTGCACCACCACGCGGATGCGTCCCTGGAGGCGCGCCGCGGCGAGGTTGGTCAGGCGCGGCCCGTGCTCCTGGCCCGACAGCCGCGCCCGTCCGGACAGTCCGTAGACGTGCTGCGCCAGCATCGCGCGGAACGCGGCGGCGGCCGGGAGGGGTTCGGGGTGGCCGAGGTGGTGGTGGTCGAAGAACTGGAGGTAGTCCCCGGCGCGTTCGAGCACGAGCTGCGCCGGGCCCGTGCCGGACAGCGGCATGAGCGAGGCCAGTCTGCTGTTCTGTCCCAGGGGCCGCTCCGGATGGAACAAGTCCCATTCTTCGGGCGGCTGTTCGGCCAGCCATCGCGCCGCCGCCGTGAGGGGGTGCGATGCGGCGACCCAGGCGCACCACTCGTCGGTGGAGGAGGGATGCACACCGGAGGCGAAGCAGACCGCCAGGAGGTGTTCGAGGACGGCGACCCCCTCGCCGGGGGTCGGGCAGGCGAGGGTCGCCAACTCCTCGGCCCGGAACAGCACATCGAGCAGCGACAGGTCGGCCACCTCGCCGTCGAGCGAGACGGTCGGTACGCAGGGTTCGTGGCGCGGGTCCCAGGACGGACGCGCCTTCGGCGCGGTGAGCATGGTGAGCGTGGTGGACAAGGTGGTGCCGTAAGCCTTCGACGATCGGTTGCGCTGGTTGACCGACCGGACGCTAACAGCTGGCGACCGGTCCGGATGGAGGGATTCGAGAACCTCGCGTGCCTTCCACGCGTATGCGTCAACTAGCGTATGCTTTCAGGCCATTTGAGTGTGGCGCACACGCGGAGGGGTGCCCGCCTCCTTCGAGGCCGGCACCCCTGGCGGGAACGTCAGAGCGTGGGCGTCGCCCGGGCGTCGCTGTGTCGCTTCTCCGAGGGAACCAAGACCGACGCCGGCGCGGCGGGGGTCAGGAGGAGTGGGTGCGTCGCGGTGCCGGCGGCGGCGAGGACAGCGGCGAGAGTGCCGGCGTCCTGAAGGTGGGTGAGCACGGAAGGTGTTCCTCTCGGAGTCGGCCCGACGGGTGTGATCGGGGTGAGGCACACTGTCGTCTTCCGTGGCGCTGGGTCGCATTCGCGTGCACGGGAAAATCGTTGCATTCGTGCAGGTCAGAGGAGTGAAGAAAAGTGAGCGGTGCGCTTGGGGGCCCGGGCGGAGGCGTGGCCGGCCACGCGGCCCGCGATCGTTTCGGGCACCGGCTGGCCGAGCTTCGCGGCGCCGTTCCCGATCCGGGGCGGGCGTCTCTGGCGGCGTGCGCCGTCGCGGCAGGGGTGCAGCGCGAGACGGTACGGAAGTGGTTCAAGACGAAGGAGGGCGTCGCCTCCACCGCGCCCAGTCCGGCGCACGCCGCGGCCGCCGAACGCCTCGTGAACTTCCTGTCCGGGCTGGCCGGGCGCGCCGACGGGTTCACGGACGACTGGCGACGCGACCTGGCGGCGGCCCAGCGGGAGGAGCGAGCGCAGCGCGGGACGAGCGAGGAACGCCAGGACAAACGGCGGCGCATGGCGGACATCGGCGCCGCGCGCTTCGTCGCGAAACCGCTCCTCGGCCGGCGGGGCACTCTGGGGGCGCTGCGAAGGTTCGCCACGGCGCCGGAACCGGAAGCCCCGTCGTACTACTGGCTCCAGGCACCCCGTGGCAGCGGAAAGTCCGCACTCCTAGCGCGCCTCGCACAGGAGCCGCCGCCGGACGTGGACACGGTGGCGTACTTCGTCCCCGAGAACGCCGGCCACGACCAGGAGCAACTGTTCCTGACCGACATCGCCCGTCAGTTGACCGCCCTGTGGTCACGCGGGGCCCCGACGCTCCCCGAGAACCCCACGCGCCAGGACATCCAGCAGCTCTTCGACCGGGCGACGAAACTGGTCGCCGGGCGGAGGCGACGCCTGCTGCTGATCGTGGACGATCTGGACGCCGACGTGGCATGGGGCGGGGCGGATGGGGTGTTGGGCGGGGCGCCAGGCGGGTCACTGGAAGGGGCGCCGGACGGGATGACGGGCGGGGCGCCGGGAGGGGCGCCGGGCGGGCCGCCGGGAGGGGCGCCGGACGAGGCCCCGAGAGTAGCGCCCGACAGGTCACCGGAAGCCGCGCCACACGAGTCGCCGGAAAAGCCGCCCGACGGGGCAACAGGCGGATCGCCGGGAGTGGCACCGGACGGGGCGACGGGCGGATCGCCGCACAGGCCGCTGAAAGTGGCGCCAGGCGGGTCGCTGGGAGGCACGCCGGACGGGACGACGGGCGGATCGCCGGGAGTGGCGCCGCACAGGGCGCCGGGAGGCGCGCCAAACGGGACGACGGCCTGGCCGCCGGGAGGAGCGCCGCACCGGGCGCCGAGAGTGGCGCCAGGCGGGGCGCTGGGAGAGACCCCAGAAGAGGCGCCCGACCGGACGACGGGCGGACCGCCGGGAGGGGCGCCGCACTGGGCGCCCAGAGGGGCGCCGGGCGGGACGACGGACGGACCGCCGGGAGTGGCGCCACACGGGGCGCCGAGAGGCGCGCCAGACGGGACGAGGGGATGGGTCCTAGACCGGTCGCTGGAAGCCGCGTCGCACGGGTCGCCGGAAAAGGCGCCCGACGGGACACCAGGCGGATCGCCCGGAGGGGCGCCGGGCGGCGCGACGGGCGGATCGCCGCACAGGCCGCCGAGAGTGGCACCAGGCGGGTCACTGGGAGGGGCGCCGGACGGGACGACGGGCGGATCGCCGAGAGTGGCGCCGCACTGGGCGACGCATGGCGCGCCAGACGGGACGACGGGCTGGGTCCCGGACCGGTCGCTGGACGCCGCGCCGCACGGGTCGCCGGAAGAAGCGCCGGATGGGACGGCGGGGGTGGCGCCGGACGAGGCCCCGAGAGTGGTGCCCGCCGGGTCGCCGGGAGCCGCGCCGCACGGGGCACCGGGAGTGGCGCCGCACGGGGCACCGAGAGGGGCGCCAGGCGGGTCGCAGGGAGGGACACTCGACGGGGCACCGGAAGAAGCGCCCGACGGGGCGACGGGCGGACCGCCGGGAGTGGCCCCGCGCTGGGCGCCGAGAGGGGCGCCAGGTGGGGCGCTCGGAGGGGTCCCGGGCGGGGCGACGGAAGTCGTGTCGTGCGGGAAAGGGGAAGAGGTGCCGGGTGGGGCGACGGAAGTCGTGTCGTGCGGGGAGGGGGGAGAGGCGCCGGGTGGGGGGCTGGAGAGGGGGGCCGCGCGGGGTGCTCGGCTCAGTATCGCGTCTCTGCTGCCTGTGCCCTGGAGGGCTCGTGCCGGGGGCTCGGCGCTGCGTGTTGTCGTGTCGACGCGTCCGGCCGCCGGGCCGCCCGACGATGTGCCCGGCGAGCACCCCTTGCGCGGCCCCGGGGTCGTTCATCTCCTCGCTCCCTCCGCCCACAACGAGGACGCCGGGGCGGAGGCCCGGCGGCAGCTCGACGAGCTGACCGGGACGCCGCTCGGCCGCACGGTCGTGGCCCTGCTGCTGACCGTCGAGGAGGGGCTGGGCCGGGATGAGCTGATCGAGCTGTCGGGGGCGGAGCCGTCGGAGTTCGACCGGCTGCTGGCGGGTCGGCGGCGGATCCTTTTGCCCGGCGGCGACGGGACCTTGTACGCCCTCGACGCGGAGCTGCGCTCATGGGCGCTCGACCGGCTGGGCGAGGACGCGCGTGCACAGGGGCTTGAACTGCTCGACGCCTGGGCGGACTTGTGGCAGCGGCGGCGGCGGCCCGATCCGTCGCCGCGCCCTCTGCTGTCCTCCTACCCTCGGCTGATACGGGACCCCGGCCGCCTCGAACGGTTCGTCCTCGACCCGGACCGCCAGGCACGCCTCGCGGCCGAGGGCAGGCACGACGAGGCGCTCGCGCACATCGGCCTCCTGGGAGCGGGATCGCTGCGGGAGCTGGGCGTGTCCGCGAGGGCTGCCGCGTCCCGTGAGCTGCTCCTGCGGCAGGTCCGGCTCGTACCCCGGGCGTTTCCGCGGTTGTTCGCGCGTGCCGGGGAGGTGTCACGGGCCAGGGAACTCGCCCTGGGCGCACCGGACGACGCCTCGCGGGCGGTACGACTCGCGGACGTCGGCGTCACGCTCGCCGCTCTCGGCTCGCCGATGGCCGCCGGGGTCGCGCGGGAAGCCGCCGAGCGGGCGCGCGACGCGGCGGCACGCCCGCGGAGCGAGCACGGCGACGCCTTCGAGGAGCTGGCTGACTGCGCCGTGGAACTCCATCGCGAAGGGTTGACGGAAGCCGCCCGGTCCGTCCTGGCCTCGGTCTTCTCCAGTCCTGCGGTGAGCTGGCCGGCGCGGGTGAAGGCGGCGAAGGCGTTCGCCGCCGTCGATCCCGGGCGGCTCTACAGGGTGCTGGAGTTCGCGCGCGAGCTGGCGTTGCGGGATGCGGATGATGGTCGGGCCGAGGCTCTGGAGATCCTCGCCGAACTCGTTCCCGGTCGCGGCGAGCAGCAGGCGGCTGCCCGGGAGCTCGTCGAGTCGGTCCTCGCCGAAGTGGATTATGGATCCGATCTCGATCAGATCGGGCTACGGGCGCTCGCCGCCAGCGCCCTCAAGTCCGTCCGCCGCAAGCAGGCTTTCGCGCACGCGCGGGCCGCCCGCGACACCCTCCTGCATTTCCTGGACGACGACGCCCGGGAAGCGGAGCTGCCACAGCCTCCCCCCGGTCCCGAACTAGCCACCACCTTCGCACGCGTCGTCCAAGCCCTCGTCGACGTCCGTTCCGACAGCGCGCGAACCCTGTGCCAGGCCGTCCCCGAGTCACTCCGCCTCGACGCGCTCGGGCAGGACGTCCGCGAGCCCGCGTGCAGGGTGCTGAGCCGGACCGTCGGCACGTGCACCTCCTGCCCCTTGGAGAAGCCGAGCGCCCCAACCCCCTCCGTGGACCCCGCCCCCGCCGTGGACGACGTACTCACCGAGGTCGAGCGTCAGCTCAAGGCCCACCCCGAACACGGCCGCCGGCTCCTCGGCGACGCCTTCGCCCGCTGGGAAGCGGATACGGGGCGAGCCGGCGCGCCGGGCTGGTTCGCGGCGCTCGCGGTGGCCCTCGCTACCGCCGGGCACGCCGACGCGGCGGTGCGGCTGCCTCATGACGACCCGGATCCGGCGGCTCGGGTGCGGCGCCTGGCGGACGTGGCGGTGGGCTGTGCGGCGGGGGCGGAGGACGAGCGGGCGGGTAGGTACGCCCAGGAGGCGGCCACGGCGGCCACGGCAGCCCGCCCGCTGGCCGATGACGCGCTGAACGGATGCGTCGCGCATGCCTTCGCCCACGCGGGCCTGGTCGAGGCGGCACTCCAGTGGTCGGCTCCGGAGCGGCTCGCCGGACTCGGCCGGGAGGACGCCGCGCAGGTCCGGGTCGCTGTGGCCACGGGGCTGGCCCGGTACGACCCCCGGGCGTCCCTGCGGATCGTCGAGGACGTGTGCCGGGAGCTGGCCCCCCTCGCGCGCGTCGCTCCCCTGCGGGAACGCCTCCTGCCGCGCGCGGCCGACCTCCTGCTCGCCGTCCCCGATCCGCGTGACCCCCCGGGCCCCGTCCGGTCCCTGCTGGAGGCCGCCTGCGCCCGCCCCGACGAGAGCGTCCAGCCGCGCGCGCCGCTCTCGGTCCTCGTCCAGGGGCTCCTCGACGCGACGGGCTGCGGTGGCGGCCTGCCGCCGCTCGGGGCGAGGCTCGCCGCCTGGGAGACGTACATGCGGGGTACGGCGCTCCCGCCCGGCGCCGTCCCGGTGACCGAGTGGGCCGTCCTGCACGCCGTTCGCGGCGATCTCGCCGGCGCACGGGCCGTCGCGGACCGCGCCGCGACGCCCGAGCTCCGCGCCCAGGCCCTCGCCGCAGTGGCGGCCTACCTCGCCGACGTACCCGTGCATGTGCAGGTGAGTGTGCCTGTGTATGTCGGTGTACGGGGCCCGCTCCGGGGACAGCCATCGACGGCGCGGTTCCTCGCTCTGGCCACCGCGCTCGGCAGCCGCACGCCTCACCGCAGCCGTACGCCTCGCCGCTCGTCCCAGGTCGCCGCCGGACTCGCGGCGGAGGTGCTGGCGAGCGGGGCCTGGTGGCATGCCGTACCGCTGCTCCCCCGGCTCGCGCCGGGATGCCTGCCCGCCCTCGCGGATCTCGCCCTCCGGCTGACGCCCCACGGATCGCCCCACTGATCGCCTCGCTGATCCATGGGCGCGAACGTGCGAGCGTTCGAGGCAGGAGGCGGCTCGTTCCGTACGCTGGCCGCATGCGTATGCGTCCTACTTTGAGCTGGACCCCGACCGAGGACCTTCCGCCGGGTACGACGGACCTGGAGCCGGTCGTCGACGTGGTGCGGGCGGGGGGTGTGCTGGTGCTCAGCGGGGCCGGGATCTCGACGGAGTCGGGGATTCCGGACTACCGGGGCGAGGGCGGGAGCCTGACCCGGCACACCCCGATGACGTACCAGGACTTCACCGGGAGCGCCCAGGCGCGGCGGCGGTACTGGGCGCGCGGCCATCTGGGGTGGCGGACGTTCGGGCGGGCGCGCCCCAACGACGGGCATCGGGCCGTGGCGGCCTTCGCGCGGGGCGGGCTGCTGAGCGGGGTCATCACGCAGAACGTCGACGGGCTGCACCAGGCCGCCGGGAGCGACGGAGTCGTGGAGCTGCACGGCAGCCTCGACCGGGTCGTGTGTCTGAGCTGCGAGGACGTGAGCGAGCGCCGGGAGCTGGCGCGACGCCTTGAGGAGGCCAACCCCGGGTTCGATCCGGTACCCGCCGCGATCAACCCCGACGGTGACGCCGACCTCACGGACGAACAGGTCGCGGGCTTCCATGTCGTGCCGTGCGTGGTCTGCGGCGGGGTGCTCAAGCCGGACGTGGTCTTCTTCGGCGAGACGGTGCCCGCCGCGCGCGTGGAGCACTGCCGGGAGCTGGTGCGCGGTGCCGCGTCGGTCCTGGTGCTGGGGTCGTCGCTCACGGTGATGTCAGGGCTGCGGTTCGTCAAGCAGGCCGCTCAGGCCGGTACCCCGGTGGTGATCGTCAACCGGGATCCCACCCGCGGCGACACGCTCGCCGCCGCCCGGGTCACCCTTCCCCTCGGGAAGGCGCTCACCAAGGTCGCGGAGCGGCTGGGCATGACGGTCGAGTAAGCCGAGTGGACTTCCGTCGAGTCCCGTGAGGTCTCGTGATCAGGTGAGGACCTGGCCGGCGTAGAGGGCGCCGACGGCGGTGGCGAGCGTCGCGAGGAGGAGGCGCAGCGCGCGTTCCGGGAGGCGGGGCTGGAGGCGGGCGCCGAGGTAGCCGCCGACGAGGCCGCCGAGCCCGCAGGCCAGGCCCAGCCACCAGTCGGGAGCGATATCGCCCGTGCCGGTCAGGGAGAGGACGGCGTACGCGGCCGCGCCGACGACCGAGGTCACGAAGGTGGTCGCGAGGGCCGCCGGAGCCACGCGGGACACGGGCAGGCCCCGGGCGACCAGGACCGGGCCGATCAGCGAGCCGCCTCCGATGCCGTAGATCCCGCCCACGACGCCGACGGCCAGGGCGAGCGCGGTGAGGCCCGTGGGGGACGGCTCCCCGGCCTCCGGGGTCCGGGTCCGGTGGCGGGCCGGGCGGAGCGTACGGGCGAACAGCCACACTCCCAGCGGGAGGAGGAGCGCCGCGATGAGGAGCCGGAAGACGGTCGGGCCCGGGAGGGCGTACACGCGGATCACCGCGCCGACGACCACCCCCGGCAGCGTGCCGGCGACGAGGCGCCGGGCCAGCGGGCCGCGCAGTCCGCCGTCGCGGCGGTAGCGCCAGAGGGCGCCGGGGCCGGCCACCACGTTGAACAGCAGGTTCGTCGGGGTGATCGCCGGGTTCGGCACGCCGAAGACGCTGAGGTGGACCGGCAGCAGGAAGACGGCCCCCGACACACCCACCGGAGCGGTCACGACCGAGATCAGCAGGCCGGCCACCAGGCCCGCCCCCACCGTCCACTCCACGCCCGCTCCCCCTTCTCCCGCCTGCCGTCGTCCGTGCGGTGCCCCTCCCCCGTACCCGACTCAGCCGGGCGACCGGATTCCCCACGCGGCGGCCTGCGCGGCGGCCGCGGCGCGGTTGGGGAGGTCGAGCTTGGCGAGGATGTGCTCGATGTGGGTGCCCACGGTGCGCGGGGTGATGTACAGGCGCTCGGCGATCTGGCGGTTGGTCCGCCCGGCCGTCAGCTCGGCCAGCACCTCCAGCTCCCGTGGCGACAACCCGCCGGGCCGACGCGTCGGCGGGGTCGGGGGCGGGGGCGGGGCCTCAGGATCGCGGGACGCGACGGCCGCCGCGAGGGATTCGGTGAGCAGGGTGACCACGGCGCGGGCCGGATCGGGGGTGGGGAGCGGTCGGCGGATGCTGACGTTCAGCATGCCGACGTACCGGCCGTCGGCGGCGAAGAGGCACTGGGCGACGCCGTCCTCGATGCCGAGCGGGGAGAGCACGTCCTGGAACCCCGGCGAGGTGGCCAGCAGACCACTCGGTACGTCCCCGAGCCACAGACCGCCGCTCTCCGGGCTGCGCAGCACCGCGAACACCGGGTCCTGGTGGAGGCGGGTCTCGATGTAGGCCGTGGCGTCCTCGGGATAGCTCCCGGCCAGCGTGGTGTGGCGGCGCCGACGAGCGTCCCACCGGGACAGCGAGGCGTGGTCGTGCTCCACCACGTCCGCCAGCGCCGCCAAGACCGTGTCGACTCCGGTCGCGCCGGTCGTGGCGCTCCTTGCGGCGTCACGGACGTGGACGGCGGCGTCCAGGATGTCCGTCATACCGTGCCGTGCCGCCATCCCCCCAGAATGATCATCCGACCGGCATACGTCAATCGCGCCCGGCGCCAGCGTCAGGGCGTCGTGGCGTCGTACACCACCTGCCCGTCCAACCCGTCCAGCCCATCCAGCGCGTCCAACCCGTCCAGGGCGTCGTACACCACCCGCCCGTCCAGGACAGTGAGGACGACGGGCAATTCCGGGATCGTGTGCGGATCGGCGTCGAGGAGATCGCCGTCGACCACGCACAGGTCGGCGACCTTGCCGGGCTCCAGGGAGCCCTTCCAGTCGTCGGCGAAGTCCTGCCAGGCCGCGTCGATCGTGTACGTACGGAGCGCCTCGGCCAGCGCGATGCGCTGCTCCGGTCCGCTGACCCGCCCGGCGGCCTTTGACTCGCGCAGCACCATGGTCGCGACGCCCTGGCGCCAGTCGGGGTGGGTGACGGGGGCGTCGGAACCGCTGGCGACGCGCACGCCGGCGTCGAGCGCGTCACGGTACGGCCAGGCGTACGCGGCCCGGCCCGCGCCGACGAACTCCTCCTCCATGTCGGCGACGGTCCACTTGATGGTGGGGTTCATGTTGACGCCGAAGCCGTGCGCGGCCAGCACCTTCATGCTGTGCGCGGTGAGGAAGTCGCCGTGGATGACGTAGTGGCGGGCGTCGTCGCGCGGGTGCTCGGCGCTGGCCGCCGCGAAGGCGTCCGCGACGGTGTCGATGGCCCGGTCGCCGGTGGCGTGGACGCCGAGCTGGTGCCCGGCGGCGTGGGCGTGCCGGACCATGGCCCGGATCTCGTCCACCCGCTCCTCGTCGATGTCGCCGCCGACGCACAGGGAGCCGCAGCCGCCGCCGACGTACGGCTCGTGCATCCAGGCCGTCTTGTTGGGGACGATGCCGTCGGCGAAGACCTTCACGCCGTGGACGGTGAGGCGGCGCGGATCGTCGCCGACAGCGGCATCGCCGATGGCGTCGAGGTTCCGGGCGAACTCCTCGGCGGTGCTCGCCATGCCGGTGGGCAGGACCAACACACCCACCCGGGCGGTCAGTTCACCGTCGGCCAGCAGGCGCCGATAGATGTCCAGCGTCTCCGTCCCGAGCGCGCCCCGCATGATGCCGTCGCCGCCAGGGCCGAGACCGGGCTCGGTGTAACTGGTGATGCCGAGCCGGGCGAGCGTGCTGAGCGTCGACCGGATCGCGTCGGTCCGCTCCTGCCGGCTGAGCGGCGGCAGCGCGTTCTGGACGAGGGCCTGCGCCCCCTCGTGGAGAAGCCCGGTCGGCTCCCCGTCCGCGTCCGTGACAATGGCCCCGCCGGGCGGCGCCACGGTCTCCCGGTCGACGCCAAGAAGCTCCAGGGCCTTGGAGTTGACCCAGGTGGCGTGTCCGGAGAAGGAGTACAGGACGACGGGGTGGTCCGGGCTCACGGCATCGAGGTCGCCCCGGGAGGGCTGCCGCGACGGGTCGGCGACGCACTCGTCGAGGTACCCGGTGTCCCAGCCGTGCCCGGTGATCCACTGCCCGTCGGGCGCGCGCCCGACGGCCTCCCGCACCGCCCCCGCCACATCGGCGAGCGACGACACCGCCGGGTGCCCGACCTCCACCGAGAGCGGCGGCGACGCCATGCCGAAGGCGCAGCCGTGCAGATGTGAGTCGTTGATACCGGGCAGCAGCGTCGCGCCCTTCAGATCCACGACCCGCGTCGCAGGCCCGATGAACGCGGCGACGTCCTCCCAGCCACCCACGGCACTGATGACCGACCCCGTCACCGCCAGCGCCTCGGCCACGGAGAACTCCGCGTCCACCGTGACCACCCGTCCACCGACGAACACCAGATCCGCATACGTATCCACAGAAGGCCCCTTCCAGAACCGGGCGCGCCACAGCCGCCCGCAAACGATCTCCCGAGGACTATCGCCGGGCCCGCCCCCGCCCCACATCGGTCATTCCACCGATACGGGCCTCCGGCCGGGGCGGGTGTGGATGTTCCGGTGGTGTGCGCGGCATGAGGGGAAGGGGTCGCGGGTCGTCGTGGTGCCGGTGGCGTGGTCGGTGTACGTCCAGCGGGGGACGTGGGGGGAGCGTGTCGAGTTCAAGGTGGCCGGCGCTACGGCGTTAGGCGTTGAGGGGGCTGCTCGCGATGGTGCCGGTCGGAGTCGCTGACAGGACGACCGGAACGCCGAGGTGGCCCAGCCACTCCAGCAGCGTCACGGTCAGGGCGTCGCCATGCGCGTCGTAGGCGTGTGCCTCGTCGATGATGACGCTCTTCCCCGACAGGCCCAGCCATCGCATCGAGACGTACTTGTGGGGCAGGACGGCCCGGACGGCCTGGTCCCGGGCCCCCACGGCGATCCCGGTGAGCAGGCCGCGGTGGGCGCCGCGGAGCCAGTCGGCGACCAGGACGAAGTGCTCCAGGCTGGGAGTGAGGTCCTCGGGTGTGCACTCCGTGTCGAACCAGGCCAGGGAGTGCAGTCGCGCCACCGGCGTCTTGCCCCGGCAGTTGTGGCCCGCCGGACGAGAGGAAGGGCGCCGCGCGCAGCCAGTGGTCCTGGAGCCGGGCCGCATGCTCCGCACCGCTGCCCTACAGATCGAGAGCCATGGCGTACACGGTCTGAAGATGGTGCCGCAGGACGGGGGCGCTGACGAGGTCGAGCGCGCATGCGTGGTCATCGGCGGTACGCGCGATGAGCCCACGCTGCTGGTCCAGGTAGGCGGCCAGGAATCGGCGTACCTCTCCGCGGGTTTCGGGGAGGGTGCGGGCCGTGTAGATCATGGTCAGGGGGAATGACCAGCAGGCGTGGATGAATCCGAAGGCCGATCGGTGTTCGGCTCGCCAGGGCGAGTAGAAGGTCTCGCTGGTCCCGAGGTCACACTTCGTGGCGGTCAGGCCGTCGTTGAGCCAGTTGTGTCCGGCTTCGTGGATCAGGTCCCGGGCCAACACGGCCGGGTCGTCGACGTGGTCGGTGTAGACCGTTCCGGGGAGTCGGGTGATGGCCCAGCTGACGAGCGTGTCGCCGAGGGTCTTGCGCCGTAGCAGGCAGGTGACGACCGCGTGGTCCGCCAGGAGTTCGCCGAATCCGTTGTGGGCTGCTGCGGCGTAGGCGGCCGTGGTGAGGGAGAGCTCGTCCGTCGGGGCGCTGGTGGTACCGGGACCCAGGACGTAGTACGCGGTGTCCGAGATCGATGAGCGCGGCATGCGATCGGGGTCGGGCGAGACGATGATGCGGGGCCCTACAGCGGTGGGCGTGGCCAGGGCGGTCCCGTTCGCGTCCGGGTGAGTCTGGTACCAGCCGAAGGTGGGGGTGTCGTCGGCGCGGGCTGCCGTTTCGGCGCCTTCGAGTGCGTGGTGGGCCAGGCAGTAGGCATCGGCCGGCCGCTCGATCGCGCGGACGGCGCTCGGGAAGAGGCTGTGGATCTGCCGCGTGCGTTCCTGGTGCAGGTCCTGGATGGGGTCGAACGCGAAGCAGAGAGCGGGTGCGGGCACGAAGGCTCCTTCCAGCGGGGTCGGTCTGGGGCCGGACCGCAGGTCCGGCCCCAGGGCTCCTACCGGCGGGGCGCCACCGGCGTGTCAGCGGACGTCAGATCAGACCTCGGCGCCCTCGGGGGTGGAGTTCGGCTCGACGGCCGTCCAGCCCTCGGCGGAGACGCTGGAGGTGTGGGCGGTGGCGCGGACCGTGTTCTCGCCGGCACGCAGGTTGTCCACGGCGGTGAGGAAGGACTCGGGGGTCTGGTTCTCGGGCATGGTCGGTTGTCCTCTCGGTGATGGGATGGTGAGTGTCGGGTTCTCGGTGACGGCGGTGCTCGGGCCGAGCGCAATGCAGGCCCCCTTCCGTAGTGAGCTAGGAGCCGCGCCGCGGTTGCGGCGGGGAACCCGGTTCGGCCGCCTGCCGGAGAGCGGCGTGCAGCTCGGCCATCTCGGGGCGGTCACTGCGGTCGGGTGCGAGCGCGTCGATGAGCAGCGGGCGCAGCGGTGCAGGTGCGGAGTCCAGGCGGGAGTGCCCGTGGCGCGGGATGTCGCCGCACGCGAAGCGGTAGACGAGGATCGCGAGGCTGAACACATCGGCGGCCGGGGTGGCGGTGGCGTAGGAGGAGGCGTACTCCGGGGGCCAGTGGACCTCCGGTCCTCGGCCGGCGGGACCGCGGGGCGCGGCGATGCGCCGGGCGGCGCCGAGGTCGGTGATCAGGCCGTGGTGGCCGTCGACGAGGACGTTCTCCTGATAGACGTCGCGGTGCACGATGCCGAGGTCGTGCAGGTGAGTGATGCCTGCCGCGACGTCGGCCAGTATGCCCAGGCCGGTGGCCGTGACGCTCTCGTCGTGTGGGGTGGAGAGCCAGGAGCGGAAGGAGCCGCCGGGAAAGTGGGGCATCGTGTACCAGTCGAACCGGTCGCTGCTGCCTTCTTCCAGCACCGGCACAACGTAGCGGGCGCCTGTTGCTGTGCGGGCGACGGCGATCTCGTGCCGGAAGTCCTCGCGGGCGAGGGCACGCTCGTGCGGGGCGGTGTCGGCGTACCAGTAGAAGCCGTACGCGGCCGGCCGGTCCTCCTCCTTGAGTTCGGCGAGGACGTGGTTGCTGCCGAATCCGGCCTTGAGTACGACGGGCGTGCCACCGCTCCGACTGACGAGGACCAACGTACTCGCGCGGGTGAAGGACAGCAGGTCGTGGACCTGCCACCCCTCGGCGTCGAGTTGGTGGAGGACCCAGGCGGCGGGGTGCATCGGGTGCAGACGCATGGCGGCGGACGTTCTCCTCACATGGGTGCCGAGGCGGCCTGGCGTAAGGCACTCAGGCACATGGCGGTCAGGGCGTTCAGGTCGGAGCCGGTGTTGCAGGGGTGCCGCAGGACGGGCAGTCCGGTCACCTCCGTCCACGTGGCGGTTGCCTGGTCGTACAGGTCGGCGAGGCGTGCGGCGGTGTCGGGGGCCTCGCCGAAGCGGCGTTGCGTGACCCTGTGGGAGAGCCGCTCGTGGCACAGGCTGGGCGGTGTGGTCAACAGGACGGTCAGGTCCGCGCGCGCGGCGGGCACCTCGGCGAGCTGCTGGACGCAGTCGGACACGGGGAGGCCGTGGACCAGAGCGAGGAGGCTCGCGGTCGACAGCGTGAGCCGGTCGGCGATGACATGCCCTCGGTCGAGGGCGGGGGCGAGGTTGTGGCGACTGTGGAGCTCCAGGTCACGCCGGGTGGCGTCCATCGCGGCGGTGCTGCTCGCGGCGCGGCGGCCGGCACGCAGGTGGACGATCGTCCGGGTGGCGGGGAGCGACAGCCAGGAGAACTGGCCTATGTGTCCCAGCGGCAGGTCCTCGGCTCGGGCGGCGTCGAGGAGCCGGTCGCGCAGGGTGCTCTTCCCCGCCCCGGAGATGCCTTCCACGGCCAGCAGCATCCGCTTCACCGCTCGTCGGCTTCGGCGGTCAGCCAGCTGATGAACTTCGCGCACCGTCCGCGGATCACCGGCTCGGTGCCGTGCGCGAGCTGGGACCCGTAGAGCAGCGCGGTGCCCGGGGTGGGGCTCACGCTCCAGCGGGTACGCGACATCCGGGCGAACCAGTCCGCGGAGTGGTCGGCACCGTCGTGTGCCAGCCACATGCCGTGGGCGTAGCCGCTGCGCGGGGAGTAGTCGAGGCGGGTGTTCCAGAGTCGGCTGTCGGAAGAGGTCTCGACGTAGAATCCGCCGCCGGCCTCTGCCTCGCTGATCACCACGCTGATGCCGGCGATCTGCCGGGGCCAGCCGAGCGGGTTGGGGGCGATGCCGTCGAGGTGAGAGGTGATGTGCTGCTCAGGCCCGTACTCGACGTACGTCCACGGCCGGCACGTCGTGATCGAGGGCATGACGCGGGACAGGGCGGGGCGTGCGCGGTCGAAGGCGTCCTGGAGCAGCTTCTCGGCCTGCTCAGGGATGTTCGCGATCTCCACTCGCCCGGCCGGCTCGTACACGGCCATCGCCTGCTCTGCGGAGTGCCCGGGGATCTCATGGATGGAGCTGATCCTCTTCTCGCCGAAGTGGCCTCGGCGCTCCTCGGTGAGGAAGGTGCGTATCAGGGAGCCGAGTTGGTCCCGTTCGGCGCGGGTGAGGAAACCCTCGACACTTCCGGTGGTGACGGTCTCGGCGATGTGGATCACGAAGGGGTCCTCCTCGATTCGCGTACGCGGCGGACGTCGCCCAGGCCGCCGGTGCAGTGGTTGAGCCAGCTGGCCACGGGCGTCCTCGTGGTGACGGCCGGATCCGCCCACAGGGCCAGCAGTTCTCCGGTCAGCGGCAGCTCGTCCACGCCGGGCAGCCTCCCGGGGGCCGGCGCTTCGGCGGAGCGCCGGTCCAGGGCCTCACACGCGATCCCATGCTGGGCGGAGAAGACTCGGCCCAACCTGTCGGCAGCCGCGTGTCCGCAGGCGTGTACGAGCTGAGGATCTGGGTCGCTCCGGTGGTAGGCCCGGAACTCGGTCGCCGCCCAGCCCCTCACCACCGTCGAGGCGGCCGCGGCAACGCGGCAGGTCGCGCAGCACAAGCCGGATGGGTTGGGGCAGGGCATGTGGCTGTCGGACAGCTCGGCCGCGATCTCCGTGAGCGATCCCCACGCTGAGCCCTCCAGAGCCGTGGTGAGGGGACGGGACCCGCGCGCTCGGTGGTGACAGCAGGCCGGCCCTGGCGTGGGTGCTCTGCCGGGCCATGGCGGGGCGGGGGCGATGAACAGCACATGGAAGTAGACGATGCGGCCGAGGAGCTGATGGATGGACAGCTCGTCAGGGACCCTGCTGTTCACGTCGGTACCTCCCCGGAGAGGCGGTTCTTCGGCGTGGGGACGGGGCAGGCGCATCCGTATCCGGTCGGCCGCTCGTGGTCGAGCGCTGCGCCAAGTAGACGCGTCGCCTTGTCCACGACCGTGAAGTACGCCGGCCAGCTGTGTCCGGGCGCGGGCAGAAGGACCAGGTCGAGCACGGGACGAGTGAGCCCACTACTCTCGCACGCCAGTTCGGAGCGGCCCAGCCTCACCTGGACGGGGGCGGGGAGGGCGGGGGCCGCGGACGTGACTGCACGGCACAGGGCAGCGGCCACGCGAGCGTACTCCGCGCGGTCGCGTGGGAGGACGCCGATCCTGCGTTCGGTGGGTGCCATGTCGAGGCCGTCGTACGGGTGCCCCTCGCAACTGTCGTACGTGACACAGCCCCACGGACCGGCGACGGCATCCACCAGGGGGCGGACACCGGCCTCGATGGCCTCGTGCCACTGGGGATGAGCCGGGTCGAGGTCGTCGGCCGCGTGGATGCCCGGCTCGCCGACGGTGTTGATGTTCCCGTACGCACTGGTGCGCGGCCTCACCGAGGGGCGTTTCGCGTCGGCTCGGCCCCATCGGGCGAGGAACCCGTCGATGTCCCACATGCTGTTGGGTGTCCGTGGGCGCCAGCGGGCTGTGCGGCACCAGGCTCCGTCCGGGTGGGCGGGCTGAGCGAGGAGGGCTGCGATCCTGTCGACCATACGCATGCGGTAGTCGCAGTACGCGTCCTGGTCGCCGGCCCTCTCGTAGCGCCAGCGGGTGGCGATGCACCCTCCGCCGCACGCTGAGCGGTACGAGCAAGCGATGCACCGCTCCATCAGATCTCTGCCCTGATTCAGAAGGGGAAGACATCGCTGGGCGGTGACGATCCCGGGCTCCCCCTTGATCTGGTCCACGCGGGCGAGCTGGGCCTGGGGCCAGGGGAGTTCGTCGCAACTGCCCAGGCGGCCGTCGGGGTAGAGCGTGAAGACGTGATCGCATTTCAGATCGGAGAAGTGGCAGAAGCCGGACTCCAGGCCCCGAAGGCGGCGGATGGCCGACACCGCCGGCTCCAGCTTCACCCCGGTGAAATGGCCGGCCTCGATCCACCGAACGGTGGCGGCGAGGACGAACGTGGCGTACTGCTCCGGGGTGATCGCCCAGCCGGGGCCACTGTCGGTGCCGACGGCCGCCTGCTGGAGCTGTCGACTCATCGGAAGCCGACGCCCGGCCGCGGCGGTGGGCCGCTTGACCGGGGTGTCGAAGCACGGCACGAAGCTGATGGCGTTGACCGCCTCGAACCCCGCCAGGTGATCGAGGACGGCCTCGGCCCGGCCGAGGACGGCCGGGGTGATCGCCGCGATCACCCCGGCCTTCCATCCGCGAGCTGCCAAGAGCTGGAGGGCGGCGGCGACCTTCGGGTACACCGGCCGGCCGTCGTAGCCGACCCTCCAGGTGTTGCCCTTCTCGTCCCCGTCCAGGGAGATGCCGATCTGCAGCGCCGGGCACTCGGCCTCGAAGAGGTCGAGCCACGCGGCGTCCAGTGCCACGCCGTTGGTCTGCATCGAGACGCGGACCACCCCCGGCTGCGCGGCAAGCTCGCGCAACAGCTCGGCGATGTGCTCGCGTCCCGCGGTCAAAGGCTCGCCGCCGTGCAGCTCGACCGCGAGCAGGCGGCCGGGGAAGATCTCGGCGAGCCGACGTACCTGACCGGCGTCGATCCGTGCCCCTCCCGGGGCCTCCTTGCGTTTCTCGTAGCAGTACAGGCAGTCGATGTCGCAGGTCTCCCCGCGCACCTTCAAGATCACCGATACGGCGGACGTGCCTCCGTCGGTGTCGAGGCTGCGGTACAGCTCGTCGATCGGGCCGTGCCGACCGGGTGTGCTGGGCATCGGCTGCCTCCCTCGCGGGTCGTGGCGAACGGGTGTGGGCCGGTCAGTCTTCGAGGAGCCCGAGCAGCGCGCCCTGTCCGGACTGCAACACGTGCGCGGTCTCCAGGGGGATCCAGAAGCACTCGAACCGGGTGGGCTGCTGCTCGCCGTCGTGGTCCTCCTGGCTCGCCCACCGCTGCGGGGTGGGCTCGGTCAGTTCCAGGTGGAAGACGTGCCGGAGCTGGAGCTCCCGCCGGTAGGGGGTCATGTCGTACTCGGCCACGCCGAGCTTGCGGACGATCTTGAAGTCCTGCAGGCCGGTCTCCTCACGGGCCTCCCGCAGCGCCGCCGTCTCGGGCGTCTCCCCGTCACGAATGCTGCCGGCCGGAACCTGCACGCCGACCTCCTCCCAGGGGAAGTCGGTGTGACGGTGAACCAGCAGCTGCCCGTCGCGAACGACGTAGCACAGCACCTTGGCCTTGGTGACCTTCTCGGGCATGGGTTACTCCTCGAAAATCGTCGAAACGAGTCGAATCGGAACGCGTCCACCAGCCATACCCGAAGCCGGGCAATGGTGACTGGCCGGGACGGAAGGGGCCGAGTCTAGGTCTCGTGACGGAGCCCTCGGCCGGCGTCGAGAACACCGATAGGCCGTGTGCACCTGGGACCGCGGCCCCTCGATGCACATCGTCATGCGGCCACCACCGGGGCGGGGCTGCGCTGCGGGGCGACGATCTGGCCGTCGGGCAGGAGTTCGCCGGTGTCGTCGAACAGCAGCACGCCGTTGCACAACAGGCTCCAGCCCTGCTCGGGGCGGCTCGCGAGCGGCTTGGCCGCCTCCCTGTCAGGGGATTCCGCGCTCGGACACTCGAGTTCGTGATCGCACATGTGGTTCCTCGTCGGTCGAAGAGACGGGGCGCGGGTAACGAGGGGCCGCAGAGGGCTTCCGTCACTCGGTCCTGCGGCGCTCGCTGGTCAGGAAGAGGGCCGTGTGCCGGCCGAGCCAGCAGCGCTCCTGCTCGGCCCATCCGTTCTGAAGGTGCTGCACCTGTTCCTCGGTGAAGCCGCGCTGCCACGGTCGTTCGTCCGGTTCTCCCCCACGCTCCGGCCAGACACGGACCAGGACGTACAGCTGGCCTCCGGGGCGCAGCCATCGGCGTGCGTCGGCCAAGAACCGCTGGTGGTCCAGGAAGGGAAGGACGTTGCGGCAGACGATGAGGTCGAGCGAACCGGGCCGCAGAACGGTCGGAATGACTCCCCCATCGAAGTCGTGGACGCCGTAGCGCAAGCGCTCCTGGGTGCCCTTCCGTTGCGCGATCGCGATCGCGATCGCGATCGCGGCTGGAGAGATGTCCAGGCCCGACACGTCGTAGCCCCAGCGGAAGAGCTGTCTGCTGAAGCTTCCGATGCCGCAGCCGACGTCGAGCACGGTCGACCCCGCGGACGGGCTGATGCGCCGGAGGAAGCGGTCGGCCTCGGCGTCGGTCACGCCACGGTCCACTGCTCGGCCCTCGCGGTACCAGTCGTCCCACTGGGCGGGGGTGAGGCGCCTCGTGATCGTCGTCATTCCGAACCCCGCGAAAGGCCGTTGCCGCTCTTGAGGGCCGTGCTCCCCGGTGCGGGAACGAGGAAGAGGCGGCTCGCCAGGTCGGAGCCGGCACCCCGCCCCTGGTCGGCGAGGACGGCGAAGAAGTCGATGCGGGCGGGGTTGGACGGTCCCTGCGTCGCGGCCCGGGTCGCGAACAGGGCCTCTCCCCGCTCGCGGCGCGGCAAGAGGCACGGGGCCCTGTCGATGTGTCCCTCGAACATCATGGTTGCCTTCTGGTCAAGTGGAGTAGTGGAGGGCGACGAACCCGGCGAACACGGAGGCGATGACCAGAACTTGAGCGGTGATCTGTCTCCAGCCCCAGCCCTGGGCGTCCATCCGGCGCAGCGGACGCCTTCAGGTCGGGGCGGCCTGCCTTTCGGGAATCACAAGGTGCACGAACGCCTGGTAGCGCTCGCCGAGCTTCTTGATCACGGTGTGGTATTCGCCGTCATCGGAGCTGATCTCGTGCCGGTCGATGACGATCACGCCGTCCGCGAACCCGCCTCGGACCAGTCGCTCCACTTCGCGCCAGCCAGGACGGTCCCAGGGCGGCGAGTGGACGCCATGGCCGGCGCGCGAGCCGGGCACGTACGTGGTGGTCACGGGGACGGCCACATCGTGGAACCTCGCGCCCATCTCGTACCCACGTCGCTCAGCCTCGGCCTGGAGAGTGTTCCAGCCGTCGCTCGGATCGACGCCCCGTGCCGGCAGCAAGCGGTAGGCCAGGACTCTCAGCCAGCGACCGTCGGACTGGCCGTTGCGCCTTTCGACGGCCTCCCGCCGGAACTGCTCACGGAGGTGGAGGAGCCGATCGCCGCTGGGCTGCGGCTTCGACGGAAGAGGCCCGGCGAGAACGTCATCGGGACTTCGGGTTCTTCTCATGGATCACCTTCCAGGAACACGCTCAGTCTTCGGCCGAACTCGTCCGCCGGCTGGGATGAAGGGCTCGAACCAAGGGCTCGCCCGCCCCTTCAACGCCGCGCGTGATCCGGGGCTGGCCCACGCGTCGTTCGGCTACCGTGTGGTGAGCTCGTGCCACGATGAAATCGGTTCGGGTCTTCGGCCGGGAGCCCTCGCATGGAGCCACGCTCGTTGGCTCCCCAGGCCCCATCGAGCGCCGGTCGGTGTTTCTGATGGCGACAGGGGCGAGCGGATTCCGACGGGGAAGGAGGAAGCGTGGGGCAACTGCCGAACGAACTGACTCCCGACGCCGGCCCATGGCATCGCTGGGGCTACGAGCTCCGGAAGCTCCGAGAGGCCCGCGGGCTTTCACAACAGGTGCTCGCACGCAAGGCGTTGATCGACCGCTCGCACCTCGGTCGCTTCGAGCGCGCCGAGCGTCCCGTCCCACGGCACGTGGCCGCCGTCCTGGACGAAGCCCTGGACGCCGCCGGAGCCTTGGTTCGGCGGTGGGACGAGGCGGAGCGTACGGCTCCCCAGGACGGCTCCCGTCCCATGTCCAGAGACGGGACATCGAATCATGGGGCCAATACTCGGGGCCATGGGGCCAGCGACCCGGGGGATCTGGCCGGGAGAACACTCGGGCAGGCAGGCTCTCCCGGAGAAGACGAGGACACGGTCGTCGTCCCTGCCCGCATCCACGGAAGGATTCTCTTCGTGCCCGTGCCCCGCCGTGTTGTTCTGGCCTCTGGGCTCGCCGGCCTGGCTGTAACGGCCGCCCCGGTCACGACGGCGACGGCCGTCACCGAACTCGCCGACATTGGCTCTCCCTTCGAACACTTCGCACAGCTCCGCCGAGTGATGATCCGGACGGACAACCTCATCGGACCTCGGCACGTGATGCCCGCGCTGCAACAGCACCTCCTGGCCCTCGCCGCGCGACGCCGAGCGGCCCTTGGTGCCGATGCCGTGGCACTGCTCGCTCTGGAGACGCGGTACGAAGAACTGGCGGGCTGGTTCGCCCAGGACATAGGCGATGAGCGCGCCGCCCTCGGTCATACGGCGAAGGCGCTCGACGTCTCCCACATCGCCGGAGACACCGATCTCACCGCGTACGTCCTCGGGCGGAAGGCGCAGCTCGCGGTCGACACCGGCCACCCTTCCGATGCCCTCGGCCTCGCCACCGCCGCACGGCGCACGGCCCGACCCGGAAGCCGCCTTGAAGTGATCGCCGTCCTGCACGAGGCCCACGCACACGCCGTACTGGGCGAAGGCGATGAGACTCGCCGGGCCTACGACACCGCGCTCTCCCTGCTGGGTCGCGCCGACACCGACGGTGTCTGGGGTTCCTGGCTCGACACGGCGTACGTCAACACCGCACGAGCACGCTCCCTCGCCGCACTCGGCGACTACGAGCAGGCAGCCGCCGGCTTCGACAGCGCCATCGCGGCGCTCCCACCCTCGTACCGCCGCGATCGCGGCGTCTACCTCGCCCGCGCGGCACGCGCCCATGCCGGCATGGGCAACATCACCCTGGCCGCCCGTATCGGAGGGCAGGCGGTGGGGATCGCGGCCGAGACCGGCTCCGCGCGGATCATCGGTCAACTCGACCGGCTCGACCGGCTGCTCGCCCCGGCGTCCGGTGAGGACGGCGTCGCGAAGTTCCGCGCCGCGCTCGACCGCATCGTCCTCCACCCCGCCTGACCGACCCGACACACCTTCTGGAGATCACGTGCCCCGCCCGTACGTCCTGCTGTCCGCCGCCGTGTCGCTCGACGGCCACCTCGACACCCGGCCGGGCGAGAGCCGGCTCCTGCTCTCCAACAAGGAGGACTTCGACCGCGTCGACTCCGTACGGGCGAGCGTCGACGCGATCCTCGTCGGCGCCGGAACGCTCCGCGCCGACAACCCCCGCCTCCTCGTGAACTCGGCGGAGCGCAGGGCGGCACGCATCGCGGCCGGTCAGCCGGAGTATCCGCTGAAGGTCACCCTCACCGGCACCGGCGACCTCGACCCCGACTGGAAGTTCTGGCACCACGGCGGCGACAAGCTCGTCCTGGCCGTCGGCGAGGCCGCCGCAGCCAAGGCGCGCGCCGGCCTCGGCGACCTGGCCGATGTGCGGTGCGTCCCCTCGGGTGCCGTGTGGCCGGCCGCGCTCGACCTGCTCGGCGACGAGTACGCCGTCGAGCGGCTCATGGTCGAGGGCGGCGGCACCATCCACACCCAGCTCCTGGAGGCAGGACTCGCCGACGAGCTCCAGCTCGTCATCGCTCCGCTCCTGGTCGGCCAGTCCGACGCGGTACGCATGCTCGGCGCGGCGGACTACCCTGGCGGACCCGCAGCCCGCCTCCGCCTCCTGGAGACCAGGCAGATCGGCGACGTGGTACTCCTGAAGTACGCCCCCAAGGACACCTCGACGGAGCCCCGATGAGCACCAACCCCTCCCCCACCGCCCCGGGCACCGGCCGCGAACCCAACACCGCGGACCGGAACTGGCTCGCCCTCGCCTGCGAACTGGCCACCCTCTGCCCGCCCTCGGCGACCGCCTTCAGTGTCGGAGCGGTCATCGTCGCAGCCGACGGCACCGAACTCGCCCGCGGCTACTCCCGCGAGAACGACCCGCACGACCACGCCGAAGAAGGCGCCCTCGCGAAGCTCCCTGCCGGCGACCCCCGCCTCGCGACCGCCACCATCTACAGCTCCCTGGAACCCTGCGCCAGGCGAGCCTCCCGCCCCCGCCCCTGCGCCGGACTCATCCAGGACGCCCGCCTCCGTCGCGTCGTCACCGCCTGGAGGGAACCCGACACATTCGTCGCAGACGCCAACGGCACGCGGATCCTCGAAGACGCCGGAATCACCGTCGTAGCGCTGCCCGAGTACACCGAAGCCGCACAAACCCCGAACAAACACCTGCTCTGAGCGCTGCCGACCTGCTGTTCTCCCGGACGAGGTCGCTGACTCATCTCTGCGCAGAGTGGGGCACGCGCAACGCACAAAAAACCCCTCCCCATCGCCACATCACTGCCGCGCAATTCATTCAGGCGGAGGTTGCGCTCTTGCCTCTGCTTGCTTTCTCGTCCCCCGAAGTTGATCTCGGACTTCAAGACTGCTCCCTTGTCGCCGGCTTAGACCGTGTCCTACGTGTTGAGGCGCTCCAGAGGCGCCCCGTCCGGGAGTCCGCGGCTGACCGAAGCATCAGCCACCTCCCATTCCACCGATACGGGCCTCCGGCCACGACGGGCGCAACCGCCACCGCGACCGCCACCGCGACCGCCACCGCGCCCACGCCGTGGTGCGGGCGTGGGCGCGGGGACGCGGGATGGATCCGGAGGGGGGTGGACGGGTGCAGGGTGTGCGGGGGGGGGTGGGTCAGAAGATGGTGACGCCGTAGGCGTTCAGGGCTTCCGTTACGGGCTGGAAGAAGGTGGTGCCGCCGGAGGAGCAGTTGCCGCTGCCGCCGGAGGTGAGGCCCAGTGCGGTCGTTCCGGAGAACATCGCGCCGCCGCTGTCGCCGGGCTCGGCGCAGACGTTGGTCTGGATCAGGCCGTAGACGATGTCTCCGTTGCCGTAGTTGACGGTGGCGTTGAGGCCGGTGACGGTGCCGCCGCGCAGGCCGGTGGTGCTGCCGCTGCGCTGGACGGACTGGCCTACGTAGGCGTTGCCGGCGCCGGTGATGTCCCGGTAGCCGCCGTTGTAGAGGTAGACGCGGCCGTCGGCGGCGGACGCGTTGGAGTGGCGGATGATGCCGTAGTCGTTGGTGGGGAAGCTGGATCCGGCCCGGCTCCCGAGGAGCGTGGTGTTGGCGGAGTTGGTGTACCAGGTGCTCGCGCCGTCGGTGCAGTGGCCGGCCGTCAGGGCGTAGTACGTGCTGCCGCTGCGGACGTTGAAGCCGAGGGAGCAGCGGCCGCCGCCCGAGTAGATGGCCTGGCCGCCCGCGATCAGCTTGTTGATCTTGCCTGCCGTTCGCTCGATCCGCAGGTTCGCGGCGTGGGTGCCCGCGGACTCGCGGAGGGTGGAGATCTCGGCCTGCGAGACGGTCGTGTCGACGGTGACGACCACCTTGCCGGTGGCCTGGTCGGTGTACCAGGCGGTGCCGGGGACATCGGCCTTGAGGACGGCGTCGCTGGTGGCGGTGAGCGCGGCGGCTCCGGCTCGCGCGGTGGGGGCCTGGTCGGCCTGTTCCGCCGAGGAGGTGGGGACGGTCAGGGCGGTGGCGGCGATGAAGGCGCCGAGGACGGCGAGCATGCGGGACGAACGGTTCATTGAATCCTCCGAGGGGGGATGAGCCGTGGGGTGGGCGGCTCACTGGGGAGTGCGATCGGCGCCCCGGGGGGACTGGGGCGCCATGAACCTGACAACTACGTGGGGAATACTCGACTCCGCCGGAGGGTGCGGCAAGACGCACTTTCGGCCCCCTCTACGCGCGTCCGCCCTTCACCTCCGCCCAAAGGGCTTGCAACAGGCTGTCATTGAGGATCCATCAGAAACTTTCAGAGAGGCATTGCAGTTCACGGGGCGGGAACACGCCACCCCCGGACCGCGTTCTCCCGGCGCCGCCGGGTCCGGGCGGGCGGGAGGTCCGCTCGCCGCGACCGGGGCCGTACGGGGCAGTGGTCCGCGTTTGCGCCGTTCCCCTCGGTGGCCGGATCGCGACCTTGCGCGGAGGACGGGCACCGCGCGGCCGTCGGGGCGGCTTCGCGCGGTGTGCCGTCGAACGCCGTCAGGACAGGAACTCGCCGTCCTTCGCCACGATCACGCCGCCGTGCACGACCAGGTCGCGCTGCGGCATGTCGACCACGACCTGGGGCAGGCCCTGGCCCCGGACGAGGACGAAGTCGGCGGGGGCGCCGGGCGTGAGGTCGGCGTGCGGGAGGCCCATGACGTCGGCGCCGCCGTGGGCGGCGGCGCGGTAGCAGTCGGCCAGTTCGTCGTCGAGGCGGACGTCGGTGACCCAGCCGAGGATGTGGGCGCGGTGGAGCATGTCGGCGTTGCCGAAGGGGCTCCAGGAGTCGCGGACGCCGTCGGAGCCGAGGCCGACGCGGACGCCGTGCTCGCGCAGGCGGGCGATGGGGAGGACGAGGTCGCGGGAGGGGGCGACCGTCGTGAGGGCGATGTCCTGGGCGGCGAGGTCGGTCGCGAGGGCGCCGAGGTCGCGGTCGGACAGGCCCGGCAGACAGAAGACGTGACTGATCGTCACCTTGCCTGCCAGGGACAGGGCCTTGGTGCGCTCGATGATGCCGCGGATGGCCTGGACGCCTTCGTCTCCTCCGTCGTGCAGGTGGAGGTCGACGCCGACGCCGTGCCGGTCCGCGATGCCGAAGACGGTGTCCAGGTGCTCGTCGAGGGCGTGGTCGAAGCCGATGGGGTCGATGCCGCCGATCATGTCGACGACGCCCCGGCGAGCGCCCTCCTCCAGGAGGCGGGCCGTGCCGGGCGTCCGGATGACGCCGTGCTGCGGGAAGGCGACGATCTGCACGTCCAGCGCGTGCCGGAGCCGGCGGCGGGCCTCGGCCAGGCCCTCGACGCCCGCCAGGCCGTACGCCGGGGCCACGTCGGCGTGGGCCCGCATCCCTCGCGTACCGCGACTGACGGCGTGGCTCATCAGGCCGTACGCGCGCTCCTCCACCGAACGGGTCTGGGCCCGGAAGAGCTCCACGTCCTGCTCGACGAAGTCGGCGATCGTCTCGGCCGGGCGCCGCGACACCCACGCGCCGCCCCACGTCGTCTTGTCAGGGTGGATGTGGGCGTCGACGAGCGACGGGAGCGCGATCCGGCCGCCGCCGTCGACCTTCTTGGCGCCACGGGGCGCCGGGCCGTCCACGATCCTGCCGTCGACGACCACCAGGTCCCTGGCGGCCCCGCCGAACGGGCGCACGTTGCGGAACACGACGGTACGAGCCTTGTTGTGGCCCTTGCCCGCGCCAGCCGCCGAGGCAGGGGTGGCGGAAGCGGGGGTCGCGGTGACGGCCGCCGTGGCCGTCGTACCCGCGAGGGCCGCGGCACCGGCCAACATCGTGCGGCGCGACAGCGCGCCCGTGGGTGCCGAGGACTGCTGCATCGGAAACTCCTTCAGGAAAGCAGGAAAGGCAGATAAAAGGGGTGGTGGAGAAAGAGAGGTGGTGGAGAAAGAGAGAGGGCCTACGGCTCAGAGGGGGATGCCCGCCCTGACCACCCGCACCGGGGTCTTGAGCAGCGAGAGGTCCGCGAGCGGGTCGCCGGCGAGGAGGATCGCGTCGCCGGCGTAGCCACGGGCGAGGCGGCCGGTCGTGCGCTCCAGGCCGAGGAGGCGGGCGGCCCCGGTGGTGGCGGTGCGGAGGGCGTCGAGGGCGGGGAGGCCGGCGGCGTGCATGAGCTCCACTTCGCGGCCGACCGGGTCGACGGTGCCTCCGGAGGAGTCGGTACCGGCGGCGAGCGGGACGCCGAGCTCGTACGCGGCCAGGACGGCCCGCTTCAGGACGGGCAGGAAGGTACGGCCGCGCTCGGCGAGGATCGGGTCCGGGTCCTCGGCGAGGCCGGCGATGGCCGTGAGGGTGGGGGTGAAGTACGTGGCGCGGCGCCGCATCTCGCGCAGGGTGCGCTCACCGACGAACACGCCGTGCTCCAGGGAGCGGATCCCGGCCGTGACGGCGTCGTGGCAGCCCTTCTCGCTGTAGCTGTGGCAGAGCACGCCCTTGCCGTGGCGGCGGGCCGCGGCGACGATCTCGGACAGCTGCGCGTGCGAGTAGACCTGGGTGAGCGGGTCCTGGTCGGGCAGGCCGGCGCGTTCGTTGACCCTGGTCTTGATGACGTCCGCGCCACGGGCGGCGTTCACGTCGACCATGCGGCGCAGCGCCTCGGCCGAGCGGACGCCGTCCTTCGACCGCGCGAGCGGGGTGAGGTCGGGGTCGGCCAGGATCGTGTCGCCCAGGACGGGGGTGACGAAGACGCCGGCGGCCCGCAGGCGCGGTGCCGACTCGGGGCTGTGCCGGGCGAGTTCGCGGACGGCGATGTCCTGGTAGAAGGAGGTCGAGCCGCTGCGTGCGCTCGTCACGCCGCAGCGGAGCGCGGCGCGGGCCTCGGCGGTGGTGCTGAGGTGGATGTGCGCGTCCGTGAGACCCGGCAGCACCCAGCGTCCGCCCGCCTCCAGGACCGGCAGGCCGTCCGGGACGCGTACGGAGCCGGCGCGGCCGGCGGCGGTGACGGTGCCGCCCTGGATGACGACCACCGCGTCCTCGGTGACGTGCCCGGTCGCGGGGTCGAGCAGCGTACCGCCCCGGATGACGAGGTCCCCGGAGCGTGTACGGGCTCCGCCCGCGCCCTTCCCGCCGCCGGTCACGGTCCCGGCGGGCGCGGCGGCCGAGGCCGTACCGGTCGCGGTGCCGGTCGCGGCGACGGTTCCGGCGAGCGCGGCGGCACCGGCGAGGACGCCGCGACGGGTCAGGCCGGAGGGGACGGGCTGGGTGGCGTCGACGCACATGGGGACTCCTTGAGGGCAGGACGACCACGGGTCCACGTTTTGTATACCAAGTTCGGGATGCGGAACAAGGGGTGCCGGTTATTCAGTGGCCCCGAACCTGGGTATATCGCACTCTCGGGCAAGGGAGAGGTTTCGAGCCTTCCCTTCAGGGGACGTTTGGCATACAGAACACCGCGCGGGCTTCTCGCCGCCTCAGGGCAGGCGGGGTACGGGCCAGGACGGGTCCCAGCGCCACTCCGACCATCGCTCCGCGTTCCCGAACACTCCGGACCGGGACGCGAGCATCGCGAGGACCTCCTCGCGGGCGGCGGAGACGGCCCGGTGCTCGGCGTCGCCGATGATGCCGAGCCGCCGCACATGGGCGTACTCGTCCTCGTCCTTCCAGGTGAGGCGGCTCAGGTCGGGCGCGACGAGCAGGTCGAGGGCAGGTCGAAGGTGTCGAAGCCGTCCGGAGTACGCCGCATGGGGAGCTCGAAATTGACGTACCAGGTACGGAAGCGGCGCGCGGCAGCCTCGTCCCGGCCCCCGTCCCGATCCGCGCCGCGCGCGTTCCGGTCGCCGGACACGCGGGCCGCCTCGTAGAGGACGGGGCGGCGGGCCTGCGCGCCGGGGGCGCAGGCCGTCACCAGTGCCTCGTCCGTGTCGGCCACGACCCTCAGCGCCTGCTCGCTCCATGCTCTCCCCGAAGGGCGCCGGTCGCGGCTGTCCGGCAAGCGAGGGAGTGATCCAAGCCTTCGGCTGGTGTTCATGAGGGGCGCCTGGGGTGGAGTGGTGGTGTTCGGGTGCGGCCGCGAGCGTCGTGGCGCTCTGCCCCTCGAACTCCAGGACGGACTTCCGTGACCGATTCGCGTGCACGCCGCCGGCGCCGTGATCTGACCCTCGCCCTCGCCGCCGTACCGGCGCTCGTCCTCGGCGCGCTGACCGCCGCGCCGGCGCACGCCGCGCCCGCCGACGACATCCGGGTCAACGAGGTCGTCACCACCGGGTCCGTCGAGGACTCGATCGAGCTGTACAACAAGGGCACCGCGACGGTCGACGTCTCCGGCTGGATCCTCAAGGACGACAACAACAGCTCGAAGTACACGATCGCCGCGGGCACGAAGCTCGCTCCGGGCGCGTTCCGGGCCTTCGACGTGCACGGCAGGTTCGGGCTCGGCTCCAGCGACAAGGCGCGGCTGTACCTGCCCGACGGCAGCACCCTCGTCGACAGCCACACCTGGAGCGGCCACTCCTCGCCGTCCTGGTCCCGCTGCCCCGACGGCACCGGAGCGTTCAAGGCGGCCGCCGTCACGCTCGGCGCGGCCAACAGCTGCGGCGGAACCGGCGGCGGTACGGGGCCGGTGGCCTGGCCCGGCGGCAGCGCGGTGGCCACGGCGGACGCGTCGGACGTCTTCGGCGGCGACCTCAGCGGACTGCACCAGGAGGGCGGCGTGCTGTGGGCCGCGCAGAACAGCGGGAAGCTGTGGCGGCTGGTCCGGGACGGCTCCGGCGGGTGGACCCCCGACACGGGCTCCGGCTGGGCCTCCGGCAAGACCCTGCGCTTCCCCGGCGGCTCCGGCGCGCCCGACGGCGAGGGCGTGACCGTCACCGGGGCGGGCGCCGCGGGCGGCGTCTTCGTGGCGAGCGAGCGGAACGGCGACGCGTCCGGCACCAGCCGCCTGTCCGTGCTCCGGTACGACGTCGCCGGTACAGGCTCCACCCTCACCGCCACCCGCGAGTGGAACCTCACCGCCGACCTGCCGGCGACCGGCTCCAACGCCGGTTTCGAGGCGATCACCTGGGTCCCCGACGCCTCCCTCACCGCCGCCGGCTTCAAGGACGCGTCGACCGGCGCCGTCTACGACCCGGCCGGTTACGGCGCCCACGGCGGCGGCGTCTTCTTCGTCGGCGTCGAGGGGACCGGGGCGGTCCACGGGTACGTCCTCCGGGACTCCGGGGCCTTCACGCGCGTCGCCTCGGTGGCCACCGGCATGGCGGGCGTCATGGAGGTCCAGTGGGAGCCGCAGGCGTCCCGGCTGTGGGCCGTCTGCGACAACACCTGCGGCGGGCAGCACCGGACGCTGAAGGTCGACGCGTCCGGCGCCTTCGCCGTCAGCGCCACGTACGCCCGCCCCTCCGGCATGCCCGACCTCAACAACGAGGGCTTCTCGCTCTCCGGTGCCGACGAGTGCGTGGCCGGCGTCAAGCCCGTCTACTGGTCCGACGACTCCAACACCGGCGGCCACGCCCTCCGCGGGGGCACCGTCACCTGCTGACGCCCGGCCCCCGGACCCGGCCCCGGCCCCGGCCCCCGCCAAGCTGTCACGACGGCTTGGCGGGGGCCTTTCGCGCCTTCCCGGCGGAGGACGAGGGCTTGGCCGAGGACTTGGGCGAGGACTTGGACTTGGATGAGGACTTGGACTTGGCGGGTGCCTTCTTGGCAGGCGCCTTCTTGGACGGCGCCTTCTTTGCGACCGCCTTCTTCGCCGCCGCCTTCTTTGCAGACGCCTTCTTCGCCACCGCCTTCTTGGCAGACGCCTTCTTCGTCGCCGCCTTCTTGGCAGACGCCTTCTTGGCCGCCGGCTTCGCCGCTCCCCCCGTGGGCTTCTGGGTGCCCCGGACGGGCCACTTCAGTTCCACCTCGATCTCCAGCTCGCCGTCCTCGACGGACAGCTCGATCTCGCCTTCGAGTGCGTCGGGGATCCGGAGGTTCAGGACGCCCCCGCCCAGATCGAGTTCGGCCTCTCCGCCCTTGCGGAGCGCTTCGGCGAGGGCGGACAGCTGGGCGGCGGCCTCCGCCCGGGAGAGCGAGCGCTTGCGCTCGTACTTCAGGTCCTTCATGACGGCCTCCGGTCGTCGCGCATGATCGTACATTGCGGACAATACTCTCGATCTTGGTCACCCGCTGGTCGGGTGAAGCTCGGACGGACGCGGTGCGGCGGGCCGGGGGCGGGGCGCTCCGCGGTGGTAGCCGTCGGCCATGCAGCCGCAGTCAGCGGGGCCGCCCCAGGTGGCCCCCTTCCTCCGCACGGCCGCCGCGTACGCGTGGCGGCTGCTCGTCGTCGGTCTCCTCGTCTACGCCCTGTTCGCCCTGCTCGGCAGGTTCCACGAGATCGGGGTGGCCCTCTTCCTCGGGCTCGTGGTCACCGCGCTGCTGCGGCCGGTCGCGGACATCGCCGCCCGCGGTCTGCCCCGCCCGCTCGCGGTGGCCCTCACCCTCCTCGGCGGGATCGCGCTGGTCCTGGGCGTGCTGGCGCTGGTCGGGGAGGCGGTGGCGGGCGAGCGGACGACGCTCGTGCGGGAGTTCCGGGACGGCGTCGACCGGATCCAGCGGTGGCTGGAGGCGCCGCCGTTCCACGTCCGCCCCGAGGCCCTGACGGACGTGGAGGCGAGGATCGGTCAGTTCCTGTCCAGCCACCGCTCGACGCTCGTCGGCGAGGCGGTGAGCGGCGCGCACCACGTGGTGGCGGTGCTGACGACGCTGGCCCTCGCGGTGTTCGCGTCCGTGTTCTTCATCCACTCCGGGGACCGCCAGTGGGCGTGGTTCCAGGGGCAGCTGCCGGTGTCGGTGCGGGAGCGGGTGGCGGTCGGCGGCCGGGCGGCGTGGCGTACGTTCACGGGGTACACCCACGGGATCGTGCTGGTCGCCGCCGTGAACGCGGTCCTCGTCGGCGTCGCGCTGTGGCTCCTCGGCGTACCCCTCGCCGTCCCGCTGGCCCTCCTCGAATTCGCCGCCGCGTTCGTCCCGCTGATCGGTTCGCCCATCGCCCTGGCGGTGGCCGCCGTGGTGGCGCTGGCGGCGAAGGGCCCTCTGGTGGCGGGCCTCGTCGTGGCCCTGATCGTCGTCATCGGCCAGATCGAAGGGCACGTCCTGCACCCGCTGGTGATGAGCTGGGCGGTACGGCTCCACCCGCTGGTGGTCGCGATCTCGGTGATCGCCGGCTCGATCGCGGCCGGCATCGTCGGGGCGGTGGTGGCGGTGCCCCTGGTGTCGGTGGTGTGGTCGGTGTACTCGGCGCTACGGGTGGCCCGGGGCCGTACGGACGAACCCCTAGGCCGTACGGACGAGGCCCAGGGCCGTACGGGCGAAGCCGACAGCGGCACGGGCGAGGCCGGGGCGGGATGACGCGGGCGGCGAAGCCCCACGCGAGCACCCCGTCAGGACGCTCAGGACGCCTCGATCGCCGCCTTGATGCGCTGCCCGAAGGCGGGGGCGTCCTTGCGGGCGGCGCTGAGGGCGAAGCCGACGAGGAGTCTGCCCAGGCCGTGGCCCTCCAGGACGTTGTGGATACGGACGCGGGTGCGGCCGTCCGGCAGGGGCTCCAGGTCGTAGCCGCCGCGGCTCGCCGTGACGAGGTTCTTGGACTCCTCGGCCCAGCGCAGCGTCCGGGGCGGTTCGAAGGCGGTGATCCGGAAGGTGCGGCCGGTCTTCATGCCGGCGTCCTTGACCGTGCTGCGGAAGACGGTGCCGACGCCGGTCGGGCCCTCGGGGATCCGTTCGATCCGGAGCACCCGGGGGCTGAACCGCGGGTCGTTGCGCCCGTCGGCGAGGTACGCGAACACCTCGTCTACGGGCCGGTCGACCTCGACGGTCGCCTCGAACTGACCGGACATGACGACTCCCTCTCCACGGCGAGAAACCGGAGAACCCGGACGAACGGACCCATCGTCACAGGTCGTCCGACTCCGACGCGTTCGACGCACCGCCGCTCGCGGAGGGCGCTACGCGCACCCGCCCGGGAGGGGTTCGCGGGCCGCGTGCCAGGCGGCGGGGAGGGCGGCGGTGCCCGTGCGGGCGGCGATCACCCCTCCGACGATGGCGCAGGTCGTGTCGATGTCGCCGCGCCCCGCGACGGTGCTCCAGAGGCCCTCGTGCAGGTCGTCGAGGTGTCCGGCCGCGCACCAGAGGGCGTACGGGACGGTATCGGGGCCGGACATGCGGTAGCCGGAGCCCAGGACTTCGGCGGCGTGCCGGACCGAGGTGCGGCCGGGCATGCGGGCGGCGATCCGGACGCCGGACCGGACGTCGCTCTCCGGGAGGCGTTCGGCGACGGCCCGGAGGAAGTCGGGGCGCGCCGGGGCGGCGGCGTCCCGGCCTCGGGTCGCCAGCGCGGCGGCGACGGCGACGGCCACGGCTCCGGCGACCGCTTCGGGGTGGTGGTGGGAGACGACGGCCTGGCGGGCGGCCTCCTCCGCCGCCGCGTCGAGGTCACCGGCGTGCCAGGCGCCGAGCGGGGCGACGCGCATGGCCGCGCCGTTGCCCCAGGATCCCTGCCCCTCGAACTGTCCGGCGACGACGGCCCGCCAGGGCTCGCCCGCGCCGATGCGGCGCAGCACGTCGTGCATGGAGGCGCCGTAGCCGCGGTGCGTGTCGTCGGCGTAGGCGGTCGCGAGGGCGCGGGCGAGGCGGTCCTGGTCGACGGTGCCGCCGCCCCGGGCGAGTTCGCGTACGAGGACGAGCGCCTGGGCGGTGTCGTCGGTCCAGGGCCACGCCTCCTCGGCCAGCGGCGTCCGCGCCTCCAGCGGAGCCTCGCCCTCCCGGCGGAGGATCCCGAACCAGCGGTCGCCGAAGGCGTCACCGAAGGCGAGCCCCTCCAACGAGTCCCGTACGGCAGTCGGCATGGCGGTCGGCATGGCGGTCGGCATATCAGTCGACATGGAGGTCATCGCCGCAGTATCACAGCGCGGCCGGCCCTCAAGCACCCGGTTTCGGGGCGAGCGCTCCGCCCAGGACCAGGTCGACGAGGCGGGTGGCGAGGGTCTCGTCGAGGGGGGCGCCGCTGATGAGGGCGCGGGTGAAGAGAGGGCCGGCGAGGGTCTCGATGACGAGGGCGGGGTCGGTGTCCGGGGGGAGTTCGCCGCGGTCGACGGCGCGGCGGACCATGACGGCGCCGCGTTCGAGGCGTTCGGTCCAGTGGGCGAGGCGGCGGTCCGGCAGGGTGTCGTCGCGTTCGACGCTGAGGCGGAGCAGGGCCTCGCCCTGGGGGGTCGCGAGGAGGCGGGCCAGGGTGCCGAAGTAGGTGACGAGGTCGGTGCGGACGTGGCCGGTGTCCGGGAGGGGCATCTGCGTGTCGAGCTGCTCGGTCAGGGCCTCCAGGATCAGGTTCTCGCGGGTCCCCCAGCGCCGGTAGAGGGAGGTCTCGTGGACGCCGGCGGCGCGGGCGACGGCGCTGACGGTGGTGCCGGTGAGGCCGTGTTCCGTGAGGACGTCCACGGTGGCGGCGAGGACGGCGGAGCGCATGCGGGCGCCGCGGCGGCGCAAGGGCGGGACGGACTGCTCGTCGGGGGCCATGGGCGGAGCCTAACGCAGGACTACTTGCTTTACGTGAGCGACGGACGTACGTTTCATTGCAAGGCGACTTGCGTTAAGGGGTCCCGGACCCCGGGTCGCCGTCGTGCCAAGGAGGTCACGTCATGGAGCAGATGCTCGCCGCCCGGCTGCATGTCCCCAGCCGCACCCTGCGGATCGAGGAGGTGGCCAAGCCGGTGCCCGGTCCCGGCCAGGTGCTCGTGAAGGTGGAGGCCGCGGGCGTCTGCCTGTCGGACGTCCACCTGATCGACGGCACCCTCACCCCGCCGCTGCTGGCCGGCGACACGGTCACGCTCGGCCACGAGGTCTCCGGCACCATCGCCGAGACCGGTCCCGGTGTCACCCGCTGGACCCCGGGGCAGCGGGTCGTGCTCTACGCGGGCGAGGTCCGCGACGGCGTCACGTACACCCGCGGCGTGGACTACGACGGCGGCTGGGCCGAGTACGCGCTCTCCGCCGAGGACGCCCTCACCGGGCTGCCCGACGCGATCCCCTTCGACCAGGGCGCGATCATCCCGGACGCGGTCTCCACCCCGTGGGGGGCCATCACCGTCACCGGCGCGGTGAAGCCCGCCGAGGCGGTCGGCGTCTGGGGCGTCGGCGGGCTCGGCGTCCACGCGGTCCAGCTCCTGCGGGCCGTCGGCGCCTGCCCGGTCGTCGCGCTCGACCCGAACCCGATGGCCCGCGAGCGTGCCCTCGCCCACGGCGCGGACCTGGCGCTCGACCCGGCCGACCCGGAGCTGCGCGCGCGCATCGGCGAGGTGACCGGCGGGGCGGGACTCGCCGCCGCCTTCGACTTCGCCGGCGTACCGGCCGTCCACGCGCAGGCGCTGTCGGTCCTCGCGCCCAAGGGCCGCCTGGTCCTGGTCGGGATGACCGACAAGGGGCTCACCGTCCCCAACAGCACCCGGTTCAACTACCTCCAGCACCGGATCCTCGGTCACTACGGCTCCGACATGCCGGTGGCGCTGCCGCAACTGCTCTCCCTCGTCCAGGGCGGGCGCCTCGACTTCTCCGGCTCGATCAGCGGCGCGTTCCCGCTCGCCCAGGCCGCCGAGGCCGTGGAGCGCCTGGAGAACAAGACCGGCGACCCGATCCGGCTGATCCTGCGCCCCTGACGCGAACGCCCTTGACCGGGCGCCTTTGAACCGGGCCCGCGCCGTCCCCACCCCTGGACGGCGCGGGCCCTTCCACATCCACATCCACCAGCCCCCCGGGGCCTACAGCGTCTCGCCCGCCGAGTCGACGAGGCGGCGCCGGGCCGTGCGGACGGCCGGGGCCAGGGCCGCGAGGGCGCCGGTCGTGGTGACGGCGAGGACCAGGGCGGCCAGGAGGAGGGGGTCGGGCAGGCGGGCGACGCCCGCGCCGAGGCCGGTCGCGGCGGCCTCGGCGTCGACGAGGCGGTGTCCGAGGGCCGCGCCGGCGGCCGTGCCGAGGGCGGCGGCGGCCAGGGCGGTGAGGGCGGCCGAGGTGACGACGACGGCGCCGATCTGCCGCGGGGTCAGGCCGATGGCCCTGAGGGCGAGCAGGTCGCGCACCCGGTCGCGTACCCCTGTGCCGATCAGGGTGAGCAGTTCGACGAGGGCGATCAGGGCGAGGACCGCGGCGAGTGCGGCGAGGACGCCTCTGGGGGCGTCCTCGCCGTCCGCCGGGTCGGCCGTGCCCCGGATCTCGACGCGTCCGTCGGCGGCCGCGGCGACGGCCGTGGCGGTCCGCCGGTGGTCGGCGCCGGGGTGCAGGACGAGGGCGTGGAAGGCGGGCCGGAGGCCGGGCGCGGCGTCGCGGAGCATGTCGAGGGTGGTGGCGACGACCCGGCCGCCGTGGTCGGGTTCGATGCTGCGGCCGACGAGGTGCAGGATCTGCGGGCGGCCGCCGACCGTCATGCGGACCCACTCCCCCACGCGTACGCCGAGGAGGTCGAGGAGGCCCTGGCCCGCGACGGCCTCGTCGGGGCCCGCGGGGGCGCGTCCCTCGGCGATCGTGTGGGGGTAGGGGTCGTCGGGGGTGCCGAGGCCGCGCAGGGTGATGGTGCCGGTCTGGCCGGGGACGAGGGCGAGGAACTCGGCGCCGGGGACGGCGTCGGCGACGCCCGGGACGGCTTCGAGCGTGGCGGTGAGGTCGTCGGCGGGCCGGGGTTGTTCGGTGCGGACGGTGAGGGCGGCGGCGCGGCCCATGCGGGCGGGGTCGGTACGGAACTGGCCGAGGGTCGACCAGGCGACGAGGGCCACGGTCATCAGGGCGATGGGGAGGGCGAGGCGGGCCGTGGCGCCGAGGGCCCGGGCGCGGCCGGGCGCGGTGAAGGCGGAGCGCCAGCCGAGGACGAGGACCGGGGAGAGGCGGAGTCCGAGGGCGCGGCGGCCGAGGGCGGAGAGCGGGCGGGCGGCGGGGTGGGCGGAGCGGGCGGCGGGGACCGGGGGGACGCGTCCGGCCCGCCAGGCGGCGAGGGCGGTGGCGGCGGCGATGAGGAGGACGGCGGCGACGGGGACGCCGACGACGGCGGTCCGGTGGCCGGGCATGCGGGGCCAGAGGGCGACGGCGTCGCCGATGCGGCCGGGGATCCACCGGCCGCAGGCGAGGGTGGCCGCGGTGCCGAGTCCCGCTCCGGCGACGGCGAAGCCGAGGTGTTGGAGGAGGAAGCCTCGGATCACCTGGCCGGGGGTGAAGCCGATGGCCTTGAGGACGGCGATGTCGCCGGCCTGTCCCCTGATCCGGGCGCGGACCGCGCCGGCGACGGCGACGGCCGCGGCGAGGAGGGCGGCGAGGCCGAAGGCGGCGAAGATCTGGCCGAGGAGCCGGTCGTCGCCGCCGAGGTCGGCCTTGGCCTGCTGCCAGGTGGTGACCTGGTCGATCCGTTCGGCGCCGAGGAGGGTGACGGCGCGCTGGACGGCGTAGTCGGTGTCGTCGGGGTCCTTGAGGCGCAGTCCGACGCTCTGTCCGGTGGCGGCGGGGGCGAGCCGGTCGAGGGTGTCGGGGAGGATCCAGCCGACGCCGTTGCCCTGGCCCTCGCGGTAGCGGGGCTCGGCGGTCTCGGCGACGCCGGCGACGCGCAGGGTGCGGGTGGTGGGGCCGTGGCGGCCGGTCAGGGTGACGGTGACCGTCTCGCCGGGTTCGGCCCACAGGGTGCGGGCGAGGGTGCGCTCCAGCACGATCTGGTCCTGCCGGGTCCCGGCGGTGAGCCAGCGGCCGGAGGTGAGCAGGGGGCGGGCGGTGTCGGGCGGGCGGGTGCCGGTGGCGCGCAGGACGACTCCGGCGCGGGTCCCGCCGGTCTCCAGGGTGGCGGCGGCGGTCCGGTAGGGGCCGGAGAGGGCGTCGACCTCGTCGAGAGAGGCGAGCGGGGTGAGGGCGGCGGGGTCGAAGCCGTCCTGTCCGTCGCGGCCGTGGAGCCAGACGTGGCTGCCCTGGGACTGGTTGAAGACGCGCTGCCAGGGGCTGACGGCGTAGCTGAGCAGGGCGGCGGCGAGGAGGAGGGAGGCGATGACGCCGGCGCTGGCGAGCACGGCGAAGAGGGCTTCGCCCCGGTGGGTGCGGAGGTCGGAGTGGACCCACCGCCAGGTCGCCCGCATGCGCTCTCCTCCGTGCCTCGGTCTCGCTGTCCGGTTCAGTCCTTCAGGTCGAGCACGCCGGTCACCCCCGGGCGGGTGGGGGCGGGTCCGCCGAGGGTGGCGTCGTCGGCGATCCGGCCGTCGAAGAAGCTGATGACGCGGTCGGCGGCGCTCGCCATCCGGGCGTCGTGGGTGACCATGAGGATGGTCTGGCCGCGGGCGTGGAAGCGGGCGAGGAGGCGCAGGACGTCGCGGGTGCCCTTGCTGTCGAGGCTTCCGGCGGGTTCGTCGGCGAGGAGGAGCGCGGGCTGGTTGACGAGGGCGCGGGCGAGGGCGACGCGCTGCTGTTCGCCGCCGGAGAGGGCGCCGGGGAGGGCGTTCTCCCTTCCGTGGAGGCCGAGTTCGGCGAGGAGTTCGTCGCGGCTCGCGCGGGCGGCGCGGGGGGAGGCTCCGGCGAGGAGGGCGGGGAGTTCGACGTTGTCGGCGACGGTGAGGTGGGAGACGAGGTTGAAGAACTGGAAGACGATGCCGACGCTGCGGCGGCGCAGGACGGCCCAGCGGGCCTCGCCGTGTCCGTCGACGCGTTCGCCGCCGATCCACAGGCGGCCGGTGTCGGGGCGTTCGAGGCCGCCGACGAGGTGGAGGAGGGTGGACTTGCCGGCTCCGGAGGGGCCGGTGACGGCGACGAACTCGCCCGCGCGGATCGTGAGGTCGACGCCGCGGACGGCGTGGACGGGGGCGCGGTCGCCGCGGTGGGTCTTGGTGAGGCCCTCGGCGTGCACGAGGGCGCCCGGCGGGGGCGGTCCGGCGGCGGTCCCCTGGTCGGTCATTCGAGCTCCTCCTGACAGCGCTCCAGCCAGTCGAGGTCGGCCTGGAGGTGCAGCATGGCGCCCTCGATGAGGAGTTGGGCGATCTTGTTGTCGCGGTCCTCGCCGACGGCGAGCCGGGAGAGGCTGCGCATGGTGTTGAGGTGCTGCCGCCGCTGCCGGTTGATGAGGGCGATCGGGTCGGCGAGTCCGGAGAGGGGGGCGAGGGCGAGTTTCATGAAGAACCCGTCGCGCACCCGCGGTTCGTCGGTGGTGTCCTCGAACCACGCGGCGACGGCCTCCCGTCCGGCGTCCGTCAGGCGGTAGATCCGCTTGTTGGGGCGGCCCGTCTGTTCGACGTCCTCGCCCTCGATGAGTCCGCTCTTCTCCAGCCGGCCGAGGGTCACGTAGACCTGGCCGACGTTGGGCTGAGGGTAGGCGGAGCCGAGGAGTTGTTCAAGGCCCTGCTTGAGCTCGTAGCCGTGGGCGGGGCCCCGGGTGAGGAGTGCCAGCAGCTGCTGCCGCACGCGCTCCCCCTTCTGTGTCGTGCGCCGTTCCCGGCCCGGTGGTGGCGGCCCGGGGGGCCGGTGGACCGGCGGTCGCCTGGTCCGCCGGACCAGTATCACCGATGGGGCTCGCGGTGCGTCTGCCACGATGGGGCGTCGCGTTCGGCACCACGTCCGGGAGGAACGCATGGGGTGGGTACAGTCCGTGTCGAGGGGCGCGCTGGTGGTGGCGGTGCTCCTGGCGGGGTGTGTCGGGGGTGCTCCGAAGGGCGGGGCGGGGGCGGCCGGCGGGCGGGGCGCGCTGACGTTCGTGACGGCCGGGGACCTCACGGACTATCTGGCGCCGCTGGTGGAGGAGTGGAACGCGCGGCGGCCGGCGGAGCCGGTGTCGCTGGTCGAGCTGCCGGACTCGGCGGACGAGACGCGGGCGCAGATGCTGAGCGAGCTGCGCTCCGGGAGCAGCCGGTTCGACGTGCTGAACATCGATGTGGCGTGGACGTCGGAGTTCGCGGCGGCGGGGCTGATCGCGCCGCTGGAGCGGGGGCGGTTCGACCTGGCGGCGTTCCTGCCGCCGGTGGTGGACACGGCGACGTTCCGGGGGCGGCTGTACGCGGTGCCGTACGTGACCAACGCCGGCTTGCTGTACTACCGCAAGGACGTGCTGGACGCGGCGGGCGAGCGGCCGCCGCGGACCTGGGCGGACCTGGCGCGGCTGGCGCGGACGCTGGCGCCGGAGCACGGACTGGGCGGCTACGCGGGGCAGTTCCTGCCGTACGAGGGGCTGACGGTGAACGTGACGGAGGCGATCCAGTCGGCGGGCGGGACGGTGCTGCGCGAGGAGGGCGCGCGGGTCGGGGTGGACTCGGACGCGGCGCGGGCGGCGCTGTCGTTCCTGGCGGGCGGGGTGCGGGAGGGGTGGATCCCGGAGGAGGCGCTGCGGTTCAAGGAGGAGGAGTCGAAGGCGGCGTTCGAGGAGGGCCGGCTGCTGTTCCTGCGGAACTGGCCGTACGTGTACGCGGACGCGGCGCGGCCCGGGTCGGGGGTGGCGGGGCGGTTCGAGGCGGCGCCGCTGCCGGGGCCGTACGGTCCGGGCACGAGCGTGCTGGGCGGTTCTAATCTGGCGGTGTCGGCGCGGTCGCGGCACCCGGCGACGGCCGCCGACTTCCTCGCGTACCTGACGAGCGAGCGGGTGCAGCGGCGGGTGCTGACGCGGGGGTCGCTGCCGCCGGTGCGGGCCTCGCTGTACACGGATCCGGAGCTGGTGGCGGCGCACCCGTATCTGCCGATCCTGCGGGAGAGCGTGCTGGCGGCGGTGCCGCGGCCGAAGAGCGCGCGGTACGACCAGGTGAGCCTGGCGGTGCAGGCGGTCGCGCAGGACGTGCTGGCGCTGCGGACCTCGCCGGAGGAGGGGGTGCGGCGGCTGACGCGCGAGCTGGCGGCGATCCCGCACGACGGGCGCGACACGGCGGACCCCGCGGGTTCCTGACGCCACGGACACCTCTCCTTCCTCTGCCCCCTCTACCTACGCGTTAGGTAGAGGGGCTTTCCGTTCTCCCTTTCACGTGCCCAAGTGGGCGGGGAATCAAGCATGTTGGGTCGGCACCGTTGACACGCTTTCGTCGCCGCTACTTAACATGTAGGCATCGAAGCGAAGGAAGGACGACCATGCGACGACCCTCCCTCACCACCCTCCGCGCCGCCGCCGCGCTCTCCGCGGCGCTCACCCTCGCCCTCACCGCCACCGCCTGCGGGAGCGGGGACGACCCCGCGTCCGGGGGCGAGCTCAGCGGCACGACCGTCACCGTCGCCGGCGTGTGGACCGGCAGCGAGCAGAAGAACTTCAAGAAGGTCCTCGACGCGTTCAGCGCGAAGACCGGCGCCAAGACCGTCTTCGTCCCCTCCGGCGACAACGTCTCCACCTTCGTCGGCAGCAAGATCGAGGGCGGCAACGCCCCCGACGTGGTGCTCGTCCCCCAGGTCGGCGTCCTCCAGCAGTTCGCCGCGGAGGGCTGGCTCACGCCGCTCTCCGAGAAGACCGCCACCACCGCCACCGGAAACCTGGCGCCGGTCTGGAAGGAGTACGGCACGGTCGACGGCACCTACTACGGCCTCTACTTCAAGGCCGCGCACAAGTCGACCGTCTGGTACGCCCCCGACGCCCTGGAGCAGGCCGGGGTGACCGAGCCGAAGACCTGGGACGAACTCCTCGCGGCGGGCCGGACGCTCGCCGACTCCGGGCGGCCCGCCTTCGCCGTCGCCGGCGAGGACGGCTGGACCCTCACCGACTGGTTCGAGAACGTCTACCTGTCGCAGGCGGGCCCGGAGAAGTACGACCTGCTCGCCCGCCACGAGCTGAAGTGGACCGACCCCAGCGTCGTCACCGCGCTCACCACCCTCGCCGAGGTGTTCAAGGACGAGCGGCTGGTCGCGGGCGGAGCCGCCGAGGCGCTGCGGACCGACTTCCCCGGCTCCGTGGAGAAGGTCTTCGGGCCCGAGCCCAAGGCGGCCCTCGTGTACGAGGGGGACTTCGTCGGAGGCGTCGCCAAGGACGAGTTCGGCAGGAAGCCCGGCGAGGACGCGAAGTTCTTCCCGTTCCCGGCGGTGGGCTCCGGGAAGGCGCCCGTGGTCAGCGGCGGCGACGCGGCCGTCGTCCTCAAGGACGCGAAGAACAAGGACGCCGGGATGCGCTTCCTGGAGTACCTCGCCACCCCGGAGGCCGCCGCCGTGTGGGCCGGGGCCGGAGGCTTCCTCTCCCCCAACAAGGACGTGAAGCCGGAGGCGTACGCGGACGACACCGCGCGGGCCACTGCCGCCTCGCTCGTCGCCGCGGGCGACTCGGTCCGCTTCGACATGTCCGACCAGGCACCCGCCGCCTTCGGCGGCACCAAGGGCGCCGGCGAGTGGAAGCTGCTCCAGGACTTCCTCCGCGACCCGTCGGACCCGAAGCGGACCGCGGCCGCCCTGGAGGCCGCGGCGGCCAAGGCGTACGGGAACTGAGGTCCGCCCGCCATGGAACGGCAGTCCCTCAGGGACCGGCACCCGAAGGCGCGCGCCGCGGCGGACCCGCGGCGCCGCGCCCAGCGCAGAAGGCGGCTCCTCGGCGCCGCCTTCGCCCTGCCCGCCCTCCTGCTCCTCGGCGCGCTCGTCGCCTACCCGGTCGTCTTCTCCGTCGGCCGCAGCCTCTTCGACGCGGGCGGCGACCGGTTCGTCGGCGCGGACAACTACGTGGAGATGGTGCGGGACCCGGCCACGCTGAAGGCGCTCCGCAACAGCGCGATCTGGGTGGTGGTCGCCCCCGCGCTGCTCACCGGGCTCGGCCTGGTGCTGGCCGTGCTCACCGAGAAGGTCCGCTGGGCGACGGCGTTCAAGCTCGTCCTCTTCCTGCCGATGGCCGTCTCCTTCCTCGCCGCGGGCATCGTCTTCCGCCTCGCGTACGAGCAGGATCCCGACCGGGGCGTCCTCAACGCGGTCGTGGTGGGCGTCCACGACGCCTTCGACGAACCGTCGCCCTACCCGACCGCCCGCGCCCGGGACGGCCGGGGTCTCACCGGCGGCCCCGCCGTCGGGTACACGACCGGGGAGCTGCGGTCCGGCTCCGTCGCCGTGCTGCCCTTCGTCGGGGTCGCCCCCGGAGCCGTACCGGCGGGTACGCAGCCGGCGCGGGCCCCGGAGCCCGCGCCGGACGGCCTGTCCGGGACCGTGTACCTGGACTTCACGCCCGGGACCGGCGGTCGGCCCTGGGTCGTCGACGCCCAGGAGAAGGGGCTGCCCGGGATGACCGTCGAGGCGGTCCGGGACGGCGCGACGGTGGCGTCCGCGCGGACGGCCGCCGACGGCACCTTCCGCCTCGACGGGCTCGGCGACGGGACGTACCGGCTGCGGGTGCCGGCCGCCAACTTCGCCGCCGGGTACGGCGGCGTCGACTGGCTCGGCCCGGCCCTCGTCACCCCGGCGATCATCGGCGCCTACCTGTGGGTGTGGACCGGCTTCTCCATGGTGCTGATCGGGGCGGGGCTCGCCGCCCTCCCCCGTGACGTCCTGGAGGCGGCCCGGGTCGACGGCGCGAACGAACGGCAGATCTTCCGCCGCATCACCGTGCCACTGCTCGCCCCCGTCCTCACCGTCGTCTTCGTGACCCTGGTCATCAACGTGATGAAGGTCTTCGACCTCGTCTACGTCATCGCCCCGGGCCCGGTGCAGGAGGAGGCGAACGTGCTGGCCACCCGGATGTGGCTGGTCTCCTTCGGCGGCGGCAACGACCAGGGGCTCGGCAGCGCCCTCAGCGTGCTGCTCCTCCTGCTCGTCGTCCCGGCGATGGTCTTCAACATCCGGCGCTTCCGGAAGGGGGGCTCGTGATGGGGCGAACGCTCACGCGATGGCTGGGGAGCACGGCGGTGCAGTGCCTGCTCGCCCTGGTCGCCCTCGTCTGGATCACCCCGCTCGCCGGGCTCCTTCTCTCCTCGATGCGCTCGGAGCGGGACAACGCGTCGGACGGCTGGTGGACGGCCTTCACCGACCCCTCCCAGCTGTCCTTCGACAACTACCGTGCCCTGCTGGAGGATTCGGGCATCGTCCAGGCGTTCTGGAACACCGTCCTGATCTCGGTCCCGACCACCCTCCTCGTCGTCGGCGTGTCGGCGCTCGCCGGATACGCCTTCGCCTGGCTGGAGTTCCCCGGCCGGGACGCCCTCTTCCTCGTGGTCGTCGGCCTGTTGGTCGTGCCGGTCCAGATCGGTCTGCTGCCGGTGGCCAAACTGTTCGGCGCGGTCGGGCTGTTCGGGACGGTGGCCGGCGTCGTCCTCTTCCACGTCGCGTACGGGCTGCCGTTCGGCGTCTTCCTGCTGCGCAACTTCTTCGCGGAGATCCCGAGGGAGATGCTGGAGGCCGCCCGCCTCGACGGCGGCGGCGAGTGGCGGATCTTCCGGGGGCTCGTCCTGCCGCTGGGAAAGCCGGCGCTCGCCAGCCTGGCGATCTTCCAGTTCCTGTGGGTCTGGAACGACATGCTGGTGGCCCTGCTCTTCGCCGACGGCGAGTCCCAGCCGCTGACGGTGGCGCTCCAGTCGCAGATGCGCCAGTTCGGCAGCAACATCGGCGTCCTCGCGCCGGGGGCGTTCCTCTCCCTGGCCGTGCCGCTGGTGGTGTTCTTCGCCTTCCAGAAGCACTTCGTGCAGGGGGTGATGGCCGGATCGGTGAAGTAGGCCCCGGGAGGGGGCGTCAGCAGGCACCGAGGTCCTGCCGGACGCCCCACTCGCCGGTGGTGCCGCCTGTGAGGTCGCCGGCCGGAGGTGTCACCCGAACGGCGGATGCCGGAATCGCAGCCGCCCGGGCCTGGCGGAAAGTATGATCAGGCGATGTCTGACATGACTGAGACCACGCCCGGCTGGATGAGCTCGGACGAGCTGGACACGGCCCGCGCCCGGATGCCGATCCTCTACGTCGACGCGGTTCCCGTACGGGTGGACGACAGCGGCGAGGTCACGAGCATCGGACTGCTGCTCCGCATCGGCGCCGACGGAACGATCAACCGCACGCTCGTCTCCGGACGCGTGATGCACCACGAGCGGGTACGCGACGCCCTGCTGCGGCACCTGGAGAAGGACCTGGGCCCGGTCGCCCTCCCGCGCGTGCCCGCCTCCCTCCAGCCCTTCACGGTCGCCGAGTACTTCCCGACCGCGGGCATCACCCCCTTCCACGACCCCCGCCAGCACGCCGTCTCGCTCGCCTACATCGTCCCGGTCAGCGGCGACTGCCGCCCCCGCCAGGACGCCCTCGACCTCGTCTGGTTCGCCCCCCACGAGGCCGCCTCCCTCGCCGTCCAGAGCGAGATGCCCGGCGGCCACGGCGTCCTCCTGAAGCAGGCGCTGGCTCATGTGGGGGTCACGTACTGACCCTCGGCACGTACGACGGCCCGGTCGCGCGCTCGCGCGGCCGGGCCGTGGTGCGTGAAGCGGCCGGATCCCGTGGTCAGATGCCGCAGGAGGAGGCGGACCAGAAGCGACTGGGGCGGTGGTCCAGGTGGGCGTGGTCGGAGTGGCCGGCGTAGCCCGGGCCGAGGATGCCGTTGAAGCCGTGGTTACGGGCCTGCTGGGCGAGGCGGCAGAGGGAGTGCGGACCCGCGCCGAGGTCGGCGGCGTCCCCGTAGAGGTGGCGGCTGGAACTGGCGCCGCCGACGGCGTCGTTGCAGGCGGTGCTGCGGAAGCCGCTGGTCACCCGGATGGACTGGTCACCGAGGGCGTGCCGGAGGGCCTCCAGCTTCCACATCGTGCGCAGGGCGTTGGACTTGGCGGTGGCGGCGCTGACGGCCCCGCCGGCCCAGGTGCTGTTGCAGTCGTTCAGCTCGGCGTAGCTGAAGTGGATCGGGGTGCAGTCGTCGTCCTGGAGGGCGTACAGCTTGCTGAAGGTCGCGGGCCCGGCGACGCCGTCGGCTGCGAGGCCGTAGGCGGACTGGAAGCGGGTCACCGCGGCGGTGGTGGCCGGGCCGTAGGAGCCGTCGATGTCGAGGACCCCGCCGTAGCCGGGGTAGCCGGCGACGCGGATCTGGAGCTGGGTGACGTCGGCTCCGGTCGCGCCCTGGGAGAGGGTGCGCGACCACGTGTAACAGCCGTCGGCGCGGGCGGGGCCCGCACCGGCGACGACGCCGGCGAGACCGGCGACCAGCAGGACGAGGGTGAGCAGGAGTCTGGACACGGGGGACGCGGGGGAAAGGGGTGCGCGGGCGTGCAGGGACATCGTGCGGGCCTCCACCTCAACGGGCGCATGAGCCAGAGCACGGCGGCACGGCGACTCCACCGAACCGGCGCATTCCTGTCATGCATCTGTCAGAGAACCTGTCGGGAGGACAGCCTGGCCCGTCGGGTCGACGCGCGTCAACCATGCCGGAACGCCGTCCGCCGCCCGCCCCGCGACGGGCCGGGATCCGTCCGCGCCGTGATGATGAGAGCGTGAAGGGCGGCGAGAGCACCGGAGGGCCGGACGGGCCCGGAACGGGCGTGCCCGAGGACGGAGACGGCGTCGGCGCGGGCCCGGGGGCGGGCATGTCGGGGCGCGTCAGCGCGGGCGCGGCCGGGGACGGGCTGCCGATCGATCCGCGCATGTTCGACGGGACCGTCGCCGCCGTGGCCGTGCTGGCGGGGCCGGAGGGGCGGCTGCTCTACACGAACTCCGCGTTCACCCGGCTCTTCGGCCCCCGGCGGATCGGGCTGCCCGCGCGGGCCGCGTTCCCGGACCCGGACGGGCACCGGTTCCTGGCCGTGCTCGACTCGGTACGGGACACGGGGCGGGCCCGGCAGGTCGTCGGCGAGCGGCGGACCGACCCCGGGGCGCCGGGGCAGGCCCGGCACTTCGTGTACTCGTGCAGCGCGGTCACCACCGAGCAGGGCCCCGGGATCCTCGTCCTGGCCATGGACACCACGGCCGAGACGCTGACGCTCCAGCGGTACGAGGCGCTCGTCTCGGCGCTCTCGCAGATGGTGTGGGTGATGGGCGCCGACGGGTCCATGGAGGAGATCGTCCCCGGCTGGGAGCAGCTGACGGGCGCGCCCTGGCATCCGCGCGCCGACGCGGGCTGGTACGCGCGCATCCACCCGCGCGACCGGGAGAAGCTGAGCGGGGCGTGGCGGAGGGCGGCGGGCGGGGACGGGGGCGGGGACGGGCGGCCTGGGGTGTTCGAGGCGACGTTCCGGGTGCGGGCGGAGGACGGCTCGTACCGGCATCTGACCACCCGCTCCGTGCCGGTCCTGCGCGACGGCAGCATCAGCGAGTGGGTGGCGGCCACCGCCGACGTCGAGGACGCCTGGGGCACGCAGCTGCGCGAGCGGCTGCTGGGGCAGGTCGCGGCGGTGTCGGGGGCGAGTCTGCCGGAGGCGTTCGCCGAGGTGGTGAAGGTCGTGGTGCCGGAGCTCACGGACGCCTGCCTGATCCTGCTGCTCTCGCACGACGAGTGGCCGCTGCCGGACCACGCCGGGGTGACGGCGCGCCGCATCGCGTCCGCGACCCGCCCCGGGCTTCCGGCGCCGCCCGCGCTGCGCGGTCAGCGGGTGGCGGTGACGGCCGCGGTCCGGGAGGTGCTCGACCGCAGGGAGCCGGTCACCTTCCGGCTGGAGCCCGGCACGCGCGTGCCGCCCGGACTGATCCCGACGGTCAGCGAGCGCTGGCTGCACGCCTCGGGCGCCACCAGCCTCACCCTGATCCCCCTGATCGTCGAGGACCTCGTCCTCGGGTACGCCGCCACCAGCAGCAACGGCGACACGCCCCTCCCCGGCCCGGCCGAGACCGAACTCCTGCGGGAGGTGCTGCACCACGCCCAGCGCCCGATCCGCAAGGTCCTGGACCTCCAGCGGGCGCGCCGCACCGCCCTCGGCCTCCAGCGGGCGCACCTGACCGAGCCGCCGTCGGTGCGGGGCGGGACGCTGGCCGCGCGCTACCAGCCGGCCAGCTCCAGCGGGGAGATCGGCGGGGACTGGTACGACGCCTTCACGCTCCCCGACGGCACGCTCGTCCTCGACATCGGGGACGTGGCGGGCCACGACCTGACGGCGGCGACGGCGATGGGCCAGATGCGCAGCATGCTGCGGGCGCTGGCCTACGCGGGCGGCCCGGACGCCACGCCGGACGCGGTCCTGGACCGCCTCGACCAGGTCTCCGCGGGCCTGGGCACGGCCCCGCTGGCCACCGCCCTGCACGCGGCCCTCCGCCGTCGCGCGGACGGTGCGTGGCGGCTGACCTGGTCCAACGCGGGTCACCCGCCGCCGCTGGTCGTCCCCGCGCACGGCGACGCCCGCTTCCTCCCCGGCGCGGCGGACCCGCCGCTCTGCGTGGCCTCGGACCTCCTCCGTACGACCCACACCCACGTCCTGCTCCCCGGCGACACCCTGCTGCTGTACACCGACGGGCTCATCGAGACCCCGTCGGCCGCCATCGACGAGGGCCAGCGCCGCCTGGCCGCCGAGGCCACGCTGTGCCGCCGCCGGTCCCTCCCCGACCTCCTCCGCCTCCTCCAGGGCCTCTCCGACCACCGCGACGACACGGCGATGCTGGCCTTCCGGGTGGACGAGGAACCCTGACGGGCCCCGCGCGGCCGGAATCAGGGCCGTACGGCCGGGTCGACGGCCCGCGGTGCGGGTGCGCTTTCCGCGGTGCGGGCGATGTTGCCGGCCATGGTGCCGAAGATCGCCGTGTGGAAGGGGGCGATGGCCCGCCAGTAGAGGTGTCCGGCCAGGCCGTGGGGGTGGAAGAGGGCCCGCTGGTGGTAGCGGGCGTGGCCGTCGGAGGTGGGCGTGACGCGCATTTCGAGCCAGGCGAGGCCCGGGAGGCGCATCTCGGCGCGCAGCCGGAGCAGGCGGCCGGGCTCGACCTCCTCGACGCGCCAGAAGTCGAGGGCGTCGCCGACGCGGAGCCGGTGGGCGTCGCGGCGGCCCCGGTGCAGTCCGGCGCCGCCGGTGAGCCGGTCGACGCGGCCCCGGACGGCCCAGGCGAGCCGGAAGGAGTACCAGCCGTTCTCACCGCCGACGCCCTCGACGACCCGCCAGAGGGTGGCGGGGTCCGCGTGGACGACGCGCTCGCGTTCGTCGGTGTAGAGGCTGCCGCCCGCCCAGTCGGGGTCGGTGGGCAGCGGGTCGCTGGGGGCCCCGGGGTGGGCGGCGGAGGACCAGCGGGTCGTCACGTGCGCGTCGTGGACCCGCTTCAGGGCGAGGGAGAGCGCCTCGTCGAAGGGGACGGGACCGCCGGGCGGCCCGGGGACGTACCGGTCGATGTCGCGCTCGGCGCACACCACCTCGTGGCGGAGGGATTCGGCCAGCGGGCGGGCGAGGGCCGCCGGTACGGGGGTGACCAGGCCGATCCAGAGGCTGGAGAGGCGCGGGGTGAGGACGGGGACGGGGAGGATCAGCCGGCGCGGGAGCCCGGCGACGGCCGCGTACCGGTTCATCATCTCGCGGTACGTGAGGATGTCGGGCCCGCCGATGTCGAAGGCGCGGCTGACCTCCCGCGGCATGCGGGCGCTGCCGACGAGCAGGCGCAGGACGTCGCGGACGGCGATGGGCTGGACGCGGGTGCCGACCCAGCTGGGGGTCACCATCACCGGGAGGCGCTCGGTGAGGTGGCGGAGCATCTCGAAGGAGGCGGAGCCCGAGCCGATGACGACGGCCGCCCGCAGGACGGTGGTGGGCACGCCGGACGCGAGCAGGACGCGGCCGACCTCGGTGCGCGAGCGCAGGTGCGGGGAGAGCTCGCCGGGCGGTACGCCCTCCGGGGTCAGGCCGCCGAGGTACACGATCCGGCGCACTCCGGCGGCCCGCGCCTCGGCGGCGAAGGTGTGGGCGGCCCGCCGGTCCCGGGTCTCGAAGTCGGCGGTCGAGGTCATGGAGTGGACGAGGTAGTAGGCGATGTCGACGCCGCGCAGGGCCGCCCGCAGGCTCTCCGCGTCGGTGACGTCGCCCCGGAGGATCTCCGTACGCCCCGTCCAGGGGAAGTCCCGCAGGTGGGAGGGGGTCCGGGCGAGGCAGCGGACGCGGAAGCCGTGGTCCAGGAGCTCCGGCACCAGACGCCCGCCGATGTAGCCGCCGGCCCCGGTGACCAGGCACAGGGCCCCGGGCGGCGGCGCGCCGTGTGCCTGGGCCTGGGTCTGTGGCCGGGTCTGCGGCCGGTCCGGGGACGGCGGCGGGGGCTGGGACGCGGATGCTGAGGCCATGGCACTTCCGTTCCGTGCGGGCGGGGAGGGGTAAACCCTCGCCCTTCCCTTCCCGCCCGCCCGTCCGGTCGGATGCGTCAGGGGCGGTGGCGGAGGGCTCCCGGCCACCAGACCCGGGGGCCGAGGTCCCGGACGAGGGCGGGGACGAGGAGGGAGCGGACGACCAGGGTGTCGAGGAGGACGCCGAAGGCGACGATGAAGGCGATCTGGACGAGGAAGGCGAGCGGGATGACGCCGAGGGCCGCGAAGGTGGCGGCGAGGACGACGCCGGCGGAGGTGATGACGCCGCCGGTCGCGACGAGACCGCGCCGGATGCCCTCCCGGGTGCCGTGCAGGGCGGCCTCCTCGCGGACCCGGGACATCAGGAAGATGTTGTAGTCGACGCCGAGGGCGACCAGGAAGACGAAGCCGTACAGGGGCACGGCGGGATCGGTGCCGGTGAAGCCGAGGACGTGCTCGAAGACGAGCGCGGCGACGCCGAGGGTGGCGGCGAAGTTCAGGGCGACGGTGGCCACCAGGAGCAGCGGCAGCAGCAGCGAGCGGAGCAGTCCGACGAGGATCAGCAGGATGATCCCGAGGACGACGGGGACGATGAGCGCGCGGTCGCGTTCGGCGGTCAGGCGGGTGTCGTACTGCTGGGCGGTGGTGCCGCCGACGAGGGCGTCCGCGCCGGGCACGGCGTGGAGGGCGGTACGCAGCCGGGCCACGGTCTCCTTGGCCGCGTCGCTGTCGGCGGGGGCGTCGAGAGTGACGTCGATCCGGGCGCGCCCGTCGGCGACGAGCGGGGTGGCGGGTCCTGGGGGCGGGGTGGTGGCGACGGTGGCGGAGGCGACGCCGTCGACGTCCTCGGCGGCCGTGCGGACGCGGTCGGCGGAGCCGGCGTCGGCGATGACGACGGCGGGGTTGCCCGCGCCGCCGGGGAAGTGCGCGGCCAGCCGCTCCTGGGCGGCGACGGACGGCGCGTCCTTGACGAAGATCTCGTCGAAGGGGACGCCCTTGGAGTCGAGCGTGAGGGAGAAGGCGGAGCACACCAGGAGAGCGGCGAGGGAGCCGGCCCACAGACGGCGCGGGGAGCGGTCGACGAAGTCGGCGATCCGGCGCCAGAGCGGGTGCGCCTCGTCGGCCTTGGGACGGGCGGGCCAGTAGGCGGCCCGGCCGAGGAGGACCAGGGCGGCGGGGAGGAAGGTGAGGGCGCTCAGGACGGCGCAGGCGATGCCGATGGCGCCGACGGGGCCGAGGGCGCGGTTGTTGGTGAGATCGCTGAGGAGGAGGGCGAGCAGGCCGAGGCCGACGGTCGCGGCGCTGGCGGTGACGGGTCCGGCGGACTGCTTGAGCGCGGCGCGCATGGCGGCCGTGCGGTCGGCTCCGCCGCGGGCGCCGAGCTCCTCGCGGTAGCGGGCGGCGAGCAGCAGGGCGTAGTCGGTGGCGGCGCCGATGACGAGGATGGAGAGGATGCCCTGCACCTGCCCGTCGACGCGGACGATGTCGTGGTCGGCGAGGACGTACACGACGGCGCAGGCCAGTCCCAGCGCGAACACCGCCCCAATGATGATCACCAGCGGCAGCAGGACGCTCCGGTACACGAGCAGCAGGATCACGAGGACCGTCACCAGGGCCACCGCGAGGAGGATGCCGTCGATCCCGGCGAAGGCGTCGGAGAGGTCGGCCCGGCTGGCGGCGGGGCCGCCGAGCCAGGTGTCGGTGCCCGCGACCGTGTCGGCGGCGGTCTCGATCCGGTCGAGCACGGCGGGGAGTTCGTCGCCGAGGCCGGGCTGGAGCTGGACGACGGCCCGCAGGGCCTCGCCGTCCTCGGACGGCACGGCGGGCGAGGGGGCTCCGACGACGCCCGGCGTGCCGCCGAGTCCGGCCAGGGACCGGGTCGCGTCGGCGGCGGCGGTCGGGGCGAGCGGGCCGCCGTCGGCGGAGGTCCAGACGACGATCGCGGGCAGCGTCTCCTCCTGCCGGAACGCCTCCTGCTCCTCCAGGACCCGGGTGGACTCGGCACTGCGGGGCAGGAACGCGGCCTGGTCGTTGGTGGCGACCTCGCCGAGGCGGCCCGCGTACGGGCCGAGGGCGCCGCCGATGACGAGCCAGACGACGACGAGCAGCAGGGGCAGCAGTCGGCGCGTCCAGCGCGGGGCTGCGGCGGGCATGGGGGCTCCCGGGGGTGTGAGGGCTCGGTCCACGGTCCGTCCCCCGATATCTCGATCGAAAACAATCTCAATGATTGAGAGACTTCGCGGCACATTGAAGCACGCGGGGAGGGCGTCGCGGGGACGAGGGGCTCAGTGTCGGGGCGGGCGCTGTTCGGCGAGTGCGGCGAGTTCGGCGTTGAGGGCGTCCAGGAACCGCAACACCGTGGCGAGTTCGTCCTCGTCGAACCGCTCGCGCGCCTTCGCGGTCGCCTCGGCCAGCGGCCGGAAGTGGTCGCGGGCGACGTTCTTGGCGCCCTCGGCGTACTCGACGTGCACCACGCGCCGGTCGGCGCTCCCCCGGGTCCGCCGGATGTGCCCGGCCTTCTCCAGCCGGTCCAGACAGGCGGTGACGGCGCCCGAGGTCAGCCCCAGATGGGTGCGGAGCAGACCGGGAGTGACGGGGCCCTCGTGGTCGAGGACGAACGAGAGGGCCTGGACGTCGGTGGGGTGCAGGCGCTGGTCGGCGGCGAAGTCGTGGGCGACGCGGTTGACCTCGCCGAGGGTACGGCGCAGCGCCACGGCGAACCGGTAGAGCCCGACGTCGCCGCCCCGACCGCTCTGGCCGCTCTGACCGCTCTGGCCGCCTTGAGCGCTCTGACCGTCCCGCACTTCGCGCTCCCCCTGTCCGCTGGCCACGTGATCAGCGTATACAGCGGGCCGGGATGCTCGGCGTGAGCGTCCCGGCCCTGCGAGCCGCAAGCGGCGAACGGCGAACGGCAACGGCAACGGCAACGGCAGCCGCGTACGGCGAACGGCATCAGTAGCGCAGGACGGCGGCGATGCGCCCCTGGCCGTCCAGCGAGCCGCCGGGGACAAACCGCACCTCGGCGCCCGTGTCCAGGGCCCGCTCGACGATCTCGTCGACCATGTCGTCCCGGGCGCCGAAGTCGCCCGCCTCGGCCGGTTCCAGGTGGTCGCCCACCTCGCGTACGACCGTCCGGTAGTCGTCCTCGACGGCGACGAGCCGCGCCCGGCCGTCCTTGGCCGCCCGCCACACCTCGTCGATGCCGCCGGCGAACTCGCGCCGGCCACGGGCCGCGTCGAGGTCGGCGGCGACCGACCTGACGGCGGCGGCCGCGCGGTCGGCGCGGGAGGGCTCGACGGCGGCGTGCACGGCGGCGGCCGGTCCGTCGGCGAGACCGCCGTGCGGGACGGCGACGGTGTCGGGGGCGAGCGGGCCCAGCTCCTCCAGGAGGGCGAGGGCCGCGGCGGAGCCGAGGACGTACAGCGGGCGGGGTTCGGCGGCGAGGACGGCCCGCAGCTTCGCGTGCGCCTCACGCAGGAACTGGCGGGTGGCCTCGTCCTGGAAGGTGCTGGGGACGTCGCCGATCCGCTCCTTCCGTTCGACGTCCGGGTCCTCCAGGCTGCGGGTCAGCGGGAAGCCGTCCCGCGTGGACTCGGCGGCCCGCTCGGGGTCCCCGCTCCACAGCGAGACGCGGTCGGCGGCGACGGCGAGGGCCCAGTAGGGCCGTTCGGCGGCGCGGGCGGCGACGAGGTTCCGGGTGAGGAAGGTGTCCGCGAGGACCACCCGCTCGGGCACCGTCCGGGGCAGCGACCACACCTGGTACTCGCCCTGCGCGGCGTAGATGACCAGGCCGTCCTCGGCGTGCGCGAGGTCGATCTCGGCGGCGGCGCGGCTCAGCTGGTCGAGGATGTCGAGCCGCCGCTCGCGCGGCACGTCCGGGTCGCCGGTGAGCGTCTTCTCGGCCTCGGAGAGCAGGTTGCGCAGGCGCACCGGGTCCTGGGCGTTGTCCGGTTCGCGGCGGTGCGTGGGCATCACCAGCGAGACGGCCGGGTACGGCCGGGGCTGACGCAGCTTCGCGAGCACCTCACTGCTGAGCACGGGGTCCATGGAGGGCCTTCCTGTGGTGCGGGGAACGAGGGGAGGTGGGACGGGGGAACGAGATGCGGGGGGGGCTGGGCGTGGTCACTCGGGTCCGGCGAGCTGCTCGGCGAGTTCCTTCTCGTCCGCGTCGCTGAGGGACGTCTTCAGGACGGTGCCGCCGTGGCGCTGCATCGCCGCCGTGAACTTGTCCTCGGTGAGCTTCGAGGCCATGATCACGAGCGCCGCCGAGCCGGGCCGCAGCAGGTCGCCGACCTGCTGCCGGAACCGCTCGTCGACGCCGGACTTGCTGAGCCGGCCGACGAGTCCACCGAGCGCGGCGCCGGTGAGGGCGCCGACCGCGGGCGCGAGGAAGAGGATGCCGAAGATGGTGCCCCACAGGGCACCCGTCGCGGCGGTGACGCCGACGACCCGGTTCGAGGTGTCGACGTGGGTGCGCCCCTCGGCGTCGACGGAGACGACGGCGAGGCCGTTGAGGCCCACGACCTGGTCGCGCTGGAGTTCCTGCACCGTGCCGAGGGCCTCCTCGGCCACGGCGGGGTCCTCGTACCCGATCACGATGAGCTCGGCCACGGCCGCCTCCCTCCGGACGCGCGCGGGCGGAGGGACCGGGCCTCGCGACCGCGCGGGGGCGTCGTCGCGCGCCCCCTACTCCGCCCGATCCTGTCCCGATATGCCCGTTCCCGCGAATCGAGGCGGTGCCCGCCCCTCAAGAGTGAATGGGCGCATCGTTCGTGCATCGCGGAGCCGTAGGCTGGGGCTGTGTCCGAAGAGACCGGCATCACCACCGGCGCCCTCGCCCGGCGCCTCGGCGTCTCCCCGACGACCGTGCGCTCCTGGGACCGGCGGTACGGCATCGGCCCCGCCGTCCGGCAGGGCGGCAGGCACCGCCGCTGGACGCCGGGGGACGTCGCCGTCCTGGAGGAGATGTGCCGGCTGACGGCCGCCGGGATCCCGCCCGCGGAGGCCGCCCGCGCGGCCCGCGCCGGCGGCGGCACTCCCCCGGCGGAGCGGCCCGCCGCCCCGGAGGGGCCGCCTCCCCGGGACGTACGGGCGGAGTACCGGGGACTGGCCCGCGCGGCCGCCCGGCTCGACGGGCCCGCGCTGGAGGCCATGCTGGCCGAGGCGGTGACGGCGCACGGGCCGGTGGCCGTGTGGGAGGACGTGATGGTGCCCGCGCTGCACGCGATCGGGCGCACCTGGGAGTCGGCCGGCGACCGCTACGTGGAGGTGGAGCACCTGCTGTCGTGGCACGTGTCGACCGCGCTGCGGCGGGCCCCCGGATCCGTACAGGAAGGGCAGGGCCGTCCGGTGCTCCTGGCGTGCGTACCGGCGGAGCAGCACACGCTGCCGCTGGAGGCGCTGGCCGCCGGCCTCGCCGAACGGGGCCTGCCGGTCCGCATGTTCGGCGCCGCCGTCCCGGCGGAGGCCCTGGACGCGGCCGTCCGCCGCACGGGACCGACGGCGGTGACGCTGTGGTCCCAGACCCGCTCCACCGCCGACCACTCCCTGGCCCGCCACATCGCCTCGACCGCCTTCGGCCTGCGAGGCGCCCGCACGACCCCCCTGGTCCTCCTGGCCGGCCCCGGCTGGGCGGGCCGCCCCCCGCCCCCCGGCACGATCCGCCCGACGGGCCTCCGCGAAGCCCTCTCCGTCCTGTCGCAGCTGTACGCCGAACGCGCCCCGGACGTTTGACCCCAGGCACCTGAGTGGTCGTCAGCCGACGGCCGACTCCAGGGTCTCCAGGGCCAGTTCGGTGGCTCGGCGGTGCCAGAGGCGGGCGCCCCTCAGCATGGCGTGGCCGCCGGTGGGCATGGGGACGGCGGTCGCGTGGGCGCCGGCCTGCCGCGCTCGGCGGACGAAGTCCCAGGAGTCGCCGGCCGCCGTGACGCGGTCCGTCTCGTCGTGGAGGACGTGGAGGCGGCGGCCCGCCAGGTGGGCCACCGGCTCGCCCTGCGGGCACCAGGGGGCCAGGGCCACGACGCCCCGGACGGCCGGGGCCCCCGCGACGGCGAGGGCCGCCCGGCCGCCCATCGAGTGGCCGACGAGGACGACCGGGATCTCCCCGAAGCGCTCCCGCAGGCCCGCCAGCGCGGCCTCGGCGTCCCGGGCGGCGTCGGCGCGCTCGCCGTTCCAGCCCCGGTGGCGGTAGCGGCCCTCGGCCACCAGGACCGGCCGCCCGCGCACCGCCCGCCGCACGGCCTCGACGAAGGGCCGCATGCGGAGCGCCGGAAGGTTGAGGAGCGGCGGGGCGTCGAGCCCGTCGGCCTGTCCGCCGTGCAGCAGGAGCACCGCGGCGGCCGGCGACCCGGCTCCGTACCGCACGAGCAGTTCCCGGGACGCGGTGGACCGGGGGCGCACGGTCATCGGGTCTCCTGTCGGCCGTTCGGGTGAGGGCTGCGGTCCGCAGTCTGTCACGGGAGACGGCCGGAGCAGGGGCCGGGAGCAGGGACGACGGAAGCGGGGACGGGAGCACGGGCCTGAAGCAGGGGACTGATGCAGGGGGGACGGGAGCAGGGGGACGGGAGCAGGGGACAGAAGCACGGGACAGGGGTCACCGGCCCCGCGGGCCCTCCGTCCGCCCGGCGGCCGTCAGGTCCTCCCGGAGGCGGAGGAGGCCACGGCGGGCGTGGCTCTTGACCGTGCCCAGGGGCAGGCCGGTGCGGGCGGCGATCTGCGGCTGGGTGAGGTCGGCATAGTACGCGAGGGCGAGGACCTGCCGCTGGGCGTCCGGAAGGCGGGCCAGGGCGGAGGTGACCACGATCCGGTCGAGCGCCCTCTCCGGCCCGGACTCGGCGGTCGCGCGAGCGGCGGCGGCGGCCGTGGCCACGCCCACCGCCACGAGCGCGCGGCGCCGACGCGTACGCGCGGTGAGCGCGTCGGCCGTCTTGCGGCGGGTGATGCCGGTCAGCCAGGCGGAGACGCTGCCGCGGTCGGGGTCGTACCCGGCCCGCCCGCGCCACGCCGCGAGGAACACCTGCTGGGTGACGTCCTCCGCCTCGGCCGGATCGCCGAGGGTACGGAGGGCGAGGGCGTGCACCAGCCGGTGCAGACGCCGGTACGCCAATGCCACGCCCGCCGCGTCGCCGCGCGCGAACGCCTCGGCGACGGCCCGGTCCGATTCGCTGGTCTCTGCCATGGCGGGGCCTTCCGTCCGGGGCTTCCAGGCTCCGGCGACGGGGAGGCGGCCCTCAAGACGCATCGATCGTGCGTCGAAAAGGCCCCTCACCTCGCCCCTCGCTCCAGGCCGCCCCAGGTCCCCTCACTCCGTGTCGCGTGCCCGCCGGAAGCGCTCCAGGCCGTCGGCGAGCCCGACGATCGGGTCCGGGTAGTCGTACGCGGCCCGGTCCAGGCCCGTCAGCCGCCACGGCTCGTGGACGGCCGGCCCTTCGAGACCGGCCAGCTCGGGGACCCAGTGGCGTACGTAGCTCCCCTCGGGGTCGTGGCGGAGGGCCTGCCGCACGGGGTTGAGGACACGGTTCGGGCGGGTGTCCGTGCCGGTGCCGGCGGCCCACTGCCAGTTGAGCTGGTTGTTGGCGACGTCGCCGTCGACCAGCAGGTCCAGGAAGTGCCGGGCCCCGTCGCGCCAGTCGAGATAGAGGGTCTTGGTGAGGAAGGAGGCCGTCACGAGCCGGGCCCGATTGTGCATCCACCCCTCGTGGGCCAGCTGCCGCATCCCCGCGTCCACCAGCGGATAGCCGGTCCGGCCCTCCCGCCACGCCGCCAGATCCCGCCGCGCCGCCTCACCGCGCCGCCAGTGGTCGTGGCGCGGGCGGTAGTCGTCGTGGGCGGCGCCGGGCCGGGCGGCGAGCACCTGCCGGTGGAAGTCGCGCCAGCACACCTGGCGTACGAAGGCGTCGGCGCCCGCCCCGGGGCCGTGGGCGCGCGCCCGGTGCACCGCCTCCGCCGCGGACAGCGCGCCGAAGTGGAGGAACGGGGAGAGCCGGGAGGTGCCGTCGCCCGCGCGGTCGTCCAGGACGTCATGCCGTTCCTCGTACGCGTCGAGGTGCCGGGACAGCCAGGACCGCAGGCGCCGCCGCGCCTCGGTCTCGCCCCCGGCGGCCAGCCCCTCCGACACCCCCGGCACGGCGGCCCGCGACGGCAGCGGCTCCGAACCCACCTCCCGGGGGACGCGGACGGCGCGCGGTGCGGGCAGCGGAGCCCGTACCGGCCGGTCAGCCCAGCGCCGGAAGTAGGGACTGAAGACCGCGAAGTGGTCCGAGCCCTGCGGCACGACGTCACCGGGCGGCACGACGGAGTCGACGCCGTCGTGCACGAGCAGCCGGCAGCCGCCCTCCTCCAGCGCGGCCCGCAGCCGCGCCTCGCGGGAGCGGGCGAACGCCGTGCACCCCGCCGCCACATGCACCTCCTCCACGCCCGCCTCCCTGACGACCCGGCACACCTCGGCCACCGTGTCCCCTGTGCGCAGGACCAGCCGCCCACCCCGGTCCCGCAGCGAACGGTCCACGTCGGCGAGGCAGTCGGCGAGGAACGCGAGCCGGTTGGGCGCGGCGAACCCGGCCCGGTCGACGGCCGGATCCCGGACGAAGAGGGGCACGACCGCGTCGACGGACCGGCAGGCGGCGTGCAGCGGCGGGTGGTCGTGGACGCGCAGGTCGGCGGTGAAGAGGACGACGGCGGTGCGGGAGGTACGGGCGGTGCGGGAGGAGCGGGGGGTGTCGGTCACGGTGGCGTGTCGCTTCCGGGCGGGGACGGGTGCGGTGAGGACGTGCGGCGAAGGGGCGGAGTAAAGCAATGCTGCGGTGCGGGAGACGGCTGGCGGTACGGGCCCACCGCTCCCGTCTCCCCTTCGGCGGCGCGGCCGCTTCCGGATGCGCGCGGGACCGGTGATTGTGCCGATGACGGCGTTCCGCGCCGCCCTCACAGTGGCGGGGCCACCCCACGGCACCGGCCGTCCCTCTCCTCGGGACGGCCGTACCACGACACGAGAGGACGACTTCGTCGTGAAGCGATACCTTGCCGCGGCCACCGCCGTCGCCGCCGGCCTCGCGCTGCTCCTCGCCCCGGGCGCGGGCGCCGCCACCGCCAATCCGTACGAGCGCGGCCCCGCCCCGAGCGAGGCGAGCATCGAGGCGGCGCGCGGCCCCTACGCGGTCGCGCAGACCTCGGTCTCGTCCCTCGCCGCCACCGGTTTCGGCGGCGGCACCATCTACTACCCGACGAGCACGAGCGACGGGACGTTCGGCGCGGTGGCGGTCTCGCCCGGCTTCACCGCCACACAGTCCTCGGTCGCCTGGCTGGGGCCGCGGCTGGCCTCGCAGGGCTTCGTCGTCTTCGTCATCGACACGATCACCACGGTCGACCAGCCCGACAGCCGGGGCCGCCAACTCCTCGCCGCGCTCGACCACCTCACCCAGCGGAGCTCCGTCCGGGACCGCGTCGACGCCTCCCGGCTCGGCGTGATGGGCCACTCGATGGGCGGCGGCGGCACGCTCGAAGCGGCGAAGAGCCGCCCGTCCCTCAAGGCCGCGGTGCCGCTCACCGGCTGGAACACGGACAAGTCCTGGCCCGAGCTCAGCACTCCGACCCTGGTCATCGGCGCGGACGGCGACACGATCGCGCCCGTCGCCACCCACTCCGAGCCCTTCTACGAGAGCCTCCCCTCCGGCCTGGACAAGGCGTACCTCGAACTGAACGGCGCCACGCACTTCACGCCCAACACGTCGAACACGACGATCGCGAAGTACAGCCTGGCGTGGCTGAAGCGCTTCATCGACGACGACACCCGGTACGAGCGGTTCCTCTGTCCGCTGCCGCGGCCGGGTCTGACGATCGACGAGTATCGGGGCAGCTGCCCGCTGGGCACCTGACGCCCTGTGCGCGGGCACAGCCCGTGGTACGGGGGTCTGGGCGCCGGCCCAGACCCCCGTACCGCTCCGTTCCGGCCCGCGACCGCGCCCGTTAACGTGCCGGACGTGAGCGTGACGGGCGTGAGCGTGACCGACGTGAGGGCCGCTGCCGACGCAGGACCGCCGCTTGTGCTGTATGGCCGGGAGGACGAACTCGCCACTGTCCACCGGCTGTTGTCGCCGCCACCGGGCGACCCCACGGGTGCCGAGCGGGTGGTGTGCGTCGCGGGCGGCGCCGGGGAGGGGCGTTCGGCGCTCCTGGCCCGGGCCGCCCGGGACTTCCCGGGCGAGGCGTACGTGGTCGGCGCACCGGGCCGGCAGGTGCCGTGGAGCGGGGCGCGGGCCCTGCTCGCGGCGCTGGCCCCGTCCGGTGCGGCGCGGGGCCGGGCGGCGCGGCTCGCCCGGGGCCCGAACGGCATCGCGGCAGCCCTGGCGTCCCTGCTGCGAGGCCGGGCCCCCGTCCTCCTGTGCCTGGACGACTTCCCGCTCTGGGACGCGCACTCCCGAGCCGCGCTCACCGCGCACTGGCGGGCGCCGGGCCCGCGCGGGACGGTGCGCCCCGGCTGGCTCGTGGCGTCCGCCCCCGGCCGCCCCGTCCCCACCACGGCCACCACACCCCTGGTCCGCCTCCCGCGCCTCACCCGCGCCCAAGCTCGCGCCCTCCTGGACGACGCCAACGCCCGGCGTACCGCCCCCGCCCTAGCCGAACGGCTCCTCGACGAGGCGGCCGGACACCCAGGCGTCCTGACCGAGACCCTCCGCCGCCTCCCGCCGGAGATCCTCGCCGGGACGACACCGGCGCGGGGCCCGCTGGTGGACGACGCCGTCCTGGCGACGGTGTACGGCAGCCTGCTCGCCGCCCTCCCCGCCGACACGCGCCGCCTCCTGAGCGTGGTGGCCACCGCCTGCGAGCGCCCGCCGAACGCGCCGCCCTCCGCTCACCTGTTCCGTACGGACGTGCCCACGGTCCTGACCCGCGCCCGCTCCCTCCGCGTCCCCACCGAGCCCCTGGACGGCCTCGTGTCCGCCGGCCTGCTCGCCCGCCACGGCGACCGACTCACCTTCACCGACCCGTTCCTGGGCCGGGCGGCGGGAGCCGGGCAGGAGGCCAAGCAGAGCGGGAGCCGGAACGCCGGCGGCGGCGTCGGCCCCGCCACCGCACCCGCCTCCCCTGCCTCCCCCGCCCTCCACGAGCGGCACCGCGCCGATCGCCTGGGGCCTCCCCCGGTCGTGCGGGGGCGGTCTGGAGCAGCGCGGGGGCGGGGGCTGTTGATGCGGGGGTTCGCGGCGTTGGCCGGCGGGCCGGTGATGGATGCCCATGAGGCGTTCGTGCAGGCGGCGAAGGTGTTGCGGGACCGGGAGCCGGTGGAGGCGGCGGACGCGCGGTTCCTCGCGATGGAGGCCGCGTGGGCGGCGGGGGACGTCGGCGCCTGCCTCGCGGCGCTGGACCTGGCCCCGGCCGGGCGGGGCACCGAGCGGGCCTTCGCCGAGGGGCTGCGCGCCGCGCTCACCGTCCGCCTGGACCAGGCGCGTACCCCGCTCTCCCGGGTGGTCGCGGTCGGCGCGGCCCGGGACGAACCCCGGCTGCTGCTGCGGGCGGGGGCGGCCGCGCTCGTGCTCGGGGACGTCGCCGCGGCGGCCCGGCTGCACGGCAGGGCGCTGGTACGGGCGCGGGCCGAGCAGCGGGCCTCGCTGCTGCCCCGGATCCTCGAACACCTCGCGTACGCGGAACTGCGGGCGGGGCGGTACGCGCGGGCCGGGCACGCCGCCGGGGAGGGGCTGCGGGCGGCCCGCGCCACCGGCCAGCTCAACTCGGCGGCCCACCAGCACGCGGTGCTGGCCCTGGTGGCATCGGTGACGGGCGAGGGGCCGTCCGTCGCTGAGCACGCGGAACGGGCGCTGGCGATCGGCCGCCCGCACGGCCTCGCCCAGGCGGTGACGCTCGCCGAATGGGCGCTCGCGCGGGCGGAGTTGGGCGGCGGACTCGCCGCCCAGGCCGCCGCGCGCCTCGCGCCGATCGTCCGCCCCGGCCCCCACGGCGGGCACTTCGCGCTCCGCATGCTGGCCGTGCCCTGCTTCGTGGAGGCGGCGGTGGCCTCGGAGAGGGTGGCGGAGGCGCGGGCCGCGACGGAGGAGTACGCGCTGTGGGCGGGGTGCGGCCTCGACCGACCGGCACCCGCCCAACTGGCCCGCTGCCGCGCCCTGTTGGCACCGCGCGGCGAGGAGACGAGCCGCTGGTTCGGCGAGGCCCTCCGCCAGCACGAGGACGGCGGCAACGACTTCGAGCGGGCCCGCACTCTCTTCGCGTACGGTACGTGGCTCCGCCGGCGGCGCCGCCCGGGCGAGGCGCGGGGCCCGCTGCGCGACGCGCTGGTCACCTTCGAGCGGGCCGCCGCTGAGGGCTGGGCCCGGCAGGCCCGCGCGGAACTGCGCGCGACGGGCGCGGCGGGCGCGCACCCGGCGGAGCCCTCCGCCCTCGCCGAACTCACCCCGCAGCAACAGCGGATCGCCCGCCTCGTCGCGGACGGCGCCACGAACCAGGAGGTGGCCGGGCGCCTGTCGCTGAGCCCGCGCACCGTCGACCACCACCTGCGCGGGGTCTACGCCCCCCTCCAGATCCGCTCGCGGGTCGAACTCTCCGCCCTCATGTCGGAGGCGAGGCCATGAAGGCCGCCGAAAGGGAGGCGCGGGGTCAACGGGCGCCGAAGACCTGCGTCCAGTAGGGGCCGCCGTTCGTGTGGACGCCGACGCCGAGCTCCTTGAAGTCGCAGTTGAGGATGTTCGCGCGGTGGCCGGGGCTGTTCATCCACCCCTCCATGACCTGCTCGGGCGTGGTCTGTCCCATGGCGATGTTCTCACCGTAGGTGGACCACGGGTACCCGGCGGCGGTGACCCGCTCCCCCGGGCCGTCGCCGTCCGGGTTCGTGTGGTCGAAGTAGTCCCGTGCGGCCATGTCGTCGGAGTGGCCCTGCGCGGCGCGCGTGAGGGTGGCGTTCGCGGTGAGCGGTCCGCAACCCGCCTTGGCGCGTTCGGCGTTGACGAGCGACAGCACCTGGTCCGCCGCCGAGCCCTGACCGGTGTCGTTCTGCGCGCCGCCGCCCGGGTCCGGCTCCGCGCCGACCGTCGGCGACGCGGTCGTCCGGGTGGGCTCCGGGGCGGCCGTCGTCGGGGCGGTCGTCGGAGGGGTGGGCTTCTTCGGCGGGGTGGCGACGGGGCTCGCGGTCGTGCGATGCGGGGTGGGGGTCGCCGTGGTCGGGCGCGCGGTGGCGGACTTCTTGGCCCCGGAGCCGGGCGTGGCGGAGGCGGTCGCGCGGCCGGGCGGGGTCGTGGACGGGGAGGGCGTCGCGCTGATCGAGGCGGGTTCGGCCGACAGGGAGTCCGGGTCGTGGGTCAGCGGCAGGTCGGCCCCGGGCACGGCCACGCGGTTGCCCTCCAGGAGCACCACCTTGTCGTCCCGCCCGCCGTACAGCGAGAACGCCCCGCCCGTCACGGCGACGACCGCGATCCCGGCCGCGACGGCGGCCCGCCGCCGGGTCCTCTCCTCCGCCTGGCGCCGCCGCCGGCGGTCACCCCGGCCGGGCCCCCGGCGCGGGGCGGGAACCGAGGCCGAGGCCGAGGCCGGGGCCGGCGCCGAGGCCGAGGCCGAGGCCGGAACGAGCCCTCCGAGGTCGTACGCCTGCGTCACGTCATCGTCGGCAGGCACCCCCGCCCCGGCAGCCGCCCCAGCAGCCGCCACCGGCACCACGGGCACCACCGGCACCACCCCGAGGCAAGCCCCGCACCGGCTCGTGTGCGCGGCCAGGTGGTCGCGCCACCCGGCGCTGGGGCGTCCGTCCCAGCCCGCCGTCAGTTCCCGGAGCCCGGGGCAGCGCGGCCGCCTCGCCAGGGCGGCACCGACGGAGCGGGCCGCGTCGGCGCGCACCCGTACCGTCTCCATCCGCGTCGCCGTGTCCTCCGGCGTCCACTGGAGCGCGGCGGCCGTCTCGTACCGGAGGAGGAGCCCCTCGGCCTCCAGCGACCCGAGCGCCGCCAGGAGCGCGTCCTGCACGTCCAGCCACCCGCCGGCCCCGTCGAGTCCGCCGGCGGCGTGGCCGAGGGTGGTGTCGACGGCCAGCGCGACGAGCCAGGGCCGGAACGCCTCCGGGTACGGCAGGGTATGCAGGGCGCCCCGGGCGCGGAGCAGGGTGTCGCGGACGACGGCGTCGGCGGGGGCCACGGCGTCGACGGTGCCGGGGGCGGCGGCGGGGCGGGTGCCGAGGGCGCGGGACACCAGGGCGTGGACGAGCGGCTGATGGGCGCCGAGGACCCGGTCGCACGCCCAGGGGTCCCCGTACTGCGCCGCCCGTATCGACTCCGTCATCTGATCCGCATCCAATGTCCGCTGCACGCCGTCCGTCCTTCTCTCGCCCGTTCCCGGAGTTTCCTGCGCCTGGGAGAGCCTCGGCCGAGGACGGGGATAACGGAAAGAGGGAAAGCGGAATCCGTGACGTGGGTCACAGGAAGGCGCGGACGGTTGCCCGGCGGGCATGGCCCCGGGGTGGTGCGGCCTCCTAGGGTGGCCGCATGGATGGGGATCACGGTGACGAGCGGTTGGCGGAGCGGCTCCGGACGCTGACGGGCGGGCGGTTCCCGGTCGCCGCGGCGCTGGTCGGACCGGAGGGCGTGACGGGGGCCTCGGTGGGGGCGGAGCTCGGGGCGGACTACGAGATCGGGTCCGTCTCGAAGGGCGTGACGGGCCTGCTGTACGCGGACGCGCTGGCGCGCGGGGAGGTCACGGCGCGGACGGCGCTCGGGGAGCTGCTGCCGCTGGCCGACGTGCCGGCCGGCGGGGTGACGCTCGGGGCGCTGGCCACGCACCGGTCGGGGCTGCCGAGGGTGCCGTCCTCGGCGGGACCATGGCGGCGGACCTTCGCGCTGTGGCGGCACGGCACCAATCCGTACGGCGAGGACGTCGCCGAGCTGCTCGACCAGACGCGGGCGGTACGGCTCGGCTCCACGCGGCCGCGCTACTCCAACCTCGGCTTCGAGCTGCTGGGGCACGCGCTGGCGGCCGCCGCCGGAAGGTCGTACGAGGAGCTGGTCGCCGTACGGATCAGCGCGCCGCTCGGCCTCGAACGCTTCTACCTGCCCGCGGGCCCCGGCGATCTGCGGCCGGGGGCGCTGGCGGGAACCTCCCGGCGCGGCGCGCCGCGCGAGCCGTGGACGGGCGTGGCGCTGGGTCCTGCCGGCGGGATCCGGGCCGACATCGGCAGCATGGCGCGCTTCACCGCCGCGCTGCTCGACGGCACGGCGCCGGGGACGGCCGCGCTCGACCCGGTGGTCCCCTTCACGGCGGGGACGCGGATCGGCGCCGCCTGGCTCACCCTGCGGGTCAGGAACCTGACGGTCACCATGCACAACGGCGGGACCGGCGGGTTCCGTTCCTGGCTCGGCCTGGACCGGGAGTCCGGCACGGGCGTGGTGGTCCTGGCGGCGTCGAGCGTCTCCGTGGACCGGCACGGCTTCGCCCTGCTGACGGGGAGCCGGCCCCGGAGCTGAGGGCCGGCCCCGGGCCTGAGGGCCGACCCTGGGAGCCTGCCCCCCGTCAGCCCGTCTCAGGGGCGCGCGGCGAAGGCGGAGGCGTGCGCGGCCGCCCACTCGGCGAAGGTGCGGGCCGGGCGGCCGGTGACCTTCTCGACGGTGTCGGCGACCGTGCGGCCGACCTCCGGGGTGTTGCCGTACACATCGAGCAGGAACTCGATGAGGTCCTCCGGCTGACCGGCCGCCCGCCACTCCTCCACGGCTTCGGTCTCGCTCAGTTCGACGACGTCGATCCGGGCCCCGCGCGCGGCGGCGAGGATCGCCGCCTTGTCGGTGACCGTGAGCACCTCGGGTCCGGTGATGAGGTACTCGCGCCCGCCGTGGCCGTCCTCGGTGAGCGCGGTGGCGGCGACGGCGGCGATGTCGGCCTCGTGCACCATCGCGCTCTTGCGGTCCGTGAACGGTTCGCGGACGGCGCCGGTCGTGGCGATCCCGTCCGCCCATTCCAGCGCGTTGGCCATGAACTCGACGGGCATCAGGACCGTCCAGTCGAGGTCGTCGGCCGCGCGCACGGCGTCCTCCAGCGGCGTCTCCCCGCCGCCGTGGAGGACGGTGACGCGGCGGACACCGGCGGCCCGGGCCAGTTCGAGGAGGCGCGGAGCCGTCTCCAGCGGGGTGAAGTACGGGCCGCCGAAGGTGATCAGGTGGACGCCGGTGACGCCCTCGAACGCCCCGGCCAGGGTCTCCGGGTCGGTGAGGTCCCCGACGTACGCCTCGGCGCCGGGCGGCAGGTCGGCGGCCCGGGCGGCGTCCCGGGTGAGGGCCCGGACCTCGTGACCGGCGGCGGTGAGCGCGGCGACGAGCTGACGGCCGACGGTGCCGGTGGCACCGGTGACCAGGAACTTCTGCGGGTGAGCGGACGACGGACGGACGGAGCTCGGTGTCTCGTTCATGAAGGCGACGGTAGAAGGCAAACAGGTCAGATCCTGACCTCTTTGCCGCGCGAACGCGAGCCCGCCGCCCCGTTATCCGCCGCCCTCGTCATCCGCCGTACATGTCCCGGCAGAGCTCCGCCGCGCCCATCGGCGCGTCGATCCGCTGCGCCTCCCGGCAGAGGCTCCGCATGCCGGCCGCCGACGTGTCGGCGGTAGGGGGCGCGGGGGCGGGTGCGGGCGCACGGCGGGGAGTGGGGGTGGCGGTACGGGTGCGCGTACGGGGCGGGCGGGGCTTCTTCGCGGGCGCGCGGGTCTCCCGCGTACGAGGCTCCGCCGCGCGGGCGGGCGCGTCCGCCACCCCGCCGCCGCCCTTCGGCTGCCGCCCGGCCGGCTTCCCCGACGGGACGACAACCGCCCGAGGCCGTACGGGATCGACCCCAGCCCCAGCCTCAGCCCCAGCCCCAGCCCCAGCCCCAGATGCAGCGCTCTCCCCCTCCACCTGCGCCAACTCCTCCAGTGGCTCGGCCTCCTTCGGCTGCTCCGGCCAGGCAGGCAGGGCCGAAGGAGGCCGCTGGGCGGCGGGCGCGAGGGCGGGCGGGGCCTCCGAGGCCCTCGGCCCGGACGGTACGGGCGGTGCGGACGGGCTCGGGAGCGCGACGCAGCCGCCGACGAGGAGGGCGGTGACGAGCGGGAGCGCGGTACGGCGGACGTTCATGGCGGCCACGCTGCCGTACGACACCCCGGGCAGGCGGCAGCTCCAGGCCCCGACCACCACCACGGGTGAACGACGCGGACGCGAGACGACGCGACGAGGCCCTGGCGGTCCCCCGCTCAGCGCGCAGGCCGCGTCCCCTGCGCCCGAAGCGTCTCCGTGAGAGCGAGGAAAAGAGAGACGTCGCGGGTGAGACGGGTAGGGGCCACGACGAGCGGGCTCCGGCGCCCCTCCGCGCCGATCGTGATCGTGCCGTCCTTGACGTCGACCTCCTGGACCTGGTGCCAGGGGGCGGAGGCGCGCCCCGAGCCGAGTTCCGTGGCGGTGAGCCACATCAGGCCGAAGTCGAGGCGCTCGCCCGCGTCGAGGCGGACGAGGGCGCCGGGGAGTTGGGCGCGGGCGGCGTCGTGGCGCAGGAGCGGGCCCCAGATCTCGCCTCCGGTGAAGACGCTGCCGACGACGAGGTTGCGGCCCTCGGTGTCGGTGACGCCGAAGGAGTGCGTGATCGAGACGGTCCGGCCGTACTGGGTGCGGCGGACCGTGTTGTCGAGGATCTGCGTGTCGGCGTAACGGACCACCCGGACCTTGCCCTTGAGGTGGACGACGAGCCCGCCCTCGTACTGCTCCAGGCGTGCGTCGGCGGTGCGGGCGCCGAAGATCAGGTGCCCGAGGAGCGAGATGACGCAGAGCACGAGGGGCAGTCCGGGGACGATCGCGAGGGCGCTGTAGCCACTGGCGAGCGAGGCGATGACGGCGGCGGCGAGGACCGCCGCGAGGATCGCGACGCCGAGGGCGCCCCGGCTCCGCGCCGGGGCGGACGAGGCGTGGCTCCCCCGGTGTCCGCCGAGGCCCTCCCGTTCCGCCGCTTCCCTCATCTGCCGTTCGTAGTCGCCCTGTTCCGATCCTGTCCGCACCATGGTCGCCCCCGGTCCCGCGTCGGTGTCATCGGTCTGCGGCGCCATGCTACGACCAGAACAGAACCTCGTTCTAGAAATATGCTCTGTATCACTCCTCCCGAGAGCGCTCTCAAGCCCGCCACCCGTACGGATATCCTGACCACGCAACATCACGCGGTCCGTCCGGGCAGCCGCCCGCTCCCCCGGACCGGAGCAGATGAAGGGGGCCCGACGTGGCCGAGCAGACGACGGGGGCCCGCCCGACCCTGGAGGCCGTCGCGGCCCGGGCCGGGGTGTCGCGGGCCACGGCCTCCCGGGTCGTCAACGGCGGTGCCGGAGTGCGCGCCCCGCTGGTCGACAAGGTGCGGCAGGCCGTCGAGGAGCTCGGGTACGTCCCGAACCTCGCGGCCCGCACCCTGGTCACCCGGCGCAACGGCGCCGTGGCCGTGGTCATCGCGGAGCCGGAGTTCCGGATCTTCTCCGACCCCTTCTTCCAGGAGCAGGTGCGCGGCATCAGCCGCGAACTGACCGCCCATGACGCGCAGTTGGTGCTTCTCTGGGTGGAGAGTCCGGGCGACCACGACCGGATCGCCCGGTATCTCGGCGGCGGGCACGTGGACGGCGCCCTCGCCTTCTCCCTCCACGACGAGGACGAGCTGGCGGCGGTGCTGCGCCGGGCGAAGATCCCGACGGTGCTCGGCGGGCGGCCGACGGACGGGATCGGCCCGGACATGCCGTACGTGGACTGCGACAACCGGGGCGGGGCGCGCGAGGCCGTCCGGCTCCTGGTCGACCGGGGCTGCCGGACCGTCGCGCATCTCGCCGGGCCGCGCGACCAGACCTCGGCCGTGGACCGCGCCGACGGCTACCGCGACGCGCTCGGGGACCCGGATCCGGTCCTGCTGCGCCACGGCGACTTCACGGCGGAGAGCGGCGCCCGGGCGATGGCCGAACTCCTCGACCTGCGCCCGGACGTGGACGGCGTCTTCGCCGCGAACGACCTGATGGCCTCCGGCGCCCTGCGCGTGCTGCGGGAGCGGGGTCTGCGGGTGCCGGAGGACGTCGCCGTGGTCGGCTTCGACGACGTGGCGTCGATCGCCGAGCGCACGGATCCGCAGCTGACGACCGTCCGGCAGGACATCGAGGGCATGGGCCGGCTGATGGTCCGGCTGCTCATGCGGCTGCTGAACGACCACGGGTCCGGGGCACCGGCCCCGGACCCGCTGATCACGCCGACGACGCTGGTGCGCCGGGCGTCGGCGTGACGCCCGCTCAGTCGTACGTGACGCCCGCTCAGTCGTACGTGACGCCCGCTCAGTCGTAGGGGATGACCACGACGGAGTCCGCCGTCCCCGTCCTGACCGAAGCGGTGCCGTTGCCGATGGCGCTCCACAGCTCCACTCGGACGGTGCCGCCGCGCAGGTCGCCGAGGGTGCCGGTGGCGGACTTCAGGCCGCGGGTCTGGTCGTAGCGCTCCCAGCCGGCGACCGGGTCGGTGGCGAAGTAGTGGTACGTCTCGGTGCGTTCGAAGGTGCCGTCGCCGGTCAGGTCGTAGCTGACCCGGGCCTGCTGGCCGAGGCCGACGGCGGTGCCCGCGTCCACGGCGAGACGGAAGGCGGTGGCGGCGCCCGGGGTGAGGGTGCCGGTCACGTTGCGCGCCTCGTAGACGAGCGGCTGGTGCGGGGTGCCGTCGTGGTTGGCGCCGCCGGCGGAGGCGATCGTGTCGCTGCCGGCGGTGGTGTCGGTCGCGGTGGTCAGCTGGCCGCCGCTCTTGAGGCGGAAGGTGTCGCCGGTGCCCGGGTCGGGGCAGACGGGCCCGCCGGGCTGGCCGCAGGGGATGGTTCCGGTGCCCTTGCCGGTGGCGGTGGAACGGGCCGGTACGGTCAGGGACTTGCCGTCGGAGAAGGTGACGGTGACCGGTGCGGAGCCGTGGTTGTGGGCGGCGTAGGTCCGATCGGTGCCCTTGAGGAAGACGGCCGAGGTCGGGATCGAGCCGGTGACGGTCGCGTCGGGGGCGCCGAGCGCGTCCAGGGTGGTGAGCCAGTGGTAGGTGTGGGCCCTGGTCTCGCCCGCCTCGGGGGTGTAGTTCCCGCCGACGGCGTCGAAGCGTCCCTTGGCGCGGGCCGGTTCGGCGAGCGACTCGAACTCCCAGAGGATGTCGCGCCATTCGACGGCCGGGCCGCCGTTCTCCCGCTCCATCTCGGCGAGGTTGCGCCGGATGGCGCCCGGGTAGCCGCCCATGTGCAGCGAGCCGCCCGCGGTCACCGGGAGGGTGTTGATGCCGTGGATCTCCTCCGGGTTCGCCGTCCACCAGGTGGAGTACGCGCCGCCGCTGCCCCAGACCATGCCGACGGTGTCGTGCCCGAACGAGCCGGGGAAGACCTGCTGGTCGGCGTCGAACCAGTACTGGCCGATGGCGTCGGACTCGGTCGCGAGGAGGTAGCCGCCGAGGTCCCGCAGGGCGGTGTCGCCGGTCGCGGAGCCCCACAGGACGAGCGCGGCGCTCAGGTTGGTGGACTCGGAGGAGGACTCCTGGTTGTTGCCGGCGGCGAAGCCGGAGTGGCCGGAGGCCCAGCTGTGCCCGGCGTAGACGTCGAAGCCGCGCAGGAAGGGGAAGGCGGTGTCGGTGCGGCTGGGGTTGGCGACGTCGCGGACCAGGGTCTTCACCATGCCGCCCCAGGCGGAGTCGGCGGCCCACACCTGGTCGTACTGGGCGACGATCGCGGCGGCGTACACGTAGTAGCCGTAGTGGAAGTGGTGGTCGTTGAGCTCGGTGTCGCTGCCGTAGGAGGCCGGGTAGCCGGTGAGGGTCTTCCAGGTGCGGTCGTACGAGAACTCGTTCGCGCCGCCCGCGGTGAACCAGTCCTGGAGCCGGCCCTTGATCAGGCCGAGGAGCCGGTCGCGCGTGGCGTTGTCCCCGGCCTGCTCGGCGAGCGGGACGAGCTGGGCGAGCTTGCCGAGCGCCTTGCCCGTCCAGTACGTGTCGGTGGCGCCGGAGAACGGGTCGGCGGAGTTCACCACCTCGTTCAGGTAGCCGCGCAGCCGCGCCTGGTCGACGCCGCCGCCCGTGGGGAGTCCGGGCAGGACGGCGGCCTGCTTGCGGCTGGTGGTGAAGGAGCGGCCCTCGCGGACCTTCATCGTGCCGCGCGGCGAGACGTAGGTGTACGCGGTCAGGGGGTCCGTGGTGTTCAGCCACTGGTGGCGGTAGAGGGCCTGGAGGGTCCCGGTCTCGGTGCCCTCCTTGGCCTCGGTGGTGAGGGTGTACGTGGCGTCGCTGCGGCCGCCCGCGGAGGACCAGGCGACGCGTGAGCCGGTGACGAAGCTGTAGGCGTACCGGCGGTAGGTGGCGAGGGCGTCGGTGGAGGGCAGGACGGCGACGGAGAAGTAGTCCTTGCCGCCGAGTCCGGCGGTGAGCGTGGTGCCGGCGATGTTCCAGTCGGTGCCGGTGGGGGCGAAGAGGGCGTAGTGGTGCCCGCCGACGGTGATGCCGAGGACGTTGCCCTGGTCGGCGAAGACGGTGGGCGCGGCGGCGGTGGTGATCCGGGCGTCGCCGCCGGTGCCCTTGGCGTACACGAAGGGCAGGCCGTGGCCGATGGTGGTGCGCAGGGTGCGGGCGCCGTCCGACCAGGAGGGGGTGACGGTCCAGTCCGACCAGTCGTCGGCCTTGGTGTCGGGCGAGTTGAGGCCGGTGAGGCCGAGGGTGAGGTCGGCCTTGTGGGGGAACTCGTACTGGCGGCCGTCGCCCACGATCGCCGGGGTCGTGGGGTAGCCGATCTCCAGCCCGCCGGCGACGGCCTGGTAGGTGAGCGGATGCCCGTACAGGGGGGTCGAGTACGGGTTGTCGCCGTAGCGCTGGAAGGCGAGCGAGGACCACCAGTCGTTGGTGGGGACGGGCCGGTCCTTGGCGGCGGCGGTCACCTTGGGGGTGACGGGGGCGCCGGTGTTGGTGGTGGGCCCCGAGGTCCCCGCGGGGCGGGTGTCGGAGTAACCGCCCGCACCCACGGGGACGGTGGCGGCGGAGGCGGGGCCTGCGGCGGCGGGTACGAGACCGGCGGCGGCCAGGGCGGAGACGAGGACCAGCGACGCGGCCGGTCGGGAGCGGGGAGCTGACACGTACAGCACCTCGTTGGCTCGGTGGAGGGGGGCGGGGATCGTTCGCCGCGGCCCGGAAACGGGCCGGGGAACGCCCTTGAGAGCGCTCTCAACAGTGCGCAACGTAAAACTCCCGAAACGTGGGCGTCAAGAGAGCGGACGCGAAGCCGAGTTGGGGCACCGGGGTCTTACGCGCCCTTCGATTCCGAGCCGTTACGCCTTCGAGTCTTGACGGGAACCGGAGAGTCGGGGCACGCTCCAGACCGTTCTTGAGAGCGCTCTCAAGCGTTCTCGGGGCTCCCCGGGACGACCCGGCGCTGCCCACTCCACCTCCCCCGACCCGCCCGACGCCAAGGGAGCCCGTCCATGCCCCACACCCGAGCCGCCACCCAGGCCGCCCTCCGCCTCGGAGCGGTCGCGCTCACCGGTGCCCTGCTCGCCGCCTGCGGATCCGGCTCGTCCGGCACCGAATCCGACAAGGCGGGCGGCCAGGTCACGATCACCGTCGACCTCTTCGGCTCCTTCGGCTACAAGGAGGCCGGGCTCTACGCCGAGTACGAGAAGCTCCACCCGGGCGTCACCATCAAGCAGACCGACACCGAGGACGAGGCCGACTACTGGAAGTCGCTCCAGACCCGGCTCGCCGGCGGCGGCGGCCTCGCCGACGTCCAGGGCATCGAGGTCGGCCGGATCGCCTCCGTCACCCAGCAGCAGGCGGAGCGCTTCGAGGACCTGCGGAAGTACGGCGCCGACGGGCTCAAGAGCCAGTTCGCCGACGCCAAGTGGGCCGCCGCCACCGGGAAGAACGGCGAGGTCCTCGGCCTCGGCACCGACGTCGGCCCCGAGGCGATGTGCTACCGCACCGACCTCTTCAAGCAGGCCGGACTGCCCACCGACCGCGCCGCGCTGGCCGAGAAGTGGTCCACCTGGGACGGCTACCTGGAGCTCGGCAAGCAGTACAAGGCCAAGGCACTCGCCAAGAGCGCCTGGCTCGACAGCGTCGGCAGCCTCTTCTCGATCATGATCGGCCAGGAGAAGGAGCGCTACTACGATGCCTCCGGCGCGCTGATCTGGGAGACCAACCCCGCCCTGAAGACCGCCTGGGAGACCTCCGTCGAGGCGAGCGCCGCCGGGCTCAGCGCCAAGCTCGACCAGTGGTCCCCGCAGTGGAACCAGGCGTTCGCCGCCGGCTCCTTCGCCACCATCCCCTGCCCCGCCTGGATGCTCGGCTACATCAAGGGCCAGGCCGGCGACAGCGGCAAGGGCAAGTGGGACATCGCCGCCCTGCCCGGCGGCGCCGGCAACTGGGGCGGCTCGTACCTCGCGGTGCCCCGCGCCGCCAAGAACAAGAAGGAGGCGTACGAGCTGATCAAGTGGCTCACCGCCCCCGAGCAGCAGGCGAAGATCTTCGCCAAGCAGGGCAACTTCCCCTCCTCGACCGGCGCCATCGCCCAGGTCGCGGACACCAAGGACCCGTACTTCTCCGGCGCGCCCATCGGTCAGATCTTCGGCGACGCGGCCAAGGCGGCCCCCGTCCAGGTCCTCGGCGTGCACGACCAGAACATCAACCAGCAGATCACCAACGCGCTGAGCGAGGTCGAGCGCAAGGGCCTCGCCCCGGCGAAGGCGTGGGAGAACGCGAAGAAGGGCGTCGCGAACACTCTCGGCTGACCCCCGCCACCCCCGTACCCGGCCGGGGCGGCTCCCCCCGCCCCGGCCCTCCTCCTTCGCGCACCCCGCCCCCGTGACCGACTCCCGAAGGGCCGCACCGTGACCCTCACCGCACCGGCGAAAGCCGCCACCGTCCCCCGTCCGCCGGCCCTCCGGCGGGTCTGGCGCGCGGTGTCGCCGTACACGTACGTCGCCCCGTTCTTCACCCTCTTCGCCGCCTTCGGGCTCTTCCCGCTCATCTACACCGCGTACGTCTCCCTCCACCGGGTCGAACTCCAGGACCCCGGCGCCATGGAGTGGCGCGGACTCGGCAACTACACCGCCCTCCTCGGCGACGAGTTCTTCTGGACCGCGCTGCGCAACACCTTCACCATCGGCCTCCTGTCCACCGTCCCGCAGCTGGTGATGGCGCTGGCCCTCGCGCACCTGCTCAACCACCGGCTGCGCGGCCGCACCTTCCTGCGGACGGCGATGCTGCTGCCGTACGCCACCTCGGTCGCCGCCGCGACCCTCGTCTTCGCCCAGCTCTTCGGCCGCGACTTCGGGCTCTTCAACTACGTCCTCGGCCTGGTCGGCGTCGGCCCGATCGACTGGCAGTCGGGCACCCTCAGCTCCCAGATCGCGGTCTCCACGATCGTGGTGTGGCGCTGGACGGGCTACAACGCGCTCATCTACCTCGCCGGCATGCAGTCCATCCCCTCCGAGCTGTACGAGGCGGCCGAGATGGACGGCGCTTCCCGGTGGCGGCAGTTCTTCCACGTGACGCTGCCGGGGCTGCGGCCCACGATCCTGTTCACGGTCGTGGTCTCCACGATCGGCGCCACCCAGCTCTTCGGCGAGCCGCTGCTCTTCGAGGGCTCCATGTCGGGCGGCATCTCGCACCAGTACCAGACCCTCGGCCTGTACATGTACGAGCAGGGCTGGGGCTTCTTCCACCTGGGCCGGGCCGCCGCGATCGCCTGGGTGATGTTCCTGCTGATCCTGGTGCTGGTCGGGGCCAACGCCCTGATCGCGCGCCGCCGTTCCCGCAAGGAGGCCGGCCGATGACCGCGCTCGCCGACCCGCCCGCGCCGACCCTCGCACCGGCCCCCCGGCGGCCCGTCCGCCGGCGCCGCTCGGGCGCGGGCCGGACCCTGAAGGCCGGGCCGCTGACGTACGCCGTGCTGATCCTGGCGCTGCTCGTCTCGGCCTTCCCCTTCTACTGGACGATCGTCGCGGCCAGCCGGTCCAACGCCGACCTCGCGCGGGTGCCGCCATCGCTGGTGCCGGGCCCGCACCTGATCCGCAACTTCGAGGCGGTGCTCGCCGAGGCGGACATCGGCAAGGCGCTGCTGAACTCGCTGATCGTGTCCGGCTCGATCACCGTGGGCACGGTGCTGTGCTGCACGCTCGCCGGGTTCGCCTTCGCCAAGCTCCGCTTCCGGGGCCGGGGCGCGCTGCTCGCGATCACGGTCGGGACGATGATGATCCCGCCGCAGCTCGGCGTCATCCCGCTCTTCATGCTGATCGCCGAACTCCAGTGGGTGAACCAGCTCCAGTCGGTGATCCTGCCGGGGCTCGTGTCCGCCTTCGGGGTGTTCTTCATGCGCCAGTACCTGGTGCAGTCGCTGCCCGACGAGCTGATCGAGGCGGCCCGGGTGGACGGCGCGTCCACGGCCCGGATCTTCTGGTCGATCGTCGTCCCGATAGCCCGTCCGGGTATGGCCGTCCTCGGTCTGCTCACCTTCATGGCCGCGTGGAACGACTTCTTCTGGCCCATCGTGGCACTCTCCTCGCAGGAGCCGACCGTCCAGGTGGCGCTCCGCCAGCTCGGCGGCGGCTACGTCCACGACCAGTCCGTGATCATGGCGGGCACCCTGCTGGGCACGCTGCCCGTGCTGCTGGTCTTCGGCCTGCTCGGCCGCCAGATCGTCGGCGGCATCATGCAGGGCGCGGTCAAGGGCTGACCCGGACCCTCCCCTCCTCTTCCTCCCCCTCCCCTCCCTTTCTGGAGTTGCCTCCCCATGACCGCTGTCGACGCACGCCCCGAGTCCCCCGCGACGCTCCGCTTCCCGGAGGGCTTCCGCTGGGGCACCGCCACCGCCGCCTACCAGATCGAGGGCGCGGCCACCGAGGACGGCCGGACACCGTCCATCTGGGACACCTTCAGCCGGACGCCCGGCAAGGTCCGCAACGGCGACACCGGCGACATCGCCGCCGACCACTACCACCGGGTCCGCGAGGACGTGGCCCTGATGCGCGAACTGGGCGTGACGGACTACCGGTTCTCGGTGGCCTGGCCGCGCGTCCAGCCGACCGGGCGCGGCCCCGCCCTCCAGAAGGGGCTGGACTTCTACCGGCGGCTCTGCGACGAGCTGCGGGACGCCGGGATCCGGCCGGTGGCGACGCTCTACCACTGGGACCTGCCGCAGGAGCTGGAGGACGCGGGCGGCTGGCCGCGCCGGGAGACGGCCGAGCGGTTCGCCGCGTACGCGCGGCTCGTGGCGGAGGGCCTGGGCGACCGGGTCGCGACCTGGACCACGCTGAACGAGCCCTGGTGCGCCGCCTTCCTCGGGTACGGGAACGGGGTGCACGCCCCGGGCCGGACCAGCGACGCGGACGCGCTGCGCGCGGCCCACCACCTGAACCTGGCCCACGGTCTGGCCGTGGGCGCCCTGCGGGAGGCCCTGCCGGCCGGTACGGAGGTGTCGCTGACGCTCAACCTGCACGTGGTGCGGGCGCTGACGGAGGCGGCGGAGGACCGGGACGCGGCGCGCCGGATCGACGCGGTGGCGAACCGGATCTTCCTGGACCCGGTCTTCCGGGGACGGCTGCCGGAGGACCTGGTGCGGGACACGGCCCGCGTGACGGACTGGGATTTCGTACGCGACGGAGACCTGGCGGCGATCTCGGCGCCGATCGACTCGCTCGGGCTGAACTACTACTCCCCCACGGTGGTGGCCGCGGGGTCCTCGGAGTCGCCGTCGCCGTGGGCGGGAGCCGAGCGGCACGTGCGGTTCCTGCCGGCGCCGGGGCCCCGGACGGCGATGGACTGGCCGGTGGACGCGGACGGGCTGTACGAGCTGCTGGCGCGGCTGCGCGACGAGCTGCCGGGCGTCCCGCTGGTGATCACCGAGAACGGGGCGGCGTACGACGACTACGCGGACCCGTCCGGGCAGGTGCGCGACCCGGAGCGGGTCGCGTACCTGCACGGGCATCTGGCGGCGGTACGCCGGGCGATCGAGGACGGCGCGGACGTGCGGGGCTACTTCCTGTGGTCGCTCCTGGACAACTTCGAGTGGGCCTTCGGCTACAGCAAGCGGTTCGGGATCGTGCACGTCGACTTCGCGAGCCAGCGCCGGACGCCCAAGGACAGCGCCCGCTGGTACGCGGACGTGATCGCGCGGGGCGGGCTGCCGTCCTGAGCGTCCGGGGCTCCGGTCAGGGGGTGGTGAGGACGACGAGGCGCTGGGTGGCGCGGGTCATCGCCACGTAGCGGTCGACCGCGCCCTCGACGCCCTCGCCGTACTCCCGCGGGTCGAGGAGGACGACGAGGTCGAACTCCAGGCCCTTGGACAGCTCGGGGGTGAGCGCCCGGACCCTCGGCCGGCCGCCGAGGTCCGGGGCGGTCGCCCCGGTGGCGGTGATGACGCAGGCGACGCCGTCGGCGTTCTCGGCGGTCCAGGCGTCGAGGAGGGCGTCGAGCTCGGTGAGGGAGCCGTGGTGGACGGGGATGCCGGAGGAGCGGACCGAGGTCGGCACGTTGGCGTCCGGGAGGGCGGCGCGGATGACCGGCGCGGCCTCGGTCATGACCTCTTCGGGGGTGCGGTAGTTGATGCTGAGCGAGGTCATCTCGACGCGGTCGAGGCCGACGCGCTCCAGGCGCTCGCGCCAGGTCTCGGTGAAGCCGTGGCGGGCCTGGGCGCGGTCGCCGACGATGGTGAAGCTGCGCGAGGGGCAGCGGGCGAGGAGCATCTGCCATTCGGCGTCGGTGAGTTCCTGGGCCTCGTCGACGACGACGTGCGCGAAGGGGCCGGCCAGCGGGTCGCCGGCGGCGACCGGGAGGCCGCTGTCGTCGACGAGGCTGTCCTGGAGGTCCTTGCCGAGGAGCATGGTGACGGCGCCCTCGCCGTCGTCGTCGGAGCGCACGATGGAGTCGATGACGCCGGCCATCCGCTCCTTGCGGGCGGCGAGCGTCGCCTTCTCGCGGCGCTTGCGGGCGCTGGCCCGGGGGTCGCCGAGGCGCTGCCGGGCGAGGTCGAGGAACGGCAGGTCGGACTCGGTCCACGCCTGCGCGTCGGCCCGCTGGAGGGCGCGCACCTCGTCCCGGTCCAGCCAGGGGGCGCACAGGCGCAGATAGGCGGGGACGGTCCACAGATCGCCGACGAGGTCGGTGGGCTCCAGCATGGGCCAGGCGCGGTCGAGGGTGCCGACGAGGGCGCGGTCGTGCCGCAGGGCCCGCTCGAAGAGGACCTCCGGGACCTCTTCGCCGGCCTTCTCCTTGAGGAGGGTGACGAGCTCGTCCCAGATCAGTTCGCGGGCCTCGTTGTGCGGGGTGCTGGGGCCGGGGGCGTCGAAGACCTCCGCCCAGTCGTCGGGGGTGAGCGTCAGGTCGCCCCAGTCGGTGGTGACGCGGGTGGTCTCGGCCGGCGGCTCCTCGTAGAAGCGGACGGCCTTCTCGATGCCCCGGACCAGGGCGCCGGAGGACTTGAGGCGGGCGACCTCGGGGTCCTTCTCGGGGCGGACGGCGGCGCCTTCGGGGACGAGGTCGCGGACGGTGCAGGTGCGCACGCCCTCCTCGCCGAGGCTGGGCAGCACGTCGGAGACGTACGCGAGGTAGGGCTGGTGGGGGCCGACGAAGAGGACGCCGCCGCGGCGGTGGCCGAGGCGGGGGTCGGCGTAGAGGAGGTAGGCGGCGCGGTGGAGGGCGACGACGGTCTTGCCGGTGCCGGGTCCGCCGTCGACGACGAGGGCGCCGCGCGAGCCGGCGCGGACGATGGCGTCCTGGTCGGCCTGGATGGTGGAGAGCACGTCGCGCATCCGCTCGGAGCGGTTGGTGCCGAGGCTGGCGATGAAGGCGGACTGGTCGTCGAGGGCGGCGTGCGCGTCGAGGCCGCCCTGGGTGAAGACCTCGTCCCAGTAGTCGGTGATCCGGCCGCCGTTCCAGCGGTAGCGGCGGCGGCTGGCCAGGCCCATGGCGTGGGCGTGGGTGGCGGCGAAGAAGGGCTCGGCGGCGGGCGAGCGCCAGTCGACGAGCAGCCGGTTCCCGGCGCTGTCGGTGAGGCCGAGCCGTCCGATGTAGAGGGGTTCGGAGCCGTCGGCGGAGACGATCCGGCCGAGGCAGAGGTCGAGGCCGAAGCGGCGCAGGGCGCGCAGGCGGCCGGAGAGGCGGTGGACCTCCAGGTCGCGCTCCATCGCCTCGCGGCCGACGCCGCCGGGTTCGCGGAGCACGGCGTCGAGCCGGTCGGAGAGTTCGGCGACGGCCTGGTCGAGGCTCTCCGCGACGGCGGCGAAGTGCTTCTCGTCGTCGGCGATCAGCGCCGGGTCGGCCTTGGCGGCGAGACGGTCGGGAAGCGCGAAGGGGCCGTGGTCGGGGAGCGGGGTACGCACGTGGATGAATCTCTCGTTTCAGCAGGTCATGGCGTTCGGCCTGCGATTGTGCGCCATCAGGGGGGCCTTGCGGCAAGGCCCCCCTTGCGCTATACCTTGAGACTGGCGGAAGGAGTCCCGCCGTCTCTCGCGGCTCCCGCGCCCCTTCAGCGGGTGTCGCCGGTCCAGTCGAAGCGCGCCGGGTCGCCTTCCCGTGGACCGTACACCGCCTTTCCCCCCGAGCCGTAGCGGCTGAGCTCCGTCTCCAGGACGGCTCCGGCGGCCAGCTCCTCGCCGGTCCAGTCGGTCACGTCGAGCAGCAGCCCGTCGAGCGGGCCGCCGACCAGTTCCGCGTAGGCGCGCCCGGGGCGCGGTCCCGGGCGCGGGTCGTCGTGGTCCTGGCCGTAGACCCGGCCCCGCAGCAGCTCCTCGTCACGGTCCCCGCCCATGTCTCCGCCCTTCCCCCTGTCCCCGGGACTCTCGCTCTGCTTGTCCATGGGCACAGCGTGCCAGCCGCCACTGACAACGGCCCGCCGGCCGGCCCCGTACGGACGCCGCCTGAGGGGGCGTCGTGAGGGAGCGCGGTGAGGGAACCGGACGGGCCGTCGGACCGTCTTCCCGGGAGAGCCGCCCGATCTTGCGCGGCCGCCCCCACCAGGAAGGACGCCGATGACGATCACGCTCGCCGAGGAGATCACGCTGCTGTCGCTGGACGACGAGTCCGGGGAGGCGAAGGAGCGGCAGTCGGCCTCGTGGGCGGTCGCCGGCGGGATCCTGCTGGACCTGGCGCTCGCGGGGCGGGTGTCGGTGGCCGGGGGACGGCTGACCGTCACGGACGAGAGCCCCACCGGGGAGCCGCTGCTCGACGAGCGGCTGGCGCTGATCGCGGCCTGGGCGGGGCGTCGGGCCAAGGCGCCGAAGGTCACCGACTGGCTGATGAAGGACCACGCGAAGGCTCCGGCGGCGACGGTCGCGCGGCTCTGCGAGCGGGGTCTGGTCGTGGAGGAGAAGCGCAAGGTCATGGGTCTGTTCCCGGTCAAGCGCTATCCGGAGGCGGACGGCTCGGCCGAGCGGGAGCTGCGGGAGCGGCTGCGGGCCGCGGTCCTCGGCGTCGCCGCGCCGGACGAGCGGACGGCCGGGCTGATCGCGCTGGTGCACGGGGCGAAGCTGCACCGGCTGGCGTTCCCCGACGAGCCCCGCAAGGAGGTCGCCGCGCGGATGGAGAAGCTCGCGGACGGCCAGTGGGCGGGCGAGGGCGTGCGGGACGCGATCCGGAACATGCAGGCGGCGATGACCGCGGCGACGGTGGCCACGGTCGTCGTCGTCACCAGCTGAGGGTGGGGGCCGCTCAGGTCACGGCGTGGCCGTACGCGGCGGCCAGGGCGTCGAGTTCGGGGTCTCCGTACAGGCGGCGCAGGGCCTGGAAGACGGTGACCTTGTCCTGGCCGAAGCGGGCGATCCGCACCTCGAAGCTGTCCGGGGAGACGAACCGCGGCGGGGTGCTCTTGCTGTGGAACTTGTCGGCGTACATGACCATCCGCTCCTCCGGCGTGACGGGCACGTAGTCGGCGGGCGGGATGGGCAGGCCCTGCGCGAGGACGTCCTCCTGGGTGAGGCCGACGCCGGTGTGGCAGGAGCAGAAGCGGCAGAGGGCCTCGGGCAGGCCCTCCTCCGCGAGCAGCCGGTGTCCGAGGACGCCGTGGGTCACGTAGGAGGCGCCGTCGATGCGCCCGGCGGAGTCGTACAGCCGGTAGACGCCGATGTCGTGCAGGAGGCAGCCGGCGCGCACGAGGTCGGCGTCGGCTCCGTGGCCGGAGCGGGAGAGCAGTTGGCCGGCGATGTCGGCGACGATCTCGCAGTGGGTGAAGACGAGTTCGAAGGCGGCGTCGCTGGGGGCGTGCTTCCGGTGCAACGCCCGGATTTCGTCATATGAGGGGATCTCCACACCGGAAGGATAGCGGGACGCGGCCTCCCCTCCACGGGGGACCGGAGAGCGCCTGACGGCCGATCGCCCGTACCCACCGGCATGGCGGCGGCCGCCGGGGGGAACCGAACCTTCCACGGCTCTGCCGCCGGCGTCGAACTCCCCTTCACCGTCCGGCCACTGACGGCGTGTTCCGTCATCATCCAGGTGCGTTCCGACGACGGAAGGACTCCCATGCAGCGCAGGTCCCTCTCCCTCCTGGCGGCCGCGGCGGTCCTGTCGGCCGCGGCCGTGCCCCTCGCCGAGGCCCGCCCGGCCCGCCCCTCGGCCACCGCGGGCGAGGCCGTCCACGGCGCCACCCGCGTCACCAGCACCCCCGCCCGGGGCGTGACGCTCACCACCCTCACGTACGGACGCCAGGACGCCGACGACGTCTGGACCGTCCAGGTGGGCCTCCCCCAGCGGCCCGACGGGCCGCTCGGCACCGCGCCGCTGGCCCTCGGGCCGCGCGAGACCGCGCTGCGGGTCGCGGAGGCGCTGCGCGCGGGGGGCTTCGCGCCGCGCGTCGAGGAGGTGACCACCCCGGCCTACGCGGACCGGCCGCCGGGGGTGCTCGGCTGGACGGTGCGGACCGGGCGGTACGCGGACGAGGCCGGGGCGACGGCGCTCGCCGGCCGGCTCAGGGCGGCCGGATTCACCGCCCGCACCCGCTACACGGCCCAGGACGGAACGGACGACGGCGCGCCGCAGCGCGTCCACGTCCTCCGGGTCGACCTCGGCGCGTACGGCGGCCGGCTGGAGACGGACCACGGCCCCACCCTCCACGGCACCGAGCGGCTGACCGCGCTGATCGGCGCCACCGGCGCCCTCGCCGGGATCAACGGCCAGTGGTTCTACGACAACGCGCCCGGCGGCCTGTACGTGAGGGACGGCAGGCTCCTCGGCTCCGCCACCCAGGGGCGGGCCGGCATCCGGCTGGAACGCGGCGGGCGCTCCTTCGCCGTCGACACGTTCACCGCTCGGGTGACGGTCACGGCCGGCGGCGAGACGGCGGAGGTCGACGGCGTCAACCGGATCCCCGGCCAGATCTGGAACTGCGGCGGCGTCGGCGGCGACCTGCCGACGGAACGCCCCCAGCACGACGTCCGGTGCACCGACCCCAGCGAACTCGTCCGGTTCACGCCCGAGTGGGGCACTCCCCCGGCGGGCCCCGGCGCGGAGGCCGTCCTCGACGCCTCGGGCCGGGTGACCGCCGTCCGCGCCACGCGGGGCGCGCCCGTCCCGCCCGCCGGCTCGGTCCTCCAGGCCACCGGCGACAGCGCCGCCTGGCTGCTGCGGACCGTGCGGGTGGGCGCGGTCCTCGGCTTCGACGAGCGGGTCCGCGACGGCCGGGGCCGTACGGTCCCGCTCCGGCCCGGCACGACGATCCTCCAGGTCGGCCCCGCCCTGGTCCGCGACGGGCGGGTGGCGGTCAACGCGGTGGGCGACGGCATCGTCCGCGAGGGCCCCGACCCGTCCTTCACCTACGACTGGACGGTCCGCGCCAACCCCCGGTCCATGATCGGCACGGACGCCGAGGGCCGCCTGCTGCTGGTCGTCGCCGACGGGCGCCGCCCCGGCGTCAGCGAGGGCCTGAGCATCGACGGCGCCGCCCGTCTGATGCGCTCCCTGGGCGCCCGCGAGGCCCTCAACCTCGACGGCGGCGGTTCGAGCGTTCTCGCGACCGCCACCGGCCTCGTCAACCGGCCCTCCGACGCCTCCGGCGAACGCGCGCTCGGCACCGGCCTGCTCCTCTTCCCCCCGGCGGTCGCCCCGGCCGCCCGCTGACGCCCCGCACGGCGGCGGCCCGGGGCGCCGCGACAGGCGGAGGCCGCCCGGAGCGGCCAGACTGGGCCTGGACCGGGTGTCGACCGCAGGCAGGTGCACATGTTCCAGGACGTCCCGCCCCCGTCCGACGCGGACGGGGTGGCGCCCGTGCGCGGTGTGGCGGCGTCCGTGCTCGACAACGCCGTCCTCGACACCGTCTTCCGGCAGACCGCGGTCGGCCTGCACGTCCTCGACCGCGACCTGCGGCTGGTCCGGGTCACCGGCGCGGTGCTCGCCATCCGGGGCATCGCGGAGGAGGACGTGCTCAGCCGGCCGGCGGCGGAGGCGTACCGGGCCTTCGGCGTCGAGGTGAAGGAGGACGTGCTCCGCGACGTCCTCGACGGCGGACCGCCGATGCGGGACGTCCTCGTGCCGGGCCGCCCGCCGCACGCGGAGGGCCACGAGCGCGTCTACTCGGTGTCCGTGTACCCGCTGCACGCCTCGGGTCCCGAGGGCGCGGCGCGGCCGTCGATCGGGCTCGTCGCCACCGTCATGGACGTCACCGAACGGATCAGGGCCCAGCAGCGGCTCGGTCTGCTGTACGAGGCCCGCGAGCGGATCGGGCGGACCCTGGACGTGGAGCGGACCGCCCACGAGCTCGTCGAGGTGACCGTGCCCGGCTTCGCGGGATCGGTCGTGGTCGCCCTCACCGACGCCGTGTTGCGCGGCAAGCCGCCGGAGCTGCGCCGCCCGGGCGAGACGCCGCTCCTGCGGTGCGCCGCCGTCGGCGGCTCCGGGAACGTCCGCGCGGACGGGCCGCTGCCGGAGCCCGGGGCGGTCCTGCTGCCCGGGCTGTTCGGTGAACAGCTGCCCGACCGGCCCGAACTGGTGCCGAGGGGCGGGGAGGTACGCCTGGTGGCGCCGCTCTCGGTGCGCGGGCAACTGCTGGGGGCCGTGGCCTTCCGCCGCCCGCCCGGGGCCGACGCGTACACCGAGGACGACCTCGCGCTCGTCGACGGGCTGACCGCCCACACGGCGACCTGCCTGGAGAACGCGCTCCGCTTCACCCGCGAGCACATCGTCGTGACGGCCCTCCAGTCCTGGCCGCTGCGCCCCGAGGGCGAGACCCGGCACGCCGTCGAGATCGCCCAGCGGCACCGGCCGGGCGGCACCGGGGCGGGCTCCTGGTTCGACGTCATCCCGCTGCCGGGCGCGCGGGTGGCGCTGGTGGTGGGTCAGGTCGAGCGGCCGGGGCTGAGCTCGGTGGCGACGATGGGCCGGCTGCGTACCGCCGTCTACAGCCTGGCGACGCTCGACCTCTCCCCGCACGAACTGCTGGCCCGGCTCCACACGGTGACGCAGCGTCTCGCCCGCGAGCAGGGGCGGACGCACGGCGTGGACGAGCCGGTGGCGAGCTGCACGGTCGCGGTGCACGACCCGGTGACCGGGCGGCTGGAGCTCGCCCGGGCGGGCTCGTCGCTCTGCGTCGCGGTCCGGCCGGACGGGTCCCTCGACGCGGACCTGGTGGAGGAGGGGCCGCTGCTGGGCGGCGACGGGCCGCCGTTCGCCTGGTCCTCCCACCTGCTGCCGGAGGGCACCACCCTGTGCCTGGCCTCCTCCGCGCGCGCCGACGGCGGCCCCTCGCAGGCCCGGGTGGCGGCGGCGCTGGCCTCCCCCGACCGCGGCCCCCACCCCATGGCCGACGACCTGGCGGCGCTGCTCGCGCCCGAGCGGGTCCTGCTGGTCGCCCGGACGCTGCGGCTGCCGGCCACGGACATCGCCGAGTGGGACGTGCCGGCCGAGCTGTCGGGCGTGTCACCGGTACGCCACGCGGCCGAGGAACGCGTACGGGAGTGGGGGCTCGGGGTGGACGCGCTCACCGTCGAGCTGGTCGTGAGCGAGCTGGTCACCAACGCGGTCCGGCACGGCGCCCCGCCCGTCGCCCTCCGGCTGCTGCGGGGCGAGTCCACCCTCACGGTGGAGGTGCGCGACGGCGCGGCCACCGCCCCGCACCTCCGGCACGCCAAGGCCGGCGACGAGGGCGGGCGCGGCCTGCACATCTGCTCGACCCTGGCGGACGCGTGGGGCGTCCGGTACGAGGCGGAGGGCAAGACGGTGTGGGCGGAGCTCGCGCTCGACGGGGTCGACTCCCCGGCCTGAGGTCGCCCGCCGGGTCAGGCGAGGGCGTACGCCCGGGGGGTGAGGGGGGCGACGGCCGCCGGGGCCAGGACGAGCCCGAAGCCGTGGTTGGCGGCGACGGCGCGGATGTGGTCGGCGGAGAGCGAACCCTGCCGTTCGAGGACGAGCGCGGGCAGCCCGGAGCGGGTGTGCCCGGCGGTGCGGTGGAAGGACAGGATGCTGACGGACGTCGGCCGGTGGAAGGGGTGGCGGCGGCGGGCGGTCTCCTCGTCGCCGTGGGCCAGGATCCGGACGCCGGGCTCGGCCCCGAACTCGGCGGCGAGGCCGGCGGCCCGCCAGTGCGGGGGCTCGTGGTCGCGGCCGGTGAGATGGCGGGAACGGTTGACGGACGTGACGGCCAGGAAGTCGCCGCCGGTGGCCCCGAGCGCCGCGCCGAGGAAGACGCCCGAGGGGCAGCGGGTGCCGGGCACGATGACCTGGACGGTGGCCGCGCCCCCGTCGTCGGCGACGAGCGCGGCCGGTACGCGGCCGGCCGCAGGGCCGCGCAGCCCGATGGGCCCGAGGCCGTGCAGCTCGTCCGTCAGGGACCTGACCTGCTGCCAGGGCACGCCCTCCGGGAGCCGGGTCCAGTCGAACGCGGCCGGGATGCACTCGGGGACGGTGGTCAGGCTCCCGGTCTGCCCGGCCGGGCGGCCCTTCATCCGGTTGACCCGCTCGACGGACTCCCGGTCGGGACGGAAGGTCAGCGCGTAGAAGTTGCCGAACCCGTGCGCCACGGCCTGCCCGGCGGCGAGGGCCGCCGCCGCGTCCCGTACGTCCTCCGGATTGTCGAGCACCAGGGTCTTCACCGCCGTGACCTGCTGAACGCTCACGGAAACCACCTCCGCGTCTTCACCATGTGATCGTTTTACGCGTGCAACGACCCAACGCACCCGGGGTCACCCCCACCGCCCCTTCGGCCCACGCTACGCCCGTACCCCGGGGCCCGGCGCGGTTTCTGCGATCATGCGTGCGGACCTGGTCGAGGGGGCGGGGTCTTCGTCACGAGCTGCCGGGCGCTGCCCGGTGAGAGGACGTCACATGCGGGGCGCGGCGCACATACTGAACGATCTCCTGGCCTTCCTGCTGGAGATGCTCGCGCTGGGGGTGCTCGCCTGGTGGGGGTGGAGCGGGTTCGATCCGGTCTGGCTGCGGCTGGTGACGGCCGTGGCGGTGCCGGGGGCCGCGGCGACGCTCTGGGGGCTGTTCGCCGCCCCGAAGGCCAAGTTCAAGGTTCCGCTCGCGGGGGTCCTGACCGTGAAGGTGCTGGTCTTCGGGGCGGCGGCGCTGGCCCTCGCGGGGCTCGGGCACGACACGTGGGCGGTGGTGTTCGGCGTCGTGGCGGCGGTGAACACGGTGCTCGTGACGATGTCCCGGCGCTCCCCGGACTACCACGGGGTCTGACCCGGACGTGCCCCCGGGGCCGCCGCCGGTGACCGGCGGCGGCCCCGGGCCGCTCAGACGACCGCGCCCGTGGGGTTGGCGGCGCGGGGCTTCACCGGGCGGGCGGGGGCCGGCGCCCGGCTTTCGAGGGTGACCGTCAGGGGCAGCGCGGTGAAGACGGTCGACGCCATGCCCAGGACCACGCCGGCGAGCAGCGCCACGGAGAAGTCCGTGAGGGTGTCGCCGCCGAGGACGGCCAGCGCGGCGAGGACGAACAGGGCGCCCATGCCGGTGTTGACCGTACGGGGCAGGGTCTGGGCGACCGCGCGGTCGGCGAGGTCCGCGAGGGGGAGCCGGCCGCCCTTGCGCCGCAGCTCCCTGAGCCGGTCGAGGACGACGACCGAGTCGTTGACCGAGTAGCCGACGACGGTCAGCAGCGCGGCCAGGAAGACGCTGTCCACCGGCTTGCCGAGCCAGGCGAAGAGGCCGACGACGAGCAGCACGTCCTGCACCATCGCGGCGACGGCCGCCGCCGCGTACGTCCAGCGGAAGCGGACGGAGAGATAGACGAGCTGGGCGGCGACGGCGAGGCCGAGCGCGAGCAGCGCGTGGGTGCGCAGTTCGCCGCCGAGGCTCGGCCCGACCAGGTCGTCGCGTTCGACGGTGACGGGACCGGCGGTCTCGGTGAGGGCCTCGGTGATGCGGGTCTGGGCGGCGTCGCCGGTCTCCCCCACCCGCACGGTGACATCCCGTCCGCCGTCGCCGGTGGTCTGCACGACGGCGTCGGGGAAGCCCGCGGCGGCGACCGCGGCGCGGGCCGCGTCGGCGTCCACCGGGCGCGTGGCCGTGTACTGGACGTCCCGTCCGCCGGTGAACTCGACGCCGAGCTCGACACCCCGCACGCCGATCCCGGCGAGGGCGACGAGGAGCAGCGCGGTGCTGACGGTGAACCAGCGGCGCCGGTGGACCATCAGCCGGGGCGCCCTGCGGTTGAGCCGGGTACGGAGCCGGCCGAGGCCCGCCATGCCGGTGAGCGCGGGCCTGCGGCGTACGGCGGGCACGGCGAGGGCCACGTCGGCGAGCAGCCGGGTGATCACCATGGCGGTGACCATCGAGGCGAGGACGCCGATGGCGAGGGTCACCCCGAAGCCCTTCACCGGTCCGGTGGCGAAGGCGAAGAGGAGGCCGGCGGCGAGGAGGGTGGTGACGTTGGAGTCGGCGACGGCGCTCCACGCCTTGCCGAAGGCGGCGGCGAGCGGACGGCGCGGATCGCGGGTGGCGGCGGAACGGCCGAGGGCCGCGTACTCCTCCCTGGCCCGTTCGAAGACGAGGACGTTGGCGTCGACGGCGATACCGACCGCGAGGACGAAGCCGGCGAGGCCGGGGAGGGTGAGGGTGGCGCCGAGCGCGACGACGGCCGCGTACGAGATCAGGCCGTAGAGGAGCAGGGCGATCGTAGCGAGGAGGCCGAGGAGCCGGTAGACGGCGATCACGAAGACGCCCGTGCAGGCGAGGCCGATGACCGCCGCGAGGGCGCTGGCGCGGATGGCCTCGGCGCCGAGGGTCGGGCCGACGGTGCTCTGTTCGACGGTGGTGACGGGGACGGGCAGGGCGCCGCCCTCGACGAGCGCGGCGAGGTCGCGGGCCTCCTCGGCGGAGAAGCCGCCGGTGATCTGGGTGGCGCCGCCGGCGATGCCGCTGCCGCAGGGCACGCCTGTCTGCATGGCGGGGGCGGAGACGATCCGGTCGTCGAGGACGATCGCGACCCGCCGGGCGGGGTCGCCGGCCGGGGCGCACGCGGCCTCGCCGGTGAGGCGGGCCCAGTCGGCCGCGGCGCCGTCGCGGAAGGCGAGGTCGACGGTCCAGCCCCGGGCGTTGGTGGTGTCGAGGGCGGCGTCGGCGCTCTTCACGCCGTCGCCGGTGAGGGCGGGCGCGGCGAGGGTGAGGAAGCCTCCGGAGCCGGGGGCGGCGTCGGGGTCGGCGAGGGTGCGGGTGCCGTCGGCGGCGGGGCTCCCGGCCGGCGCGGCCGCGGCGGTGCCGGTGACGGCGTGGATGGTGAGCTGGGCGGTGCGGCCGATGACCTCGGCGGCCTCGCGCGGGTCGCGCAGGCCGGGGAGTTCGACGACGATCCGGTTCTCGCCGGAGCGGGCGAGCGAGGGCTCGGCGACGCCGAGGCCGTCGACCCGCTTGCGGAGCACTTCGAGGGCGCGGTCGGTGGCCTCCGCGTCGGCGCGGACCCCGGGGGCGTCCTGGGTCTCCAGGACGATCCGGGTGCCGCCCTTCAGGTCGAGTCCGAGGCGGGGCGAGGTGGTGAGGGCGGTCCAGAGGGCGAGTGCGACGACGGCGAGCGCGAGGAGCGCGCGCCGGAGCACGGCGGACGAGGGCATGGGTCCTCCACGGCGGTGCACGGCCGCACGCGCGGGGCGGCGGTCCGTGCCGGAACGGCTGGGGTACGCGCGCGTGGCCGGGTGGCGGACATGCCGGAGGCCCGGACGGCGGCGCGGTGGAACGGCGTCAGCTGTGCCGGGTGGAGGGTGGGCCGCGAGGAGCCCCGGGGTCGTACGGGAGGCCGGGCGGCGCCCGCTCGCGGCGCGGATCCCCCGCCACGCGCCCGCGTACGGGGGCGTGGTCGACGCCCCGGACGACCGGGGGCGCGACGGGCGGCGCCGGGAACCGTACGGACTGCTCGACGACGGCGGGCAGTTCCGCGGCCTCGGCGCCCGAGAGGTGGGTGTCGGGCGCGGACGGGACCGGCTCGATGTCCCCGACGGTGGCCGTCGGGACGACGGCCACGGGCGCGGCCGCCTGCTCGGAGGCATGTACGCGCGCGGGCGCGGACGCGTGTGCGGGGGCCGGGGCCACGAGGAAGGCGCAGAGGGCGCAGAGCAGCGCCGGGAGGAGTCGGGCGAGCACGCGGACGGAGGCCGGCTGTGTCGTGCCCACCGTCCACCCCCTGTTCCTCGTCGTGACTCCGCTTCGTGACTCCGCGTCGGGCCAGCGTAGACGGGTGGCGGCGGAGGCCGGACACCAGGTGGGCGGCGGGGTGGACTGAGTACGGGGTGAGGGACGCGGTGAGTACGGGGTGAGTACGGGCACCCATGACGGAGGCGAGGGCTCCGGCCGACGATGGGCGGGCCCGTCGTCGTACCCGTCGCAGCCGTTCCGAAGGTGGAGGATCCCGCTCTTGCTCAGTCGTCTCGCCGCCCGTCTCGTGCCGTTCTTCGGGCGCCTGACCGTGACGATGGACCCCGGTGCCCGGATCGAGCCGGGCACGATCATCGTCGTCAACCACACCTCGCTCGCCGACCCGGCGCTCGTCCTGGCCGCGCTGCGCCGGCGGCTGGCCGTCGAGCCGGTGCTGCTCGCGGCGGCCGGACTGTGGAGGGTGCCGGGGCTGGGGCGGGCGCTGTCGCGGGACGGGTACGTCCCCGTGCACCGGAACACCGCGCACGCCTCGGCGGCGCTCGACCGGGCGGCGGTGGCGCTCGCCTCGGGGCGGCCGGTGATGCTCTACGCGGAGGGGCGGATCCCGCCGCGCCGGGAGTCCTCGGAGGCGCCCCCGGAGGAGTTCCGCACCGGTCTGGCCCGGCTCGCGGGGGCGACGGGCGCGGCGGTGGTGCCGGTCGGGCAGGCGGGGGCGCGGCGGATCACCTCGGGCGGGGCGGTGAAGCAGATCGCGGGCGTGCTGACCGCGCCGCTGCGGCGCCCCTGCCTGCACGTGCACATCGGGGCGCCGCTGCGGCTGCCGGAGGACGTACCGGCGGCGACGGCCCTGGCGCGCGGGGCCGTCACCGAGGCGTGGCGGACGGCGGCGCTGGCGCTGGGCGAGCCGGCCGCCGGGGCGGAGCCGGTCAGCCGGCGAGGCCGAGGTCGCCGCCGGGCGGCGGCGTGAGGTAGCGGGCCACGTCGGCGTCGGTGACCCCGGCGAGGGTCGCCGGGTCCCAGCGCGGGTCGCGGTCCTTGTCGACGACCTGGGCGCGGATGCCCTCGACGAGGTCGTGGCTGGTGAGGGCGGCGCAGGAGGCCCGGTACTCCAGGTCGAGGACGGCTTCGAGGCTGTCGAGGGCGCGGGCCGCGCGCAGCACGGTGAGCGTGGCCTTGAGGGCGGTCGGCGACTTGGTGAGGAGGGTGGTGGCGGTCTCCTTGGCGGCGGGGTCGCCGGTGTCGAAGAGGCGGTCGACGATCTCCTCGACGGTGGGGGCGGAGTAGCAGGAGTCGATCCAGTCGCGCTGCTCGGCGAGGACGCCGGGGGCGGCCGGGGTGGTGTGGCGGGCCAGGGCCTCGTCGGCGGGGAGCCGGGTGAGGTCGGCGGCGAGGGCGTCGAGCGCGGCGGCGGGGACGTGGTGGTCGGCGAGGCCGGCCAGGAGGGCGTCGGCGGCGCCGATCTGGCTGCCGGTGAGGGCGAGGTGGGTGCCGAGTTCGCCCGGGGCGCGGCCGAGGAGCCAGGTGCCGCCGACGTCGGGGACGAAGCCGATGCCGGTCTCGGGCATGGCGATCCGGGAGCGTTCGGTGACGACGCGGACGGAGCCGTGGGCGGAGACGCCGACGCCGCCGCCCATGACGATGCCGTCCATGAGGGCGACGTACGGCTTGGGGTAGCGGGCGATCCGGGCGTTGAGGCGGTACTCGTCGCGCCAGAAGGCGGCGGAGGCGGAGCCGCCGGCGCGGGCGTCGTCGTGGATGGCGCGGATGTCGCCGCCCGCGCACAGGCCCCGCTCCCCCGCGCCGCGCAGGACGACGGTGGTGACGGCCGGGTCGTGCTCCCAGGCGGAGAGGGCGGCGTCGAGGGCGCGGACCATGGGGTGGGTGAGCGCGTTGATGGCCCGGGGCCGGTCGAGGGTGAGGAATCCGGCCCGGCCCTCGGTGCGGCGCAGGACGTGCGTGTCCGGGGCTGCGGGGGCGAGGGCGGAGGCGGGGGCTTCCTCGGCGGGGTGTTCGGCGGGCACGGCGATCACTCGGTCCTTCCCTGGCACGGCACTGTGTCGCCGCCCACGCTACCGGGCGTGCCGCAGGGGGTGTCGATCATGTTCCAGGCCGCATGTTCAGGGCCGGCGGGCGGGGGCGGCGGGCGCGGCCTAGCGTGGGTCGGGGGACGGTCCTGAGGGGGGGGAGACAGGGCCCGGCCCGTTCCCCGCAGGCGGTCCGGGCGGCCGCACGCGCGCGTGCGGCCGGTGACCGGGGACCGGGGACCCGGGACGGGCGGTGACGCGATGGTGGTCGACCTGCTGCTGATCGGGCTGGCGGTGACCTTGTTCCCGCTGCCGGTCATGGCCTTCGCGCTGGTGCTGGCCTCGCCGCGCGGCGTACGCAAGGGGCTGGTGTTCATCGTGGCCTGGGTGGCGTGCCTCGTCCTCGTGATCACGCTGGTCCTGCTGCTCACGGGCGGGAACCCTCCCGCGCCCCGCTCCCCGCCGTCCGTCGCGGCACTCTGGGTCACGCTGGTCATCGGCGCGGGCCTGGTCGTGTACGGGCTCCGCCGATGGCACCGGGTACGGAGCGGCGCGCACGAGCCTGTGGCTGCCGAGGAGGCCCCGGCGTCCGCCCACGACGGCGCCTCGGTCTGGTCCGCCGCGGCCCTCGCCGTACTCCTCCAGCCGTGGGGGATGGTCGGCGCCGCGGCCGCCACCGTCGTCCAGGCCGATCTCTCTGAGCCGGCGTCCGTTGTGGCCTTGGCGGGCTTCTGCCTGGTGGCCACGTCCAGTCTGCTCGCCATGGAGCTGGCGATGGTCTTCGCGCCGGAGCCGACCGGGAACGCCCTGATGGGCCTGCACGGATGGCTGCGGCGCCACAAGGAGCCGGCCGTCATCGGCGTGTGTGTGCTGCTGGGACTGTGGCTGGTCAGCCGGAGTCTCTACCAGCTGTCGGGCGGCTGACGCCCGCGTCCCGGGGCGCGGCGGAACGCGGATCGGGAAGGGAGGGTGGGGCGGGAAGGACTCACCCGCTTCTCGCGGATCCTGATTGCACGGTGCGCGGCCCTCGGGGACCGCTACTCCGTGTCCTCGCACGGAGTCCTTCCCGTCACTTCCATGGAACCACCCCGTGGCGCCGCCCGCAGGTCAGGCGGCGCGGGGCGGTTCAGGCCGGGAGGAGGTCCTGGAGGACCCGGCTCCGGCGGGGGGCGCTCAGGCGCAGCTCGATGATGTCCCGGACGGTGGGCCACTCCTCGTCGAGGATCGAGTAGAAGGCCGTGTCCCGGACGGCGCCGTCGAGGCCGCGCGAGTGCGCCCGGCGGGTGCCCTCGCAGGTGGCGCCGAGGCGTTCGATGGCCACGCGCGAGCGGGTGTTGCGGGCGTCGGCACGGAGGGTGATCCGGCGGACGCCCCAGGTTTCGAAGGCGTGGCGGAGCATGAGCAGCTTCGCCTCGGTGTTGATGCCCGTGCCCCGGGCGTCGCCCGAGATCCAGGTGTTCCCGATCTCGGCGGCGTCGGGGATCGCTGTGAGCGGATCCCCGTGGGGGAGGCCGGGGGTCGGGGGCCAGACGAGCGGCCCCCGCCAGTAGTCGAGTTCGAGGAAGCGGGTGGAGCCGATCACCCGGTCGTCGGCGGTACTGACCAGGGCGAAGGGCAGACAGCGCCCGGCGGCCTGTTCGGCCAGGGCGCGGGCGATGTAGTCGAGAGCGGATTCCAGGCCGTTCGGCACGGGAGTGAAGGCATAGGCCGATCGGTCCGCCTCGCCGGCCCGCGCAAGGGCTTCGGCGTGCCGCATCGCCAGCGGCTCCAGGCGCACGGAGCGCCCGGTCAGGAGAACAGGTACTGGCACGGAACCTCGGGTCTTTCACGGGCAGGGGTCACTTCCGTCACGACGCTGTGCGCCGGAAGTGAAGGGGGGAATCTCGCCGGGTGCCGATTTCACGTCGAGAGACGTCGGATGAGCAGGCAAAACGGTTCGTCACCAGGTGCGAGGAGGAACAGTATGCAGCCACAACAGCTCTGAGAACAGAACCCCGGGAGAACCTGGATCCACGCGCGGGTGAAGCCTGCCGGAGGCGCTCGGAAGGCGGTCTCACGGGGCGGACAGGGCCGCCCGCCCCTCGGACGGCCTCAGCGCTCAGACGCAGGTGGGATGCCCCCAGCCCTCCGTGTTCTTGGCGATGGTCTCCCCCTTGTCATAGGCACGCCCACAGCGGCAGCGGCCCGGAAACTTGGCCTTCAGGGTGCCGCCGGACGGGCGACTCCGGCGGGCACCGGACCCGGCCGTTCCGCCCGGCGCGGAGGAGCGCGCCCGGGGCGTTCGGGGCGCGGAGGCGCGCGCGGTGGCGGGCTCGGGGTCGGGGAGGGCGGATCCGGCGTCCGAACCGAGGGGTTCCTGGGTGCGGGCGGAGTGGCTGGCGGCCCGGTCCGCGGCGTCGTTGAGGGGGTCGCCGTCGGCCTGGTGCGCGGGGGTGTAGACGAAGTCGATGTCCCGGCCGGTGAGCAGGGCGTCGATCCGGACGACGAGGTCCTTGTTGGCGACCGGGGTCCCGGCGGCGGTCTTCCAGCCCTTGCGGCGCCAGCCCGGGAGCCAGGTGGTGACGGCCTTCATGGCGTACTGCGAGTCCATCCGGATCTCCGCGGGAGCCGCGGGATCCAGGGTCTCCAGGAGCCGTTCCAGGGCAGTGAGTTCGGCCACGTTGTTGGTCGCGCGGCCGAGCGGGCCGGCCTCCCAGCGCTCGACGGTGCCGTCCGTCCGGCCGATGACCCAGGCCCAGGCGGCGGGGCCGGGATTCCCCTTGGACGCGCCGTCGCAGGCGGCGATGATCTTCTCCAGCATCCTTCGATCCTGACACGGACGGGGGTGTGCTCCGGGCCTCCGGCAGGCCGGTCGCCGGGTCCCCGGACCGGCCGGAGGCGCGCTCCCCGGGCCACGCGCTGTCGGCGGTTCCCCGTAGACTCGCCGTCTGCCCGCCGGTGGCGGCACCGACCCAGCTGACAGGAAGCGACGGACTCCATGAACCACGCGGACGGCACCGCACCGATCTACGCCCAGCTCATACGGGAGCGAGGGGACGTGCCCGGTGACGTGCGTCAGACCGCGGAGGAGGTACTCCGGGACCTGAGCCGGTACATCAAGGTTCCCGCACCCGCGCCGCAGCCGATGGGGGTCGGAGCGCCGGCGGGCCCGCAGGGGATGCACGGACAGCCTGGCATGCAGGGCCAGCCGCCGATGGGGCAGCCCGGGATGCAGGGCCAGCCGGGGATGCCGGGTCAGCCGGGGATGCCGGGGATGCCGGGGATGCCGGGCCAGGGTCAGCCGGAAATGCACGGTCAGCCCGGGATGCAGGGTCGGCCGCAGTTGGGCCAGCCCGGAATGCAGGGCCAGCCGGGCATGCCGGGGCAGGGTCAGCTGGGCATGGCCGGTCAGGGTCAGCCGGGGATGCCGGGACAGGGTCCCGGTCAGGGTCCGGGTCCGGGTGCCGGGCAGGGTCTTCCGGGGGTTCCGGGGCAGCCCGGTCAGCCCGGGATGACGGGTCCCGCCGCTCTGCCGGGCCCGTCGGGCATGCAGGGCCCCGGTCCCGTCCCCGGCCAGGGCGGCCCGGGCGGGCACGCCGGCATCGTCGCGATGCGGTCGCTCCCCCAGGGCTGACGCCACCCCCCACCGCCGGGTCATCCGATCGGTGGACCCCCGGGTCGTCCGGAGGGGCCAGGGGGCGTAGACGGGCGGGCGAGGGGGTCCAGGCCCCGGGGGCCGGAGGATCGGGATGCGGGAGGGGCCGGTTCGCGCGGTGTCCTCCTTCTGTCCCGTACCGAGGAGCCCGAGATGACGAAGATCCGCCGCACGTCCCGTACCGCTCGCGTCCTGCTGCCCGCGGCCGTCGCCGGCGTCCTGCTGTCGGGCTGCGCCCAGGCTGAGGAGGCTCCGGCCGTCACATCCGGCGGGACGACTGCCTCGGCATCGGCATCGGCCCCCACCGTCACCGTCACTCCCCCGACCACCACCACCGGGGCGACTCCGTCCGGCACGGCGGACCAGGGTGCCAAGCCGAAGGCCGGGACCCTGCTCGTCAGCGACTTCGGGTCGGACACGGTGACGTTCGTCGATCCCGCGCGCGGGGCCACCGGCTCCGTGAAGGTGGGCACCGCGCCGTACGGGCTCGTCCTCGGGAAGGACGGACGGGCCTGGGTCGCGACCGCCGAGGCCGTCGCCGTCGTCGACACCGCCACCCGCCGGCGCCTGGCCCTCGTCCCGTACCGCACCGACACCGGGCAGGTGACCACCGGCGAGTACCGGGGCGGCGGGATGGGCATCGCGCTCTCGCCCGACGGGAAGCGGGTGTACGTGGGCGTGAACGTGCCCGGCGGGAACGGCACCCTGGAGGTGATCGACACCGCGTCCGCGCGGGTCGTGGACGTGGTCGACGTGGGGCGCCGGCCGTTCGACGTGGACGTGAGCCGGGACGGCTCCGCCGTGTACGCGACCAATCACGACTCCTTCGACGTGACCGTCGTCGACGCCGACTCGCTGGACACACGGCGCGTGGAGGTCGCCCCGTACGGCACCGAGGGCGGGCTCGGCTCCTGGCTGAAGCCGCACTACACCGCCGTACGGCCCTCGGACGGGAAGCTGCTGCTCCCCTTCGAGGGCGAGCGGCTCGCCGTCGTGGACCCGGCCACCGGGCGGGTCGAGATCGAGGACATGAGCGCCAACACCCACCAGCACGGGGCGACCGTGGCGCCGGACGGGACGCTGTTCGCCGTCGGCACCGGCCCGATCGACCCGAGCGAGGACCGGGGGCCGTCGCTGACCGTGCGCTCGCCCGAGGGCATCGAGCGGGTGTACCCGCTCGACGGGCCGCACGAGGACGTCGCCGTGTCGAAGGACGGCCGGACCGCGTACGTGACCGGCGGCTTCACGCGGGACGGGTACTGGGACGGGATCAGCGTCGTCGACCTCGCCTCGGGCGACGTCGAGCGCCTCGCGGCGGGCTCGCGCCCGCTGGGCGTCGTCGTCTTCTGAGCCAGTCGCCGTCCCCTCGACCCGTCGTCCTCTCAGCTAGCGGGCCGCCGTCACCAGCCACGCCGTGCTGAGGAGCCGGATCGTGCCGTCCGGCGCCTCGTGGGCGCGGAGGCGGTCGGTGAGGGCGGCGCGGGCGCGGGCCCGCGCGGGCTCGTCGGCGCGCTCCATCAGGTGGCGGCCGGGGCCGGTGCCCAGCAGGAAGTCCGCCGCGTCGGCGGCGTCCCGGCCCCAGGTGCCGTACGCGCGCGACTCCTCGATCGCGATCCCGGTGAACCCGGCGGCGGTGAGGACGGCGCGGACCCGGTCCGGTGCGGCGAGGGAGAACATGCCCGGGTCGCCCGGGCGGCCGAAGTCGCCGACGGGCAGGACGCCGCGCAGGGAGGTCATCGCGGTCACCCAGTCGTTGAGCGCCGGGTCGGAGGGACAGACCAGGGCGAGCCGCCCGCCAGGGCGCAGGGCGCGGCCGATGTTGGCGAAGGCGGCCTCGGGGTCGGCGAAGAACATCGCGCCGTAGCGGCTGATGGCCGCGTCGAAGGCGCCCTCCTCGAAGGGGTGCGTCTGGGCGTCGCCCCGGGTGAAGGAGACGTTGCCGATGCCGTCGGCGGCCGCCCGGGCGCGGGCCTCGGCCAGCATCGGGCCGGAGAGGTCGAGGCCGAGCGCGTGTCCGCGCGGGGCCCGGAGGGCGGCGAGGCGGGTGGTCCGGCCGGCGCCGCAGCCGACGTCGAGCACGCGGTGGGCGGCGGCGATTCCGGCGGCGTCCAGGAGCGGGGTGTTGAAGCCGTCGTTCACGGCGTTCCAGCGGTCCTGGTGGCGGGCCCAGTGCGCGCCCTCAAGGCCGTTCCACGCCTGGTCCTGTGCGGTGTTGACGATGGTGGTCACGACTGCCTCCACGGGTGACGGGAAGAATGGGCACACGCCCATTCTCGGAGACCCACAGTATGGGCGCGTGCCCATTCGCGCCATCCGGTTTACGATCCAGTTCGTCGGATGCGGCCGGTACGAGGAGAGGACGGCAGGCTCATGTCACCGCGTGGAGTGGCGACCCCGGATGTGCGCGAGCGGCTGTTCGCGGCGGCCGAGCGGGTCGTGGAGAGGGACGGGCCGGGCGCGCTCACCAGCCGGTCCGTGACCACCGAGGCGGGCTGCGCCAAGGGCCTGCTGCACGCGCACTTCGAGGGCTTCGACGAGTTCGTCGCCGAGCTGTGCCTCGACCGCTTCGCCCGTACGGCGGCGCGGGCGCGGGCTCTGACCGGGCTGGTCGGGCAGGGCACGGTGGCCGGGAACCTCGACGCCGTCGTCCTGGCCCTCTTCGCCACCGGCGGACCCGCCGTCGCCGGCCTCGCGATGGCCCGCCCCGCCGCCGCGCTCCGCGTCCGCGAGGCCCTGGAGGCCGGTGCTCCGGGCTTCACGGCCATCGAGGACGCCGTCGCCGCCTACCTGGAGGCCGAACGCGCCCTCGGCCGCACGCCCGCCGCCCTGGACCCCGCCACCGCGGCCCTCGCCCTGGTCGGCACCAGCCACCACCTCCTGATGACCACCTGGCCCGACTCCCCCGACCCCCGCCCGGCGGTACGGCGCCTGATGAACACCCTGGTCCCGCCGGAGAGTTAGGCGGAGGGTCGGCCGGACCGTGTCCGGACCACGCCCAGCCTTGTCCGTCTCGCTTCGGTCCGGGCTGGCGCGAGAGGGCCGTCTTCGCACAGGCTTACGCCATGACCTCCTCCTTCCCGGAACCGGCGGGGCAGCGCTCCGCCGCGCCCGACGACACCTCGCACGCCGACGTCGAGCACCTGGACGTCCTCGTCGTGGGCGCCGGGATCTCCGGCATCGGCACCGCCTGCCACCTGCGCAGGGAGCTGCCGTCGAAGAGCTTCGCCGTCCTGGAGGCCCGCGCCTCCCTCGGCGGCACCTGGGACCTCTTCCGCTACCCCGGAATCCGGTCCGACTCGGACCTCTACACCTTCGGCTACGCGTTCAAGCCCTGGCGGGACGAGCAGGCCATCGCCGACGGGTCGCGGATCCTGGACTACCTGCGCGAGACGGCGGCCGAGTACGGACTCGACCGGGCCATCCGCTACCACCACCGGGTGCGCGCCGCCTCCTGGTCGACCGCGCGAGCGCGCTGGACGGTCGAGGTGGAGCGCACCGACACCGGCGAGTCGACCACGCTGACCTGCGACTGGCTCTTCGCCGCGGGCGGCTACTACCGCTACGACGCGGGCTTCACCCCCGACTTCGAGGGCCGCGAGCGGTTCCGCGGCACGGTCGTGCACCCGCAGCACTGGCCCGACGGCCTCGACCACACCGGCAAGCGGGTGCTGGTGATCGGCAGCGGCGCCACGGCCGTCACGCTGGTACCCGCGATGGCCGGCACCGCCGCGCACGTGACGATGGTGCAGCGCACGCCGACGTACGTCCTGCCCGTCTCCCGGAACGACGCGGTCGCCGAAGCCCTGCGCCGGATGCTCGGCGAGGAGCGGGGCCACGCCCTGGCCCGGCGGAAGAACGTCCTCCAGCAGAGCGCGTTCTTCCGCTTCTGCCGGAGGTACCCGAAGGCGGCCCGCCGCCTTCTGCGCCGCCTCAACGCCCGGCTGCTCCCGCCCGGCTACCCGGTCGACGAGCACTTCTCCCCGCCGTACGACCCCTGGGACCAGCGCCTGTGCACCGCGCCCGACGGGGACCTGTTCGCGGCGATCCGGGAGGGGAGGGCGAGCGTGGTCACCGACCGGATCACGACCTTCACCGAGTCCGGCGTGTCGCTCGGGTCCGGGCGGCACGTCCAGGCGGACCTCGTCGTCACGGCCACCGGCCTGGACGTCCAGGCCATGGGCGGCGTCGCGCTCACCGTCGACGGCGCCGCGGTGCACCTCCCGGACACCGTCTCGTACAAGGGGCTGATGCTCTCCGGCGTACCGAACCTCGCCCTCGCCATCGGCTACACCAACGCGTCCTGGACGCTGAAGGTCGACCTGATCGGCGAGCACTTCTGCCGGCTGCTCCGGCACATGGACAGCCACGGCCTGGACATCTGCCGCCCCGAGGTGGCGGATCCCGCCATGCCGACCCGCCCGCTCCTCGACCTCGGCTCGGGCTACGTCCGGCGCGCCGTCGGGCGCCTCCCGCGCCAGGGCGACCGGGCACCCTGGCGGACGTCGGTGCACTACTCCACGGACGTCAGGCTGCTGCGGGCCGGCGGCATCGCCGATCCGGAGCTGCACTTCGCGCGCCGACCGCCGGTCAGATGATCGGCGTGCGCATGGCGTCGCGGATCTTCTGGGTCTCCTTCGCCGCCAGATCGAGGGAGACGGTGGCCGGGCTGAACGAGACGCTCACCGCGGTGTTGGCGTCGGCCCAGGCGCACAGGGTGGTGTAGGTCCCGGACACCGTGACCATGTGGCAGCTGAACTCGACGTCGGAGCCGGGGAAGCGGAACTCCCGGCGGGGCTCGATGACCTTGTCCCCGGTGGCGACGCTCATGTACGTCTCCCGGCGCTCCTCCGGGTCCTTGAGCCGGCCGAAGACGCCGTATGCCTCCAGCCCCCGGAAGGCCGCCTTGCCGGACCCGTAGTAGGCGGCGGAGAGGTAGCTCGTGTCCTCCTCGGGCGCGTCGTCGGTCCGCGCGGCCGACGGAAGGACCTCGGAGCTCTGGTTGTACGCGTCTCCCAGCATCGAGTTCGGCATGACGAGCATGTGCGTGGCCTCGGGCAGGGACGCGGGCGTGCCCTCGGGCGGCGGCTCGTACAGGGCGTACACCACCGTCCCGGCCACCAGCAGCGCCCCGGCCACGGCGGCGGCGACGAACCCGGAGCGCCTCCCCCGGCCGGGCACGGGAGCGGGTACCCGGTCCTGTGGCTCTTGTGGCTGCCGGGGCTGCCGGGGCTCGCGTGACTCGGAGTGGGGGACGGCGGCGGTGAGGGTCGCGGCATTCTCGACGCCCGCTGGGGCGGGTACCGCCAGGGTCGGGGTCGGGGTCGGGAGCGAGGCCGGAGCCGAGGTCGGATCCAAAATCCGATCCGGCGGCAGGGTCGGATCCGAAATCCGATCCGGGGCTGGGGTCGGATCCGAAATCCCGTCCGGCGCCGAGGTCGGATCCAAAATCCGGCCCGGGGCCGGGGTCGGATCCAAAATCCCGTCCGGCGCCGGGGCTGGATCCGAAATCCGGTCCGGGGCCGAGGTCGGATCCAAAATCCGGTCCGGGGCCGGGGTCGGATCCGAAATCCCGTCCGGCCCCAGGGTCGGATCCGAAACCCCGTCCGGCGCCGAGGTCGGATCCAAAATCCCGTCCGGCGCCGGGGCTGGATCCAAAATCCGGCCCGGCCCCGGAATCGGATCCCGCGTCACCTCCGGTACGAACAGATCGAGCAGCTCCGCCGGTGTCGGCCGCTGCCCCGCCTCCTTGGCCAGGCAGGCGGCGACGACCGGGCGCAGGCTCTCGGGGAGGGCCGAGAGGTTCGCCTCCTCGTGGACCGACCGGTACATCAGGGCCATCGGGGTGCCCTCGCCGAAGGCGCTGCCGCCGGCCGCCGCGACCAGTACGGCGCCCAGTGCGAACACGTCCGCCGCCGCGCCGACCTCCAGCCCCTGGGCCTGCTCGGGGGCGAGGAAGCCGGGCGTGCCGAAGGCCGTACCGGTGGAGGTGAGGCGGGTGGACTCCAGGGCGCGGGCGATGCCGAAGTCGAGGACGCGGGGGCCGTCGTCGGCCATGATGATGTTGCCCGGCTTGAGGTCGCGGTGGATAAGGGCGCAGGCGTGGATGGCCTGGAGCGCCTCGGCCAGGGCCGCGCCCAGCATGCGCAGTTGCCGCTCGTCCATCGGGCCCCGCTCGCCGAGCAGGCCGGACAGCGTCGGCCCCGGGATGTAGGCGGTGGCCAGCCAGGGGGTCTCCGCGTCCGGGTCGGCGTCGACGACCGGGGCCGTGTGGAAGCCTCCGACCCTGCGGGCGGCCTCCACCTCGGCCCGGAAGCGGGCGCGGAAGTGGGGGTCGGCGGCCAGCTCGGGCCGGGCCACCTTGACGGCCACGGTGCGCCCGCCGCGGGACCGCGCCAGGTACACCGTCCCCATGCCGCCCGCGCCCAGCTCCCGTTCCAGGACGTACCCGCCGATCCGTTCCGGCAGGTCCCGGCCCTGTGACCCCAGCCCCATGTGCGGCACGCTCCCCTGTTGAGTCATCGCGTGCGAGTATGGCCGACGCCGCCCGCCCCCCGCTCACACTGTGGCGTGCGTCACTCCAACTACCGGACGATTCGGCCTAGTTGGCTTTCAGGCGTCTGGCAGATGTGTCAGAGGCCGACGATCAGCTGGATGCAGACGATCTTCACCAGGATGGCGAGGGCGAAGAGCGTGGCGTAGCCGGTGTTCACGCGGCTGTCGGAGACGCGGCTGTTGGCGTAGGCGGTGATGGCGGGGTTGCCCACGTAGCCCGCGAGCAGGCCCATCGTGCGGGGGCGGCTCTGGCCGAGGAGGCGGCAGATGAGGACCATCAGGGCGTAGCTGAGGACCGCGCCGATGACGAGGACGGCGAGGAGCTTGAGGCCGAAGAGGGAGAAGGCGTCGCGGCGGAAAGCGTAGCCGGAGGTGAGGCCGACGCAGGCGAGGAAGACGAGCAGGCCGATCTGGCGCAGGGTCAGGTTGGCGCGGGTCGGCAGGACCCAGACGAGGGGGCCGGTGCGGCGGAGCCGGCCGAGGACCATGGCCATGACGAGGGGTCCCGCGGCGGTGCCGAGGGAGAGGACCGTGGAGCCGAGGGTGAGCTTGGGGATGCCGATGAGGAAGCCGGCGGCGAGGCCGAGGCCCATGCTGACGGCGCTGACCTCGCTGACCTTGGCCTCGGTGTCGCCGAGGTAGGAGGAGACCTCGGCGGTCCGCTCGCGGGGCATGGCGACGCGGATCCGGTCGTCGAGCTGGAGCAGCAGGTCGTCGTGGGCGAGGAGGTCCTGGTCGCCGCGGCGGACCCGGGTGGCGCGGGCCCCGAAGCGGTCGGCGAGGCCGAGCTCGGCGACCGTGCGGGCGGCGAGGTCCGGGTTGGTGAGCAGGATGCGGCGGTAGTCGACGACGTCGCGGTGGTCGAGCAGGTGGCCGGGCGCCTCGGTGCCGAGGGCGGCGACGCCGGCGGCGACCGCCTCCGGGCCGCCGACCAGGACGAGCGCGTCGCCGGGGGCGAGCGGGCCGGGGTCGCCGGTGACGATGTGGACGATCGAACCGGCCGGGCGGTGGGCGCTGGCGAGGAGTTCGCCGGACGCGACGCCGGGCACGTCGGCCCAGGGCACGGGCCGGATGATGTCGACCGTCCGCGTGATGAGCCGGTCGGGGAGGCCGGTGCCCGGGTCGCGGCGGCCGGGCCAGTTCCGTACGGCGGCGACGGCCGCGACGAAGAGGATGGTGAGGACGACGGCCAGGGGGTAGCCGATGGCGTAGCCGGTGGCGGCCTGGGTCGGGTCGTCGGAGGCGGCCTGGGCGGCGGCCAGGCCGGGGGTGGTGGTGCCGATGCCCGCGTACCCGCCCGCCAGGAACGGGCCGGAGATGCCGAAGAGCTTGTTGCCGATGAGGCCGACGGCGAGGGCGGTGAGGACGAGCGCGACGACGGCGCCGAGCATCACGGCCAGCTGCGGCCGCAGCTCCCGGAAGAAGGCCGGACCCGCCTCCAGGCCCACCGTGTAGACGTACAGGGCGAGGCCGAGGACGGAGAGCCCGGCGGGGACGGCCGGTCCGACGTCCGGGTCCAGGGCCCCGACCAGCAGTCCGACGAAGAGGACTCCGGCCGCGCCCAGCTTCACGGGCCCGAAGCGGACCATGCCGAAGAGCGATCCCGCCGCAATGACGATAAAAAGGGTGAACCACGGATAGTCAGCGAAAAATTGCCACATGTGCCTATGCAGTCATAAGCCAGGGCACTTTGCACGCTCATACGGACGGAAGGCGGCAAGCGTGACGCGACCGAGGATTCTCGTGGTGGGCGCCGGGTTCGCCGGAGTGGGCTGTGTGAAGCGGCTCGAACGGCGGCTGACCGAGCGGGAGGCGCGGATCACGCTGCTCTCGCCCTTCTCGTACCAGCTCTACCTGCCCCTCCTCCCCCAGGTGGCGGCGGGCGTCCTGACGCCGCAGTCGGTGGCGCTGTCGCTGCGGCGCAGCCAGAAGCACCGGACGCGGATCGTGCCGGGCGGCGCGGTGGGCGTGGACACGGCGGCCAAGGCCGTGGTGCTCCGGACGATCTCAGGGGAGTACGAGGTGGAGCCGTACGACCACCTGGTGCTGGCGCCCGGCAGCGTGACCCGGACCTTCGACATCCCGGGGCTCGCCGACCACGCCCGGGGCATGAAGACCCTGGCGGAGGCGGTCTACGTCCGGGACCACGTGATCGCCCAGCTCGACCTGGCGGACGCGAGCGACGACGAGGCCGAGCGGGCCGCGCGGCTCCAGTTCGTGGTGGTCGGCGGCGGATACGCGGGCACCGAGACGGCCGCCTGTCTCCAGCTCCTCACCCACAACGCGGTCAAGCGGTACCCCCGGCTGGACCCGGCCCTGATCAAGTGGCACCTGGTGGACATCGCCCCCAAGCTGATGCCCGAGCTGGGCGACAAGCTGGGCGCGGCCGCGATGGACATCCTGACCAAGCGGGGCATCCAGGTCTCGCTGGGGGTGTCGGTGGCCTCGGTGGACGACGAGGCGGTCACCCTGACGGACGGCCGGGTGCTGCCCTGCCGCACCCTCATCTGGACGGCCGGGGTGGCCGCGAGCCCGCTGATCGGGACGGTCGGCGCGGAGACGATGCGCGGCCGGCTGGTGACGACGCCCGACATGGCGGTGCCGGGGCTCGACGGAGTGTGGGCGCTCGGCGACGCGGCGGCCGTGCCCGACCTCGCCAAGGGCGAGGACGGCGCGATCTGCCCGCCGACGGCCCAGCACGCGATGCGCCAGGGCAAGGCGCTCGCCGACAACCTGGTGGCGACGCTGCGCGGCGAGTCCCTGCACCCCTATGTGCACAAGGACCTGGGCCTGGTCGTGGACCTGGGCGGGATGGACGGGGTATCGAAGCCGCTGGGCGTGGAGCTGCACGGGCCGGCGGCCCAGGCGGTGGCCCGCGGCTACCACTGGGCGGCGCTGCGGACCAATGTGGCCAAGACCCGGGTGATGACCAACTGGTTGCTGAACGCGGTGGCCGGGGACGACTACGTACGGACCGGGTTCCTGGCCTCGAAGGCGGGGACACTGCGGGACTTCGAGTACACCGACTCCTATCTGACGCCGGATCAGGTCCGGGTCCACACGCGGGCGTTCCGGGGAGCGGTCGGCTGATCCCGCTCCCCCCGCTTCCCCCTCTCCCCCGCCGCCCGGCCCCCGACCTCCCCCGCTCAGCGGGCGAGGTCGGGGGCCGGTCCCATGACGACGACGGGTGCGGCGGCCGGGTCGAGGGCGAGGAGCAGGGCGCGCAGGTCGTCGCGCTGGAGGGCGACGCACGCCTGGGTGGGGCCGCCGTGGTCGACGTGGATCCAGACGCCGCCGCCCTTGCCCGCGCCGAGCGGGCGTTCCTTGTCGAGCGGGGTGCGGCCGGGGACGCGGTTGTAGTCGATGGCGATGACGTGGTCGAAGGAGCCTTCGAGGGACTCGCCTTGGAAGCCGGTGCCGCTGATGGCGAACTCGGGGTCCTCGTCATACGGGATGCGGGCGCCGGGGTCGGGCAGCCGTCCGCCGGCGTCGCCGATGCGGTAGACGCCGGTGGGGGTGCGCAGGTCGCCGGCGGAGTGGTCGTCGGTCCAGCCCTTGAGGGCGTTGTGCGCGGACCAGGGGCCGCCGGCCTCGTACCACCGGCCGCCGGGGGCGCGCTGATGGAGGACGACGGTGGCGGTGTTGCTGTTCTCGGTGGCGCCGGAGACGACGAGGGCCTGGGTGGTGCCGGCGGGGATTCGGGCCTGGGTGAGGGGGCCGATGCCGGGGATGCGCGGAGCGCGTTCGGAGCGGGCGTCGGGCTGCTGGGCCGGGGGCTTTCCGGCGGGGGTCCCGGCCGCGGCGGGCCGGGGTGAGGTGGCGGGTTCGGGGTGCGCGCAGCCGGTGAGCAGCAGGGCCGCGCACAGGGTGCCGGCGCCGAGCAGTGGGGGGGCGCCCTTGCGGACGAAGGCGGGCATGGGAAGGCATCCTCCTGGCCGGGGGCAGTGGAGCGATCCGTACCCGTTCGGCGCGCGGCGCTGCGCGGGAGGGCGGCGGCCCACCCGTACGGCGGAGCGCTCGGGGCCCGCAAAGCGGTTGACCGGGAGTGGGCGGCGCGGTTGGGTGCCGGGATGAGCGATCTTGAGGAGTACGGGGAGCTGCGGATCGTCCCGGCGGCGGGCGAGCGGGAGCTGGCCGACTGGCGGGCGGTCCACAACGCGATCATCCCGACGGCGGTGCTGTCGGAGGACGAGGTGCGGGAGCGGGCCGGGCGGAACCGGCTGGAGGTGGCGTATCTGGGCGGGGTGGCGGTGGGCTGCTCGACGGTGCGGCCGCCGGACGGGGAGACGCCGGCGGCGACGGTGATCTCGCGGATCCTGCCGGAGTACCGGCGGCGGGGCTTCGGGACGGCGCTGTACGAGCGGGGGCTCGCGCACGCGCGGACGCTGAGCCGGGACGGCGTGGAGACGGTGGTGCTCGCGTCGAACGAGGAGGGGCTGCGGTTCGCGCGGGCGCGGGGCTTCACGGAGGTGGAGCGGTACGTGCTGCCGGGGGACACGATCCCGTTCGTGGCGCTGCGGCTCGGCTGATCACCGTACAGGCGAAGAGATCTGACGTTGCGTCAGATCGTGCTGTCGCGGGTCTGGGAACCTCCGTTCCCCGGCGCTACCCTCCGCGCATGATACGGACGGTGGTGTGGGGAACCGGAAATGTCGGGCGTGCGGCCATCCGGGCCGTCGACGCCCATCCCGGACTCGAACTGGCGGCGGTCCTCGTCTCCGACCCGGCGAAGGTGGGCCGGGACGCGGGGGCGCTCGCCGGGCTCGGGCACGACCTCGGCGTGGCCGCGACGGACGACGTCGGGGCCGTGCTCGGGGCGCGGCCGGGGGCCGTGGTGTACGCGGCCTCGGGCGACGTGCGGCCCGACGGGGCGCTGGAGGACGTGGTGCGGGCGGTCGCGGCGGGCGCGGTGGTGGTGACGCCCTCGCTGTACCCGCTGTACGACCCGAGGAACGCGCCGCCCGAGTTCCGCGACCCGGTGCTCGCGGCGGTGGCCGAGGGCGGCGGGTCGCTCTTCGCGTCCGGGGTCGACCCGGGCTGGGGCAACGACGTGCTGCCGCTGCTCGTGAGCGGGCTGGGCACGACGGTGGACGTGGTCCGCTGCCAGGAGATCTTCGACTACTCGACGTACGAGCAGGAGTTCTCCGTGCGCGAGCTGATCGGGATGGGCAAGCCGCTCGACTACGAGCCGCCGATGCTCTTCCCGTCGGTCCCGACGATGGTGTGGGGCGGGCAGATCCGGCTGATGGCGCGGGCGCTGGGCGTCGAGGTCGAGGAGATCCGCGAGACCGTGGACCGCCGGCCGCTGGAGGCGACGGTGAAGACCCGGACCATGGGCGTCTTCGAGGCGGGCACGCAGGGCGCGGTCCGCTTCGAGGTGCAGGGCGTCGTCGACGGCGAGCCGCGGATCGTCATCGAGCACGTGACCCGGATCCATCCGTCCTGCGCGCCGGACTGGCCGGTGCCGCCGGACGGCGCCGGCGCGCACCGGGTGATCGTGGAGGGGCGGCCGCGGATCGAGGTGACCGTGGCGGCCACCGACGAGGACGAGAACCGGGCGGCGGGCGGGAACGCGACGGCCGTCGGGCGCCTGGTGGGGGCGATCGACTGGCTGGCCGCGGCGGAGCCGGGGCTGTACGACGCGCTGGACGTGCCGATACGGCCGGCGGTGGGGAAGCTGGGAAGGAGAGCACGGTGATCATCGACATTCCCGAGGGGCAGGAGCCGATCGGGTACGTGTGGGGCGACATGGTCCCGGAGATCGGGACGGCGGCTGCGAACTTCTCGCTGTCCGTGTACGCCCATACGACCCTGGGGCTGCGCGAGTTCGAGGCGGCGCGGCTGCGGATAGCGCAGATCAACGGCTGCGGCTTCTGTCTGGACTGGCGCACGGACCGGGACGGCGTGAAGGTCGAGGAGGGCTTCGACGAGGTCGTCGCGGCCTGGCGGACGACGGAGGTCTCGGAGTCCTTCGACGCGCGGACGCGGCTCGCGGCGGAGTACGCGGAGCGGTACGCGCTCGACCATCACGGCCTGGACGAGGAGTTCTGGGAGCGGATGACCGCGCACTACAGCCAGGCGGAGATCGTGGAGCTGACGATGAGCCTGGGTTCGTGGCTGGCCTTCGGGCGGCTGAACCGGGTGCTCGGGCTCGACGAGGTGTGCGTGCTGCCGACGGGGTGAGGCCCGGGGCGCGTACGAGGGGCCGGCCGGTTCATCTCGAACCGGCCGGCCCCTCGCGCGTACGGGTCACGCTCGGCGGTCCTCCGCTCAGCAGTCCTCCGCTCGGAAGCCTCGGCTCAGAAGTCCTCGGCGATGATGCGCTCGATGTTGCGCTCGGCGAGGGCGGTGATGGTGACGAAGGGGTTGACGCTGGTGTTGCCGGGGATGAGGGCTCCGTCGATGACGTAGAGGCCCTGGTAGCCGTGGAGGCGGCCGTGGTTGTCGGTGGCCCGGTCGAGGACGGCGCCGCCGAGCGGGTGGTAGGTGAGGTGGTCGCCCCAGATCTTGTAGGCACCGAAGAGGTCGGTGCGGTAGATCGTCCCCTCCTTCGAGTTGATCTTGTCGAAGATGGACTTCGCCATGTCGATGGACGTCTGCTTCCAGGCCCGCTCCCAGCTGAGGTCGACCCTGCCGGTGGCCGGGTTCCAGCTGAACTCGGCGCGGCGCGGGGTGCGGGTGATGGAGAGGTAGAAGGAGGCGTAGGTCTCGATCCCGGTGGGCAGCGGGGCGACCTCGGCGAAGGCGCCGCCGGCGTTCCAGTTGTCGATGCCCGCGGTGGGCATGGCGGACTGGAGCTTGCCCGTCGGGTCCCACATGTGGTTGGCCCGGCCGCACATGACGTTGCCGTTGTCGCCCCAGCCCTTGCCGATGTGCTCGTTGAGGGCGGGCAGGGCGCCGGTCGCCTTGAGGCGGGTGAGGAGCTTGCTGGTGCCGACGCTGCCCGCCGCGAAGAAGACCCGGTCGGCGCGGACGGTCTTGGTGGCGAGGGTGGCGCCCGTCGTGTCGATCTGGTCGATGGCGACCGTGTAGCCGCCGGCGGCGGCCGGGGTGACCGAGGTGACCCGGTGGAGGGCGGCGACGGTGACGCGGCCGGTGGCGGCGGCCTGGGCGAGATAGGTCTTCTGGAGGCTCTTCTTGCCGTGGTTGTTGCCGTAGATGACCTCGCCGGTGAGGGCGGACTTCGGTACGGTTCCGGCCGCCTCCTGCTTCATGTAGTCCCAGTCGTAGACGTTGGGCACGAAGACGAAGGGGAAGCCGGAGCGCTGGGCGTGCTTCCGGCCCACGCGCGCGTACTGGTAGGCGGCCGTGTTCTCCCACCAGGTCGTGTCCACGGAGGTGACGCCGAGGCCCGCGTTGGCGCGCGGGTAGTAGGTCGCGTACATCTCGGCCGGGTCGACGGTCGGGAGGATCTCGGGGAAGCGCTCCCTGAGCGGGGTGACGGCCATGCCGCCGTTGACGAGGGAGCCGCCGCCGATGCCCCGGCCCTGGTAGACGGTGATGCCGGCGAAGTCCTCGGCGTCGAGGATGCCGGTGTGGCGGGGCACGTCCTTGTCGAGGGGGAAACCGAGGAACTGGCTCAGCGGCTGCTTGGTGCGGGTGCGCAGCCAGAACGAGCGGTAGTCGGGGGTGGTGGTGTTGGCGAAGATCTTGCCGTCGGGGCCGGTGACGTCCCAGGCCATGCCCATCTCGATCATGTGGACGTCGACGCCGGCGCGGGCGAGGCGGAGGGCGGCGACGGAGCCGCCGTAGCCGGTGCCGACGACCAGGGCGCGCACGTGGGCGCCGTCGGGGATGGGACAGACGTTCAGGCCCGGGACCGCGGCGCGGGCCGGGGTGGAGAGGCCGCCGGCGAGCGCGGCGGCACCGAGAACAGAACCTGTTCCGGTCAGGAAGCGGCGGCGGCTGACTCCGTGAATTCCCTGGGCGGACAGGGGGTGTTCACTCATGTGATCTTCCTCACTCGTGAGCGAATGGGAACATGTTCTACGACCGGTCGCCGAGGAAGTCACGAGAAACCGACGGGTAACTTCAGGCCGGATACGCCCTCTTGATCGCCTCGGCCACATACGCCGCGTGGGCCCGCGCCGCGGGCAGCTCGTCCGCCCAGGAGCCGTACTCCCCCGCCAGGTACTGGCCCCGGGCCGCCGCGAGCACCGGCCGGTGCGCCTCGGGCAGCTCCGACAGCAGTACGGCGGCGGCCTCGTCCTTCGAACGGATCCGGCCGGTGCGGAGGGTGGTGAGGATGCGGGCCAGGGTCAGCAGGACGTTGCGGGTGTCGCCGTCGAGGTCCGCGAGGAGGTCGGGTACGCCCGCGACGATCGCCGCCCGCAGGTCGGCCTCCGGCACCGGGTCGAAGAGCTCGGACGGGCGCGGGCCGAGGAGGGAGACGTCGCCCGCGCGGGCCATCGTGAGGAGCGGGGCGAGGTCGGGGCAGGGCGCGGGTGCCGGGGTGAGCCCGGCCTCGAAGTCGTCCCGCAGCCACTCCCCGTAGAGGTACTCGCAGACCGGCGGGTACCGCCAGGGCCGCACCTCGTCGTGGACGACCAGGCTCAACTCGACGGGCCGCGCGGGCCCCTCGTACGCCCGCGCCCCGGAGACGCCGAGCAGCGCCTCGGTGAGCGCGCGGCGCTCGGCCTCGGTGGTGGACCGCGCCAGGACGACGAGGACGTCGACGTCACTGGTGGGCCGCAGCCCCCCGAGCACGGCCGAGCCGTGCGGACAGGCGGCGACGACGGCCGGATCACCGAGGACCTCACGGACGAGGCGGACGACGTGGTGGGCCTGCCGGGTTGCGGTGTCGGTGGCTTCGGGGGCGGATCCGGTTGAGGCTGCGGCGGGTTCGGTTCCGGGGGTGGCGTCGGGCACGGGGGCTCCTCGGCGGGGTGGTGGCGGACGCGGGGTCCGTCACCGTACCGGAGGGGCCGGGGGCGCCCCGGAGGGCCCGGGGCCGTGGGTTGTTACCGGCTCGCGGGCGGAGGAGGGGGGAGTTCGACGCCCGCGAGCCGGTGTTCGGGGGGTGTCAGGCGCGCGCCGTGACGGGGGCCGCCTCGCGGGAGGTGCCGGTGGCGAGGGCGGGTTCGGCGCGGACCGGGCCTTCGAGGAGGCGGCGCAGGACGGCGGTGCGGCGGGCCGGGTCGTCGCCGTCGGTCTCGGCCAGCAGGGCGGCGAGGACGGCGATACGGGCCTGGCCGGCGCGCAGGGTGCCGGTCAGCAGACCGCCGCTCGCCACCAGGTCGACGGCGCCGCCGCCGGTGTAGATCTCGGCGAGCGGGCCCGCCGGGACGCGGGTGGTGACGGCGACCAGGACGCCCCGGGCGGTGGCCTCGGCGACGGCCCCGGCGATCTCCGGGGTGGCGTTGCCCGCACCGGTCGCGACGAGGACGATGCCGCGGGCGCCGGCGGCGAGGGCGGCGTCGAAGTGGAGGCGGTCGCCGTCGGTGTGGTGGAAGACGACGTCCACGCGGGGCAGCCCGGCGCGCCCGGAGCCGTCCGGTTCGGCGGTGCGGGCGGCGGCCGGCAGCGGGAGGACGGCCGGGCGGTCGGGCAGGCGCTCGATGTCGACGCGGGAGAAGCCGACCTTGCCCAGGCGCTCGGCCGAGGGGTCGGAGAAGGCGTCGGCAGCCAGGGTCTGGGTCTTCACCGTGCCGCGGGCGGCGTGGACGCGTCCGTCGAAGACGACGAGGACGCCGAGGTCGCGGACGGTGGCGGCGACCTGGAGGGCGTCGTACAGATTGCCGGGGCCGTCGCCGTCGCCGGTGCCGAAGGGGCGCTGGGCGCCGGTGAGGACGACCGGGCGGGCGTCGTCGTGGTGCAGGTCCAGGAGGAAGGCGGTCTCCTCCAGGGTGTCGGTGCCGTGGGTGACGACGATGCCGTCGACGCCGGGGTCCGCCAGGGTCTCGTGGACCGTGCGCAGCAGCGCGAGCTGGTGGGCGGCGGTGAGGAGGGAGCTGTTGACGTTGAAGAGGTCGCGGACCTCGACGGTCACGCCCTCGGGCAGCGGGGCGGTGGCGAGGACGTCGTCGCCGGAGGCGTCGGCCGCGTAGCCGGTGCCCTGCCAGCGGCTGGCGATCGTGCCGCCGGTGCTGATGACGACGATCCGGCGCGGGGTTCCGTCGTTCGTCCGCTGCATGTCCGCCGCCTCTCCGTGGCCGTCCGTCCTGGATTCCGTACTCCCTCGGCAACGGTAGGCCAGAAGAGTGAGCAGGCGATTGCCAAAATAGGCGCAGAAATGTTTCATCGTGGCAGATAATCGCGCCATGGACCGAATTGATCTCCACATCTTGCGCGAGCTCCAGCAGGACGGCCGGCTGAGCAACCAGGAGCTGGCCCAGCGGGTCGGCCTGAGCCCCTCCCCCTGTCTGCGCCGGGTGCGCCAATTGGAGCAGGACGGGGTGATCCAGGGCTACCGGGCGGTGATCGACCCTGAGGCGGTCGGGCGGGGCTTCGAGGTGCTGGTCTCGGTCGAGGTGAAGCGGGACCGGGAGACGGTGGAGGCGTTCGAGGAGGCCCTCCAGTCGATCCCGGACGTGATCGAGGCGTACCGGCTCTTCGGCAGTCCGGGCTGCCTGCTGCGGATCGCGGTCGCCGACCTCGCGGCGTACGAGCGGCTGTGGATCGAGCAGCTGACGGCGCTGGCCGGGGTCACCGAGGTGAACTCGCAGATCATCATGAAGCGGATCAAGGAGCCGAAGGGGATGCCGGTGGACGTCCGGGGCGGCTGAGACACAAGAGGCACGAAGGACGCGACCTGCCGTCGAACGGTTGCCCCGTATGCGAGAACGTCATCGAACGGCTCTCTCCCCGTAACACGGACGGCCCCTGCACCGTGCCACTCTCCCGGATGACACGCAGTCAACACGCGTAGAACGCCGCCCCCTTGAGCCGGGCGCGGCGTTCGCCCGCGTGCCCGTCCCCGGGAAAGGGCCCCCCATGTCGGTTGCACGGATACGCAGTTGGAAGGTCTGGGCGGCACTGTCCGCCGCCCTCGTCGGACTCACGCTCCCGGCGGTCACGGCGACGCCCGCCTCCGCCACCACGACCGCGTACGACGCCACGTACTACAAGAACGCCGTCGGCAAGACGGGCACCAGCCTCAAGTCGGCGCTGCACACCATCATCAGCGACCAGGACAAGATCTCGTACGCCGCCGTCTGGGACGCGCTGAAGTCGCTCGACCAGGACCCGAACAACACGGCCAACGTGGTGCTCCTCTACAGCGGCACCTCGCGCAGCAAGAGCCTCAACGGCGGCGCGGTCGGCAACTGGAACCGCGAGCACACCTGGGCCCAGTCGCACGGCTCCTTCGGCACGGCGGCCGGCCCGGGCACCGACCTGCACCACCTGCGGGCGGCCGACGTCCAGGTCAACAGCATCCGCGGCAACAAGGACTTCGACAACGGCGGCAGCGCCGTGAGCGGCGCCCCCGGCAGCTACACCGACTCCAACTCCTTCGAGCCGCGCGACGCCGACAAGGGCGACGTGGCCCGCATGATCCTCTACATGACCGTGCGGTACGAGGGCGGCGACGGCTGGCCGAACCTGGAGCCCAACGACTCCACCTCCAACGGCAGCGTGCCCTTCCACGGCCGGCTCTCGGTCCTGAAGCAGTGGAACGTACAGGACCCGCCGAGCGCCTTCGAGGAGCGCCGCAACGACCTCGTGTACTCCACCTACCAGGGCAACCGGAACCCGTTCATCGACCACCCGGAGTGGGTCGAGGCGATCTGGTAGTCCGTCCGGAGACCGGGTCCGGCTCTCCGGAGGACGGAGAGCCGGACCCCCGTTTTGGATTGTCGGAGGATCATCAATACGATCCGCCGATGATCACGAGAAAACGGCTGGCGACCGGGGCCTGTGCGCTGCTCGTCGCCCTGACCGCCGCGCTGCTGCCGACGAGCGCGTCCGCCGACGAGCCGGCGGACACCTCCCCCAAGGTCGAGCTGGTCCTCGACGTCAGCGGTTCCATGCGGGCCAAGGACATCGACGGCAAGTCCCGGATGAGCGCGGCCAAGCAGGCGTTCAACGAGGTCCTGGACGCGGTGCCGGAGGAGGTGCGGCTCGGCATCCGCACGCTCGGCGCCGACTACCCCGGCAACGACCGCAAGCGCGGCTGCAAGGACACCCGCCAGCTGTACCCGGTCGGCCCGCTCGACCGGACCGAGGCCAAGACGGCCGTCGCCACCCTGGCCCCCACCGGCTGGACCCCGATCGGCCCGGCGCTGCTCGGCGCGGCCGGCGACCTCGGCAAGGACGAGGCGACCAAGCGGATCGTCCTCATCACCGACGGCGAGGACACCTGCGACGTCGACCCGTGCCAGATCGCCCGTCAGATCGCCGCCGAGGGCATCCACCTCGTGATCGACACCCTGGGCCTGGTGCCGAACGCCAAGACGCGACAGCAGCTCACCTGCATCGCGGAGGCCACCGGAGGCACGTACACCTCCGTGCACCGCACCGAGGATCTCTCCCGCCGGGTACGCCAGTTGGTGGACCGCGCGGCCGACCCGGTGGTCACCCCGGTCGTCACCGAGGGCACCCGGCAGTGCGCGGACGCCCCGCAGCTCAGGCCCGGCCTCTACACCGACCGCGAGAGCTTCGGCGAGCACCGCTGGTACAAGGTCGACCTGCTGCCCGGCCAGGAACTCCGCGCCTCCGTCAGCGTCTTTGCCGACCGGGCCGTGAACAACGACTACGGCGTGCTGCTGCGCGCCGTGACCCAGTCCGGCCGGGAGATCGTTCGCGGCTCGGAGGCCGGCGACGGCCGCACCGACGTCATCTCGACCGGCCTGCGCTACCCGAAGCCCGAACGGGACGGCGACGAGGACGAGGACGCGAACGGCGACGCCCAGCCGGCCGCCGAGACCGTCTGCCTCCAGGTCAGCAACTCCTTCTCCGCGCCCCCGTCGGTGAAGACCACGCCCGGCATGCCGGTCGAGCTGTCCGTGGACATCGTGGACGGCCCGGCGAGCGCCTCGGACGTGGCCTCCTTCGGGCTTGGCCGCGGCTGGTGGCTGCTCGGCGCGCTGGTGCTCGCCGGCTTCCTCGCCGGTCTGATCTGGGGCTGGCTGTCCCGCTGGCGCTTCGCCGTCTGGAGGACCCACTGATGCGTACCGTACGGATGCTCGCGGCGGCCGCGCTGGCCGGCGCCGCCCTGCTGGGCCCCGCCGCGCCGGGCGCCCTCGCCGACACGCCCACCCCCTCGGCCACGGCCGGCGGGGAGGAGGCAGGCCCCACGGAGGCCGGCACCACCTTCCGTACCGCCGCCTTCTTCCGGCCCGGCCAGGAGGCCACCGCGCAGGCGTCGGCGGGCGACTACCTGTACTGGGTCTTCCCCGCCGACACCGGCGAACGGCCCACCGTGAAGGCCACCGTGACGCTGCCGGAAAGCGCCCTGCGGCACGGCGCCGCCACCTGGCGGGTCGACGTCTACGACGGGCTGCGGCGCCGCCAGGCGTGCATGTACGGGACCCAGTCCCGCACCGCCGCCAAGGAGACCGCGTCGCTGGAGCTCGCGTGCGTGCTGCGCCCGGTCCGCGCCTCCGCCGACGCCTGGGCCCATGACCCGCTGCCGGGCAGCTACTACGTCCGGCTGACCGTCACCGGACTGCCGGACGAGGACCTGGGACAGCCGTTCTCGGCGCGCGTCGGCGTCGACATCTCCGACCGGGGCGGCTCGTACGCCACCGACGGTGCGCTCGCCGCGCCCCTGGTGCCGGGCGCGACCACCGCGGAGCTGGCCGAGGCCGAGGAGGAGGCGGGCCGGCGGACCGCCGTGGAGGCCGCCGCGCCGGAGGACGGCTGGTCCTCCGGCTGGTGGTCCGACCGCTGGATCTGGACCGCCGCCGGCGGCATCCTCGCCGCGCTCGCGGGCATCGGCGGCTACGCCCTGACGAGGGGCGTCGGCCGCCCGCCGCAGGCGCCGCCCGCCGCCTGACCCACCCCCTCCCGGAGGCCCCCGTCGCGAACGCGGCGGGGGCCTTCGCGCGTTCCGGGGCGGGAACGGGGGGTGACGGCTCCGAGTCGACGGGCACCAGCGGGTCGAGGGTCGGGAACGGGTCTCCGCTCTCCGCTCTCCGCTCTCCGCTCTCCGCGATCGGCGGCGTCACGGCGCTCGATGAGGCCGAGACGGCCGGGTACGCGATGCGGCACGCCGAGGGTGCCGAGGGTCACGGCATGCGCCGGGCTCCTTCCAGGACCGCCTGGCGGATGCGGTGGTAGGTGCCGCAGCGGCAGATGTTGCGGAGGGTGTCGAGGTCGGCCTCGGTGACCTCGCGGCCCGCCTCGCGGGCCCGGCGGACCGCGTCGACGGCGGCCATGATCTGGCCGGGCTGGCAGAAGCCGCACTGGGCCACGTCGAGGTCGAGCCACGCCTCCTGCATCGGGTGGAGGTCGGCACCGACCGTCTCGGGCAGGCCCTCGATGGTGGTGACCTCGTCCTCGGGGGCGAGTTGCCCCACAGGGACGGCGCAGGGCGTGAACGCCTTGCCGTTGAGGTGGCTCGTACAGGCGCGGCAGACGCCGACCCCGCAGCCGTACTTGGGGCCGGTGACGCCGAGGACGTCCCTGAGGACCCACAGGAGGCGCACGTCGGACTCGACCTCGGCGGTGACCGCCTGGCCGTTGAGGATGAAGGTGTGCTGGGGCACGGAGAACTCCGGGGATCTCGAAGAGCCTTGAAGAGCTGTGGAGCGCTTTGAAGCGCTTTGAAGCGCTTTGCAGAGTGGGAAGAGCGGGAAGAGCTAGCTAGAGGACGTGGTCGCGGCCGTCGGTCGGGGAGGCCGGGACCGGCGGGACGGCCGGCGGGGGCGTGAAGGGGAGCGGCGCGGTGTGGTTGACCGGGAAGACGGTCGGCATGGTGCCGGTCGCCCGGCCGTAGGCGCCGGCCACGGCCGCCATCGCCGCCGCCACCGCCAGTTCGCCCGCTCCGCCGGGCTTGTCGCCGGTCGGCGGCATGACGACGATCTCCAGCTCGGGCGGGGTGTTCCACTGCCGGGTGTAGAAGTAGTTGTCCCAGCTGGACTCCAGGAAGGCGCCGTCCTTGAGGTGCAGCCCGGACGTCAGCGCGAGGGCGATGCCGTCGGAGATGCCGCCCATCATCTGCGCCTCCAGGCCGCGCGGGTTGACGGCGAGGCCGACGTCGACGGCGCAGACCACCTTGGTGACGCGGGGGCCGGTGTACGCGTTCGGCACCGTACGTCCCGTGGTCGCCGGCCGGCAGTCGATCTCGGCGAGCACGGCCACGTACGAGTGGTACTCGGGGTGCACGGCGATGCCCTGCGCGGTGCCGGGGGCCATCGGCCGTCCCCACCGCCCGAGTTGGGCGACCTTGTCGAGGACGGCCCGCGCCCGGGACTCCTTCATCAGGCGGCGGCGCAGCCCGTAGGCGTCCTCGCCCAGGCGGCGGGCCAGTTCGTCGATGACGAGTTCCTGCGCGGTGCGCACGTTGGGCGAGTAGATGTTCCGCATCGAGCCGGTGTTGTAGCCCTTGTCCGTCTCGGCGAGGAGCTGGGTGGTGACGCCGAGGTGGTAGGGGCTGATCTGAGTGAGCTGGAACATCGTCTGGGAGAAGGCGGCGTCGGCGACCGGCAGCCGGGCGGCCTCCGCCGTCAGCACCTCCCCGATGCCGTGCCCGAAGTCGGTGGCGACGGAGGTGTGCCGCTGCTCGTACGTCAGGACCTCGCCGAGCGAGTAGGTGGCGCGGACCCGGGAGGTCGACATGGGGTGCGTACGCCCCTGCCGGAAGTCGTCGGTGCGGTGCCACATGAGCTTCACCGGCTTGCCGAGCTTCTTCGAGATCTCGGCGGCCTCGTGGGCGGCGTCGTGGAAGAGCTTGCGGCCGAAGGAGCCGCCGCCCTCGGTGACGTGCACCTTCACGGCGGAGACGGGCAGGCCGAGGCGGAGCGCGATCTGCTCCTGCGCGACGATCGGGGCCTTGAGGGAGCCCCAGATCTCCGCGGAGCCGGAACGGACGTCCGCGATGGCGCAGTTGGTCTCCAGGGCGCTGTTGCTCGCGAAGTGGAAGGTGAAGCGGGCGTCGACGGCCTTCGTGAGCAGCGGCAACGGCGGGACGACGAGCGGGAGTTCGGCCCGGCGCAGCTCGGCGAGGACGGTCGCGTCGGTGGCGTCCTCGGCGGTGCCCGGCCCCCAGTCGACGTCGAGCGCGCGGATCGCGTCGACGCACTGGCCGAAGGTGCGGGCTCGGACGGCGACGCCCGTGGAGACGGTGACGACGTCGGTGACGCCCGGCATGGCCCGTACGGCTGCGAGGTTGGCGACGGCGCGGACGGTGCCGTTGATGGTGGGCGGGCGGCAGACCATCGTCGGCAGGGCGCCGTCGACCTGGAGGTCCATCGCGAACTTCTTGCTGCCGGTGACGGCGTCGAGCGCGTCGAGGCGGCGGCGGGCCGTGCCGATGACCCGGAAGTCCTCGCGGTCCTTGAGCGTGACGGCGACCGCGGAGTCCGCCACGGCCGCGGCCCTCGCGGCGAGTTCGCCGTAGCCGAGGACGGCCCCGGCCGGGGAGAGGACCGTGCCCGCCTTGGTGGTGAGGGTCGACACGGCTTCGCCGAGGAGGAGCGAGGCGGCGTGCAGCAGCCGGCCGCGGGCGACGGCGGCGGCGACCCGGATCGGCGTGTAGGTGGAGACGGTGGTGTTGGAGCCGCCGGTGAGCTGGTTGAACAGCAGCTCGGGCCGGGCGTCGGCGAGGGTGACCTTCACCTTCTCCAGGGGGATGTCCAGCTCCTCCGCGATGAGCATGGCGGAGGAGGTGGTGACCCCCTGGCCGACCTCGGCACGCGGCAACGCGAAGTGGACGGTGCCGTCCGGGTCGAGGCGGAGGGTGATGAGGTGGCTGGTGGGGAGGGCGGCGACGGTCAACAGGTCGTTGAGGTCGAGGAGTTCGGCCGGGCCGGGCAGGGATGGGATGACGGCCTCGGCGGCGGTCGGCGCGACCGCCTCGGCCCCGACCTGGGCGGCGACGGTGAGGGTGGGCGCGGCGAGCACGTAACCGAGGAAACGGCGGCGGCTGGTGCGGGGCATCTCAGTCGGTGGATGGCCGGTGGGTGGGGAGCTCTGTGCGTTCACGCGCGCGGGATCGGGGTGCCGCCTGGCCATGTGGGGGTCGCCTTTCGACGCTGCCGTACCGGCCCTGGGGGGCTGGTCCTACTCGGGTGCGGGGGTGATCATCGCGCATCCGGGGGCGCCGCGGGGCGTCTTCGGCGAGGAAACCACGAGGGAACCGCGAGGGAACCGTGCTGGTCAGGCGTGCTTTCGGTCAGGTGTGCCGGTTTTGGGCCGGTGGTGGGGTGGGGGGTTGGGTGGTGGTGCGGTGGGTGCGGGCGCGGCGGCGGGTGAGCTGCCCCTGCCGGCCATCGAGGCGCTTCGTCCTGGCCCGCAGGCCGCGCACGGCCTGAACCCGGCGGGCGTTCATCCGGCCCCCGCAGGAGCGGAGGTGGTCCCGGGAGACGCGGGCGCGGTGCCCGCCGCCGGCGATGAGCGCGTTCACGGAGACCATCGGGTCGCCGCCGACCGAGCGGGCGAGCAGCGCGCCGACGACGACCGGCCCGAGCGCCACGACGAGGGCGGTGCCGGTGGCCGGGACATGGCGCAGGGGCTGGGGACGGGAGCGGCGGGGAGTGCGGAAGCTCATGGGTCCATTCCAGCCGTTGCGGGCCTCCGGCGGATCCGCCGATTTACTCACCCGCCGGTGGGAGGCGTACTCATCCCGGCGGGGTGCTCGGTCGCGGAGACGACGGCGACGCTCGCCTCGCCCTTCTCGAAGAGGGCGGTGAGCTTGGCAGGACCGACCGGCCCTCCGCCGACGTGGTCGACGAGGAGGACCGCCTGCCGTTCCTCGCCCTCGGCGGCGGGCACGAAGTCCGTGACGGTCTCACGGTGGAGGAGGGCGACGCGTCCCGCGTCGAGAGGGTCGCGCGGGAGGGCGTCGAGGTGGTCGCGCAGGCCGTCGGTCCGCTCGGCGAGGTCGGCCGCGACCACGTCCCGGGGAGCGAGGAGGGTGACGGCGAGCCGGTCGCCGTTCCGCCGGTAGCGGGCCGTCAGGTCGTACGGGAGGAGGTAGAAGACGCCTTCCTGCCCCTCGTGGCCCCGGCCGAGCAGCGCGCACACCATCCGCTCACCCGGATCGGCGGAGAGGTGGTCGACGGCGAGGACCACCCCACGGGCGTCCGGGTCGACCGGCGGAAACGGGCAGATCCACATACCTGCGGAGGCGTCCATGCGCCGCATTCAAACACGCCCTCGTGACGGGGAGAGGACCTGCCCGGCATGTGCGGCCGGTCGGGTGGGGGTGGGGGGCCGAGGGCCGTAGCGTACGGGGCACGTGTTTTCGCGCAGGTGAGGAGTAGTTTCGTATGGCCGACTACCGTGTCGAGACCGAACGTACCGGGTACCGGCGGTGGACCGCCCGGAATGACCGGGGGGCCGAGGTGCTGATGGCCGCGGCCGATGACGACGGTGCGCAGCCCTCGTTCACGCCGGTGGAGTTGTTGCTCGCGGCCATGGGCGGCTGCGGCGGGCTGGTGATCGACCGGACCGCGCGGGCCGTGGAGCACGACGGGCTGCGGATCGTCGTGGAGTCGGTGTCGACGCCGGAGGACGACGGCCGGATCGGCCGGATCCGGGTGAGTTACGAGTTCGACCTGCCGGACTCCAACCCGAAGGCGGAGGAGGTCTTCGCGCGCGGGGTGCGGCTCACCCACGAGAAGTTCTGCACGGTGAGCCGCACGGTCGAGCACGGGGCGCGGGTCGAGGCGATCCTCCCGGACGGGACGGTCGGCTTCGAGGGGTGACCTAGTCCGCCGACCGCCGTCCGATGTCCGATGGGCCCTGCTCAGGTCACGCGTGCACCTTGATGCGGGGCTGGGCCCATGAGGTGTGGCGTGGTCAGTTCAGCCAGAGGGTTCGGACTTGGTGGTGGGGGTCGTTCTGGAGGTGGGGAGGGGTGTCCCAGAGTTTGGTGGTGTGGGTTTCGGGGGTGTAGGGGGGCCAGTCGGGGCCCGGGTTCTGGTGGGTGACGAAGGCGACCCAGGCGCTGTGGATGGCGTCCGCCAGGGGCTGGGGTGGGGTGGGGCCGGCGATGGCCGGGACGCCTTCGGCGGCCAGGAGGTCGAAGGCGAAGGGGAGGTCCAGGCAGTGGACGGCCAGGCCGATGACCGGTGAGCGCCAGGTGAACTCGTAGAGCCAGGTGGGGCGTTCGCGGGCGGCGCGGGCGGCGGCTACGGCCAGGTTCGGGGCGCGGAACATGACGTCGGTGAGCGCCTGGCCGAAGAGGGCGTCCTCGGGGGTGTGCGGGTAGGCGGCGGTGAACTCGTCCGTGCGGGCCGGGTCGAGGCCGAGCGCGCCGAGGAGGACGGGGAGCGGCGGGCCGTCGTCGCCGGGGCCGGGGATCATCGAGAACTCGTCGGCGGTGAAGCCGAGCATGAGCGGCACGTCCGCGCCCGCGTCACCGGCGGTGAGGGCCTCGGCGGGCGGTACGGGGATCAGCTCGCCGTCCGCGAAGGGGGCGAGGGCCAGCATCGGGGGCAGCCCCTGGCGGTCGGGGCCGTCCTGGGCGAGCCGGTCCTGGAGGGCGAGGATCTCGTCGTCGCTCAGGTCGCGCAGGGCCTCGGCGGTGGCGGGGAGGCCGGTGCGGGCGGTGAACAGGCGGGCGGCGGCGCGGGCGGTCTCGGGGCCGTCGGGGCGCAGGACGGCGCCGGAGACGGCGAGCGCGCCGCGGAAGAGGCCCTGGGCGGCGGGGACGGAGAGCAGGGTGAGGACGGCGCCGCCGCCCGCGGACTGGCCGGCGATCGTCACCTTGGCGGGGTCGCCGCCGAAGGCCGCGATGTTGTCGCGGACCCACTCCAGGGCGGCGATCCAGTCGCGGACGCCGCGGTTGTCGGGGGCGTCGTCCAGGTGCAGGAAGCCCTCGATGCCGAGCCGGTAGCCGAGGGAGACGAGGACGACGCCGTCGCGGTTGAAGGCGGCGCCGTCGTACCAGGGGCTGGCGGCGGAGCCGGCGACGTAGCCGCCGCCGTGGATCCAGACCAGGACGGGCAGGCCGTCCTCGGCGGGGGCTGTGTCGAGCGCTGCGCCGGGGGCCGTGGCGAGGGCCGTTTCGGGGGTGAAGACGTTGAGGTTGAGGACGCCGGTGCCCGGGATGCTGGGCTCGGGGATGGTGGTGACCTCGGCGAAGGGGCGGCGCTGGGCGGTCGGGCCGTAGGCGGTCGCGTCCAGGGGGGCGGTCCACGGCTCGGGCGGCTCGGGGGCGGCGAAGCGGAGCTCGCCGACGGGCGGTTTGGCGTACGGGATGCCGAGGAAGCGGCATGTGCCGTCGGCGCGGCGCTCGCCGCGGACGGGGCCGCGGGTGGTGGTGACGAGGGGGCCGGTGGAGGTCATCGGGGGCGGCTCCTGGGGTGCGAGGCCGGTGCGGCGGCCGGTGGGTGACAGGGACAGCGTCGGAGGCGGAGTCCATTTACGTCAATGGTTGAAATAAAAATGGTGACACGCTTCACTGATACGTGTCACCACGGGCCGCTCCGACCTCCTCCGCGCTGCGGGAGAATCCAGGGGTGCGTACCGCCCCCGAGTCCCCCGCCGATGTGCGGCGGCACAACCTCGCCCGCGTCCTGCGGCACCTCGCCGACCACGGCCCCTCCTCGCGCGGCGAGGCCGCCGCCGCGACCGGCCTGGCCCACGGCTCCCTCACCGCCCTCACCGCCGACCTCGTCGGCCGGGGCCTCGTCCGGGAGGCCGGGCTCGCCCCCGGCGGCGGGCGCGGGCGGCCCCGGCAGCGGCTGGAGACCGTGCCCGAGCGGGTCGTGTCCGTGGCCGTACGGGTCACCCGCGAACGGCTCCACCTCGCCATCGCCGACCTCGCCGGGCGCCTCGCCCACCGCGCCGAGCTCGCCCACACCACCCCAGACGGCGACCCCGACGCCCTCGCGGACGCCCTCGCCACTGCCGTACGCGACACGGCGGCGACCGCCCGGGCCGCGTACCCCGGCGCCCATCTCGCCGGGGCCTTCGTCGCCGTGCCCGGCCCCGTCACGGCCGACGGCCGGATGTTCTCCACCGACTTCGGATGGCCAGGCCCGGTCGACCTCGGCGCGCTGCTGCGCGACCGGCTCGGGGACGCGGCGGGCCCGGTGACCCTCGCCAACGACGCCAACCTCGCCGCCCTCGCCGAGTACCGCGAGCTCACGGTCCTGCGCGGGGCCGCGCCGCGCTCCCTCGCGTACCTCAAGGCCGACGTCGGGGTGGGCGGCGGGCTCGTCGTCGACGGCCGGATCGAGGCGGGCGGGCACGGCGTCGCGGGCGAACCCGGCCACATGCCGGTCGCCTTCGACGGGCCGCGCTGTGCCTGCGGCGGCCACGGCTGCCTCGCCCTCTACCTCGGCCCCGAGGCCCTCACCGACGCGGCCGGACTCGGCGGGCTGCGCACCGAGCGGGGTACGGAGGCGGCCGTCGCCGCGCTCGGCCGGGCGCTGGCCGCCGGGGAACCGGCCGCCGTCGCGGCCCTGGACGCCGCCGGTGAGGTGCTGGGCGCGGCCGTCCTCGCCGTGACGAGCCTCCTCGACGTCGACGATGTCGTGCTGGGCGGCTACCTCGCCGACTGGCACCCCTGGCTGACCCGCGGCCTGGACGCCCGCCTCACCCCCCGCAGAACCCTGACCGGCCGCGCCGCCCCGCTCCCGACCCCGCTGCCAGGCGTACTCGGCCCCGACGCCTCCCTGGCAGGCGCGATGACCCTGGCCCGCGAAACGGTGCTGTCCGACCCCACCTCCGTACCCCTCCGGTGAGGAGCTGTACGGGGGCCTGGCGCGGGAGGCGACGCGAGGGGGGGCGACACGGGCGGGAGCGGCGTAGGGCCCGGCGCGCGAGACCGGCGCGGGCCGTCGGCAGGTGCGGCACCCGCGCTGCCAGCGGCTCCGGCGCACGGGGCCGGGGCGCAGGCTGTCAGCCAGTGCGGTGCGGGGGTCGTCAGCGGGTCCGGTACGCGGGTCGTCAGGAGGTGCGGCACCCGCGCCGCCAGCGGGGCCCGGCGGGGGGCCGGCGCGCCAGGCCGGGGCGCGGGCTGTCAGCCAGCGCGACGCGCGGGCCGTCAACAGGTGCGGCGCGGGTGTCGTCAGCATTCGGCGCAGGGGCTGGCGCGCGAGCCCGGCGCGCGGACCAACAGCAAGCGCGGCGCGGGTGTCGTCAGTGGGTGCGACCCGCGGCCGGCAACAGGTGCGGCACCCGCCAGCAGGTCCGGCGCGCGAGCCGGCCGCGCGACCGACAGCAAGCACGGCGCGCGTGTCGCCAGCAGGTCCGGCGCACGGTTCGGTGCACGAGCCCGCCGCGCGGGCCGACAGCAAGTGCGCTGCGGGGGTCGTCAGCGCGTGCGCCACCGCGCCGTGCGCCGGTCCGACGCACGGGCCAGCGCGCGAGCCCGGGGCGCGGGCCGTCAGCAGGTGCGGCGCGCTGGCCGTCAACAGGTGCGCGGCCCCAGGGCCGCACCGGCACCGTCACCGCGCGCCGCGTACCCCCCGCCATCACCGGGTGCGCGGCGCGCCCCCGCGTGGGCATGATGAAGGCATGACCGACCGGGACGACTTCCTGACGTGGGTCAGGACCGAGCTTCAGGCGGCCGAGCGGGCGCTGCATGACGGGGATCCGGCGCCGCGTCGGGCGCTGTGGTCGCGGCGGGAGCCGGTGAGCGTGATGGGGGCCTGGTACAACGCCATCGGGCAGGACGACGTGGATACGCTGTTCACCGCACTCTCGCGGCGCTTCTCCGCCTGCACCTCCTACCGCGTCGAGGTGATCGGCCACGACGTCGTCGGCGACATGGCCTACACCGCGTGCTTCGAGCACATCTCGGCGTCCGTGGACGGCGAGGCCCGCACCTATACGCTGCGCGCCACCCAGACCTACCGCCGCGAGGACGGCGCCTGGCGGGTGGCGCACCGCCACGGCGACCTCGTACAGGCTTGAGAGCCCTTCGGCCGTAGGATCGTCGGTCGACACCAGGCCGGAACACGGGGGAGGCGACAGCGCATGCGGTGGACCGTCGGGGAGGTCGTGGGCGGGGTGTTGCTGATCGGGCCCGGTCTCGGGCTGATCGTGGCCGGGATCATGTGGAAGGGGCGGGCCGTACGTCCGTTCGCCGCCCGGCGGGCCCATCGGATGGCGCATCAGGACTACGTCCGGGACCTGGAGCGCGCCACGGAGCAGGCGATCGTCGCTGCCCGTCTCGCCGCCGGCGACGGCGAACCGGCCATCGTCACCGTCGAGGCCGTGGAACGGCTGACGCGGGAGCGGTACGGGCACGAGCACGTCGAGCGGCAGCACGCCGCCGCCGCGCTGCGCCGGGGCTTCCGGCGGTACGGCTGCGCGGCGGACTGCGTGACGGACGCGTACGCCTGACCGGCGGCCGAGTCTGGCCCCGGCGATTCCGGCCCGCGTGACGGTCCTACGCCTGGCCGGCAGCGGCGCCCGGCCCCGGCGAAAGCACGCCGGCGGGGTTGCGGCGCCAGCGCAACGAACGGCGGGCGTGGCGGCCACCGATACGGGCGCTATGCCTGGCCCCCGCCGGCCTCCGGCACCGGTGTGCCCTGGTGGTAGTAGAGGCGGAGGACACCGGCCGGGTCGCGGCGCCAGAGGGAGGAACGGCGGGCGTGGCGGGTGCCGATGACGGTCTCGTAGGTGAGGTGGACGAGGCCGGGGGCCAGGACGGTTCCGGCGAAGGCCGTGGCCTTGATGGGCGGGCCGTCCTCGCCGCCGTGCAGGTCCGGCAGGGCGGCGAGCATCTCCTCGTACGTCCACCGCCGTCCCGAGGCGCCGACCTCGACGAACTCCGGGTCGAAGAGCTGCTCCACGCGGGGGCGGGACAGGCGGACGGTGGGGTCGTGGAGGGCACGCTCGCGCGCGATCGCCTCGGTGATGTCGGCATGTTGACGATCCGTCATGGTTCGGCTCACTCCCCCGTCGTGCCGTCGATGCGCTCGCGGAGCAGGTCCGCGTGGCCGTTGTGTCGGGCGTACTCCTCGATCATGTGGGCCAGGACGTAGCGGACGGAGTACGTCTCCTCCCCCAGGCTTCCCGTGGCGTCGAGGGAGTCCGCCGCGTCCACGATCGCGCGGGAGCGGGCGCACTCGGCGTGCCAGACGGCGAAGTCCGCGTCGGCGTCGGCGTGTTCGACGTCGAAGTCGGCCCAGTCCGTCGAGCCGGGCGGGGTCCAGGGGCTGCGGCTCCGCTCCCCCGCCAGGACGTTGCGGAACCAGCCGCGCTCGACCTCCGCGGCGTGCCTGACCAGGCCGAGGAGGGAGAGCCCGGAGGGCGCCACCGCGCGCTCCTTCAGCTGCTCGGGGGTGAGTCCGGCGCACTTGAGCGCCAGCGTGTCGCGCTGGAACTGGAGCATGGCGGTGAGCGTGGCGCGCTCGTCGGCGCCGGCGTACGGCACGGGGGTGCGGCGGTCGTCCTGGATCATGACGGCATTCTGCCCGGCCGTGGCCCGTTGGGTCGCCCGGATTTCAGAGCGCAGGCGGAACCGCACCCGCCTCCTCGTCCCGCCGTACCGCCTCCTCCCCCTCCGTGTCCAGATGGGGCAGGATCCGGTCCAGCCATCGGGGGGTCCACCAGGCGTGTCTGCCGAGGAGGGTCATCACGGCGGGTACCAGCAGGAGGCGTACGACGGTCGCGTCGATGAGGACGCTGGCGGCGAGGCCGAGGCCGAGCATCTTGACGACGATGTTGTCGGAGACGATGAAGGCGGCGAAGACGCTGACCATGATCAGGGCGGCGCAGGTGATCACGCGGGCGGTGATCTCCAGGGCGTGGGCGACGCTGGCCTTGGAATCGCCGGTGCGCAGCCATGCCTCCCGTACCCGGGAGAGCAGGAAGATCTCGTAGTCCATGCTGAGGCCGAAGACGATCGCGAACATCATCATCGGTACGTAGCTCTCGATGGGCACTTTGCCGGAGACGCCGAGCGCGGGTCCGCCCCAGCCCCACTGGAAGACGGCGACGACCACGCCGTAGGACGCGGCGATGGAGAGCACGTTGAGGACGGCGGCCTTCACGGCGACGAGGAGGCCGCGGAAGACGATGAGGATCACCAGGAAGGCGAGGGCGACGACGACGGCGATGATCAGCGGCAGGCGGCTGGAGACGATGTCGAGGAAGTCGACCTGGGCGGCGGTCGTTCCGGTGACGTACGTCTGGGCGTCGGTGCCGGACACGGCCCCGGGGAGGATGTCGTCGACGAGGCGGTTGGTGAGGTCGGTGGTCCGTGCGTCCTGCGGGGAGGCGACCGAGTAGGCGGTGCCGACGAGGACGTCGCCGTCGGAGGTGGGTTTCAGCGCGGTGATGGAGGCCGCGTCGGGCACGCCGGTGAGCGCCTTCTGGAGGCTGGTGGCGAGCGCGGACCGGTCGGCGGAGGGGACCGCGGACTGGTCGACGACGACGGTGAGGGGGCCGTTGGCGCCGGGGCCGAAGGCGGTGGAGATGAGGTCGTAGGCGCGGCGGTCGGTGAAGGACTTGGGGTCGGCTCCGTCGCCGATGTGGCCGAGCTGGATGAAGAGCAGCGGGAAGGCCAGGACGAGCAGGGCGACGACGCCGCCCGCGAGGAAGTACCAGGGGCGCCGCTCGACGCGCTGGGCGTAGCGGTGCCAGGTGCCGTGCGCGGGCGCGCCGGGCTCGGCGTCGGTCTCCGCGACCGGCTTGCGGACGTGGTAGCGGTCGATGCGGCGGCCGACGAGGCCGAGGAGGGCGGGGACGAGGGTGAGGGCGGCGAGGACGGCGGTGACGACGGTGAAGGCCGCCGCCAGGCCGAGTTTGCCGATGAAGGTGACACCGGAGACCCACAGGCCGGACAGCGCGATGATGACCGTACAGCCGGAGACGAGGACGGCCCGGCCGCTGGTCGTGGTCGCGAGGCCCGCGGAGTCGGCGGGGTCGTGGCCGTTCATGATGTTCTGCCGGTGGCGGGTGATCAGGAACAGCGCGTAGTCGATGCCGACGCCGAGGCCGATCATCGTGGCCAGGGTCGGGGAGACCGTGCCGAAGGTGAAGGCGGCGGCCGTCAGGCCGAGCAGGGCGAGCCCGCAGATCGCGCCGATGAGGGCGGTGACCAGGGGCATGACGGCGCCGATGACGCTGCCGAAGCCGATCAGGAGGACCACGATGGCGACGGCGAAGCCGATGGCCTCGCTGGTGCGGTCGTCGGCGGCGGGCCGGGCGAGTTCGCCGAGCGGGCCGCCGTACTCCACGGTGATCCCGGCGTCACGGAGCGGCTGTACGGCGCTGTCGACGCCGGTCAGGTAGTCGGCGCCGAGCGTGGACGGCGCGACGCTGAAGCGGACCGTGATGTAGGCGGTCTTGCCGTCGGTGGACAGCGGGCCCGTGTTCGGGGTGGTGGTGGAGGGCGGGGGCGGCGTGGTGCCGGGCGGCGGCAGCGGGTTCTGGGCGCTGAGGACGTCCGGCAGCTTCTCCAGGGCGGCGACCGTCGAGTTGACGGCGGACGCCTCGTCGGTCAGCGGTTTGGAGGGGTCGTTGAGGACGATCTGCGCGCCGTAGCCGCCGGCCGCCGGGTCGTGCGCCTCCAGGACGGACAGGCCGTCGGCGGACTGGGCGCCGGGGAGGTTGAAGTCGTCCGAGTACTGGCCGCCGACCGCCCGGTCGGTGATCTGGAGGCCGACGAGCGCGGCCAGCCAGAGGGCGACGACGACGATGAAGTGGCGGGCGCACCAGTGTCCGAGCCGGTAGAGGCCGCTCTGCTTCGCGGGGCGGCCCCGTGGTGCCGCGGGCGTTGCGTTCATGGCCTCGCCGTGTCCGGATAGGCGTGTCCCCGAGCCGGCTGTGCTGCGTCGCTCGCTCCCTACCGGTTCTCGTTACTCCGTCCATGGTGCTCCCGCGGGGCGGTGACGGCATCTCGTCGACGTACGCGGCGGGGTTCGGTCGGCGTACGCGGAGGGGGCGCGGTCGGCGTACAGGGCGGGGAGCGGTCGGCGTACAGGGCGGGTTCGGTCGGCAGCGCGCGGCGGGGGACGATCGCGGATAGTGGGGGGATGAAGCGCTATCCGCTCATCGCCGCCCACGGCCTGGTGGGGGATCTACAGACCGCCGCGCTCATCTCGGACGAGGGCGTCGTCGACTGGTTCGCGGCGCCGCGTTTCGACTCGCCGGGCGTGTTCTCCGCGCTCCTGGACCACGACCGGGGCGGCTACTTCCGGCTCTCGGTCGACGGGCCGGACGTGACGGTGAAGCAGCTCTACTACCCGGACACGGCGATGCTCGTCACCCGGTTCATGTCGGCGGACGGCGTGGGCGAGTTGATGGACTGGATGCCGCCGGACCGGACCGGGCGGCCGACGGAGCGGCACACGCTGATGCGGGTGATGCGGTGCACCCGGGGCAGCGTCACCTTCACCCTGGAGTGCCGGCCGCGCTTCGGTTTCGGGCGCAGCCCGCACGACCTGCGGCTCGACGGGCGCACGGCGGCCTTCCGCTCGGCGGCGATGGCGGGCTTCCTCCAGTCGAACGTGCCGCTGGAGCGGGACGGGCCGTACGACGTACGGGGGCGGCTTGAGCTGTCCGAGGGGCAGACCGCGGGGGCCTCGTTCACGGTGGACGGCCCCGAGGCCGAGCCACCGCCGCTGCCGGACGTGCGGCAGGTGGAGGCGGAGCTGTGGGACGCGGTGGACTTCTGGCAGCGGTGGGTGCGCACCGCGCGGTACCGGGGGCGCTGGCCCGACATGGTGCACCGCTCGGCGATCACCCTGAAGCTGCTGACGTACCTGCCGTCGGGCGCGCCGATCGCGGCGCCGACGCTGGGGCTGCCGGAGCAGGTGGGCGGCGAGCGGAACTGGGACTACCGCTACACCTGGGTACGGGACGGCTCACTGGCCGTACGGGCGCTGCTCGACCTGGGTTTCGCGGAGGAGGCGGCCGCGTTCACGGACTGGCTGACGGCGCGGGTCACCGAGCGGGCGGCGGGCCCGGCGGGCGGGCGGCCGCTCCAGATCATGTACCGGGTGGACGGCGACCCGTGGCTGCCGGAGGAGATCCTGTCGGAGTTCGAGGGGTACCGGGGTTCGGCGCCGGTGCGGGTCGGGAACGCGGCGGCGGACCAGCTCCAGCTCGACATCTTCGGCGAGGCGCTGTACGCGCTGGCGCAGGGCGGCGGCCGGGACATCCAGCCGACGTACGAGGGGTGGCGGGCGGTGTCGGGGCTGCTCGACTGGCTGGCGGTGGCGTGGGACGCGCCGGACGAGGGCGTGTGGGAGACCCGGGGCGGGCGGAAGGACTTCACCTTCAGCCGGGTCATGTCCTGGGTGGCGTTCGACCGGGGGCTGCGGCTGGCGGAGGAGTTCGGCCGGCCGGCGGCCCTGGACACCTGGCGGGCGGCACGGGACGAGATCTTCGCGCAGGTGATGCGGCGGGGGTGGAGCGAGCGGCGGAAGGCGCTGACGCAGTACTTCGGCGGGGAGGTGCTCGACGCGTCGCTGCTGCTGATCCCCCGGACGGGGCTGCTCGGCCCGACCGACCCGGTGTGGCTGAGCACCCTCGACGCGATCGAGCGGGGCCTCGTCCGGGACAATCTGGTGCACCGCTACGACCCGGGGGCCGCGCCGGACGGACTGCGGGGCGCCGAGGGCACGTTCAGCCTCTGCACCTTCCTGTACGTGGACGCGCTGGCGCGGGCCGGGCGGGTACGGCCCGCCCGGTTCGCGTTCGAGAAGATGCTCACGTACGCCAACCATGTCGGCCTGTTCGCCGAGGAGATCGGCCCGAGCGGCGAGCAACTGGGCAACTTCCCGCAGGCGTTCACCCATCTGTCGCTGATCATGGCGGCGACGACGCTGGACGACGTCCTGGACACCCTCGCCGCGCGGCCGGGATAGGGCGGGGCCTCACTCGAAGGCGGCGGCGGCCTCCTTCAGGGCGGTGGCGACCGCCTCGGGGGAATCCGGTCCCGGGGCGCCCGGCCGGTAGGTGACGGAGCGGATCCCGCCGGTGTGGCGGAACGACCTGCGGCGCTCGTACAGCGGCCAGGAGACCGGCGACTTGCGGTCGACGCCGACGCTGATGCCCTGGAAGGGGGCCATGCCGATGAGCTGGTGGACGCTGTCGGGGGCGGCCCGCTCCTCGCCGTCCACGGTGACGGTGAACCGCCAGCGCAGGCCCGGCTCGGCGGTGGCGGCGAGGACGAGGGTGTGGGGGCCGGGGGCGAGGGGTCCGGCGTCGGTCTCGTGGAGGTGCCCGTACTCGTTGTAGGCGAAGGCGAGGCGGCCGTCCTCGACGCGGAGGTGGTAGCCGCCGCCCTGGTCGCCGTGGGAGACGAGCACGCCCTCGCCGGGCTCGTCGAGGACGATCTCGACGGCGAAGGAGCGCAGGGAGACGAGCCGGGAGGAGCGGTAGCGCTCCAGCTCGGGGGTGCCGGGCAGCAGGGTGAGGGGCCGGGCGAGGCGCTGCTCGACGGGGTTGCGGCGGGCGAGGGCGCCGCTGTGGTCGGGCAGCGGGAAGACGCCGTTGCGCCAGGCCGCGCCCTCCCAGGCGGCGGCGAGTTCCTTGACGAGTCCGGGGCGTTCGGCGGCGAGGTCGTGGATCTCGGTGGGGTCGGTGCGGATGTCGTACAGCGCCCATTCGGCGTCGTCGTAGGGGGTGCCGGGGCGGTGCAGGGTGACGAGTTTGTACCCGTCGCGGTAGTGGCTGCGGTTGCCGGTCATCTCGCTGTACTGCTCGGGGTGGGTGGAGGCGTGGGCGGGGTCGGCGAGGACGGGGGCGAAGCTGGTGCCGTCGGGTTCCTGGACGGGGACGCGGCGGCGGGTGCCGGGGCGGGCGATGCCGGCGAGGTCGAGGAGGGTGGGCGCGATGTCGGTGACGTACTGGTACTGCGGCCGGACGCCGGGGGCGAGCCGGCCGGTGCGGACGCCGTCGGGCCAGGAGAGGACGAAGGAGACGCGGACGCCGCCCGCGTAGGTGTGGCCCTTGTAGAGGCGGAAGGGGGTGTTGGAGGCCATGCCCCAGCCGCGCGGGTAGTGGACGAGGCTGCGCGGTCCGCCGATGAGCTCGGGGTCGCGGTCGACGTCGGGGTCCCAGTCGCCCGGGAGGCGGGGGTGGTGGACGAAGCGGCTGAAGTAGGAGCGGGTGCCCTCGCGGCCGCCTTCGCCGGTGCCGCCGTTGTCGGAGGTGAAGACGATGACGGTGTTGTCGAGTTCGCCGAGGGCGGCGAGGGTGTCGGTGAGCCGGCCCAGGTTGTGGTCGATGTTGTCGACGAGGGCGGCGTACACCTCCATGTAGCGTGCGTAGAGCCGCTGCTGATCCCCCGTCAGGGAGTCCCACGCGGGCACGTCGAGTCCGGCCTCGCTGTTGCGCTCGGGGAGCGCGGTGCCGGGCGGGAAGAGGCCGGCGGCGATCTGGGCGGCGAAGCGGCGCTCGCGCAGGGCGTCCCAGCCGTCGTCGTAGCGGCCGCGGTGGCGGGCGATGTCCTCCGGCTTGGCCTGGAGGGGGCCGTGGACGGCGTTGTGGGCGAGGTAGAGGAAGAAGGGCTTGTCGGGGTCGTGGGCGCGCAGCGACTTCACCATGGAGATCGCCTGGTCGGTGAGGTCGTCGGTGTAGTAGTAGCCGTCCGGGAACTCGTCGATGTCGAGCGGGCTATTGTCGCGGACGAGCTGGTGCGGGTGGAAGAGACTGGTGAGCCCTTCGAGGACGCCGTAGTACTGGTCGAATCCCTTCTGGAGCGGCCAGTTGGCGCGGTCGTCGGCGGCGTTCGAGGCCGAGTCGCGCACGAGGTGCCACTTGCCGACGGCGTACGTGGCGTAGCCGGCGTCGTGGAGGAGTTCGGCGAGCGTGGGGACGGAGTCGGCGATCTCCATGCCGTAGCCGGGGAAGCCGGGGTCGAAGTTGGCGACCATGCCGTACCCGACGCGGTGCGGGTTGAGACCGGTCAGGAGGGCGGCGCGGGCGGGCGAGCAGAGCGGCATGGTGTGGTAGTTGCCGAGGCGTACGCCGTCCCCGGCGAGCCGGTCGAGGACCGGGGTGGGGATCTCGGAGCCGAAGGGGCCGATGTCGCTGTAGCCCATGTCGTCGACGAGGACGACGACGATGTTCGGGGCGCCGGCGGGCGGGGTCGTCCGCTCCGGCCAGGCCGGGGTGGAGTCGGCGAAGGTGCGGCCGACGCGGCCGGGGAAGCCGTCGTAGGGGTCGGGGCGGGTGCCGGTACTCATGGGCGGGCGGTTCCTTCCGTGGGCAGGGAGCGGGCGCAGCGGAAGCCGCCGTGGCCGGTCGAGGAGTCCGGGGTGTTGTGGGAGCGGGCGGCGACGCGGTGGCGGTGGCAGTACGAGGCGTGGCACAGGTACGAGCCGCCGCGGATGACGCGTGCGCGGCCGTCCCGGTCCCAGGCGTCGGCGCACCACTCCCAGACGTTGCCGGAGGTGTTGTGGAGGCCGTGGCCGTTGGGGGCGTAGGCCGTGACGGGGACGGTGCCGGTGGCGCCGCCGGGGCGGTCGGAGCGGTGCGGGAAGTCGCCGCGCCAGGTGTTGCACCGTTCCTCGCCGCCGGGGGTGAGGTCGTCGCCCCAGGGGTAGCGGGCGCCGTCGAGCCCTCCCCTGGCGGCGTACTCCCATTCGGCCTCGGTGGGCAGCCGGAGGCCGGCCCAGGCGCAGTAGGCGAGGGCGTCGCCGTGGCTGATGTGGACGACGGGGTGGTCGGCGCGGCCGTCGACGCCGGAGCCGGGGCCCTCGGGGGCGTACCAGGAGGCTCCTTCGACGGCGAGCCACCAGGGGGCGGCGGCGACCCGGCCGAGGACGTGGGGTCGGGCGGCGGGGTGGAGCAGGAGGTGGAAGACGAAGGAGGAGCCGTGCCGTTCGGCGTCGGTGCGGTGGCCGGTGGCGGCGGTGAAGGCGGCGAAGCGGGCGTTGGTGACGGCGGTGGTGTCGATCGCGAAGGGCGCGACGGTGACCTCGCGGACCGGGCCCTCGTGGTCGGCCGGGTAGCCCTCGCCGAAAGCGTCGCCCATCCGGAAGGTGCCGCCCGGGAGTTCGGCCATGACGTGGGGCGGCGGGGCGGGCCGGACGGCGGGCGCGCCGAGGAGGACCGGGCCGCCGCCGGGCCCGCCGCCCGCGCAGGGGCGGCCGGGGACGCAGCAGGCGCTCACGCGGACACCACCTCGTCACCGACGCGTACGGGAACGGGGACGGGTGCGCGAACGGGTACGGGCTCCGGTACGGCGGCGAGCAGGGCGCGGGTGTAGGCGGCGCGCGGCTGCTCGCAGACCGTGTCGGCGTCGCCCTCCTCGACGATCCTGCCCTCGTGCATGACGGCGATGCGGTGGCTGACCTGGCGGACGACGGCGAGGTCGTGGGCGATGAAGACCAGGGCGAGGCCGAGGTCCCGCTGGAGGTCGGCGAGGAGTCCGGTGATCTGGGCCTGCACGGAGACGTCGAGGGCGGAGACGGGTTCGTCGCAGAGGAGGACGGCCGGTTCGGGGGCGAGCGCGCGGGCGATGCCGATGCGCTGCCGCTGGCCGCCGGAGAAGGAGCGCGGCAGCCGGCCGGCGGCGGCCGGGTCGAGCCCGACGCGGCGCAGGAGTTCGGCGACCCGGGCGGGCCGGTCGGCGGCGGTGCCGATGCCGAAGGCGCGCAGGGGTTCGGCGACGATGTCGCCGGCGGTCATGCGCGGGTCGAGGGAGGCGTACGGGTCCTGGAAGACCATCTGGACGCGCCGGCGGACGGCGCGCAGCTCCGCGCGGCCCGGCCGGGTGACGTCCCGCCCGTCGAGGAGGAGCCGGCCGGCGTCGGCGGGGTGCGCGTGGGCGAGGATCCGGGCCAGGGTGGACTTGCCGGAGCCGGACTCGCCGACGATGCCGAGCGTCTCGCCCGCGCGCAGGGTCAGGGAGACGTCGTCGAGCGCGGTGTGCCGGTGTTTGCGGCGGGACCGGTAGGTCTTGCGCAGGCCCTCGGCCGCCAGGACAACCGCGCCGGGCGCGGGCCGGTCGACGGGGACCGGCGGCGGGGGCGGGGGCAGCGGCGCGGGGCGCTCGGCGGCCGGGTGGCAGGCGGCGCGGACGGTGTCGGTGAGCGCGGTGAGTTCCGGCGCCGCGGTGTGGCAGCGGTCCTCGGCGAGCGCGCAGCGGGCGGCGAAGGCGCAGCCGGCGAGCGGGAGGCTCAGGTCGGGCGGGCTGCCGGGGATGCCGGTGAGGCGGGTGCCGGAGGGCGTGCTCAGCCGGGGCACGGCGGCGAGCAGTCCGGCGGTGTAGGGGTGGCGGGGGCGGGCCAGGACCTCGGCGGTGGGGCCGTCCTCGACGACGGTGCCGCCGTACAGGACGAGGACGCGTGCGCAGGTGCGGGCGACGACGCCGAGGTTGTGGGTGATGAGGACGAGGGCGGTGCCGGTGGTACGGGTGAGGTCGCCGAGCAGGGTGAGGATCTGGTCCTGGACGGTGGCGTCGAGGGCGGTGGTGGGTTCGTCGGCGAGGAGGACGTCGGGCTCGCCCGCGAGGGCCATGGCGATGAGGATCCGCTGCCGCTGGCCGCCGGAGAACTGGTGCGGGTGGTCGGCGAGGCGCCGCTCGGCGTCGGGGATGCCGACCAGGTCGAGGAGTTCGAGGGCGCGGGCCCGGCGGGCGGCCCGGTCCCGGCCGCCGTGGGCGCGGAGCACCTCGTCGAGGTGGCGGCCGACGGTGAGGACGGGGTTGAGGGCGGTCATCGGGTCCTGGAAGACCATGCCTATACGGGTGCCCCGGACGGCCCGCAGCTCCTCCTCGGAGGCGGCCGTGAGGTCGGTGCCGTCGAGGAGGACGGAGCCGCCGGTGATCCGGCCGGTGCCGGGGAGCATGCGGAGCAGGGCGAGCGCGGTGGTGGACTTGCCGGAGCCGGACTCGCCGACGACGGCGACGGTCTCGCCGCGCCGCAGGGTGAGCGAGACGCCCCGGACGGCGTGCAGGTCGGCGCCGTCGGGGGTGGTGAAGGAGACGTGCAGGTCGCGGACGTCGAGGAGCGGGGCTGTGGTCATCGGCGGATCTCCCGGTTCAGCGCCTCCGCGACGAGGGAGAGGCCGAGGACGAGCGCGGTCACGGTGACGAGGGGGCCCGCGGCGAAGTGCGGGGCCTGGGCGAGGTGGGGCATGGACTGGCTGAGGACGGCTCCGAGGGTGGGTTCGGGGGGCCGGACGCCGACGCCGAGGAAGCTCATGGCGCCTTCGAGGAAGACGGCGACGGTGAGGGAGAGGGCGAACTGCACGACGAGCGGGTCGGCGGCGTTGGGCAGGACGTGCCGGGTGAGGATCCGGCGGCCCGGGGTGCCGCCGACGCGGGCGGCCGTGACGTACTCGCGACTGCGCTGGGCGAGGATGCCGGTGCGCAGGAGCCGTCCGAAGACGGGGATCTCGGCGAGGGCGACGACGAGGATCACGGGGAGCCGGCCGGGACCGAGGACGGCGGTGACGGCGAGGGCGAGGATCAGCCCGGGGAAGGCGAGGATCAGGTCGAAAGCGCGCTGGACGGCGGTGTCGACGGCCGGGTGCGCGGCGGCGGCGAGGGCGAGGAGGCAGCCGAGGACGGCGCCGAGCGGGACGGCGACGGCGATGATGCCGAGGTCGGCGCGGATGCCGTACAGCAGCCGGGAGAGCAGGTCGCGGCCGAGGTCGTCGGTGCCGAGGAGGTGCCCGGGGGTGCCGGCGGGGGCGAGGGTGAGACCGCTCTGGTCGGTGGGCGGATGGCCGGCGAGCAGCGGGGCGAGGAGCCCGGCGAGGACGACCAGGCCGACGAGGGCGAGGCCGGTGCGGCCCCGGGCGGTGGCGAGGGCGGTCAGGTAGGGGTGGCGGCGGGCGCGGGGCGGCGCGGGCTTGGGGAGCGTGGTGGTCATGGCGGTCACTCCCACCTGATCCGAGGGTCGAGCCAGGCGTGGACGAGGTCGGACAGGAGCTGGACGAGGACGAAGACGGCGACGAGGAGGAGCAGCAGGTCCTGGACGACGGGGTAGTCGCGGCGGACAAGGGCCTGTTCGGCGAGCTGACCGAGACCGGGCCAGGCGAAGATCGCCTCGACGAGGACGGCGCCGCCGAGGAGGTGGCCGGTCTGGATGCCGAGGAGGGTGACGACGGGCGGGAGGGCGTGCGGCAGGGCGTGGCGCCACAGGATGCGGCGCGGGGCGATGCCGGCGGCGGTCGCGGTCCGAACGTGGTCCTCGGCGAGGGCCCGCCGGAGGCTGTCCTCCAGGTAGCGGCCGAGGACGGCGGCGCTGGGCAGGGCGAGGCAGAGGGCGGGCAGCAGCAGGTACTGGACGCCGAGGTCGGGGGCGGTCAGCAGGGGGATCCGCCCGCCGGGCGGCAGGACGCCGAGGCCGACGGCGAAGAGGAGGACGAGGAGGACGCCGCTGACGTACGGGGGGACGGCGAGGGCCGCGGTGGTGAGGGCGCGGACCGCGCCGCGCACCCAGGGACGGCGGGCGGTGGCGCCCAGGAGACCGAGGGTGCCGCCGAGGACGACGGCGAACAGCAGCGCGCCGAGGGTGAGTTCGGCGGTGGCGCCGAGTCCCCCGGTGATCAGGTCGGCCGTCTCGCCGCCGATGACGTAGGAGGGGCCGAGGTCGCCGGTGAGCAGGCCGCCGATCCAGTGGAGGTACTGGGCGGGCAGCGGGTCGTCGAGGCCGAGCCGGGCCCGGATGGCGGCCTGGACCTCGGGCCCCGCGTCGGGTCCGGCGAGGACGGCGGCGGGGTCGCCGGGGACGAGCCGCAGGATCCCGAAGGCGAGGACGGAGGCGGCGGCGAGGACGAGGAGGGCGGAGGGGAGCCTCCGCAGCAGGTATCCGCGCACGTCAGCCCGCCAGATAGGCGTGGTCGAGGTTGAGGTAGGAGAACTTGTTGAGGGTGGCGCCGCGCAGCTTCTTCGAGGCGACCTGGACACTGCCGCGGATCGCGAGGTCGATGATGAACGCCTCGTCGAGGAGGGTGTCGGTGACCCGCCGGTGCAGCGCGTTCGCCTCGGCGCCGGTGGCCCGGCCGGTCCACGCCTCGCGGACGACCTTCGTGTACGCCTCCGAGCGGAAGCGGGAGGTGTTCTTGGCCGCGTTGAAGGGGTAGGCGCTGACGGCGAGGGTGGAGGGCTGGACCTGGGCGAAGCTGTGGCCCATGGCCCAGAGGGCGGGCATGGACTGGGAGATGAGCTTCTTCTGGGCGGTGGCCGCGTCGGTGGGCTCCAGGGTGACGTGGACGCCGATCTGCCGGAGGTCGTACTGGACGGCCTCGGCGAGCGCGGTCTCGCCGGGCAGGTTGACGTGGAGGAGGGGGAGGTCGAGGCGGCTGTGGCCGGCGGACCTCAGCAGCTCGCGGGCCTTGCCGGGGTCGTGCCGGTAGTGGGTGCGCCCGGCCTCGGTGAAGGCGGGTGAGGACTTGGGCCAGGGGGTGGCGGAGGCGAGGCCGTAGCCACCGAGGACCTGCTGGAGGATCCGCTCGCGGTCGACGGCCCAGGCGAGGGCCTGGCGGACGGTCTTGTCGTCGAGCGGCGCCACCGAGGTGTTGACGCCGAGGTAGGAGGCGCCGCCGCCGGTGGCGTACTCGCTGACGACGAGGTCGGGGACGGTCGCGACCGTGGAGAGGTTGCGGCCGGGGACGGCGTACGAGAGCTGGGACTGGCCGGTGCGCAGGGAGGAGACGAGGGCGTCGGCCTGCGGGATGACGCGTATCTCGACGCCGTCGAGGTAGGGGCGGCCGGGCTGCCAGTACCGCTCGTGGCGCTTGAGGCTGAGGCCGGAGCCGGGGCTCCACTTGGTGAGCGCGAAGGGGCCGGTGCCGTTGAGCTTCCTGCCCGCGAAGGCTTCCTCGACGCTGTTCCGGTCGGTGATGATCATGAACTCGAAGAGGTCGAACAGGTTGTTCACGGGGTGCGCGAGCTTGAGCACGAGGTCGTGGTCGCCGCGCTTCTCGAAACCGGTCACGGCGGCGGCCGTCGCCCTCAACTGGGCGGCGCGGACCGGGTTCTGAAGGTTCTTCACCGCGAAGATCACGTCGTCGGCGGTGAAGGGACGCCCGTCGTGGAAGACGACGCCGGTACGGAGCTTGAGCGTGAGGGCGCGCCCGTCCGGGGCGTACTCCCAGGAGGTGGCCAGCTCGGGCTGCGGCTCCAGCCGGTCGTCGTAGCGGGTGAGGGTGTTGTAGACGAGCCGCTGCTGGAGGGACTGGCTGCTCTGGGCGAAGAGCAGGCTCGGGGTGAAGTCGGTGTTGACGGCCACGGTGAGGGTGCCGCCGCGCTTCGGCCCGCCGGCCCCGGCGCCGGCGGGGGCCTCCGCCTCGGCGACGGCCGAGCGGCAGCCCGCGAGCCCCAGGCCGAGGAGCAGGGTGCCGCCGCCGGCGGCGCGCAGGGTGGTGCGCCGGGAGAGGGCGGAGGGCGCGGAGGGCGCGGAGGGGTACAGCTCGGTCATCGGTGCCTGCCTGGAGGAGGTCGGGGCCGCCCGGCGGAAGGGGTTACTTCCGCTGCGGGAGGAATGAAGGAGGCGAAGGGTTCGCGGGTGTGGCGGACGCGAGTGTGGTGGACGCGGGGGTGCGTCGGCCATGGAGCGGTGCCGGGGATGCGCGTACGGGCCCGGGGCCGCCGGAGGGCGGCGCGGACGGCGAGCCGCTGAGGGTACGGGCGTGGGCCCTGGTCAGCGGGCGTGCGGCGGGGGTGGCGGGCCGGCGGGCCGCGCCGGAGGATCAGACGCGGACGGCACAGACCGCGCTGGCGAGCCGACAGAGGTCGACGTGCCTGCGGGAGATGAGGCGCATGTCCGGATTCACGGGAGCAATATGACAGCGGCTTCGCGAGCCGGTCAACCGCCCGTGCCCGCATTCCGAGACGGCATCAGCCCAGGGCTCCCTCGCCTTCGAGCAGTTCGAGGGTCTCAAGAGGCCGTCTGAACAGGGGATTCAGCAGAACCGTGCCCGCCGCGACGGGAAGCGTGGCTGGTCCGGCATGTGGACTGACGATCCGTTCGGGGTCGTCGCAGACGTGCGAGAGGTCGATCGCGGCTCCCCGGATCTCCTCCAGGTAGTCCGGTTCGAGGACGCTCGCCTGCTCGGTGACGACCACGAGGTCCGGGTTGAGGACGTCGAGGAGCAGGGCGAGGGCCCGGCCCACCGCCCGGGCCCGCTCGCGCAGCAGCCGGTCGGCCCGCCGGTCCCCGGCCGCCGCCGCGTCGACCACGAGCGAGGTGTCGGGCTCGGGCACGATCCCGCGCCGGACGGCGGTCAGCGCGAGCGCGGTGTTGGACGCGGTCGCCTCCAGACATCCCGAACGCCCGCACGGGCAGCGCGTGGTGGAGTCCGGTACAGGCAGGTGGGCGACATCGCCCGCCGCTCCGCCCGGCCCTTGGTGGACGACCCCGGCGAGACCGACGGCGGCGTCCACGACGTTGCCGACGAAGAGGTGCACCAGGCTGCGGCGGGCGGCGGGGCGGCCGAAGAGGATCTCCGACTGCGCGATCGCACGGGCGTGGTTGTCCAGGCGGACCGCGGGCCCGCCCAGGGCGCGCGAGAGCTCGGCGGCGAACGGGCGGCGGCGCCAGCCCAGCGCGTCGTGCCGGACGACGACCCCGCTCGCCGGGTCGACCCGGCCGCCGATCGCGGCCCCGACCCCGAGCAGCGGCCGACCCCCGGCGTGCCGGCCGAGGAAGGTGCGCAGCTCGGCGCCGACCGTCTCGGGCAGCCGCTCGGGCGCGAACGGCGTGTGCGGGTGGTGGTGCCGGGCGAGGACCCGGCCGCGCAGGTCCACGAGGGCGAACGTGGAGGCGGGCACGCCGAGATGGACGCCGGCCACGACCGGTCCCCCGGTGGCGCCGATGTGCAGGTCGACGGGGATCTGGGGCCGCCCCACTCCCCCGCCGGCGGACGGCTCCGGCAGCTCGCGCAGGAGTCCGAGCCGGGTCAGGTCGGTGGCCTGCCGGGAGACGGCGGCCGGGCTCAGGCCGGAGAGGCGGGCGACGGCGCTGCGCGAGACCGGGCCGTGGTCGAGGACGGTCCGCAGCACGGTCGCCGCGTTCGCCTCGCGCCGTCCGTCGCCCGCCATCCGGGAGCCCTGGGGCGTACTGGTCATCTCTGCCTCTCTGTTGCGGGGACGCGCTCTCTGTTGCGGGGACGTGAATTCCCCGGAGGACGGCGTTCGGGGTCGCGCCGACCGCGCCGAACCACCCCCGTGAGGACGAACGTCCAGGTCAGAGAGGGGTACGGGAGGGGTTCCGCGGATCGGGCAGGCGCCGATTCAACCACTGCGGGCGGCGGGCGCGGCAACGGGCGGGCGCTTGACGCCGCCCCGGGGGCGTTGCCAGTCTCCTGGACATGTTCGCGAACACCTCCTGTCCGGCCGTCACTGCCGCCTGACCCTCGCGACCTCCCGGGGCCGGTCCACACCGCCCCGCGCCTCCCCCTCTTGCTCCCGCCATACGTGCCGGGCTTCTTCGCCTCACGTCATTTCTTCCGCTCCGGGATTAATTCCCGTGGAACAACTCCCCTGAAGGGAAAGCCCCATGACCACCACGACCACCGCCCCCGCTCCCGCCCCCTCAGGCACCGCTCTCACCGTGCAGAAGCTCGGGGGCCGCCTCGGCGCCGTCCTCGCCGGCGTCCGTCGCACCGGAGACCGTCGCCGCGATCCGCTCCGCGCTCCTGGCCCACAAGGTGGTCTTCTTCCGTGGCCAGGACCACCTGGACGAGGAGGCGCACGAGGCGTTCGGCCGGCTCCTCGGCACTCCGGTCGCGCACCCCACCGTGCCGTCCGCCGACGGGCGTTACTCCTTCCCGATCGACTCCGACTACGGCGGCCGCGCCAACCAGTGGCACACCGACGTCACCTTCGTCCCCGCCTACCCGGCCTTCTCCATCCTGCGGGCCGTGGTCGTCCCCCCGTACGGCGGCAACACCCTGTGGGCCAACACCGCCACGGCGTACGAGAACCTGCCCGAGCCGCTGCGGCGGCTCGCCGACGGGCTGCGGGCCGTCCACTCCAACGCGTACGACTACGCGGCGCTGCGCCCCGACGCCGTGCCGGAGCAGCTCGCCCGCTTCCGGGACGTCTTCGCCTCGACGAAGTTCATCACCGAGCACCCGGTCGTGCGCGTCCACCCCGAGACCGGGGAGCGCACCCTCCTCCTCGGCAACTTCGTCCAGCGGATCAGCGGCCTGACCGGCGCCGACTCCCGCGCCCTGGTCGAGCTCTTCCAGGCGCACGTGGAGCGCCCGGAGAACACCGTCCGCTGGCAGTGGCAGACGGGCGACGTGGCGATCTGGGACAACCGCGCCACCCAGCACTACGGCGTGGACGACTCCGGCGACCACGACCGCAAGCTGCGCCGGGTCACCATCGACGGCGACGTGCCGGTCGGCGTCGACGGGCGCGCGTCGGAGCTCCTGGAGCCCTCGTCGGTCCCGGACCCGGCCTTCGGGATCGCCTCCGGCGCCTCCACGGACGCGCCGGCCGCCTGACCCGGCCGGAGGGGGTGGCCGCTCAGGCCGGCGGGGGTGGCCGCGCCCCGCGACCACCCCCGCCACCCGTGCCCAACCACCAGGGAGGTCTCAAGCGTCAGAGGGTCAGGAGGACTTGGCGTAGTCGGTGAAGCCGACCCAGTCCAGCGCCACGCAGGGCTCGTCGCCGACGACCCAGGCGTCGTGCCCGGGGGTGACCTGCATGAAGTCGCCCGGACCGAAGTCGTCCTCCTCGCCGTCGTCCATGACGACGTGGATACGGCCGCTCACCACGTACCCCACGTGCGACGCCATGCAGCTGTCCGTTCCGGCGATGGGTTTCACGTGCTTGGACCACTGCCAGCCGGGTTCGAACACGGCCCGCCCGACGGCGGCGCCGCTCTCCATGGTGAGCAGATCGAGCCTGCCCTTGTCGCCCTCGAAGGGACGGGTCTCGTCCGCCGCGTCGAAGCTTCTTCGCGTGATGCCGGTCATCGTCTCCGCCTCCCGGCGGTGAGCGCTTGCCCCGAGTCCTCTCCCAGCCTACGCCGCACCGGTCGGCGCCTCCTGTTCCCGCTTCACATAAGGAACATATAAGCGCACAATGGGACTGCGGTATCCGACACTGGTGCCGCGAGCGCGGTCCCGACACGCAGCACGCCAGCAAGGAGGCGAGTCACATGGCCGACGTCTCTCACCGTCCCGGTGACATCGCGGGACACCCGGACGCGACGGAGATGCGCGAGCGCTACGCGCAGATCATGCAGACCAGAGGAGTGGCGGCCGTCGAGGAACTCGTCATCCTCGCCGGCGTCTGGATCGCGGTCTCCGCGTACACGGTCCACTTCGCGGCCGCCAGGCCGGAGCTGGCCATCACGAACCTGGTCGTCGGGATCGCGCTCGCGGTCCTCGGCCTGTGCCTGTCGATGGCCCCCGAGCGTTCCCAGGACCTGAACTTCGTGGTCCTGCTGCTCGGCGCCTGGACGATCGTCGCGCCGTGGGTCGTCACGCGGGGCCCCGACACCGGCATGATCCTGAACAACGTCATCGCGGGCGCGTGCGTCTGCCTGTTCGCCCTCACAGCGGGCGGACTGCTGATGAGCAAGCGCAGGACGTGAGGCCCCTGCCTCATTTCCAGGACGGCGGCGCCCCCAAGGCGCCGCCGTCCGCCGTACGCCGTCCCGCCCATACGCCATCCCGCCCGTCCGCCATCCCCGCTGTGCGCGTACGCGCCGCTCCGCCCAGTGACGAAGCGGCGCGTTTCGCCGTCCCGGCTTGTGCAGGATGGCGCAGGCCACGCCGCCCCGCCCCCGCCTAGCCTCGCCGCAACGAGCCACACGGCACGCACACCGCATGCGGACCGCATGCGCACGAGGGGCGGTACCACCGGTGAACTGGCACATCCACGACTACCGCGAGAACGATCTCGCCGCCGTCGTCCATCTGATCGACACCACGGCCGAGCTCGGCCAGGAGTCCGTCTTCTCGCTCGCCGAGTGCATCGGCGCTCTCACCTCCCGGCAGCCGGCCGTCGTCGCCGTCCACCAGGGCGTGCCCATCGGCGCCGCGCTCGCCTGCGTCTCCGGGGAGCGCGCCTGGGTGATGCGGATCGCGATCGCCTCCGCCTGGCGCGGCCGGGGCCTGGCCAGCGCCCTCCTGGTGGAGCTGGAGCGCAAGCTCGTCGCCGCCCGGGTCGGGAAGATCGCGTACGTCCTGCCGGAGGAGGAGCTGCTCGGCGAGGGGCTGCTGAACGCCGGGTACACGCGCCAGCCGGCGGTCGCGTACTTCGAGAAGACCGAGCCGCTGCACGGGCCCGCCGCCGGACTCCTCGAAGACCTCGGCGGCCGGCTGCTCCCGGGCGACCTGTGGGCCAAGGTGGCCGGCATGGAGCGGGAGAAGGACCTCATCGAGCGCAGGGTCGTGCTGCCGCTCGCGGAGCCGGAGCGCGCCACCCGGCACGGGGTCAGGCCGCCCCGGGCGATCTGCCTCTTCGGCCCGCCCGGCACCGGCAAGACGACCTTCGCCCGCGCGGTCGCCTCCCGGCTCGGCTGGCCGTTCGTGGAGATCCTGCCGTCGCGGCTCGCCGACGGCGGCAACCTCGCGGCGGCGCTGCGCACGGCCTTCGCGCGGATCGCCGAGCTGGACCGGGTCCTCGTCTTCATCGACGAGGTGGAGGAGATCGCCCCGGTGCGCTCCGAGCCCGCGCAGCCGGGCGGGCTGCACGGGGTCACCAACGAACTCCTCAAGCTGATCCCGGGGTTCCGGGAGCGCGACGAGCGGCTCCTGGTGTGCGCGACCAACTCGGTCCGCTCCCTCGACCCGGCCTTCCTGCGGCCCGGCCGCTTCGACTACCTGATCCCGATCGGTACGCCGGACAAGGCCGCCCGGGCCGCGATCTGGTCCCGGTACACGGACGGCCGGACGGAGGTGGACATCGACGAACTGGTCCTCGCCAGCGACCTGTTCACCCCGGCGGACATCGAGCACGCGGCCCGGGTGGCCGCCCAGGCGTCCTTCGAGCGTGACCTCGCCGGCGGCCGGGGCGCGGACGCCCCGGCGCCGGGCGCGAGCACGGCGGACTACCTGGCGGCCATCGCCGACTGCCGCCCGACGGTGACACCGGAGCTGGTCGAGCAGTTCGCGGCGGACATCACGAGCCACGCCCGCACATGACCGCCACCGGCAGGATCCGACCGTCACCGGCCGGAAGTGACGGCCACCGCCACGACGTGACCCTCACCGCCCGGCGAGCGCCGCGTCCAGCTCCGCCCGGTCCGGGGGCTGGGCGCCGGCCCGGGAGACAGTGACGGCCGCCGCGGTGCCCGCCCGGGCCAGCAGCCCGGCGAGGTCGTCGGCGCCGAGCGCGGCGAGCCCGGCCCGGTCCTGCCCGGCGAGGGCGTCGAGGGCGGCCGACATGAAGGAGTCGCCCGCGCCGACCGTGTCGACGACGGTGACAGCCGGGGCCCCGACGGCCACCGTGTGGTCCCGGGTCACCGCCAGCGCCCCGTCCCCGCCCCGGGTGACGAGGACGACGGCGGGCCCGAGGGCCAGCCAGCGTTCGGCCACCTTCTCCACCGGCTCGCCCGGGTACAGCCAGGCCAGGTCCTCGTCGCTGGCCTTCACCAGGTCGGCGAGGGCCACGCACCGCTCGACCCGGGCCACGGCCGGTCCGTGCTCCCCCATCAGCGCGGGCCGCACGTTCGGGTCGTAGCTCACCGTGGCCGTGGGCCGCAGGCGCCCGGTCAGGGCGAGGACGGTGCCCGCCCCCGGCTCCGTGACGGCCGCGATCGAGCCGATGTGCACGTGCCGGACCCGTTCCGGGGCCGCCGGCGGCTCCTCCGCGTCCAGGGTCCAGGCGATGTCGAAGGCGTACGTGGCCTGGCCGCGTCCGTCGAGGGAGACGACGGCCGACGGGGTGCGGGTGGGCGTGCCGCCGAGGGCGAGCCGCACCCCGGCGCCGGTGAGGTGCCCGGCGACGAGCCGCCCGGAGGCGTCGTCGCCGAGCTGGGTGAGCAGGGTGGTGGCCCGGCCGAGCCGGGCCAGGCCGTAGGCGACGTTGGCGGGGCTGCCCCCGGGGTGGACGACGTCGGCGGCGCCGGGGGTGCGGACGATGTCGGCGACGCACTCGCCGATCACCAGGAAGGACATCGGGTCTCACAGCTCCTTGGCATGGGTGTCCTGATAGCCGGCCCGGCCGCCGAAGACGTTCAGGCCGACGTGACCGGACGTGTAGGTGGCGGCCGGGTCGGTCGTGTCGATGATGCCGTTCCCGTCGAGGAAGACCTGGATCCGGGTGCTCCGGTGGACGACCCTCAGGTGGTACGTGACGCCGTGGCGCACGAGCAGCGGCACCTTCGCGAGGGCGGCCCCGTCGTCGAACGAGCCGCCACGCCGCACCACGAGCCGGATCGCCCGCAGATCGGGGTCGACGTTGAGGACGTACCCGTCGGCGCCGTCCGCCGAGGCCCGCCACAGCAGGGACGCGGCCCCGCGCACCCCGTCGGGGCCACCGAGGCGCAGCAGCGTGGTGAGTTCGAGGTCGGCGAAGCGGCGGGTGGAGAGGGCGTCGCTGTCCCGGTCGAAGACGCAGGTCCGCCCGGCGCCGGTGGACTCCCAGCGCCCGGCGGGCCGCACGGTGAGCGCGCCGAGGTCGGTGCGGAACTCCCCCTCCGGCGGTACCGGGGGCAGGGCGCGGCCGGGGGCGCCGTCGGGCCGGCAGGGGGAGGCGAGCGGGTGGAGGGCGAGGGTGGTGAGCCGGACGGTGCCGCCCTCGGCGGTGAAGGAGAGCCCGGTGGCGTCCGGGTCGGGCAGCACCAGGCTCGTGAGGACGGCCTCCCCCTCGCCGCCGAAGACCTCCACGGAGGAGGAGTCGACGAGGATCCGCAGCCGTACCGTCCGGCCGCCCCCGTCGGCGGGCGCGGCGGTGAGCGGCGCCTCGGACCGGCCGGCGAACCAGCGGGTGAAGTCGGTGCGCCCGGAGTCGGCGCGGTCGGTGTACAGCCGGGCGCGCCCGGGGTCGTATCCGACGCGGACGGCCCGGCCGTCCTTCCCGCGCAGGAGGAAGGCGCAGTCGGTCGCGGCGCCGGTGGCGGGGAAGGCGAGCTCGGCCTCGATCTCGTACGCGGTGCCGGTGAGGCCCGCGCAGGGGTCGGGGAGGCCGGGTCCGGCGGTGAGGCCGGTGCGGAGGGTGGATCCGGTGCGCAGGGAGGCGAGTTCGGCCACGGGCCGCTGGCGGAGGACGGGGTGGCCGGCGGGTCCGGTGGCGAGGGTGAGTTCGCGCGGGACGCTGTGCTGGCCCTGCCAGCGGCCGGTGGGGGCGCTGAAGGGGTAGTCCCAGTTGGTGGTCCAGCCGAGCCAGATCCGGCGTCCGCCGGGGGCGTTGTCGAAGGTGATGGCGGCGTAGAAGTCGCGTCCGTGGTCGCTGCGCAGCCAGCCGCCGGGGGCCTGGTCGGGGGTGAAGGCGGTGCCGTCCCAGGTGCCGGTGAGGTACACGGCGGCGGAGCCGTCGGTGGCGCGGACGGCTCCGGTGGAGAGCGTCAGGACCCAGGCCGTGCGGGCGGGGTCGCCGTCGACGGGCAGGGGGAAGAGGTCGGGGCACTCCCAGACGCCTCCGGTGACCCAGGGGCCGTAGCCGAAGGAGCTGACGTGGGTCCAGTGGAGCAGGTCGCGGGAGGTGAGGAAGCGGATGTGGTCGCCGCCGGAGACGGCCATCACCCACTGATCGCGGGCCTCGTCGCGGAGCACTTTGGGGTCGCGGAAGTCCCAGCCGGCGTCCGGTCCGCCGGGGTTGCCGACGAGCGGTGCGGGGCCGCCGTACTCCTGCCAGGAGCGCCCGCGGTCGGTGCTGTACGCGGCTCGCACGGACTGGTTCCCGCCGATCCGGCCGGGGTGGTAGCTCGTGTAGTACGCGATGAGGCCGGGCTTGCCGCCGAAGAGCCCGGAGGCGTCGTGGAGGTCGGCGACGGCGCTGCCGGACCAGCAGTGGCCGTACGCGTTCCACTCCAGGGCGAGCGGCAGGGCGCGCCAGTGCAGCAGGTCGGTGGAGACGGCGTGGGCCCACCGCCCCTGGTCCTGGTGGAAGAGGTGGTACTCGCCCTCGAACCACACGAGCCCGTTGGGGTCGCAGGCGGAGCCGGAGCGCTTCGAGTGGTGGTAGGCGGGCCGGTAGGGCTCGGTGAAGTGGTCGCGCGTGTCGGCGGCGTACACCTCGCGGAAGAAGGCGGTGCCGCCGTCGGCGACGAGCCCCACGCTGCCTCCGGTGGTGGCGGCGGGCGCTTCGAGGACCCGGACCCCGTCGGCGTACACCGTGAACTGACTTGCCAGAAAGTGCACTTCGAGGCGTACGAGGTCCCCGTCCCGCAGCGGGCGGACGGGCGGCGGCGCGCTGGCGAGGAGGGTGCCGCGGGCGTGGTCGCGCAGCCGGACCGCGCCCGCCTGCCGGTCGAGGAGGATCGTGTGGCCGCGTACCAGGAGTCCGGCGGCGCGGGCTCCGGCGAGCCGGACGTCGGCGGAGACGACGAGGCCGGGGCCGTCCGGGGCGGGTGCGGTGCGGACGCCGTCGTGGCCGCGGAGGCCGGCGAGGTCGCGGGTCCAGGTGCCCGACTCGGCGGTGCCGCCGGGGAGTTCGTCGGCGCCGGGGGCGGTGACGTTCTCGAACGACACTCGCCCGCTGTAGGCCAACAGGCCGTGCACGCCGGAGAGATGGGGGTGCGGGCCGGTGTCCTCGGTGTCGATGACGGGGGTGTAGCCGTCGGGGCGGAGGAAGTCGCTCTGCCAGTGGACGCGCAGCCGGCGGCCCTCGGCCTCGACGCGGAGGCGGTGGACGGTGCCGGGGAGGATCGGCACGGCGTGGGTGGCGAGGGTGGTGTTGCCGTCGACGCGGTAGAGGCGCAGCCGGCCCTGGTGGGGGTCGACCTCGACGGCGTAGCCGCGGCTGCCGGTGGCGTCGGAGCGGACCAGGAGGGCGGCGACGGCGTACGGGTCGTGGACGACGACGTCCGCCTGGAGGGAGGTGTCGTACGCCTCCTCGGCCGCGAGCGCGCGGATATTGGATCCGGCGGGCGCGGTGGCGGCGAGGCCGAGCGGGGTGGGCGTCCAGCCGGGGTCGCCGGTCCAGCCGGTGAGGTCGGTGGTGACGGTCCAGGCGCGGGGCGGGCCGAGGAGGACGGTGCCGGAGTCGGCGAGCAGGCCGGTGTGTCCGGCGCGGTGGCGGTGGTCGGTGACGGTGAGCGCGGCGCGCCCGTCGACGTGGACGGTGAGGGCGGGCCCGTCGGTGGTGACCTCCAGGAGGGTGCCCGGCCCTGCGGCGCCGGTGGCGAGGACGGCTCCGTCGGCGAGGTCGGTGAGCCGGACCTGCCCGTTGGCGGGCTCCAGGGTGACGGCGTACCCGGTGGAGCCGTCGGCGGCGGCCCGCAGGACGAGCCCGCCGCGGGCGTGCGGGGTGGCCGGGTCGGCCTCGACGCGGACGGTGAACCCGGCGCGGCCGCCGGTCCGGTGCTCGGTCACGGCGAGCGCGGTGCCTCCGGCCGGGGCGGCGGCCCGCTGCCCGCCGTCGGCCGTACGCTGCCAACTCCCCCGGTACGGAAGGGGATCGGGTACGGGTGAGGTCACCGCGCCGGCGGGCGCGGCCTTCTTCCGGCGGGCGCCCGGCAGGGCCGCGGCGGGCGCGGCGGTCAGGGCGAGGGGCAGTGCGGCGAGCGCCCCGGTGGCGAGCACGGCGCGCCGGGACGGGGTGGCGGGGGAAGGGACGTGGTGCATGGGGGCCTCCTCGGCGGTGGGTGGCGCGTGAGGACGACAGGACGGGGAGCGCGCGGCGGGCGGACGGCCGCGCGCTCCCGAGGGGGTTCAGGGCCCGTCAGGGCCAGAGGGGGCGGGGCGCGGTGAAGACCGGGGCCATGTGCCAGGCGTCCAGGCGGTGGACGTGGGCCGCGCCGTTGGCGGCCAGGGAGACGCCGAGGGCCTCGTCGGGGCGGGTCGGGTAGACGCGGGAGGCGAGGGCGCGACCGCCGGCGAAGATCTCCAGGGCCGAGTGGTCGACCAGGACGCGGAGTTCGACGGTGCCGTCCTCCGTGAGGGGCACCTCGCCGGAGCGCGGGGTGGTGTCGGTGTCCGGGTCGAGGCTGCTCGCCTCGCGGTGCAGCCGCAGCGTGGCGGTCGGGGCGGCGCCCTCGCGGGCGAGTTCGACGACGGTGCGCTCGGTGCCGTCGGGGGTCTCGCGGACCCCGAGCCGGATCACGGCGCCGGGGGCGAGGCGCAGGGTGGCCTCCAGGTCGAGCTGGTCGCCGCGGATCGCGTCGAGGGCCTCGGCGGGGTCGGGGCCGGGGGTGAAGGGGCCGACGGCGACGTGGTCGCGGCGGAGCGCGTCGAGCTCGGGGACGGGGGCCTGGTGGAGGGCGCCGTCGGCGCCGAGGGTGACCAGGCGCGGCAGGGACATGACGCCGGACCAGCCGGCGCGGGCGGTGGCGTCCTCGCCGCGCCCTTCCTGGAGCCAGCCGAACAGGACGCGGCGGCCGGCGGCGTCGCGGGTGGACTGGGGGGCGTAGAAGTGGTTCTGCCCGTAGTCGAGCCGGTGCAGGGCAGTGGGGGTGAAGCGGTCGCCCTCGTACCGTCCGGTCCAGTAGAGCGGGTGGTGGGTGGTGCCCTCGTCCCAGGCGGAGAAGGCGAGGACGTCGGTGCCGTCCACCCGGAAGAGGTCGACGCACTCCCACATGGTGCCGGTCCAGTCGGGGTCGCCGGAGCGCCCGTCCGAGGCGTCGCCGGTGAGGAGGGGACCGGCGTACCGCCAGGTGCGCAGGTCCTCGGAGTCGTACAGGAGGGCGGTGCCGCCCCGGCCCCGGATGCCGGAGCCGATGAGCTGGCGCCAGCGGCCGTCCTCCTTCCAGACGCAGTGGTCGCGGTAGGCGGTGAGGTCGAGGTCCTCCGGCGGGGCGGCGATCACCGGGTTGGCGGGGTCCTTGGTCCAGTGGCGGAGGTCGGGGGTGCCGGTGGCGACGCAGGGCAGTTCGCGCTCGCCGTGGCGGCCCGAGTAGACGAGCGTGGGGACGCCGCCGTCGTCGACGAGGACGCCGGACCAGCAGCCGTCGCGGTCGGGGCCGCTGGCGCCGGGGACGAGGGCGACGGGTTCGTCGGTCCAGGTGACGAGGTCGGTGGAGGTGGCGTGGCCCCAGTGGATGCGGTGGTGGGCGGGGGCGAGCGGATTGTACTGGTAGAAGAGGTGGAAGACGCCGTTCCAGTGGGTCAGCCCGTTGGGGTCGTTGAGCCAGCCGCCCGGCGAGGTGAAGTGGTAGCGGGGGCGGTGCGGGTCGCGGAACGCGCGCGCGGCGAGGTCCTCCGCGAGGGGCGGGTGCGCGGCGATGAGGTCGTGGGTCATGCGGCGGTGGTCTCGGCTTCCGGGGTGTCCGCGCCCTGGAGGACGCGGTGGGCGAGCTCGCGGGCGGGGGCGTAGAGGTGGCAGCGCACCCAGTGCGGCTGGCCCTCGTCCTCGCCGACGACGTGGCGTACGGGGGTGGTGGCGCTGCACGTGCCGTCGTCGTACGGGCAGGACTCGGGCGCGAGGACGGCGGCGCGCAGCCGGGCCCGCTCGGCCTTGTCGTAGCCGGTGCGCCGTTCGGGGTCGGGGACGGCGGAGAGCAGCAGCCGGGTGTAGGGGTGGGCGGGGGCGTCCATGACGGCGAGCGCGTCGCCGCCCTCGACGAGTTCGCCGGCGAACATGACGGCGGTGGTGTCGGCGAGGTAGCGGGCGGAGCCCAGGTCGTGGGTGATGTAGAGCATGGAGAGGTCGCGTTCGTCGCGGAGGCGGCGCATCAGGTTGAGGACGCCGACGCGGACGGAGACGTCGAGCATGGAGGTGGGTTCGTCGGCGAGCAGGACGCGCGGGCCGACGGCGAGGGCGCGGGCGATGGCGACGCGCTGGCGCTGTCCTCCGGAGAGTTCGTGCGGGTGGGCGTCGAGGTGGTCGGCGGGGAGGCCGACCTCGGCCATCAGGTCGGCGAGCCGGCCCCGGTCGGCGGGGTGGCCGTGCAGGACGAGCGCGCGGGTGAGGAAGTGCTCGACGCGGTGGACGGGGTTGAGGGAGCCGAAGGGGTCCTGGAAGACCATCTGGACGGAGCCCCGGTAGGCGCGGCTCGCCCGGCGGCGCTCGGTGCGCAGGACGTCCTCGCCGTCGAGGAGGATCCGGCCGGCGGTGGGCTGTTCGAGGCGGGCGACGCAGCGGGCGATGGTGGACTTGCCGCTGCCGGACTCGCCGACGAGGGCGGTGACGCGGCCCTGTGGGAGGTCGAGGTCGACGCCATGGACGGCGCGGACGCGGCGGCGGGAGAAGACGGAGCCGACCTGGAAGTCCTTGGTGAGGCCCCGGATCCGGAGGAGTGTCATGCGGTGGCGCCTTCGGTGAGGGCGGCCCAGTGGCCGGGGGCGAGCTCGCGCAGGTCCGGGATGGATGTGGAGCAGTCGGACCGGTCGGCGGGGCAGCTGAGGTGGAAGCCGCAGCTGTCGGCGGTGCGCGGGGCGTCGAAGAGGCCCGTGAGGGTGGCGCGGGGGCCGGAGAGCGGCGGGAAGGCGCGCATCAGCGCCTCGGTGTAGGGGTGCCGGGGGTGGGCGAAGAGGTCCCGGGCGGGGGCGAGTTCGACGATCCGGCCGCCGTACATGACGCCCATGCGGTGGGACATCTCGACCATGAGGGACATGTCGTGGGTGATGAAGAGGATGGAGAAGCCGAGTTCGCGCTGGAGTTCGGCGATCTGGGCCATGATCTCCTGCTGCACGACCACGTCCAGGGCGGTGGTCGGCTCGTCCATGATGAGCAGCGAGGGGCGCAGGGCGACGGCCATGGCGATGACGACGCGCTGGCGCATGCCGCCGGAGAGCTGGTGGGGGTAGGCGCGGAGCCGGTCGGGGCTGATGCCGACGAGTCCGAGGAGCTCGCCGGCGCGCTCGCGGGCGGCCTTCTTCCGCAGCTTCTCGTGGGTGGTGAAGATGTCGGCGATCTGTTCGCCGACGGTGAGGACGGGGTTGAGGGAGTTCATCGCGGACTGGAAGACCATGGCGATCTCGCGCCAGCGGAAGGCGCGCAGTTCCCGGTCGTCCAGGGCGAGGACGTCCCGGCCCTTGAAGAGGACGCGTCCCGCGGTGATCTCGGCGGGTTCCTTGAGGAGCCGCATGACGGCGTTGGCGAGGGTCGACTTGCCGCAGCCGGACTCTCCGGCGAGGCCGAAGACCTCGCCGGGGCCGATGGTGAAGGAGACGTCGTCGGCGCCGACGACGGTGCGTCCCTCGCTCCGGTACTCGACCCGCAGGTTCTGGACGTCGAGGATGTTCACTTCTTCTCCTTCCGGCGCCGGGACCGCAGCCGCGGGTTGGTGATCTCGTCGACGGCGTAGTTGACGAGGGCGAGGGCGAAGGCGACGAGGGCGATGCAGAGGCCGGAGGGGAGGAAGGCCCACCAGGCTCCGGTCATGAGGGCGCCGTCGTTGCCGGCCCAGTAGAGGTTGGTGCCCCAGCTGACGACGGAGGAGTCGCCGAGGCCGAGGAACTCCAGGCCCGCCTGGGCGCCGATGCCGAAGATGACGCAGCCGAGGACGGTGGTCATCACCACGGAGGCCATGTTGGGCAGGATCTCGCGGAACATGATTCGCAGCGGCCGTTCGCCGGTGACGACGGCGGCGGCGACGAAGTCCTTGCCGCGGATGGAGGCGGCCTGGGCGCGCAGCACCCGGGCGGAGCCGGCCCAGCCGGTGAGGGTGAGGACGAGGACGACGGTGGTGGTGCCGGGCGGCAGGAAGGCGGCCAGGATGACGAGGAGCGGCAGCCCGGGCAGCAGCAGGAAGATGTTGGTGACGAGGGTGAGGACGTCGTCGACGAGCCGGCCGAGGTAGGCGGAGGCGAGGCCGACGAGGAGGGCGACGAGGGTGGCGGCGAGCCCGACGGTGAAGCCGACGAGCATCGAGCTGCGGGTGCCCCACAGGGTGAGGGCGAGGACGTCCTGCCCCTTGGCGGTGGTGCCCAGCCAGTGGGCGGCGGAGGGCGGGGTGGCGCCGGAGTCGCCGATGAGCGACGGGTCGCCGGGGGCGAGGACGGGCGCGAGCAGGCCGAGGAGGGCGAAGACGGCGAGGAGCAGCAGGCCGGTGCGGGCCTTGCGTTCGGCGAGGACCTTGCGGAGCAGGCTCCGGCGGGCGGGCGGCCCGGTGGGGGCCGGGCGGGCGGCGGGCCCGGTGTCGGGCACGGCGGTCCCCCGGGTGTCGAGGACGGACATGGTGGCGGCTCCCCTCCTCAGCGGACGCGGACGCGCGGGTCGAGACGGACGTGGACGAGGTCGACGACGAAGTTGGCGAGCAGCACGGCGGCCGTGAGGGTGAGGAAGATGCCCTGCATCAGCGGGTAGTCGAGGGCCTGTACGGAGGCGAGGAGCTGGTAGCCGATGCCGGGGTAGGCGAAGACGACCTCGGTGAGGAGGGCGCCGCCGACCATGAAGCCGAGCGCCATGCCGAAGTTGGTGACGGAGGGCAGCAGCGCGTTGCGCGCCGCGTACCGGAACATGATCCGGTACGGGCTGAGGCCCTTCGCCTCGGCCATGGTGATGTAGTCCTCGGCGGTGGTGGCGATCATCGTGTTGCGCATGCCGAGCATCCAGCCGCCGATGGAGACGAGCACGATGGTGAGGGCGGGCAGCACGAGGTGGGTGGCGACGTTGCCGAGGAAGGCGGCGTCGAGACCGGGGACCAGACCGGCGTCGTACGCGTGCCGGAGCGGGAACCAGCCGAGGGTGACGCCGAAGAGGTAGAGGGCGCCCATGGCCAGCCAGAAGTACGGGAACGAGCCGATGAAGATCAGCAGGGGCGGGAAGGCGGAGTCGAGGATCCCCCCGCGCCGCCAGGCGGCCAGTACCCCGAGGAGGTTGCCCAGGGCGGCGGCGATGACGAGGGCGGTGCCGCCGAGGAGGAGGGTCCAGCCGATCTGGGAGCCGATGACCTCGGAGACGGGGGTCGGGAAGCGTGAGATGGAGATGCCGAGGTCGCCGGTGCCGACCTGGTGGAGGTAGTCGACGTACTGGCGCCACAGGGGCCGTTCGTCGAGACCGAAGAGTTTTTGGAGCTGGGCTATCTGCTCGGGCCGCATCGTCCCCTGTGCCTGGGCGAACATCCGGGAGACGGGGTCTCCGGGCATGAGGCGCGGCAGCAGGAAGTTCAGGGTGACGGAGACCCAGAAGGCGAGGAGATAGAACCCCAGGTTACGCAGGACGAGACGCACTGCTCTTCTCCCTGGTGAGGTACGGGGCGGGGGCGGCCGGACGGCCGGGCGGCGGGCCGCCCCCGCGGGCTTACTTGCCCGTGACGGGCTGGAGGGAGGTGAGCACCAGGACGGTGGTCACGGACCGGTTGGAGAGCGTCGCGTACGGGTTCTCCTCGGTCGGCCAGCCGGTGAAGCGGCTATCGGTGTACGCGCCCCACTCGGGGCCGGGGAAGAGCGGGACGACGGGGGCATCGGCGGCGAACAGCCTCTGCAACTCGACGGCCTTGGCCTTCTGGGTCGCGGTGTCGCCGGCGGCGAAGGCGTCGATGAGGGCGTCGGCCTTCGGGTCGCCGAAGCGGTGGTAGTTCTCGGTGGCCTTCTCGCCGACGGGCTTGACGGTCGACGTCGCCATGGCGCCCCGGTAGAACTCGTACGGGGTCGCGCCGTTGCCGCTCCAGACGATGCCGCTGTCGAAGGAGCCGTCCTCGTAGGAGGCGACGACGGCGGACCAGTCGGGGGACTTGACGGTGGCGGTGACGCCGACGGCGGCGAGGTTCTGCTTGATGATGTTGGCGACCGAGATCCAGTCGGAGGAGGCGGAGCCGACGGAGATGTCGAGGGTGAGCGGCTCGCCGTCCTTCCGGGCGCGCTTCCCGTCGCCTCCGGCCTTGTACCCGGCGGCGTCGAGGGCGGTCGCGGCGGCCTTCGGGTCGTAGGCCGTCCAGTCGCAGGAGGCGACGACGGCCGCGTCGCGCCAGGCGTCGTATCCGTGGGAGAGGCCGGTGCAGTCGGCGGGCTCGGTGTAGCCGTTCATGGCGACCTTGGCGATCTTCTCGCGGTCCACGGCGCGGCTGAGGGCCTTGCGGAGCGCGGGGTCGTCAAAGGGGGCCTTGGCGGTGTTGAGCTGCCAGTTGACCATGGAGCCGGTGGTGGGGAACCAGTAGTGGTTCTTCTCCGGGTCCTTCGCGACGAAGGACTTCTCGATCTCCGGGATGAAGGACTGCGTCCAGTCGACCTCGCCGTTGGTGAAGGCGAGGTTGGCGCTGTCGTTGCCGGAGAAGGCGAGCATCCGTATGCCGGCGATCCGCTGCTTCGCGGGCTGCCAGTACGAGGGGTTCTTCCGCAGCTCGTACGACTGGGCCTGGAAGGCGGCGACCTGGGTGTAGGGGCCGGTGCCGACGGGGGTGGCGTTGACGTCCCTCGCCGGGTCGGCGATCTTCGACCAGATGTGCTTCGGCGTGACGAAGTGGCCGCCGATCTCGTACAGGGCGGGCGCGAACGGCTTGGAGAGGTGGAAGGTGACCTCGGCCGGGGTGTCGGCGGTGACCTTGGTGAGGTAGTCGAAGCCGCCGAGGAGCTTCTTCTGGAGCTCGAAGGTGTGGACGACGTCCTCGGCGGTGAAGGGCTTGCCGTCGGACCACTTCACGCCCTCGCGGAGCGCGAAGGTGACCGACTTCCCGTCCGTGGCGCGGGTCCACGAGGTGGCGAGCCAGGGGGTGTCCTTGCCGTCGGCCGGGTTGTGGATCATCAGCGGCTCGTAGACCGCCTCGCGGGTCATCGGGGCGGCCTTGGGCGAGTACGGATTGAAGTTCCGGGTGAAGGTGCCCATGTCCTCGCGCGGGATCGTGAGCAGCCGGGCGCCCGGGGCGCCCTCGGATCCGGTCGCGCCGGCGCCGCCGGAGCAGCCGGTCAGCAGGAGCGCGGTCGCGGCGGCGGCCGCGAGCAGGGCGGGGCGGAACCGTCGTGAAGATCGACCACCGACGGGGGAGGGTGTCATAATGGCGACTCTTTCCTCTCTTCAACACACCAGACGAAGACGGGACGAGATGACTCGGCGGAGCTGATTCGCGGTCAGACCGACGAGCGTTCGAGCAGCGGGCAGTCGACCGTCACCCGAGGGGTGTCGAGCGGCTGCCCCGCTGCGAGGGCGGCCAGCATCTCCACGCCCCTGGCGCCCATCTCCTCGAAGGGGAGGGCGAGGGTGGTCAGCTTGGGCCGCAGATAGGCGGCGATGAGCTCCTGGTTGTCGTAGCCCACCACGGCCACGTCGTCCGGGATGCGCAGCCCGCGTTCCTTGATGGCGTCGTACGCGCCCATCGCCATCCGGTCGTTGGCGCAGAAGAGCGCGGTGGGCCGGTCGGCGCGGTCGAGCAGTTCGCAGGCGGCGGTGTAGCCGCCGTCGGCGGTCGCGTGGCCGGAGACGACCAGCGCGGGATCGAGGGGGAGTCCGGCCTCGCGCAGCGCCCGCTCGTACCCCTCGCGGCGGCCGACGGCGGCCGGGATGCCGGGGTCGAGGTTGATCAGGCCGATGCGCTCGTGGCCGGCCCGGACCAGGTGCCGGGCGGCGCGGTGGCCGCCGGTGACCTCGTCGGGGACGACGGAGGGCAGCTCGCCCTCGGCGTCGTAGCAGTTGACGAGGACGGTCGGGACCTCGCGGGCGGCCCTCGGGAGGGTGACCGCGCGGTGCCAGGTCGTGGCGTAGAGCAGTCCCTCCACCCGCTGCTCCAGGAGCTTGTCGAGGGCGGCGGCCTCCTGGGCCGGGTCGCCCTCGCTCGCGGCGATCAGCAGGAACTTCCGGTCGAGCCAGGCCCGGTCCTGGGCTCCCTTGATGACGTCGACCGCGAAGGGGGCGGTGACGATCTCGGTGATCAGGCCGTACCACTCGCTGCGCTGGGCGGCGAGGGCGCGGGCCCCGGCGTTCGGCCGGTAGCCCAGCTCCTCGATGGCGGCGAGGATCCGGCGCCGGGTCTCGTCGGGGATCGCCGCGCCGGGCCGGTCGTTCAGGACGAAGGACACGGCGGTGCGCGACACTCCGGCCCGCCGGGCCACATCGCTCATGGTGACGCTGCGGGCGCTGTTGGCCGCCACGATGACCCCTCCCTCTCCTGCACGGCCCCCCGGCCGGAACTGATCGGTTACGCGCTTTAGTAACGCGCGTTAGTTCGACGTTGCACGCAAGTTACGGCCGATGTCCGGCCAGTGTCAATATCGTGTGAAGGACGCGTCCGCGGGGGCGCCCGCGGGAAAGGCGGACGGGTGGAGTCGGTCGGTACGGACGAAGGGCTGGAGGTCCTCGCCTTCGACGGCGGCGACGAGCTGGAGGCGTGGCTCGCCGCCCATCACGGCGACACCCCCGGCATCTGGATGCTGCTGGGCCGCAAGGGCGGCGGCCTGCCCTCGCCGACGGCCGACGAGATCCTCGACGTGACGCTGGCCTACGGCTGGATCACCGGCAAGCGCAAGGCCCGCGACGAGCGCTCGTACCTCCAGAAGATCACCCCGCGCCGGCCGCGCAGCCTGTGGTCCCAGGTCAACGTGCGCCAGGTCGAGCGGCTGCTCGCGGACGGCCGGATGCGCGAGCCGGGGCTCGCGGAGGTGCGGGCGGCCCAGGCGGACGGACGGTGGGCCGCCGCGTACCCCTCGCAGAAGGACGCGACGGTCCCCGACGACCTGGCGGCCGCCCTCGCGGCCCGCCCGGAGGCGGCCCGCGCCTTCGAGGCGCTGGGGAAGACGGACCGCTATCTGGTGATCCTCGGCCTGTGGCAGGCCCGGACGGCGAAGACCCGGGCGGCGCGCGTCGAGCGCGCGGTGACCCGGCTGGCCGCGGGCGCCGGCCCCGCCTAGCGCCTCCGCCGGTACAGGACCTGCCGGGCGTCCCACTCCTCGAAGGACTCGGCGTGCTCCAGACCGACCGCCTCCAGGAGGCGGCGGGAGCGGTCGTTGGCCTCCTGGGTGACGGCGACGACGCTCGTCGCGGTCTCCAGGACCCGGGCGACGGCGGCGGCCACGGCCTCGCGGGCGTAGCCGCTCCCCCAGTGCTCGGGCAGGAACTGGTACGACACCTCGGTCTCGCCGCCCCGCCCGGCCGCCTCGACGGTGACGAGGCCGAGCAGCACGCCGTCCCGGGCGCGGACCACGGCGTGGCAGCCGGGCGCGCCGACGATCCGCCGCTGCCGGATGCGGACGACCGGCTCGATGACCGGCCCGCCGAGGTGCCGGCGCACCTCCGGGTCGATCCACAGCCGGGTCACGGCGGGCACGTCCGCCCTCCGCACGGGCCGAAGCAGCAGCCGCTCGGTGCGCAGCACGTCCTCGGCTTGCGGAACCCCCTCGACTCGCGGGGCCTCGGCTCGCGGGGCCTCGGCGCCGGGGGCCGGGGAGCGGCGGGGCGGGGAGACGGTCATACGTCTGATCATCGCAGGGCGGGGCCGCGACCGCGGACGAGCGGGAGGTAGACCTCGTCGACGATCTCGACGAGGACGTCGTCGGGGGCGCTGGGCACCCCCCGGACGACGAACTCGTTGCGCAGCAGGACGACGGCGACGGTGGCGACCCGGGGGTGCAGCGCCTCGGGGGCGGCCTCGCCGCGGGCGACCGCCCGGCCGAGGACGGTGAGCCAGGGGGCGGCCGCCGCGTCGCCGGACTGCTCCTGGAGCGCGGCGAGGAAGTCGGCGGCCCCGCCGGCCGCGGCGAGGAGTTCGCGCAGGACGGTGCCGAGCGGGGAGCTCCAGTGGCGGTTGGCCTGCCGCAGGAGTTCCAGGACGTCGCCGCGCAGGGTGCCGGTGTCGGGGACGGGCGCGGCGGTGGCGAGCCGCTTGTACGCGGCGGTGCCGAGGGCCAGCCGGTGGGGCCAGCGGCGGTAGAGGGCGTTCTTGTTGGTGCCGGCGCGGGCCGCGACCTTGTCCATGGTCATGCCGGCGAAGCCGGACTCGGTGAGCTCCCGGGCGGCGGCGTCGAGGATCGCCTCCTCCAGCGCGGCGCCGCGCCGGCGCGTCCGCCCGGCCTCCGTCCGGCGCTCCCCCGCTGCCGCGTCGTGCTCCATGACCACCCCTCTCCGGTACGGGCCGTACCTCCCCATCTTCCTTGCCGCACCGCCTCAGCCCCATTTAAGGTACGGCGCGTACCTTAAACCTGGAAGTGGGAGCGGCCATGCGCGCCAAGGGCATCAGCTACGACACGGGGTTCGTGAAGCACGGGCGGAACGCCCGCCGCGCCTTCGAGCCGGAGACCGTCCGGCGGGAGCTGGAGATCATCCGCGACGACCTCGGCTGCACGGCGGTCCGGGTGATGGGCGGCGATCCGGACCGGATCGAGCTGGCGGCGGGGTACGCGGCCGACCTGGGCCTGGAGGTCTGGTTCTCGCCGTACCCCCTCGAAGAGACCGGGGCCGACCTGCTCGCGCTCTTCGCGGACTGCGCCGAGCGCGCCGAACGGCTGCGGAGGCGGGGCGCCGAGGTCGTCTTCGTCACCGGCGCCGAACTCAGCCTCATGAACCCGGGGTTCCTGCCCGGCGCCGACACCGGCGAGCGGGTGGCGCTGCTCGGCCGCCCGGACGAGCTGCGGGCGGCGCTCGGCGGCGTCCGGGCCCGGGTGAACGCCTTCCTCGCCGAGGCGGCGGCCGTCGTCCGCGCCCGCTTCGGCGGCCCGGTGACCTACGCCTCCGTCCCTCTCGAAGGCGTCGACTGGACGCCGTTCGATCTGGTGTCCGTGGACGTCTACCGCTCGGCGGCCATCGCGGACGGCTTCGCCGAGGGGGTACGGGGCATGGTCGCGGGCGCGGGCGGCAAGCCGGTGGCCGTCACCGAGTTCGGCGCGGCCTGCTACCGGGGCGCCGGCGACCGGGGCGCGCTCGGCCTGGAGGTGGTCGAGTACGACGCGTCGGGCCCGGTCCGGCTGACGGGCGCGTACGAACGCGACGAGGAGGGCCAGGCCGCGTACGTGCGCGAACTCCTCGCCGTCTTCGACGAGTCCGGCGTCGACACGACCTTCGTCTTCACCTTCGCCCTCCACGACCACGTCCACCGTCCCGACGGCGACCCGGCCGACGACCTGGACCTGGCGAGCTACGGGGTGGTCAAGGTGTACGAGGACCGCACGGGCACCCGCTACCCCGAACTCCCGTGGGAGCCGAAGGCGGCCTTCGACGCGGTGGCGGAGTACCACCGCGCGCACTGAGCCGCCGACGCCCCGTCAGATCTTCAGCAGGCCACGGATGTCGTCCCAGTCGGGGTCCATCGGGGCGACGGACTCCCGCCCGGTGGCCACGTCCTTGTAGCCGCTGGACGTGACCACGCAGACGACCGGCCCGTCCTCGTCCGCCGGGTCCGGTCCGTGCGCGCGGAGACCGGCGAGACCGGCGGCGGCGGACGCCTCGCACCAGATGCCCTGCGCCGCCAACTCCTCTTGCGTCGCCGCCAGCTGATCGTCCGTCACCGTACAGGCGGCGCCGCCGGTGCGTTGGACGGCCAGCACGCCCCGGTAGCTGTTCACCTCGCAGTCGATGGCGTACGCGGCGGTCGGGCCGACGGGCACACGGGCGGCAGGACGACCGGTCCGCAGCGCCTCGGTGAGGGCGCCGGCGGCGGACGGCTCGACGCCGTACACGCGGGGCACGCCACCGGTCACCCCGAGCCGGGCCAGCTCCTGGAAGCCCTTGGCGACCCCGAACAGCAACTCGCCATAGCCGGTGGGGACATGGACGGCGGCCGGGGCCCGCCCGAGCGCGAGCGCGATCTCGTACGCGATCGTCTTGTACCCCTCCGGGCCGAACGGGTGCCCGGTGTGCGCGGAGTCGGTGACGCTGCTGACCGACTGGAAGCCGAGCTCGTCGACGATCCGCCGCATCAGGGGCCGTACGGAGGCGTAGGGGACGGTCAGCACGGTCGCGCCGTAGGCCCGCAGATGGGAGGCGACGGCGGGCGGCGCGTACGGCGAGGTGAAGACGGCGCACGGTAGGCCCGCCCGGGCCGCGTACGCGGCGGCCGCGGCGCCGTGGTTGCCGGACGAGGAGACGACGATGCCCCGCGCGCCGGAGGCCACGGCGGCGCTCACCGCCACGCGGTTGAGCCGGTCCTTGTGGCTCCACGTCGGATTGCGCGACTCGTCCTTCACCCACACCCCGTCGGCCAGCTCGACCAGCGGCGTGTTCCCCTCCCCCAGCCCCGGCGCGGCCAGCGGGGGCAGCAGGGGCGCCCACCGCTCAAGCCCGTGCGCGGCGGGCCCGGCGAAGAGCTCCGCCGGCACCGCGTCGTAGTCGTAGTCGACCTCCAGCGGGTACGCGACCTCGTCCGTGGACGTCACCGGGCATCCGGCGGTCAGCGGCGGCCACAGCGGGTGACGGACGGACGGGTCGGCGAGGGAGCGCTGCGCGCGGGCGAGAGACGTCACGAGGGGCCTTCCTGCGGGTACGGAACCACCGCGCGCGGCGGTGACGGCGGGCGGACGCCGGGGGCGGGTACGCCCGCCAGGTCGAGGAGCGCGTGGAGACGGCGGGCCGGCAGGTTCGGATTGGCCGCCGCGCCCTCCGCCGTCGCGGGGTCGTCCAGCAGCGCCGCGAGGACGGCCTCGTCGCGCAGGGCCGGGGCGGCGGCGGCCGCCCGGCGCACCCGCGCGTCGGGATCCGTGAGCAGCCGTACGGACGCCGGGTCCAGGCCCGGGTCGGCGGCGGCGAGGGCGCGGACCTCCGGGTCCTCGTGGTCGAGCAGGTGGCGGAGGCCGGTGCGGGGCATCCCCGGCAGGGTCAGCAGGTGCGCGCGCTGGCGGGGGCGCGCGACGAAGGTGGCGAGGACGGTCTCGGGCGGCGCCAGCGGGTGATGGCAGGCGAGCCGGTGCCGCACCTCGGGGTCGGGGTCCTCGGCCAGCGGCCCGACCAGTGCGGCGGGCAGGGCGGGGTGGCTCGCGGCGACCCGGCGGAGGACGGTGTGCTCGGAGACGGCGCACGCCGCGTACCAGCTCGCGTCCGCCCCGTCGGTCAGCCAGGCGTCCGGCTCGGCGATCGGACAGTCGCAGTCCACGGCGTGCCATCCCGTCACGCCGTCGATGGCGTCGCGCTCGGCCCAGGTGCGGGGCAGCGGGTGCGTCACCGCCCGCGTCCGGACGGACTCGTCCGGGTCCTCGGCCAGTTCCGCCAGGAGCGCCGCGTCCAGGTCCGCCCTGGCCGCCACGCGTTCCCGTACCTCGGGGTCCGGGTCGCGGGCGAGGCGGACGACGGCGAAGAACGGCGTGTGGCGGTTCTGCGCGAGGGCCCACAGGTCCCGCCCGCCGGCGAGACACGCCTCGGCCACGGCGTCGGTGACGGGGTAGTTGGTGAGCAGCCCCCGCCGGTGGTGACAGTCCCGCTCCGGCAGATCGGCCTCCATGGCGACGGGGTCCATGTCCCTGACCCGGCGTGCGGCCGCCGCCCGTACGCCGGGATCCGGATCGGCGAGCAGGGCGGCGCGCTGTACGGGGCCGAGTCCGCGCCACAGGTGGTCCATGCCCATGCGCCGGAGCTCGGGACGCGGGTGATCGTGCAGCCCGCGCCAGAAGGACAGCGGGATCTGGCGCGAGGAGACCAGCTCCCCCACGACCTCGGCCGCCGTGACCATGTTGTCCTCGCCCGCCTCCTCCGCCGTCAGGAGGGCTTCGAGCACGGCGTCCGGCAGGGGCCGCGCCCTGCGGGGCTTCGGCCGGGGGCCGCCGGCGAGTCCGGCCCGCACGAGGCCGGAGGGATCGCGGACCAGCCTGCCCCGCTGGGCGGGCGCGACGTGGGGGTTGTGGGCGAACAGGCGGCGGACGGCCCGGTCCGGGTGCGCGACGACCGCGTCGACGACGTCCGGGGGAAGGTCCCGCTCCTCGCAGAGGGTCTGCCAGGCCGGGCGTCCGGCCTGGTCGAGCAGGCGTATCAGGACGTCGGACGGGGCTGCCGGGTTGGCGGCGACCCCCCGGAGCCAGGACTCGGGGAGCGAGGAGGGGGACATCGGAACTTCCTGTCGGGGTGGGCCGGGGCCCGGTCAGCGGGAGTGCATGCGGCGGCGCAGGGCCTCCAGGGCTCCCGGGCGGCGGCCCGGGACGCGCCGGCGCAGGGCTACCAGGGTCGGGCCGAGCGCGCGGGCACGGGCCGCGTCGGTGATCTGCTCCCACTGGTGGTGCGCCCGGTCCACCGCCCCCTCGACGTCCCGGTCGTCCGGCTGCTGCCGCAGCCCGAGCCGCGCCTCGGCGACCGCGAGCCACAGCTCGCAACTACGGGCGGGCTCCCCCGCGAGCCGCGCGAGGTCCGCCCGCACCTCCATCCAGTGCACCGCCTCCCCCGACCGGGGCCCGAACCGCCGCAACGCGTCCCGCTCCCAAGCCGCCGCCATCTCCGCCGCCTCGGCATGCCGCCCCGCCATGGCGGCCGACAGGATCGCGGGATGCGGATCATGTGCCGCGGCCGGTTCCTCCGGTTGTATCGCGGACGGCGCGGCGGGAGGGGCCGGAGGCATCGGCGGGACGGCCTTCTCCAGGACCGGGCTCGGGGCGCTCTTCGCCTTGGCAGGAACCAACTTCATGGTCCCGGAAGAGAGTTCGGACGCCTCGGGCGCAGCCGCCGCGAACCCCGCGGGCAGGGCCGGAGGCCCCACCGGAACGGGAACGGGCACGGGCACAGAGACGGGAACAGGAGCAGGGACGGGAACAGGAACGGGAGCGACCACCGACGCAAGGGCAGCGACAGGCACCGGCACAGGCACAGCCACCGACGGCGCCCCCGGCTGACCGCCCGGCGCGAAGAACAGCGCCTGCGCGCCCTGCGTACGGACGACCGCCTCCGCGTGCAGGGCGGGGAAGGGGAGGCGGGCGCCGGCGCGCCACTGGTCGGCCCAGGCGCGGAGGTAGTCGGGGGTGGCCGGCTCGCCCCGGCGCGGGGACGGGGTGACGCGGGCGTAGAGCGTGGGGGCCGGGTTCAGGCGCAGCAGTTCCGGGCCGGTGCCGAGGCGGGCCCATGCCTCCGGGTCGGCGACGAGGTCCGCGACGACCGTCGTCGTCCCGGCCGGACGGGAGGCGGCCGCCTCCGCGAGCCAGTGCCAGGGCAGGGCGGTGTAGCGGAGGGCGGCCGAGGTGCTGCGGGCCAGGGCGAGATGGGGAAGCTGCTGGCGGCGGTCCAGGTGGAGCTGGCCCGCGAGGTAGAGGACCAGCGGTCCGGGGGCCTGCGCGGCGGCGCGCAGCCGCGTGAGGACGGTCTGCGGGTCGATGGGGTCCGCGAGTTCGACGAGCGTCGCGGTCGCCGTGCCGGTGAGCACGCCGGGCGGCACCGCCGCGAGCACGGGCAGCACCGAGGCCGCGTCCATCACGCGCCCGCGCCCCGCGGGCGCCGCGGCCAGCAGCACCGCCGTGCCCGTGCTCGTACCCGCCGTGCCCGCCGCACCCATGCCCGACGGGCCCGTAGCCACCGCCGCCTCCCCCGTGTCCGTACCCACCGCGCCCGCCGTACCGTTCGACTCGTCGCTCACCACACGTGCACCGTAACTCGTTGTGTCGTGGCCGATAACGGCCGGGCCTCAGGCATATGCCAGAAGCACCACCGGATCGAGTGTTGCCAAATCCCTTACGGCCGCTCGGACCCTGTGCCACAGTCGTCTCCAGGCCCCTTTCCCACTCGGGCCGCGCCGCGCCTGTATCGGAGTACGACATGCCGTCCCCTCTGTTCGCGGACCACCCCGCCCAGCCGCCGGAGCCGGGTGCCGTGGACGCGCTGATCTCGCAGACGAGCCGTCTGCGCGGCGAGGTCGACGCCGTCCGCCGGGACGCCGCAGCCCACGACGACGATCCCCAGCAGCGCTGGCAGCGCACGCTCTGCGATCTGGCGATGCATCAACTCGACGATCTGCGCGCGCAGTTCGGACTGCTCCGGGGCGGCGCGCCGGCGGTGACGCTGCCCGCCCGGCAGGACCCCGCGCCCGAGGACGCCGCGCCCGGGGAGGACGCCTCCGTCTTCGACGGCTCGTTCACCAGTGACGCCGGCGCCGCGTACGGCGAGGCCCCGGCCCGCACCGGTTCGCTCCTCACCCGCGTCGGCAGCGCCGAGTGGAACCTGCTGACCGACGAGGTGAGCTGGTCCGAAGAACTGTTCCAGATCTTCGGACGTCCGCGCGAACTGGGCCCCATGTCGCTCGACGAGATGCCGACCGTCGTCTTCTCCGAGGACCAGCCCCGGCTCCAGGCGATGGTGACGGACTGCCTGATCGACGGGAAGCCGATCGACGGCGAGTTCCGGATCGTCCGCACCGACGCCAAGGTCCGCACCGTGCACATGACCGGCGAGCCGGTGCTCGACACCGACGGCTGCACCGCCTCCATGTGGGCCGTCTTAAGGGACGTCAGCGAACTGCGCCGCAGCGAGCGCGCCGTCCGCGAGAGCCGGGACAGCCTGGAGCACAGCCGGCAGGTCGAGCGCACCGAGCGCCGCGTCGCCGTCGAGCTCCAGGAAGCCGTCCTGCCGCCCTGGCGCGGCTCGCTCCGCTTCGCCCACGACGGCCCCGCCCCGCTCGACGTCGCCGGACACTACCTCCCCGCCGCCTCCACCGGCCTGATCGGCGGCGACTGGTACGACGCCCTCGCCCTGCCCTCCGGCGACGCCCTGCTCACCGTCGGCGACCTCACCGGCCACGGCGTGGCGGCGACGTCCTCGATGGCGATGCTGCTCGGCGCGCTGCGCGGCATGGCCGTGGCCGGCATCCGGCCCGGCGCCCTCATGGGCCACCTCAACCAGCTCCTGGACAGCTCGGGCCAGCCCGCGCTCGGCAGCGCGATGTGCTGCCGCTACGACCCGGTGGCGCAGACGCTCACCTGGGCGCAGGCCGGACACCCCGCCCCGCTGCTGTTCCGCGACGGGACGGGCCGTCCGCTGCGCCGCCCGGAGGGCGTACTCCTCGGGGCCACACCCAGGCTCGCGTACGGGGAGACCGAGACCCGGCTCCACCCCGGCGACGTGCTCGTGCTCCACACCGACGGACTGACCCGCACGGCCGGCCCCGTCGACGACGAGACCTCCGTCGCACGGCTGCTCGCCCTCGCCCCCCGGCTGGCGGAGGCACGGGACGCGCAGGAGTGCCTGCGGACGGTCCTGGAGGAGTTCGGCGAGGAGGCACGCGAGGACGACGCCTGCCTGATGGTCGTCCGCGTCGGATCCTGAGACGGCGACGTCGGCTCCTGGAAAGGCGCCACGGCAGCCGTGACCCCGCCACGCGGGACCCCGTACGCAGGGCGGGCCGGAGCCCCGTCTCAGACCTGCCCCGTTCTCGGGGACTCCGGCGACCGCGGCAGCTCGACCTCCAGCTCGGCCCGCAGGTCCTCGATCTTCGAGTAGCCCGCGTACTGGCCGGTGAGCCGGTACATCTCGCGCAGGCGGTGCCAGGTCCGGTGCGAGGAGGTCTCGCCCATGGAGATCAGGGCGAGCCGGGCGTAGCGGTCGGCCTGCTCCGGGTCGTCGGCGATGAAGCACGCCGAGGCCATCGAGATGTGGTCGAAGAGCTTCGAGCGGTCGTGCCCGTCGCGCCGCAGGTCAAGGGCGAGCCGCGCGTGGTGCTGGGCGGTGGCCGCCGCGCTCGGGTCGTGATCGGCGAGCGTGCGGTAGGCGAGGGCCTGCATGCCGTGCATGTCGGCCTCGTCGAAGCTCTGCATCCAGCTCGGCGTCTCCTCGGCCTTGTCGGAGACGAAGAGGTCCTCGGCCTCGCCCAGGGTGCGGCGCATCGCCTGCCCCCGGCCCATCGACGCCTGCGCCCACGCCTCGATGGTGTGGAACATCGCCTGGGTGCGCGGCAACAGGCGTTCGCCCGCACCGGACTTGGCCAGCTCCATCAGGTCGAGGGCGTCGTCGGGGCGGCCCAGGTGGACCATCTGGCGGGCCGCGCGGGAGAGCGCCTCGCCCGCGCGGGGCCGGTCGCCGCTCTCGCGGGCGGCGTGGGCGGCGATGAGGAAGTAGCGCTGCGCGGTGGGTTCGAGGCCCACGTCGTGGGACATCCAGCCGGCCAGGACGGCGAGGTTGGCGGCGACGTCCCACAGCCGGCGCTGGAGGTGGTCGGCGTGGCGGTACGCGAGCATGCCGCCGACCTCGTTGAGCTGGCCGACCACCGCCTTGCGCTGGAGGCCGCCGCCCCGGGAGGCGTCCCAGGCGCGGAAGATCTTGACCGACTGCTCCAGCGCCTCGATCTCCTCCGAGCCGATGGGGGCGGCCTCGTAGCGGTCGAAGCCGGCGGGGTCGGCGTGGTACGGATCGGTGGCGCGGGGCGCCGCGGCCGGGCGGGAGGGCTCGGTCCGGAGCCAGTCGTTCAGGGAGCTGTTGAGTGCGGAGCCGGCGGTGAGCGCGATCCCCGCGCCCATCAGGCCACGTCGGTTGAGCATGAGGTCCATTCCCGTGAATTCGGTGAGGACCGCAGCCGTACGGTCGGGAGCCCAGGGCATTCCGTCAGGGTTCTCGTCCTTGTTCCTGACGGCCTGCCGTGTTCCGGCACGCCCGCGTCGTACGAACCCGAGGTCCTCGATGGTCACGACACGACCGAGTCGCTCGGTGAACAGGGCGGCCAGCACCCGGGGTACGGGATCGCGCGGGGTCTCTCCCCTGTCGATCCAGCGCCGTACCCGCGAGGTGTCGGTCGACAGCTGGGGGTGGCCCATGGCCGCCGCCTGCCGGTTGACCAGTCTCGCGAGTTCGCCCTTGGACCAGCCGGCGAGGCCGAAGAGGTCCGCCAGGCGGGTGTTGGTCTGTCCTGTCACGTCTAAGCCCCCAGGTTCTCGGCTGAGTTGACAGTAACCCCCTGTCATAGGGCTGGCGACTATTCGCCAGGGTTCGCCAGGGTGCGCTCGATGTTCCGCCACCCGCGCGCGGGTGTCAGGTAGGTATGCGCCACCCCGCCCCGTCGACCGGCCCTCATTTTCCCCAGGGTGCGGACCGGAAGCGGGCGGGGGCGACGCACGCGATTCGTCGGCACACGAAGGGATCTGTCACCTCCATGTACACAGCATCGTCCTCCGTGTCCGCCCCGCCCCGGCCGGGGACCCGCCTGGTGCCGGCCGGTGCCGGACCGTACCTCGCCCCCGCGCAGCGGCCCGTCCGTCCGCGGTCCTGGGCGGCCGGGACCGGCACCGGAACCGGTGCCCAGGTGAGCGGCAGGATCGACCTCTCCGGTCCGCAGGGGGCGCAGCTGAAGGTCGCCATCGCCTCGGTGCAGCGGATCTGCCCGGAGTTCAACCCGGTGCAGGTGCTGCGGCGCAGCGGCCGGTCGGTCCTGATCGTCGGGACGACCGGACGCACCACGGCGGTGGCGAAGTGTTTACTGGACCACTCCCCCGCGTGGGTCGAGCGGTTCCGGCACGAGATAGCTTCCTACCGCTCCTTCGTCCGCCACCGTCCGCCGGTGCGCGCGCCGCGGCTGATCGCCGCGGACCCGGAGAACTGCACGCTGGTGATCGAGCGGATGCCCGGGCGGGCCGCGGCGCTCTCGCGCCACCCCGTGGAGGCCCCGCCGCGGGCCGACGTGCGGGCGGCGCTCGGGGCGATCGCCCGGCTCAACGCCTGGCGGCCGCCGGCCGGGACCTTCGACGCGCCGCTGGACTACGCGGCGAGGATCTCGCGCTACCACGAGCTGGGTCTCTTCACCGACCGGGACCGGGACGACCTCCAGAAGCTGCTGCACGGCCTGGCGCACGCGGGCGGGCGGCAGGGGATGGGGCAGTTCTGTCACGGTGACGCCCTGCTCTCCAACATCCTCCTCTCCCCCGCCGGTCCGGTCCTGGTCGACTGGGAGCACGCCGGCTGGTACCTGCCCGGCTACGACCTGGCGACACTGTGGACGGTGCTCGGTGAGGCTCCGCTGGCGCGGCGGCAGATCAGCCAGATGGCACAGCAGCAGGGCCCGGCGTCCCGGGACGCCTTCCTGGTGAACCTGATGATCGTGCTGACGCGGGAGATCCGTACGTACGAGACGGCCGTGCAGCGGACCATCAAGGAGGCTCCGCCGGCGGGTTCGGTGCCGGTGGCCTCGGGGGCGCTCGCCCCCGGGGAGGAGCAGCGGCTGCTGCTGAGGAGGCTGCACGACGACTGCGCCATGGCGCGGCGGGCCGTGCGCGCGGCGGTCGGGACGCGCTGAGGGTTCCCGCCGCGAGACGGGGGTGTGCGCCGCGCACCCGGTGCCGACACACCGGGAGCGCGGCGCTTCCCCGTTTCCCGGCGCGTCCCGGGGGCGCGCGGGTGGGCCTCATTGGTCGAGACCACCGACGCGCCGCCGGTGGGCGGGCCGTCACCGCGAAAGTCGCCCCGTTCGGCCCTCACGACCGCGCTGACGTGGGAACTCGCGTGCGGTGAGGGGTGATTGACGGATGGTCCGGGAGCCGCTACCCCTGTACGGGTTCGGTCCCGCACGCCCCCGTGTCACCCCCCGCCCCTGGAGGCCGCCTTGCTCCGTTCCGCGTCCCGAGGTCGTGTGCTCTCCGTCGCCGCGTCGGCGGCCCTGCTCCTCCCGCTGCTGTCGGGCGCGCCGCCGGCCGGTGCCGACGCGCCGGTGGCGGACTCGCTCCAGCGCCAGTTCGCGGCGGCGGCCGAGCGCCACGGCGTGCCCGAGAACGTGCTGCTCGCGGTCGCGTACCTCCAGTCGCGCTGGGACGGCCACGCCGGCGCGCCCAGTGTGACCGGCGGCTACGGGCCGATGCACCTCACCGACACGGCGACGGCGCTGGCCCGTTCCGTACCGCACCACTCGGAGGACGGCGAGGACGCGCGCGGCGACGCGTCCCGCCCGGCCCGCACCGGGGCCGAGGCGGCGCTGCCGGCGCCGGAGCAGCTGCCCGCGCGGCTGCGGACGCTGGAGCGGGCGTCGGCGCTCTCCGGGATCCCGGCGGAGGAGCTGCGGACGTCGACGGCGGCGAACATCGAGGGCGGCGCGGCGCTGCTCGCGGCGGCCCAGCGGGAGTCCGGGCTCGCGCCGAGCCCGGACGCGGCCGACTGGTACGGGGCGGTGGCCCGCTACTCGGGCGCCGACGACACGGCCACGGCGGCGGCGTACGCGAACGACGTGTTCGACGTGATCCGGACGGGCGAGGCGCGGGTCACAGACAGCGGGCAACGGGTCGCGCTGCGGGCCGCTCCGGCGGTGGCGCCGGAGACGGGCCAGGTGGCCGGGCTCGGGCTGCGCGCGCCCGCGCGGGGGCCGGTGGAGTGCCCGAGGACGGTGGCGTGCGAGTGGATCCCGGCGCCGTACGAGGAGTTCGGCGAGGGCGACTACGGCAACCACGACAAGGCGGACCGGCCGGTCTCGCAGAAGATCGACTACATCGTGGTCCACGACACCGAGGCCACCTGGGACGTCACCCTGAAGCTGGTGCAGGACCCTACGTACGTCTCCTGGCAGTACTCGCTGCGCTCCTCGGACGGGCACGTCGCCCAGCACCTGCCGCTGAAGGACGTCGGCTGGCACGCCGGGAACTGGTACGTGAACGCCAAGTCGGTGGGCCTGGAGCACGAGGGCTTCCTGACGGCCCCGGACTCCTGGTACACGGAGGCGATGTACCGGAGCTCGGCGCGGCTCGTGCGGTACCTGGCGAAGCGGTACGACATCCCGCTGGACCGGCAGCACGTGATCGGGCACGACAACGTGCCGGGGACGGTGACGTCGTCGATCCGGGGGATGCACACCGACCCGGGTCCGTACTGGGACTGGGCGCACTACTTCCGGCTGCTCGGCCGGCCGCTGACGCCGAGCGCGGGCCCGCGGGCGGGCGTGGTGACGATCCGGCCGGAGTACGGGGAGAACCGGCCGGTGTACACGGGGTGCGCGACGGCCGGGGAGGCGTGCGCGCCGCACGGGAGCGGTGCCGTGCGCCTGCACACCGGGCCGAGCGCCGACGCGCCGCTGGTGAAGGACATCGGACTGCGGCCGGGTGGGCAGGACTCGACGACCGGGGTCAACGACACCGGGGCGCGGGCGACGACGGGGCAGAGCTACGCGGTGGCGGAGCGTCTGGGCGACTGGACGGCGATCTGGTACCTCGGGCAGAAGGCGTGGTTCCACAACCCGAAGGACGGGCCGACGGCGGTGAACGCGCGGGGGCTGGTGCTCACTCCTCGGGAGGGGCTGGCGGAGGTGCCGGTGTACGGGCGGGCCTATCCGGAGGCGTCGGCGTATCCGGCGGGGGTGCCGGTGCAGGCGGTGTCGCCGCTGCCGTACCGGCTGCTCGCGGGGCAGGAGTACGTGGTGGGCCTCAAGACGCCCGGCGAGTACTACTACGCACCGGTGTTCGACAGCACGAACCATCGGGTCGTGCGGGGGCAGGAGGAGTACTACCAGATTCAGTTCGGCCATCGGATCGCCTTTGTGAAGGCCGCTGACGTGCGGGTTTCCCGGGGCTGAGCGGGCTTGGCCGAAAGGCGTGGGGTGGTGCCGGAGTTCCCGCCCGGCACCACCCTTTCCTGTGCTCATATGACTATTCCTGACCCCGGGTTCGGGCACCGGGGCAGGGGTAAGGCTGGGCCGGAACAGCACCCTCCTCCGGAAAGGCCCGTCCGCACATGCCTCAGCCCTTCGTCATGCCGGATTTCTATGTCCCGTATCCGGCGCGCCTCAATACCCATGTGGAGGCCGCCCGGACACACACCCGGGACTGGGCCCGCGCGATGGGGATGCTGGAGGGCTCGGGGGTCTGGGAGACGGCCGACCTCGACGCGCACGACTACGCGCTCCTGTGCGCCTACACCCACCCGGACTGCGACGAGGAGACGCTGAACCTCGTCACCGACTGGTACACGTGGGTCTTCTTCTTCGACGACCACTTCCTGGAGGTCTTCAAGCGCACCCAGGACCGGGCCGGCAGCAAGGACTACCTCGACCGGCTGCCGCACTTCATGCCGGCTGACCCCGCCACCGGCATGCCCGAGCCGGTCAACCCCGTCGAGGCCGGGCTCGCCGACCTGTGGCGGCGCACCGTCCCCGCGATGTCCGACGGCTGGCGCCTGCGCTTCGCCGAGGCCACCGAGGCCCTCCTCTACGAGTCCCTGTGGGAGCTCGACAACATCAACGAGGGCCGGATCGCCAACCCCCTCGAATACATCGAGATGCGCCGCAAGGTCGGCGGCGCCCCCTGGTCCGCCGGACTCGTGGAGTACGCCGCCGGGGCCGAGGTCCCCGACCGGGTCGCGCACGCGCGCCCGCTGCGGGTGCTGCGCGACGCCTTCTCGGACGCCGTCCACCTGCGCAACGACCTCTTCTCGTACCAGCGCGAGGTCGAGGACGAGGGCGAGAACAGCAACGGCGTGCTCGTCCTGGAGCACTTCCTCGGCTGCTCCACCCAGCAGGCCGCCGAGGCCGTCAACGACCTGCTGACCTCACGGCTCCAGCAGTTCGAGAACACCGCCCTCACCGAAGTACCCGCCCTCGCCGTGCGGGAGGGCCTCACGCCGCTGGAGTGCGCGGCGATCGGCGCGTACACCAAGGGCCTCCAGGACTGGCAGTCCGGCGGCCACGAGTGGCACATGCGCTCCAGCCGGTACATGAACGAGGGCATGGTCGCCGCCGACGCCCCGGCGCTCGGCACCGGGGTCCTCGACATCCGGAGCCTGCTCGGCGGCCGGCCCGCCGAGGCCCGGCTGCGCAGCCTCACCCACACCCCGCACCGGATCGTCGGCCCCTCCCCGCTGCCCGACTTCGCGCTCCCCTACCCGCTCGCCCTCAGCCCGCATCACCAGGAGGCCAAGCTGCGCTCCGAGGACTGGGCCGACGCGATGGGGCTGCTCGACGACATCTGGGACCGGCCCATGATGGAGGGCTTCGACCTCGCCCTCTGCTCGGCCGGCATCGACCCCGACGCCACCCTGGAGGAGCTGGAGCTCAGCGCCCTCTGGCTGACCTGGGGAACCTACGCCGACGACTACTACCCGATGGTCTTCGGCCGCCCCCGCGACCTGGTCGGCGCGCGGGCGCAGACCGCCCGGCTGAAGGCGTGCCTGCCGGTCGACGACCCCGCCTCCGCCGCCGAGTTCGCCGGGAACCCGCTGGAGCGGGCGCTCGCGGACGTGTGGGCGCGGACCGCCGGGCCGATGGGGCCGGAGGCCCGTACCGCGCTGTGGACCGCGCTCGACGCGATGCTGGAGAGCTGGATGTGGGAGCTGCACAACCAGGCGCAGCACCGCGTGCCCGACCCGGTCGACTACGTCGAGATGCGCCGCAGCACCTTCGGCTCCGAACTGACCATGCTGATGGGCCGGCTGCGCGGGGACGGCACGCTGCCGGACGCGCTGTACCGCTCGGGCACCGTCCGCGCCCTGGAGAACGCGGTGGCGGACTACGGTGCGCTCGTCAACGACCTCTTCTCGTACCAGAAGGAGGTCGAGGTGGAGGGCGAGCTGCACAACGGCGTGCTCGTCCTGGAGAGGTTCTTCGACGTCGACCGGGACACGGCCGCCGGCATGGTGCACGAGCTGATGCGCGGGCGGCTGCGCCAGTACGAGCACCTGAAGCAGCGTGAAGTGCCGCTGATGTACGCCCACTTCGAGCTCGACGAGGACGGCAGGGCGGCCTTCGAGGCGCGGCTGCGGGAGCTGGAGGACTGGCTCGCGGGCGTCCTGCACTGGCATCGGAGCGTGCGGCGGTACGGCTCCGGGGACGTGCGCGCGGGCGCCGGGACGCCGCTGCTGCGGGAGCGCGCCGAGGAGACGGCCCCGGTGCCCGACTGGAGGGTGCCGCAGGGCCTCGGCACCACGGCGGCGCGGGTCGCGAGCGCCTTCGCCGGCGTTCCGTCCTGACACGCGGAAGGGCCGCCCCGGGTTCCGGGGCGGCCCTTCCGCCGGTCGTCGTGCGCTAGGAGGGGCGGCCGCGCAGCTCGTCGAGTTCGCGGCGGTCGCGCTTGGTGGGGCGGCCCGCGCCGCGGTCGCGGACGGCGGCGAGGGCGACGTGCTCGCGCGGCGGCGGGGGCGGGCTGTTGTCCACGTACGCCTCGGCGGCGGCCGGCGGGCCGACCCGCTTGGTCAGCGGCTGCTTGACCTCGACGATCCGCTCACGGCCCGTCTGGTAGACGCGGACCTCGTCGCCCGGCTTCACCGGCTGGGCGGGCTTGGCCCGCTCGCCGTTGACCTTGACGTGGCCCGCCCGGCAGGCCGCGGCGGCCTGGGAGCGGGTCTTGGTCAGCCGGACGGCCCAGATCCAGGCGTCGACGCGTGCGCTCATCGGACCCCCGCTCCCGCTCAGCCCTGCTGGAACAGCTCGGCGGGCAGAGGCTTCAGCAGCGCGTAGAGGTCGTCGGTGATCGGCCGGTCCCAACTGGCGATCGTCACCAGGACGTTGTCGCTGCGGTCGAACTGGACGCAGGAGATGCGGCTCTCGGAGAGCTTGAGGCGCCGCACGATGAGGAGGTTGTCGCCCTGCATCACGGGGACGTCCTCGGTGTCGAGGACCTCGACCGGCTCGTCGTTCTCGAGGGCGGCGAGGAGCTGGGCGACCTCGAAGGGGATCTGGCCCTCGGCGAGCTCCCGGGCCGGGGAGCCCTCCGGGAGGTTGCCGATGATCATCGCGGGGCCGCGGCCGCCGAAGAGGTCGTAGCGCAGGAAGACGCCCTGGCAGGAACCGTCGGGAGCGGGGAGCAGACCGGCGCCGAGATTGCCGGGCCAGTCGCCCGGGTCCATGGCGAGGACGTCGAAGTCCGGGCCAGCGGGAGTGGCGCTGCGGCGGCGGAGGAAGGACATACGGCCATGGTACGTGCCCGGGCGCGCGGTGTGGCGCCGGGCTCCGCCCTTCCGGGGCCGTACGGACCCGCCCGGGGGCTCAGTCCACCGGATCGGCCGCCCCGGGCGTCTCCTCCGCCTCGTCCGGCGCACCGGAGTCGCCGAGGGCGTGGGCGAGGCCGGAGCGGTCGGTGCCCAGCTTGCGGTAGACGGCGGACAGCAGCCGGGCGGCGGTGACGGGGTCGACGCCGAGGACGGCGGCCGGGTCCTGGCCGCGGACGGTGGCCCCGGCGGCGGCCCGCTCACGCGCGGTGAGCGAGTTGCCGTCGGCGGTGTGCAGGGCGCGCGGGCGCAGTCCCGCGGCGGCCAGCTCGGCCCTGGCCTCCTCGACGAGGCCGTCGGCGCCGCAGTCCTGGGCGGTCTCCAGGCCCCGGTAGAGGTGCTCGGCGGCTTCGGCGTGGCGTTCGGTCCTGCGGAGCGCCGCGCCGAGGGCGACCAGGGAGCGGGCCAGCTCGTACGCGGCCGGGGACTGGTCCAGCCAGTCGACGGACTCCTCCAGGAGCTTGATCCGCTCGGCGCCCTCGGAGACCTCTGCGGTGACCCGGAGCGCCTGGCCGATCGCGGAGGGCGCGCCGTACTGGCGGGCGCGGGCGACGGCGTCCTGGGCGGTGACGAGCGCCTTGGCCGGGGAGGTGGTGGCGGCCTCGGCGAGGGCGAGGTGGAGCTGCCAGGGGCTGCACGACGGGTTGCGCTTGCCGCGCGGCTCCAGACGGCGGCCGATGTCGGCCAGCGCGGCGGCGGCCTCCTCGGCCCGGCCGGTGGCGAGCAGCAGTTCCGCGTGGACGGTCTCGCAGTCGGGGATGGTGACGGTGGCCGGGAAGGGCTCGCCGAAGTCGTGGTCGCGGGCGACCCGCTCGGCCTCCTCCGTACGGCCCCGGGCGAGCAGGACCTCGATCATGACGCCGGTCGCGTACCAGAGGGCGGGGGTGCGGGGGCCGACGCGCTCGGCGAGGCGGAGTCCGGCGCGGGCGAAGTCCTCGGCCTCCATGAGCCGGCCGCGCCGGAAGCGGATGTACCCCAGAAGGGTGTACGCGAAGGAGAGGTGGGCGCCGCGCCAGCCCTGCTTCTCGAACTCGGCGGTGCCGGCGGCGAAGAGCTCCTCGGCGCGGCCGGGCCGGTCGGCGTAGAGGTGGATGAGGGCGACGAGGACGGGGACCTCGAAGCCGCGGCTCTCGTCGGCCCAGCTCAGGCCGCCTTCGAGGGCCCGCTCGGCGTGGTGGAGGGCGACGGTGGCCGGTTCGGCGCGCAGGGTGGCGTCCCAGGCGCGCAGGCCGATGATGTAGCGCTCGGTGAGGTCGCGGCCGGTGAGCCGGTCGGCGAGGGTCGCGAGGCGGCGGGACCGGGCGGGCGATTCGGGCTCGTCGGACCGGAGGGCGTCCCACATGAACCGCTCGGCCTGCATGCGGAGGCGGCTGCGGGGGTCGGTGGTTCCCCGGGTCTCGCGCTCCAGCAGCTCGGACGCCTCGACGAGGCGGTCGCTGTGGGCGAGGACCTGGGAGAGGCGGTAGACGATGCCGTGGCGCAGCACCGGGTCGGAGATGGGCTCCTCCAGGGCGGCGCGCAGGTGGTTCACGGTGGTGGCGGGCTCGGTGAGGAGCGAGGCGGAGCTGAGCTCGAAGAGGACGGCGGCGCGCTCGTCGGCGGAGGGAGGCTCGCGCAGGGCGCGGGCGAGGTGCCGGCGGGCGGCGTCGGGGGCGCCCGCGCGGAGGTTCTCGCGGGCGGCGGAGCGGAGCTGGGTGACGACCCACGGGTCGCCCTCGGGGTGGGTCTCCAGGAGGTGGCGGGCCGCGGCGGCGGGGCCGAGTCCGGCGTCGATGACGCACCAGGCGGCCTGCCCGTGGAGGGCGACCCGCATCGCGTCGGGGATGGAGCGGTAGATGGTGCTCGCGATGAGCGGGTGGGCGAATTCGAGGGGGCCGCCGGGTGCGCCGGTGTCGGCGAGGACGCGGGCCTCGCGGAGCTGTCCGGCGCAGTCGGCGACGGCCTCGTCGCCCAGTCCGGCGAGGGATCCGGCGAGCGCGGGCGAGATCTGGGTGCCGAGGACGGCGCAGGCCCAGGCGAGCCGCGTGGTGGAGGAGCCGAGGCGTTCGAGCCGGGTGACGAGTCCGCTGCCCTTGAGGGCGGCGGCGAGGTCGCGCAGTTCGTGGGCGCCGTCGGCGGTGGGGTCGAGGCCGCGGTCGCGGACCTTGGCGGCGAGTTCGACGGTCTCGAAGGGGTTGCCGGAGGTGACGGACCAGAAGTCGTGGCAGAAGGCGTCGTCGGCGTGGGCCGCGACGCGGTCGCGGACGAGGCGGGCGACGGCTTCGGCGGTGAGCGGGGCGAGGCCGTGCGGGCGCTGTCCTGACCGGTGTCCGGTGAACTCGGCGCCCTCGTCGGGCAGTTCGTCGGGCCGGTAGGCGACGACGAGGAGCATGGGGAGGTCCTCGGCGCGCGGCGCGAAGGAGGCGAGCCAGCCGAGGGACTCGGGGTCGGCCCAGTGGGCGTCGTCGAGGACCACGACGAGCGGGGCGCGGCGGACGGCGAGGTGGGTGAGGACCCAGTCGAGGCCGTCGCGCAGGCCCTGGGGGTCGGGCGGGGAGCCGGCGGTGGCGGCGCGCAGGCCGAGGGCGGGGCCGACGATGTCGTACCAGGAGCCGAGCCGTTCGCGCAGTTCGGCGTCGGAGGCGTGGGCGAGCTGGGGCTGGAGGAGCTGGCGGGCGACGTGGAAGGCGACGCGCTGTTCCTGGTCGCCGCCGCGGGCGGAGAGGACCGTACAGCCGCGGGCTCCGGCGCGGCGGCGGATCTCGGCGAGGAGGGTGGTCTTGCCGAGTCCGGCGGGCGCGGCGTAGACGAGGACGCCACCGCGCGCGGTGGGCGCTTCGACGGGGCGCGGGGCGTCGGCCGACCGGGCGGCGTGGAGGGGGACGACGCGGGCGTCACGCGGGGCGGGCACGTGCTCGGGCGGGGACGGGGGCTCGACCGCGAGACCGGTGAGCTGGTCCAGCGCGTCCTCGGCGGCGTCGAGCGCGGCTTCGCGTTCGAAGAGGCCGAAGCCCAGGCGGGCCGGCCTGCCGTCCTGTCGTGCCACGTTCCACCCCCACACAGGGGGCGCACGCCCGGCGCACGGTCCAGGCGCCGGGGCGATCACCCCACGAAAGGTCCAGCGTACGCCGGAACGAGCCCTGTGTAACGGCATTCTTCCAAGCAGTTCGGGTGGTCTTGGGGGTGGTGGGCGGTGCCGGCGACCCGCAGGTCGGGGCGTGTTCGACGGACAGATGTGCGGAGTCGGCGAAGGCGCGCGCGAAGCGTGTCGTCCTTGACCGGGGTGCCTGCGGATACTCCCATATGACGGACGGTCAGATCATGATCGTCGTACGGTCCCGACGATGGGGATGGCCGAACATGCGACCTCCGATTTTCCGTGCGCGGGCCTGGGCCGCCCGCTCGGCGTGCTCCCTCGCCCTGTGCGCCACCGTGCTGACCGGGCTCCCCTCCTCGGCGCCGGCCGCCGCCGAGGGGAGCGCTCCGGAGTCCACCGCCCCCGCCGCCGGCGCGGCGGGCGCCCCGGCGGCGGCGCCGTACTCGGTGGGCGCGGCGCGGGCCGCGCTGGTGCGGCTGCTGCCCCGGCACGCCGGGCAGTTCGAGCTGGCCCTGGTGCCCCGGTCCGGCTCCGGCGACCGGTTCACGGTGTCGGGGTCGACGGGACGGATCGTCGTCACCGGCAGCACGCCGGCGGTGCTGCTGCGCGGGGTGCACTGGTACCTCGCCTACACGGCCGGCGTGGACCTCGGTTCGCCCGGCGACAGCGTCGCGGCGCTGCCGGCCACGCTGCCCGCGCCCTCCGGCACGGTGAGCCGGTCGGCGTCGGTGCCGCACCGGTTCGCGCTCAACGACACGGACGACGGGTACTCGGGGGCGTACCGGGACTGGGCGGCGTACGAACGGCAGATCGACCTCCTCGCCCTGCACGGGGTGAACGAGGTGTTCGTGCAGATGGGCGCGGAGGCCGCCTACCACGCGGCGTTCCAGGAGTTCGGCTACACGAGCGCGGAGCTGCGGGAGTGGATCCCGGGGCCCGCGCACCAGCCGTGGTGGCTGATGCAGAACATGGCGTCGTTCGGCGGCCCGGTCACCGACCAGCTGATCGCCCGGCGGGCGGCGCTGGGCAAGCGGATCGTGGACCGGCTGCGGGAGCTGGGCATGACGGCCGTGCTGCCGGGGTACTTCGGCACGGTGCCGCCGGGCTTCACGGAGCGCAACGCGACGGGCCGGGTGGTGCCGCAGGGGCGGTGGATCGGTTTCACCCGGCCGGACTGGCTGGATCCGCGCGGGCCGCTCTTCCCGAAGGTCGCCTCGGCGTTCTACCGGCACCAGGCGCGGCTGCTCGGCACCAGCACCATGTACAAGATGGACCTGCTGCACGAGGGCGGGAACCCGGGTGACGTGCCGGTCGGGGAGGCCGCCGCCCGGGTGATGGAGACCCTGGACGACGCCCGGCCGGGGGCGACCTGGGTGCTGCTCGGCTGGCAGCGCAACCCGAAGGCCGAACTCCTCGCGGGCGTCGACACCTCGCGGCTGCTCGTGGTGGACGGCCTCTCCGACCGGTACGACAACCTGGACCGGGAGACGGCCTGGGCCGGGGCGCCGTACGCCTTCGGCACCATCCCCAACTTCGGCGGGCACACCACGATCGGCGCCAACACCTCGGTGTGGACGGAGCGGTTCGAGGCGTGGCGGACGAAGCGGGACAGCGCGCTGAAGGGCATCGCCTTCCTCCCGGAGGCCACCTCCGCGAACCCGGTGACCTTCTCCCTCTTCACCGAACTGGCCTGGCGGGACACCCCGGTGGACCACGCCGACTGGTTCGCGCGGTACGCGGACCGCCGCTACGGCGCCGCCGACCCGCACGCGGCCAAGGCGTGGGAGTGGCTGCGGAAGGGCCCGTACGGCACCGCGTCGAACGGCTGGAGCGAGTCGCAGGACAGCCTCTTCACGGCCCGGCCGAGCCTGACCGTGCGGACCGCGGCCTCCTGGGGGCCGAAGGCGATGCGGTACGACGCGGCGACCGTCGAGCGGGCGCTGGACGAGCTGTTGCAGGTGGCGCCGGCGCTGCGGACCACCGACGCGTACCGCTTCGACCTGGTGGACACCGCCCGGCAGGCGCTCACCAACCGCAGCCGGGTGCTGCTGCCCCGCATCAAGGCGGCGTACGAGGCGAAGGACCTGACCGCCTTCCGGGCGCGGGCCGCCGAGTGGCGCGCGTCGATGACGCTGCTCGACGCGGTCCTCGCCACCGACCGGCGGTTCCTGCTCGGTCCGTGGCTGGAGGGCGCCCGCGCGTGGGCGCGTACCGACCAGGAGAAGGCCACCCTGGAGTTCGACGCCCGCTCGCTCCTCACCACGTGGGGGCACCGGGCGGGCAGCGAGGCGGGGCTCCACGACTACGCCAACCGCGAGTGGTCGGGCCTCGTGTCGGGCTTCTACGCGCCCCGCTGGGGGGCCTACCTGGACGCGCTGGAGACCTCGCTGGTCACCGGGCGGGCGCCCGCCGCGATCGACTGGTTCTCCTGGGAGAACGCCTGGAACCTGCGGCGGGACTCCTACCCGGTGACCCCGAAGGGCGACCCGGTGGCGCTGGCGACGCGGGTGCGCGACGCGCTGCGCGCCTGAGGCGGCTCAGCCGGCCGGCGGTTCGGAGCCCACCAGCCACATGGAGAAGAACTGGGCGCCGCCGCCGTAGGCGTGCCCGAGGGCCCGGCGGGCGCCGTCCACCTGGTGCTCGCCCGCCTCGCCGCGCACCTGGAGGGCCGCCTCGGCGAAGCGGATCATGCCGGAGGCGCCGATCGGGTTGGTGGAGAGGACGCCTCCGGAGGGGTTCACGGGCAGGTCGCCGTCGAGTTCGGTGACGCCCGCCTCGGTGAGCTTCCACCCCTCGCCCTCGGCGGCGAAGCCCAGGTTCTCCAGCCACATCGGCTCGTACCAGGAGAACGGCACGTACATCTCGACGGCGTCGATCTGCCGGCGCGGGTCGGTGATCCCGGCCTGCCGGTAGACGTCGGCGGCGCAGTCGCTGCCCGCCCGGGGCGAGACGAAGTCCTTCCCCGCGAAGAGGGTGGGCTCGCTGCGCATGGCACCGCCGTGCACCCAGGCGGCGGGGCGGGGGGCCCGCCCGGCACCGGCCCGGTCGGTGAGGACCATGGCGCAGGCGCCGTCGGAGGACGGGCAGGTCTCCGAGTAGCGGATCGGGTCCCACAGCATCGGGGACGACCGCACCTTCTCCAGGGTGATGTCGTGCTCGTGGAGGTGGGCGTAGGGGTTCTTGAGGGCGTTGCGGCGGTCCTTGTACGCGACGAGGGAGCCGATCGCGTCGGGGGCGCCGGTGCGGCGCATGTAGGCGCGGACGTGCGGGGCGAAGAAGCCGCCGGCTCCGGCGAGCAGCGGCTGCTGGAAGGGGACCGGCAGGGACAGGCCCCACATGGCGTTCGACTCCGACTGCTTCTCGAACGCGAGGGTGAGGACGGTGCGGTGGACGCGGGCGGCGACCAGGTTGGCGGCGACGAGGGCGGTGGAGCCGCCGACGGAGCCCGCGGTGTGGACGCGGAGCATGGGCTTGCCGACGGCGCCGAGGGCGTCGGCGAGGTACAGCTCCGGCATCATGACGCCCTCGAAGAAGTCGGGCGCCTTGCCGATGACGACGGCGTCGATGTCGGCCCAGGTCAGCTCGGCGTCGGCGAGGGCCCGCACGGCGGCCTCGCGGACGAGTCCGGCGATCGACACGTCGTGCCGGGCGGCGACGTGCTTGGTCTGGCCGACGCCGACGATCGCGACGGGTTCCTTGCTCATCGGGGGTCCCCTTCCAGGACGGCGACCAGGTTCTGCTGGAGGCAGGGCCCGGAGGTGGCGTGGGCGAGGGCGCGGTCGGAGTCGCCGCGGTGGACGGCGGCGGCGGCCTCGCCGAGCCGGACGAGTCCGGCGGCCATGACGGGGTTGGCGGCGAGCGCGCCGCCGGAGGGGTTGATCCGCACGCCGTCGCCGAGGCCGAGGGCCTTGGCGAGGACGACCTCCTGGGAGGTGAAGGGCGCGTGCAGCTCGGCGGTGTCCACGGGCCGTTCGAAGGCTCCGGCGCGTTCGGCGGCGAGCCGGGTGGACGGCGAGTCGGTGAGGTCGCGGACGCCGAGCGAGTGGGCCTCGATGCGGTGGTCCATGCCGCGGATCCAGGCGGGCCGCGCGCACAGCTCCCGGGCCCGGTCCCCGGCGGCGAGGATCACGGCGGCGGCGCCGTCGCCGACCGGCGGGCAGTCACCGGTGCGCAGCGGGGCCACGACGTACTCGCCCTGCGGTCGGGCGCCGGTGACCTGGGCGTGCGGGTTGGCGGCGGCGTCGGTGCGGCGGCGGGCGGCGAGCGCGGCGAGGGCCGCCTCGTCGGTGTCGCCCGCGTCGACGAGGGCCTGGGCCTGGAGGGCGGCCAGGGCGACGGAGTCGGGCCAGAGCGGGGCGACGTAGTAGGGGTCGAGCTGGCGGGTCAGGACGTCGCGGACGGAGCCGGCCGAGGACTTGCCGTAGGAGTAGACGAGGGCGGTGTCGGCCTCGCCGGTCAGCAGCTTCACCCATGCCTCGTACAGGGCCCAGGCGCCGTCCGTCTCGACGTGGGACTCGGAGATCGGCGGCCAGGCGCCGACGCCGTCGAGGGCCATGGTGAAGGAGAAGGCGCGGCCCGCGAGGTAGTCGGACGAGCCGGAGCAGGTGAAGCCGATGTCGGAGGTCTTCAGGCCGGTCTGCCGGAGGACCTCGTGGAGCACCGGCATCACCATCTCGACCTCGGAGAGGTCGTCGGTGCGGCGTCGGTGGTCGCTCTGGGCGAAGGCGACGATCGCCACGTCCCGGCCGGGGGCGCTCATAGCAGCTCCTTGTACGTGTCGTAGTCCGCGTCCGGTTCACCGGTGGGGCGGTAGTGGTCGGGGTAGCGGCCGTCCTCGCTCCACACGGGTTCGACGCGCAGGCCCATGCGGACCTGGTCGTAGGGGATGCCGCCGATCCGGCCATGGAGGGCGAGCCCGGCGCCGTCGAGGGCGATGTGGGCGTAGACGTAGGGGACCTCGATGTCGAGGTTCTTCGCCTTGATGTTGACGATGCAGAAGGTGGTGACGGTGCCGCTGGGGCCGACCTCGACCTGGTCCGTGGTGGCGACGCCGCAGGTGGGGCAGGCACCGCGCGGCGGCACGTACACCTTGGCGCAGGAGGGGCAGCGCTCGCCGACCGTACGGCGCTCGGAGAGCCCCTGGAGGTAGCGGGTCTGTGCGCGGCCGGTGCTGTAGGTGTAGTCGAGACGGGCCGGGGCGACGATGCCGCTGACGGGGGAGTCGAACTGCCCGGTGTGCGGGGCGGGTTCGGGGCGGGGGGCGTGGCCGGGGGCGGTGCCGGTCGTGGTGGCCTCGTGTGGTTCGAAGCAGGCGATGTCCGTGATGGCGCCGGCGCGTTCGGCGGCCCAGCGGATCCGGACGCGCATGCCGGTGCGGACGGCGTCGGGGCCGGGGGCATCGAGGGCGTGCAGGAGGGCGGTGTCGGCGCCGTCGAGGCGGACGAGGACCCAGGCGAAGGGGGTGGCGAGCGGCTGGCCGGGGCGGGGCTCCGGGTTCCAGGCCCAGGTGGTGACGGTGCCGGTCGGCTCGACCTCGAAGAGTTCGCGCAGCTCGGCGGCGGTCTCGGGGTCGTACTCCACGGGCGGGACGAGGATCCGGCCGGCCTCGGTACGGACGCCGAGGACGGTGCCCTCGCGCAGACCGGTGAGGAACGCGGACTGGACGGGGCCGAGGGAACGGGTGAAGGGGAACTCGACGACGAGGGGGGCGCGGAGGGTCTCGGGGGGTGGTGGGGTGAGGGTCATGGGCGGGCCTTTCTGTGGGGCGGGGGGGTGGGGCGGGGCGGGTGCGGGCGGGCGAGGCCGTACGGGGCGGGGCGGGGCGGGCCGCTGCGCGGGGCCTTCCCCCACCCCGCCCCTTCCCGAAACTGGGGGCTAGCCCCCAGGCCCCCGTACGGCCTGCGGCCGGCGAATTTCAGCCCCGCCGGCGTTTGAGGCGCGGGGTCCGGGGCGGAGCCCCGGTTACGGGAAGGGGCGGGGTGGGGAAAGGTTCACTCCCGCCGGTACACCGCCCGCCGCTTCTCCGCGAACGCCCGCGCCCCCTCCTTCGCGTCCGCCGTATCGAAAATCGGCCACCCCCGCTTCAGCTCGGCGGCGAGCCCCTCCGTCTCCGTCATCTCGGCGGTCTCGTAGACGGACGCCTTCACCGCCTCGACGGCCAGCGGCCCGCACGCGTTGACGCGTTCGGCGAGGTCGAGGGCGGTGTCGAGGGCGGTGCCGTCGGGGACGACGCGGCCGACGAGTCCGATGCGGGCGGCCTCCTCGGCGGTGTAGGGGCGGCCGGTGAGGAGCATTTCGAGGGCGTGGGTGCGCGGGATCTGGCGGGGGAGCCGGACGGTGGAGCCGCCGATGGGGAAGAGGCCGCGGCGGACCTCGAAGAGGCCGAAGAGGGCGGAGGCTCCGGCGACCCGGATGTCGGTGCCCTGGAGGATCTCGGTGCCGCCGGCCACGCAGGCGCCCTCGACGGCGGCGATGACGGGCTTGCGGGGGCGGTGGTGGCGGAGCATCGCCTTCCAGTGCAGGTCGGGGTCGGCCTTGAGCCGGTCGCGGTACTCCTCCCCTTCCATGCCCTTCCCGGCGAGGGCCTTGAGGTCCATGCCCGCGCAGAAGGCGCCGCCCGCTCCGGTGAGGACGATCGAGCGGACGGAGTCGTCGGCGTCGGCCTCGATCCAGCCGTCGTAGAGGCCGACGAGCATCGGCAGGGACAGGGCGTTCTTCGCCTCGGGGCGGTTCAGGGTGAGGACGAGCGTGGCGCCTTCGCGCCGCACGGTGAGGTGTTCGGTGCCGGCCATGGGCATCTCCCGTCTCCAGTTCTGGAACAGGTTGCAGTAGTGGCCGGGGCAGTTCAATAGTTTTCTGACACTCAGTCAGATTATTTGACGCGCCCCCTTCCCACCTCGCCCGGTCGGTGCTCTGATGACCGCCCGAGTCCGAACGCGCCGGGGTCAGGAGGAACGGTGGAGTACAACCTTGCCGACCTGTTCGAATCGGTCGTGGACGTGGTGCCCGAGCGCGAGGCGCTGGTCTACGTCGACCACCCCGGGACCGGCGCCGAGCGCCGGCTCACCTACGCCGAACTCGACGAGGCGGCCAACCGTTTGGCCCACCACCTGCTCGACGCGGGCGTCCGCCCCGGCGAGCACCTGGGGCTCCACCTGTACAACGGCGTCGAGTACCTCCAGACCGTCCTCGCCTGCCTGAAGGCCAGGATCGTGCCCGTGAATGTCAACTACCGGTATGTGGAAGAGGAGTTGGTCTACCTCTACCGGGATGCGGACCTCACCGCCCTGGTGTACGACGCCGAGTTCACCGACCGCGTGGCGGCGGCCCTGCCGCGCAGCGAGAAGCTGCGGCACCTCGTGCGGGTGGGGACCCCGCACGAGGGCGCCGCCGCCCTCGGCTCCGTACCGATCGAGGAGGCGGAGGCGGGGGCCTCGCCCGGGCGCGGCTTCGCGGCCCGGTCCGGCGACGACCTCTTCATCATCTACACCGGCGGCACCACCGGCATGCCGAAGGGCGTCCTGTGGCGCCAGGAGGACCTGTTCTTCGCCGGGCTGTTCGGCGGCGACCCCTCCGGCGAGGCGGTCAAGCGCCCCGAGGAACTGGCCGAGCGGGTCGCCGCCGGCGGCGCCGGCATCACCTTCTTCCCCGCGCCGCCGCTCATGCACGGCACCTCCACCCTCACCAGCTTCATCGCCTTCAACTACGGCCAGCGGGTGGTGCTGCACCGCAAGTACGTGCCCGAGGAGGTGCTGCGGACGCTGGAGAAGGAGAAGGTCTCCAGCATCTCCCTCGTCGGGGACGCCATGCTGCGCCCGCTGATCGACGCGCTGGCCGGACCGCTCCGCGGCACCGACCTGTCCGCGCTGTTCAGCCTCTCCTCCTCCGGCGCGATCATGTCGGAGACCGTACGGGCGCAGCTGCGCGAGCTGATGCCGAACGTCATCCTGCTGAACAACTTCGGCTCCACGGAGTCCGGTTCGAACGGGCGGGCCACCGACGACTCCGGCCCGGAGAAGGGCTTCCGGCTGCACGTCAACGAGCGCACGCAGGTGGTCGACCAGGTCACCCTGGAGCCGGTCGCCGTCGGCGCGATCGGCCGCCTCGCGCAGCGCGGCCACGTGCCGCTCGGCTACTACAACGACCCGGCGAAGACGGCGGAGACCTTCTTCGAGCGGGACGGCGTGCGGTGGGTGCTGCTCGGCGACATGGCCACGGTCGACGCGGACGGTGTGGTGACCGTCCTCGGGCGCGGCTCCCAGTGCATCAACACGGGCGGCGAGAAGGTCTATCCGGAGGAGGTCGAGCAGGCCCTCAAGTCGCACCCCGACGTGTACGACGCACTGGTCGCGGGCGTCCCCGACGCGAAGTGGGGCAACCACGTGGCCGCCGTCGTCCAGCAGCGCGACGGCTCGGCCCCTCTCGACCTTGCGGCCGTCCAGGAGCACTGCCGCCGCCACCTCGCCGGCTACAAGGTCCCCCGCCAACTCGTCCTCGCCGACAGCATCCAGCGCTCCCCCAGCGGCAAGGCGGACTACCGCTGGGCCAAGACGGTGGCGACGGAGGCGGACGCGGCGGAACGCGCCTAGCTGTCGGCGGTACGCCAGCGGCGGACGGTGTCCCCGTGGAGGGTGAGCCAGGTGCCGTCGCCGAGCGGCAGCACGCGCGCCGACTCCACGATGCCCGGCGGGTACGCGATCCGGGCACGCGGTCCCACTCCTCCTCCCAGCGGTCCTCGCCCACCGGGGCGAGGACCCGGCGGGCGACGAGGAGGCCCGGCCGGCCGAGGAACAGCTCGCCGTCCGGGAGGACGTCGGCGGCGTCCACCGCCACGGCGGGACGGGCGGACGCGTCGTAACGGGTCAGGCGTTCACCGCAAGTGGGTTCCGCCCGTACCGTCCTCAAGATCCCCACGGACCTCACGCGGTGCCGAACTCCCTGAGCGCGGCGAGGAACTCCTTCGCGTGGGTCTCGTGGATGAGGTGTCCGGCTTTGATGGTGACCAGGCGGGCGGCGGGGACGGTCTCGGCGAGGGCGGTCAGGTGGTGCTGGGGGACGTGGCTGGTGGGGCCGCCGGCCAGGATCAGGGTGGGGGTGGTGATCGCGGGGAGTCCGGCGCGCCAGGCCGGGTCGGGGGCGTTCAGCTGGGCGTCCGTCGTGGGGACGATCTCCCAGTCGAAGGGGAGGGGGGCCTCGGGGCGCTCGGGCACCGGGCGCGGCGGGTCGAGGGGGACGAAGGCGGGCGGTTCCTCCAGGACGAGGCGGCCGACGAGGGCGGGCTCCTGGTGCGCGAGGAGCCAGGCGGCGCCGGCGCCCATCGAGTGGGCGACGACGGTGGCGCCGGTGAGGCCGAGGGCCTTGAGGAAGCCGCCGAGTTCGTCGCGGAAGGCGTCGAAGCCGTAGCCGCCCGGCCGGTCGCTGAGCCCGTGGCCGCGCAGGTCCACCGCGTACACCCGGTGGTCGGCGGCCAGGTCGCCCACGACGCCCGCCCACGTCAGGGAGGACTCGCCGCGCCCGTGGACCAGGACGAGAGGGTGGGCGTCCTCGGGTCCCGCGACCCGGTAGGCGAGGCGCACGCCGTCGACGGTGACCGTGCGGACGGCGGGGTCGAGGAACGCGGCGACCGTGCGGACGAAGGCGTCCGCGTCGTCGACCCACGGGTAGTGCCCGGCGCCCGGCTGCACGACCAGCTCCGCGTCCGGGAAGTGAGCGGCGGCCGCAGCCGCCTGACCGGGCGTCGGGCCCGCGTCGTACTCGCCCGCCAGGACCAGGACCGGCGCGGTGAGCGCGCCGAGGGCGCGGCGGGTCGCCTCAGGGTCGTAGGCGCCGTCCCCGTGGTAGAGGACGGCCGCCTCCCAGTGCATCTCGCGTGCCCCGGCCGCCGCGTGCTCCCGGGCGGGCCCGTCCCAGCGGCCGTACGAGAAGGGGGCGGCCAGCTCGTACACGCGCGGCAGCGGTGTGTCGGGGCCGATCGCGTCGAGCGCGGCCCTGGCCTCCGGGTAGCCGTCGCGGTCGGCGAAGACGGCGACCGCCCGGTCCCACTCCTCGTCCGTGGTCACGATGCCGAGCGCGCGGGCGACGGAGGTGACGAGGACGAGGGAGCGGATCCGCCCGGGGTGCGCGGCGGCGTAGAGGACGGCGAGGTTCCCGGCCGCCGAGTGGCCGAGGAGGTCGATCCGCTCCAGACCGAGGTGGGCGCGGAGGGCCTCGACGTCGTCCACCTGCCGGTCGCAGCGGTAGGTGCCGGGATCGGCGGGGGCGTCGCTCGCGCCCGTGCCCCGGGCGTCGAGCAGGACGAGTGCGCGGTGCGCGGCGAGCCCGCCGAGGTCCCCGAGGTAGGCGGCGTCCCGCATCGGGCCGCCCGCGAGACAGACGAGCGGCTCCCCCTCCCCCACGGTCCGGTAGGAGAGTGCGGTCCCGTCATGGGTCGTGAACGTCGGCATGACCATGATCTTCTTGCCTGGCGGAGGCTCCGCGCAATCGGATTCGCCCATGTCCCGGGCGCCCGCCGGGCCCGCCGGGCTCGCGATACGGTGGGCGGATCGTCCCCACAACGCGAAGGAACCGTTCCACCGTGCCCGACACCCGGGAATCCGCCCTGCGCGGCGACTGCGCGCAGTGCTTCGGTCTGTGCTGCGTGGCGCTGCCCTTCGCCAAGTCGGCCGACTTCGCCGTGAACAAGTCCGCCGGCGACCCCTGCCGCAACCTCCAGGACGACTTCCGGTGCGGGATCCACACCCGGCTGCGGCCGAGCGGTTTCCAGGGCTGCACGGTGTACGACTGCTTCGGCGCGGGTCAGCAGGTCTCCCAGGTGACCTTCGGCGGCGTGTCGTGGCGGGAGGCGCCGGAGACCGCCCGGCAGATGTACGAGGTCTTCCCGGTGATGCGGCAGCTCCACGAACTGCTGCGCTACCTCACCGAGGCGCTGGAGCGGCCCGCCGCCCGCCGGATCCACTGCGAACTGCGCGCGGCCCTCGCCCGGGTCGGGGAGCTGACCGCGCTTCCGGCCGCCGACCTGGAGAAGCTCGACGTCGCCCCCGTACGGGCCGAGGTCAACCCGCTGCTGCTGCGGACCAGCGAACTCGTCCGCGCCACGACAGGCGGCAAGCCCCGCGGCCGGCGGGGGGCCGACCTCATCGGCAAGCGGCTGCGCGGCGCGAAGCTGCGGGGCACGGACCTGCGCGGCGCGCTGCTGATCGCCGCCGACCTGACGGGCGCGGACCTCACCCTCGCGGACCTGATCGGCGCCGACCTGCGCGACGCGGACCTGTCCGGCGCCACCCTGACGGACGCCCTCTTCCTCACCCAGCCCCAGCTCAACTCGGCGCGCGGCGACGCGAGGACCGTCCTCCCGCAGGGCTTCGAGCGGCCCGCGCACTGGACGGCCTGAGCCACGCGGGACCGGCCTTCGGTGGGCTCAGGCTGAGCCTTCCGGTTCCTCCGGTGGCTTCGTCGCGCCGCGCTCGTACTCCTCCTCATACGCCTCCGGCCCCAGCGCCGCCCGGACGCGGGCGATGACGCGGAGGACGTCGTCGTGCTCGCCCTCCGGGAGGGGGACGCCGACCGAGGCGCGGGCGGCGGCGGCCGCGCCGAGGAGCCGGGCCGCGCGGGCGGCGTCACCGGCGAGGGAGACGGCGCCCGCGAGGCCCTCCAGGCCGAGGGCGAGCGCGCGGGGGTCGCCGGTCGCCCGGGCGGCGGCGAGACCCGAGCGCTGGAGCTCCACGGCGCGGTCCGCGTCGCCGCGCAGCTCCGCCGCGAAGCCCAGCTCGGCGAGGATCAGCGCGGGCATGCCCGGCTCGTAGCCCATGCGTCGATGCGTGTCGAGCACGTTGCGCATGTGGGCCTCCGCCGCGTCGAGATCGCCCTCCCGGCGGGCGCCCATGCCGAGGCCGATCTCCGCGTACTGCTCGCCGAAGCTGTCGGTCTGCTCGACGGCGATCCGCCGGGCCCGCTCGTGGAACTCGCGCGCCCGCCCGTATTCGCGGGTGAGGAGCGCGATCCGGCCGAGGCCGGAGAGCTGGAAGGAGACCTCGCGGCGCAGGTCGAGCCGTTCCGCGATGTCCAGGCACGTCCGGTGGAGTTCGCCGGCGTACGCGTACTCCCCCACGATCTCCGCCCGCGTCTGGAGCGGCACCATGGCCTGCAACTGCCCCCACTCGTCGCCGAGTTCCCGGAAGAGCTCCAGGCTCCGCCGGCCGTCCCGGAGCAACGCCCCGAAGTCGCCGCGCAGTTTGGCGTGGAAGGAGCGGGTGGCGAGGGCCGCGGCCTCGCCCCAGGGGTCGCCGAGCTCCTCGAAGCGGGCGAGGGCGCCGTCGACGAGCCCGGCGCTCGCGGCGGCGTTCCCGATGCCGTAGAGGTGGGAGCCGAGGAACCACGCGGCACGCGCCTGCTCCAGCGGGTCGTGCACGTGCTCGTAGGCGTGGAGGGCCGAGCGGTAGTCGGCGACCGGGTCGGCGCTGCCCCCGGAGGCGAGCCGGACGCCGCCGAGCCAGGCCGTGGCCCGGGCGACGAGCTCCGAGGGCGCCGGGCCGGGCACGGCGAGGGCCGCGACGAGGGAGCGCTCGGCCTCGGCGCCCCGGCCGCGCAGCCGCCAGTACCAGCAGAGGGAGGTGACCAGCCGGAGCGCCGTCTCCGCCTCCCCGGCGGAGACGGCGGAGTCGAGGGCGCCGCGCAGGTTGGCGGTCTCGTCGTCCAGGCGGCGGAGCCAGTACGCCTGTTCGGCGCCGCGCAGCAGCGGTTCGGCGCGCTCGGCCAGCCGCAGGTAGAAGGCGCGGTGGGCCCGTCGTACGGGCTCCGTCTCGCCGGCCTCGCCCAGGCGCTCCGTGCCGTAGGCGGCGACCGATTCGAGGAGGCGGTAGCGCACGGCGCCGTCGGTGCCGGCGGGCGCGGCGACGACGAGGGAGGCGTCGACGAGCCGGGCGAGGAGGTCGACGACCTCGGCGGCGTCCACGGCCTCCCCGGTGTCCGGGGCACGGTCACCGGCGGCGCAGACCTCCTCCGCCGCGTCGAGCGCGCAGCCGCCGGTGTGGACGGCGAGGCGGCGCAGCACCGCCTGCTCGGCGGGGCCGAGGAGGTCCCAGCTCCAGTCGAGGACCGAGCGGAGGGTCCGCTGGCGCGCGGGCGCCCCCCGGGCGCCGACGGCGAGCAGCCGGAAGCGGTCGTCGAGCCGTGCGGCGACCTCGCGGACGCCGAGGGCGCGCACGCGGGTGGCGGCCATCTCCAGGGCGAGCGGGATGCCGTCGAGGCGCCGGCAGATCGCCACGACGGCGGCGGCCGTGCCCGCGTCCAGGGCGAAGCCGGGCGCGGCGGCGGTCGCCCGGGCGACGAAGAGCTCCACCGCGCCGAACCGTCCCACGGCGTCCGGGTCCGGGTGCTCCACCGCGTCCGGGCGGGGCAGCGGCGGGACCTCGTGGAGGTGCTCCCCGGTGAGGCCGAGCGGGACCTGGCTGGTGGCGAGGACGCGGAGCGCGGGCGCGGCGGCGAGGAGCCGGGCGGCGAGTTCGGCGGCGGGCTCGACGACGTGCTCGCAGTTGTCGAGGACGAGGAGGACGGGGGCGTCGCCGAGGGCGCGGGCGATCCGGTCGACCAGCGGGAGCGGGTCGGTGCCCGGGGCGGGCGGCACGTCGTCGCGCACCCCGACGGCGCGGCCGACGGCCTCCCGCACCTCGGCGAGCGCGGTCTCCCGGCGCCGCCCGTCCCCGGCGCGGTCCAGGGCGGCCAGCTCCACGAGCCGCACCCCGCCCGGGAATCCGGCCGCCGCGCGGGCGGCGGCCGCGAGGGCGAGGCGGGTCTTGCCGACGCCGCCGGAGCCGGTGAGGGTGACGAGCCTGCCGGTACGGAGCAGGGCGCCCAGCTCCTCGACGGCGTCGTCACGGCCGATGAGGCCGGTGAGCGCGGCGGGGACCGGGGTGGGGGCGGTCATGGGGGTGGGGGCGGTTATCGGGGTGGGGGCGGGTGCCGGTGGGGTCAGTTCGGTGGACTGGGTGAGGATCGCCCGGTGCAGGGCGGTGAGTTCGGGCCCGGGGTCCACGCCCAGCTCGTCGGCGAGCCGGGTGCGCACCTCCTCGTACCCGGTGAGGGCCTCGCTCTGCCGGCCGGAGAGGTAGAGGGCGCGGAGGTGGACGGCGCGGAGCCGTTCCCGGAGCGGGTGGAGGGCGACCGGGTCGCCCAGCTCGTCGGCGACCTCGACGTGCAGGCCGAGGCCGAGGCGGGTCTCGGCGCGCTCCTCCAGGGCGGAGAGCCGCTGTTCCTCCAGGCGGGCGGCGGTGGCGCGGACGAAGTCCTCGTCGGCGAAGTCGGCGAGGACGGGACCGCGCCACTCGGCGAGCGCGTCCCCGAGGAGGGCGGCGCGGGCTGCGGGATCGGCGGCGGCGCGGGCCCGCCCTGCGAGAGCGCGGAAGCGGTCGGCGTCCACGCTGCCAGGCGGGGCTTCGAGGACGTAGCCGGGCGGCCGGGAGACGAGGAGGCGCCGGGCGCCCGGCTCGGCCTCCTCCAGGGCCCTGCGCAGCCGCCACACCTTGTTCTGGAGGACGCCGGCCGGACGGGCCGGGGGATCGTCCGGCCACACCTCGTCGACCAGCCGGTCGGCGGGCACGACCTCCCCACGGTGGGTCAGGAGGCAGGCGAGCAGGGCGCGGACCTTCGCCTCGGGGACCGCGACCGGTGTCCCGTCCTCCGTCCACACGGCCAGCGGCCCCAGCACTCCGAAACGCATGCCGGTCACCCTAGATCACGGGACTGACAGCGAACCGGGAGAGGACGGCGCCGGTGGACCGGGCGCGGCGCCGGTGGACCGGGCGCGGCCCCGGTCGGGGCCGAGAGAGAACCGAGAGAGGGCCGAGAGCGCCCCTCGGCAGGGTCGTACCCGAAGTCACCCTCACAGCAGGAAGGGACGACCATGTCCGTCATCTCACCGGTGGGCGCCGCGCGGCTCGCGGGGCGCCGGGAGTGGGCGGGGCTCGCCGTGCTGGCGCTGCCCACGCTGCTCATCTCGCTCGACCAGAGCGTGCTGTTCCTGGCCCTTCCGCACCTCGCGGAGTCGCTGCGGCCCACCGGCACGCAGTCCTTGTGGATCATGGACGTGTACGGGTTCCTCATCGCCGGCTTCCTCATCACGATGGGGGCGCTCGGCAACCGCGTCGGGCGGCGCAGGCTGCTGCTCGTGGGGGCCGTGGCGGTCGCCCTGACCTCGCTGCTCGCCGCGTACGCGACCAGCGCGGAGATGCTCATCGCGGCCCGGGCGCTGCTCGGGATCGCGGCGGCGACCCTGATGCCGTCGACGCTGTCGCTGATCAACAGCATGTTCCACGACCCGGGGCAGCGCGGCCGGGCGATCGCCGTGTGGGCGGGCTGCTTCATGGCGGGCACGGCGCTCGGGCCGGTCGTCGGCGGGCTGCTCCTGGAACGCTTCTGGTGGGGTTCGGTCTTCCTGATCGGGGTGCCGGTGATGCTGGTGCTGCTGGTCGCCGGGCCCCGGCTGCTGCCGGAGTACAAGGAGCCGGGCGGCGGGCGGATCGACCTGGTGAGCGTCGTCCTGTCGCTGGCGGCGGTGCTGCCGGTGATCCACGGGCTGAAGGAGCTGGCGCGGCACGGCTGGTCGGTGGTGCCGCTGGTGACGCTCGTGGGCGGCGCGGCCGTCGGCGCGGTCTTCGTGGCGCGGCAGAGGCGGATCGCGCACCCGCTGCTCGACCTCGGGCTGTTCCGGGGCCGGGGGTTCACGGCGGCCCTGGCGATCCTGCTGGTCTCGATGGTCGCCACCGGCGGCAGCTACCTCTTCATCACCGGCTACCTCCAGCTGGTGGTGGGCCTCTCGCCGATGGAGGCGGGGCTGTGGATGGTGCCGTCCGCCATCGCGTCGATCGTCGCGGCGCAGCTGGCCCCGACGCTCGCCCGGCGCTTCCCGGTGTACCTGGTGGTCGCGGGCGGGCTCCTCGTGGCGGCCCTGGGCTACGGGCTGCTCGTGGTCGCCGGGCCGGTGGGCGGGCTGCCGCTGCTGGTCGCGGGCTTCGTGGCGGCGTTCTTCGGTGGCGGGCCGATCGGCGCGCTGGGCACGGCCCTGGTGGTGGGTTCGGCGCCGCCGGAGCGGGCCGGTTCGGCGGCGGCGCTCTCCTCGGTCTGCGGCGACCTCGGCGCGGCCCTGGGCATCGCCCTCCTCGGCAGCCTCGGCACAGCCGTCTACCAGGGCACGGTCACGGTCCCCGAGGGCGTGTCGCCACAGCTCGCCGAGGCGGTGCGCAGCGGGGCGGACACGGCGCTCGTGGCCGCGCAGGCGCTCCCTGCGGGGGCGGTGGAGACGGCCGGCCGGGTGCTGGAAGCGGCCCGCGAGGCGTACACGAACAGCCTGAACACGGTCGGCGCGGTCTGCGCGGTGATCGCCGTCGCCTCCGCCGCCATCGCGGTCACCACCCTGCGTAAGGCGTCCTCGTGACGACCGGCCACCCCGGCCGCGTCCCGGCGGCGGCGCCGGCGCTGATGGCCGGGCCCCTCTCCTTCGGCATCGCGGGACCCGCGCTGATCCTGGACGACATCGCGCGCGGTCTCGGCGTCCCGGTCTCCACCGCCTCCTGGTGCGTGGCGGCCTTCGGCTGGGGCATCGCGGTCGGAACGCCGCTGCTGGCGGGGGTACTACGCCAGCGGGGCGCCAGGACGGCGGTACGGGCGTCGGCGGCACTGCTCGCCGTCGGCGCCGCGCTTGTCCTCACGGCCCCGGTGGCGACCGTGGCCGTCGCCGGCTGCGCGCTCCAGGCGCTGGGCGCGGCGGGCCTCACGACGACGGCGATGACCCTGGCGGCCACCCCGCGCCGCATGGGCGCGGTCAGCGCCGCCCTGGCCGTCATCGGCTCAACGGCCCCCCTGACCGGCTCCCTCCTGGCCGACACCCTGTCCTGGCAAGCCGTCCTGATCCTCCCCCTGGCCGCCTTCCCGGGCGCGGCACTTGCGCTGCGCGGGCTGTCCCGGGAGCCGGGCCGGGAAACCGGCGCCGGGACCGAAACGCGGCCCACCGCCGAGGCGCGGTCCGCCGGGACGCCGGCTGCCGAGCGGCTGGCTGCCGAGCGGCCGTCCGGCGAGGCGCCGGTCGCCGAGGTGCCGTCCGCCGGAGGGCGCCCCGACCGGGGGAAGTTCGACGGAGGACGGTCCGACGGAACGGGGTTCGACGGAGCGGGGCACGACGGAACGCCGTCCGGCGGAGAGCGGCACGACGGAGGCCGGTCCGGCGGAGGCCGGTCCGGCGGAGGCCGGTCCGGCGGAGGCCGGTCCGGCGGAGGCCGGTCCGGCGGAGGCCGGTCCGGCGGAGACCGGTCCGGCGGGGCGCGGCACGACGAAGGCAGGTCCGCCGGAGGCAGGTCCGGCGAAGGCCAGTCCGCCGGAGCGCGGCACGACGAAGGCAGGTCCGCCGGAGGCAGGTCCGGCGAAGGCCAGTCCGCCGGAGCGCGGCACAACGGAGACCGGTCCGCCGGAGGCAGGTCCGGCGAAGGCCAGTCCGCCGGAGCGCGGCACAACGGAGACCGGTCCGGCGAAGGCCAGTCCGCCGGAGCGCGACACGACGGAGGCCGGTTCGGCGAAGGCCAGTCCGGCGAAGGCCAGTCCGACCGAGCGTGGCACGGCGGAGGGCGGTTCGACGGCGTCGGTGCGGGGCTGCTCGTGGTGCTGGTGACCTCGCTCGTGCTCGTTCCCGGGGAGCCGTGGGCGGTGGTCGGGGTTGTGGTGGCGGTGACCGCTCTCGCGTGGCACGCGCGGCGTCGGCCGGCGGGGTTCGTGCCGGCTGTCGTCGTGGCGCGGCCGTCGTTCCTCGCGGCGTGCGCGCTCGCCTTCGGGCTGGCCGTTGTCAACTTCGGGCTCATGTACGCGATCCCGGGCACGCTCTCCGTGACCACGGACTGGTCCGCCGACCGGATCGGGCTTGCGATGGTCTGGCCGCTCCTGCTGGGCGGGCTGGTCTCCTGGCCGGTGGCGGCGGTCTCGACGCGGCTGGGGCATCGGACGATGGTCACTGTCCTGGTGGCCCTGGCCGTGCTGGGCGTGGCGGCGGCGACGCGGGGGACCGGTCTGCCCGTTCTCCTGGCCGCCCAGGCTGCCGCCTCGGTGGCGGCGGCCTCGGGGCAGGCGGTGCTCGGCGCTCGCGCCGCCGGCGTCTCCCCTGCCGACGAAATGCCCTCCGCCCTCGGCCTCTTCACCCTCTGCTATCTCCTGGGCGCGGCCTTCGGCCCGGCCGTCGGCGCCCTCGCCACGGGCTGAGGGCCGGCCGGGGCAACCTTCCGCGACCGTGACGGGTCTGATCATGTACCGGACGATCCCCACCGGTCCCGCCACCCCGTTCGAAGGACCTCCATGAGCGACACCACTCCGGCCCGCCCCCCGAAGCGGGACATGGCCGAACTGCTCGACGCAGAAGGGATGCGGGCGCTCCAGGCGATCATCCCGCCGTGGCCGCACCTCGTGCTGAGCGTGCTGAGTGCGGCCGTCGTGTGGCTGCCCGACGCGGGGACGGCCCGGATCGTGGCGGTGCTGTCGGTGGTGGCGCCCGGCCTGTGGATCCTGCTCCGGCAGCGGGCGCTGACCCGGGAGGCGACCGTCTACGCCTCCGAGGACCCGGGCGACGGCCCCGCCGATCCCGCGCACACCGCGCGGATGGCGTCGCGGATGCTCGTGGTGACCAACCTCGTCGCCTCCACCGCCCTCGCGGCGGTGGTGCTGTTCGTGCCGCTCGGGGTCCTGCGCGTCGTGCTGCCCGTGCTCTGCCTGTGGTTCGCCGTCGACACGGTCCGTCAGTCGCGCGCCCGGCGCGAGGCGCTCGCGGTCATCGAGCGGTCGCAGGGCGAACCCTGGTACCCGGCGTACCGAGCCAGGATCGCGGCGCGCCGAGCCGCACTCGGCTGACGAACCTCACCACTCGCGGGTGGCGATCAGCTCCTCCGGGTCCGCGTCCGGGAAGCCGTACGCGGTGGCCACGAACCAGAAGTCCTCGCCTATCTCCTCGCGGGCCACGGTCTCGATCTCGCTCCCCGCCGCCTCGAACTCGGCCTCCAGGAGGTTGAACTCCTCCGTCGCGGCGTGGGTGAGGACGTACAGCGCCGCGAGGTCGGCGGGGCGCTCGGCCTCGACGCGCTCGCAGAGGCGGAGCAGGATCTCGCGGCCCTTGTCGACCACGTGGTCGGGGAAGTACCCGTCCTCGTACAGGCCGCGCAGGAACGCGTACTCCTCCACCTTCCGGTTCGTGATCGTCATGCCGGTCCCCTCCCGTGCGTGCTCACTCCTCCCGATGATGCACCGGGGCACTGACAACGCCCTCAGGCGTGCACGTACGGCGTGGTCGTGGTCAGCGGGACGAAGCCGAGGCGCTGGAGGATGGGGCGGCTGGTGGGCGCGGCGTCGACCTGCACGTACCGGTGGCCGTGGGCGGCGGCGACGCGGGCGCGATGGGCGACGAGGGCCCGGTAGAGGCCCCGGCCGCGCCACTCCTCGACGGTGCCGCCGCCCCACAGCCCGGCGAAGTCGGTGCCGGGGTACAGCTCCAGGCGGGCCGCGCTGACGGGGACCCCGTCGGCGAGGGCGAGGACGGCGGTGACGGTGCCGGGGTCGGCGGCGAGCCGGTCGAGGAGCCGGCGGCCGAGGTCGGAGCTGTCGGTGCCGAAGGCGCGTTCGTGGACCTCGACGACCTGGCGTACGCCCGCCGCGTCGGTGACCTCACGGAGTTCGACGCCGTCCGGCAGCGCCACGGCGCCGGCCTGCGCGGACGCCTCGGCGGCGAGCAGCGTCTCCGGCTCCTCGGCCTCGAACCCGGCGGCCAGGAGCAGCGCGCCGAGGTCGTCGGGCCCGTCGTGGCCGTACAGCTTCCACTCGAAGGGGACGCCCTCCGCGCGATAGTGGGCGAGCTGCGCGGCGATGGCCGCGTCGGCGGTGCGGGCGTCGAGCCCGGACCAGAGGACGCCGTTCCAGGCGTGGGCGGGGCCGGTCTGGCGGACGACGTCGCCGGCGCGCTCGACGCGGCAGCCGGGCCCGTCGGGGCGCGCGTCCCGCCGCAGCTGGGCGTCGTACAGGTCGAGGAGGTGGTGTGCGAGGTTCATCCGGGCCATTGAACGGCGGCCCCCGGGGGCGGGCAACGCCTTTTCCGGCCCGGAAGCCGCGCCCACGGATCTCCCCCGGGCCCCTCCCTCACGCCCCCTCACGCCCCCGCGTCGTGCCGCAGCGGCGTGATCTGGTCGATGTCGTAGCGGACGCGGAGCCGTTCGACGGCGGCGTGGTCGACCTCGCCGCCCTCCCCCGCGTCCGCGAGGATCTCCAGCAGCTCCTCGAAGTACCGCTCGTGGTCCGGCGGCGGGGACGCCTGGAAGAGCATCCGAGCCGGTGCGCCCGTCGGGTTGGCGAAGGCGTGCGGGCAGCCGGGCGGCACGAGGATCAGGGTGCCGGGGGTGGCCCGTACCGCCCGCTGTCCCGAGGCGGACTCCCATTCCCGCCAGCTGTCCCGGGTGCGGACGAGCGGTTCGAAGGCGAGGACGTCGAGTTCGCCGTCGAGGAGGTAGAAGAGTTCCTCGCTGTGCCCGTGGGAGTGAGCGCCGACGTCGAATCCCGGCGGTACGAGGACCTCGAAGGTGGAGGCCGTACGGGAGTGCTCACCGGTCACCTTGAAGGTGACGTGCTGGGCCGCGGCGTTCAGGACGCGGCCGTGTCCCGGCGGGACGACGAGGCCGCCGGCGGCTCCGACGGAGAGGGCTGTCATGGCGTGCGGCTCCCTTTCACCAGGCCACGGGCAGCGACTCGGGGCCCCGGATGAGCGCTCCGCGCTGCCAGCGCAGGGCCTCCTCGGGGATGGCGAGCCGCAGGCCGGGGAAGCGGTCCCACAGGGAGGCGAGCAGGATCTCGGACTCCAGGCGGGCGAGCGTGGCACCGGGGCAGTAGTGCGGTCCGTGGCCGAAGGCGACGTGCGGGTTGTAGGCGCGGTCGAAGTCGAGCCGCTCGGGCTCGGGGAAGACCTCGGGGTCGCGGTTGGCCGTCAGGAACGAGACGTAGACGGGGTCCCCGGCGGGGATGACGACGCCGCCGACCTCGACGTCCTCCATCGCGATCCGGGAGAGGCCGACGGCGTTGCGGTGCGGGATGTAGCGCAGCAGCTCGTCGACGGCCTGCGGGATCAGCTCGGGCTCGGCGCGCAGCCGGGCCAGGTGCTCGGGGTGGGTGAGCAGCGCGTAGACCATGTTGGCGCTGTTGTTGCGGACGGCGTGGGCGCCGCCGAGCTGGATGAGGACGGCGAGTCCGACGGCCTCGTCCTCGGTGAGGGTGCCGTCGGTGACGGCCTCGGCGAGGACGGCGGCGAGCTGGTCGCTGTCGGTGCCGTGGCCGGCGGCGACGAGCTCGGTGAAGTACCGGCCCATCTCTGCCTTGGCCTGCTCGCTGGCCTCGCGGCCGGCGCCGGCCGAGATGATGGTGTCGGTCCAGTGGGCCATCAGCGGCTGGTCGGCCTCGGGGACGCCCATGAGCTCGCTGACCATGGCGAGCGGGAAGGGCCGGTTGACCGACTCCACGAGGTCGGCGCCGGGGCCCCGCGCCTCCAGCCGGTCGAGGAGGCCGTCCATGACGGTCTGGGCGTGGTCGTGCAGCGAGCGGAGGGCGCGGGCGCTGAAGGCGCGGGCGACGACGCGGCGCATCCGGGTGTGGTCCGGCGGGTCGGCGAAGCCGACGGCCCCCTCCATGGGGATGAAGTGGGGGGCGAGGCGGGTGACCTGGCGGCCCCAGACGGCCTCGCGGCTGAAGCGGGGGTCGACGGTGACGAACTTGACGTCCTCGTAGCGGGTGATGAGCCAGGCGTGGCCCTCGCCGTGCGGGAGGCGGACGCGGCTGACCGGGTCCTCGTGGAGGAGCTTGGCGAGCATCGGGTCGAAGTCGAGGCCGGTGAGGTCGGGCACGGCCCAGAAGTGCACCTGGGGGGTGTCGGCGGTTCCGGGGGCGGTGGTGGTCACAGCGTCACCCCCGCGGGGGTGGGCGGTTGCGGCACAGGCATGACGTTCGCTTTCGTCCGGGCACGCGGGCGGGCCCGCCGGTCCCGGTGCGGGCGGCGGGGGTGCGGGGCCACGGGGGCCCCGGATGGTCCAACCGGTCCCCGGGCCCCGCCGCCCGTATGCGTACGGCCTCGCGAACCCACCCCATGGGGTGACGGCGACACGCCCACTCGCCGAGGGCCCCACGGCGGGAAGCCGGCGGAGCACCGGAGGGAAGCCGGCGAAGCACCGGAGGGAAACCAGCGGGAAGACGGCGCGAAAGCTCGCGCCCACCCCTTGCCAAACCCCTCCCCGGGAACGTTTTACTGGCCCCCACACGTATCTACCGAATGATCGGTCGTCCGTTTTCCGCGGGCACGGCCGGGCGAGTGCGGAGGAGTGGCGGCGCATGACGGAACTGCTGGACGGCGGCGAACGGCTCGGGCGCGAGGAGCTGGCGGCGCTCCAGCTGGAGCGGCTGCGGGGCACGCTGCGGCACGCGTACGCGCACGTGGACTTCCACCGGCGCGCCTTCGACGCGGCCGGGGTGCACCCGGACGACTGCCGCTCGCTCGCCGACCTGGCCCGGTTCCCCTTCACCACCAAGGCGGACCTGCGCGCGCACTACCCCTTCGGGATGTTCGCGGTCGACCGGTCGCGGATCCGCCGCGTCCACGCCTCCAGCGGCACCACCGGACTGCCGACCGTCGTCGGCTACACGGAGGGCGACCTGGAGGTGTGGGCCGACGTGGTGGCGCGCTCGCTGCGCGCGGCCGGTGCCCGCCCCGGCGACCGGGTGCACGTGGCGTACGGCTACGGCCTGTTCACCGGCGGCCTCGGGGCGCACTACGGCGCCGAGCGGCTCGGCTGCACGGTGATCCCGGCCTCGGGCGGTATGACCGCCCGTCAAGTGCGGCTGATCCAGGACTTCGAGCCCGAGATCATCATGGTGACGCCCAGTTACATGCTCACCCTGCTCGACGAGTTCGAGCGGCAGGGCGTCGATCCGCGCTCGACCTCGCTCAAGGTGGGCGTCTTCGGCGCCGAGCCGTGGACGGAGGCGATGCGCAAGGAGATCGAGGAGCGGTTCGCGATCGACGCGGTCGACATATACGGGCTGTCGGAGGTGATGGGGCCGGGCGTGGCACAGGAGTGCGTGGAGACCAAGGATGGTTTGCATATCTGGGAAGACCACTTTTTTCCGGAAGTCGTGGACCCGATCACGGGCGAGGTGCTGCCGGACGGCGAGGAGGGCGAGCTGGTCTTCACCTCGCTCACCAAGGAGGCCATGCCGGTGATCCGCTACCGCACCCGGGACCTGACCCGGCTGCTCCCGGGCACCGCGCGGCCCGCGTTCCGGCGGATGGAGAAGGTGACCGGCCGCAGCGACGACATGATCATCCTGCGCGGGGTGAACCTCTTCCCGACCCAGGTCGAGGAGATCGTCCTGCGGACGCCCGCGGTGGCCCCGCACTTCCAGCTTCGGCTGACCCGCGAGGGCCGGCTCGACGCGCTGACCGTGCGGGCGGAGGCCCGCGCCGACGCGACGCCGGAGGAGCGGGCCGAGGCCGCGCGGGCGATCGAGCGGGCGGTCAAGGACGGCATCGGCGTCTCGGTCGCGGTCGAGGTGGTGGACCCGGAGACGCTGGAGCGGTCGGTGGGCAAGCTCAAGCGGATCGTCGACCTGCGGAAGGACTGAAGCATTCCGGGGGGCGCCGAGTACCCACCTTTTAGTGGGTACTTGTCGCCCTCCCCGCCCCGGGAGAAGGTGGAGACGTCCACAGGGACGGCGCCGCACGGATCCGGAGGGAGTGCGTCAGGAGGCGGCGCGCAGCTCGGCCAGCCGGTCGAGGTGCTCGTGGCCCCAGCCGGAGAGCGGGGCCAGCAGCAGCGAGAGCGCGAGCCCGGTCTCGGTCAGCGAGTAGACGGTCTTGGGCGGCACCACCTCGTGCGTCTCGCGGTGCACGAGTCCGTCGTCCTCCATCTCGCGCAGGGCCTGGGTCAGCACCTTCTCGCTGATCCCGCCCACCTTCCGGCGCAGTGCGCCGGGCCGGTGCGGCCCTGATTCGAGCATCCACAGCAGCGTGGGCTTCCACTTGCCGTCGACCACCGAGATCGCCGCGGCCACGCCGCAGACCTCGCCCTCGTCGAGGCGGATGCGCGCCATCGTCCCTCTCCGTCCCGTCGTCCTCGTGCGTCCGTGGGTCCGTGTGTCCACGGCCGTCCGGCCGCGCCGACACCCCACTCTAATCCGCATTCACTGCACAGGAGTTCACGCATGTCCGCCAACCAGCCGCAGCCGTCCGCCCAGGAGTCCTCCCCCCGTCAGCCCGCCGTCACCGTCCTCGGCCTCGGCCCGATGGGCCGCGCCCTGGCCGGCGCGTTCCTCGCGGCCGGAGTGCGCACCACGGTGTGGAACCGTACGCCCGGCCGGGAGGGCGACCTCGTCGAGCGGGGCGCCGTGCTCGCGGCGAGCGCCGCCGAGGCCGTCGCGGCGAGCCCGCTGACCGTCGTCTGCCTGGTCAACTACGACGCCACGGACGCGGTGCTGCGGCAGGACGCGGTGGAGGCCGCGCTCAAGGGCCGTACCCTGGTCAACCTCTCCGCCGACACGCCCGAGCGGGCCCGGGACACCGGCCGGTGGGCCGGGGAGCGCGGTATCGCCTATGTCGACGGCGCCATCATGACGCCGGCGGACACGATCGGCTCGCCGCACGGCGTGTTCCTCTTCAGCGGCCCCGCCGCGCCGTACGAGGAGCACCGGGCGGTGCTCGACGCGCTCGGCGGCACCCACACGCACCTCGGCGAGGAGATCTCCCGGGCCGCCGCCTACGACATCGCGCTGCTCGACATCTTCTGGACGGCGTCGGCGGGGTACTGGCACGCGCTGGCGCTGGCCCAGGCGGAGGGTGTCAAGCCGCTCGAACTGGCTCCGTTCGCGGCGGGGATCGCGCACATCCTGCCGTCGCTCTTCGAGGAGCTCGCCGAGGACGTGCAGAACGGCGGCGACCGCTCCGGCGCGATCAACCCGCTGAGCTCGGCGGTGTCGACGATGGCGCACGTCGTGCACGCCGCCGAGGCGCACGGCATCGAGTCCGGCGTGATGCGCGCGGTCGAGGGGCTGGCCCGCCGCACCGTGGCGCTCGGCGACGGCGCGGCCGGGCCCGCCCAGATCCTGGACGTGCTGCGCGGGCGCGGGCCCGGGGCTCAGGCGTAGCGGTCGCGGAGCTCCCGCTTGAGGATCTTTCCGCTGGCGTTGCGGGGCAGGGCGTCGGCGAAGACGATCCGCTTGGGCGCCTTGAAGGAGGAGAGGGTCTCGCGGGCGTGGGCGAGGAGTTCGGCCTCGGTGACCTCGCCGCGCGGGACGACGACCGCGGTGACCGCCTCGATCCAGCGCTCGTCGGGCAGGCCGATGACGGCCGTCTCGGCGACCGCGGGGTGGGTGTAGAGGGCGTCCTCGACCTGGCGGGAGGCGACGAGCACCCCGCCGGAGTTGATGACGTCCTTCACCCGGTCGACGATCGTCAGATAGCCGTCGGCGTCGCGGACGGCGAGGTCGCCGGAGCGGAACCAGCCGTCGCGGAAGGCGGCCTCGGTCTCCTCGGGCTTGGCCCAGTAGCCCTCGCAGAGCTGCGGGGACCGGTAGACGACCTCGCCCGGGGTGCCGTCGGGGACGTCCTTGCCGTCCTCGTCGACGACCCGCGCCTCGACGTGCCGGACGGGCCGGCCGCAGGAGTCCATCCGGCCCTCGTGCTCGGCGGGGCCGAGGACGGTGGCGAGGGGGCCGATCTCGGACTGGCCGAAGCAGTTGTAGAAGGCGAGTCCGGGGAGGTGTCCGCGCAGCCGCTCCAGGACGGGCACGGGCATGATCGAGGCCCCGTAGTACGCCTTCCGCAGCGCGGACAGGTCCCGGCCGTCGAAGCCGGGGTGGTTGGCGAGGGCGATCCACACGGTCGGCGGGGCGAAGAGGCTGTCCGCGCGGCCCGCCTCCACGAGCCCGAACAGGGTCTCCGGGTCGGGCCCTTCGAGGATCGTGCTCTCCGCGCCGACCGCCAGGTACGGCAGCAGGAAGACGTGCAGCTGGGCGGAGTGGTAGAGCGGCAGCGCGTGCACGGGCCGGTCGTCCTCGGTGAGGTCGAGCGCCTCGATCGCGCTCGCGTACTCGTGGACCAGGGCCCGGTGGGTCATCATCGCGCCCTTGGGCAGGGCGGTGGTGCCGGAGGTGTACAGCAGCTGCACGAGGTCGCGGGGATCGCTGTCGGAGTCGTACGGCTCCGATTCCGCGAGCGCGTCGAGGAGTGAGCCCGGCGCGTCCCGCAGGGCCCGGAGCCGTACGCCCGCGGGTATCCGGTCGGTGAGCCCGGGATCGGCGAGGACGAGGGAACTCCCGGACTGGTCCAGGAGATAGGCGAGGTCGTCGCCGGTGAGGTGGTGGTTCACGGGCACGTGGACGAGCCCCGCGCGGGCGCAGGCCAGGAAGGCGATCAGGTACGCGTCGGAGTTGTGACCGTACGTGGCGACCCGGGCGCCCGGCACGAGTCCTGGCTCGCGGCGCAGTACGGCGGCGGCGGTGGAGACGGCGGCGTCGAGCTCGGCGTAGGTCCAGGCGCGGTCCGCGTACCGCAGGGCGGTCCGGCCGGGGACGCGCTCGGCGGTGGCGCGCAGCACGCCGTCGACGGTGCGGGTGAGGAGTCCTCGTTCCATGGCTGGATCCTCGGCGCGGCGGTGCGGCGGGTCAAGTACCCGGCGGCGACCGCACACGCCCAAGCCTCGGATACCCCCGGGCCTCGGATACCGAACGGGATGTTGACAGAGCGAGCGCTTGCTGACTGGATGGCCCAACCGGCTCGGTCCGCTTGCCCGTTGGGAGGCATCTTGCCCGTCCGCACCCTCTTCACCCGCCGCTCGCGAGGGCGGCTCGCCCTGGTCGGCGCGTCGCTCGCCGCCGTCACCGCAGGGCTGCTGCCAGGCGCCGCGGCGGCCGATCACGGCGGACGGGACCGGGAGCACCGGCCGTCCGACCGGGGGCTGAGCGCCGTCATCCGGTACACCGAGTACGGCGTGCCGCACATCCTCGCCAGGGACTACGCGAACCTGGGCTTCGGCACGGGCTGGGCGCAGGCCGCCGACCAGGTGTGCGTCCTTGCCGACGGCTTCGTGACCGTGAACGGCGAGCGCTCGGGCCGCTTCGGCGCGTCCGCCGCGCCGGACGGCTCGCTCTCCTCCGCGACCACCAACCTCGCGAGCGACCTGTACTTCCGGGGCGTCAAGGAGGCGGGCACGGTCGAGGCGCTGCTGCGCACCCCGGCCCCGGCCGGTCCGAGCGGTGACCTGAAGGAGCTGATGCGCGGGTGGGCGGCCGGGTACAACGCCTGGCTGCGGAAGAACCGGATCACCGATCCGGCCTGTGCGGGCGCCGACTGGGTCCGGCCGGTGACGGCCCTGGACGTGGCCCGGCGCGGCTTCGCCGTCTCCGTGCTCGGCGGGCAGGGCCGGGCGGTCGACGGCATCGCGGCAGCCCGCCCGCCGGCCGCGTCCCCGGCGGCGAGGACGGCGTCGGACGGCCTCTCCCCGGAGACCGTGGCGGAGGCGGCGCGGGCGCTGTTCGCGCCGGAGAACGCCACCATGGGCTCCAACGCGGTCGCCTTCTCGGGCGCGACGACGGCGAACGGGCGCGGGCTGCTCCTGGGCAATCCGCACTACCCGTGGCAGGGCGGCCGGCGGTTCTGGCAGTCGCAGCAGACGATCCCCGGGGAGCTCAACGTCTCCGGCGCCTCGCTGCTCGGCACGACCGTCGTCAACATCGGCTTCAACGACAAGGTCGCCTGGAGCCACACGGTGGCCACCGGTGTGCCGATGAACCTGCACCAGCTGACGCTGGTGCCCGGTGACCCGACGGCCTATCTGGTGGACGGGAAGCCGGAGCGGATGACGGCGCGCACGGTGACGGTGGCGGACCGGGACGGCGCCCCGGTGACCCGTACCCAGTGGTGGACGCGGTACGGCCCGGTGACCAGCGGTCTCGGCGCGAGCCTGCCGCTGCCGTGGACGGCGACCACGGCGTACGCGCTCAACGACCCCAACGCAGCGAACCTGCGCGGCTCCGACACGGCGCTGGGCTTCGCCAAGGCCCGCTCCACCCGGGACGTCGCCGAGACGCTGCGGCGCACCCAGGGCCTGCCGTGGGTGAACACGATCGCGGCGGACTCGGCCGGGCACAGCTTCTTCAGCCAGTCGCAGGTGCTGCCCCGGATCACCGACGAGCTCGCGGAGCGCTGCTCCACCCCGCTCGGCCGGGTCGTCTACCCGGCGTCGGGCGTCGCCGTCCTCGACGGCTCGCGGACGGAGTGCGCGCTCGGCTCGGACCCGGACGCGGTGCAGCCGGGCGTCTTCGGGCCGTCCCGGATGCCGGTGCTCAAGGACGCCCCGTACGCGGTGAACTCCAACGACAGCGCCTGGCTGACCAACGCGGAGCGGCCGCTGACCGGCTACGAGCGGGTCTTCGGCACGCTCGCCACCCCGCGCTCGCTGCGGACCCGGGGCGGGATCGAGGACGTGGCGGGGATGGCCGCGCGGGGCCGGCTGACGGTGGGCGACCTCCAGCGGCAGCAGTTCGCCAACCGGGTGCCGGCCGCCGACATGACCGTGGCGGACGTGGTCGCCGCCTGCCCGGCGGTGCTGCCGGCGGACCCGGAGGCGTGCCGGGTGCTGGGCGCCTGGGACCGCACGATGGACTCGGACAGCGGGGGCGCGCTGCTCTTCGACCGGTTCTGGCGGAAGTTCACGGCCTCGGTGCCGGCGGGTCAGCAGTGGAAGGTGCCGTTCTCGGCGGCGGACCCGGTCCGGACCCCGCGCGGCCTCGACACGGGCTCGGCGGGCTTCGCGAAGGCGCTGGCGGACGCGGTGGCGGAGCTGCGTACGGCGGGGATCCCGCTGGACGGGCCGCTGCGGGACCACCAGTTCGTGGTGCGCGGCGGGGAGCGGATCCCGGTGAGCGGCGGGACGGAGTCGCTGGGCGTCTGGAACAAGACGGAGCCGGTGTGGAACCCGGCGGGCGGCGGCTACGTGGAGGTCGCGCACGGTACGAGCCATGTGCAGGCGGTCGGCTGGGACGGCGGGCGCTGCCCGGTGGCCCGCACCCTGCTCACGTACTCCCAGTCCTCGAACCCGGCCTCGCCGCACTACAGCGACCAGACCAGGCTGTACGCGGGCGAGCGCTGGGTGACCTCCCGGTTCTGCGAGAGGGACATCCTGCGCTCGCCCGCGCTGAAGGTGGTGTGGGTCAGGGACTGAGCGACAGGGTCAGGGGCTGAAGGAGAGGAAGACGAAGGCGGCGAAGATCGCGAGGTGGACGCCGCCCTGGAGGAGCGTGGCCCGTCCGGGCACCACGGTCAGGGCGCTCACCACACCGGTGAGGGCGAGCAGGACCATGTGGAGGGGGCCCAGGCCGAGCACCAGGGGCCCGGACAGCCAGATGGAGGCGAGCGCGATCGCCGGGATGGTCAGGCCGATGCTGGCGATCGCGGAGCCGTAGGCGAGGTTGAGGCTGGTCTGCACGCGGTTGCGGCGGGCGGCGCGCACGGCGGCGAGCGTCTCGGGCAGCAGGACCATGAGGGCGATGACGACACCGACGACGGCCTTGGGCAGCCCTGCGGACTCGACGCCGTCCTCGATGGTCGGGGAGATCACCTTGGCGTTGCCGACGACGGCGACGAGCGCGACGAGGAGCAGGCCGAGGCTGGCGAGGGTGGCCGCCTTGGTCGGCGGGTCGGCGTGGTCGTCCTCCGAGCACTCCTTGCCCTCGGGGACGACGGGGAGGAAGTAGTCGCGGTGGCGGACGGTCTGGACGGCGACGAAGACGCCGTACAGGGCGATGGAGGCGACGGCGGCGAAGGCGAGCTGGGCGCCGGAGAACTCGGGGCCGGGCTGGCTGGTGGTGAAGGTGGGCAGCACCAGGGTCATGGTGGCGAGGGTGCAGACGGTGGCGAGCGCGCCGCCGGAGCCCTCGGCGTTGAAGACCGCGACCCGGTTGCGGAGCGCACCGACGAGGAGGGCGAGGCCGACGATGCCGTTGCAGGTGATCATGACGGCGGCGAAGACGGTGTCGCGGGCGTAGGTGGCGGTCTTCTCGCCGCCGCCCGCCATGAGGCTGAGGATGAGCCCGACCTCGATGACGGTGACGGCGACGGCGAGGACGAGCGAGCCGAAGGGTTCGCCCACGCGGTGGGCGATGACCTCGGCGTGGTGCACGGCGGCGAGGACGGCGGCGGCGAGGCAGAGCGCGATGAGGGCCACGGCGAGACCTGGTAGCTCGGCGCCCCAGGCGAAGACCAGCGCAAGCAGGGCCACCACCGGCCCCCACGTGGTCCACTCCCGGGTCAACGCCTTGGTGCTCGTACTCATCATCTTCTTCCTGCCCTAGGGGACCGCGGCTCCCGCCGTGGGAGTCCGCGGCCCGTTTCCGTCATTCTTCTGCGTCGGCCAGACCGTGCTCGTACGCCGCGAGGGTGTCGATGAACATCCGCCGTTCGGCCGGTCCCAGGGGGGCGAGGGCCGCCCGCCAGGCGCCGGCGCTGCGGCCGAGCCAGCCGTCGATGGAGCTCCTGCGCTCCTCCGCGATCGAGACGATCTTGCGTCTGCGGTCGGCGGGGTCCTCGTGCCGCTCCAGGACCCCCTTCTTCGCGAGGTCCCCCACCATCAGGCTGACGGTGGTGGGCGCGACCCCCAGCCGCGCGGCCAGTTCGTTGACGCTCTGGGGGCCGTCGAAGAGGAGGTAGGCGAGCAGGGAGAGGTGACGGGGCGCCAGTGTCAGCGACGCCAGCTCCTCCGGCACCTTGATGCGCTTGGCGCGCCCCACCATCCGGGGCATGAGCAGCAGCAGCGTACGGACGGCGTCGTCGACGTCCGGTCCGGCGGCCCCGCTCCCCTCGCGCTCGGTTGACACCCTGAACCCTCCGATTTAGCTTTGCTTTCAAAGCAAATAGATCTCTCGTGATCGATGCTACCGGAGGGCACAGCCATGTCCGCTTTCAATGAGCAGGTCATCGAGGAGTTCCGGGGCCACGGCGGCCGGGTGGGCGGCATGTTCGAGGGGGCGGACCTGCTCCTGCTCACCACCCGGGGCGCCCGTAGCGGCCGGGAGCACACCACCCCGGTCGTGTACGTACGGGACGGGGCGCGGCTGCTGGTCTTCGCGTCGAACGGCGGCGCGGCCCACCATCCCGCCTGGTACCACAACGTGCGGGCCGAGCCGCGCGTGCGCGTCGAGATCGGCACGCCCCAGGGCACGGTCGACCGCTTCGAGGCGGAGGCGGTGGCGGCCGAGGGCGCGGAGCGCGACCGGCTCTTCGCCGAACAGACCCGCCGGGACCCGGCGTTCGCGGCGTACCAGGCGGGCACCGAGCGGCTGATCCCGGTCGTCGTGCTCCGCCGAGCCGCCGCGCTCACGGACCCCTCCCGGCACGCGGCGATCGCCGCCCACCTGGTGGAGGTGCACGACGGGCTGCGCGCCGAGCTGGCCGCGCTCCGGGAGGGCCTGGCCGCCCCCGGGCGCCGCCTCGGGCCCGGCCTGGCCCGCCACTGCCTGGCGTTCTGCGGCGCGCTGCGCACCCATCACGGCGGCGAGGACGGCGTCTTCGGCGAGCTGGGCGAGCTCTTTCCCCACCTGGCCGGGGACCTGGAGCGGATGCGGGAGGAGCACCGCGCGGTCGCCCGCGCGATCACCGGCCTGGAGGCGCTGCTCGCCTCGGACGCGGCGCCGGAGGTGCTGCGGGCGGAGGTGGAGCGCCTGGCGTCGGGCCTTGAGGCGCACTTCGCCCACGAGGAGGCCACGCTGCTGCCCGCCCTGACGGGCAGCGGCGGGGCGGGGGCTCACACCGGTCGCTCGTGACCCTCCCAGTACGGGTCGCGCAGCCGGCGCTTGTAGAGCTTGCCGTTGGGATCGCGGGGCATCACGGCGATGAAGTCCAGGGACTTCGGGCGCTTGAAGCCGGCCAGGTGGTCGGCGCAGTGGGCCAGGATCTCCTCGGCGAGCGCCGGCCCCTCCTCGTACCCCTCGGCGGTCTCGACGACCGCCTTCACCTCCTCGCCCCAGTCGGCGTGCGGGACGCCGAAGGCGGCGGCGTCGGCGACGGCGGGATGGGCGAGGAGGGCGGCCTCGATCTCGGCGGGGTAGATGTTCACGCCGCCGGAGATGATCATGTCGATCTTGCGGTCGCGGAGGTAGAGGTAGCCGTCCTCGTCGAGGTACCCGAGGTCGCCGACGGTGAAGAAGTCGCCGACGCGGCTCTTCGCCGTCTTCTCCTCGTCCTTGTGGTACCGGAAGCCGCCGGTGTTCATCTTCAGGTAGACCGTGCCGAGTTCGCCCGGCGCGAGGGGGGTGCCGTCGTCGTCGAGGACGGCGAGCTCGCTGATCGGCCACGCCTTGCCGACCGTACCGGGCCGCTTGAGCCACTCCTCGGCCGTGGCGAACGCCCCGCCGCCCTCGCTGGCCGCGTAGTACTCCTCCACGCACCCGCCCCACCAGGCGATCATCGCCCGCTTGACGTGTTCGGGGCAGGGCGCGGCGCCGTGGATCGCGTGCCGCATCGAGCTCACGTCGTACCGCTCGCGGGTCTCCTCCGGGAGGGCGAGGAGCCGGTGGAACTGGGTGGGCACCATGTGGGTGTGGGTGCAGGCGTGCGTGTCGATCAGCCGCAGCATCTCCTCCGGCGTCCACTTGTCCATGAGGACCAGCGGGTGCCCGATGTGCAGCGACGCGGCCGCGAACTGGAGGACCGCCGTGTGGTAGAGCGGCGAGCAGACCAGGTGCACGTTTCCGTCGGCCGGCCGGATGCCGAAGATGCCGAGGAAGCCGCCGAGGTGGGACTCCTCGGGAAGGCGGCCGGGCAGTGGGCGGCGGATGCCCCGGGGGCGGCCGGTGGTGCCCGAGGTGTAGTTCATGACCCAGCCGAGGGTCCGGCCTTCGGGCGCCGACTCCGGCTGCCCGTCGAGGAGTTCGGCGTACGGGCGGAAGCCGGGGACCGTGCCGACGGCGTACCGGCGGCTCGCCGCGAGGCCCGCCCCGTCGGCGGCGGCGACGGCCGCCTCGGCGAAGCGCTCGTGGGCGACGAGCACCTTCGCGCCGGAGTCGGCGACGATCCAGGCGATCTCCGCGCCCACGAAGTGGTGGTTGACCGGCACGAGGTAGAAACCGGCCTGGGTGGCGGCGAGATGGGCGGTGAAGAACTCGACGCCGTTGGGCAGCACGACCGCGAAGGCGTCGCCGCGCTCCAGACCGGCCGCGCGCAGCCCGTGCACCAGGCGGTTGGCGGCGGCCAGCAGCCGGCCGGCCGACCACTCCTCGCCGTCCGGCGCCACCAGCGCCGTACGGTCGGGGTCGGCGGCGGCCTGGGCCCAGAAGCCGTGGGGTGCGTCGGCGCTCATGACGGGTTCCTTCCCGCGATCCGGTTGATGCGGTCGACGGCCTTCTCGAAGCCCCGGGTCAGCTCGTCGACGACCTGCTGGACACTGCGCTCGGAGTTCATCCGGCCGACGATCTGACCGACGGGGGTGCCGAGCAGCGGGTCGACCTCGTACTTCTGGATCCGCGACACGGCCTCGGCGACCAGCAGCCCCTGGAGCGGCATCGGCAGCGGTCCGGGCCCGGCCGGGTCCTCCCAGGCGTCGGTCCACTCGGTGCGGAGCTGGCGGGCCGGCTTGCCGGTCAGCGCGCGGGACCGGACGGTGTCGCCGGAACCGGCGGCGAGCAGCTTCTCGGTGAGGGCCCGCGAGTGGAGTTCGGCCTCCGTGGTGGTGAGCCAGATCGAGCCGAGCCACACGCCCTGGGCGCCGAGCGCGAGCCCGGCGGCGATCTGCTCGCCGCTGCCGATGCCGCCGGCGGCGAGCACGGGCAGCGGGGCGACGGCCTCCACGGCCTCGGGCGTGAGCACCATGGAGGCGATCTCGCCGGTGTGGCCGCCCGCCTCGTACCCCTGGGCCACGACGATGTCGATGCCCGCCTCGGCGTGCCGGCGGGCGTGCCGGGCGCTGCCGGCGAGCGCGGCGACGAGCACGCCGTGCTCGTGCGCGCGGGCGACGACGTCCGGCGGCGGGGAGCCGAGGGCGTTGGCGAGCAGCTTGATGGGGTAGTCGAAGGCCACGTCGAGCTGGCTGCGGGCGACCTCCTCCATCCAGCCGGTGATCCGCCACCCGGACGCCTCGCCCTCGGCGAGTTCGGGCACGCCGTGCTTGGCGAGGACCGAGCGGACGTACTCCCGGTGACCGGCGGGGATCATGGCCTCGACCTCGGCCTCGCTGACGCCCTCGACCTTCTTCGCGGGCATCACGACGTCGAGCCCGTAGGGCCGCCCGTCGGTGTGCTCCTGCATCCAGTCGAGGTCGCGGGCGAGGTCGTCCGGCGCGGTGTAGCGGACCGCGCCCAGCACGCCGAAACAGCCGGCCCGACTGAGGGCGGCGGCGACCGCGGGGAAGGGCGTGAAGCCGAAGATGGCGTGCTCGATCCCCAGTGTGCGACTCAGCTCCGTCTCCATGGGCGGCAGGATGCCGCAGCGGGGCGGTGGAGGGAAGAGCTTTTCTGATGGAGCGTCAGATTCTTTGGAGGGCGGGTGGGCCGGGGGAAGGTGGAGGCGTACGGGTCGGGACCAGGTCGAGGTCGAGGTCTAGGTCTAGGTCTCGGGCGAGGTCGAGGTCGAGGAGCACGGTGTCGGGAGGCGGGCGGATGGGTGAGTCGGCGGGGCCGGGGCGCGGGCGGCGGACGGGCGAGGCGGGGTCGGGGCGCGGGCTGCGGTGGGGTACGGCGGAGGAGGCGGGGCTGCTGGGACGGGAGCTGGAGGGGATGGTCGAGGACGTGCGCGGGTTCCTCGGGCCCTCGCCGGTCCACCCCTGGTGCGCGGGCGCCGTGCTGCTCGCCGGGCGGGGCGGGACGGTGGCGCTGCACCGGGCGGTCGGGTGGGCGGCGCGCTGGGCCGCGTACGACGAGGAGAGCGACACGGCGGTCGGGCTCCCGCCGGAGCTGCGGGTCCCGATGACCCCGGACACGGTCTTCGACGTGGCCTCGCTCACCAAGCTCTTCACCGCCCTCCTCGCCGTGCGGCAGATCGAGCGGGGCACGCTGGAGCTCGGGGAGCGGGTCGCCGCGTACCTGCCCGGGTTCGGCGGGGCGGGGAAGGCGGGCATCACGGTCCGGCAGCTGCTCGGGCACACCTCGGGGCTGCGGGCGGAGCTGCCGCTGTACGAGGCGCCGGACCGGGAGGGGCGGCTGCGGCTGCTGTGGGAGGAGGTGCCGCTCGACCCGCCGGGGACGGCGTACCGCTACTCGGACCTCAACATGATCGCGCTGCACCTGCTCCTGGAACGGATCACCGGTCACACTCTGGAGAGACTGCTCCATGACGAGATCACCGCTCCGCTCGGGATGCACCGCACGCGTTTCGTCCCCCCGCTCTCGTGGCGGGCGGGGATCGCCGCCACGGAGGACGCCCGCCAGCCGTGGGCGCGGCTCGACCGGGGCATGGTGCGCGGCGAGGTCCACGACGAGAACGCCTACGCGATGGGCGGCGTCGCGGGCCACGCCGGCGTCTTCTCCGACGCCCGCGACCTCGCCGTCCTCGCCCGTACGCTGCTCGACGGCGGCGCGTACGGCTCCGCCCGCGTCCTCTCCCCCGCCTCCGTGGACCTCCTCCTGACCGACATCAACCAGGACTTCCCCGGCCACGCCCACGGCCTGGGCTTCGAGCTGGACCAGCGCTGGTACATGGGCGCTCTCTCCGGCCCCCGCACCGCCGGGCACACCGGCTTCACCGGCACCAGCCTCGTCCTCGACCCGGAATCCGACGCCTTCCTGATCCTCCTCGCCAACTCGGTGCACCCCGTCCGCACCTGGCGCACCGGCTCCGCGCCCCGCGTGGCCGCCGCCCACCGCCTCGCCCGGGCGATCCCCGTACGCCCCCCGGCCGGTACGGGTCCCACCGCCTGGTTCTCCGGCATGTCGGCGCCCGGCGGGGCCGCCCTCAGCCTGCCCGCGACGGGACCGGGCGCGGCCCGTCTCACCTGCCTCCTCTGGTGGGACACCGCGCCGGGGACGGACCGGCTCGTCCTGGAGGCGGCGACCGGCACGGCCCCGGACTGGCGGCCCGTCGCCTTCCGCACCGCCCCGCTCGACCGGCCTGCACGGACGCGCCCCCACCCGGACGGGACGGCCACCGGCTGGTCCGGCCGCCGCTGGCACCACCTCACCGCCGACCTCCCGACCACTCCCCCGCCCCACCCCCTCCTTCGTCTCCGCTTCCGGTACGCCACCGCCTCCCCCGCCGTGGGACGCGGGGTGTACGTGACCGGGGTGCGGGTCCTGGACGGCGCGGGCGGAGCACTCTTCGACGAGTCCCTGGCGGCGGACGCCTCCCGCGTCGAGGCCACCGGCTGGCACCGCTCGGCGGACTGAGCGCCTCCCTGCGACGTTCGAGCGGCCCTCCGGGCGGGGGTAGAGTCGACGGCTCGGTCGGAGCGGAGAGGGCGGTGGGGCGGGCGTGGCGGCGCGGAGGTCACTGGGGCGGCGGTTCGAGCGCCTGTGGGCCGCGTACGCGGTGAGCACGTACGGCACCTGGCTCGGTTTCGGGGCCTTTCCGCTGCTGGCGGTGATCGTGCTGGACTCGGGCCCGGCCCAGGTGGCGGCGCTGGCGGCGACGGGGCGGGCGGTGGGCGCGGTGCTCGCGGTGCCGCTCGGGCCGTGGGTGGAGTTCCGGCGCAAGCGGCCCGTCATGGTGGCGATGGACCTGGTCCGGTTCGGGGCGCTCGCCAGCGTCCCCGTCGCGTACCTCCTGGGGTGGCTGGGCTTCGTCCAGCTCCTGGTGGTGTCCGTGGTCGTCGCGACCGCGGACATCGCGTTCCGGGCGGCGAGCGGCGCGTTCCTGAAGGGGCTCGTGCCGCCGGAGGACCTCCTCGTCGCGAACAGCCGCTTCGAGGCGACGACCTGGACGGCGTCGATGGCGGGGCCGCCGCTCGGCGGCGCCGCGGTCGGGCTGCTCGGGCCCGTGACGACGGTCCTCGCCGACGCCGTCAGCTACCTCCTCTCCGCCCTGGGCATCCGGTCGATCGGCGGGACGGAGCCGGAACCCGCGCGGCGGGAGGGCGGGCGGATGCGCGCCGGGGAGCTGTTCGAGGGCTGGCGGCACATCCTGCGCCACCCGGCGCTGCGGCCGCTGTTCCTCAACGCGATCACCGTCAACGGCCTGATCATGGCCTCGGAGCCGCTGCTCGCCGTGCTCCTCCTGCGGGACCTGGGCCTCTCCCCGTGGCAGTACGGGCTCGTCTTCGCCGCGCCGTGCGTCGGCGGGCTCGTCGGCTCGCGCCTGGCGCCCCGGCTGGTGGCCCGGTACGGCGACGGCCGGGTGCTCCGTACCGCCGGGGTGCTGCGCGCCTGCTGGTCCCTGGGCCTGGCGTTCGTGCCGTCCGGCGTCGCCGGGATGGTGGTGGTGATGGGCGTACAGCTGGGGCTGATCGCGTCCTGCGCCGTCTTCAACCCGGTGCTCGCCACCCACCGCCTCCGCCACACGGACCCCCGCCGCCTCGCCCGCACCCTGGCCGCCTGGTCGGTCAGCGCGAGCCTGTCCATCGCCGCCATGACCGCCCTGTGGGGCCTCCTCGCCGCCGCGACCAGCCCCCGCACCGCGCTCGCCGCCGCGGGCGTCCTCCTGCTGGCCACCCCCTTGCTGCTGCGCGGCGCCGGAGCCGGCCCGGCCCCGGAGGCCGCCCCTCAAGGGCGGGGCGACACCTCCAGGACGCCGGGCTGACCCGCGGCGGCCCTCAGGGCAGGGTCACGACCGTGCCCCGGCCCTCAGGGGAGGGTCACGACCGTGCCGGCGTAGGACAGCCCGGCCCCGTACCCGAGCAGCAGCGCCGTGTCGCCGCTGCGGGCCTCGCCCGACGCGAGCAGCGCCTCCATGGCCAGCGGGATGGACGCGCCCGAGGTGTTCCCGCTGTGCACGATGTCCTTGGCGACCACCACCGTCGGCGGAAGACCGATGCGGTCCGCCATGGCGTCGATGATGCGGACGTTGGCCTGGTGGGGCAGGAAGACGTCCAGGTCCGTGACGTCGAGACCGGCCTCGCGCACGGCCCGCAGGGCCACCTCGGGCATCTGGTAGACGGCCCACCGGAAGACGCTCCGGCCCTCCTGGCGCAGCGAGGGGAACTCGCCGCCGGGAGGCGCGTCCTTGAGGGCGGTCCACGGTTCCGTCTGGGCGATGGCCTCGTGCTGGGAGCCGTCCGCGCCCCAGACCACGGGCCCGATCCCGGGCGTCTCCGACGGGCCGATCACCACCGCCCCGGCGCCGTCGCCGAAGATGAAGGCGGTCGACCGGTCGCTCAGGTTCAGCAGGTCGGTCATGCGTTCCGCGCCGACCACCAGGACGTGGCCGCCTCGGGCGCGGACCGCGTCGGCGGCGAGGGCCACGCCGTGCACGAAGCCGGCGCATCCGGCGGAGACGTCGAACGCCGCCGCGTGGACGGCGCCGACGCGGTGGGCGATCCGCGCCGCGACGGCCGGGGTCTGCATGAGGTGGGTGAACGTGGCCACGATGACGCAGTCGATCCGCGCCGGGTCCGTCCCGGCCGCCGCCATGGCCTTGCTCGCGGCCTCGCTCCCCATCGCCTCCAGGGTCTCGTCGGGTCCTGCCCAGCGGCGGGTCACGATCCCGGTCCGCCGGCGTATCCACTCGTCGGTGGAGTCGATGGACCGGCAGACTTCGGTGTTGTCCACGACCCGCCGGGGGCGGTAGGCGCCCACCCCGAGGATGCGGGCGTGGCGTGCCCCGGCAGGTGTGGCGATCTGTGGTTTCACGGCACCTTCCAAGTGAGGGGGTGTACGGGGCCGAGCCGGCGCGCGGCCCGTCAGACGCGGCGCCACTCCGGCACCCAGGCCCCGTCCCGTACCTCGTAGTCGCCGAAGAGCGCGGGGGCCTCCGCGCGCATCAGCTCGCCGATCTTGTGGAAGACCAGGCGGATCTCCTCCTCGGCGCCGGGCGCGGTACGCGACTCGATGGTGTGCCGCAGGGTCCGGATGTTCGCGGTCCAGACGAGGCTGGTGCCCACGCCCTCGGGGGCGAAGCGGCGCATGAACGAGGTCTTGTGCTTCTTCTCGCCGAAGGCGACGCCCTCCTCGTCGAGCCCGAAGTGGTCGCCCATCCAGGACTGGAAGCGCTCCAGCTCGGCGAGCATCTCGCCCGCCCGCCGCATGAGTTCGGGGTCCTCCCGGGCCCATTCGGGCATCCAGAAGGGGAGTTCCTGGAGGCGGACGAAGCGCAGGGACTCCTGGGAGACGGCGGTGCCGACGCGGTGCCGGACCAGCTCGTGGGTGAGGACCCGGCTGACGTCCTGGAGGACGAAGGTGAAGTTGACGTGCTCCAGGACCGAACCGTGCGCGCTGGAGAGGATGTTGCGCAGATAGGCCGTCTGGTCGGTGCGGACGCGCTTCACGTTGGGGTTGAGGCCCGGCTCCCACGAGCGGTAGCACATGCGGCCCGCGACCTCCGCCAGGGTCTGGGCGTCGTTCAGCTCTCCGTCGAGCCGTCCCTGGTCGAGCCGGGCGAGCCACTCCTCGCCGCCGATCTCCCTGAGGTAGGAGGCGATCTCGTCGAGGTCGAGGGCGGGCCTCGCGATGACGGAGACCTCGGGTTCCACCGTTTTCATGGTGCTGTGCTGCCTTTCGCCGTGGGGGGTGGTCACTGCGGGAAGTCGCCTCGGGGGCACCGGGTGGGGGCCGCCGGGCGGAGGGGAGGAGCTTGGGTCACGTCCAGGCGCGTGGGGGCGCGGAAGGAGACGAGTTCGAGGAAGGGCGGCCGTTCCTCCGAGGTGAGCCTGAGGTCCGGGAAGCGTTCCGCCGCGGCGGTGAGCACCACCCGGCCCTCGGCCCGGGCGAGTTCCGCGCCGGGGCAGCGGTGCCGTCCGAGGCCGAAGCCGAGGTGCGCGCGGCCGCCCTCGCGCATCGGGCAGATCCGCTCCGGCTCCTCGAACGCCTCGGGGTCGGTGCCCGCGCTGGTGAAGAGGAGGAGGAGTTCCGCCCCCGCCGGGAGGTCGACGCCGCCCAGCGTGACCGGCCCGCTGGTGACGCGGCGCCAGGCGGTCAGGGACGGCTCCCGGCGCAGGGTCTCCTCGGTCCACGCCTCGGCCAGACCCGGCTCCTGCCCCAGGGCGCGCCACCGGCCCTCCTGCTGGAGGGCGCGGTACGCCGCCGTGCTGATCATCTGCGAGGTGGTCACATGGCCGGCGACCATCAGGTTGGAGCAGACGGCGACCGCGACCTCCGGCGGCACCGGAGAGCCGTCGGGCATCCGGACCCGCGCCAGCGCGCCGAGGAGGCTGTCCTCCGGTGCCTCGCGGCGCGCGGCCAGTTCGACGAGCCAGGTGTAGAACTCGCCTACGAGGAGGGCCAGTTCGCGCTGCCGGTCCTTGTCCGTACGCCCCCAGAACAGGGTGATGAACGCGTCGGTCCAGTCGGCGATCGTCGCGAGGTCGGCGCGGGCGGCCTCGGGGACACCCAGCATCTCCAGCATGACCCGGACCGGGATGATCCGGGCCGGGCCCCGCGCGAAGTCGTGGCGCCCGGTCGTGTCGAGGTCCCGTGCCATGAGGTCGAGTTCCTCGTGGGTGACCCGCTCGATCATCGGCAGCGCGGCCCGCACCTGCTGGGCGCTGAAGAGCTTGAGCACGGCGCCGCGCAGCACGGGATGGGTGTCCCCGCTGTTGTTGAAGAGCGCGGGCGGCAGGGTCTTGAACCCGGCCCGGTCCAGGATGCGCAGCGCCGGGAGGCGCAGCGGGAGGACCGAGCCGAGCGCGTTGTCGTTGCGGTACGTGGACGGTTCCAGGAGCACCTGGCGGATGTCCTCGTCCCGGCTGACCAGCCACAGCTTCGTGACCGGGTCCTGGTGGACCGGCGCGGAGCGGCGCAGCCGGTCGTAGACCGGGAAGGGGTCCGCGGCGAACTCCTGGGAGAAGAGGTCGGTCCCGGGGGCGGCGGGCGCCGCCGCGGGAGCGGCGGCGGACGTGTCGGTGGTCATCGCGGCGGGCCCCGGTCAGACCGTGGCCGGGGTGCCCACCAGCGGCAGGGTGCCGTCGGTGACCATGGTGGCGAGCGCCTGCCGCCGGACCTTCCAGGTGGAGGTCATGGGGATCGCGCTCCAGCGGCTCTGGAGGGGTGCGGCCATCGTGGGGAGGTCGGCCACGGCGCGCTCCCACGCCCGGGTGTCGAGGGGCTCGTCGTCGTGGGTCGAGACGACCGGGATGGGGCGCCCGTCCGGGTCGCCCACCAGGACGATCTCGGTGAGCTGCGGCAGCCGCTCCATGAGGGTGTCCTCGACCCGCAGGCTGCTCGCCACGCCGTCGATGTGGTCGATCTCCCGGTCCAGCAGGTGCACGCAGCCCCACTTGCTGCGGTAGCCCAGGTCGCCCATGCGCCACCAGCCGCCGGCGAAGCGCTCGGCGAACTGCTCGGCCCCGCCGATGATGCCGAGCGAGTGCCCGTGGGTGCGGACCAGGATGGGTCCGACCTGCTCGGGTCCCGTGGCGTCGACCAGCGGTTCGCCGATCTTCACCTCGGTGATGCCGCGGAAGGTGTGGCCGAGGCAGCGCCCGTCGGCGGTCTCGACCAGCTTGCGGGTGTAGGGGCGCAGGCAGATCGGGCCGGTCTCGGACTGCCCGTACCCCTGGATGTACACGGGCATCCGGCGCTTGCTTGCGCCCAGGAGGATGCGCATCGTGCGCGGGTGCATGGCGTCGAAGGTGTTGATGAAGTAGCGGATGCTCGCGAGCGGGGCGCGCGGGTCGTCGGCCAGCTTCTCCCACTGGATGAAGCAGTTGGGGTGCGCCTCCAGCAGACCGGGCCGGGTCTCGCTGAAGAGGTCGGCGACCTTCTTCGGGTCCGGGTCGGTCAGCACGACCGTGTGCTGGCCGCGGGAGATGACGATGTAGAGCAGGGGCCACATCCGGGCGTGCACCAGGGAGACGCAGACGGCGCGGGTCTCCTTGGCGCGCATGATCTTGGCCGTCTTCAGCTGGGGCTTGAGGTGCCACCACAGGCTGCGGGCCGACTGCTGCACGAGCTTGGGCAGGCCGGTGGTCCCGGAGGTGTGGGTGACCAGGCTGGGGGCCTCGGCGTCGGTGCGCACCGGCGCCCGGCGGGGCGCGCCCGCGAACTCCTCCAGGCGGGTGCGGCCCTCGGCCTCGCCGCTGATGAGGAGCACCCGGCTGGTCACCCCGGACAGGTCGACGCCGTCCAGGGCGCCGGCGAGCGTGTCGCCGTCGGTGAGGAGGACCGGAGGCGCGTCGAACTTGGTGAGGAGCTGCGCCACCACGTCGCCGTCGAGCCGCGGGGAGAGCAGGACCGGTACGGCGCCGGCGCGGGCCAGGGCGCAGGCGGTGAGGACCAGGTCGAAGGTGTTGGAGGCGAACAGCACGACGTGCTCGCCGGGGCGGACGTCCGCCGCGGTGAGGCGGGCGGAGACCTCGGCCACGTGGTCGGCGAGCCGGCGGAAGGTGATCCTGGTGCCGGACTCGGGGAACATGCGGAGCGTGTGGTCGAGCGTCATGTGGCTGTTCGGGTGCTGCGCGGCACCCATGTCGAACAGCTCGCCGATGCGAAGGGCCTCACTGGATGCGGGCATGGGGAACGTCTCCAAGGGTGTGGTGAGGGACGGGATCTGGGCCGGGGCCGGGCTTAGGGCAGGACGACGGCCTCGGTGCGGGGCGGCGCGGTGGTGGCGGAGGGCTTGGCGGCGACGAGGACCTGGACCGCCTGCGCGGTGCAGACCTTCGTGCCGTCCTCGGTGGTGAAGACGGTGTCGACCCAGACGCGCCGGCCCTCGGCGCGTACAACCGTCGACTCGGTACGGACCCGGCCGCCGGTGAGCGGCAGCAGGAACCGGGTGGTCAGTTCGCGTGTGGCCAGCCACTGGTCGTCTTCCAGGACGGTGTACATGCAGACGCCGGAGAAGCTGTCGGCGACCGCCGCGAGGTACCCGCCGAAGACCCCGCCGGGGCCGACGACGACCGGGTCCACGTCCCAGGTGCCCCAGACCCGGCGGTCCGCCCATCCGTCGATGCCGGGCAGGCGCAGGGCGCCGACGACGGCGGGCGGGTCCGCCTCGCCGGCGACGATCCGGTCCAGGAGCCGGTGGTAACTGCGCATGAGACGTCCTTGCCATCAGGTGCGGGCAACTGCCCAGGTCAGTACGGAACACGGGGTGCGGACGCCGCCGTACGCGAAGCGGACCCCGCGCACGGTGAGGACCCCGGCGGCGGGGAGTCCTCCGCCGAGGGCGTCCGCCGGGCCCGCGATCTCCTTCAGGCCCCGGACGGTGATCCCCCGTGCGCAGAGCGCCTTGTACAGCGACTCCTTGAGCGAGAACAGCGCGGTCAGGCGGGCGGTGGCGTCCGGCGGCCCCAGCCCGAGCCCCGCCAGCAGGGCGCGCTCGTCCTCGGTGCAGACGAGCCGGGCCGCGGCCGGGGGCAGGGCGTCGGCGCGTTCGAGGTCGACGCCCACCGCGCGGATCGCCGGGTCGGCGGCGGCGAGGCACACGGCCGTGCCGTCGCGGTGGCTGATCGAGCCGGTGACGCCGGCCGGGAATCGGGGCAGCCTGCCGTCGGCCAGGACGGGGCCCGGTACGCCCAGCCGGGTCAGGCAGCGGGCGGCCGCCGTCCTGCCCAGCCGGAAGTCGTCCCGACGGGCGGCCGGCAGCGTGGTCATCAGCAGGTGCTCGGCCGGATGCAAGCCGGAGGCCGTGCCCTCGGTCTCGGTCTCGGTCTCGGTCTCGGTCTCCTGGGCGAACGCGATGACGGTGCCCGCGGGCGGGCCGCCGCCCTCCTCGACCGCCGCGGTGAGAGCGAGTCCCGACGCCGAGGTTATGCCGCGTCCCGCACGGAGGCGGACGGGGTGCCGCCGGTGCGCAGGAGCGCGTCGATGCTCGCGATGGTGGTGACCGAGGTGAGCTCGTCGTCGTCGAGGGCCCGGCCGATGGTCTCCTCCAGGCGCATCACGGCGAGGACGATCTCGCCCGAGTTCAGTCCCGCTTCCCTCAGGTCCTCGTCGTCCGCGAGCGTGTCGAGTATCGCGGGCGCGGATATGCACTGGGCGAGGAGTTCGCGGCCGTTCATGAAGGGATCTCCTTGAGTGGGTTGACCAGCACCACGTTGCGCGTGGGGGCCGGTGACTGCCGGTGGGTGTGGCGTACGGTCTCCAGGTCCGCCGGGCAGTCGCAGGGGACCAGCCGGTTGGGCACGGAGCCGAGGCAGAACTCGACGAACTCCTCCGAGGCGCCCTGGCGCAGGCCGAGGAGCGCGAAGACGGGGTCGACGACCTTCCACTCCCCGTCCTCGCGGACCTCGACCCAGGAGTGGTCGCTGCCGAGGATGCCCATGAGGTAGCCCTTGCGGGTGCGGGCCTCGCGTCCGGCGTCGGTGAAGACCTTCTCCAGGTGGAGGCTGACGCTGATGCAGTTCGCCGTGCCGTTGGCCCGGGCCGCGTCGGGGTCGTGGCGCAGCTCTGGGGGCATCGCCTGGTAGGACATGCGGCCGGTGCGCATCTCGTCGAGGGAGGCGTGGAAGGCGTCCCTGACCAGGGGGTCGCGTACGCGGCGGACGGCGCCCACGGTGCGTACGGTGGCGCTGAACTCCGCCAGCGGCGGCCGGCCGTCGACGCCGGCGCCCCGGGCGTCCACGGCGCCGGTCACGGCCCGTTCGTGCCAGGAGCGGCCGGCGAAGTCCTCGGCGGCCAGCGGCGCGAACTCCCAGGGCTCCCGGCAGTCCGGGTCCTCGGGGCAGGCGGCCAGGTTGCGGATCGCCCAGGCGCGTTCGTCGGTCCACTCCGACGGGGCGGAGACCGCGAAGCGGAAGAGGTAGCGCTGGACGAGCTCCAGCACCGAGCCGCCGGATCCGGACGCGGCGGCCACGTTGCGTATGTCGCTGTCGTCGAAGAAGACCCGGTCGCCCTCGGTGCGGTGCCGCAGCCCCGCCCGCATCAGCTCGTCCAGGACGTCGGGCGAGCACCGCATGACGGCCAGCGCGCTGTCGCGGTCGGTGTCGTAGCGTACGTACCGCTCGGGTGTGGGCACGATGCGGTCCAGGGCGGCGAGCCAGCCGGTCGTCCCGCGCGGCCCCGTGGCGGGGGCGGCCGTCGGGCCGGTCAACTTCCGGCCTCGTCCGCGGTCCCGTCGCCGGCCGGTTCGCCGCCGAGGGCGCGTACGAGGTCGTCCACGGTCTCGATGGAGAAGAGCACGTCGTCGTCGAGGGCGACGCCGTGCACCTCCTCCAAAGCGCTGACGACCCGCAGGAGTTTCACGGACTCCATGCCGGGCAGCAGGGACAGCTCGGCGTCACCGGTCACGGTGCGGGCCTCGATGCCCACCTCGGCGGCGAGCGCGTCGCGGACGGACGCCGCGACGTCGGCGGGTGCCGTCGTCTCCATGGTCGTGCTCCTTTCGGTTCTCTGTTCCGCGGACGTGGTCACGCCTGATCACCGGCGCCCGTGGAGCCGGTGGCGACCAGCTCGCCGAGGGACGAACGCAGCTTGTTGCGCTGGACCTTGCCGCTGCTCGTCTGCGGCAGGAAGCGGGTGGGGGCGAGGTGCACGGTGATGCTGTCGAGCCCCATGCGGGAGCGGATCTGCCGGTGGCACTCGGCGACGAGCGCGGCCCGCTCCTCCTCGGTCTCCAGGGAGGTCTCCACCACGAGCGCGAGGTGGTCGTCGTCGGCGACGGCGGCGCACCGCTTGCGGAAGACTCCGGGCAGGTCGCGGACGACCGTCTCGGCGTCCTCCGCGTAGTAGTTGACGCCCCGGACGACGATCATGTCCTTCTTGCGGCCGAAGATGAACAGCTCGCCGTCGGCGATCACGCCCATGTCCCCGGTGCGGTACCAGCCGTCCGGGGACCACTCGTCCCCGCGTTCCTTGCGGTAGTAGCCCTCCATGACGGGCGGGCCGGAGATCTCGATCTCGCCCGCGCCGCCCTCGGGCAGGGGTCCTTCGTCGCCGCAGATCCGGATGTCGAGGCCCGGCACGGGGCGGCCGACTCCGACGAGCGGGCGGGCGCCCGGTCCCTCGTCGGCGGAGACGAACCGCCCGTCGGCGAGGGCCTCGCGGTCGACCCAGCGGACCACGGGCTCGCGGCCCGGCGGCGGGAAGGTCACCGTGAGGGTGGCCTCCGCCATGCCGTACACGGGGCACATGGACTGCGGCCGGAAGCCCCAGGGGGCGAAGGTCTTCTCGAAGGCGGCGAGGGAGTGGGCGTTCACCGTCTCGGCGCCGTTGCACCACACCCGCCACTTCGACAGGTCGGCCGGCTCCGGAGGGGTCTCCTCGGCCTCGGCGGCTTCGACGAGCGCGTCGACGAAGAAGTTGGGCGCGGCCGTGTGGGTGCACCCCTCCTCGGCGAACCGGCGGAGCCATTCGAGGGGGCGCCTGATGCCGCCGCGCGGCCGCCACAGCACCAGGTCGGCTCCGGCGGACAGCGCGGTGAGCAGGCAGAACATGCCCATGTCGTGGAAGAGCGGCACCCACAGGCCCCAGCGGTCCTCGGGGGTCGTACCGGAGGGGGTGGCCAGGGCGTGCAGGCCGGAGAGGATGTTGGCGTGGGTGAGCGGCACGCCCTTGGGCCGGGAGGTGCTGCCGGAGGTGTACTGGATGTACGCCAGCTGTCCGGGGTCGCCGGAGCCGGCGGGCACCGTACCGGTGTCGGCCGCGTCGTCCAGTACCTCGGCGGACACGACGGAGACCTCGGGCAGGGCCTCGGCCAGGGCCCGGCGTACGCGTGCCAGGTCGGGGTCCACGACGAGGACGCGGGCGTCGGCGTCCTTGAGGATGCCGCGGACGTGCTCGATGTAGCCGTCGACCCCGCCGTAGCCGAAGGGCAGGGCGATGGAGAGGGGTACCGCGTGGGCGTACTGGGCGCCGAAGAGCAGCTTCAGGAAGCCGCTGCCGTTCTGCATGATGAAGGCGATCCGGTCTCCCGGGGCGGCGCCCAGGGATATCAGTCCGCCGGCGGTCGCGCGCGACTCGGTCAGCAGGTCGGCGAGGGAGACTCTGCGGTCCTCCTCCACGAAGGTGAGCGAGGAGAGCGCACCTCTGCTCTCCAGCAGCTGAAGTACCGTTTCGGTCATGGTGGGTTGTCCGTTCTGGCCGTGGGAGTCCACGGCCGGGTTCACGGCTTGGGGGCGGGCGCGGGGCGCGGGAGGAACCTGACGCCGAGCGCGACCAGGGCGGCGGCGGCCGCGAGCACGAAGGTGCTCACTCCGTAGGCCATCCGGTAGTCGTGGCGGGCGGCCTCCGCGAGCTGGGTCGTCACGGTGGCGTCGGCTCCGGCGCGCAGCTCCTGGCACGGTCCGTCCGCGGTCGTGCCGCCCTCGCCCTGCGCGGTCACGCAGGACGCGAAGTCCTTGGTGACCCGGTCGGCCTGGCCGGCGCCCGCGGTGGAGGCGACGGCGGCGTGCACGGTGCCGGACCGCTGTTCCGCCGAGGTCTGGGCGGCGCTGCCGAGAGTGCCGAAGAAGACGACTCCGATCAGTGCCACACCCAGGACGGCGCCGACCTGTTGGCCGGTGCTCAGGGTTCCGGACGCGGAGCCGGCGTCCGAGCTCCGTACGGAGCCCAGGACCACTCCGAGGAGGGGGGCGAGGGCGATACCGAGGCCGAAGCCGGCGATCACGAAGGAGGGTACGAAGTACCAGCCCTTGAGTTCGTTCCCGGCGAGGAGTGTGGTGGCGCCGACGGCGACGTCGCCGACGGCCCAGATCAGCGCTCCGACGGTGACGGCCACGCGCCCGCTCGTCTTCTTGGCGAAGGGGGTCGAGGAGTAGTAGCCGACCATCGAGCCGATCGCGAACGGACTCATGATCGCCGCGACGGCCAACGCACTATACCCATAGGCGAACTGGAGCATCAACGACTGGTAGAGGAAGAACGACGCGATGCCGGAGTAGGCCAGGACGTACATGACCAGGCCGACGGTGAACGCCCGGTCGCGCCACAGGGACGGCGGCACGAGGGCCGACTGCGTCGCCCGGTGCACCTGGGTGCAGCGCAGGTGGAAGGCACCGAACAGCGGGAGGGAGAGGAGCATCAGGGCGATGGACCACCAGGGCCAGCCGCGCTCGTGACCCTCGATCAGCGGGTAGATGAGGCAGCCCAGGGCGGCGGTGACGAGCAGGACCGACGGGAGGTCGAGCCTGCGCGCCTGCTCCGAGCGGGACTCGGGGAGGAACTTCAGCGCGGCCAGCACGCCGAGCAGGCCGATCGGCAGGTTGAGCAGGAAGGCCGGCCGCCAGCTGCTGTCGAAGAGGTCCAGCTCGATGAGGACGCCGGAGATCATCGGGCCGGCGATGGTGGCGCCGCTGACGACCATGCCCAGGGCGGCGAACGCCTTGGGGCGGCGCTCGGGGGGTACGACGACCTGGATGACGGCAAGCGTCTGCGGGTACATGAGGGCGGCCGTGGCGCCCTGGAGGGCGCGCGCCGCGATCAGCATGGCGGGGCTGGTGGCGAAGCCGCACAGGGCCGAGGTGATCACGAAGCCGACGAGGCCGATCACGAACAGGCGCCTGCGGCCGTACAGATCGCCGAGCCGGCCGCCGGTGACCAGGAGCACCGCGTAGGTGAGCTGGTAGACGGCCACGACCCACTGGGTCTGGGCGAAGCTGGCGCCCAGATCGCTCTGAAGGACGGGGGCCGCCACATTGACGATGGATGTGTCGGCGAGGACCAGGAACGCGGCCACCAGAACGATCGCTACGGCAAGTCCTGGGGAGCGGGGGCGCGTTAAGTCTGAATTCAGCGGGGCAGTCGCGCTGGTGGTCATGACACCCTTCTGCCTTGGTTCCGAATAGTGGGCATGCGAAGGTCCCCCACCTGCGGGGGGACGCTCGTCGACACGGCGAATCACCCTACGCCGAGAGCGCCCCGGGGCATGCGGGCAAGAGCGGGGAAACGGGGTTTCAGATCGCGGAGATCCAGCGACGGGTCAGGTCCACCACGTGCGGCGCGCCTTTTTCCAGTCGTCTGGCAAGTCCGTCAAGTGTCTGTGCGGCCAGGGACTTACGCCAGGCCATTTCGGCCTTCGTCATCTCGATCTGGACAATGCACGGAACATTTACATCACTGAGGCCGGAGTCGGCGATCACGCCGCTTTTCCGGATCTCCGCGCACTGGAACAGCTCGGCCCGGCCCTCCACGGCGGCGACGATGTCCATCAGGGTGATCTCGGCGCTGGGGCGCGCCAGGGAGAAGCCACCGCGGACACCGGGAGTGGAGCGCATGATGCCGGCCTTCACCAGGGCCTGGAGCGCCTTGGTGAGGTAGGGCTTCGGCAGCCCGTGGAACTCCGCCAGGGCGCTGGCCTGCATCAATGATCCAGGGGGTGCGCACGCCAGGGTGAGGCACACATGGACCGTCCACTCAACCGTCGAAGACATCTTCACGACACTCAGGATAGCAGTTGTCCTGGTTCCAGCCCAGGGCGGCCGCCGGCCGCCGAACCCGGAACAGACCCCTCCACGAGGTCACTTCACCCCCCAAATCCCCTCTCCCAACCCCACCCGGAGTTGCGTTCCACGTGACGTCGACCACACGAGTTCGGCGTTCCCGACCGGCCTCACGCGTCGCACAACACAGGTGCCCCAAGGGGAAATCCGGGGTAGCCGGACGCGCTTACCGGGGTATTGGCATTCTTGACGCGGAAATTGACGACGCGTAGGGTCCCGAGCCGTGCTGCGCCCTGTTGATCAAGGGCCGGTGCCAACTTCACGGCCACAGCACCAGGTTGCTTGTGGCATCCCTTCCACCGGAGGGAATGGGCGCCCGCCGCCCAGGAGGCGCGCGAAATCCGCCGCCCCTTCCGGAACCGAATCCACGACACAGTGCGCCCTGCGGCCCTTCGCCGTTCCGGGGCGCACCAGGCAGGACTGGAGTTCATCACGCATGGCAGCCGAGGGAGTTACCCGAGGACCCCGCGCCTACCTCGCTATGACGGAGGAGGAGCGGCGCGCCCGGTCCGAGCAGACCAACGGCGAGCCGGTCCTGGACTTCAGCGTGGGCCGGGTCAACGAGAACAGCACCCCGTACATCGACTACCACAGCGTGGACGCGCTGCTGAGCCTCCAGCACCCGCGCACCGAGGAGCCGGCGGAGCTGACCTTCTACATCACGGGCCAGATCCAGGAACTGCTGTTCAAGCTGCTGTTCACCGAGATCAACCGCGTCCGTGACCTGCTGTTCGAGGACAAGCTCGACGAGGCGCTGTGGTACCTCCGCAGGATCGAGCGGGTCCAGCGCATGCTCACCTCCTGCTGGGAGCCGGTCAGCACGCTGACCCCCCAGGAGTTCGCCAACTTCAGGAACGAGCTGGGCGCGGCCTCGGGCTTCCAGTCGTACATGTACCGCCAGCTGGAGTTCTCCCTCGGCAACAAGGTGCGCCGCATGGCCGAGGCGTACCACGCCGTGCCCTGGCTGTACGAGCAGGTCACGGCCGTCCTGGAGGCGCCCAGCCTGTACGACGCGACGCTGTCCGTCCTGCACCGCAGGGGCCGCATCCCCGAGAAGTGCGTCCCCGTCGAGTACGCGGAGCCGTACGAGCCGGACGCACTCGTCGAGGAGGCGTGGGGCGCGATCTACCGCGCTCCGCAGGAGGACCCGCAGCTCCACGCCCTCGCCGAGGCGCTGTCCGAGCTGAACTACCAGTACTCCCGCTGGCGCACCACCCACCTGCTGGCCGTCGAGCGGATCATGGGCCACAAGCCCGGGACCGGCGGCACGCTGGGCGTGGAGTGGCTGCGCAGGGTCGCCGAGCACCGCTTCTTCCCCGAACTGTGGTCCATCCGCACGGAGTTCTGATGCCGGGCCACGACGGCACGGACACCCTCGTCCACGGTCCCTACGACCAGCGGGCGCTGGACCGGCAGTACTCCCCCAGCTCCTGCGTCCCCGACCTCACGGTCTTCCTGGACGAGTACGCCGCGCTCAGCCGGCGGACGAGGGACGCGCTGACGGTCCGTACCGGGATCCCCTACGGCTCCGAGCCGTGCGAGACGCTGGACTTCTTCCCGGCCCCCGGGCCCGACGCCCCGCTGCTGGTGTTCGTGCACGGCGGCTACTGGCAGGAGCTCGGCAAGGACGATTCGTCCTTCCCCGCGCTCAGGACCGTCCCGGCAGGCGCCGCGTTCGCCGCGCTCGACTACGGTCTCGCTCCCGCCTACCGGCTGGAGGAGATCGTCGCCCAGGTGCGGCGGGGACTCGGGTGGCTGGTCGCCCACGCCGCCGAGCTGGGCGTGGACCCGCGCCGCATCCTGCTGAGCGGCAGCTCCGCCGGCGCCCATCTGGTGCTCATGTCCCTGCTGGACGACTGGAGGCCGGACGGCCGCCACCCGGCCGACGCCTTCGCGGGCGCCGTCCTGCTCAGCGGGGTCTACGACCTGGAACCGCTCCGGCTCACCTACGTCAACGAGCCGCTCGGCCTCACCGAGGAGAGCGCGCGTCTGATGAGTCCGCTCCACCGGCTGCCCGACCGGCTGCCGCCGCTCCTCGTGGCCCTGGGCGACGCCGAGACGGACGAGTTCCGCCGGCAGCACGACGACCTGGTGTCCGCCGTCGCCGGGCGCTCGCCCGAGGTGCGGGACCTGGTCGTCCCCCACCGCAACCACTTCGACATCACCTTCGACCTCGACGACCCCGCCACCGCGCTCGGCGGGGACGTCCACCGACGCCTGGGGCTGACGGCCGCGTGAACACGTCCCGTCCGCTCCCCTCCGTACAACCAACCAACTGGGGGTTACACCGCCATGACCACTGACAACCGGATCAAGAGCATCGTCGTGCTCGGAGGCGGCACCGCGGGCTGGATGTCCGCCGCCTACCTGGGCCGCGCCCTCGGCGACACCGTCAAGATCACGGTCCTGGAGGCGCCGGCGATACCCAGGATCGGCGTCGGCGAGGCCACCATCGCCAACCTCCAGAAGGTGTTCTTCGACTTCCTCGGACTGCGCGAGGAGGAGTGGATGCCGGAGTGCAACGCCAGCTTCAAGATGGGCATCCGCTTCGTCAACTGGCGCACCCCGGGCGCCGGTCAGTCCGACGGCCGCACCTTCGGCCAGGGCAAGGACCACTTCGACCACCTCTTCGGGCTGCTGCCCGAGCACGACAACCTGCCGCTCTCCCACTACTGGACGCACAAGCGGCTCAACGGCCTCACCGAGGAGCCGTTCGACCAGGCGTGCTACCCGCAGCCGGCGGTCTTCGACCAGAAGCTCTCCCCGCGCTACCTCGACGGCACCAAGTGGGCCAGCTACGCCTGGCACTTCGACGCCAACCTGGTCGCCGACTTCCTGCGCCGCTTCTCCACCCAGCGCCAGGGCGCCGTCCACATCGAGGACAAGTTCGTCAGCGCCGAGATCGACCAGCGCGGCCACATCACCTCCATCAGGACCGAGGGCGGTCTCACCCTGGAGGCGGACCTCTTCGTCGACTGCTCCGGCTTCCGGAGCCTGCTCGTCAACCAGACGATGAAGGAACCGTTCCTGGACATGAGCGACCACCTGCTCAACGACCGCGCGGTCGCCACGCAGGTGCCCCACGACGACGAGGCCAACGGCATCGAGCCGTTCACCTCCTCGATCGCGATGTCCTCCGGCTGGACCTGGAAGATCCCGATGCTCGGCCGCTTCGGCACCGGGTACGTGTACTCCAGCCGCTTCGCCACCCAGGACGAGGCCACCGAGGAGTTCTGCCGCATGTGGGGCCTCGACCCCGAGACGCAGCCCCTCAACCACGTCAAGTTCCGCGTCGGCCGCAACCGCCGCGCCTGGGTGAAGAACGTCGTCGGCATCGGCCTGGCCTCCTGCTTCCTGGAGCCGCTCGAGTCCACCGGCATCTACTTCGTCTACGCGGCCCTCTACCAGCTCGTGAAGAACTTCCCCGACAAGCGCTTCGACCCCGTCCTGACGCACCGCTTCAACAGCGAGATCGAGACGATGTTCGACGACACGCGGGACTTCATCCAGGCCCACTTCAGCTTCGCCCCGCGCAACGACACGCCGTTCTGGCGCGCCTGCAAGGAGCTGGAGCTCGCCGACGGCTTCAAGGAGAAGGTGGCGCTCTACAAGTCCGGCCTCGGCGTGAACCTGCCGATCACCGACGAGAGCAGCTACTACGGCAACTTCGAGGCGGAGTTCCGCAACTTCTGGAGCAACGCGAACTACTACTGCATGTTCGCGGGCCTCGACTTCCTGCCCGACCACACCATGCCCGCGCTGGCCCACCGGCCCGAGTCGATCGCCACCGCGGAGGCCAAGTTCGCCGAGGTGAAGAAGCGCCAGGAAGAGCTGCTGCGCACGCTGCCCAGCACCTACGACTACCTGCGTCAGCTGCACGGCAAGTAGACCGCCGGTTGCCCGGAGCACATAGACCGCTGGTCGCCCGGATCCGGAGGGACCGGGCGGCCAGCCCCCTCCGACGTCGACAGGAACCCCGTGACCGCCCCAGAACTCCTGCTTCGAGCCGCCCATCTGCTGGCGGTCCTCAGTGCTGCGGTGCTGGTCGTGCGCGCAGGCCGGCTGACGGCCCGCGCCACCCGCCAGCCCGAGGTGATCGGCGAGATCGTGGCCGGTCTGCTGGTCGGACCCGTCCTCATCCGGCTGGCCGGACCCGAGACCTTCCACACGCTCCTCCCCGGCCCCGTGCTCGACGACCTCAAGACGCTCTCCGAGGTCGGGCTCGTGCTGTTCATGGTGGGACTGGCGGGCCACCTCGACACCGGCGCCGCCGGCTCCCGGTCCAAGCCCACCTGGTGGCTCGTCGCAGGATCGTTCCTGCCCTCCTTCGCCACCGGACTGCTCCTCGCGGGCTGGGTCCTCCTCACCGACGACCAGGCCGCCCGCGGCAGCGCCCCGCTGGCCTCCTTCCTGCTCGTGGTCGCGGTGTCCATGTCCATCACCGCCGTGCCCGTCCTGGCCCGGATCCTGGACGACCGGGGCCTCGTCGACACCGACACCGGCCGCACCACCCTCCTCGCCGCCGTCGTCATCGACTGCCTGGCCTGGCTGCTGCTCCCGGTGGCCGTGGGCCTGCGCTCCGGCGACATCGGCGGCTTCCTGCGAGCGGCCGGGGTCCTCGCCGCGGGCATCCTCGCGGCGGTGGCCGTACGCGCGCTGCTCGGCACCCGCGTCCTCACCCGGGCCTGCGCGCGGACACCCCGGGCCGCCGCCCTCCTGCTCGCCGCCTTCGCCGTCGCCCTCGCCTTCACCATGAAGGAGCACGGCATGACGGCGATCGTGGGCGCCCTGCTCGCCGGACTGGCCGTCCCGCACCGGCGCCACCCGGCCTGGAAGCCCCCCGTGGCGAGCGTGACCAAGGTCGGACACGCGCTGGTCCCCGTCTTCTTCGTGGTCAGCGGCGTCACCGTACTCACCGACGCGCTGCGCTCCGCGCCGCTCGTCCTCATCGCGCTCACCATCCTGCTCGGCATCACCGGCAAGGCCGTCGGCGGGTACGCCGGCGCGCGCCTGGGCCGCTACGGGCACTTCGACGCCCTGCGCGCCGGGGCGCTGATGAACACCCGGGGCCTCACCGAGCTCATCGTGCTCCAGCTCGGCTACAGCGCCGGGGTGCTGACCGGCACCCTCTACCTCTCCCTCCTCGCCATGGCCCTGGTCACCACCGCCCTGACCGGCCCCGCCCTGCTCGCCATCGACCGCGCCGAGCACCGCCGCCTGCCGGACAGGGACGCGGCGCCCGGCCTCGCACCCGCGAGAGGAAACGTTCCGTGACCGAAATGTCGACCACGACGCACCAGCCCGTGGCAGCCGAGGAGTTCCGTACCCTCATGTCCGAGTTCCCCACCGGGGTCTCGGTCGTCACGACGTACGACCCCGAGGGACGCCCCTGGGGCATGACCTGCTCCTCGCTGTGCAGCCTCAGCGTCACCCCGCCGACGATCCTGGTCTGCCTGCGCGCGGAGAGCCCCACGCTCGCGGCCCTGCTGGAGACCGGCACCTTCGCCGTGAACCTGCTGCACGGCGAGGCCCGTTCCACCGCCGCGCTGTTCGCCTCCGGGGACGCCGACCGCTTCGACCGGCTGCCCTGGTCGCCCGGCCCGGGCGGCCCCCACCTCGTGGGCCGGACCCACGCCGTCGCGGACTGCCGGGTGACCCGGACCGCCGACGGAGGCACCCACGTCGTCGTGTTCGGCGAGGTCATCGGCGTCGGCACCGCACCGGAACGACGCCCCCTCCTCTACGGGCGGCGGCGCTACAGCACCTGGCCCGAAGCCTGACCCGCGCCGCCACCCCACCGCCCCACGGTGCCGCCCCACGACGCCGCCACCCGTGCGCGCGGCCGCCCGGCGCCGCCCGCGCGCCCCCCAGCCATCCCCACCCGATCGGAGAACCCCCAGATGACGAGCCGAGCCGCGGCCGAGCGGCTGGACCGCGCCGACCCCCTCGCACCCGCCCGCGCCCGCTTCACGCTTCCGCCCGGCGTCGTGTACCTGGACGGCAACTCCCTCGGCGCCATGCCGGCCGGCGCGCCCGCCGCCCTGGACCACACCGTGCGGCAGTGGCGCGAGCACCTGATCAAGGGCTGGACCGACGACGCCTGGCTGGACTCGCCCATGCGGATCGGCGACCGCATCGGCCGGCTCATCGGCGCCGCCGCGGGCCAGACCGTGACCGGCGACTCCACCTCCGTCCAGCTCTTCAACGCGCTGACGACGGCGGCCCGACTCCGCCCCGGCCGCACCGTCCTCCTCGCCGACGGAGACGGCTTCCCCACGGACCGCTACCTCGCCGCGTCCGTCGCCCGGATGCTCGGCCTGGAGCTCCGCCACACCCCCATGGCGAAGATGACCGCAGCCCTCGACGCGTACGGCCCCGAGGTCGCCGTCCTCCTCGGCAGCCCGGTCGACTTCCGCACCGGCGAGGCGTTCGACGTCGCGGACATCACCGCCCGGGCCCACCAGGCGGGCGCGGTCACCGTGTGGGACCTGTGCCACGCCGCCGGAGCGCTGCCCCTCTCGCTCGACGCCGACGGGGTCGACCTCGCGGTCGGATGCAGCTACAAGTACCTGTCCGGAGGCCCCGGCGCCCCCGCGTACCTCTACGTCGCCCGGCGCCACCACGCCGCCGCCGACCAGCCCCTGACCGGCTGGCTCGGCCACGCCGCGCCCTTCGCGATGACGCCCGACTACCGGCCCGCCGACGACATGTCGCGGTTCCGGATCGGCGCGCCGCACGTCCTCTCGCTGTCGGCGCTCGACGCCGCCCTCGACGTCTTCGACGGCGTGTCCGTCGAGGAGATCCGGGCCAAGAACCTCCGCCTCGGCCGGTTCTTCATCGAGTGCTTCGACGACCGCCTGGCCGCTCTCGGCTTCGACCTGGTCACCCCCCGCGAGGACGAACGCCGGGGCAGCCAGGTCACGTTGAGCCATCCGGACGCCTCCCGGCTCATGGACCTGCTGGCCGAGCGCGGCGTGATCGGAGACGTACGCCCGCCCACCCTGCTGCGGTTCGGCTTCAACAGCCTCTACGTCTCGTACACGGACATCCACGACGCCGTCACGGCCCTCGGCGACCTGGCGGAGGCGGACCGCCGCCCGCACGGACGGACGGCACCGGCGCACCCACTCATCGGAGAGACCCATGTGGCTCAGTGACATACTCGACCGGCACTGCCAGCAGCGCGGCGACGCCCACGCCGTCGTGGAGGGCGACCGCAGCCTCACCTGGCGCGAACTCCGGTCCGCCGCGCACTCGGTCGCGGCCCACCTGGACGAGGCCGGCATCCGGCACGGCGACCGCGTCGCCGTGTACTCCCGCAACCGGCTCGAAGTCCTCGTGAGCTACTTCGCCCTCGCCCACCTCGGGGCCCCCTTCGTCCCCGTCAACCACGCCATGTCCCCCACCGAGTTCGCCGACGCCGCCGAACGCATGGAGATCCGGCACGTCATGGGCGAGCAGCGCCCGGTGGAGAAGCTCGGCCTGCCCGCCGGCCGGACGACCGTGTTCGACTCGGAGGAGTTCCAGAAGGTCCTCGTCGCCGGCCGGACCGCGCCCCCGCTCGCCGCGACGCTCGACGACCCGCTCGCGGTGCTCCTCACCTCCGGCACGACCGGCAGGCCCAAGGGCGTCCTCCAGACGGCGGGCGCGCTGCGCCAGATGTCGCTCTCGTGGCTCGCCCAGGCGCGCGTGGACGACAGCGTCCGCCTGCTCAACCTCAACTCCCTCTCGCACGGCAGCATCACGGCCACGCTCCACTACGTCGCGGCCGGAGCCACCCTGCACATCATGCGCGAGTTCCAGCCCCGCGCGGTCCTGCGGCAGATCACCGAACGCGGCATCACGCACGTCTGGCTGGTGCCGCAGGTGCTGCGCTTCCTGATGATGGCCGTCGGGAAGGACACCCGGGTCCCCAACACCCTGCGCGAGATCATGTTCGGCGCCTCCCCGATGAGCCCCGACCTGCTCCGGGACGCCCGCCACGCCTTCGGCTGCGGCTTCCGCAACGTCTACGGCATGACCGAGGCCGGCGGCACCTTCTGCACCTGGCTGTCCGAGCCCTCGGACGAGGAGGACGGCGGGATCCCGCTGGAGTCCAGCGGGCGGGCCGTGCCGGGCATCCGCGTCGAGATCCACGACGAGGACAACCGGCCGCTGCCGGTGGGCGAGATCGGCGAGGTCTGCGTGCTGGCCGTCGGACGCATGGCGCACTACGTGGGCGACGCCGCCGAGACCAGCCGCACCATCGTCGACGGCTGGGTCCGCACCGGCGACCTGGGGTGGATGGACGCCCACGGCTACGTCCACCTGAAGGACCGCAAGAAGGACGTGATCAAGCGGGGCGGCCAGAACGTCTTCCCCGCCGAGGTCGAGAACGCCATCGCCGGATACGAAGGGGTGGCCGACGTCGCCGTGATCGGCATCGCCGACGAGGTGTGGGGCGAGGTTCCGCTGGCCTTCGTCGTCGTCGAGCCGGGCGCCGCGTTCTCCTCCGACGCCCTCCTCGCCCACCTGCACGGCCGCCTCTCCTCGTACAAACTCCCGAAGGAGGCCCGTACGGTGTCCGAGATCCCCCGCAACGCCGCCGGGAAGATCCTCCGCCGGGTGCTCGCGGAACAGGCCGGCCCGGCCCGATGACCGCCTCCCCTTCCGGCGGCGCCCCCAGGACGGTCGCCTGCGTGGGCGCCGGCCCCGCCGGCCTCCTCGCCGCCACCCAGATCAAGAAGGCACGCCCCGACTGGCACGTCGTCGTCCACGAACGCGCGCCCAAGGACGTGACGTACGGGTACGGCGTGGTCTTCTCCGACGTCGCGGTCCGCACCATCGAGTTCATGACGCCGTCGCTCGGCGCCGTCCTGTCCTCCCAGGTGACCTGGCAGGACGTCGAGGTCCGGGCACACGGCCGGCGGCTCCGCAGCGCGGGCCACGGATACGTGGCCCTCTCCCGGCACCGACTGCTCTCCGAACTCGCCGCCCAGGCGCTCGACGCGGGCGTGGACCTCCGCTACGAGTCGCCCGCCGGCATCGACGAGCTGCGCTCCCGGTACGACCTCGTCGTCGCCGCCGACGGAGCCGGGAGCCGCACCCGCGCCGCCCTCGCGACGGAGCTGGGGGCGCGCGTCGGACACGGCACGTCACGCTTCGCCTGGCTCGGCACCACCGCCGCGTTCGACGCCATGACCTTCGTCTTCGAGGAGACCCCCGAGGGCGTCGCCATCGCCCACGGCTACCCGCACGGCGACGGCATCAGCACCTTCGTCGTCGAGGTGCCGCGAGGCGACGGCGGACCGCGCGTGGACCTGGAGCGGGACCTCGGCCACTGGACGCGGGTCTTCGCCGACCACCTCGACCACCGGCCGCTCCAGGCCAAGGACCCGCGCTGGGCGCACTTCCCCACCGTGCACCTCGACCGGTGCGTCCACGAGAACGTCGTCCTCATCGGCGACGCCGCGCACACCGCGCACTACTCGGTCGGCTCCGGGACCCGGCTGGCGCTGGAGGACGCGTACGTCCTCGGACAGGCCCTGGGCCGCGAGGACGACATCGCGACCGCCCTCGCCGAGTACGAACGGCGCCGGACGCCCGCCGTCCGCGCACTGAGGGCGGCGGGCGAGCGCAGCATGCGCTGGTTCGAACGCGCCCCTGAGTACCTGGCCAGGCCCGCACCGCAGTTCGCCGTGCACCTGCTCAGCCGCGCCTCGCTGCTCCCGCTGGAACGGATCACGGCCGACGCCCCCGAGCTGGTCGAGCGGGCCACCCGGTCGCTCGCGGACGAACCACCGTCCGACGGCGTGCTCTCGCTGCCCCTGGACGTGGCCGGAACCCGCCTGCCCGGACGGCTCGTACGGGACCTCTCGGCGGCCGACGCCAGCGGTGCCGGGCCGCAGGAGGACGGGACGTACGGGTGCGTGCTGCGCGCCGCCGCTGGTGAGGTCCCCGGCCCCATAGCTCAGGGACTCCCGCAGGGCGTGGTCGTCGCCGCCGGGGACGTACCGGGCGCGGGCGCCACCCTCGCCTCCGCGCCGCTGCTCGTCATCGACATGGGCCCCTGCCCCGAGGACCCGGCGCGGGCCGCCGCGGAGGCGGGCGCTTTCGCCGAGACCGTACGCGCCTCCGGCACGTCGACCGGCCCCGCCGTCGCCGTACGCACGGGGTGCACCGGCGCGACGGAGGCCGTCACCGCCCGGCTGCGCGTGCTGCGTGCGGCGGGCCTGTGCGACCTGGCCGACCTCGCGGCGCCGCCCGGCGCCGCGTCGGAGCCCGACGCGGTCCTCGACGCCCTCGAAGCGGCCGACACCGTACGCACCGCCCTGGGCGTGCCGGTCATGCTGAGCGGCTTCCGCGTGCGGCCCGACCAGGTCGCCACGCACGTCCTGGCCGGCCGGATCGACGCATGGTGCGTGCCCGGCTCCGGTGCCGGCCCCGGCGCCCTCGTACCGACGCATCAAGGAACCGAAGCAACCAAGGGAGATTGACGAGATGATCAGCCGCAGGACCTTACTCGGAGCCGGCGCCGGTCTCACCGCCGCCGCCGCGGGCATCGCCACGGCCTCCACCGCCGGAGCCCGCCCCACGTCGGCCACGGGGCCGAACTGGGAGCTGCTCCGCGCCTCGCTCACCGGCGATGTCGCGCTCCCCGCCGACGCGGACTACGACCGCGTCAGGAAGCTCGCCAGCGCCCAGTTCGACTCCATATACCCGCAGGCGGTGGCGCTCTGCGAGACGCCGCAGGACGTCAGCACCTGCGTCCGCTTCGCCCAGGACCACGGCATCCACGCCTCGGTGCGCAGCGGCGGCCACAACTACGGCGGCTGGTCGACCACCGAGGGCCTCGTCATCAACCTGACGCGGATGAACCGCGTCGTGGCCGGGGCCGGCGAGGTCCGGCTCGGCCCCGGTGTGCAGACGGTGGACGTCGTGCCCCGGCTCAGCCCGCACGGGCTGACGGTGCCCGCCGGCTTCTGTCCGACGGTCTGCCCCGGCGGCTTCATCACGGGCGGCGGCACCGGCTGGCAGTACCGCAAGTACGGCCCCGCGTCCGACCGGCTGCTCTCGGCCGAGGTGGTCCTCGCGGACGGGCGGGTCGTCACCGCGTCGGCGACGAAGAACCCGGACCTCTTCTGGGCGCTGCGCGGTGGCGGCGGCGGCAACTTCGGGGTGATCACCGACTACCGGATGCGGCCGACCTCGATCGCCCGGGTCGGGCACTACACCCTGACCTGGTCCTGGGACGCGGCGCAGGCCGCGATCCCCGGCTACCTGGAGTGGGTGGCCCAGGGCTCCGCCGATCTGGCCTGCGGCGGCGTCCTGCGGATGCCCGACGCGCGCCCGGGCGCCGTGCCCGTCTTCGTCGTCTCCGGTGTCCACTTCGGCTCGATGGAGGCGCTCGACGCCGAACTGCGCATGCTGTCGGCGCTCGTCGGTAGCGAGCCCTCGACGCGGGTCGTGCAGGACCTGACGTACGAGAAGGCGATGATGCGGGTCTTCGGCTGCGAGGACAAGACCGTGGACGCCTGCCACTTCACCGGCAGCACCCCCGAGGCGTCCCTCCCGCGGACGGCCTACGTCAAGAACCGCGGCCGCATGTTCAGCCGTGTGCTGCCCAGCACCGGGGTGGACGAGCTGCTGGCCGCGTTCGACGCCGACCGCAGGGCCGGCCAGTTCCGCGTCATCAGCCTGCTGGGTCTCGGCAAGAACGCCAACCTGCCGGCCGTGGACTCCACGGCCTGGGTCCACCGCGACGCCCTGTACAGCGCGACCATCACGACGAGCCTCAACGGCGCGTACCTCACGGACGAGGACAAGGCCGCCGCGGGGCAGTGGCTGAACGGCGTGTTCGACGCCGCCGACCCGTACTCCAACGGGCGTTCGTACGCGAACTTCCCCGACCCGGACCTCACGGGCTGGGCCGACGCGTACTACGGCTCGAACCTCGCCGCGCTCAGCCGCGTGAAGAGCACCTACGACCCGCACGGCTTCTTCCGCTTCCCCCAGGCGATCCCCGCCTCGGTGTAGCCGGGGGTTAGCCCGGGGGCTCTCCTCCCGCACATCGGCCGCCCTCGACCGGGGAGCCCTCAGGGCTCGCTCGGGCCGGGGGCGGCCGCCGTGCGGAGGGCGGTGAGCACGGGGGCGATGAGGGGGTGGTCCTCGGCGCCCCGGCGTACGGCCGCGAAGACGCGACGGGTGGGCGCGACGCCGTCGACGGCGCGGACCGCGACGTCCGTGAGGTCCATCCCGCGCAGCGCCGAACGGGGCACGAGCGCAGCGCCCGCACCCGCGGCGGCGAGCGCGACGACGGCCCGGAAGTCGTCGGAGACGTGCTCGAAGCGGGGCGCGAACCCGGCGTACTCGCAGGCCAGGACGGTCACGTCCTGGCAGGGGTTGCCGGCGGACTGGCCGATCCAGGCGTCCTTGGCGAGGTCGGCGAGGGCGATCCGGTCGGTGCCGCCGAGGGGGTGGCCGGGCGAGAGGACCACGTCGAAGGGTTCCGCGTAGAGCGGCACCCGGGTCAGCCGGTCGTCGTCCTCGCCCGGGGCGCCCCGGTACTCGACGGCCACGGCCACGTCCACCTGCCGGTCCAGCACCATCATCAGGCTCGCGTCACCCTCGGCATCCCTCACCCTGACCCGAATGCCCGGCGCCGTGGCGGCGAGATCCGCGATGGCGGGGGCGACGACGAGCCCGATGCCGGTGGCGAACGCGGCGACCGTCACGATCCCCGCCTCACCGGAGCCGTACGCGGCAAGCGCCGCCTCCGCCCGTTCCAACTGGGCGAGCACGGCGTTGGCATGGCTCAGCAGAATCTCCCCGGCGGCGGTGAGCCTCGCTCCGCGCGCACTGCGGTCGACGAGCCGGTGGCCCGTCTCCTGCTCCAGCGCGGCAAGCTGCTGGGAGACGGCGGAGGGGGTGAGATAGAGCGCGGCGGCCGCCGCCGTGACCGTGCGGTGGTCGGCCACCGCACGGAGGATGTGCAACCGCCGTGCTTCGATCATGCGCCCAGTCTCCCAGGCCGGGGGTGGGGCTTGCGCCGCCGGCCGGAAAGATTGGATCCAATATCAACAATCCGACATCCGGTATCCGGCATCTGGTATCCGGGAGGTCGGATCCAACCTCCCGGATACCGGATCCAAGATCCAGGAGGTTGGATCCAACCTCCTGGATAGCGGATCCGATATTCAGCCGCGGAGTTCCGCGCGGGCCGCCACGAACGCGTCCACCGCGCGGTTCACGTCCTCCGTGGAGTGCGCGGCGGAGAGCTGGACGCGGATGCGGGCCTGGCCCTGGGGGACGACCGGGTACGAGAAGCCGATCACGTAGACGCCGCGCTCCAGGAGCAGCTCGGCCATCTTTCCGGCCTCCGACGCGTCGCCGATCATGACGGGGGCGATGGCGTGGTCGCCGGGGAGGATGTCGAAGCCCTCCTCGTTCATGCGGCCGCGGAAGAGCGCCGTGTTGGCGTTGAGCTTGTCGCGCAGGTCGCCGGCGGACTCCAGGAGGTCGAGGACCTTGAGGGAGGCGGCGGCGATGACCGGGGCGAGGGTGTTGGAGAAGAGGTACGGGCGGGAGCGCTGGCGCAGCAGGGCGACGATCTCGGCGCGGGCGGCGACGTAGCCCCCGGAGGCGCCGCCGAGGGCCTTGCCGAGGGTGCCGGTGATGATGTCGACGCGGTCCATGACGCCGTGCAGTTCCGGGGTGCCGCGACCGCCGGCGCCGACGAAGCCGACGGCGTGCGAGTCGTCGACCATGACCATGGCGTCGTAGCGCTCGGCCAGGTCGCAGATGTCGGCGAGCGGAGCCACGTACCCGTCCATGGAGAACACGCCGTCGGTGACGATCAGCTTGCGCCGGGCGCCGCCCTCGGTGGCCTCCTTGAGCTGCTGCTCCAGGTCGGCCATGTCGCGGTTGGCGTAGCGGAAGCGGCGGGCCTTGGAGAGGCGGATGCCGTCGATGATGGAGGCGTGGTTGAGGGCGTCGGAGATGACCGCGTCCTCGGCGCCGAGGAGGGTCTCGAAGACGCCGCCGTTGGCGTCGAAGCAGGAGGAGTAGAGGATCGTGTCCTCCTGGCCGAGGAAGGCCGAGAGGCGGGCCTCCAGCTCCTTGTGCACCTCCTGCGTGCCGCAGATGAAGCGGACCGAGGCCATGCCGTAGCCCCAGCGGTCGAGCGCCTCGTGGGCGGCGGCGACGACGTCGGGGTGGTCGGCGAGGCCGAGGTAGTTGTTGGCGCAGAAGTTCAGCACCTCGCCGGGGCGGCCGCCCGCGGTGACCTCGACGGTCGCGGACTGGGGGGTGCCGATGACGCGCTCGGGCTTGTGGAGGCCGGCCGCCCGGATCTCTTCGAGGGTGGCGCGGATGTCGTCGCGTACGGAATCGAACATGGGTCAGGCTCCCGCAGTCCAGTCGAGGATGATCTTGCCGCTCTTGCCGGAGGCCGCGTCGTCGAAGGCGGCCTCGTAGTCGGTGAAGTCGTACCGGCCGGTGATGACCGGGGAGAGGTCGAGCCCGCCCTCCAGGAGGACGGACATCGCGTACCAGGTCTCGAACATCTCGCGGCCGTAGATGCCCTTGATGGTGATCATCGAGGTGACGATCTTCGCCCAGTCGACGGCGAAGTCCTCGCTCGGCAGGCCGAGCATGGCGATCTTTCCGCCGTGCGTCATGTTGGCGATCATGTCGCGCATGGCGTGCGGGTTGCCGGACATCTCCAGGCCGACGTCGAAGCCCTCCTTCAGCCCGAGGGTGCGCTGGCCGTCCGCGATGGTCTTCTCGCCGACGTTCAGGGCGAGGGAGACGCCGGTCTTGCGGGCGAGGTCCAGGCGCTCCTCGCTGACGTCGGTGATGACGACGTGGCGGGCGCCGGCGTGCTTGGCGACGGCGGCGGCCATGATGCCGATCGGGCCGGCGCCGGTGACGAGGACGTCCTCGCCGACGAGCGGGAAGGAGAGCGCGGTGTGGACGGCGTTGCCGAAGGGGTCGAAGATCGCGGCGACGTCGAGGTCGACCGGGACGCGGTGCACCCACACGTTGGACGCGGGCAGCGCCACGTACTCGGCGAAGGCTCCGTCGCGGCCGACGCCGAGGCCGACGGTGGCGCGGCAGAGGTGGCGGCGGCCGGCGAGGCAGTTGCGGCACTTGCCGCAGACGAGGTGGCCCTCGCCGCTGACCAGGTCGCCGATGGCGATGTCGGAGACGTCACGCCCGACGGAGACGACCTCGCCGACGAACTCGTGACCGATGGTCATCGGCGTCGAGATGGTCTTCTGCGCCCAGCCGTCCCAGGAACGGATGTGCAGGTCGGTACCGCAGATCCCGGTCCGCTTGACCTTGATCAGTACGTCCCCCGGGCCGGTCTCCGGCTCGGGCACGTCCGTGAGCCAGAGTCCCGGCTCCGCCTTCAGCTTGACCAACGCCTTCAATGCCACGGCTCCCGACGTACGTGTCCTGTGATGTACGGACCGGGGCACGCGCGCGTGCCCAAGATCCTCGGACATGAATCTCCCGCACCCGGGGCTCTCGGTCCATCGAGGTTTTCTTAAGCGCGCTCGCAGCTCAGCTTCACGCCGGGGACGTCGCCGCTGCTCAGGCCGGTCCGCCCGTGGTTCCGGCCGCGGTCGCGGCGGTGACGAAGGAGACCGGAAGCCAACTCGTACGGACCAGTCCCAGGGTCCCCGCCACGGCGACGGCGGCCGCGTGCCCGTCGGCGGTCGGCACGCCCGCGACGTCCCAGCCCTCGGGAAGGGCGGAGGGGTCGGTCTCCCCGAGGTAGTCCTTGTCGAGGGAGCGGGCCATGCCGATGCCGATGCCCTTGAGGTACGCCTCCTTGCGGCACCAGATACGGGCGAACGCCTCGGGCGCGTGCCCGGCTCCGGCGATCTCGGCCCGTTCCATCGGGTGGAGGACCGAGGTGACCTCACGGACGGTGGTGGCCTTGGGGTGGCTCTCGACGTCGACGCCGACGGGCCGGGCGGCGATCCCGATGAGGACGACGTCGCCGCTGTGCGACAGGGAGAAGTGCGGGGCGCCGGGCGGGCCGTCGAGGGCGGGGCGGCCGTGGAGGGCGCCGCAGCCGGGGCAGGGCTCGCGCCGGTACGCGACCTCCGCCGGTGCCACGCCCAGGCGCGGGGCCAGGAGGCGGCGCAGGGCGACGTGCCCGATGCCGTACCGGAGGCGGTCCGCCACCCGGAGGGGGCCGGTGAGCCGGACGCGCTCCTCGGCGTCGAGTTCGGAGGGGTCGAGATCGTCCTCGGCGAGGTGGTCCACCCGGAGCTGCCACAGGTCGACGTCGACCCGGGCGGGGCCGGAGGCCGGGTCGAGGGCGGGCGGGTGGGGCTCGGGGGCGGGGGCGCCGGGGCGGTCGTTGATCACATCGTTCATTAAATCAGCGTGGTCGGGGCCGACTCAGGGTGTGCCGGAGGCAGTTGACCCGCCCGGCCCGTGGCCGTCGGGGGCCACCGCCCCGCCGCGGCGGACGGCGTCGGCCTCGGTGTGGCGGCCGAGTCGGTCCAGGCAGTGGGTGAGGTCGGCGAGGGCGGAGAGGGTGTCCGGGTGCAGAGGGCCGAGGGTCCGGCCGCGGGCCTCCGCGAGGGACCGCAGCGAGGGGAGCGCCTCCTCCCAGCGCCCCAGCCTGCCGAGGACGACGGCGGCCTCGCGGCGGCTGCGGAGGGTGTCGGGGTGGTCGGGGCCGAGGACGCGGCGACGGGCGGCGTGCACCGCCTGGACGGTGTCGAGCGACTCCTGCCAGCGCCCCAGCCGGGCGAGGTGGAGGGCGAGGGCGTGCCGGACCCGCAGGGTCTCCGGGGCGTCGGCGCCCTGGGTGCGGGTGCGGACGGCGACCAGGTCCCGGCAGACGGCGAGCGCGTCGGCGGCCCGCCCGAGCCGGCCGAGGCAGGCGCTGGTCTCGTAACGGGCGGCGAGGGTGTCCGGGTGGTCGGGGCCCAGCGAGGAGGCCCGCCCCTCGGCCACCGCGCGGTACTGGTCGAGCGCCTCCTCGGCACGGCCCAGCCGGCCGAGGGTGTGGGCGAGTTCGTGCCGGGTGACGAGCGTGTCGGGGTGGTCGGCGCCGAGCAACCGGGTGCGGGTGTCGGCGACCGCCAGGGCCGTACGGTACGACTCCTCCAGGCGCCCGAGCCGGGCGAGGGTGTACGCGAGGTTGTGGCGGCAGCGCAGGGTGTCGGGGTGGTCGGCGCCGGCGGTGCGCTCGCGTACGGCGAGGACGTCGGCGTAGAGCGCGTGCGCCTCCGCGTGGCGGCCGAGCCGGCCGAGGGTGAAGGCCCGCTCCTGGCGGGCGGCCAGGGTGTCGGGGTGGTCGGCGCCGAGGACGCGCGCGCGGGCCTCGGCGACGCGCTCGAACGCCTCCAGGGCCTCGGCCGTGCGGCCGAGCCGCCCCAGCGCGAAGGCGACCTCGTAGGCACTGCCCAGGGTGTCGGGATGATCGGGTCCGAGGACCCGCGTCCGGTCCGCGGCGACGGAACGGTGCAGATCCTCCGCCTCCGCCCAGCGACCGAGCCGTCCCAGCCCGAGGCCCGCTCGGTGCCGGGCGGCCAGCACGGCGAGCAGTTCGGGCGTGGCGTCCGTGGTGCGGCCGGCGGGCCCGCCGGGGCCTGAGCCGGAGCCGTCCGCGGGTGCGCCGGCGGTGGTCCATTCGGTGGTGAGGACGGCCGCGGCCGGGTCGTGGCCGGCGACGCGGGGCGCTCCGGGCGCGGCGGGGCGCGGCCCGCCGGTGACGGCCCGGGCCCACGCGGGCGTGCCGCCGGATTCCTGCACGGGGACGGTGCCGGCGCCGGCGCCGTCGGTGGGGTGCGGCGGGTCGTACGGGAGGGGCGGCAGGGTGCACGTCCCCCCGAAGGTGCGTCCGTCCACGATCCGGCGGCGCAGGTCGGAGGCGTCGCGCGGGCGCTGGTCGGGCACCTTGGCGAGGAGGTCGACGACGAGCCGGTCGAAGTAGTCGGGCAGCTCGGAGCGGTGGGCGCGCGGCGGGCTCGGCACGGTGTCCCGGTGCCCGACGAGCACGGCCCAGGAGTCGTCCAAGTCGAACGGCGGTGCTCCGGTGGCGAGTTCGTACAGGACGCAGCCGAGCGAGTAGAGGTCGCTGCGGTGGTCGATGTCGCCGCCGCCGATCTGCTCCGGCGACATGTAATGGGGCGTGCCCATGGCGATGCCGGTGCCGGTGAGCCGTGAGGTGAACCCCATGTCGGCGCCGAGGCGCGCTATCCCGAAGTCGCAGATCTTCACGGTGCCGTCGCGCAGCCGCATGATGTTGGCGGGCTTCAGGTCGCGGTGCACGATCCCCATGCGATGGGTGTACTCGAGGGCGTCGGCGACCTGGTCGGCGATGTCGACGACCTCGTGGACCGGCAGTGGGTTGCGGGCGTTGGCGGTGAGGAGCTGGCTGAGGTTCTGGCCCTCCAGCAGCTCCATGACGAGGAAGAGCACGCCCTCGTACTCGCCGAAGTCGTGGACGACGGTGATTCCCCGGTGCTGGAGCGCCGCCGCGACCCGCGCCTCGCGACGGAACCGCTCGCGGACGACCGTCTGCACGCCCGCGTCCTGGTGCGGGCCGAGCGGTTTGAGGCACTTGACCGCGACCCCGCGGCCCAGCGCCTCGTCCGTGGAACGCCACACCTCGCCCATCCCGCCGCGGCCGATGACCTCGTGCAGGCGGTAGCGCCCCTGGATCAGTCGGATCTCCCCCATCGTGTGCCGTCGCCCCCGTCGATTTCGTGCACGCTCTCCGGCCTGTCCAGTATGGCCGCAGGGTCGGACAGTGTGTACGGGTCGGGTCGGGTGTCCGGCCCGAGGCGTTCCATGGCGCGCAGGATGTGCCGGGGCGGGAGCCGCCACCGGAGCGTCGCCGGTACGCGGCGCAGCAGGCGGGCGGTGGAGGTAAGCCGCCGGGTGACGATGTCCGGGGGCGGCACGGGCCTGCCGTAGAGCGCGTGGGCCCAGTCCGGCAGCGTGTCGTACGCCAGCGAACTGATCCGCCTCCACACCAGCGCCCGTCCGACGAGCAGCGCAGGCGGTACGGGCGGCCTGCGCAGGAATTCGAGCACGGCGAACGCGTCCTCGCCCGCCGCGAGTTCACCCCGCACGGAGTCGAAGTACCCATCGAGCGCCGCCTGGTCGGCCGGTACGGCCTCCGGGTCGAGCCCCACGAGCCGCGCGGACGTGCGCTGCTCGTCCACGTACCGGTCGGCCGGCTCCCCGACCAGCGGCAGCCCGGAACGGCGGGCGACGGAGACGTACGAGTCGATCTCCGCGCAGTGCACCCAGAGCAGCAACGCGGGATCGTCGACCCCCAGCAACCGATGAATCCGCCGCACCCGCGCCCCAGCAGCCTCAGCGGCCTCCCGCGTCCCGTAACTGAGCGTCCCGACAAAGCTCGCCGTCCGCATCAGCCGCCCCCAGGGATCCTCCCGGAAGCTGCTGTTGATCATCACTCCGCGCACGGCGATGGGGTGGAGGGCCTGGAGGTACAGAGCCCGCACCCCGGCGATCCACATCACCGGATCACCGTGCAACTGCCAGGTCACGGAACGGGGCCCGAAGAGCCCGGGATCGGCGTCCTGCCTCATGGGGTTCAGGCTACGCGGGGTGGGGCGGAGGGGACCCCGGTCGTCGGGAAGAAGCGGATCCGGAATCTTGGATCCAAGATCCACCCGCCCGGATCCAAAATCTTGGATCCCGGAGGGCGGATATCGGAGGTTGGATCCGATCGCTCTCACCCGATCTCCACCACCCTCGCCCACCCCGGCGGCCGCAACAAAGGGTCGTCCTCCTCCTCCCGCGCCGTGGCAGGCGGGCGGGGGAACAGCCCGACGATGGTGCGGCAGGTGGGGGCGGTGGTGGGCCAGGGGGTTTGGCCGTCGGTGAAGACGACGAGGACGTCGGGGCGGGGGTTCAGGCGTAGGGCGCGGGAGAAGCCGGCGCGGAGGTCGGTGCCGCCGCCTCCGACGAGGGGGACGTCGGCGCCGGCGCAGAGGCGTTGGGCGGTGTGGGCGGCGGCGTCGCAGGCGACGACGGTGACGAGGCCGCGGCGGCCGCCGACGGCGCGGGTGAGGGCGGCGACCTCCAGGAGGGCGCTGCCCAGTTCGGTGTCGGAGACCGAGCCTGAGGTGTCGATGACGACGCCGACGTGGGGAGGGACGCGGCGGAGGCTGGGCAGGACGACGCCGGGGAGGGAGGCGGCGCGGCGGGAGGGGCGGCGGTAGGTGTAGTCGTCGCCTGCGCCGGCCGCCGAGACGGCGGCGGCGAGGGCCGCGCCGAGGAGTTCGCGCCAGGGCTGGGGCGGGTGGCAGACCTGTCCGGCCCAGCGCTGCCATGCCTCCGGGGCGTTGCCGGGGGCGCCCTTGATGCCCTGGGCGACGCGGTAGACGACGGCGGCGCGTTCCTGTGGGGTGAGGCCGTCGGCGCCTTCGGGGCCGAGTTCCCAGGCGCGGGCGCGTCCGTCGGCGCCGCTGCCGCAGTCGAGCCAGGCCATCGCGGGGGTGCGCGGGGTGATGCGTACGGCACGGACGTAGTCCTCCATGAGGAGCCCGGGGGCCAGTTCGAGCATCGCGGGGTGGAGGGCGCCGGCGGGGCGCGGGAGGCCGTCGCCGTAGACGTCGTCGTTGATCTCGAAGTCGCCGGCGATGTTCATGCGGAGGCGTTCGGCCTCGCCGTCGAGGCCGAGGTCTCGGGCGAGGCGGTCGCCCCGGCCGTGGTGGTCGCGGAGCAGGTGGGCGACCTCGTGGACCCAGACGCCGGCGAGTTCCCGCAGCGGCGTGCGGTCGACGAAGGCCGGGGAGACGTACATCCGCCAGTGGCGGTCGACGCCCATGGTCGGGACTCCCCGGGAGGGTACGACCCGGAGGGCGAAGAGGGCGGTGGCCAGGTAGGGGCGGACGCGGACGGCGTAGAGGCGGGCGGCGTACAGCTTGCCGTGGTCCAGGGCCTCCTCGGCCGGGACCACGGGGGCGGGGGCGTTCATCGGCGTGCCCGCGCCGCGGCGGGGCGGACCGCGCGCCGGGAGAGGTCGACGGCCCCGGCGAGGCGTTCGATGGCAGCGGGGACGTCCCAGTCGTCCCGGCGGAGCGCGGCGAGGGTGGTGGCGGGGACGACGACGAGGTCCGGCGGGCCCGTCTCGGCGGCGCGCGCGAACAGGGCCCAGGCGGCGTCCCAGCGGTCGCGGGAGGGGCGCGCGCGGACGGCGTCCACGACGCCTTCGAGGGCGGCCTGGCGCCGGTCGCCGCGTTCGGGGAGCGGGGCGGCCTCCGGGTCGGCGAGGAGGTTCTCGGGGTCGGGGAGGTCCATCCGGTCGAGCCAGGCGAGGAGTTCGAAGCCGGGTCCGTCCCCGACGGTGCCTCGGACCAGGAGGGAGAGGACCTCGCGGGAGGAGCCGGCGACGGTGGCGAAGGCGAGCAGACGCAGCGTCATGTCCCAGCTGCGGGGCGAGGGCCAGGGGCCGCCCCTGCGGGTCTCCTCCGTCGGCAGCCGGTGCACGAGCGTCGCCCGTGCGCCGAGCAGCCCGCAGACCGCGCGGCGGGCCCGGTCGACGGCCTCGGGGAGCCGCTCCGGGTCGAGGCGGGGCAGCGTGGCGCGCGGCCATGTGCCGCCGAGGCCGCGCACGACGACCTCGTGCTCGTGGGTCCAGCGCAGGTGGACGAAGCGGTTGGCGAGCGGGGCGCTCAGCTCCCAGCCGTCGGCGGCGGAGGCGCGGGGGTTGGCGGCGGCCACGATGCGTACCCCTGGCGGGAGGGTGAGGGCGCCGACCCGGCGTTCCAGTACGAGCCTGAGGAGGGCGGCCTGGACGGCGGGCGGGGCGGTGGACAACTCGTCGAGGAAGAGCAGCCCCCGCCCCTCCCGCACGAGCCGGACCGCCCAGTCCGGCGGCGCCATCGCCACGCCCCGTACGGCCGGGTCGTCGCCGAGGACCGGCAGCCCGGAGAAGTCGGTCGGCTCGTGGACGCTGGCGATGACGGTGGTCAGCGGCAGGTCCAGCTCCTCCGCGAGCCGCGTGAGGGCCGCGGTCTTCCCGATACCGGGCTCCCCCCACAGGAGTACGGGCAGATCGGCCGCGACCGCCAACGTCAGCGCCTCCAGTTGCTCGTCGGCGCGCGGCTCGGTGCGGGTGTCGCCGAGGAGGGCGAGGAGGTCGGCGGCTACGTCGAGGGGGGTGGGGTGCGGGGCGGTACGGGGGGTGGTGTGAGTGCGCATGGGTGATCACCTGGGGTGGGTGCGGGCGTGCCGGAGCACGGCGGCGGGAGGTGGGAGGTGGGACGAATGTGGGTGGCCGGGCGCGCCAGGGCGGCGCGCCGGAAGTGGCGCCGGTGGTCGGTGTGTCGGGTCAGCGGAGCTGGGCGTGGCGGGGGTGGGTGCGCTTGGGAAAGGCGCGGCGGGCTGCGCGGGCCGTGAGGCTGCGGGAGGGGCGGGGGCGGCCTTGGTCCGGGACGGGTGGAGGTGGGGGTTCGGCTGCCTGTTCGGGGCCGGTGGCGCGGAGGCCCGCTCGGTAGAGGCCGTGCAGGATCTTCCGTTCGGCGGCGCGTTCGAGGGACTGGCGCAGGGGGCCGTCCCGTAGGGCGGCGCCGGGGCCGAGGAGGTCCTCGACGACGGCGAGTGCCCCGGCGGTGTCGCCGTGGGCGAGGCGTTCGCGGACGCCGGTGAGGCAGTCGGGCCTGCGGTGGGCCTCGTCGATGGCCCGCAGGCAGGGGAGCGGTGTCCCGGCGAGGGCGACGAGGAGTTCCTCGTGGCGGAGTTCGGCCGGGTCGTGGTCGAGCGGTGCGAGGACGCCGTCGACGAGGCCGATGCGGTGGGTGCTTCCCTGGCATTCGATGAGCCGCGGGCTGTCCTCCGGGATCGCCCGGCGGGCACTCTGCCGGTGGTCGGGTGCCAGCGCCTCGGCGACGAGCGGGTGCAGGTCGTCGGGGGTGACGAGCCCGGCGCGGAGGAGTGCCAGGTCGGGCGGGGTCCAGGTCGCCGCGTCCGGGAGCACGGGCAGCGCCTCGGTGACCGCCCGGTCGCCCGCCTGCCCGTACCGTCCCCTGACTGTCGGGACTGGCTCGGTACGGGCTCCGCCGTCCGGCTCGGGAGTGAGGAGGATGCGGTGCCGCGCTCCGAGGCGTACGAGAACGGGTCCGAGGGGTCGGCCCTCGGCGGCGAGCAGGAGGCGGGCCTCGGCCGCCCAGCGGTCCACGGCCCAGCCGGGACCGGGCGGGTCGTCGGGCGTGGCCGGGAGGGCGGCCAGCCGGTCGGCGCCGGATCGGGTGCGGAGCTCGTCTGCGCGCGTGGCGTCCCACAGGTGCCGGTGGAGGTCGAACCGGAAGCGCCGACTGGGGTGCGGGTGGGGGTGCGCGGCGGTGGCGGGGACGTACGCGTTCCACCGGTCGGGGTGCGCGGGAGTGGGCGCGTACGCACTCCACCGGCGGGGGTGCGCGGGAGCGGGGGCGTACTCACCCCACCGGTCGGGGTGGGTGTCGGCGGGGGCGTACGCGTTCCACCGGCTGGGGTGCGCGGCGGCAGCGGCGTACGTGCTCTCCGGGTCGGGGTCCCTGCCGGCAAAGTGGTTCGGGGCCGAATCGATGGAGGCGTACGCGCTCCGCCTGGCGCGGGCCGTTTCGGTGGGTGGGGCGTGCCAGAGCGTGAGGGAGATGCGCTGTCCGGCTTCGGCCCAGGCGGGGGCGGTGCGGGCCACGAGGTGGATCGGGTGGGGTGGGTGGCCTGCGGGGTGCTCGTGGTCGGCGTAGACGGCGAGGGTGACGGTGGTTCCGGGGCGGAGCAGGCCGTCCGGGGCGGTTCTCGGGAGGTGCCAGCGGAGCAGGTCGGGGGCGAGGCGGCGGAGGTCGGCACGCACGCGTGCGGCGAGTTCGGTGCCGTGGGTGCGGGCCAGGGTCCGGGGCGTCAGGTCGAGGTCGACTCCTGCGGCGGCGCAGGCACCGGCCCAGTCGCCTGCCAGGCGGCGGGCGGTGGCGGTCTCGATCATGGTGGGCGGAACGGCGTAGGCACGCACGCGCCGCCAGAGGGAAAGGCGGGTGTCCTCCCGCACGGGCGCGCCCATCAGGGCGTTCCGTGCGTGGTGAGGACCCCCCATCGGCGTGAGGAGTGAGTGATCATCGCGTGCACGCTAACGCCCTGGGTCTCGGGGGCGCCAGGGGTTTTCCGGGAGCTTCGGCGGCCGGGCCGGGCGGGCGCGTGCGGTTTCGTGCGATTTGACGGACTTTCACGGGGATGTCGGAATGGGAAGCGTCGTCCTTCGTCCCCGCCACCGCACGACGGGAGCAGTCATGACCGCTGGACCGGAGCCCATCAGCGAGGCCGCCCGCGCGGCGCTGAACCGCGAACTGTCCGAGCTGCGCGCCGAGCGGGCGAAGGTCGCCTCCACGCTCGGCGACGCCGACGAGCCGGGCGACCGGGCCGATCAGGCCGACGAGTTGCAGCGGGCCACGGAGGCGGAGCGGCTGGACGCGAAGATCGAGGAGATCGAGGGCCGGCTGCGGGAGGCGTCGGAAGCCGGGACCCCGTCGTCCGGCGGAAAGGTCGGTGTGGGCAGCACGGTCGGGGTGCGGTTCGGCGACGGCACGGAGTCGACCCTGCACATCGGCGAGCTGGCGGACGCGGACGATCCGGGCCTGGTGACCGCCGACAGTCCGCTGGGGCGGGCCTTGCTCGGGCATGTGGCAGGTGACAGCGTCTCGTACGCGACGCCGCTGGGCCGTACGACCGCCGTCGTCCTCTCGGTCGGCGCGCCGGCGGGCGGCTACTGACCGGCTCCGCCGACACCGGCGCCGACCGGGACTCGGTGCTCGCAGTGGTGATCTCCCGGGTGATCTCCCGGGTGATCTCCCGGGTGATCTCCCGGGTGATCTTCGCGTCGTAACCACGCGCGCGTGCCCCACGCGTACGGGCCCACGCGCGCGTGCCCCACGCGTACGGGCCCACGCGCGCGTGCCCCACGCGTACCGCCCGGCGGATGCGGGTCAGCGGGTCGGCGGTACGAACTCCGGCTGGTCGAGGATGCGCAGCCAGCTGCCGTCGGGCTGGCGTTTGACGACCTGGGCGCGGGCGCCTGCGCCGTCCTTCGGCGGGGTCGAGGTGAGGGCGATGTCGCCGTTCACCAGCGTGGGCAGCGGCTGCTCCTGCTCGAAGTGGGGGCGGTGGGCCAGGACCTTCGCCCAGAGGGCGCGGATCGCCTCCCGTCCCACCGTCCGTTCGCCCGGCGGGTAGGCGAGCACGGCGTCCTCGGCGTAGAGCGCGGCAACGCCGGCCGCGTCGCCCGCGTTGGACCGCTCGACGAAGAGACGGGTGATGTCCTCGGGGCGCATGGCCTTCTCGTACTCCGGCATCGGGTTCCTCCCTCGTGGTTTCCGTTCCTCCAGCCTCGCGGGCCGCCGATCAGAAGTCCAACAGATGGTTCTGCTGCCTACTAGAATTCTGAGTCATGGACTTGAGGCAGCTGGAGTACTTCGTCGCGGTCGCCGAGGAGCGGAACTTCACGCGGGCCGCCGAGCGGGTGCACATCAGCCAGTCGGGTGTCAGCGCGCAGATCCGGCGGCTCGAACACGAGCTGGGGGCCGAGCTGTTCGACCGGTCGGCCCGGACGGTCACCCTCACCGCCGCCGGCGAGGCCGCGCTCCCGCACGCCCGCGCGGCGCTCGCGTCGGCGGGGGCGGTGGGCCGGGCGGTGGACGAGGTGACGGGCCTGGTACGCGGCCGGCTCACGGTCGGCATGGTGGTCGGCTGCACCATCACGCCGCTCTTCGACGCGCTGGCCGCCTTCCACGCGGCCCATCCCGGGGTCGAGATCCTGCTCCAGGAGGACAGCTCCGAGCGGCTCGTCGACGGCGTGCGCGGCGGCACCCTCGATCTGGCGCTCATCGGCGCCGCCGGAGCGACCCCCGACGGGCTCGACGCGCTGACGATCATCAGCGAAGGGCTCGTCGCGGCCGTCCCGGCCGGGCACCCCCTGGCCGGCCGGGGACAGCTCACCCTCGACGAGCTGGCGGCCCACCCGCTCGTCTGCATGCCGCCCGGCACGGGGCTGCGCGCGGTGCTCGACCAGGCGTGCGCCGCGCGGGACCTCCACCCCGCCGTCGCCCTGGAGGCCGGCGCCGCCGACGCCCTCGCGGACCTCGCCGCGCGGGGCCTCGGCGTCGCCGTCCTCAGCGCGTCGATGGCAGAGGCGTACACCGACCGCCTCACCGCCCTCCCCCTCGCCGACGCCGACGTCCCGGCCCTCCTCGCCCTGGTCTGGAAGCCCACCCACCAACCGGCCGTCCGCGCGTTCCTGGTCCACGCGCGCCAGGCGTTCGGGGCGACCGGCGCGCCGTGACGGGATCGGTCCGATCGGCGACCCGCGCGTCGCTCCCGGAGGGGTCGTGAGGGGCCGGGGCGGGGGTGTGGACGCGTGTCGGGCCGCCGGCCGTCCGGCGGGTCCGACCGCCCGACGGGAGGTCGGCGGGAGGACGCACGTGTCTTCGCCACACCGGCTCCGACCTGGGCTTTCGCTCCAACTGCCGTAGCGTGGGACGTCGTTGGCCGACCTCGGCAGGGAGGGCTCCCCCATGCGTGAAGAAGTACGGTACGAGGCCGCGCGGATCGAGGTGCTGGACGGGCTGGAGGCCATCCGGAGGCGGCCCGGGATGTACGCCGGATCGACGGGCACGCGCGGGTTGCACGGCATGGTCCTCGGGGTCTTCGAGCACGCCGTGAACGAGACGGCCGCGGAGGAGCGCCGTACGGTCGAGCTGACGCTGACCGCCGACGGCGGCGTGCGGATCGCCGACCACGGGCCGGGGATCCCCTTCGGCGCGTCCGCCGACGACGGGGGGCCCGGCCTGGACGACCGGCTCCTCCACTTCCGCGCCGGGAGGCCCGTCGTCGGCCGGGACAGGCTCCGGGCCTGGTCCAGCGGCATGGAGCTCACCGTGGCGAACGCCCTGTCCGCCCGCATGAGGGCCGAGGTGCACCGCGGCGGCAGTTGCTGGGTGCGGGAGTTCGAGCGGGGCACCGCCCTCGCGCCGCCGGCCCTCGCCGGGCCCAGCGGCCGTACCGGCACCACGCTCACCTTCCACCCCGATCCCGAGATCTTCGAGACGGTGGACTGCTCGTTCGCCTTCCTGGGAGAGCGGCTCAGGGAACTCGCCTTCCTCCACCCGGGCCTGGACGTCACCCTGACCGACGAGCGGCCCGCCGGCGGACCCGCGGTGCGGCGGTACCGCTGCACGGACGGCGTACGGGACTTCGCCGTCTCCCTCGCCGCCGCCCACTCCCTCGCGCCGCCCCAGGACGTCCTCGCCTTCGCGTCGGACGCACCGCGCATGGCGGGTGTCCTCGATGTCGCCCTCGTATGGACGGCGGAGGGGCCGGGGCGTGTCCTCGGGTACGCCAACGGGCGGGCCACCCCGCACGGCGGGACGCATCTGGAGGGCTTCGGCAGGGGGCTGGCGGGCGCGGTGACCTCGTACGCGCGCGCGTGCGGGCTGCTGTCCGGGACGGACCCGGCGATCGCCCCCGAGGCGGCCCGCTCCGGCGTCACGGCGGTGGTGTCCGTCCGGCTGGACGCACCCGAGTTCGTGGGCAGCACGCTCACGACGCTGGGCGGCGGCGACGCCGTCCGGGCCTGTGTCGAGCAGGCCGTCCGGGAGCACGTCCTGCTTTGGCTGGAGAACGATGCGGAGCGGGCCGCGCGGGTCGTCCGGGGCCTGGTGGCGTGATGCCCCCTCTACCCCCTCAGCGCCAGGGCGGGCGGATGCCCAGGTGGCGGAGGGCTGCCGCCGCGGCGCCCGCGCCGGACATGCCGTGGGCGCCGGGGCCGGGTGGGGTGGCGGCCGAGCAGAGGTAGACGCCGGGGAGGCCGGTGGCGTACGGGTCGAGGGCGGGGCGGGCGCCGAGGACGAGCTGGGGCACGGTCTTGGCGCCGGTGAGGATGTCGCCGCCGGCGAAGTTGGGGTTGGCGGCGGCGAAGTCGGCGGGGCGGGTCACGCGCATGCCGACGATCCGGTCGCGGACGCCAGGGGCGAACTGGTCGAGCCGGGCGAGGATCGCTTCGGTCGCGTCGCCCTCGTAGGCGTGGGGCACGTGCGCGTACGTCCAGACGGGGTGGACGTCGCCGACGGAGCGGGAGGGGTCGGCGAGGTACTGCTGGCCGACCAGGACGAAGGGGCGCTCCGGCATCCGGCCGTCCGTCACGTCCCGCTCGGCGCGGACGACCTCGGCGAGCGGGCCGCCGAGGTGGACCGTGCCGGCGCGGCGGGCCGGCTCCGCGCGCCAGGGCACGCCGCCCTCGACGGCGAGGTCGACCTTGAAGGCGCCGGGGCCACGCCGGAAGCGGCGGTACGCGGCGGCCGTACGGGACGGCAGTTGGTCGCCGTACACGGCGGCGACCTGCGCCGGGTCGAGGTCGAGGAGGGTGAGGTCGGCGGGCGGCAGCTGGGCGCGGTCGGTGATCCTGACGCCCGTCTCGATCCGGCCGCCGTGCGCGCGGAGCGCGCCCGCGAGCGCGTCGGTGATGGCGCGGGAGCCGCCCTCGGCGACGGCCCAGCCCGCCGCGTGTCCGGCGGTCAGGATGCCGAGCCCGATGGCCGAGCTGAAGGGGTCCGTCAGCGGGCGGTACGCGTGCGCCGCGACGCCCGCCCAGAGCGCGCGTGCGCCCGGGGTGCGGAAGAGCCGGGCGAGGGCGGCGGCGGGCAGGACGGTCGCCAGACCGAAGCGGGCCAGCAGCAGCGGGTGGTCCGGCACGCGCAGCAGCGGGCCCATGACGTCCCCGGCGAGCGCCTCCCAGCGGCGTACGGAGGGTTCGAGCAGCGCCCGGTAGCGGGCGGCGTCGGCGCCGAGCCCCGCGGCGGTCTCGGCGACCGAGCGGTACAGGGCGGGCGCACTGCCGTCGTCGAGCGGGTGGACGCAGTCGATCTCGGGAAGCCGCCACGTCAGCCCGTACCGGTCGAGGCGGAGGTGGCGCAGCGCGGGCGAGGCGACGGCCAGGGGATGGACGGCCGAGCAGTGGTCGTGCAGCAACCCGGGCAGGATCGCCTCATCGGTCCGCGTGCCGCCACCGATCGTCCCGGCACCCTCCAGAACGGTGACCTCGACCCCAGCCTCGGCAAGCAGCGCCCCGGCCGCGAGCCCGTTCGGACCCGCCCCGACGACGACGGCGGTCGGTGTGGACCCGGCGGTACGGGCGGGGCGCGGGCGCGTGCTGCTCATGGGGGCGAGTCTGCCGGGGCGGGCGCGGCGCACGCACACCGGGGGTGGCGGGGGCCCTGGCGTGCACCGGCTCCCGCGTGCGTCGGCCGTCCGCGTCAGCCGTCAGCCGTCAGCCCGTGACGATGCCTGCCACCAGGTTGATCGTGGTGGCGAGGATGCTCGCGCCGAAGAGGTAGGACAGGAGGCAGTGGCGGAGGACTACTGCGCGGAAGGTGGTGTGGGAGAGGTTGGTGTCGGAGACCTGGTAGGTCATGCCTAGGTTGTAGGAGAAGTAGAGGAAGTCGATGTAGCGGGGGCGGTCGGCGGAGTTGAAGTCGATGCCGCCTTCGGGTGGGCGGTAGTAGAGGTACGCATACCGGGTGGCGTACATGAGGTGGAGGGCTGCCCAGGCCATGAAGACGCCCCACAGGGCGGTCGCGGCGGCGGTGCGGGTGTAGCCGGAGTCGACGAGGAGGAGGGCGACGATGGCGACCAGTCCGCAGAGGGCGGCGGTGACGACCGCGAGTTCCTCGATTACCGGGCGGAACTCCTCGCGTCTCAGGTTGCGGTGGGTGGTGGCCGCGTCCATCGGCCACAGCACGATCCAGCCCGTGACGACGAAGACGGTCTCGGCCACCGCGATGCCCGCGAGGATGCCGAGGGCGGTGTCCGCCAGGGCGCCGGTGACGGCCCCGGTGGCGGCGCCGAGCACGGCCGCGCCGCCGAGCCGGGGACCGGCGTACCGCCATGACCAGGTGGCCACGGCGTCACGCGCCCAGCACGACCACGGCCTCGTCCGTGTAGGTGAAGTAGGTCAGGGTCTCGTGGAGGTACAGCTCGACGGTGTCGGCGTCGTGCCGGGTGTAGCCGATGCAGACGTCCTGGCCCAGGCGGAGTTCGAAGTCGCCGCCGCGGGTGGACAGGACGAGGCCGCCCTTGAGGGCGGGGGCCCAGATGGGGGCGCCGTCGAGCATGCGGCCGAGGTGCGCGGCGATGGGGTAGCCGTGGTCGGAGGTCTCGCTGACGGACCGGTACTCGTCGGCGCCGAGGAGGAGCGCGTACGGCCCGTCGACGCCGGCCAGGCGCAGCGCGGTGAGGGCGCGGCTGACGGCGTCGGGGTAGTCGCTGGGTTCGGCGGGGAGCGCGACGGTCGGGTTGGAGGAGGCGGCGCGCAGGCCGCGGACGTCGGCGGCGTCGTAGCCGTCGAACACGGTGCGGTCCTCGGCGAGGGCGAGGGTGCGGGCGGCGTCCTTGACGGGCTGCCAGTCGGAGTCCTTCGCGCCGCGTTCGACGTCGTCGACGGCGGAGCGGTCGACGGTGAAGGGGACGCGGAGCTCGACCAGCGGGCGGGCCTCGCGCAGCCGGGCGCGGACGCCGGCGGCGGGTGCGGCGAGGTCAGTGAGGTGGCCGGTGCCGACGGCGGCGAGGGTGGCGCCGCCGGGGTCGGGCACGTCGACGACGCGCCGTCCGGCGACGGTGCGGCGGAAGGTGCGGCGGGCCTCCTCCTCGATCTCGGCCCAGGCGGCGGGGGTGATGGGGGCGAGCTCGCGGTGGAGGTTGGTGGTGGGGGCGGGCGTGCCGGGGAGGCTGGTCATGACGCCGGTACTCCTTTCAGGCTGCCGATGCCCAGGGAGAACCCGGCATGGACGGCGTCGGGGCCGGGCTCGGGTACGGGCATGAGTGCGGGCTCGGGTACGGGCTCCGGCCGCGGGTCCTCCGCCGCTCCGGGGGCGGGGAGGTCGTCGAGGAGGGCGGCGGCCGGGACGAAGAAGAGGCCACCGGTGACGGCGGTGGAGAAGTCGAGGATGCGGTCGGTGTTGCCGGGCGGATCGCCGAGGAACATGTTGCGGAGCATCCGCTCGGTGACGTCCGGGGTGCGGGAGTACCCGATGAAGTAGGTGCCGAACTCGCCGGTGCCGAGCCGTCCGAACGGCATGTTCTGGCGGACGATCTGCCGCTCCTCGCCGTCCTCGTCCTCGACGGTGTTGAGGGCGACGTGCGAGTCGGGCGGCTGGACGTCGTCGGGCAACTCGACGTTGTCGGCCTTGGAGCGGCCGATGACGCGCTCCTGCTCCTCGGTGCTCAGCGCGTTCCACGCGGTCAGGTCGTGGAGGTACTTCTGTACGACGACGTAGCTGCCGCCGCGGAAGGCGGGGTCCTCGTCGGCGACGAGGACGACCCCTGCGGCGGCCGGTCCGGTGGGGTTCTCGCTGCCGTCGACGAAGCCGAGGAGGTCGCGGTCGTCGAAGTAGGTGAAGCCGTGGACCTCGTCGACGACGGTGACGGCGTCCCCGAAGCGGTCCAGGACCACCCGGGCCAGCTCGAAGCAGAGGTCGGCGCGCCGGGCCCGGAGGTGGAGGAGGAGGTCGCCGGGGGTGGCGGGGGCCCGGTGCCGGGGGCCCTGGAGCGGGGTGAAGGGGTGCAGCTCGCGGGGGCGGGGGCCGCCGACGAGCCGGTCCCAGGCGTCGGAGGCGATCCCCGCGACGCAGGCGAGGGCGTCGTCGCGGGCGCGGAAGGCGACGGAGCGGCTGAGCCCGGACAGGTCCTGGAGCCCTTCGCGTACGTCGGTCTCGCGGCCGGGCACGACGGTGAGGGTGAGGAAGAGGGCGGCCTTGGTGGGCGGGCCGAGGACGGGTTGGGGGAAGGCCATGCGACTCCCGTCGAGAGCGAGATCTTTCTACACATAACGATCAATCAGTGATCAAGCTGTACGAATCGGCGCCAGCGTATCCACGACGGACCCCGCCCGCAGCCCGTCACCGGGCTGCCACCCAGCCTCCGCCCGGCCGAATGGCGGTCGTCCAAGGCCCGGCATAGCCTGCCGGGAGGGGGCCGTACGCGTTCCTTCGCGCCGTGTGCGCCGGAAGGGTGGCAGGCCCATGAGCCTCGACCGAGCCAAGCAGCAGGACGACGTGGAGCCCCGCGTGGGCCCCGCCCCCGACGGGGAGCCCGAGGTGCGGCCGTACGACCACCCGGCCGCCGGCTGGGGCGCCGCCAAGAGCGTGACGCGGTTCATGGTCCGGGAGGGCGCCCTGCCCGTGGACGGGCCCCGGGCGATCATGAAGATGAACCACGAGCGCACCGGCTTCGACTGTCCCGGCTGCGCGTGGCCCGACGACACCAAGGGCCTCCATCTGGACATCTGCGAGAACGGCATCAAGCACGTCACCTGGGAGATGACCCGCAAGCGTGTCGGCCGGGAGTTCTTCGCCGCGCACTCGGTGACCGAGCTGGCGGGGTGGACGGACCACGCCCTGGAGAACGAGGGCCGGCTGACCGAGCCGATGGCGTACGACCCCGGCACCGACCACTACGTGCCGATCAGCTGGAAGGACGCCTTCGAGCTCGTGGGCCGCACCCTGCGCGAGCTGGACGACCCGAACCGGGCGGCCTTCTACACCTCGGGCCGGCTCGGCAACGAGGCAACGTTCCTTTACCAGTTGCTCGCTCGCGAGCTGGGCACCAACAACCTCCCCGACTGCTCCAACATGTGCCACGAGGCCAGCGGCCGGGCCCTCACGGCCTCCCTGGGCACCGGGAAGGGCACGGTGGACCTCGCCGACTGGGAGACCGCCGACGCGCTGTTCATCCTCGGCGTCAACGCGGCCTCGAACGCGCCGCGCATGCTGACGGCGCTGACCGGGGCGTACGATCGCGGCGCGCAGATCGTGCACGTCAACCCGCTGGTGGAGGCGGCCGCGACCCGCGCGATCATCCCGCACGACTTCAAGGACATGGCGACCCTCCACGCCACCCGGACGTCCACGCTCAACCTCCAGCCGCGGATCGGCGGCGACATGGCGTTCCTGCGCGGGATGGCCAAGGCGGTCCTCGAACAGGCGGCGTCCGATCCGAAGGCGCTGGACCGGGAGTTCATCGAACGGCACACGGCCGGGTTCGAGGAGTACCGGGCGCTGTGCGAGGCAACGCCGTGGGAGGAGATCGAGCGCCAGTCCGGACTCCCCCGCGAGGACGTCCTCAAGGCCGCCCGGGTGTACCGGGAGGCCGACCGCTCGATCATCAGCTGGTGCCTCGGCGTCACCCAGCACGAGCACGGCGTCGACACGGTCCGCGAGATCGTCAACCTCCTTCTGCTGCGCGGCAATCTGGGCCGCGAGGGCGCCGGCCCCTCCCCCGTGCGCGGCCACAGCAACGTCCAGGGCAACCGCACCTGCGGCATCGACCACCGGCCGCGCGCGCCGTTCCTCGACCGGCTCGCCGAGGTCTGCGGGATCGACCCGCCGCGCGCGCACGGCCTCGACACCGTGCGCACCATCGAGGCCATGGGGCGCGGGGACGTGAAGGTCTTCGTCGGCATGGGCGGCAACTTCGCGCTGGCCGCGCCCGACACCCCCGTCACGTACGAGGCGCTCCGGAACTGCGAACTGACCGTGCAGGTCAGCACCAAGCTCAACCGCAGCCATGTGGTGCACGGCCGCCGGGCGCTGATCCTGCCATGCCTGGGCCGCACCGAGAAGGACCACCAGCGCAAGGGCGAGCAGGCCACCTCGGTCGAGGACTCGATGAGCATGGTGCACCTGTCGCGCGGCATGAAGAAGCCCGCGTCACCGCACCTGCTCTCCGAGCCGGCGATCGTGGCGGGCCTGGCACGGGCCGCGCTCCCGGAGAGCGCGACGCCGTGGGCCTGGTACGTGGAGGACTACGACCGGATCCGGGACACCATGGCGCGGATCCTCGACGGCTTCGAGGACTTCAACCGGCGGGTGCGGCTGCCGCTCGGCTTCCGCATCAAGCAGCCCGCGCGGGAGCTGGTCTTCCTCACCCCCTCGGGGAAGGCCGAGTTCTCCGCCGCGCCGCTGCCGGACGTCGTCCCGGAGCCGGGCACGCTGGCCCTGGGCACGATGCGCTCGCACGACCAGTGGAACACCACGATCTACTCCGACGACGACCGCTACCGGGGCGTGAAGAGCCTGCGCACCCTGGTCTTCATGAACCGCGCCGACATGCGCGAGCGGGGCATCGCGGAGCTCGCCCCCGTCGACGTCACGGCCACCGCGCGGGACGGCAGCAGGCGTTCCGTGCACGGCTATCTGGCGGTCCCGTACGACATCCCGCGCGGCTGCGCGGCGGGCTACATGCCGGAGATGAACGTGCTGGTCGCACTGGGCGACTACAGCACCCAGAGCGACCAGCCGATCATGAAGCACCTCAAGGTCGTGATCGAACCGACGGGCTGAACAGGGCCTTTCGATGGCCCGGTCGGTCTCGCCTATCGAGGCGTGACCGCGCTGTCGAGGCGCTGCCGCTGGGCGTCGGTGAGGCGGAGGTTCGCCGCCGCGACGTTCTCCTCCAGGTGGGCGAGCGAGGCGGTTCCGGGGATCGGCAGGACGACCGGGGAGCGGGCGAGCAGCCAGGCGAGCAGCACCTGGGGCGCCGTGGCGCCGAGTTCGGCGGCGACGGAGTCCACCACGTCCACGGCGTCCCGGGCGTCCGCCGTGTCCGCCGCGACGGGGCGCCAGGGCAGGAAGGCGATGCCCGCGGCCTCGCACGCGTCCAGGACTGCCTCGTGTTCGCGGTCGTAGAGGTTGTAGCGGTTCTGCACGCTCGCGATCTCGGCGGTCCGCCGGGCCTCGGCGAGCTCCTCGGCGGTGACCTCGGACAGGCCGATGTGCCCGATCTTGCCTGCCAGTTGGAGTTCGCGGAGCGCGCCGACCTGTTCGGCGACGGGCACCTTCGGGTCGAGCCGGTGCAGTTGGAGCAGGCCGACGCGGTCGGTCCTCAGCCGGCGCAGGCCCTGCTCAACCTGTTCGCGCAGGCTCTCCGGCCGGGCGTCGTACGCCCATCCATCGGGTCCGGACCGGACGACCCCGACCTTCGTGGTGACCAACAGGCCGTCCGCGTACGGGTGCAGGGCCTCGGCGAGGAGTTCCTCGTTGGCGCCCCATCCGTACATGTGCGCCGTGTCGATCAAGGTGACGCCCAGCCCGACCGCGCGCCGGGCCACAGCGACGGAGGCGTCCCGCACCGGGCCGGGGGCGGTCGGCAGGCGCATCGCGCCGAATCCGAGCCGCCGCACCGGGAATTCGCCTCCGATGGAGAACGTGGCCGTCGTCCCCGGAGTGTTCGTCGTCCCCGAAGTGTCCGTCGCCCCTGGAGTGTTCGTCTTGCTGGAACTCATCGGTTTCCCCCTCATCGGCCCGACGATACCCCGGGGGCCCCGCCCAGGCCCCGGTCAGTCCTGGTCGGCGCTCTCGCCCTTGCGGACGGTGCAGTGGAGGGAGTCGTCGATGACGTCGGCGACGAGGGTGTCGCCGGGGCCCGCCTCGCCGCCGAGGAGGAGGGAGGCGATGCGGTTGTCCAGCTCCGTCTGGATGGTGCGGCGCAGCGGGCGGGCGCCGAACTCCGGCTGGTAGCCGTGGGCGACGAGGAGTTTCGTGGCGGCCTCGGTGACCTCCAGGGTCATGCCCTGGGCGTGGACGCGGTGCTTGCTGCGGTCGAGGAGGTGCTCGACGATCTCGGTGAGGTCCTTCTCGGTGAGGCTGTGGAAGACGATGATGTCGTCGATGCGGTTGAGGAACTCGGGCAGGAACCGCCCGCGCAGGTCCTCCATCAACTCGTCCTTCAGCTCGGCCGCGTCGCCCTCGTGGGCGAGGATGCGGTGGGCGCCGATGTTGGACGTCATGATGACGACGCAGTGGCGGAAGTCGACGGTACGACCCTGACCGTCCGTCAGGCGCCCGTCGTCCAGGATCTGGAGCAGCGTGTTGAAGACGTCGGGGTGCGCCTTCTCGACCTCGTCGAAGAGGACGACGCTGTACGGCTGGCGGCGGACCTTCTCGGTGAGCTGGCCGGCCTCCTCGTAGCCGACGTATCCGGGCGGGGCGCCGACGAGCCGGGCGACGGTGTGCTTCTCCTGGAACTCGCTCATGTCGAAGCGGATCATGCGGTCCTCGTCGCCGAAGAGCAGCTCGGCGAGGGTCTTGGCGAGTTCCGTCTTGCCGACGCCGGTGGGGCCGAGGAAGAGGAAGGAGCCGACGGGGCGGCCCGGGTCGCCCATGCCGGCGCGGTTGCGGCGGACGGCCTCGGAGACGGCGGTGACGGCCTCGTCCTGGCCGACGATCCGGGCGTGCATCTCCTCCTCCAGCTTGAGCAGGCGTTCCTTCTCGCTGGTGGTGAGCTGGGCGACGGGGATGCCGGTGCGGCGCGAGACGATCTCGGCGATGTCGGCGGCGGTGACGGAGACGACGCCCTCGCGGCGCTCCTCGATGCCGGCGAGCTCGCCCTCGGCCTCGGCGATCTCCTCCTTGAGCTCCTTGGCCTTGTCGAACTCCTCGGCGGCGACGGCCTGGTCCTTCTCGCGGCGCAGCTTCGCGAGCCGGTCCTCGCGGCCGATCACCTCGGTGGAGCGGCCCGCGCTGCGGAGCCGTACGCGGGCGCCCGCCTGGTCCATGAGGTCGATGGCCTTGTCGGGGAGGAAACGGTCGCTGATGTACCGGTCGGAGAGTTCGGCGGCCGCGGCGAGGGCGCCGTCGGCGAACCGGACCTGGTGGTGGGCCTCGTACGCGTCCCGGAGCCCTTCGAGGATCTGGACGGTCTCCTCGACGGTCGGCTCGGGGATGAGGACGGGCTGGAAGCGGCGTTCGAGCGCGGCGTCCTTCTCGATGTACCTGCGGTACTCGTCGATGGTCGTCGCGCCGACGACGTGCAGCTCGCCGCGGGCGAGGGCGGGCTTGAGCATGTTCCCGGCGTCCATGGAGCTCTCGCCGCTGGCTCCGGCGCCGACGACGGTGTGCAGTTCGTCGATGAAGAGGATGATCGCGCCCTCGGACTTCTGGACGTCCTCGATGACCTTCTTGAGGCGTTCCTCGAACTGGCCGCGGTACTGGGCGCCGGCGACCATGCCGGACATGTCGAGGGAGACGACCCGCTTGTCCTTGAGGGTGTCGGGGACCTCGCCGGCCACGATCCGCTGGGCGAGGCCCTCGACGATGGCGGTCTTGCCGACGCCGGGCTCGCCGATGAGGACGGGGTTGTTCTTGGAGCGGCGGGAGAGGATCTCGATGGTCTGCTCGATCTCCTCGGCGCGGCCGACGACCGGGTCGAGCCTGCCTGCCTTCGCCTCCTCTGTGAGGTCGCGGCCGAACTCGTCGAGGGTGGTGGCGGGCTGCTTGGGGGCGGCGGGCGCGGTGGTGTCGCCGCCGCGGGCGGCCTGGTCGGTCATGCCGCGCAGCTTGGACACGTCGAGGTCCTCGGCGCGCAGGAAGCGGGAGGCGCCGGAGTCGGCGTCGCCGAGGAGGGCGCCGAGGATGTGCTCGGGGCCGATGTACGAGACGCCGGAAGCCTGCGAGGTGGCGTGGGCCAGCGCGAGGGTCCGCTTGGCGGCGGGGGTGAGGCCCGGCTCCGCGGAGGGCTCGGCCGACTCGTGCGGCAGCACCTTGGCGATCCGCCCGGCGAGCTCGCCGGGGTCGACGCCCGCGCGGGCGAGCAGCCTGCGGGTGGGTTCGACCTGGGTGGCGGCCCACAGCAGGTGCTCGGTGTCGAGGTCGGTGGTGCCGTCCTCGACGGCCTTGCGGGTGGCGGTGTTGAGGAGTTCGCGGGACGACTCGGTGAGGAGCCGCCCGATGGGCACCCGCTGGACGGCCGGCGGTGACGACGCCGGCGACATGCCGAAGAAGCGGTTCAGCAGATCGCCGAACGGGTCGGAGGGGCCGAAGGGGGAACCGAACGCCATCGACATGTCTGCACTCCAGAAGCGCGTGGGGGGTCCTCCACACTCAAACCCCGCCGCCCGCGCTCCGCAAACGGAACACCACCGGCGGCAGCGGTCGCGGTCGCGGTGGAACCCGCACGGCGGCCCTCAGCGGCGCGTCATGAGCTCCCGCAGGCGCGCGAGGTCCTGCCCGGTGACGCCTTCGGGGCGCAGGACGGCGTTCCAGCCGTCGGCGTACTCGGCCCGGTAGGTGTGGCCGTGGCCGTCCGGCACCCCGGTCGCGAAGGGGAGGTCGGCCGTGACCTGCCAGAACGTCACGAACGGCACCCAGATCATGGACTCCAGGACGTCGTCGCCGGGCGCCTCGCCGATCCAGTCGGGTTCGTCGTACATGAGGTGCGGGCCCCACCAGACGATCGGGTCCGAGGCGTGCAGCAGGTACAGCACGCGCGTGCCCTCCCACGGCGTGTCCCGCGGCGGGATCGCCGCCGAGGCGTCGGCGGCGAAGCGCACGGTGCGCCCGTTCTTGTAGACGGGCTGGATCTCGGGGCTGCCGGGCTCCCGGCCGTCGCTGAACCGCCGGAAGAGCGTGTTGAAGTGGGGCGGGCCCGCGAAGAGCGTGCCCGCCGTGCGGTTGCGGAGGTCGTACTCGCCGCTGAAGGCGGTCTCCCCGCCGAACGAGCCGAGGCTCTCGCCCGCCACGTACAGGCGCGGACGCCCGTCGGCGGGGAGCCGCGACCAGGCGTCGTAGACCGCGTCGAACAGCTCGCGGCCCGCCTCGCGCGCCTTGGACTGGTCGACGAGGTACGACATCCAGGAGGGCAGGTACGAGTACTGGAGCGCCACGGTCGCGGCGTCGCCCCCGGTGAGGTACTCGAAGCTGTCCACCGCGGCGGGATCCACCCAGCCGCTGCCGGTCGTCGTCACGACGAGGAGGTTCCGGCGCGCGAATCCCCCGGCCCGGCGCAGATCGGCCACCGCGCGGGCGGCGCGGGCCTCCGTGTCCTCCGCCGTGTCGAGTCCCGCGTACGACCGGACGGGCTCGCGGGCGGCGCGCCCGGTGAACCCCTCGATCTCGGCGGCCGAGGGCCCTCGGGCCACGAAGGTGCGCCCGTTCCTGCCCAGCGAGTCCCACGGTACGAACGAGCCGGGGCCACCCGAGCGCAGGGCGGACGCCGGACGCCGTACGCCCTCCTCGGTCTCGGTGTCGCGCAGCGAGAACGCCTGGTTCGCCGCCGCGACCACGCCGTCGAGGAGCAGACCGCTGAGGACCAGGACGCCGGTGACGGCCACGAGGATGCCGCCGACCGCCGTCGCCGCCCGCGCGCCGATCCAGCGCCGCAGCCGGCCGGCCACCCAGCGGTACACCCACCGCACCCCACGGCCGCCCGCCAGGACCAGGCCGAACACCAGCCCCGCGACGAGCGGGCAGAGCACCCAGGAGAGCGGGCTGTACTCCGTCACGCCGAGCAGGCGCCGGATCCGGTGCTGCCCGTACTGCCCGAGTTCGAAGGCGACGCCGAACAGGACCGCCCCGGCGACGAGGAAGGTCCCCCAGGAGCGGCGGCGCACAGGACGCGGACCCCGGTCGGCGAAGGCCCGCCAGATCCACGCGCCGACGACGCCGAGCCCGTAACCGATCGCCGCGAGGATCCCGCAGATGAACCCCTGGAGGATCCCCCCGCGCGGGAGGAGGGACGGGGTGAACGACAGACACGCCAGCGCGAGGGCACCCCAGGCCCCGGGCAGGCTGAGGTGGGGCAGGTTGACGTGGAGCGCCCTGAGGCGGGGCACCTTGAGGCGGTGGCGCCGGCCGGCAGGGGGCTCGGCGTCGGAGCCCGCGTCATTCATCGGGGCGTGGTCCGGTGCGTACGGGCGAAGGCGAGGTCGAGGACGCGCCGCCAGTCGACGGACGGAGGGGGCGGTACGACGCCCGGCCGGTCGCGCGGCACCTGGACCCGCAGCGCGCCCGCGCGCAGGGTGCACACGACCGGGGTGCGCATCCGGAGGGCCTCGCCGTCGACGGCCACGGGGATCTCGTCCTCGTCGGCGGAGGTCACCTCGACGCGCTGGGCGCTCAGGACGGTCAGGCCGGTGGACTGGGAGCCGCGCACGGCCAGGTCGGCCGCCTGCGTCGCGTCCTCCACTCGGATGCCGAGCACGCCGAGCTCCCCGTCGTCGAGGCGGGGGCGGCGTCCGCCGCCGGTGATCTCGTCGGGCGAGAAGTACGGGTTGTTGCTGACGAGCAGGGCCTGCTGGTCGTCGAGCGGGGCGCCGTCGACGAGGGAGTCGAGCCGGCGCACGCCCTCGCCGATCAGCAGGTCCGGCATGAGGTCGAGCGCCGTTCCGGCCTTGTCGTCGCGGTACTCGGGCCGCTGCACGACGTCGGCGTACACCCCGAAGGAGACGGTGTTGACGAACGCCCGCCCCGAGACGTCACCGAGGTCGATACGCAGTTCCTCCCCGTCGTTCAGGGCGTCGAGGCAGGTCGAGGGGTCGTTCCGGTCGAGCCCGAGGTCCATGGCGAAGTGGTTGCGGGTGCCGGCGGAGACGACGAGGAACGGCAGGTCGTGCTCGGCGGCGACCGCCGCGACCAGGGCCTGGGTGCCGTCGCCGCCCGCGACGCCGAGCAGGTCGGCGCCGTCGGCCACGGCCTGGCGGGCCAGCTCGGCGACGTCGGCCGGCGCGTCCGGGTCCAGCAGGATCACCCGCGCCCCGAGCTCCTCGGCCCGCTCGACCAGCCCGAAGCGGCCGACCTTCCCGCCGCCGGACTTCGGATTCATGATCAGGACCGGTTTACGGGGCCGGGTCGCGGCGGTCGCCACCTGCGGCTTCTCCGGCCGTGACCTGCGCAGCGCCGCCCGGGCGCAGGTCAGCGCGAGGCCCCAGCACAGGACGAGGACGAGCGCGGTGAGCCACAGGCCGTCGAACGCGAAGAGGACGACGACACCGACGGGCGCGAGGAACGCGAGAAGCCCCCCGAGCAGGCGCGGCAGGCCCCGGTGCGCGACGAACCACCACACGCCGACCGCGCAGAGGATCACCCCCAGGAGCCCGGCCGCGACCACCACGAGTCCGCCCTCGCCCACCGCGAGCACGAGCACGACCAGCAGCCCGACCACGGCCAGCACGGCCAGCCGCGCGAGGAACCGCGCGGCCCTTCCGGCGCCGGCGCCCGTCCCCTGCGTCCCGCCCATGGCCACCTCACCCGACCCTCTCGCCCACGAGCCCAGTCCGAGGCACCAGCCTTGCCCACACCCGCACGGGCGGGCATCCCGGCAGGGCCAGACGGATGACGCGGCGCCGTTGCTCCTCCGTCGAGCCCCGTGAGAGCATCGATCGGATGTTCGCAACGGAGTTGACAGAAGCCCGCATCGAGGACGCGGGCCACACCTTGGTCGCCCCTTCGGAGCTGCACGACCACGCCGTGATCAGGGATTTCCTCGGGGCCACGATCACGCCGGAGGATCTTGCGTCCGGTGCGCACGATCTCGCGCGGCGGACCGTCTACGTATGCGGCGACCTCTCCGGAATCAGCGTCGGTCAACTGCGAGCGGCTGAGCGGGTGTTCGTCGTACGGGAGCTTTCACACGGCGACAACGAGTCCTGGACCCCCATCGACCTCGGCCGGGTCCCCGTCCGTGTGCACGGCGTCGGCGTGTACTACCACCGCTTCTTCGGGCTCGGCGAGGACCACTTCGGGCGGATCCGCGCGGAGCACGCGTTCCAGTCCCTGACGGAGTCGAACAAGCCGGGGACGGCCCATCGCAGCGGGATCTATCTGACACCCGTCACGCGAGAGGGCGACGACCTGCATTTCCGCCTGCTCCGCTGCTCCACGAATCTCTCGGGCCCGACCGAGGGCTTCCGCCCGACCGACACGCACATCGTCGAGGCCCTGAACCGCGAGGCGGCCACGGTCTTCCGGAACCACGCGCCGCTCAATCACGTACTCGCCCAGATCTACCACAACACCCTTGCCACGCCCGAGCGGAAGCAGTCCAAGGCCAGGATCTCGGCCCATGCCGACAAGACGAAGGACATGCCCGCCGACGGCGTGATGGCCTTCTGCACCTTCTACGACGGGCTCGACCGGCTGGAGCCCCTGGCCGACGACGCCTTCGACCACGGCGTGAAGGGCGTCAGCGGTCTGACCCGACTCCACTTCCGCCTGAAGGAACACGAAGGGGCCGCTCTCCCCGCGCAGTTCACCGTGACCCTCCACCCCGGCTCCGTGTTCTTCATGCCGCTGTCCACCAATCGCCTGTACACGCACGAGATCCGGCCCTCGGCGCTGGACGCCGATCTGCTCCCGACCCGCCTGGGATACGTGGTGCGCTGTTCGAGCACCGAAGCGGTCCACAAGGACGGCCAGACGTTCCTCAAGAGGGCGGGAGAGCTGGTGAGGCTGGAGCCGCCCACGCAGACCGGCATGGACGAGTTGCGCCGGCGGTACGCCGAGGAGAACAGGACCTCGTCCTTCATCGACTACGGCGACGATTTCCTCTTCAGCATGAACACGGGAGACTACGTTGCCCCCCACCTCTAGGCTCGCGGACGAGATCCTCTCCTACGCCCTGCCGGCCGAGGAGAATCCCTTCGCGGAACTGTCCGCGTCGGCCCGCCTGGAGGACGTGGGAAAGGGCCGGAAAGGCGCTGTCCTTACCAGGATCGACGCGGCGGGCGGCGTCCCTCTCGTCCGCACGACCACGCAGTACGGCACGCCGGCGCAGCGCTTCCGGCCCGTGCACGCCCGCCTGGCGGAGCAAATCCAAGAACGCGCCGCCCTTCCCCTCGGCTTCGACAACGCCCTCATCGAGACCTACACGAACGCCTACACCACCATGGGCGGCCATTCCGACCAGGCCCTCGATCTGGCCGAGGATTCCTTCATCGCCGTCTTCTCCTGCTACGAACACCCCGAAGCGAGCCCGCCGAGGAAGCTGATCTTCGAATCGAAGGAGCCCGGCGGCGAGAGGTTCGAGATCCCCCTCGCCCACCACGGTGTCGTCGCGTTCTCCGTCGCGTCGAACCGGCGGCTCCGGCACAAGATCGTGCTGGACGCGCCGGCCCGCGCGGCGGAGAACCGATGGCTCGGCCTGACCTTCCGGACGTCGAAGACCGTCCTCCGTTTCCGCGACGGCCACCCGTACCTCCCGGACGGCGCGCGCCTCACCTCGGCCGACGAGGAGCAGCGGCGCGCGTTCTACCGCCTGCGGAAGCGAGAGAACGGTGAGACGGACTTCGTCTACCCCCCGCTGACGTACACCGTCAGCGCCGGCGATCTCGTGCCGCCCGCCTGACCGGTCAGCGGCGGACGCGGGGCATGCCCAGGCCGATCCAGGAGATGATCTCGCGCTGGATCTCGTTGTTGCCGCCGCCGAAGGTGAAGATCACGGCGGAGCGGTAGCCGCGTTCGAGTTCGCCGTGGAGGACGGCGCCGGACGAGCCCTCCTTGAGGGCGCCCGCCGCGCCGACGATCTCCATGAGGGCGGCGTAGGCGTCGCGGCGGGCCTCGGAGCCGTACACCTTGACGGCGGAGGCGTCCTGGGGGGTGAGGGTGCCGTGGTGGACGGCATTCACCATCTGCCAGTTGAGGAGCTTCATCGCGTCGAGGCGGGTGTGGGTGCGGGCCAGGGAGCGGCGGACCCAGGGGAGGTCGATGACGCGGCGGCCGTCGGAGAGGAGGGTGTCGGCGGCCCAGCTGCGGACGTCGTGGAGGGCACGGATGGCCATGGTGCCGTGGGCGGCGAGGGTGACGCGTTCGTGGTTGAGCTGGTTGGTGATGAGCCGCCAGCCCTTGTTCTCCTCGCCGACGCGGCGCGAGACGGGGACGCGGACGTCGTCGTAGTAGCTGGCGGTGGTGTCGTGCGAGGCGAGGGTGTTGATCACCGTGCACGAGTAGCCGGGGTCGCTGGTGGGGACGAGGAGCATGGTGATGCCCTTGTGGGGGGCCGCGTCCGGGTCGGTGCGGACGGCGAGCCAGACCCAGTCGGCGGTGTCGCCGTTCGTCGTCCAGATCTTCTGCCCGTTGACGACGTACGTGTCCCCGTCCCGCACCGCGCGGGTCTTCAGGGCGGCGAGGTCGGTGCCGGCGTCGGGTTCGCTGTAGCCGATGGCGAAGTCGAGCTCGCCGGAGAGGATGCCGGGCAGGAAGTACGCCTTCTGCTCGTCCGTGCCGAACTGCATGATCGTCGGCCCGACCGTGTTCAGCGCCATGAGCGGCAGCGGGACGCCCGCCTGGGCGGCCTCGTCGAAGAAGATGAACTGCTCCATCGGCGTGAGGCCGCGCCCGCCGTACTCGGCGGGCCAGCCGACGCCGAGCCAGCCGTCCGCGCCGAGGCGGCGGATCGTCTCGCGGTAGAAGCGCTTCTGGGCGGCCGGGTCCCCGTAGCGGCTGTGCACGTCCTCGGGGACGAGCTCCGCGAAGTAGGCCCGCAGCTCGGCGCGCAGGCGGTTCTGTTCGGGCGTGTACTGAAGGTGCATCCCGGCCTCCCGTGACGGCTGTCGGCGTCGGCGTCCTCGGCACGACGGGCGTCACGGTAGAACGTGTTCCACAAATGCGGAAGGCCCGGGACGGCGCCGCGTGCCGCGCCGGTCCCGGGCCCCCGCTCGTACGGCGTCTACGGAAGGAGTTCGTCCAGGGAGGCGCGGCCCTTCTCCGCCATCCTGCGTTCGGCCCAGGCCAGGGTCTCCGGCGTCACGTCGCGGCCGGAGGCGAGCACCAGGTCCTCCGCCGTGAACTCGCCCTCGGAACCGGCGTGCAGCAGCCGGTCGGGTGTCGGTACGTCCCCCCGGGACATCTCGTCGGGCTCAGCGTTCATGCCGTCTCCTCCATGCTTCTGCGGGTGGGTCCCGGCACTGGCCATTCTCGTGTCCGGCTCCCCGCGCCGCATCCGGGCGCCCCCGCCCCGCGTCAGAGCCGCCCCGCCCGGGACCCGTGCCGGGCGGCGGGACGGTGCGCCACGCCGTGTCGCAGGCATGGCGTCGGCGGGGTGCGGGTTCGACAATGGGGAGGATGACCGATGACGATCCGCACGGGCACAACGGCGGGATCGGGCCCGCCGAGTGGCTCGCCATGAACCGGACCGGCAGCTTCGACTGGGACCTCGACACGGGCACCATCGATGTCGACGCGTCCGGGCTGCTGGTCTTCGGCATGGCCCCGGACGACTTCGACGGGCGGCCGACGAGCCTGGTGACACGGCTCGACCCGGTGGAGCGCACGCGCCTGGACCAGGTGGTGCGGGCCGCGGTGACCGGCGGCGACGCCTCGTACAGCGCGCACTTCCCGATCCCGCAGGAGGACGGGACACCCCATTGGACGCACGTGCTGGCGCGGATCCTGCGGGACGGGGACGGGCGGGCGCACCGGATCGTGGGGGCGGTGCGGGACACGACGGCCGAGGTGTCGCACGCGGCGTTCGTGCAGCAGCTGGAGAAGCGCCGCGAGATGCAGACGAGCATCGTCGAGCGGACCACGCACGCGCTGTCGCGGGCGGTGACGGTGGACGACGTGACGGCGGCGCTGACGGGGCCGGGCGGGCTCGCGCGGCTGGGGGCGGACGGGCTGGCGCTCGGTCTCGTCGAGAACGGTTCGCTGAACGTGATCGCGCTGAGCGGCGACTCCCTGGACGTGCTGGACGGGCTGCGGACGCGGCGGCTCGACCGGGGGCTGCCGCTGGCGGAGGCGGTGATGAGCGGCCGGCCGCGGTTCGAGTCCTCGTTCGCCTCGCTGGGGCGGGACTACCCGGAGCTGGCGCCGTATCTGGGGCGGCTGCCGTTCCGGGCGGCCTGCTATCTGCCGCTGGTGGCGCAGGCGCGTTCGCTGGGCGGCATGGCGCTGTTCTACCGGGGGCGGACCGCGTTCACGGCGGACGAGCGGAACCTGGCGCTCGGGCTCGCGGCGATCGTCGCCCAGTCGCTCCAGCGGGCGATCCTCTTCGACGAGGAGAGGGAGCTGGCCACCGGGCTCCAGGAGACGATGCTGCCGCGCCGGATCCCGGAGATCTCCGGCGGGGAGATCGCGGTCCGGTATCACGCGGCGTGGAGCGGCCGGCAGGTCGGCGGGGACTGGTACGACGTGATCGCGCTGCCCCGCGGCCGGGTCGGGATCGTCGTCGGCGACGTGCAGGGCCACGACACCCACGCGGCGGCGATCATGGGCCAGCTGCGGATCGCGCTACGGGCGTACGCGGGCGAGGGCCACGCCCCCTCGACGGTCCTCGCGCGGGCCTCCCGGTTCCTCGCGGAGCTGGACACCAACCGCTTCGCGACCTGCACCTACGCCCAGGTGGACCTGGCGAACGGCACCCTGCGGGCGGTACGGGCCGGGCACCTGGGGCCGCTGATCCGGCACACGGACGGGCGGGTGGGGCAGCCGAAGCTGCGCGGCGGGATGCCGCTGGGGCTGGCCACCGTGTTCGGCGAGGAGGAGTTCCCGGAGACCCGGCTGGACCTGGTGCCGGGCGAGACGCTGGTGCTGTGCACGGACGGGCTGGTCGAGCAGCCGGGCACCGACATCGAGGCGGGGCTCGCCGCCCTGTCGGAGGCGGTGAGCAGCGGGCCGCCGCAGGCCGAGGCGCTGGCCGACCACCTGTCGGAGCGCCTGTGGGAGCGGTGGGGCTCGGGGGACGACGTGGCCCTGCTGGTGCTGCGGCGGAGTCCGGACCCGGGTACACAGCGGGCGCCGCGCATCCACCAGTACATCCACCAGGCCGACCCGCAGGGCCTCTCGGACGCGCGGGCGGCCGTGGGGCAGGCGCTGCGCGACTGGGGCATGCCGGAACTCGCCGACGACACCGAGCTGTTGACGGGCGAGCTGCTGGTGAACGTGCTGCTACACACCGAGGGCGGCGCGGTGCTGACCCTGGAGGTGCTGCCCGAACCGGTGCGGCGCGTGCGGCTCTCCGTGCAGGACCGGTCGAGCGCCTGGCCCCGGCGGCGCACCCCGGGCGAGGCGGCGACCTCGGGCCGCGGGCTGCTCCTGATGGACGCCCTGGCCTCGCGCTGGGGCGTGGAGCCGCGGGGCGAGGGCAAAGCGGTGTGGTGCGAGATCGGTCCGGCGCCGCTGGGCGTGGGCGTGACGGGCCCCGGCGGCTGAGGAGCGCGGGCATGGATCCTGTGGCGGCGTTGAACCGGATCGCGTTCCTGCTGGAACGCGGCGGCGCACCGGCGTACCGGGCACGGGCCTTCCGTACGGCCGCCACGGCGGTGGCCGCGCTGCCGGAAGGCGAGGCGGAGCACCGGGCGGCGGCGGGCACGCTGGAATCCCTGAAGGGCGTCGGGCCGAAGACGGCGGCGGTGGTGCGGGAGGCGCTGGAGGGCCGGGTCCCGGACTATCTGGCCGACCTGGAGAGGGAGTTGGCGGACTCGCTGGAGGTGGAGCCGGCGGAGCCTGAAGGCGGGCGGGAGCTGCGGGCGGCGCTGCGCGGGGACTGCCACCTCCACTCGGACTGGTCGGACGGCGGGGCGTCGATCGAGGCGATGGGGCGGGCGGCGATCGAACTGGGCCACGACTGGGCGGTGCTGACGGACCATTCGCCGCGCCTGACCGTGGCCCGTGGCCTGTCGGCGGAGCGTCTGCGGGAGCAACTGGACGTGGTGGCCGGGCTGAACGAGCGCTGGGCGCCGTTCCGTCTGCTCACCGGCATCGAGTGCGACATCCTCGACGACGGCTCCCTCGACCAGGAGCCCGAACTCCTCGACCGGCTCGACCTGGTGGTGGGGTCCGTCCACTCGAAGCTGCGGATGGACGCGCGGGCGATGACCCGGCGGATGGAGAACGCGGTACGGAACCCGCTGATGGACGTCCTCGGCCACTGCACCGGCCGGCTGGTCGCGGGCGGGCGGCTGCGGCCGGAGTCGGAGTTCGACGCGGAGCGGGTCTTCGCCGCGTGCGCGGAGTCGGGCACGGCGGTGGAGATCAACAGCCGTCCGGAACGGCTCGACCCGCCGCGCCGGCTGCTGCGGCAGGCGGTGGAGGCCGGGGTGTACCTGGCGATCGACACGGACGCGCACGCGCCGGGCCAGCTGGCCTGGCAGCTCCTCGGCTGCGCGCGGGCGGAGGAGTGCGGCGTACCGGCCGAACGGGTGATCAACACGTGGGATGCGGACGGGCTGCTGGCCTGGGCGCGGGAGTAGGCCGGGCTCGGGGGTGGGTCACGGGTGGGGCGGGCTCTCGGTGGGGTCCGCGATGGGGTCGTGCCGGGGTCAGGCGCGCTGCCAGACCGTCGTCGCGTTGCAGAACTCCTTGATGCCGTGGCCGGACAACTCGCGGCCGTAGCCCGAGCGCTTGATGCCACCGAAGGGGAGCGCGGGGTGGGAGGCGGTCATGCCGTTGACGAAGACGCCACCGGCCTGGAGGTCGCGGACGAAGAAGTCGACGTCCTCGTCGCGGCGGGTCCACACGTTGGAACTCAGCCCGAACGGGGAGTCGTTGGCGACGGTCACCGCCTCTTCCGCGTCGCGGACCGCGTACACGGTGGCGACGGGGCCGAAGGTCTCCTCCTGGTGGATCCGCATGGCGGGGGTGATGCCGGTGAGGACCGTCGGCCGGTAGTACCAGCCGCGGGCGAGCTCGGGCTCCTCGGGGCGGCGGCCGCCGCACAGGGCGGTGGCGCCGAGGCGTACGGCGTCGTCGACGAGCTCCTCCAGGTCGGCGCGGCCCTTCTCGGTGGCGAGGGGGCCGACGTCGGTGGACTCGTGGAGCGGGTCGCCGACGGTGAGGGCGTTCATGGCGGCGGTGAAGCGTTCGGTGAAGTCCTCGTACACGTCCTCGTGGACGATGAACCGCTTGGCGGCGATGCAGGACTGGCCGTTGTTCTGCACGCGCGCGGTGACGGCGGTCTTCACGGCCCGGACGATGTCCGCGGAGGGCATCACGATGTACGGGTCGCTGCCGCCGAGCTCCAGCACGGTCTTCTTGACGACGTCCCCGGCGACGGCGGCGACGGCCCGGCCGGCGGGCTCGCTGCCGGTGAGGGTGGCGGCGGCCACGCGCGGGTCGCGGAGGACGGCCTCGACCTCGCCGGAGCCGATGAGGAGGGTCTGGAAGCAGCCGTCGGGGTAGCCGGCGCGCCGGAAGAGGTCGCCGAGGTAGAGGGCGGTCCTGGGCACGTTGGAGGCGTGCTTGAGGAGCCCGGTGTTGCCGGCCATGAGCGCGGGCGCGGCGAAGCGGATCACCTGCCAGAGGGGGAAGTTCCACGGCATCACGGCGAGGATCGGCCCGAGGGGCCGGTAGTGGACGCGGGCCCGGTCGGCGCCCGAGTCGCGGACGTCGCTCTCGGCCGGGTGCTCGTCGGCGAGCAGCTCCTCGGCGTGCTTGGCGTACCAGCGCATGGCCTTGGCGCACTTGCCGGCCTCGGCGCGGGAGGCGGTGAGGGGCTTGCCCATCTCCAGCGTCATGGTGCGGGCGATGTCCTCGGTGTCCTCGTCGAGGAGGGTGGCGGCGGCGCGGAGCAGCCGGGCGCGCTCGGCGAAGGGGGTGGTGCGCCAGTGGCGGAACGCCTCGTGGGCGGCGGAGATCCGCCGCTCCACCTCGTCCGCTCCGTGCGCGTCGTAGGTGCGCAGCGTCTCGCCGGTGGCGGGGTTCACGGTGGCGATGGCCATGGCCTTCTCCTCCTGCGTCGGCCCCCACGGGAAACCTCCCGCTTCCGGGGCCGGGGCGCAAGGGGGGCGGGTGCGGTGGGGTGACGTACGCGCGCGTGCGTCAGTCGAGGAGCCAGGCGAGGGCGCCGTCGAGGTGGGCGCGGAAGGCGGGGTCGCGGTACGCCTCCGAGGTGTGGCCGAGCGCGGTGAAGAGGAACCGGCCCCGGTCGACGGCCCGGCACCAGGCGAGCGGGTGGTCGTCGCCGAGCGTGCCGCCCTCGTACGTCGTCTCGTCGGCGCACAGCAGGACGTGGACGCCCGCGCTGCGGGGGTGGGAGGTGTACTCGTACCACTCGTCCGTCCACTCCCAGCGGCGCGGCAGCGGGGCGCAGGCGGGGTGGCCGGGGTCCTCCACGAGGACGGCGCCGGGCTGGAGCGGCGGGTGCCCGGCGAAGCGGGTGCCGAGGAGCTCGCCGTAGAAGGGCCAGTCGGGTTCGGCGTTGGCGGCGGCGTGGACGGCGAGCAGGGCGCCGCCGCCCCGGAGGTACGCCTCCAGGGCGGTGCGGCCCTCGGGGGTGAGGACGGTGCCGGTGGTGGAGAGCAGGACGACGAGGGCGCGGCCGGCGAGGCCGTCTGCGGTGAACGCGGCGGGGTCCTCGGTGGTCTCGGCGGTGAGTCCGCGCGCCGAGGCGAGCTCGGAGAGTGCGGTGGCGCCGTCGGGGATGGAGTCGTGCCGGTATCCGGCGGTGCGGGTGTAGACGAGGACGTCGGCGGTGGGCACGTGGGCTGCTCCTGGGTGTCCGAGTGAAGGGGTGGCGAAGGCACGATAGCAAGCGCTTTCTATCGCCCTCCGCCGAGACCGTAGCCAGCGAAATCCCCGCGCCGCAAGCCTGCCGCCTCGGGCACACTCCCCGCATGACGACGACTCCCGCGGCGCGCCCCGCCGCTCCCTCGCTCCACGACGCGGCCCGGCGGGCACTGGCGCACGTGGAGGCACGCGCGTCGGGGGCGGCGATGGACCCGGACCTGCGCGTCACGCTCAACTTCCACCCGCACTTCCTGGACCGGCTGGCCGACGAGGGCGTCTACCGCTCGCAGTTCGTGACCGGCACCAGCAACGGCGGGCTCACCGCGCGGCCCGGCGGCGACCGCTGGCACTGGGAGAGCCGGATCTTCGGCGGCGCGTACGACGACGCCCCGGCCCACGAGCGCCCGGTCTACGGAGCCCTGGACTTCCGCCGCCGCCCGTACGGCGCCGCGCCCCGCTTCGGCTCCGCGCATCTGCGCCTGACCCCGGAGGCGAGCACCCGGACGAGCTTCTGCTACCCCGACAGCTTCCTGGAGCCCACGGACTTCGGCGTGGCGTCCCGGATGGCCCTGGTGGCACTGGCGGAGGCGGACGAGCAGGATCCCCTGGACGACTACGTCGAGGCGCAGGTCCACGGCCCGGTCGAGCTCGCGCGAGACGTCGAAGCCCTGGTCCTGGACCCGAGCCACCGCGGCACCGAAGTGGAACAGGCGGCCCGCCGCCTCCCGTGCCCCGTCGAGTGGCACGCCGGCTTCCGCCTCCCGGTAGCCGAACTCCGCCGCCACCCGGAGTTCCGAGGCCCCGAGTACGTCGAGCTGGGCACCCGCATAGCCGTGGACGGCCACCTGGACGCCCACATCGTCCAGACGGCCTCCCTCTCGGGGACGTACGACCCCCAAGACGTCAAACGGGTCTGGCACTACCTGGCCCGCTTCGGCACCCCAACCCCCTGACACACCCCGAGTCACCCAAGCACCCGCCCCACCACAGCCCGTGCATTGATGGATCGGATACGTCGCTGTATCTTTTCGGCTCGCTGCGCATCCTCCTCCGCATCCTTCTTGGAGTCGCCATGAGCATCGTGCCGCCCGCCCTTGCCGCCGCTGTGGGGCCGTTGCCCGAGGGGGTGGAGTTGGCGTTGCCGCCTTCGTTCGGGAGTGTCGAGGAGGAGCGTCGGTATCGTAAGGAGCAGCTTGCCGCGGGGTTTCGGATCTTCGGGCGGTTCGGGTTCTCGGAGGGGGTCGCGGGGCACATCACCGTGCGGGATCCGGGGGATCCGGACGCTTTCTGGGTCAATCCGTTCGGCATGAGCTTCAGTCAGATCAAGGCGTCCGATCTGATCCTCGTCGACCACGAGGGGCGGGTACTCGAGGGGCGGCGGCCGGTGAACCGGGCCGCGTTCGTCATCCACTCGCGCGTGCACGCGGCGCGGCCCGACGCGGTCGCGGCGGCGCACTCGCACTCGCTGCACGGGAAGGCGTTCTCCAGCCTGGGGATACTTCTCGATCCGATCACCCAGGACGCCTGCGCCTTCTTCGAGGACCACGGGATCTACGACGACTACCGGGGCGTCGTGAACGAGACCGAGGAGGGCGAGCGGGTCGCCAAGGCGCTCGGCGACCACAAGGCGGTGATCCTGAAGAACCACGGGCTGCTGACGGTGGGCCACTCCGTCGCCGAGGCGGTCTGGTGGTTCGTCACCATGGAGCGGTCCTGCCAGGCGCAGCTCCTCGCGATGGCCGCCGGCACCCCGCAGCTCATCGACCGCGAGACGGCGCTGCTCACCCGGGGGCAGATCGGCGGACACCTGGCCGGCTGGTTCCAGGCCCGGCCGCTGTGGGATCAGATCGTGGCGTCCGACCCGGACCTGTTCGACTGAGGCCCGTCCGCGGGGCGGGTCGAGACCTCCAGGAGCGCGGGCAGGAACTGCCGCTCCAGGGCGCCCGGCGGCAGCGCCTCCGGCTCCACGTAGCTCTGCGCGAGACCGCCTTCGCGCAGGGCGATGAGCAGGCGGGCGAACCGGTCGGCGTCCACGGTCAGTTCACGCCCCGCCCGGCGCAGGACGAGCGTGAGGCCGCGCGCGATCTCCGCCCGCAGCCGCTCGTCGTGCCGGGCCAGCACCCAGGCCGCCTGCGGGTCGCGGATGGCGTGCAGCGTGAACTCGGTGGTGACCAGGTACCAGTCGCGCTCGTCCGGCTCGATGGTCGCGGCCAGCTCCGCTAGGCGGGTGAGCGTGTACTCCTCCGCGGTCAGGGCGTCGATGGACGCGGCGAGGCGGCGTACCGTCCGCTCGCTGTGCCCGTCGAACAGGGCGAGGAAGAGCTCTTCCTTGCTCGCGAAGTTCGAGTAGTACGCGCCGCGCGTGTACCCGGCGCGCTCGCAGATCTGCTCGATGGTGGTGGCATGGAAACCGTGCTCGGCGAACGCCTCCAGCGCGGCCTTCAGGAGCGCCGCCCTGGTGCGCGGCCGCCGCCTCGTGACGCCTTTCGGCACGTCCGCCCTCCCTGTCGCTCCGGCGCCGCTCCCCGCGGCGCCCGGCGCTCACCCTACCCGCGTCCGGCACCCCCGCCCCAGGCTCCGGCGCCGGGCGGGCCGGGGCCCCGGCGGATAGGATTCACGCATGGGAGAGCGGCCGGTCGCGCCCGCCGCACCCGGCCTGGTCCTCCTCGTCGACGGGGTCACGACGCGGATGGACCCGGGCCGCGTCTACCGCGTCGGGCGTGACCCCACCAGCGACATCGTGCTCACGGACGCCCGGGCGTCCTGGCACCACGCGGTGCTCCGCGCCGCGGGCGGCCAGTGGACGCTCGCCGACGAGGACAGCACCAACGGCACCTTCGCGGACGGCGTACGGGTGCGACTCCCGCGCGTAGTGGGCCCCGGCACGGTGGTCCGCTTCGGCCACCCCCAGAACGGCCCCCGCGCGGTCCTCACCACCCCACCCCCCGAACCCGCGAAACCCCGGACACCGGCCCCGGAGCCTCTGGCGACCCCGGGACGACCGGACGCGCCCGCGGCGGGGCCCGAGACGCCCGCGGCGCAGCCTGAGTCACCCCCGGGGCAGCCGGAGGCGCCCTCGGCGCAGCCGGGCCTCAGCACCGGGGCGGCGGGCGCGGGCTCCCTGCCGCCCGTCGGGGACGGCGTCGGCGGTTCGGCGCTGCCCTCCCCCGGGGTGGAGGTGCCTCGGCCTGTGGGGGTGGCTCGGCCTGGGGCTACGGGGACGTTTCGGCGGCCTACGGCTGTGCGGCCGTTGCCGGAGCACAGGGTGCGGATCGGGCGGGCGGCGGACAATGACGTCGTCGTGGCCGACCTTGTGGTGTCGCGGCACCACGCGGAGCTGCTCGCGCGGCCGGACGGTACGTACTGGATCCACGACCTCGGCAGTCACAACGGCACCTTTCTCAACGGGCGGCCCGTCGTCGAGCCGGTCAGGGTCACGGCGGACGACATCGTCGGGATCGGGCGCAGCGCGTTCTGTCTGGCCGGCGGGCAGCTCGTCGAGTTCACCGACACCGGTGAGATCTCGCTGGACGTGCAGGAGCTGGCCGTCACGGTCGATCACGGGCGGAAGACGCTGCTCGAAGAGGTCTCGTTCCCCGTCGGGGAGAAGTCGCTGCTCGCGGTGGTCGGGCCGTCCGGGGCCGGGAAGTCGACCCTGCTCGGCGCCCTCACCGGGCAGCGGCCCGCCGACCGGGGCACGGTCCTCTACGACGGCCGCGACCTCTACCGGGACTACGCCGAACTGCGCCAACGCATCGGGCTCGTCCCGCAGGACGACATCCTGCACCTCCAGCTGACCGTCCGGCGCGCCCTCTCGTACGCCGCCGAGCTGCGCTTCCCCGGAGACACCGCGCCCGGCGAGCGGCACGCGCGCGTGGAGGAGGTCATCGGCGAACTGGGGCTCGCGGAACGGGCCGACCAGCCCATCCACAGCCTCTCCGGCGGGCAGCGCAAGCGGGTCAGCGTCGCCCTGGAGCTGCTGACCAAACCCTCCCTGCTCTTCCTCGACGAGCCGACCTCCGGACTCGACCCGGGCATGGACCGCTCCGTGATGCACATGCTGCGCGGGCTCGCGGACGACGGCCGGACGGTCGTCATGGTCACCCACAGCGTGCTCAGCCTCGACGTCTGCGACCGGCTCCTCGTGCTCGCCCCCGGCGGCCGGGTCGCCTACTACGGGCCGCCCGACGACACCCTGTCCTTCTTCGGCTTCGGCCAGTGGCCGGAGGCATTCGAGGCGTTCGAGACGGAACGGGAGCGGGACTGGGCCGGGCAGTACCGGGGCTCGCGCTTCCACCGGCGGTACATCGAGGACGCGACACTCCGGCCGTACGCGCCCGTGGGCGCCGATCCCGGCGCCGCGGGGGCACCCGGCGGCACCCCACACACTCCGCCGCCGAGGCCGCCCAAGCCGCAGAGCTGGGGCGGACAGCTGCGGACCCTCGTGCGGCGCTACACCACCGCGCTCGCCGCCGACCGCACCTTCCTCGTCATCATGATCGCGCTGCCCTTCGTGATGGGCGCCATGGCCCGGGCGCTGTCCGAGGGCAGCCTCAACCCCGAGTCCACCCTGAACGTGCTGCTGATCCTCTGCGTCGGCGGCGTCCTCACCGGCGCGGCCAACGCCGTCCGCGAGCTGGTCAAGGAGCGGTCGATCTACCGCCGGGAGAGAGCCGTCGGCCTGTCCCGTTCCGCGTACCTCGCCTCCAAGGTCGTCGTCCTCGGCACGGTCACCGTCGTGCAGGCGGTGGTGCTGACCCTCGTCGCCCTGGTCGGCGTGCCGCTCAACGTGCCCGACGGCAAGGGGGTCCTGCTGCCTCCGCTCATCGAGATCGCGCTCGCCGTCGCCCTCCTCGCCTTCACCGCGATGATGCTGGGCCTGCTGGTGTCTGCGGTGGTCCGCAAGGAGGAGGTGACGATGCCGCTGCTCGTCCTCCTGGCGATCGTCCAGGTCGTGTTCTGCGGGGCGCTGCTGAGCGTGCAGGGCACCCCGGTCCTGGAGCAGCTCGCCTGGCTGGTGCCGTCGCGGTGGGCGTTCGCCGCGATGGGCGCGACCATCGACATCGGGGCGGTGGCGCCGACCGACAAGACCACCGATCCGCTGATGGACCACACGGCGGCGGCCTGGCTCTTCGACATGGGCATGCTGGTCGTGCTCTGTCTGGCGCTCGCGCTCGCCGTGTCCCGGGTGCTGCGCCGTCACGAACCGGTCGTCATGCGCGGCTGACCGCGATCAGGAGGTGGGCGTGAGCGTCCCCGATTCCGAGTACACGGCCGAGTTCCGGCCCACCCACGTCGTGCCGCGCGGCGGGCTCTCCGCGTGGCAGGTGCCCGACCCCGGATATCCGACGGTCCCGCTGGACGCCTTCCTGCCGGTACGGCTCATGGACCGGACCGGCGACTGGGGGCAGGTGCTGTGCTCCAACGGCTGGTCCGCGTGGGTGGACGCCCGCCTCCTCGTCGCCGTCCCCGACGACCCTCCGGCCGCGGGCCCCGCCCTCACCCGGACAGCCGACCCGCGCCCGCTCATCGCCCGCGCCGAGGACGCGCTGGGCCGCTACCGGCGGGCCGTGGACGAGCTGGCGGCCGGACGCGCGGACGGAGAGACCTTCCGGCGCCGCACGCGCGGCCTGCGGGTCGGCATGGTCGTCGACGGCGAGGCCGTGTGGCTGTACGACGCCGAGCACGAGCGCTGGGTGTACTGCGACGGGGTCGGCCTGACGACGTACGCGGCCAACTCCCCGCCGTCCCGCAAGGCGGAGACCCCGGGGCCGGAGCAGGCCGGGGCGGCGGGGGCGGGGACCTCGGGCCCGGAGGCGGAGGATGCGGAGGAGCCCGGCGAGGCGGAGCCCGTACCGGAGAAGGCGCGGCCGGCGCCGGTCGCGTACGAGCCCACGCAGGTGGTGCCAGAGCTGGATCCGGCGGCGGTCGCCGGCCCGCCACCCACCCAGGTCGTGCCGCAGGCCGACCCCGAGCCGCCCCCCGCTCCCCCGCCCACCCAGGTCGTACCGCAGGCCGACCCCGCGAAGACCCCCGCTCCCCCGCCCACCCAGGTCGTGAGTCGGCCTGCTGACGCGGACGGCGAGCGCTGATGGCCGGCGCGGGTGGGGGTGCGGGTGGGGTGCGGGACGGTGGGTTGCCTGCGGGGCGGCCATCGGGGTTGGCCGGGAAGGAGATCGCGGGGTATCGCGTGGAGGCGGAGATCGGGCGCGGCGGGATGGCGGTCGTGTACCGGGCGCGGGATCTGCGGCTGGACCGGACGGTCGCGCTGAAGCTGCTCGCGCCGGAGCTGGCCCGGAACGACACCTTCCGGAAGCGTTTCGCGCACGAGTCGCGGGTGGCGGCGTCGATCGACCACCCGCACATCGTGCCGGTCTTCGAGGCGGGCGAGACGGAGGGGATCCTCTACATCGCGATGCGGTACGTGGCCGGGCGGGACCTGGTGGCGCTGCTGGCCCGGGAGGGTCCGCTGCCGCCGTCGACGGCGGGCCGTATCGCCACGCAGGTCGCGTCGGCGCTGGACGCGGCGCACGCCCACGACCTGGTGCACCGGGACGTGAAGCCCGGGAACATCCTGGTCGCGGAGGGCACCGACCGGGACCATCCGGAGCACGTCTACCTGACCGACTTCGGGCTGACGAAGAAGTCGCTGTCGCTGACCGGGTTCACGACGGTGGGCGAGTTCGTGGGCACGCTGGACTACGTGGCGCCCGAGCAGATCTCGGGGAAGCCGGTGGACGGCCGCTGTGACGTGTACAGCCTGGCGTGTGTGGTCTTCGAGACGCTCGCCGGGGTGCCGCCGTTCCGCCGCGACACCGACTGGGCGGTGCTGTGGGCCCAGCAGTACGACCCTCCGCCTCCGCTGGCCGAGCACCGGCCGGGGCTGCCGGAGGAGGCGGACGCGGTCTTCGCGCGGGCGCTGGCGAAGACGCCCGAGGAGCGGTACGGGACGTGCCTGGAGTTCGTCACGGAGCTGCGGGCCGCACTCGCGCGCGTACCGGGCGGTCCGGCGGCCGCGACCGGGGCGGGCACCCGGGCGCCGGGCCCGCCGCCGGAACCTCCCCGGTGGGCTCAGCCGGTGTTCCGGCGCCTCGGTTCGGGTTCCTAGCCCCGCTGTTCGGGTTCCTAGCCCCGCTGCTCGGGTTCCTGGTCCCGCTGCCCGGGTCCCTAGTCCCGCTGCGGCTCGGACCCGGCGTCCGCAGGGATCTGGCCCCGGTGCCGCGCGCGCGTCGCCAGGAGGCCCGTCAGGAAGCCGGCGACGAGGCCCCAGAGGAGGGCGAGGCCGGCGGTGCGCCAGATGTCGGGGCGGAGCATGACCTCGCCGCCGAGGGCCGCCAGGTCGCCGATGCCGAGGATCGACAGGCCGAAGCGTGCCTGGACGAGGGTGAGCGGGGCGATGGCGAGCATGGTGAGGGCGAAGGCGACGCCGAGGTGCAGGGCGTGCTGCCAGGGCCGGACGCGGGCCGGGGAGCGTACGGCGGCGACGAAGCCCGCCGCGAGGACGAGGACGGCGGCGATGGGCAGCAGCCACCAGGCGCGCCCGTCCTGGGCGGCGAGCGAGGACAGGTCCACCGTGGACAGGTCGGGGGACTCGCCGCCGCCGCGCAGCACGGCGTCGAGGATCTGCGGCATGGGGAGGCCGAAGGGGCCCTCGACCTTGCCCTCCCAGGAGCCGCCGATGCCGACGCCGAGGGCGAGCCAGCTGACGTTGGGCAGGCCGAGGAGGATGACGGCGAAGGTCTCGGCGGCGTGCCCCTTGGTGGCGGCGACGACGAGGCCGATGACGAGGCCGACGGCCACGTACGCGAGGAGCAGCAGGAGCATCGCCGAGGCGGCGGGTCTGACGGCCTCCTGGTAGCGGAGCACGCGCGCGGGGAGGGGGCTGCGGCGGGAGACGAGGAGGGCGACCAGGAGGACGCCGAGGATCCACAGGAGGCCGTAGCCGAGGGTGGGGCCGACGAGGGTGCGGAAGCCGACGCTGGGATCGGCCGCGTCGATGAGTTCGCCGAAGAGGTCGGCGAGGGGTTCCTGGGAGTCGCCGACGCCGAGGGTGAGGGGGAAGTCGTGGCGGGCCATGGCGGAGAGCCCGGCGAGGGCGGCCAGCCAGAGGACGGTGACGGCCCCGGCGCGCGCCGCGAGGTCTCCGGCCCTGGCGACCGCGTGGTGGCGGAGCGGGCGGAGGAAGACCGCGCCGGTGACGAGCGCGCCGACGAGGGTGACGGTGAGGGGCATCGCGGTCAGTTCGCCCTGGGTGCCGGCGAGGGAGCCGGCCGAGCCCGCGATCTCGACCTGTCCGCCCGCGGCCATGACGACGACCGCTGCGAGGACGGCGGCGAAGCCGCCGGGGAGGTCGGCCGCTCCGGCGGCCCAGAGGCCGAGTCCCGCGGTGACGCCCATCGCGAGATAGCCGGCGACGACGGCGGCGAGGGCCTGGACGGCGATGCGGAGCCCCGCGGGGGCGGGGGCGCCGGCGGGGGCGCCCGGGCCGGTGGCGGGGGGCGGGGTGTGGGGGAGCCGATTGCTCACTCTGACCACGCTAGTCCGGCCCGGGCGGCTCCGCCTGCGGGTGCGGTCCGTCCGGACCGCCGGCGGAGCGGCGCCACCGCCTTGGTGACACTCCGTGAACACGACCCCATAGGAGGCATCCCTAACCGGATCCGGCTCCGCCAAACGGCCTCTTGACCGACGATGCGGTAACGCTCCGGCGTCGGCTTCGAGACGGCGAGAAGGTGTTATGCCGTCGTTATAAACGAAGCTTTTGGCCCTGTATCCACGCTTTCGCACCCCGGAAACTGTGAGGTGATCGTCCGGCTTTCGAGGCATAGCCGTCTGGGCATACCACGCCTCGCCGCTCCGCGGAACCCTTCGGGGCCATGAAGTTCACGGCTGCGCTGGGTAACTTCGGCGCCCATGACCACAGCTCACACAGCACCGGAACGTGTCCGGGACGAAGCGCCGGTCTCTCCCCGGGGTTGGACCATCGGGCGGCCCCGGGCCGGCGATGGCGCCCAACTCTGGCGGCTCGCGCGGGAGTCCGAGACGCTGGACGTCAACTCCTCCTACAGCTACCTCCTGTGGTGCCGCGACTTCGCCGAGACGTCCGCCGTCGCCCGCGACGCGGACGGGCGGCCCCTGGGCTTCGTGACCGGCTACCTCCGCCCCGACGCGCCGCGGACGCTGCTGGTGTGGCAGGTCGCCGTCGACGCCTCGTACCGGGGGCACGGCATCGCCGGGGCGCTCCTCGACCACCTGTCGGAGCGCGTCGCCGACGCGTACCCGCTCGACGCCGTCGAGACGACCATCACCCCGGACAACGTCGCGTCCGAGCGCCTGTTCAGCGCCTACGCGCGGCGGCACGGCGCCGACGTGACCCGGACGGTCCTCTTCCCGTCCTCCGCGTTCCCCGGCCCCGACCACGAGTCCGAGGTGCTGCACCGCATCGCGCCCCTGGCCTTCTGACCGGGCCGCACCGCACCGCGCGCCACGACCTCTCCCGCACGCTCCGCCTCACGCACCTGGAGTCCGTATGACGCTCATCGCAGGAACCGCCCCCGCCCCCACCGTCTTCGAGACCGTCGAGTCCGAGGTACGCAGCTACTGCCGCGCCTGGCCCACCGTCTTCGAACGCGCCACGGGCAGCCGCCTGTTCGACGAGCACGGGCGCCCCTTCCTCGACTTCTTCGCCGGCGCCGGCTCGCTCAACTACGGCCACAACAACGCCGCCCTGAAGCGCCCGCTCCTCGACTACCTCGGCGGCGACGGCATCACCCACGGCCTCGACATGTCGACGACGGCGAAACGGCGCTTCCTGGAGACGTTCCACTCGACCGTCCTCGAACCCCGCGCCCTCCCCTACAAGGTGATGTTCCCCGGCCCGACCGGCACCAACGCCGTCGAGGCGGCGCTCAAGCTCGCCCGCAAGGTCACCGGCCGGAAGACCGTCGTCTCCTTCACCAACGCCTTCCACGGCATGTCCCTCGGCTCGCTCGCCCTCACGGGCAACGCCGGCAAACGCGCCGGGGCCGGCGTGCCGCTGGCCCACACCACCCAGATGCCCTTCGACCACTACCTCGGCGGCGTGACCCCGGACTTCCTCTGGTTCGAGCGGCTCCTGGAGGACTCCGGGTCGGGCCTGGACCACCCGGCCGCCGTGATCGTCGAGACGGTGCAGGGCGAGGGCGGCGTCAACGTGGCCCGCGCCGAGTGGCTGCGCGGCCTCGCCGACCTGTGCCGCCGCCGGGACATGCTCCTCATCGTCGACGACATCCAGATGGGCTGCGGCCGCACCGGCGACTTCTTCTCCTTCGAGGAGGCCGGGATCACCCCGGACATCGTCACGCTCTCCAAGTCCATCAGCGGCTACGGACTGCCCATGTCCCTCTGCCTGTTCCGCGACGAGCTCGACGTGTGGGAGCCCGGCGAGCACAACGGCACCTTCCGCGGCAACAACCCGGCCTTCGTCACCGCCACCGCCGCCCTCGACACGTACTGGCGCGACTCGACGCTCCGCGACCGCACCCTGCGGCGGGCCGCCACCGTCGAGGCCGTGCTCGGCGACCTCGGCACGGGGACCGTGCCCCGCGGGCGCGGGCTCGTGTGGGGGCTGGAGTTCGAGGACGGCGAGCGCGCCCGGGCCGTCTGCCGGCGCGCCTTCGAACTGGGCCTGCTCGTGGAGACCTCCGGGCCGCGCGACGAGGTGGTCAAGCTGCTGCCCCCGCTGACCGTCACCGACGACGAGCTGGACGAGGGCCTCGGCATCCTCGCCCGCGCCGTCCGCCACACCGCCTGACCTCACCTGACACCGCCCCCCAAGACAAGGAGATCCACGTGATCGTCCGCAGCTTCGACGAGCTGGAGAACACCGACCGCCACGTGCGCGCCGCCTCGGGCACCTGGGAGAGCAAGCGCATCGTCCTCGCCCGCGAGCGCGTCGGCTTCTCCCTCCACGAGACCGTGATGTACGCCGGGACCGAGACCGCCATGTGGTACGCGAACCACGTCGAGGCGGTCGTCTGCACGGCGGGCGAGGCCGAACTCACGGACCACGAGACCGGGAAGACGTACACGATCACGCCCGGGACCCTGTACCTCCTCGACGGCCACGAGCGGCACACCGTCAAGGTCAAGGAGGACTTCCGCTGCCTGTGCGTCTTCAACCCGCCGGTGACGGGCCGCGAGGAGCACGACGAGAACGGCGTCTACCCGGTGCTCGCCGAGCCGGGCGACGCCTGAACAGCCCTGGACCGCGCCCCCGTTCGTACGAGAAAGGCCCCGCACGCGATGACCACCGCCCCCGCCCGCCCCGTCGACCCGTACCCCACCCGCGGCACCGAGGAGGCCCTCGTCTACCGCAAGGAGCCCGTCGTGTGGTCCGAGCCCGGCACGCCCGGCCCGTTCTGGCCGCGTGAGCTGGAGCAGTACGAGCGCAACGGCTTCTTCGCCGTCGATGCCCTCGTCTCCCCCGAGGAGGTCGACGAACTCCGCGCCGAACTGGACCGGTTGGTCGCCGATCCCCGGACCCGCGAGGACGAGCGGGCGATCGTCGAGCCCCGGTCCCAGGAGATCCGCTCGGTCTTCGAAGTGCACAGGATCAGCGAGGTGTTCGCGCGGCTCGCCAACGATCCGCGGCTGGTCGAGCGCGCCCGGCAGATCCTCGGCTCCGACGTCTACATCCACCAGTCGCGGATCAACGTCAAGCCCGGCTTCGGCGCCAGCGGCTTCTACTGGCACTCCGACTTCGAGACCTGGCACGCCGAGGACGGACTGCCCCTGATGCGGGCCGTGTCGGTGTCGATCGCGCTGACGCCGAACTTCACCACCAACGGCAGCCTCATGATCATGCCGGGCTCGCACCGCACCTTCCTCGGCTGCGCGGGCGAGACCCCGAAGGACAACTACAAGCAGTCGCTGCGGATGCAGGACGCCGGCACCCCCTCGCACAAGGCACTCACGACCTTCGCCGACGCCTGCGGGATCGAGCACTTCACCGGCGACGCGGGATCCGCCGTCTGGTTCGACTGCAACGCCCTGCACGGCTCCGGCGACAACATCACGCCGTTCCCCCGCAGCAACGTCTTCCTCGTCTTCAACAGCGTCGAGAACGCACCGGAGTTGCCGTTCGCGGCCCCGGTCCGCCGGCCCTCCTACATCGCGTCCCGGGACACCACGCCCCTCGGCTGAACCTCCCGATGCCTTCCCGGCCCGCTCGCCCCTCCCGAAAGGACGGACATGACCACGCACCCCTCCCGCAGACAGCTCCTCACCCGGGGCGCGTTCCTCGGCGGGGCCCTCGCCGTTCCCGGGCTCCTCGCCGCGTGCAGCCGGACCGAGGTCGGCACCGGCGCACCGGCCGGTGACGCGGACCTGCTGGCGAAGCTGCGGAAGCAGGGCCACGTCCGGGTGGGCTTCGCCGGCGAGGCCCCGTACGGCTTCCAGGACGGCGGCGAGCTCGCCGGGGAGGCGCCCACCCTCCACCGGGAGATCTTCACAGCGCTCGGCATCCCCGAACTCAAGGGCACCCTCACCGAGTTCGGCGCCCTCATCCCCGGGCTGCTCGCCGGGCGCTTCGACGTCGTCAGCGCGGGCATGGCCATCACGCCCGAGCGGTGCGACAAAGTCGCCTTCTCCGAGCCGGAGTTCGTCTCCCCCACCGCGCTCATGGTCCGCAAGGGCAACCCGAAGGGCCTGCGCGACCTGGCGTCCTGCGCGAAGAAGAAGGTCCGCGTCGGCGTCCTGACGGCCGCCGTGGAGGGCGGGTACGCGAAGGCGGCGGGCGTCCGGGACGGGGCCGTGGTGACCGTGGGCAAGCAGCAGGACGGGCTCGACGCGCTGCTCGCCGGCCGGATCGACGCCTTCGCCCTCACCGGCATCTCCCTGCGCTGGCTCGCCCGCACCAACGGGAGCGCCGCCGTGGAGGTGCTGGAGCCGTTCGTGCCGGTCATCGACGGGGTGAAGCAGTACAGCCCCGGCGGCGCGGTCTTCCGTAAGGGCGCCGAATCCCTGCGGGACGCCTTCGACGACGAACTCGCGCGCATCACCGGCGACCCCGACCGGTACGTGGCGCTGATCGGGAAGTACGGCTTCACCGCGCGCGAGGTGCCGCCGCGCACCCTGCGCACCGCGGAGCTGTGCGCGGCATGACGGGCTCCGGCACGGCCGCGTTCCTCAACGAGCTGGGCCAGGCCCTGCCGGCGATCGGCGAGGGGCTCCTGGTCACCCTGGAGGCCACCGCGCTCGGCGCGGTCCTCGCGCTGCTCGTCGCCTTCGCCCTGGGCCTGGCCTCCCGCTCCCGCGCCCTCGTCGTCCGCGGCGCCGCGCGCTTCACCGTCGAGTTCCTGCGCGGCACCTCGCTCTACGTCCAGCTGTTCTGGCTCTTCTTCGCTCTGCCGATGCTCGGCTTCCGGCTGGAGCCGATGGCCTGCGGGGTGCTCGCCTTCGGCCTCAACTACGGGGCGTACGGGGCGGAGGTGGTGCGGGGCGCGATCGCGGCCGTGCCCGCCTCCCAGACCGAGGCCGCGATCGCGCTCGGCATGGGGTCGCGGCTGCGTCTGCGGCGGGTCGTGCTCCCGCAGGCGTACCCCCTGATGGTGCCGCCCTTCAAGAACCTCCTCATCCAGCTGCTGAAGGCGACTCCCCTGCTGTCCCTCGTCACGGTCACCGATCTCACCTTCCAGATCGACCAGTTGCGCGCGGCGACCGGCGGCACCGCCGCCGCCTATCTGCTGCTGCTCCTGCTGTACTTCGGCGTCGCCGCGCTCCTCGGGGCCGGGATGAACGCGCTGGAGCGCCGGGCCAAGGCGCGGCTGGGCGTCGTCGGAGGTGGTGCGTGATGTGGGACATGGACGCGGCCCGCGCCGCGCTGCCCGTCGTGCTGTCCGGCTTCGGCGTCACCCTGCTCGCCACCGTTCTCGGCTTCGCCGTCGCGGTCGTCGCCGGGCTCGGCGTGGCCCTGATCCAGCGCTCCGGCGCCCGGTGGATCGCCCTGCCCGTGGGGGCGGTCGCCTCGTTCGTGCGCTCGACGCCGGTGATGGTGCAGCTGTTCGCCGCCTGGGTACTGGTGCCGGGTCTGGACCCGCTCACGCTCGGCGTCCTGGTCCTCGGGCTGCACTACGCCACGTACCTCTCCGAGGTGTACCGCGCCGGCATCGACGCCGTACCGAAGGGGCAGTGGGAGGCGTGCACGGCGCTGTCCCTGCCGCGCCGGCGGGTGTGGCGGGCGGTGGTCCTGCCGCAGGCCGTACGGAAGGTGCTTCCCTCGCTCGGCAACTACGCGATCTCCATGTTCAAGGAGACGCCGTTCCTCTCGGTCATCACCGTGAACGAGATGGTCCACGAGGCGAGCACCTTCGGCAGCACCCACTTCGCCTATCTGGAGAGCTTCACCCTGGCCGCCGCCGTGTTCCTGCTGGCGAGCTGGCCGACGTCCCTGCTCGTCCGCCGACTGGAGGCCCGCCTTGCCCACTGAGACCGCCCCCGAGAGCGCCCCCGAGGCCGCGTCCGCGCACCCGCCGGACAAGGTCCGGTTCGCCCGGGTGACGAAACGCTTCGGGGACCACGCCGTCCTCGACGGCCTCGACCTCGCGGTCGCGCCGGGCGAGCGCGTGACCCTGATCGGCCCGAGCGGCTCCGGGAAGACGACCATCCTGCGGCTGCTGATGACGCTGGAGCGGGTCACGGACGGCGTCGTCCACGTGGACGGGGAGCCGTACTCCCACATGCCGTCCGGCGGCGGCAAGCTCGTCCCCGCCGACGAGCGCTATCTCGCGCCGCGCCGCAGGCGGGTCGGGATGGTGTTCCAGCAGTTCAACCTCTTCCCGCACATGAGCGTCCTGGCGAACGTCATGGAGGCGCCCCGGCACGTCCTGGGCCTCGACGGGGACGAGGCCGCCGCGCGCGCCCGGGACCTCCTCGGCCTCGTCGGGCTCGCCGAGAAGGAGGACGCCCATCCCACGCGGCTCTCCGGCGGGCAGCAGCAGCGCGTCGCCATCGCCCGGGCCCTGGCGATGCGGCCGGACCTGCTCCTCCTGGACGAGGTGACGTCCGCGCTCGACCCCGAACTCGTCGCGGAGGTCCTGGACGTGCTGCGGGACGTGGCCGCGAGCACCGACATCACCATGCTGTGCGTCACCCACGAGATGGGCTTCGCCCGCGACATCTCCGACCGGATCCTCATGTTCGACGAGGGCCACGTCCTGGAGTCCGGCCCGCCGGAGGAGCTCCTCGACGCGCCGGAGCACGAGCGGACGCGGGCGTTCCTCCGGTCGATCAAGTGAAACGCCGTCACCCCCGCCGTCACCACGTGGCCGGCGGCGGCGCTGTGGGTGGGGCCGGAGGGTCGTACGGGGAGGTCGGTGGGTTCCAGGTGGGGCCGGGGTCGGGGGCGAAGGGGCCCCAGCGGTTCTCCATCGCGACGAGCGCGAAGAGGGTGACGGCGAGGGTGAGGATGATGAGGGCCATACCGATGGGGTTGTTGGGGTTGTAGGTGTAGCGGTTCGTCCCCCAGCGGCTCTTCTTGAAGACGGGCTCGTCGCTGTTCACAGGTGCTTTCCTTCCTTTCAGCGGTCGACGCGCAGGACGAAGACGGTGGCCTGGACGCCGATCAGCGCCGTGACGGCCGCGGTGACGAGGACGGCCGTCCAGCCGTCCCAGAGCGCGCCGGAGGCGAAGCCCGCGAGGAGGGGGACGGCGAGTACGCCGCCGATCTTGGCCGGGCCGAAGCGAATCCGGTCCCTGAAGGGCAGGCCCCGCGCGATGCGCCGGGCGCGGCGGCCGCCTCCGTACGCGCCGATGAAGGCGGCGACGGCGAACCAGACGCAGGCCGTGACGACGCCCGCGAGCGGTCCCACCTCGCCGTCCGGCAGCGCGTCCAGATCCTCCCGCACGCCCGCGTGCAGGACGGAGACGCGGACGTCCCGCCACGCGGTGAGCTCCACCTCGTCCCCGGGCTCCAGGAGCTGGGACAGCTCGCCCGTCGTGCTCAGGTCGAGCGGCCGGTCCAGCGATCGGTCCAGCGGGGCGGGCGCCGGTGGGCGCAGCCACACCCGGAAGTGGCGTGTCTTCCCGGAGCGGACCTCCTCGGTGGACTCCACCGTGCCGTGGACCGCGCGCAGGCAGTCCGCCTCGTCCGTGGCCGGCTGCCCGGACGGGCAGGGCCCGGCCGCGAGGTACGCGCGCTCCGCGGCGATCTGCGCGGGGAGGGTCGCGCCGAGCCCGTAGGCCGCTGCGAGGGCCAGCAGGCCGAGGAGGGCGCAGAGGCTGCCCCAGGCGCGCTGCCGGAGTATGCCCCGTCCCGTCGTGGTCGTCCGCATCCGCCTCGTACTCCCCCCGTTGCCGCGTCCGGGGTCGCTGACGTTCCCCGGGCGACTCGATTGAGCCACACGGCGGATGGCGTGTGTCAGGTGTGTCGCCAGCAGCCCGGCGGGGGTTCCGGTACCGGCCTCCGGCAATGTCGCCGTCCGGTGCGGGTGCGGTGCTCCGTGGGCGGGCGGTGCGGGTGCGGGGTGGGCGTGGGGCGCTCAGAATGGGCGCCGAACGGAAGAAAGGGAAAAACGTGACTTCCCAACCGCCGCCGTCCGGCCCTCCGTCGGTTCCCCCGTCCGGTCCGCCCACGGGCCCGCCCTCGGGTCCGCTCTCCGGCGCGGCCACCCGCCCCGGGGTGGCCGGTCCGCCGTCCGTGCCGCCGCACGACGGCTCCGGCGGGGGTGGAGGGGGTGGAGGCGGGGGCGGTGGCGGTTCCGGGGGCGGGCCGTCGGACGGTTCCGGCGGCGGGAGGCACGGCGGGACGCCGTGGTGGCGGTCCGTGCCGAAGGTCGCCTCCCTGACCGCCGTCGTCGTGGCGGCAGCCGCGCTCAGCGTCGTCCTCCTCAGCCGGTCGGACGACAAGGGCGACACGGCCGGCAACGGTGGCAGCGGGGAGGTCTTCCTCCAGAACACCTCCGCGTCCGGTCCCGATCCCTTCACGGCCTCCACCGCCAATACCGACAGCGAGTCCGGGGCGGCGTCGCTCGCGCCGCGCACCGGTACGGCGGAGGCGGCCACCCCGAAGGTGTCGGGCTCGACGCCCGGTCTGTACGGCGGTACGCGCGCCACGGCGAGCTGCGACGTCGAGAAGCAGGTCCGCTTCCTGGCCGCCGATCCCGCCAAGAACGCGGCCTTCGCCGGGGTCCTCGGCCTGGAGCCGAACGCGGTGCCGGGCTATCTCCGCTCCCTGACGCCGCTCCAGCTCCGGGTGGACACCCGGGTCACGAACCACGGCTACCAGAACGGCTCCGCCACCAGCTACCAGGCGGTGCTCCAGGCGGGGACCGCGGTCCTCGTCGACAGCCGGGGCGTGCCCCGCGTGCGGTGCGCCTGCGGCAACCCGCTGACGGAGCCGGTGGCCCAGGAGAAGCCGCGCACCACGGGCACCCCGTGGCCGAGCTACAACGCCTCCCAGGTCGTCGTCGTGGCGCCGTCGGTGAAGGTCGTGAACGTCTTCGTCGTGTACGACCCCGAGGACGACGCCTGGTTCGCGCGGAAGCACGGCGACACGGGCCGGCAGGACAAGCCGACCCCGCCGCCGCCCAGACCGACGCCGACCACCACCTCCGCGTCGCCGACCACGTCGGCGACGTCCCCCTCGGTCACCCCGACCTCGCCGACGCCGTGCGTGACGGTGACCGGCGACGAGACGCCGGAGCCGACCGACGGCGTGACGCCGTCCGTGTGCCCGAGCACGCTCTCGCCGACGCAGACGACCCCCACTCCGTCGCCCTCGACGACCGACACCCCGACGGAGTCCCCCTCCGACTCGCCGTCGGAGCCGCCGACCGAGACCCCCGACACCCCCGACACCCCCGACACGACGACCGAGGAGCCGGAGACCACCGACACCACGACGGAGGCCACGACCGACACCACCACGGACGTCACGACGGAAGGCACGGACCCGACCACCGACACCGCCTCGGCGGCGACGCCCTCCGACCTCTCCCCCCTGCCCCCCACCGTCCCGGCCCCCGGCCCCGGCCCTCACCTCGTGGCCTGAGGCCCCCGCCCCAGACGGACGCCCGTCCCGGACCTCTCCGGTACGGGCGTCCGCGTCGTCCGGTCGGCGGGGCGGTGGGAGCGGAGGGTGGCGCGCAGGGTGCGCAGCCAGGTGGCCACGGGGAGGGGGCGGGCGGGGCGCTCCTCGGCGTACCGCTGCCACAGTCGCTCGTCGCGGTCGGTGAAGTGCGTGGTCATCGTCGTGCTCCTCTCGGTGGTGCGCGTCGGGGATGTGGCCCGTCACGCAGTTCATCGGACGCGGCACCAGGCCACTGACGGAGAGTCTGTAGCCTTATTGGCCCGGATAGCAGAGCCAATAAGGAGTGATTGGCATGGCCGATGGCCGTGTGGTCCACACAGCGGACCGGACCTTGTCGGGCCGCCAGCTCGCCTCCCTGCTCACCCCGCCGACGGAGGGCCGCTTCGGCTATCGGGAGCTGGCGCGGGCGGTGCGGGAGGCGCTGCTGGACGGGCGGGTGGCGCTGCGGCTGCGGCTGCCCGCCGAGCGGGAGCTGGCGCAGGTCCTGGAGGTGAGCCGGACGACGGTGACGGGGGCGTACGACCTGCTGCGGGAGTCCGGGTACGCGCACAGCCGCCGGGGCGCGGGGACGTGGACGGCGCTGCCGGACGGGCAGGCGCCGACGTCGCTCGGCCCGTTCCCGGACACGGCGGGCGAGGTGATCGACCTGGCGCTGGCCTCGCCGCAGGGGCCGCGCGCCGAGCTGGCGGAGGCGCTGACGGAGGCCGCCGCCGAGCTGCCGCGGCTGGCCGCCTCACAGGGCTACCACCCGTACGGCCTGCCGGAGCTGCGGGCGGCGGTGGCGGAGCGGTACACCGAGCGGGGGCTGCCGACGCGGCCCGAGCAGATCCTGGTGACGACGGGGGCGCAGCAGGCGCTGTCGCTGGTGCTCACGCAGTTCGGGCGGCCGGGCGACCGGGTGCTGGCGGAGAACCCCTCGTACACCAACGCCCTCGACGCGATGCGGGTCCGGGGGATGCGGGTGACGCCGGTGCCGGTGACGGACGCCGGCTGGGACACGGGTCTCGTGGACGCGGCGCTGCGGCAGACCGCGCCCCGGCTGGCGTATCTGATCCCGGACTTCCACAACCCGACGGGCCGGCTGATGCCGCGCGAGCAGGGCCGGGAGCTGGCGCGGGCGGCGCGGGCGACGGGGACGTGGCTGGTGGTGGACGAGACGCTGACGGACATGGCGCTGGACGTGCCGGCCCCGGCGCCGTTCGCCGCGGCGGCCGGGCCCGGTGCCGGGGAGCAGATCGTGTCGGTGGGCTCGCTGAGCAAGAGCTGCTGGGGCGGGCTGCGGGTGGGCTGGGTGCGGGCCTCGGCGCGGGTGGTGACGGAGCTGACGCGGACCCGGGTGACGGCCGACCTGTCGGGTTCGGTCCTTGACCAATTGGTCGCGGTGGCGCTGATGCGGCGCCTGGAACCCATCGTCCACGCGCGCGTGGCGGAGCTTCGGCGCCGCCGGGAGGCGCTGGGCTCGGCGCTGGCCCGGCACCTGCCCGAGTGGCGGTGGACGGTGCCGCCGGGCGGGATGTGCCTGTGGATCGACCTGGGGCGGCCGGTGGCCACGCAGCTCGCGGCGCGGGCGCTGCGGCACGGGGTGCGGGTGGAGGGCGGGGCACGGTTCGGCGTGGATCCGGGCACACACGAGCACCGGCTGCGGATCCCGTACACGCTGCCCGAGGAGGTGTACGAGTCGGCGGCGGAGCGGCTGGCGGCGGCCCTGGAGGGGGCGCCGGGTCGGTTCGCGGATCCGGCGCTGCCGGAGTGGGTGGCCTGACGGGTCGGCCTGACGGGCGCACGCGCGCGTGGGTGCGGGGCGCGGGGGCGTGCGGGGCGTGGGGGGCGCGGAATATCCGGATGCTCCGACGGCGGACATGCCTGTACGGTCCAACGAGTGGAACCGTTGACTGAGAAAGAGATCCGTTCGTCGTTCGTGAACGCGACGAAGGGTGATGCCGCGCGGCTGAAGCTGCCGCTGGACTTCGCCGAGACGCCCTGGGACGACCTGGACTTCCTGGGGTGGGTCGATCCCGGCGCGCCGCTCCGGGCCCATCTGGTGGTGCGCCGCGAGGAGGGCCCGCTCGGGGTGTCCCTGCGGGTGCCGGCGACGGGCCGGACGAGCGCCGTGAAGACGAGCATGTGCCAGATCTGCATGACGGGGCACGCCTCGTCGGGCGTCACGCTGCTGGCCGCCCCGCTGGCCGGGGCCCGGGGCCGGGAGGGGAACACGGTCGGCATCTACATCTGCTCCGACCTGGCCTGCTCTCTCTACGTGCGCGGGAAGCGCGTCCCGAAGCTGCGGGGGCTGCGGCACGAGGAGACCCTGTCCGTCGCGGAGCGCGTGGAGCGGATGACGGGGAACCTGGACGGGTTCCTCGCGCGCGTGACGGCGGGCTGAGCCCGCCATGGGGGCGGCCCGGGATCCCGGGCCGCCCCGACGGGCTCTCACAGGGTCAGCGGAACGCCTGCTCGCCGGTGAGGGCCTTGCCGATGACGAGGGAGTGGACCTCGCTGGTGCCCTCGTAGGTGAGGACGGACTCCAGGTTGTTGGCGTGCCGCAGCACCGGGTACTCCAGGGTGATGCCGTTGGCGCCGAGGATGGTGCGGCACTCGCGGGCGATGGCGATGGCCTCGCGCACGTTGTTGAGCTTGCCGACGCTGATCTGCTCGGGAGTCAGCTCTCCGGCGTCCTTGAGCCGGCCGAGGTGGAGGGCGAGCAGCATGCCCTTGCCGAGCTCGACGGACATGTCCGCGAGCTTCTGCTGCGTGAGCTGGTACGAGGCGAGGGGACGCGCGAAGACGGTGCGGTCCTTCGCGTAGGAGATCGCGGTCTCCAGGCAGTCGCGGGCGGCACCGAGGGCGCCGAAGACGATGCCGAAGCGGGCCTCGTTGAGACAGCCGAGCGGGCCGGAGAGACCCCGGGCCTCGGGCAGCATCGCGTCGGCGGGGAGCCGGACGTCCTCCAGGACGAGCTCCGCGGTGACGCTGGCCCGCAGCGACAGCTTCATCTTGATCTCGGGGGCGCTGAAACCGGGCGTGCCGGCGGGGACGAGGAAGCCTCGGACGCCCTCCTCCGTGCGGGCCCAGACCACGGCGACGTCGGCGACGGAACCGTTGGTGATCCACATCTTCGTGCCGTTGAGGATCCAGTCGGAGCCGTCCCGCTTGGCGTTCGTCCGCATCGCGCCCGGGTCGGAACCGGCGTCGGGCTCGGTCAGGCCGAAGCAGCCGATGTACTCGCCGGCCGCCATCTTCGGCAGCCACCGCTGCTTCTGCTCCTCGGAGCCGTACTTCCAGATCGCGTACATCGCGAGCGAACCCTGTACGGAGACGAGCGAGCGCAGCCCGGAGTCGACGGCCTCCAGCTCCATGCAGGCCAGGCCGTACGCCACCGCGCTGGTCCCGGCGCAGCCGTAGCCGTCCAGGTGCATGCCGAGCACGCCCAGCTCACCGAGGGTGCGGGCCAGTTCGCGCGCCGGGATCTCGCCCTTCTCGAACCAGCCGGCGACGTGCGGGCGCAGCTCGCGGTCGGCGACGGCGCGGACGGTGGCGCGGATCTCGCGCTCCTCGTCGCTGAGCAGGCCGTCAACGGCGAGGAGGGCGAGGGGGTGGGTGGGGGTGGACGGCGAGGACTTCACGGGCGGCCTCCTGGCGGCTGTGACGAGGGTGTGCTCGGCGTGGCGTGCCGAAGCGTAGCCGCAGATTGGATTTTGGATCCAGTATTGAAAATCCGATCTCCGACGCCTACGGTCCGATTGGATCCAATCTCCAATGTGCTGGATCCAGGATCCAGGATCCGACGCACACCGAGGAGCGCGGAATGCCCACGCAACACACGGAGCACCCGGACCACACGGCCCCCACTGCCCCCACAGGCCCCACGCGCCACCCCGCCGAGGCCGACGCCGGCGCCGATACCGACGCCGACCTCCGCCCCGGCGCCCTCTCCGGCGTCGTCGTCGCCGACTTCGGGCGGGTGCTCGCCGGGCCGTACATGACCATGCTCCTGGCCGACCTCGGCGCCGATGTCATCAAGATCGAGAGGCCGGGCGGCGGGGACGACACGCGCGCCTGGGGTCCGCCGTTCGCGGACGGACAGGCGACCTACTTCCTCGGGGTCAACCGCAACAAGCGGTCCGTGACCCTCGACCTCACCGATCCGGACGGCCGGGCCGCGGCGCGGGCGATCGTCGACCGGGCCGACGTGCTGGTGGAGAACTTCCGGCCGGGCACGATGGAGAAGCTGGGCCTCGGGTTCGAGGAGGTGCGCCGCACCAACCCCGGGCTCGTCTACTGCTCGGTGACCGGTTTCGGCACCGACGGGGGCGCCGCGCTTCCCGGCTACGACCTGCTGGTGCAGGCGATGGGCGGGCTGATGAGCGTCACCGGCGAGCCGGGCGGGCAGGGGACGAAGGCGGGGGTCGCGCTCGTGGACGTCATCACCGGGCTCCACGCCGGCTTCGGGGTGCTCGCGGCGCTGCGCCACCGGGAGCGGACCGGCGAGGGGCAGCGCGTGGAGGTCTCGCTGCTGGGCTCCCTCCTCTCCGCCCTCACCAACCAGGCCGCCGCCCACCTCGGCGCGGGCGTCGTGCCGCGCGCGATGGGCAACCGGCACCCGAGCATCACCCCGTACGAGGTCTTCGAGGCCCAGGACCGGCCGCTGGTCCTGGCGGTCGGCAACGACCGGCAGTTCGGGGCCCTCTGCGAGCGGCTGGGCCTACCCGGACTCGCCGTGGACGAACGGTTCGCCACCAACACCGCGCGCGTGGCCCACCGCGAGGAGCTGACGGCGGCGCTCTCCGCCGCCCTCGCCTCCCGCACCGCCGACGCCTGGTTCGAGGAGCTCACCGCCGCCGGGGTGCCCTGCGGGCCGATCAACGACCTGGCCGGCGCGTTCACGCTCGCCGACCGGCTCGGGCTCGGCGCGCGGGTCCCGGAGGACTCCGCGGGGCCCGGCCAGGTCGCGCATCCGGTCCGCTTCGGCGCCACCCCGCCCTCGTACCGCTCCGCTCCCCCACGGCTCGGCGAACACACCGACGAGGTCCTGGCCGGAATCCACCTGTGGACAACTCGGCCGCAGGTCCAGGAATCGTAGGAAGATGACCTTGACGTACACGGACAGCGGCGGCGGAAGGTCGGAGCGATGAGCGACGCGATGGAGAGGCGAAGGCCCCGGACGGCCCAGCAGTTCGTCCTGGAGGAGCTGCGGGGCGCCATCACCAGCGGCGAGCTCCGCCCCGGCGCGCCCATCCGGCAGGACGCGCTCGCCGCCCGCCTCGAAGTGAGCCGGGTCCCGCTCCGCGAGGCCCTCAAGGCCCTGGAGGCCGAGGGCCTGGTCGTGCACCACGTCCACCGGGGCTACTTCGTCGCCGAGCTGTCCCTCGCCGACCTGGAGGAGATCTACCGGATCCGCGCCCTGCTGGAGACGGAGGCGGTCCTCCGCGCCATGGAACTGCGCCCTGAGGGCCTCGTCGCGACCCTGGAGGGCATCCAGCGCGAGGTCGAGCGCGCCTCCGAGGCCGGGGACGTGACGGTCATGGCCGAGGCCAACCGCCGCTTCCACTTCACCCTGATCGACGCCTGCGGCATGCCCCGGCTGGTCCGCATGATCACCACGCTCTGGGACTCCACCGACGCCTACCGCTCCCTCTACTACACCGACCCCGACCACCGCCTCCAGGCCGTGCAGGAACACCGCGCCGTCCTCGCCTCCCTCCGCGGCCACTCCACGGCCGAGGTCGTCCGCCGCCTCGACGAACACCGCGCCCACGCGGTGGCGGCCCTGCGCAAGGTGCTCGCCCCGGAGCGGCGGGAGGACTAAGGGGCCGCCGGAGAAATCCGGGTGCCCGCGACCGGAGGGCTCTTCTAGGCTCCGCGCATGGACTCCCATCACCTGATCAACGTCGTCGACGTCGAGGCGACCTGCTGGGACACCGCGCTCCCGCCCGGCCAGGTCAACGAGATCATCGAGATCGGGCTCACCGTCGTGGACCTGGCCGTCGGGGAGCGGGTCGGGCGGCATCGGATTCTGGTTCGGCCCGCGCGTTCCCGGGTGAGCGCCTTCTGTACCGAACTGACCGGCCTGACGCAGGCGGAGGTGGACACCGGCGTCGACTTCGCGACCGCCTGCCGTCTTCTCGCGCGCGACCACGCCGCCGGTACGCGCCCCTGGGCGAGTTGGGGCGACTACGACCGCAAGCAGTTCACCGCGCAGTGCGGGGCGACGGGGACCTCGTACCCCTTCAATCGGCGGCACACCAACGCGAAGGCCGTCTTCACCGAGGCCCACGGCCTCCGCCGCCGCCCTGGCATGGCCCAGGCCCTCGTCCACGCCGGCCTCCCCCTGGAAGGCCGCCACCACAGCGGCGAGGACGACGCCTGGAACATCGCCGCCCTCGTCCTCGACCTGGTGAGAAGGGATGCCTGGCCCACGCCGGAGGCCGGTCCCGGCGTCAGCGCTTCGGAGTGGTCGCGACCGTGAACAGCGGGTTCTCCGACCTGTCGGAGAACTCCAGGACACCGGGCTGGTCGTCGGGCACCTCCAGCACGGTGGTGCCGCGCACGAACTCGCCGGGCCGCGGGTCCGGTTCGGACAGCAGGTTCTCCTTGACGACGCCGAGTGCGGCGCAGTTCCCGCCGGTCTCCGGATCGACCTGCGTCGTCTCGCCGTCCTCGCCTGTCCAGCGCGCCCTCGACAGGAACGCGGTGTCGAACTCCTCGTCCCCCACGTTCTCGACCCTGAACTCCAGGCAGACGAACGTGGAGCCGCGCTCGGCGACCTCGGGGTCGAGGTACCGGCCCTGCGGGAGCCGGTCGGCCTGCTTGAGCGCGGTGAGGGTCACCTCGGCCGTGCTCGCCGGGACGTCGGCGATGTCGATGGGCGCGGTCTTCACGGTCAGCGTCTTCCCCTGCTTGAGCTGGGGAACGTCCTCCGCCGGGGCGCCCGGGCCCCAGCCGGAGAGCAGGGCAGCGGCGGCCGCCACCGCCGTGCCGAGGGCCACGAGGCGTGCGGGTCCGTGAGGGCGGCGCGGGGTTCCTCCCATGGCGACGGCTCCTTCCGACCGCTCCCCCGCCTCCAGCTTGCTCCCGGGGCGGGTGGGGCGCACTCCGGTCAGGGGTGGGGTGGGGACGAGGGGGTGGGCGGGGCCAGGACCGCCCAGACCGTTTTGCCGCCGGGTGGGGCGGGGATGACTCCCCAGCTGTCGGCCAGGGCGGCCACCAGGGGGAGGCCCCTTCCTCCGGCGGCCTCGTCCGGGCGTGTCACGGTGGGCAGGCGGTCGCCTCGTGCGTCGGTGACCTCGATACGGAGCGCGCCCGTCGCCGTCTCCAGGACCAGGCCGAGCCGGAAGTCGCGGCCCGGGACCCGGCCGTGCAGCACCGCGTTCGCGGCCAGCTCGGCGACGACCTGTTCGGCACGCTCCGTGATGTCCTGCGGAGCGCGCCAGAAGTACAGCTCCGTCAGCGTGAGGAGCCGGGCCAGGCGCGCGCCGCGCCGGGTCGACGAGATCAGCTGACTGAACATACGTACGGTGGTGAGCAGTTGAGGTGCCGTCTCATTCATGAGGCCACAGTGACGGTCGCCCACCGCGCTCCGCGAGGGACGCACCCCGTACGCGGTGTCAGCGTACGGGCACCCAGGGTGGACAGTACGCCTCTTGAGCCGTCACGCTGAGTAGGCCGACCGCGGGAGCTGCCGCGGGTGTACGTGGAGGTGGCGGCGTATGAGCATCGTCGAGGCCGAGGGTGACGACGACGACGTGACGGGCGAGGACGGGGAGCGGGAACCCGACCCTTCGGACAGTCTGCGGACGTTCGGCGCCGTCGTCCAGGCCCTGCGCGAGCACATGGGGCTCAGCCGGGAGGAGTTCGCGAAACTGGTCCGCTTCTCCAAACACACGGTGGAATCCGTGGAGTTGGGCCGCCGGATGCCGGACGAGGCGTTCGTCGACCGGGGCGACACGGCCCTGGGCAACACGGGAGCCCTGCGGAGGTCCGCCCCGCACCTCTCCCGGACCGAGGCGGGACTGGCCGTCTGGTTCCGGCGCTGGGCCCGCCTGGAGAAGCTCGCGGTGAGCCTGTGCACGTACGAGTGCCGGCTGGTGCCGGGGCTGTTGCAGTCGGAGGCGTACGCGAGGGCTGTGTTCGACAACAGCATCCCGCTGCTGACGGACCGGAAGCTGGAGACCCAGCTCGCGGCCCGGTTGAAGCGGCAGCAGATGCTGTGGGAACGGCCGACCATCCCCTTCAGCTTCATCGTGGAGGAGCACGTCTTCCGGCGCGGACTGGGCGGCCCGGAGGTGCAGCGGAGCATGCTGGACCTGGTGCTGGAGCTGACCACGGCGCGCAACGTGACGCTGCAAGTGGTGCCGCTGGAGTCAGAGTTCCACGGGTGCCTGGACGGGTCGGTTCGGCTTCTGGAAACTCCTGATGGACGGCGGCTCGGATACTCCGAGGGGCAACAGAACGGACGCTTGATCACCGACGCGAAAGAGGTGCGACTGCTCCACCAGCGCTATGACACACTGCGCTCGCAGGCCCTCCACCCCAAGGAATCTCGGGGCCTGCTGGAGCGACTGCGAGGAGAACTATGACCACCACGAAGGAACTCGCCTGGTTCAAGTCCAGCTACAGCGGCACCCAGGGCGACGACTGCGTCGAGGTCGCCGCCGCCGGACCGGCCGTCCACGTCCGGGACTCCAAGGACGTGAGCCGCCCCGCCTTCGCGGTCGGCCGCGAGGGCTGGGGACGGTTCGTGGCCTTCGCCGCCGGCGAGTAGCGGGGTCCGCCCGCCGCGCAGTCAGGAGCGGCCGTACGCCTCGAAGGCGCGGGCCTGCTCCTGCTTGCGCACCCGGCCCAGTTCGATGGGGCGGAGGCCGTGCGGGCGGCCGAGGGCGCGGAGGATGGCGTCGAAGTAGGGGACCGGCGTGTGGCCGGGGCCGATCACGAGCGACGACAGCAGGACCCCTTCCACCTGCGGATCCGCGTCCACGGCGGCGAGGACGGCCGTCCGGTCGGCGTCGGCCAGCAGGAGCGGGTCCACTCCGGCGGCGGTGGCGAGCGTGTTCCAGCCGACGCAGACCCGCCGGGTGGCCGCCTCGACCAGCGCCTGCCTGACCGGGCCGACCATGCCCTTCGTCCGCCTCGTCAGGCCGAAGCGCGCCACCGGAGCGGGAGCGGACGCGGGAGGGGCCCAGTTCTTCGCCGCCGCGTAGGTCCGGTCGCGGGCGGCGCGCCACTCCGCCTCCACCGTGGGGGACTTCTCGTCCGGTACCCATCCCAGCTCGGCCAGCACGTCGCCGAAGCAGGGCGCGGGGCCGTGGCCTCCATCGGGCTTCACGAGCGCGGACAGCAGCGGCTTCTCCGGCCCGTACGGCCAGTCCACCGCCGCGAGGAAGCGCACGCGGTCGGCCTCGGACACGACGGAGGGGACCATCCCCTGACGCTTCATGAGCGTGCCCCACCTGATCACGCTGCGGCACCTGGCCATGTGGGTGAGGTCCGCCCGGAGCCTGCGCACGATCTCCTGATCCTGCGGCACGAACTCCGCGGGCGCCCCGGTCTTCGCGGTCTTCGCGGGCTCGGCGGGCTCGGCGGGCTCGGCGGGCTCGGCGGGCTTCGCAGGCTGCTCGGGCTTCGTGGGTTGCGCGGGCGGCCGCTCCGGCTCGGGCGGGGCGGCCGGGCGGAGGGCGGGCCAGCGGGGGTCCGTCCGGTGCGGGAGCGGGGTCGCGGTCCCTGCGCGGATGAGCCAGGAGGAGTCCGCCGGCGTGATGAGTTGGGCGGGGCCGGCGAGCGCGTAGAGCAGGTGCGGGAGCGGAGCGGGGATCTGCGGGGGCAGGGCGATCCGCGCGCGCGTCATGGCGGAGCCCTCGCTCTGGACGTCGGCCTCGTAGAGTCGGCCGCCGTCGGCCTGCGGTTCCGGTATCTCGACCGCGCCGGTGAAGGCGATGCGTTCGGCCTGGAGCGGGAAGGCGACCTGAGCAAGAATTCCGGGAGCCTCGGGCCCCGTGGAATCGAGGGCGGGCGGCACGATGCCGTCGTGCGTCAGGCGGCACTCGGGGAGGGTCGTCCACACGACGGCGTGGCCGGGGCGCTGCGTCCCGACGTACACCTTCCGGGTGCCCTGCTCCGTACGGCAGGAGAAGCGGACGGCGTGGCCGCTCAGTTCGGCCTCGTTGTGGGCGAGGCCGCTGTCGGGGCCGTACGCCCAGTGGACGCCGGACGGATGCCGTCGGGCGAGCCGGTCGCGGTCGTCCTGCCACGTGCGCAGCGGTACGCGTCCCATCTGGACCCGGATGAGCCGCCCCTCGCCGAACCGGACCTCGACGGCCCCGCCCGGTCCCGCGCCCAGGTCCGGGTAGGTGACGGTGGCTCCCGGGTGGCCTTGGTGGCGGGCCAGCCAGTCCTGGAGGGCGCGGCCGATGTAGAGGTGGTCGGCGCTGGACTCGCCGTTCGCGGTGCGGCGGCAGTGCACGGGAGGGCGGTGCGCGAAGTGGCACTTCTTCTGCGTGTACCGCCGGGCGGTCAGCTTCTTGCCGCAGCCTCCGAGGAGGGTCCCGCAGTAGAACTCCTCGCGGGAGCGGCCGCTCATGAAGGTGTCGAAGTCGTCGTAGTCGAAGGGGAGGAAGACGGGCCGGTCGGATCCGGCCCGCCCGAGGACGGCGGTCTGGACCTTGCGGGTGTCTTCCTCGTCGGTGAACGGGGTCATGCGGGGCGGCTCCGGGCGGGTGGCTGGTCAGCTCGTGCGGGTGGCGGGTCAGCTCGTGCGGTGGCGGGTCAGCTGGTGCGGTGGCGGGTCAGCTGGTCGTGGTGGGGGCGGTGAGGCGTACGGTGGTCAGGTCGTCCTCGTCCGAGCCCCGGGAGCCGGAGAACGTCCACGCGGCGGGGGTCGCGTCGGCGGGGAACTTGTAGACGAAGACGGCGTCGCGCTTGAAGCCGGGCTGGAGTTCCTCGCCGCAGGCGTCCGCCTCGTGGTTGGCCTTGACCAGGAACGTCTCCAGGATGACGTCGAACTTCCGTCCCTCCGCGTCGAGGAGGCCCTGCGAGATCCCGCCGCCGCACACGGGGTCGAAGGAGTCGGTGCCGTCGTTGTGGACGGTCGTCTCGACGATCGCGAACTTCGCGCCCGCGCCCGCCTTGACGGTCTTGTCCTTGTCGTAGTCGTAGACCGTCACCGTCGCCGCCACGCCGACCTTCTTCACGACGACCGTCACGCCGCCGCTCTTCGCCTTCTCCCCCATGGCGAAGCTTCCGGCGGTGGACGACGGGTCGGGGCCCGGCTGAGGCTCCGTCTCCTGCGGGGGGTCGGCGGGGGAGGTGCGGGTGTCCTGCCAGATCGAGGGGCTGGACGCGGGCGCGGCGGCGTCCTCGGTGTCGCCGCCGCCGTTGCCGTCGCCGCCTCCGACAAGGGCTGCGGTGACGCCGGAGGAGACCCCGGCGACGAGCACCGTCCAGACGGCCACCAGGACGGCGGCGCGGCGGGACGGACGGGGTCGCGCGGGCGGGGCGACCGGAGGAGCGGTGGGCGGGGTGGGCGGGGTGGGTTCGCCGGCGGGTCTGGGCGGGATCATGGCAGGACACTCCTGGGGTACGGGCCCCGTCCGGGGGGCGGGCGGGGCTGGGCGGGGCTGTTTCGCGGCTCGTCGCGATCGTCAGCGTAGGGAATGCGGAGGGAACGGACGGCGGCAAGGCCGGAACTGATCGCGTGAAGCCCTGTGCTCCCCGGGAAGCGCCTGCCCGGGAGTGACGTGCCCGCCCGGTCGGGCGGAGGAGGGGACGGTTACCCTGACGCCTTGACCCGAGGAGGAAGCATGGCGCGGATGCCGTCGGCGGAGCGACGCCGGCAGCTGGTCGAGGCGGCTATCAGGGCGATGACCAGGGACGGGGTGGCCAGGACCACCACGCGGTCCATCTCCGCCGAGGCCGGGGTCTCGCTGAGCGTCTTCCACTACTGCTTCGACTCCAAGCAGGCGCTCCTCGAAGCGGCCATCGAGACGATCATCGGCGACTACGTGGCGCGGGTGATGAAGGCGGTCGAGCCGAGGGCCACCCTGCGCGAGACGGTGCTGGCCGCGCTGCGGACGTACTGGGAGGACGTGACGGCCCACCCGGGGCATCACCTGCTCACGTACGACCTCACCCAGTACGCGCTCCGCGAGCCCGGTTTCGAGCATCTGGCCCGCGCGCAGTACGAGCAGTACGTGCGGTCGGCGACGGCGCTGGTGGAGCAGGTGGGGGCGGTGCGCGGGTCGGAGCCGAAGGTGCCGGTGCGGACGCTGGCGCGGTATCTGGCGGCGGCGGTGGACGGGATGACGCTCCAGTACCTGGTCCTCCGGGATGAGGAAGCCGCCGCTGAGCAGCTCGAATTGACGGCTGATCAGCTGGTTCGGCTGATCGAGGGCTGACGACCGGCGGGGGCGGGGAGTCCGGGTCCCGCGCGGCGTCACGCGGGGTGTCACGCGGGGCGTCCCCGGGGTCTCGAAAACATCAACAGGTCATTTGACCCGGACTCTTGACTCAGTCCTCCGGCGACGCGATCCTCGGGGCGCCCGGTACACCCTCACCGACCGGAGGCTTCGCTACCATGCCCCCACGCACCACCCGAAGCACTTCCCCCTTCCGGGGGACACGCCGCCTCGGCCTCGTGTCCCTCTTCCTCGCGCTCGCGGCCGTGCTGTTCGGCGCCGCGCCGGTGCCCGCGGCCGACTCCCCGTGGTGGGAGGCGACCGCGCGGCCGGCGGCCGATTCGCAGGTCAACGCCACGGGCGCGCCGTTCACCGGCACCGACGCCCAGGGGCGGGTGCGCGGCTTCGTCGACGCGCACAACCACGTGATGTCCAACGAGGGCTTCGGCGGCCGGCTGATCTGCGGCAAGCCGTTCTCCACGGCCGGGGCTGCCGACGCCCTGAAGGACTGTCCGGAGCACTATCCGGACGGTTCGGGCGCCCTCTTCGAGAATCTGACCGGCGGCGCGAACGGGAAGCACGACCCGGACGGCTGGCCGACCTTCGCGGACTGGCCGGCCCACAACTCGCTGACGCACCAGCAGAATTACTATGCCTGGCTGGAGCGCGCCTGGCGCGGCGGGCAGCGCGTCCTCGTCAACGACCTCGTCTCGAACGGTCTGTTGTGCTCGATCATGCCCCGGGACCGCGGGTGTGACGAGATGGAGGCCATCCGCCTGGAGGCCCGCAAGACGTACGAGATGCAGGACTACGTCGACTCGCTGTTCGGCGGCCCGGGCAAGGGCTGGTTCCGCATCGTCACCAGCGCCGACCAGGCGCGTTCGGTGATCCAGCAGGGCAAGCTGGCCGTCGTCCTCGGGGTGGAGACCTCGGAGCCGTTCGGCTGCAAGCAGATCCTCGACGTGGCCCAGTGCGACAAGGCGGACGTCGACCGCGGCCTGGACGAGCTGTACCAGCTCGGCGTGCGCAGCATGTTCCTGTGCCACAAGTTCGACAACGCGCTGTGCGGCGTCCGCTTCGACAGCGGCACGACGGGTGTCGCCGTGAACATCGGCCAGTTCCTGTCCACCGGCACCTTCTGGGCGACCGAGAAGTGCACCGGCGCGCAGAAGGACAACCCGATCGGGCTGAACGCGCCCGCCGCCATGGCGGCGAAGCTGCCCGCCGGGGTGAGCGTGCCCGGCTACGCCTCCGACGCGCGCTGCAACACGCGGGGGCTGACCCGGCTCGGTGAGTACGCCCTCCGGGGCATGATCGACCGGGGCATGATGCTGGAGCTCGACCACATGAGCGTGAAGGCGGCCGGACGGGCCCTGGACATGCTGGAGGCCGAGGAGTACCCGGGCGTGCTGTCCACGCACAGCTGGATGGACCTCGACTGGACGGAACGGCTGTACAAGCTGGGCGGGTTCACCGCTCCTTACATGCACAACGCGGGCGGGTTCATCGGCGAGGCGAACGGCAAGGCCGCGCTGCGCGAGAAGTACGGCGTGGGCCTCGGGTACGGCACCGACATGAACGGCGTCGGCGGCTGGCCGGGTCCGGTCGGCGCGGACGCGCCGAACGCCGTGACGTACCCGTACCGCAGCTTCGACGGCGGCACCGTCCTCGACCGGCAGGTGACGGGCGAGCGGACCTGGGACCTCAACACGGACGGCGCCGCGCACGCCGGTCTCGTGCCGGACTGGATCGAGCAGATCCGGCTCACCCCGGGCGGACCCGAGGTCATCGGGGACCTGGCGCTCGGCGCCGAGTCCTACCTGCGGACGTGGCGGGCGACCGAGCGGCACGAGCCGGGCGAGAACCTCGCGTCGGGCCGGCCCACCTCGGCCAGCTCCACCGAGTGGCACCCCTTCACCAGCTACGCCCCCGGGCGCGCCTTCGACGGCGACACCGGCACCCGCTGGGCCGGCGACTGGTCGGACGACCAGTGGCTCCAGGTGGACCTGGGCGAGGTCCGGCGGGTCGGCCGGGTGACCCTGGACTGGGAGCGGGCCTACGCCCGCCAGTACCGGATCGAGGTCTCCGAGGACGGCTCGGCGTGGCGGACGGTCTGGTCGACGGACGCCGGGGACGGCGGCTACGACACGGCCGCGTTCGACTCGACGCCCGCCCGGTTCGTACGGATCCACGGGGACCGGCGGGCCACGAAGTGGGGGTACTCGCTGTACGAGGTGACGGTCACGCGCACCTGAGCGCTCACCCGTACGTGATCGGTCGCCCGCGCCTGCACCGGCGGGGGCGACGAGGAGGGGCCGGCCGGATCAATGACGATCCGGTCGGCCCCTCCGGCGTTCCGACGAACCGTCAGCTCCCTGTCGGGGACGTCCAGTCGGCGGGTACGTGGGCGAGCCTGACGCGCTGGGGGTGGTCGCCGACGGGGACCGAGGCGACGCGCTCGCCGCTCGCGAAGTCGATGGCGCTGACGCGGTCGGCGCCGCTCTCGGAGACGACGCAGGAGCGGCCGTCGCCGCTCACGGTGGCCCAGTAGGGCTTGCTCGTGGGGACGAGCGGGCCCTGCTTCAGGGTCGCGCGGTCGACGACGGTCGCGTAGTCGTCCATGGTGCCGGCGACGCACAGCTTCGCGCCGTCCGGGCTGATCGAAAGTCCGTGGTGGCGCGAGTCGTTGACCCAGGTGGTGCGGTCGGGGTCGGTGGCGGGGTTGCCCGGCAGGGCCTTGAGGCGGGTGATGCGGTCGCTCTCGATGTCGTACTCCAGGAAGCCGTTGAGGAACGAGACCTGGAAGTAGAGCTTCTTCTCGTCGGGCGTGAAGACGAGGGGGCGGACGGCGTCGGAGAGGTCGTCGCGGCCGAAGGCGTCGAGGCGGGAGCGCATGTCGATCACGCGGACGGTCTCGAAGGTGGTCGCGTCGACGACGGTGATCTTCCGGTCGCCCTTGGTCCAGTCGAGCCAGGGCGCGTCGAGCGCGGTGGTGACCTCGCCGATCGACATGTTCCACAGACGCCCGTCGGAGGTGAAGACGTTCTCGTGGGGCTTGGATCCGGTCGTGAAGGAGCCGAGCTGACGGCCGGTGGCGATGTCGAGGACGTGGACGGTGTCGGCCGTGGAGGCGGAGACGGCGACGCGGGTGCCGTCCGGCGAGACGGCCATGTGATCGGAGCGGTAACCGGCCACGGGGAAGCGCCAGTTGATCCGTCCGGTGCGCAGGCCGAGGGAGACGACGTCGGCGAAGCTGGGCCGCGAGACGACCATCGCGGTGCCGTCGGGGGTGGCGTACATGTCGTCGACGAACTGGTCGTGGCCCTCGCCGGGGCCGTGGCGGACGCCGAGGAAGAAGGCGAGCTTGACGGGGTTGAGGTGGATCTCCCGGAGCCGCTCCTCCTTGTCGGGGATGACGTTCACGCGGCCGATGCGGTGGAAGTCGCCGCGGGCGGCGATGACATCGGCGGTGCCGTCCCAGTTGTTGCCGACGAACATGACCTCGCGCAGGGGTGAGGCAGTCGGGGTGGAGGGCGGTGCGGCGGCGGCCGGGGTGAGGAGGGCGAGGGAGGCCGCCAGGGAGAGGGTGAGGGCTGCGGTGAGGGCGACCGCGGGACGGCGGGTCCGGGTCGTACGAGCCGAGGGCATGAGGGTGCCTTCTTCCGTGTGGGGACAGCGACTTATCCGTGTGGGGACAGCGACTTACCGGAGGTAACCCGCAGGTAACCATGGACCCGTCACACCCACAAGACGTCTCCCGCACCCCGCCCTTACGCCGTCCGCCCCGGATGCGGGATCATGGAACCATCACCCGCAGAAGGGACGGAACGGACGATGAGGCACCGCAGTGTCGCGGACCTGATGACCCCCACGGCGGTCGCGGTCCAGCGCGGCACGCCGTTCAAGGAGATCGCGCGGCTCCTCGACGAGTACGGCATCACGGCCGTGCCGGTGGTCGACGAGGAGAACCGGCCGGTGGGCGTCGTCTCCGAGGCCGACCTGCTGCGCCGGCACACCGCCAAGGACGGCCCCAGCACCGCCGAGGCGATGATGTCCAGCCCCGTGCACACCGCCCGGCCCTCCTGGACGGCGGCCGAGGCGGCCCTGCTCATGGAGAAGCACCACGTGAAGCGGCTGCCGGTCGTGGACGCGGGCGGGCGGCTCATCGGCGTCCTCAGCCGCAGCGACCTGCTCCAGCTCTTCCTGCGCCGCGACCGCTCGATCCAGGAGGAGATCCGCGAGGACGTGGTGATCCGCATCCTCGGCCTCTCCCCCGCCGCCGTGCACATCGAGGTCCACGAGGGGCGCGTCACCCTCAGCGGCACCCTGGGCCGCAAGGACCTCGGCCCGCTGCTGGTGCGGCTCTGCCAGTCGGTGGACGGGGTGGTCGAGGTGGTGGACCACCTGGTCGTGGAGCCCGCCGAGGAGGAGTGAGCGGTACGCCGGGCGGGGCGTCGTTCCGCGCGCGGCACGGCCCCGGGGGAGCCGATCGCTCCGGCGGGGCCGTGGCACTCGTGGCGGCGGGCTCCTCAGGAGACCGCCTCCGGCCATCCGTATCCGGGGCCCGTGCGCGACGGTACGGTGTCGGCGCCCACCGCCTCCATCTCCCGGTTCGCCTCGCGCATCAGCTTGCCCGCGAGGTCCTTCATGGCCCGGCTCGCGGCCAGCTCGTCACCGATCACCGGCACGTCCGTGTCCGCCGGGTTGCAGCGGGCCGAACCGTGTCCCGTGAAGGTCGCCGTCCCGGTGTCGAGGCGCGCCTCGGCCTTGGTCCGGCCCGACTCCTCGCTCAGCTCCAGGCCGACCCTCCATTCCAGGTTCCGTGTCATGGTCTGCCTCCTCGCACGCCGGTCGGCGCCTCCGGTGCCGTACGGCGCCGGGGCGCTGCTCCCCCGTCCCTTCCAGGATCCGCCCGCGGGGCGCGGGGCGCACGGGGACCGGCGCGAAGCGGCGGGCGGGCGCGGACGGCGCGTGGAGGGGCGTGTTCCGCACCCGTGGCGCGGGAACCACCCCTCGCACGGACACTTCACGGCGAAGGGGTACCGCTATGGCCGGCCGGTTCGGCACCCGCAAACGGCTGGAGGTGCTCCAGGTCGTCGTCGCCGGTCTCGGGGTCCCGGCGAGCCTGGGCATCGGCGTGATCCTGAACGCGAGCGGTCTGCACGTCGGCATCGGCCTGGCGGCGACCGCGCTCGTCCTCATGGCCACGGCCACCGCCCTCGCGAAGCTCGACGCCGTCCTGTCCCGCTACCCGGCGCCGCCGTCCCAGAAGGGCCGCCGCGGGCCCGGTGACGCGGACGACGGCTGGGGCGGCCTCTGACGCGTACCGCCAACGCCCGCTCCCCTGGGGCTCGTTGCCAGCCCTCGGGCCCCGGGTTACGATCACCCCGGGTCGTGACTGGCGCACGTGGAGTACCACAGGGAAGCGGCCCGCTTCCTCGGACGTGACGTCGACCGCCTGGGCGTCCTCCCTCGTCGTCACCATCGATCCGAGGAGAAGCGGCATGCGGCTGCGCTACGGCATGAATCCCCAGCAGACGGCGGCACGGGCCGTACCCGTGGATCCCGGGCGGGCGCCCGTGCGCGTGCTCCAGGGCAGCCCCTCGTACATCAATCTGCTCGACGCCCTGAACGCCTGGCAGCTGGTGCGGGAGGCGGAGCGGACGCTCGGCCTGCCGGCCGCCGCCTCCTTCAAGCACGTGTCGCCCGAGGGCGCCGCCGTCGCGGGCCCGGTGGACGCGGCGGCCGCCCGCCCGTACGGCGTGGACCCGGCCGGTGTGGGCGCCCTCACCAGCGCCTATCTGCGGGCGCGGGACGCCGACCCGAAGTCCTCGTACGGGGATTTCGTCGCCGTCTCGCGCGAGGTGGACCTGGAGCTCGCGGAACTCCTCTCCCGGGTCGTCTCGGACGGGATCGTCGCCCCCGGGTACGCGCCCGGCGTCCTGGAGGTGCTGGCGGGGAAGAAGGGCGGCCGCTTCCTGGTGATGGAGGCGGATCCGGCCTTCGCACCGCCCCGGGAGGAGGCCCGCGAGGTCTTCGGGCTGCGGCTCGCCCAGGAGCGCGACCCGAGCCCGCTCTCGCCGGACGTCCTGGCCGACGTACCCGTCGGCGCGCTGTCCGACCGGGCGCGCGCCGACTGCCTCCTCGGGCTCGTGGTGCTGCGCTTCACCCAGTCCAACGCGGTCTGTTACGTACGCGACGGCCAGACCCTCGGCATCGGCGCCGGGCAGCAGTCCCGGGTGGACTGCACCCGCCTCGCGGGCGCCAAGACCGACACGTGGTGGCTGCGCCGCCATCCGCTCGTCCAGGAGCTCGACTTCGTCCCGGGCGTGCGGCGGCAGGACCGCGTCAACTGGCGGATCCGCCTGGTCGAGGGCGACCTGACGGACGACGAGCGCACCCGCCTGCGCGGGGCCGTCGCCACGACACCCGTCGCACTCTCCCCCGCCGAGCGGGCGGCGTGGCTCGCGAAGCTGAGCGGCGTCTCCTTCGTGTCCGACGGCTCGCTGCCCTTCCGCGACAACGTCGACCACGCCCACCGCCACGGCGTGACCACCCTCGCCGAGCCCGGCGGCTCGATCCGCTCGGCCGACGTCGAGGACGCCTGCCGCGAACTCGGCATCACCCTCGCCCGGACGGGCCTGCGCCTCTTCCACCACTGAGGCACCAGGCGGGCGCCGTGCAGGCACCGTCCAGGCACTGTGCGGGCGCTGTCACATGGGCGGCCGGCGGTCGGGCAGGGTGTGGGTGAGGAGGAACTCGGTGGCTCCCGCGATGGCCTCGGCGTAGGTCGCGTGGATCGGGTCGGAGTCCATTTCCTGCTGGTCGGCGGCGGTGGCCGTGTACCACCAGGCGTCGGCGTCCGCGTCGTGGTGGACGACGGCCGTACCGCCCGCGTAGTGCAGCGGGATGGACTCGCTCGCCGACTTCCTGGCCACCGCGTGGGGCCACTTCACCCGGGCCGACTGGCGCTTGATGCCGCCCCAGGCGGCGCCGAGCTGGGCGTAGTTCGCGCCGCTGCGGCCGGCGACGGTCGCGGCGGACTCCGCGAGCCGGTCGACCGACTGCTTGGCCTCGTACAGCGCCCGCAGCAGCGCCAGCTGCACATCGGGCGCGGCCATCAGCACGGGGTCGGGGGACTTGCCGGCGGCCCGGTAGGCCAGGAGCCGGGTCGAGATCCGCTCGGCCAGCGCGCGGACCGCGTCGTGCACCCTCTCGTCCATCGCGAACGCGTCCTCCTGGACGGGCTCGTTCCACGGGGGTTCCACCAGGTGCGAGAGGGCGGTCCAGAAGTCGTCGTCGCTCTTGTCGGGGGTCGGGATCCCCTTCTTCGCATCACTCATGCGACAAGATTAGCTGTCGCTGGCTTGTTTCGACAGATATTTCTGTCGATGAATTCTCGTGGCTCTTCTGCGACCATGCGGATCATGGACGAGGAAGTGATCCCGGTGCTCCGGGTCAGCGACGCGGCGGCGACCGTCGCCTGGTACGGGCGGCTCGGATTCGTCGAGCAGTGGGTGCACCGGTTCGAGCCGGGGTTCCCCGCCTTCGTGGAGGTGGCGCGGGGCGAGGTCAGGCTGTTCCTGTCGGAGCACGAGGGCGACGCACGCCCCGACACGCTGGTCTATCTGCGCGTACGGGACGTCGACGCCGTCGCCGCCGAGTTCGGCGTGCCGGTGGAGGAGGCTCCCTGGGCGCGCGAGGTCGAGCTGCGCGATCCGGACGGGAACCGGATCCGGGTCGGTACGCCCACGGACTGAGGAGCTGGAACGACGGCCACCCGCTCGGGCCGGCGGCCGTCGTCCCGGGTCAGGCGTGCCGCGCCGCCGGGGCCACGGCCAGGCGGTCGAACGCGCCGGCCTTCGCCTGGGCCACGAGATCGGCGAACTGGTCCTCGCTCATCTGGACCTGCTGCCCGAAGTCATCGGTGAGACGCACCCGCTTGTCCTCGGGCGCGTCCGCGTCCACGAACAGCTGGGGGCATCCGCAGTCGCACTTTCCGCAGAAGGTCGCGATCGGTTCCGGGCTCATGTCGGGCATCTGGGCCGCCTCACTCGTCGGGGCACGGATCGTTCCGGCAGGGGTGGACTGCCCCGCCGCGCGGGGCGGCCAAACCGCCGCGGCGCGGGTGTCACTCCGGATCCTTCCGGATGCCGCGCCCGCCGCGTCCCGCCCTACCGTGGCGACGGCGTCCGCCGGACCGACCGGTGCGTCCAATCCGGACGGTCCGAGCGGTCCGGCCAGTCCGCCCAGTCCGGAGCCCGGGGAGCAGCGTTGCCGACGACCGCCACCACAGGCCGACCGAGCGTCGTCGCGCTCGGGCACCAGGAGCGCAGGGTCCTCTCCGCGGTCGGCTGCGGTCTGCGGGACGACGAGATCGCCGCCGCCCTCGCCCTCCCCGAGGAGAGCGTGGCCGCGCATCTGGCCCGGGTCCTCGTGAAGCTCGGTCTGCGCGACCGCGCCGCCGCCATCGTCCACGCCTTCGACGCGGGCCTGGTCTCCCCCGGGCTCGGCCCCCGCACCCGGCCCGCGAGCCGCCCGGCCCCGGGGGCCGCAGGGCGGGGGCGTGCGCCGGAGCTCCGGATCTCCGTGCTCGGGCCGCTGCGGGCCTGGCAGGACGGGCGGCCGCTGAGTCTGGGGCCGCTGCGCCAGCAGGCCGTCCTGGCGGCGCTCGCGCTGGGCGCGGGGCGGGCGCTGAGCCGGCGGGAACTGCTCGACGGCGTCTGGGGGTCGGAGCCGCCGGCCGCGAACGTGGTGCCGGTGTACGTCTACCGGCTGCGCGGGACGCTCCGTACGGAGTGCGGCCCTGACCCGGTGATCGCGCACGACCGGCTCGGCTACCGGCTGGTCCCGGGCACGGTGGACGTGGACCTCGCGCGCCTGGAGGAGCTGGTCGCCGCCGTCGCGGTGGCGGACCGGGCGGACGATCCGGCCGAGGCGGTACGGCTCTGCTCCCTGGCCCTGGAACTGTTCCGCGGCGAGCCGCTGGACGGCCTGCCCGGGCCGCTCGCGGAGCTGGAACGGCTCCGGCTCGGCGAGCGCAGGATCGCCCTCGTACAGCGGAAGGCGGAAGGGCAGCTGCGGCTCGGGCGGTGCGCGGAGGCCGTCGCCGAGCTGTCCGCCCTGTCCGCCGGGCATCCGTGGAACGAGCCGGTCGCGGCGCTGCTGATGCGGGCGCTGTACCGGAGCGGGCGGCAGGCCGAGGCGCTGTCGGTGTTCGACCGCGCCCGCCGGCGCCTCGCCGAGGACCTGGGGGTCGCGCCGAGCATGCTGCTGCGGCGGACGCGCCGGATGATCCTGTGCGGGGACGAGGCGGGGCTGGGGCGGTCGGCGGGCGCGGACGTGTCGCTGCCGTTCGCCTGAGCACGGGCCTGCGGCCTCTGCCCCAACCCCTGCCTCCGCCCAACTCCCCTTCATTCCATCCGTATTTCATCGCTCGCTCCTACTGTCGGCCGCCGACGACCTGGGAGGTCCGAGTGAGAGAGTCACGTTCATGGTGGGGCAGATTCCTGCTGCCCCTGATAGCCGGCGCGCTCCTGCTGGTCGGGCCCGCGCCGCACGCTTCGGCGGGCGAGGCCGCAGCCGTCGCCGTCGCGTCCGACCGCGGGGGGCCGATCACCCGGAGCGAGGTGATCTGGCGTGCGCAGTACTGGGTGGACCAGGCGCCGCCGTACAGTCAGGGCGCGTCCGCGCCGGGGCCCGGCGGGGACTACAACTACCGCACCGACTGCTCCGGGTTCGTCGCCATGGCCTGGCATCTCGACGCGAACCCGAACACGCAGGGCCTGCCGGGCTTCTCCCACGAGATCGCGCGGAGCGAGCTGAGGGCCGGAGACATCCTCAACTCGTTCTACAACCACGTGATCATCTTCCACGAGTGGGTGGACGACCACGGCGGCTTCTCGTACTACAGCTTCGGCGGCGGTTCCAGCGGGGTCGAGCCTCCGGGGCACTTCTACGGGAACATCGGCGCCGGCTCGATCGACGGGCACCCGAACGGCGACTACAAGGCGCTCCGTTACAACGGCATCGTCGACGACTCCGAGGTGCGGAAGCCGCACCCGAACCCCTCGGGCCGGGTGGTGTCCGCGCGGTCGGCGGACGGGCGTCTCGAAACCTTCGCCGCCGGTACCGACGGCGTGTACCACTCCTGGCAGACCGAGGTGAACGGCGGCTGGTCGCCGTGGCAGTTCAAGGGCGGCCCCCGGAACGCGCAACTGGCGCTCGCGGCCAACGCGGACGGTCGGCTGGAGCTCTTCGCGCTCTCGGAGGGCACCTTCGACCACATGTGGCAGACCGGGCCCAGCGCGGGCTGGTCCGGCTGGGCGAACTTCGGCACCGGCGGGTACCGGCTGGCCGTCGGCAGCAACGCCGACGGGCGCGTCGAGGTCTTCGCCTCCAACACCACCGGCGTGTTCCACCGCTGGCAGACCGCGCCCAGCGGCGGCTGGTCGGCGTGGGAGGGCGTCGGCGGCGGTCCGGCCCTCTCCCGGCTCGCCATGGAGACCGCGCCCGACGGGCGGCTTGAGGTGTTCGCGCTGTCCGACTCGACGTTCGGGCATCTCTACCAGACCTCCGTCAGCGGCGGCTGGTCCGCCTGGGAGCACTTCGGCGGGGGCGGGCACGACGTCGCCGTCAGCCACAACCAGGACGGCAGGCTGGAGGTGTTCGCCTCCAACGCCGACGGGGTGTTCCACCGCTGGCAGACCAGCCCGACCTCCTGGTCGGAGTGGACGGGCACGGGCGGGATCCGCAACGCCGAGCTGAGCACCGCGCGGACGGCCGACGGGCGGGTCGAGGTCTTCGCGATCAACGCCGACACCGCGAGCCACTCCTGGCAGACGGGCCAGAACGCGCCCTTCTCCGCCTGGGAGACCTTCGGCGGCGGAGGCACCGAGATCGCCACGGGCACCAACGCGGACGGCCGCATCGAGGTCTTCGGCACGAGCCACGCCGGCGTCTACCACCGCTGGCAGACCGGCTTCTCCGGCTGGTCGGAGTGGGGCTGGCTGAACGGGCCCGGGCCCGCGCTGCCTTGAGCCGTACGCGCGAAACGCCCGCCGTCGTCCTGCTGATCCGGACGACGGCGGGCGTGTGCGTGTGGGTGTGTGGGTGTGCGTGGAGCCCGTACGGTCAGGCCGCGAGGGCGCGCTCCCCTCCCGGGCGAGCCGGTTCAGCGCACGGACGGGAGGGGGCACCTCGGGAGGGGCGGGCGGTCCCTCGTGCGGACGGCGGGGAGCCAGGCTTCGGGCGGTACGGAGCCGCGCGGGAGGCGGACGCGGAACCAGTGCGTGGACCGGAGGTCCTCCTCGTCGACGATGGGCTGCCCGTCGGGCACCTGGCAGTCGGCGGTGAGCGGGTCGCCGTGCCAGACCCGGGTCCGTACGACGTTCTCCGCCGTGTACGGCCGGTGGGGGTCGACGGCCAGGCCCAGGCTGCACTGCGGGTCCCGGTCCGACCGCTCCTGGCAGCCCCGCTCCGCGTTGAACACCCGGATCGCGCCGGCCGGCGCGGCCACGCCGTGCCCGGCCGTGTCGGAGTACAGGGCGGCGCCGGCCCCGCAGAGCGCGGCGGCGAGGACGGCGACGCGGGTTCTGACGCGGGTCCTGCCACGCGCCGGGCGTGCTGAGGGTGTGGCGTGGTCGCCGGGGCGGGCGGCGATGCGGGCGAGCAGGCTCTCGGCGGTGTGCGGGGCGCGCGCCGCGTGGGTGGGGGCGAGGCAGTCCGCGACGAGCGCGCGCCAGAAGGGCGGTACGGCGGGGTCCAGGCGGAGCGGGGCGCGCCCGGCCCCGTACTCCTGGACGGCGGCACCCCGCGCGACGGGAGTGGCGCCGGGGAAGGGCGAGACTCCGGCGGCGAAGAGTTCGTGGACGACGATGCCGAGGGCCCAGACGTCGGCGCTCGTCCGGACCTGGACGCCGAGCTCCCCCAGGGGGGCGCGCCAGCGTTCCGGGGGCAGGTAGTCGAGGGTGCCCATGGGGGGTACGTAGCCGTGGGTGCCGGTCAGCTCGGTGGCGAGGCCGAAGTCGGAGAGCTTCACGGAGCCGTCCGCGCCCAGGAGGACGTTCTCGGGCTTGAGGTCGGCGTGGACCCAGCCCGAGCGGTGGAGGTGGGCGAGCCCTTCGCAGATGCCTTGGCAGATCCCTTCGAGGAGCCGGACGCGGTCGGCCTCGGGGACGCCCGCGTCGAGGAGGTCCCGCAGGCTGCCCGTGGCCCTCTCCATGACCAGCACGAGTGCGCCGTCCAGGGAGGGCTGGTCGGGTGCGGCGAGCGTGAAGGAGTCCAGGAGGCCGATCAGCCGGGGGTGTCCGGCCTTGCGGCCGAGCTCGACCTCGCGGCGCGCGGACTCCGTGATCCGCCGCGCCTGGCGGGGGGCGAGCCCGGCGGTCGGCATGACCTTGAGGGCGACGTGAGGCGGCTGGGTGTCCGGCCCGGGTTGTCGCGCGGCCGGGCGGGCCGCGTACACCGTGGACCAGCCGCCGGCTCCGATGAGTTCGGTGACCTCCCACGCGCCGACGCGGTGGCCGGGCCGGAGCTGTTCGGGGCCGTCGTCCCCTTCCGTGGTGGGGCGCGGGGCGTGCGGGGGTGTCATCGCGCGCTCTGCCCCTGGCGTCCGCCCGCCCCGGTCACGGGCGGCAGCAGGGCGAGGTGTTCCTCGCGTACGAGCCCGAACCGGAGCGCGAGCCCGACGATCTCCTCCCGCTTGCCGTTGCGGCGGTCGCCCTTGCCCTGGTCGCGGCCCCCGGGGGCGCCGATGCGCAGCTTCTCCTCGGCGAGGTAGTCGATGTGCGAGCTGATGGCCCGCGCGGTGGGGGCGGCGCAGCCGGCGTGGGTCCTGAGCCGCTCGACGATCTGGGGCGTGGTGGGGACGGCGACGCGGGACTGGTCGCGCAGCCGCGGCTCGCAGAGCGCGACGAGGACGAGGAAGTACGTGGCGGTCTCGTCCAGGGAGTACGCGGTGACCGTGCTGCTGCCCCAGGGGACGCCGCTGGACTCGGGGTCGAGGTAGAGGTGGTCGGGCGCGAACACCTGGAAGGTGACGGGGTGTTCGCCGCGCGTGGGCAGGACGACGCGGGCGAACTCGAAGGGCACGGGTGCCCCGACCCGGCGGGGCGGGACCCTGAGGTACTCCCCCGCTCCCTCCGGGTTCTCCACGAGGTAGCTGTGGGTGCTGCTGTGGTTCGTCAGCTGCCAGTGGTCGTCGGTGACGCGGATCTCCCCGGCGAGCCGGGAGATCGCCGCGTCGGCGAGCCGCAGCTCGACGGGGGTGCCCGGGGAGCCGCGCCCGAAGCGGGCGACCTCGCCGGGTCCGAGCCGTAACGTCACGGCGTCGGCGCACGGTTCGCCGCCGCCCGCGCCTGTTCCTGTACCTGTACCCGTGCCTCCGCTGCCCTGCGGCAGATGGACGACCACCCCGCTCATCGCTCCCCCGTTCCGCGCGCCCCGGTTGTCGGACGAGCGGAACCATACCCACCCCTTGGAGGAGTCCACCGGCGTGCTTCGGCCACGTCGGCCAGAACCGGTGACGCCGCCTCCGAGGAGGGCCGGAGAAGCGGGTGGGACCGTCGCGGGCGCGGTCCCGGTGGCGCGCGGGCGCGGGGGGCCGGGCTGTGACCCGGGCCACCTCATCTGCCCACCGGAGACGGCTTTTTAGAATGGTTTTCCAGATTTCTGGGCAGCTGAGCGCGGTGGGCCGGTCTCCGCGAGGTCGGCACGGGCGGCGGCCGGGCCGGTGCCGGGGCCGGGCTTCGTACAGCCTCGGAGGCCGTACGCAAGGTGGGCAAGGTCACTGCCCGGGGCGGGCGGGAGGCCCGGTCCGGTCCCTTCCCGGGCCGGTCGGGCCCCCGTTCGGCCCCGGTTCGACCCCGCCGCGTGGCGCGATCCGGACGTCGCGGGCGGCGGAGTCCCGGCGCTCAGGGAGCGGGAGCGCCCGATACGAGCGGTGCGACGGGGCGGTCACCGAAGGCGCTCCAGGGACGCCACTCGGCACTCGGCCGCGCCTGGACCCGGGTCCGTATCCGGCCCTCGGCGGTGACGGCGAAGACGTGCAGGCGACCGGTGGCGTCGGCCACGGCGGTGGGCGTGGCGGCGAGGCGGAGGCCGGGTTCGCCGAACTCCCGCTCCCCCGCCCAGGCCCCGCCCGGTGCGAGCTGCCAGCGGTGGGCGAGGCGGGCGCCGCCGGGCGACAGGGAGAAGGCTTCGAGCCGGCCGTCGGCGTTCGCGGCGAGGGCGGGAGCGGCGGCGCTCCAGCCGAACAGCGGGAGCCAGTCGTCCCAGCCGCCGCTCGGCACGGTCTGCCGCCGGGCGAAGGTGCCCACCCCGGAGGGCCCGATCGCGGCGACGGTCAGCCGTCCGCTCCCGTCCCCGGCCGCGCGGGGCGCGGCGCCGGCCGCCGTCCCGTACGGGTGCCACGCGGCGGTCCACGCCCCGCCGGGGCTCTCCTGCCAGCGGTGGCGGAGGCCGGCGCCGCCGGGGCTCAGCGCGAACACCTCCAGGCGCCCGTCGGCGTTGGCCGCGACCACGGGCGGCGCTCCCGCGGCCCCGCCGAAGCCCGGCTCCCACGGGTCCCAGGCGAGCGATCCGGGCGACCACTGGCGGCGCCGCGCGAAGGAGGCGCCGCCGGGCGCGAGGGCGAAGACCTCCAGACGGCCCGCGGCGTCGCGGGCGACGGCGGGGGCCGCGCCGGCCGGGCCGCCGAACTCCTCCCAGTCGTGCCAGCCGCCGTCGGGCCGCTGGACCCGGTGGTGCAGGTTCACCCCGCCCGGGGCGAGCGAGAACACCTCCAGCCTGCCGTTGGTGTTCCGGCCCAGGGTGGGCACCGCGCCCGCCGGGCCGCCGAACCGCTCCCACTCCGACCAGGTGTCGGCGGCCGGGTCGAGCTGGACCCGCCGCAGCATCGAGCGGTCGGCGGCGTCGAGCGCGAAGACGGTGAGCCGCCCGTCGACGTCGAGCCCCGCCACCGGATTGTCCGGGCTCTGCCAGGACGGTGGCGTGTCCCGCCACTCCAGGGACGCCACGTACAGGCCCTGCCGGAACCAGCCCGCGGCGGTGACGTACCAGGTGTCCCCGTCCGCGACCGCCTCGACGGCGTGTCCGGGCACGTGGCCCGCGTAGCCGGAGAGGTCGAAGCGGAAGGGGTCGCGCGAGGCCAGGACGTCGGTCCCCTCGTAACCGCCCCTCGGACCGATGAACAGGTAGTACCAGCCGTCCCGTTCGACGACGTACGGCGACTCGGTGACCGAGACCGTGGTGTCCGTGCTCGCGTCGGTGAAGGCGGTGCCCGGCTCGCTCCAGTGGACGAGGTCGGCGGAGCGCCGGTGGGCGACGACGTGATGACCGCCCGGGGCGGAGAGTTCGGTGTAGTACATGACCCACTCGCCGCCGACCCGGAGCACCATCGGGTCGCGGGCGGCGAGGCCGCGGAAGAGCGGGCCCGACGGCTCGCGGGTCCAGGTGAACAGGTCGGTGGAGGTGGCGAGGTTGATCGCCGCGCCGTTCGCGCCGCCCGCCGCGTAGAACATCCAGAACCTGCCGCCCGCCTCGATGACGTGCGGCGCCCACAGGTGCTCCTCGCCGTGGTAGGCGGGGTCGACGGTGAGGGCGTCGGGGTGGGTGCTCCACGGGCCGTGCAGGGTGGGCGCGGAGGCGTGCGCGAAGGAGAGCTCGGCGGCGCTGTCCGGGGACTCGCCGCGGGGCGCGCTCTTCCCGACGATGCTGAACAGGTGCCAGCGGCCGTGGGCCTTGATGAGGGTGTGGTCGTTGAGGTAGCGCGGACCGGTGGGGGTGGACGGGTCGTACACGTGGGTGAGGGCGGTGGAGCCGATCCATTGCGGGGTAGCCGCTGCCGACGCCTGTACGGCCCCGGTGCCGAGGAGGAGGGGGTGGGCGGCTGCCGCCACGGCGGCGCCCCGCAACAGGTTCCTTCTGCTGATCGGTCGCGTGAGGGGTCTCGTGTTCGGTCGCATGGGCCGGGGTCAGCCGATGCCCGGGCCGGCGGTGTCCTTGAGCCAGCCCCATTCGGACCAGGTGGAGAACCCGGTCTGCCACCTGTGGAAGGTGCCGGTGGGGTTGGCGCCGAAGACCTCGATGCGCCCGTCGGCGTTGGTGGCCGCGCCGAGCTCCGTACCGCCGGTGCCGAAGGTCTGCCAGTCGCTGTACGGGGCGTTGACTGCCGTCTGCCAGATGTGCGCGGCCGTACTGCCGTTGAGGGCGAAGACCTCGACGCGCCCGTCCGGGGTGCGTTCGCTGGTGAGCTGGGAGTCGGCGGGCCCGCCGGTCGGCTCCCACTCGGACCAACTGGTGGGTGTGGTTTGGTACTTGTGGAAGACGCCGACCGGGCCGGAGGCGAAGACCTCCAGCCGGCCGTCGGCGTTGTGGTCGACGGTGAGATCGCGACCGCCGCCTCCGAAGGTGTCCCACGGAGACCAGCCGCCGTTGGGCGCGGTCTGGTACTGGTGCTGGAAGGTGCTCCCGTTCAGGGCGAAGACCTCCAGGCGTCCGTCCCGGGACTTCTCCATCTCGATGCGGCTGTCGGCGGGTCCGCCACCGGTGGGCTCCCACTCCGACCAGCCGCCGTTGGGCGCCGTCTGGTACTTGTGGAAGAGGCCGACCGGGCCGGAGGCGAAGACCTCGATCCGGCCGTCGGCGTTGACCCCGGCGGCCGTGTCCTTGCCGCCTCCGCCGAAGGTCTCCCAGTTCGACCAGGCGCCGGACGGGGCGAGCTGGTAGCGGTGCTGGAAGGTGTTTCCGTTGATCGCGAACATCTCCAGACGGCCGTCCGCGTTGGGGGCGAGGGCGAGTTCGGCGCCGGCCGGGCCGCCGAGGGGCTCCCACGCCGACCAGGCGCCGTTCGCCTCGACCTGCCAGGCGTGGTGGACGCCGTCGGGGCCGGCCGCGAAGACCTCCAGGCGGCCGTCCGCCGAGCGGGCGGAGACGACGCGGCCGGACTCGGCCGGGTACACGAGCGGGGCGGGGCCGGGTTCGCCCGGGTTCCCGAGGCGGTCCACGGCGGCCCGTGCCTCGTCCAGGTGCCGCCGGTGCAGGTTCTGGTTGTAGGTGGACCAGGGCTGCCAGTTCGCCCCGCCGGAGGAGATGTCGAAGGCCGCGTTCGCGTTGCACTGGGCGTCGTAGGCGCAGGCGTCGGAGACCTCGGCGTGCCAGTAGTCGTTGATCTGCCACAGGCCGCGGTCGGTCGAGGCGGGCGAGTTGTTCTGCGTGTTCGACGCGGACGGGTTACAGCTGGACTCGGCGAGGGCGACGGCCACGGCGGTGACCAGCGCGTCGCCCCGGAAACCGGCCTGGTAGCCGACCTGGGCGCACAGGTCGCTCGGGGCGGCGTACGCGGGCGAGGCTCCGGCGAGCAGACCGCCGGCGGCGACGCACAGCGGCGTGAGCGCCGCCAGCGCGATCCGGTGCCGGGCGCGGCGCCGGGGTGGCGTGGCGCCGCCGGTCGGCGAGGAGCGTGGAACGCTGGTCACCTGCTGCCTCCTTGGCATGTGGTGGTACGTCAGTTGAGGCCGGGGCCCGCGGTGTTGCTGACCCAGCCCCATTCGGACCAGGTCGCGAAACCGGTCTGCCACTTATGGAAGGTGCCCGTCGGGTTGGCGCCGAAGACCTCGATGCGCCCGTCGGCGTTGGCGGCCGCGGCAACCTCCGTACCACCGGTGCCGAAGGTCTCCCAGGTGCTGTAGGGGGCGTTGACGGCGGTCTGCCAGATGTGGGCGGCGGTGGTGCCGTTGAGGGCGAAGACCTCGACGCGGCCGTCCGCCGTGCGCTCGCTGGTGAGCTGGGAGTCGGCGGGGCCGCCGGTGGGCTCCCACTCCGACCAACTGGTGGGTGTCGTCTGATACTTGTGGAAGACGCCGACCGGGCCGGAGGCGAAGACCTCAAGCCGGCCGTCGGCGTTGTGGTCGACGGTGAGATCCCGGCCGCCGCCGCCGAAGGTGTCCCACGGCGACCAGCCGCCGTTGGGCGCGGTCTGGTACTGGTGCTGGAAGGTGGTTCCGTTCAGGGCGAAGACCTCCAGGCGTCCGTCGGGGGACTTCTCCATCTCCACGCGGCTGTCGGCGGGACCGCCGCCGGTCGGTTCCCATTCCGCCCAGCCGCCGTTCGGTGCCGTCTGGTACTTGTGGAAGAGGCCGACCGGGCCGGAGGCGAAGACCTCGATCCGGCCGTCGGCGTTCACGCCGGCCGCCACGTCGCGGCCGCCTCCGCCGAAGCCCTCCCAGCCCGACCAGGCGCCGGACGGGGCGAGTTGGTAGCGGTGCTGGAAGGTGTTTCCGTTGATCGCGAAGAGTTCGAGGCGGCCGTCGGCGTTCGGGGCGAGCGCCAGTTCGGCGTTGCCCGGGCCGCCGAGGTTCTCCCAGGGCGACCAGGCGCCGTTGCGTTCCGTCTGCCAGGCGTGGTGGACGCCGTCGGCGCCTGCCGCGAAAACCTCCAGGCGGCCGTCCGCCGACCGGGCCGACACCACGCGGCCCGACTCGACCGGGTACACGAGCGGTTCGGGCCGGGGGCCGCTGCCCGGGACGCAGGGCAGGGTCACGCCGCGCTCGGCGAGGTAGACCTCGGGGTCGACACCGTACGAGGTGGAGGGGTCGCCCCAGATGCGCAGGTGCAGATGGGGTCCGGACGACTGGCCCTCCGACCCCATCAGGGCGATCTGCTGACCGGCCACGACGTGCTCGCCCTCGAAGACGTCCCGCTGGTACATGTGCCCGTACTCGGAGATCGTCCCGTCGGCGTGCTGGATGCGGATCCACTGGCCGTAGCCGCTCTCGTACCCGGAGATCGTGACCTGTCCGTCGCCCACGGCGTAGATCGGCGTCCCGTAGTCGGCGGCGATGTCGACGCCGTTGTGACCGGGGTGGTGCGGCTGGTTCACGAAGCCGGCGGAGGGGCAGGCGGCGGTGGCGGTGGCGGCCATGGCTTCGGCGGTACGGGCGGAGGCCGGGGCGGCGACCACCAGCGCGGGCAGCAGGGCGGCGGTCGCCGCGAGGAGCCAGGTCAACGCGTGGCGGGAAGGTCCGAGGGACACGAGCCGCACCTCTCGTCTAGGGATGGGGGATGGGGCGGGGCGGGCGTACGGCGCGGGGCGTGGGTGATGAGCCGTACGCCCTGCGCCGCACGCCCGATGGTCACGCCTTGCGGAGGCGGGCGATGATGCCGTCGATGTCGCGCTGCATCATGTCGGCCCGGATCTTGTGACCACCCGACGGCTCGTGCCACTCGTGCGGGATCCCGGCGTTCCCGAGGAGGGAGCGGAACTCCCGCTGTCCGGCGAGGACATGCTGTTCGTTGGCGGTGTCGAACCAGTTGACCGGGTCCGGGCTGGTGCCGGCGACCATGAAGACGCGCTTGTGGCGGTAGCTCTCGATGCGCTGGACGGGGTTGTCGGCGTTCACGCGCGCCTCGTCCCAGAAGGGTGCGCCGTAGACGGTGCCGCCGCCCAGTTCGAGGGCGGCGGAGGTGGCGTTGGCCCAGTGGACGACCATGCCGTTGTCGCGGCGGAGGCTGGCGGGGCCGGAGTGGGAGCTGACGGAGGCGAAGTGGCCGTAGTACTTGGCGGCGTACTTCAGGGCGCCGAAGCCGCCCATGGAGAAGCCGGAGACGGCGCGGCCGTCGTACTCGGCGTAGGTGCGGAAGTTCGCGTCGATCCAGGGGATCAGCTGGGCGATGTGGAAGTGCTCCCAGTTGCGGGGGCCGACGTTGGAGCTGACCGGGTTGGAGTACCACCCGGTCCGGCCGCCGTCGGGCATGACGACGATGAGGGGCTTGCCGGCGGTCCAGGCGCGGACGCCCTCGCGGTCGAAGGTGATGAAGTCCTGCTCGCCGCCGTGGAGGAGGTAGAGGACGGGGTAGCGGCGGCCGCTCCAGTGGTAGTCGTCGGGCAGGAGCACGTTCACGGCGGGCTCCCAGCCGATCGCGCTGGTGGCGAAGCGGTACCACCACATGCGGTGGTCCTGCTCCCCGCGCCCCACGATCCGCAGCCCGAACCCGTCCCCCACGGCGGCGGCGGGCCCGGCCGAGGCGACGACCCCCGCACCGCCCAGCGCCAACGCGGCCGAGAGCCCACCTGCGGACTTGAGAATGTTCCTGCGGGACGGCCGCTGCGCGCTCAACGTGACCTCCAGATAGTCAGCCTGACGATGTCCCAGCCCACCCCGAACCCACCCCGTCGGGCGTCCGTGCAGCCGGGCGGTCAGGAACGTAGCAACGTGTCCCACCCTGAGGGACCCCGGAAGGTTCCGGACTGACAGGGGGCGGGTGGGTGGGGTAGGACGCGGCGGGATGGGGGCGGGGGTGCGGCTGGGGCGGGGAGGGGTGAAGCCTGTCCCGTGGCCGGGCCGCCCGGGCGGGCGCGGCACCGCCGGGGGGACTTCGCTACGTCGCGTGCGCGTGCGCGGGGGCGTGGCGCTGGAGGGCGGGGGCCGGAGGCGGGCGGCCGAGGGCTGGGTGCCAGACGCAGAAGGCCAAGGGCCGGAGGCCGAGAGTTGGGACCTGGGGGCCGGAGGCCGGAGGCCAAAGCCAGGGGCGGGCGGCCGGGGGCCGGAAGGCCGGGGAGCCGGGGGCTGGAGGCTGGAGGCCGCGCTTCGGAGGCCGGGGGCTGGAGACCGGGAGCCAAAGCCAGGGGCGGGCGGCCGGGGGCCGGAAACCGGGCCAGGGGCTGGGGCGGGGCTGGGCGGGCGGCCAGGGGGCCGGGGCCCCTGGCCGGAGTCCGGGGGGGCGGAGGCCGGAGGCCCGAGGCGGAGGCCGGGCGCCGGATGCGGGCGGCGAGGGCTGGGGGCCGGAGGCGGGCGGCCAGGGGCCGGAGGCCAAAGCCAGGGGCGGGCGGCCGGAGGCCGGAAGGCCAGGCGCCGGGCGCCGGAGGCCAGGAGCCAGGGGCGGGCGAGGGGCCAGGGGCCAGGGGCCACGAGCCTGAGGCCGAGGGCCGGGGGCCAGGGCCTGGGTCGGAGGGTCCGCCTTGGGGGCGGCGGCCGGGGCCGGGGGCGTCTTTGTCGCCGGGGGCGGGGAGGGGCGCAGCCTGTCCCGTGGCCGGGCCCGGCCGGGCGGGGCGCGGCGCCGCGGGGGGCTTCGCTACGTCGCGTTCGCGGGGCCGTGGCCGCCTTGGGGGGCGGAGGTGGAGCGGGGATCGTGCGGTTGGGAGGGGGTTAGGGGGTGGGGACTAGTTGTTCGGCCCAGATTGTTTTGCCTCTGGCTCCGTAGCGGCAGCCCCAGCGGGAGGCTAGTTGGGCGATGAGGAAGAGGCCGCGGCCGCCTTCGTCGGTGATGAGGGCTCGGCGGAGGCGGGGCTGGGTGTTGCTGGGGTCGGAGACCTCGCAGACGAGGACGCGGCCGCGGATGAGGCGGAGTCCTACGGGGCCGCCGGCGTAGCGCATCGCGTTGGTGACGAGTTCGCTGACGATGAGTTCGGTGGAGAACATGAGGTCGTCCAGCCCCCAGGCCCGCAGCTGGGCGTTGACGTCGTGGCGGGCGTCGTGGACGGCGGCCGGGTCGACCGGGTACTCCCAGTGGGCCGTGTCCGTGTCGGCCACCGCCCGCGTCCGGGCGAGGAGCAGGGTGACGTCGTCGGCGGGGCGCTCCTGATGCGGGTGACAGCCCATCAGGTCGCGGCCCATCGCCTCCAGGGAGCGCTCGGGGCCACGGAACCGGCGCAGGTTCCGGAGGAGTTCCTCGCCGCCGCGGGTGATGTCGTGGTCGTAGTCGACCAGTCCGTCGGTGTAGAGCGCGAGGACGCTGCCGGGCGGCAGCGTGACGTCGGTGATCTCGAAGGGGTTGTCGCCCACGCCGAGCGGCGGCCCGGGGACGACGGGGACGAACTCCGCGCCGCCGTCGGGGAGCAGCAGCGCGGGGGCGGGGTGGCCTGCCGACGCCATGTGGCAGACCCGGGTGACGGGGTCGTAGACGGCGAACAGGCAGGACGCGCCGACGGCGTCCGGCTGCTCCGACTCGGCCTGCATGCGCTGCACGAGGTCGTCGAGGTGGGTGAGGAGTTCGTCGGGCGGCAGGTCGAGGTCGGCGAGGGTCTGGACCGCCGTACGGAGCCTCGCCATCGTGGCCGTCGCCTGGAGCCCGTGCCCGATGACGTCACCGACGACGAGCCCGATCCGCATCGACGACAGCGGCAGCGCGTCGAACCAGTCCCCGCCGACGCTGAGGGTGCCGCTGGCCGGCAGGTAGATCCCGGAGGTCTCGGCGGCCTGGCTCTCGGTCACGGCCGGCGGCAGCAGGCTGCGCTGGAGGACGAGCGCGGTGCGGTGTTCGCGCGTGTAACGGTGGGCGTTGTCCAGCGCCATCGCGGTGCGGTCGCACAGGTCCTGGAGGAGCCGCGTCTCGGCGTCCCCGAACGGCTCGGGGGTGCGGGTGCGCCAGACCATCACGTAACCGAAGAGCCGCGACCGGTGGTAGAGCGGGCAGCCGAGCGCGCTGTGCATGTCCTCGGGCATCAGGCGGGCGAAGAGCCCGGGTTCGTCGCCGAGCATCGCGCGGGCGGTCGCGGCGTCGGCCTTGATCACGCCGCCGACCGCGACGGCCGCGTCCGCCGTCCCGGGCGGCGCCGGGGGTACGGGTTCCCCCTGCTGCACCAGGCCGGACGGCCACGTTCCGTCCGCCGCCTTGACCGCCACCCGGCGCGGGCGCGACGCCTCGTGCCCCGGGTACCCGAGCACCGGGTCGCGCCCCTGGAGCACGTCGTCGGGGAAGTCGACGCAGGCCAGGTCACCGAGGGCCGGTACCAGGAGGTCGACGAGGTCGCGCGCAGCGCGGACGACGTCGAGCGACTCGCCGATCTCGAACGCCCTCCGGTACGCGTCCGTCAGCCGGTGGTGGGCCCGCAGGCGCGCCGCGGGCTCGGTCGCGACGAGGGCCACCCCGTGCCGGGCGCCGTCCTCCGCGTCCACGGGGAAGCACGCCAGGCTCAGAACCGGGTCCGAGCCCTCCGGAGCGGGCCGGAAGTCGGCGCCGACGACCGGCATCCCGGTCACCGCGACCTGGTGCAGGATCTCCCGTACCGTCCGGTCGCCGTCCGCGTCCGTCAGGTCGTACAGCCAGTCGGCGCCGGCCGGCGCGCCCGCCGGACGGAGCGCCTCCAGCGCCGCGTTGCTCCGCGTCATGGTGAGGTCGGGGGCGAACTCGGCTACGCCCAGACGCCGTTGGTTGAGGAGGGAACGCGCCAGGACCCGGTCCGGGTCGTGACGTCCGGCCGTCACCGGCCGCCGGACGAGCAGCATCCTCTCACCGGCCACCGCTCCGGGGAGCAGCACGACGTCGGCCTCGGCGGACCCGTCGGTGGCATGGCGCAGCAGGAGACGGTGGACGGTGCCGGCCGATGCGGCGGTACGGGCCGATGGCGAGGCCGATCCGGCTGCCGACGCGGCGGTGCCGGATGCCGGGGTGGCTGATCCGGAGGCGCCAGGCGATGCATCTGCCTGTCCGGCGGTGCCGGGCGATTCAGTCGCCGATCCGGAGGTGCTGGGCGACCCGGCGGCCGACCCTGCCGCCTTCCTCGGGTCGGTCCAGGAGGGTACGGCCGTGCCCAGGACCTCGTGTGCGGGGCGGCCTTCGATGTCCTCCGCTGTCCGGCCCAGCAGTTCCTCTGCGGACCGCGACCACCACCGGATGTGGTCGTGCGCGTCGAGGAGGAGGGCGGCCATGTCTTCGAGTCCGCCGCTCGGGGGCGTGTCCCGGTCGGAGGGGCTCACGTCGTGCCTCCCTCGCCGGGACGTGGGGGTCCCCACGGGGAATGGTCCTGCCCCCAGGATGCGCCTCCTCGTGCGGCCGGGCACGTACAGCCCGGCCGATCGAGTGGCACCGACGGGAGCGGGCCGGGGCGGCGGCGCCGACGGGAATACGCGGCGCGGGGCCGCCGTTCCCCGTTGTAACGGAGTGCCCCGCCCACGCCACGCCACGCCCAGGTGGTCGAGAGCCATGAGCCAACCCAGCCGTGCCCATCCCACCCTCCGCACCCTCCGCGCCGCCGCCGCGACGACCCTCCTCGTGGTGCTCGCCGGCTGCGCCGCCACCACGGGTGCGGGCGCCCCCGCTCCCTCGGACGCCGTCCCGCCGTCGCCCGCGCCGACCGCCACGGCGACTCCGGCCGAACCGGTGGCCGTGGCGCCCACACCGACCCCGGCCCCGACCTCGACCCCGACCCCGCGCCCGCGTCCCGCTGAGCTGGACATCCCGTCGATCGGGGTGGAGGACCTGCGCGTCGTGCCGTACGAGGGGAAGACCGACGACCGGGCCGGGACGCGCATCCAGGACCGGGGCGTCGCGGCCAGCCCGTACGGGGAGCGCGGCGGCGTCGGTCCCGGGGACATCGGGAACTACCAGGTGACCGCGCACCGGCTCTCCGCCGGGGGCGCGCTGCGCGACCTGCCCGACGTGGATGTCGGCGACACGGTACGCGTGACCGCCGGGGACACCACGTACACGTACCGGATCGTCGAGACCCGCAGCACCTCCTTCCGCTCCGACCGCTCCCTCGCCGAGCAGCGGGCCGCCGTCCCCGGCGAGCCGGGCGAGCGGCCCACCCGCGCCATGATCACGCTCTCCACCTGCGCCACCCCGGAGGACGACGCGGCGGGCAACTTCTGGCGGGACGCCCTCGGCAACCCCGAGCACCGCATCGACAAGATCGGCGTCCTCACCTCGACCCGGACCGCGTCCGAGGCCGGTTGAGGCCGATCGAGACCGGTAAGGCCGACCGCGGCCGGCAGGGCGGGGCGCGTAGGCTCGGGGCATGATCGAGAGGCGGGGTTCGGGCGTGGGGCGGGGAGCGGGGCGGGGGCCGGGCAGGCCGCGTGAGGAGCGGGTCGAGCCCGCGGTGTTCGACGCGGTCGTGGCCGTCATCGCCGAGCACGGTCTGGGCGGTCTGACGATGGACGGGGTCGCGCGGCGGGCCGGCGTGAGCAAGCCCGCGATCTACCGCCGCTGGCCCACCAAGCAGGACCTGATCATCGCCGCCGCCGAGTCCCGGGTCGGGCCGCTGACCGTGCCGGACCTGGGCGACTTCCGCGCCGAACTGCGCACGGTGCTGGAGGCGCGTCTGGAGGCGTACCGGCAGCCCGGCGTGGACCGGCTGCTCGCCGGGGTCATCGGGGCGGCGGCCGAGGAGGGGGCCGAGCGCGGGCGGTACGGGGCGTACACCGCCGGGGTGATGAGCGCGACCCGCGAGATCCTGGAGCGCGGCATCGCCCGGGGCGACGTGCGTCCGGACACCGACGTCCGGGCCATGGCCACGATGATCGCCGCTCCGCTGCTCTTCCGGCTGGTCGGCGAGATGGAGTCGCCGGACTCCTCGCTCATCGACGCGGTGACCGATTCCGTGTGCCGCGCGGTGGCGGTCCGCGCCTGACCGCACGACCGGCGAACCGGTCCTGATGCTGTCCTTTCCCCTCATCACGTTTCCCCTCATCACGGGCGTCTTCCGCGCTGGATGAAGTTCCTGGGCCCGACCCCTTGCCGACGCATGACTGAATATCGATACTTCCGGTAACGATTTTAGCCCTCACCGTGGAGGAGCACCTTCAGCATGTCCGTCACCACCCCGCAGCCGGTCCTCGACAAGCCCCTTCTGCACTACGGGCGCCGCACCCTCGACCGCGTCGGACCCGGCACTCCCCAGGCCGCGTACCGCCTCCTCGACATCACCCCCCTCACCCCGCACATCGGCGCCGAGATCACCGGTGTCGACCTCACCCGACCCCTCGGCGAGGAGCTCGCCGAGGAGCTGCGGCAGGCACTCCTGGAGTGGAAGGTCGTCTTCTTCCGCGACCAGGGGGACGTCACACAGGAGCACCACGTGGCCCTCTCCGCCGTGTGGGGAGCGCCGGAGGTGAATCCTTTCTTCCCGAAGGGCGGCACCGTCGGCGTCTCCCGGCTGGCCAAGGACGCGATGGCCGTCGGCAACGAGAACATCTGGCACAGCGACCACTCGTTCATGGCCGCGCCCGCGCTGGGCTCGGTGCTGCGCGCCGTCGAGATCCCGCCCGCCGGCGGCGACACGATGTGGGCCGACATGGGCGCCGCGTACGACAACCTCCCCGAGGAGACGAAGGCGCGCGTCGACGGGCTCACGGCCGTCCACGACTGGGTGCCCAGCTGGGGCGCCACGATGAGCGAGGAGCAGGTCGCCCACTTCCGGCGGACCCTGCCGCCGGTCGAGCACCCCGTCGTCGTCCGCCACCCGCGGACCGGACGGAAGACCCTGTACGTCAACGAGCCCTTCACCACGCGGATCACGGGCCTCTCCGACGAGGAGAACCGCGAACTCCTCGACACGCTCGTGCTCCAGGCCCGCATCCCCGAGTACCAGGTGCGGTTCCGGTGGCAGCCCGGGTCCCTCGCCATCTGGGACAACATCGCGGTCCAGCACTACGCGATCAACGACTACTTCCCGGAGCGCCGGGTGATGGAGCGCATCGCGATCGCGGGCGTACCGCTGTCCGCCTGATCGCCGGGTGCCCTGCCGGGCCGTCCTCGGCGGGCTCGCAGGGGCCCTCCGCCGCCGTTCGGGGCCGCACACCCCGGGCGCGGCGGCGCTCCCCTCCCTCTTCCCCTCCCTCCCTCTCCTCCTGGAGGTCGCCATGACCGCCGCCGACACCACCCCCGCGCGGAAGCCCGTCCCCGGGCGCAGCGCGGCGGGTGACGGGCCGGGCGCACGCGCCTGGATCGTCACCGGCCTGCTCGTGGTCTTCATGATGGTCAACTTCGCGGACAAGGCGGTCCTCGGTCTCGCGGCCGACGAGATCCGCGCCGATCTCGGCCTGTCCGCCACCGACTTCGGGCTGGCCAACAGCGCGTTCTTCCTGTTGTTCTCGGTCGCCGCCGTCGTCGTCGGGATGCTCGCCGACCGCGTGTCCCTCAAGTGGCTGCTGCTGCTCATGGCGGCCCTGTGGTCCGTCGCGCAGGTCCCGGCCGCCCTCGGCGGCGGGCTCGCCGTGCTCGTCGGTACGCGGATCCTCCTCGGTGCCGCCGAGGGCCCCGCGTTCCCCGTCGCCCAGCAGGCCGCGCTGTCCTGGTTCCCCGACCACCGGCGCAATCTGCCCGGCGCGCTCGTCACGCTCGGCATCACCCTCGGCGTCATCACCGCCGCGCCCGGCCTGACGTGGGTCATCGACCGGCACGGGTGGCGCGCCGCGCTGTGGGTGCTCGCCGTCGTGGGCGCGGTGTGGGCCGTGGTCTGGGCCGTGTTCGGGGCCGACGGCGACCACCGTGAGAAGGCGACCGCCGCCTCGGTACGCGTTCCCTGGCGGGCGTACCGGCGGGTTCTGGGCAGCCGTACCTGGCTGGGAACCACTCTCGCGTACTTCACCAGTTACTGGTCCGTGGCGCTGATGCTGGTGTGGCTCCCCTCGTACCTGACGAACGGTCTCGGCCACTCCTCCGCCGCCTCCGGCACGCTGGTCGCCGTCCCGTGGGCGATCGGCGCGGTCGCCCTCCTCGCGCAGGCCGCCGTCACGGGACGGCTGATGCGGCGCGGCGTGCCGAGCCGCTGGGCCCGCGGCAGGGTCGGCGCGGCGCTGCTCCTCCTCGGCGGGCTCTGCTTCCTCGCCGTGCCGCTCGCCGAGGGCGCGGGGGCGAAGACGGCGCTGGTGGTGGCCGGGTTCGGCATCAGCGGATCGTTCGCCACGGTCGCGGTCACGACGGTCGCGGAGCTGGCACCGGCGGCGCTGCGCGGCGGCTCCCTCGGCATCATGAACGCGCTGGTGACGACGGCCGGACTGATCGCCCCCGCGGTCGTCGGCGCCATGATCGACGCGCAGGGCCCCGCCGGCTACCAGAACGCCACCCTCGTCTCCGCCGCCCTGCTGCTGGCCGGCGCCCTGGCCGCGGCGACCCTGATCGACCCGTCGCGCGACGCGCACCGCGCGGGCGCCTGAACCCGCTCCTCTTCCGGGCTCGCGCCCGGGGACGCTCTGCCGGGCTCGCGCCCGGGCACGCGTTGCCCGCTTCCGGGCTCACGCCTGGGCCCGCTGTTCCGGGCTCGCACCCCGGTCCGCGTTGCCAGCCCGCGCCCGGGCACCCCAGTGCCGCGCGCGCCCGAGCGCCCTCTTCCACCCCCGCGCCCAGGCCCCCCTTCCACTGCGCCGTACCCACCCCCTCCCAAGGAGCCAGCCGTGACCACCCCCCTCCCCGACACCACCCACCTGGACGCCGCCGTGTCCGATCTCCGTGCGGGCGCCGCCGGCTGGGCCGCCGCCCCCGTCACCGAGCGCATCGCCCTCCTGGAGCGGATGCTGCCGCGTATCCAGGACGGGGCGGCGGACATGGTCGAGGCGGCCGCGCGTGCCAAGGGGTACACCGCCGACTCTCCGTGGGCCGCCGAGGACTGGACCGGTGCGCCGTGGGCTCTGGCGCGGACGGCCGCCGCCTATCTCCAGACGCTGCGGCGTATCGCCGCCGGTCGGGAGCCGGTCGACGCACGGGCCGTGCGCCAGCACCATGGCCGTACCTGCGTCGACGTGTTTCCCGCCGGCGGCTGGGACCGGATCCTTCTCAACGGGTTCTCCGCGCGGGTGTGGACGCGGCCCGGTACGACCCCGCAGGGGGTACGGGACCGGGCCGGGGCCCCGTACCGAGGCGGGTCCGGGGGCGGGGCGGGCGGGGTCGCTCTCGTGCTCGGGGCCGGGAACGTCGCCGCCATCACCGCGCTCGACATCCTCCACAAGCTGTACGTCGACGGGCAGGTGGTCCTCGCGAAGATGAACCCCGTCAACGCCTACCTGCGGCCCCACTTCGAGCGGGTCTTCGCGGAGTTCACCGCCCGGGGCTGGGTGCGTTTCGTCGACGGCGGCGCCGCCGAGGGCGCCCACCTCGCGGCGCACGACGGCGTCGACACCATCCACGTCACCGGCAGCGACCGCACCCACGACGCCATCGTCTGGGGCACCGACGAGCACGCGGCGCGGCGCCGCGCCGCCGACACCCCGCTCAACACCAAGCCGTTCAGCAGCGAACTCGGCGGCGTCAGCCCCTGCCTCGTGGCGCCCGGACCGTGGAGCGCCGCGGACTTCCGCTTCCAGGCCGAGCACATCGTCACCAGCAAGATGAACAACTCCGGCCACAACTGCGTCGCCAGCCAGATACTCGTCCTGCCCCGCGCCTGGGACGGCACCGAGCGCCTGCTCGCCGAGATCCGCCGGGTTCTGCGCGCCCTGCCCGACCGGACCGACTACTACCCCGGCGCCGACCGCCGGCTCGCCGCCGTCGCCGACGCGCACCCTGAGGCGGAGACGCACGGCGCGGGCGGGCGCCTGCTGCTGCCGGACCTCACGGACGAGGACGACGCCTTCCTGCGTACCGAGGTCTTCGCCAGCGCCCTCGGAGTCGTACGCCTCCCCGGGGACACCCCGGAGGAGTTCCTGCGCGCGGCCGTCGACTTCGCGAACGACCGGCTCCCCGGCACCCTCGGCGCCACCCTCATCGTCCACCCGAAGACCGAGAAGGCCCACCGGGCGGCGGTGGACCGGGCCGTGGCCGGTCTGCGCTACGGCACGGTCGGCGTCAACTGCTGGTCGGCCATCGGCTTCCTCCTCGGCCAGACGCCCTGGGGCGCGTACCCGGGCCACACCCGCCAGGAGATCGGCAGCGGCGTCGGCTTCGTCCACAACGCGCTCATGCTGGCCGAGGAGGACATCGAGAAGACCGTGCTCCGCGCCCCCTTCGCGCCCGCCCCGCGCGGCCTGTTCACCGGCTCCCCCTCCCTCTCCCCGCGTCCCCCGTACTTCGTCACCCACCGCACCGCCGTCACCACCCTCGCCCGCCTCACCCGCTTCACCACCGCGCCGAGCGCGGCACGCCTCCCCGCGATCTTCGCCGCCGCACTCCGCGGCTGACCCGCCACCTCATCACCACGCCTCCCCTCCCCCTCCCTTCAGCTCACGAACAGGACCCCTCAGTGAACCTCTCCGACGCCCTCTCCCGCGCCGCCGCCGCGCACGGCACGCGCACCGCCGTGGAACTCGGCGACGCCTCCCTCACGTACGCCGACCTGGACGGCCTCTCCGGCAGGGTGGCCGCGCTGCTCGGCGCGCACGGCGTCGCGCCCGGCGACCGGGTCGCCGTCATGCTGCCCAACCTGCTGGAGTTCCCCGTCCTCTACTACGGGACGCTGCGCGCGGGCGCGGTCGTCGTCCCCATGAACCCCCTGCTCAAGCGGCGGGAGATCGCGCACTACCTGAAGGACTCGGGGGCCCGCCTGGTCTTCGTCCACGCGTCCCTCACCGGTGAGGTGAGCGCCGCCGCCGAGGCCGCCGGGTCGGATGCGGAGATCGTCCCCGTCGCCGAGGGGTCCCTCGCCGAGCTCCTCTCCGCGCACCCCGAGCCCGTCACCGCGTCCTGCGGCGCGGACCACGACACCGCCGTCATCCTCTACACCTCCGGGACGACGGGCCTGCCGAAGGGCGCGGAGCTCACCCACCTCAACATCGGCCGGAACTCCGAGATGGCCGCCCGCACGCTCTTCCACCTGAGCCCCGACGACGTCGTCCTCGGCTGCCTCCCCCTCTTCCACGCCTTCGGCCAGGTCGTCGCGATGAACGCCGCCGTCGTCATCGGCGCCCGGCTCACCCTCCTGCACCGCTTCGACGCCGACATCGCGCTCCGGACCATCGAGGAGCGCGGCGTCACCGTCTTCGCGGGCGTCCCCACCATGTACGCCGCTCTGCTGGCCGCCGAAGCGCGGCAGCCCGGCCTGCACGACACCGCGACCCTGGGGCTCTGCGTGTCGGGCGGCGCCTCGCTGCCCGTGGAGGTCCTGCACGCCTTCGAGAAGACCTTCGGCTGTCCCGTCCTGGAGGGGTACGGCCTGTCGGAGACCTCGCCCGTCGCCTCCTTCAACCACCTCGACCGCCCGCGCAAGCCCGGCACGGTCGGCACGCCCATCGAGGGCGTCGAGATGCGGCTCGACCGGGTGGAGGACGGCATCGGCGAACTGTGCGTCCGGGGGCACAACGTGATGAAGGGGTACTGGGGCCGGCCGGACGCCACCGCCGAGGCGATCAGGGACGGCTGGTTCCACACGGGGGACCTGGCCCGGGTCGACGAGGACGGCTTCTACTCCATCGTGGACCGCAAGAAGGACCTCATCATCCGTGGTGGCTTCAACGTCTACCCCCGGGAGATCGAGGAGGTCCTCTACGAGCACCCGGCCGTGGCCGAAGCCGCCGTAGTCGGCTTCCCCCACGACACCCTCGGCGAGGAGATCGGAGCGGCGGTGTCCCTCCGCCCCGGCGCCGAGGCGACCCCCGAGGAGCTGGTCGCGTACGTCAAGGAGCAAGTGGCGCCGTACAAATACCCGCGCGTGGTGTGGCTGCTGCCCGAACTGCCCAAGGGCGCCACCGGCAAGATCCTCAAGCGCGAGGTGGTGACCACCCGCCCCTGAGGCCCCTGAGCCCCCTCAGCCCGCCTCGGCGCCCTCCAGCCCCCTGCTCTCCGGAGAGCCTCCGCATCCGTCGCCCCGCCGGCCCGGATGTGGGACGGTGTGAGCATGCCGGTTCCCGTGATGCTCGACTGCGATCCCGGTCATGACGACGCCTTCACCATTCTGCTGGCCGCCGCGCACCCCTCGGTCGAGCTGCTCGCCCTCACCACCGTCGCGGGCAACCAGACGCTGGAGAAGACGACGCTCAACGCCCGCCGGGTGTGCGCGGCGGCCGGGATCCACGGGGTGCCGATCGCGGCGGGCCGCGACCGCCCGCTGCACGGGCCGCGCCGGATCGCCGAGAACATCCACGGCGACTCCGGCCTGGACGGGCCCGGCTTCGCGAAGGGCGAGCCGGACGTGCCGCAGGACCCGCGCGACGCGCTCACCCTCATGCGGGACACCCTGCTCGCGCACCCGGAGCCGGTGACGCTCGTGCCGACCGGGCCGCTCACCAACATCGCCGTCCTCCTCCTCGCCCACCCCGAGCTCGCCGACCGCATCGCGCGGATCGTGCTCATGGGCGGCTCGACGGAGCGCGGCAACACCACGCCCGCGGCCGAGTTCAACATCCTGTGCGACCCGGAAGCGGCCGACATCGTCTTCCGGAGTGGTCTGCCTGTGACGATGTTCGGCCTCAACGCGACCCATCAGGTACGGGCCACCGCCGAGGTCGTCGCCCGCATCGCCGCCCTCGGCACCCCCCTGAGCCGCCTCTGCGTCGACCTGCTCACCTACTTCGGCTCCACCTACCGCGAGGTGTACGGCTTCGACGCGCCCCCGCTGCACGACCCGCTGACCGTCGCCCACCTGATCGACCCGTCGCTGGTCAGCCTGGCGCGGGCGGCGGTGGCCGTGGAGCTGAACGGCACCCACACCCGGGGCGCGACGGTGGTCGACCTGCACGGCGTGACGGGCCTGCCGGCCGACGTCGAGGTGGGCATGGACGTCGACGCCGACCGGTTCTGGGACCTGATCGTGGAAGCCGTACGGACCCTGGGGAAGCCCTAGGCAGCCCTAGGGTCCGCTGTCTCTCAGGGCGTGTCGCGGCAGGTCGGGTCGTCGATCGCGCTCACGGTGTACGGCGGGAGGCCCGGCGGCTCGTCGAGCTGGCTGTTGACCACGTAGAGGCGGCAGCCGTGCCGCGCGAGCGTGGTGGGGAGGTCGAAGGGGCCGTCCGTGAGCCGGTGCGTCACCGTGCCCGTACGCAGCTCCGCGTCGAGCCGGGCGACGTAGACGCCGTGCGGGGCACCGTAGTTGAGGACGGCGTACAGCGTCCGGCCGCGCAGCACCATGCCGTCGGGGCCGAAGGACTGGTCGCCGAGGTCGAGCCGGGCGACCTGCTTGTCCGAGGTGGAGATCCGCCACACGGCCTCGGTGCCGTTCGACGCCACGAGGAGGGTGGAGCCCGACGCGTTCGCGACGATGCCGTTCAAGAGCCAGTACTGGGGCGGGAATTGGGGGAAGGCGGAGCGGATGTCGAGCCAGGGTTCGAGGGGGCCCAGGGTGGCTCCGCGGAGCTCCGCCCGGTGGATCACCGGGTTGGCCCAGTCGGTCACGTACACCGCGTCCTTCGTCACGGTCAGGTCGTTGAGGTCGGGCGCGCCGAGCGGTCCGGCCTGTGCGGTACGGGTGGCGAGGAGGCGTCCGTGGCGGTCGTGGAGCATCAGGGTCGCGCCGCCCACGGACAGGACCCGGCCCCGCCGGTCGGTGTGCACGCCCAGGGTGCTGGGGCGGTCCTCAAGTCCCCGTGCCGGGAACGGCTTCAGGTCCGGGGCGCCGACGCGGCCCCGGTAGAGGGTGCCGAGGCCGTCGGAGGAGACGTACATCGTGCCGTCCGGGGTGACGGTGATGCCCTCGGGCAGGACGCCGGCCTCGCGGGAGACCACGTACGTGTCGGGCAGGTCCCGTGCGGCGGCGGGGGCGGGCGCGGCCGCACCGGCGAGGGCGGAGAGCAGAAGTGCGGCTGCGAGGCTGACCGTTCGGGCGGGGATGCGGCGCATCGGCGCGACCTCCAAGGGGATTCGGCGCGTGGTGGAGAGGGACGGCAGGAGCGTGCCGCCGCCTCGCGCGGAACGCACTGCCTTTCGCCCCTCGTTGAAAGGGTTCCTCGCTGAAGGTCCCTCGCTGAAGGTCCCTCGTTGAAAAGGTCCCTTGTCGAAAGAGCCCTTGTCGAAAGGGCCCTTGTCGAAAGGGCCCTCGTCGAATGGGTCCGCCGGGCGGATAATCGGTCGGCATGATCCGTCTTCACTTCACCGCCGCCGATCTGTGCCGGATCACTCTCGCCCCGGCGCCCAACGCGCTCTCGGAAACCGTCCTGAGCCTGCGGCTGGACCCGCGCGGGGGCCTGCGCGGCGGCAGGGGCGGGCAGTTGGAGCGTCCGCGTGCCGCCGCCAGGGAGTGGCACCGGTCCCTGCCGGGTGGCGCGGTCGCCCGGGCCGGTGTGCTCGCCGAGCTGGTCGCCGAGGACGGCTTCGTCCCGGACTTCCTGCTCCAGCCGTCGGTCCACGACCTCACCGGCGCCCTGGAGGCGGTCGGGGCGACGCCCTCGGAGCGGCTGGCGCTGGATCTCGGGATCCCGGAGGCCACTGGCTGGAACGGTGGCATGGCGCGGCCCGGCCGGTGGGCGCGGGAGCTCGCGCAGGGGTCGCCGGCCGCGGCCCGCGCCCTGCTGGACGACACCCGCCGCTACTTCGAGACGACCGTGGAACCGCTCTGGCCCCGGATCCGCCGCGACACCCTCACCGACCGCGCGCTGCGGTCGGAGATGCTGCTGCGCGGGGGTGTGGACGCGCTGCTGACCACGCTCGGCACGACCTGGTGGTGGCAGGCGCCCACCCTGCACCTGCCCTCGGCGTCGAGCTACGACATCCCGCTGTGCGGGCGGGGGCTGCTGCTCGTGCCCTCGTGGTTCGCCACCGGACCGATGGTGATGTACCGCCCCGAGGCCGCGACCGTCCTCGTCTACCCCCTGTACGACGCCCCCGACGCGACTCCCGACGGCGAGCGGCCGGAAGCGCTCGCCGCGCTGCTCGGAAGGACCCGGGCCCATGTGCTCGCGCTCCTGCGCTCGCCCGCCACCACGACGGCGCTCGCCGAACGCGCCTCCGTCTCGCTCGCGGCGGCCAGCCAGCACGCCCGGGTCCTCCGGGGCGCGGGGCTGATCGACACCGTCCGCACGGGGACGGCCGTCCTGCACACCCTCACGCCCCTCGGCCACTCCCTCCTGGCCGGGACGACCACGTGAGGCTTCACCTCATCGGTCCACTCCAGGGGGCCTGATCAGCGGTCCCGTGGCCAGGATGGGGAGCGTGGGGGGAGTGCGTCCCGCCCACGACAGCTGCGAGAGGTGGCCCCCGTGATCCGTACGAGAGGTGACAGGCCCTGGAGCGGCGTAGCCCTCGCGGTGGCCGCGCTGACCGGCCTCGCCACCGGCTGCTCCTCCGGCTCCGGCGGGGAGACGACGGGAGCGCGGGCCGGCAACGCGGTGAAACCGGCGGTGGCAGCACCGTCCGCGACAGACACCGCGTCGGCGTCGGCACCCGCGTCACCCTCGCCATCGGCGTCCGCGTCGGCCGGGACCGGGAAGCTCGTGGTCTCGTACGCGCCGCCGGAGGCGGCCAGTGACCAGCCGGCCGAGACGTTCCTCAAGGAGACCCAGGTCCTGGACGAGGTCGCCGCCTTCGCCGACTCCCTGGTGGCCCTGCCGCACGACGTCCCGTTGAAGGCGGCCAGTTGCGGCGTCGCGAACGCCTTCTGGAACCCGGACACGAAGGACATCACCTACTGCTACGAGTTCCTCGGCGCGCTCCGGCCGGTGTACGAGAAGCAGGAGACCACCGGCACCGCGAACCAGCGGGCCGCGGCCGTCGACGAGGACCTGGTCGGGCTGACCAACGGCGTCCTCTTCCACGAGCTGGGCCACGGCCTCGTGGCGATGTACGACCTGCCGATCACCGGCAAGGAGGAGGACGCCGTCGACCAGTTGTCCGCGCTGATGCTGGCCAGCGGCGGGGAGAAGTACCAGGAGTACGCGATCGACACGATCAACGCCTGGGGCGGCCTGGCCGAGGCGGAGGAGGCCGGGGACAAGACCGCCGAGGTCTACGCCGACGAGCACTCGCTGAGCATCCAGCGGTTCTACAACTGGGCCTGCTGGCTCTACGGTTCGGACCCCGACGCGTACGATTCGGTCGTCGAGACGGACGGCAACCCCGACGGCGTGCTGCCGGAGGAGCGGGCCGCGCAGTGCCCCAGGGAGTTCGAGCAGATCAACAACTCCTGGAGCACCCTCCTCCAGCCCTACCTCAAGAACTGACCGCGTGCGTCCGCGCGTTCAGGCCCGTCCCGCGGCCTTCTGGCTGCGGCGGGACAGGGAGTCGACGACCACGGCGGCCAGCAGGACCGAGCCGGTGATCATGAACTGGACGGCGTTGCTGACGCCCATGATGTTCATGCCGGACTGGATGGAACCGATGACGAGGGCGCCGAGCAGCGCGGACCAGACCGAGCCGCGTCCGCCGAACAGGCTCGTACCGCCGATGACGGCGGCGGCGATCACGTTCATGAGCAGGTTGCCGCCGCCGGAGGTCTGACTGGCGGACTGGATCTGTCCGGCGAGGAAGAGGCCGCCGACGGCCGCCATCGTGCCGGCGATCGTGAACACGCTCATGCGGACGAACGGCACGCTGATGCCCGCCCTCCGGGCTCCCTCGATGTTGCCGCCGACGGCGAAGATCTGGCGCCCGTAGCGGGTGCGGCGCAGCACGAAGTCGAGGACCACCAGCAGGATCAGGAAGACCAGCAGCGCGAGCGGCAGTCCCTGGTACCGGTTGAGGAGGGCGGCCGCGGCGAAGGCGATCGCCGCGATCACGACCGTACGCAGCACGATCTCGGCGATCGGACGGGACGGCACTCGCGCCGCCTGCCGGCGCCGGGCGTCGAGCAGCGAGGCGAGCAGGAAGAGCCCGGTGCCCACCGCCGCCGTGGCGTAGGCGGCGGCCGGGTTCTCGAAGATCGTGGAGTAGAGCTCGGCGACGACGCTCTCGCTGGGGATGTTGACCGTGCCGCTGGTGCCGAGCACCTGGAGCATCAGGCCGTTCCAGGCGAGGTTGCCCGCCAGCGTGACGACGAAGGCGGGCACGCCCACTTTCGCGAAGAAGAAGCCGTGGATGAGCCCGACGGCCGCTCCCCCGGCGAGGGCGACGAGCAGCGCCAGCCACTGGTTCATGCCGTTGATGACGTTGAGCACGGCGAACAGGGCCGCGCAGAGTCCGCTGACCGAGCCGACCGACAGGTCGATCTCGCCCAGCAGGAGGACGAAGACGATGCCGACGGCGATCATGCCGGTGCCGACGATCTGCTGGCTGAGGTCGGACAGGTTCTGCGCGGAGAGGAAGGCGCTGTCCAGGCTGCCGAAGACCGTCCAGATGATGACGACGGCGATGACGACCGGCAGCGAGCCGAGTTCGCCGCTGCGCAGCTTGCGCCGGAACTCGCCCACGTATCCCCGGAAGCCCTCCTCACGGACGATCAGCCGGCTGTCGACGGCGGGCATCGCCTCGGGGGCGGGCTGCTGGGCGGCGGCATCGTCCGGACCGGACGGGCCGGACGGGCCAGACCTGCCGTCTGGGTCTCTGGCGTCGCTCATGGCGCCTCCTCCCCCCGTGCCTCCCGCTCCTTGCGTTTGCGGGCCTGGCGCCGGGTGACGGCGCTGTCGGTGGCTCCGGTGATGGCGGAGATGATCTCCTCGGTGGTGGTGGCGCGCCGGTCGAAGAAGCCGTTGTTGCGGCCGAGGCGCAGCACCGCGATCCGGTCGGCGACCGCCATCACGTCCACCATGTTGTGGCTGATCAGGATGGTGCCGAGCCCACGCTGGCGGAGGCGTTCGACGAGGTCGAGGACCTCGGCGGTCTGCTCCACGCCCAGCGCCGCCGTGGGCTCGTCCAGGATGACGATCCTGGGGTCGCCGATGAGCGAGCGGGCGATCGCCACGGTCTGGCGCTGGCCGCCGGAGAGCGACGCGACCGGGATGCGTACCGACGGGATCCGGATGGAGAGCGTGTCGAGCAGTTCGCGGGAGCGCTGCTCCATGCGGACCTCGTCGAGCACGCCGAAGCGGCGCAGCTCCCGGCCGAGGAAGAGGTTGCCGACGACGTCGAGGTTGTCGCAGAGGGAGAGGTCCTGGTAGACGGTGGCGATGCCGAGGTTCTGGGCGTCGTGGGGCCGGTGGATGGAGACCGGCCGGCCCTGCCACTCGATGACGCCGTCGTCGGGCGGGTTCACGCCGGCGATCGCCTTGACGGCGGTCGACTTCCCGGCGCCGTTGTCGCCGACGAGGGCGACGACCTCACCGGCGTGGACCTCCAGGTCGAAGTCCGACAGGGCCTGGACCGCGCCGAACCTCTTGGACACCCCCCGCAGGCTGAGCACAGGTGCTTCCGTCACCTTCGACCGCCTCCTCGGTCACTCCAGCCCGGCTTCCTTGCAGGCGTCGGCGTAGGCCGGCGTGCAGATCTCCTGGACGGTGTAGAGGCCGTCCTTGACGACGGTGTCCTTGATGTTCTCCTTGTCGACCACGACCGGGGTCAGCAGCGTGGCCGGGACCTTCTGGCCGCTGCCGCTGGTGACGGTGGTGGGGGTCAGGTCGGCCGGAAGCGGCTTGCCCTCGGCGAGGTTGACGGCCATGGTCGCGGCGATGTCGGCCTCGGGCTTGTACGGCTTCTCGATCGTGATGGTCTGCGTCCCCAGCAGGATCCGCTGGATGGCGTCGAGTTGGGCGTCCTGACCGGTCAGCGGCACGTTCATGCCGGCCGCCTTGAGGGCGGTGGCGATGCCGGCGGCCAGTCCGTCGTTGGCCGAGTAGACGCCGACGATGTTGTCCTTGCCGAGGGCGCTGATGGCGCCGGACATCTGCTGGTTGGCGTTGTTCGGGTCCCAGTTGGGGGTGTCGTACTCCTTGCCGATCTTCACCTTGCCGTCGAGGAGGGAGTGCGCGCCGGCCTTGAACTCGGCGGCGTTCGGGTCGGTGGGCGAGCCGTTGTGCATGACGATCTGGCCGCTGTCCGCCTTGTCGCCGAGCGCGTCGAGCAGCGCCTGGCCCTGGAGCTCGCCGACCTTGCGGTTGTCGTACGAGACGTAGGCGTCGACCGGGCCCTGCGCGAGGCGGTCGTAGGCGACGACCTTCACGCCGGCCTTGTTCGCCTTCTCCACGGACGACTGGATCGACTTGGCGTCCACGGCGTCCAGGATGAGCACCTGGTCGCCCTTGGCGAGGGCGGTGTTGACCTGCTGCTGCTGCGTCGTCGCGCTCTCGGCCGCGTTGTAGTAGTCGATCTGGGCGTCCGGGGCGAGTTCCTTGATCTTCTGCTCGATGTACGGCCGGTCGAACTTCTCGTACCGCGTGGTCTTGCTCTCCGGAAGCAGCAGTCCGATCTTGATGTCCTGCTTCGCCTGCCCGGGCGACGCGCCGGTCGTCGTCGCCACCACGCCCAGCGACAGGGCCACCGTCGAGGCCACCGCTATCGCGCCTCGCAACGTACGGGTCATGGGAGGCTCCTTTCGCGCGCCTCGACCCCACCCCGTGGCCTGCCGGGTCACGGGGGCGCGGGCGCGGTTCGGCCTATCTCTCGACACTAGTCCCAACGCCGTGGGCCGACCATTCACGCTGCTCACACCGCTCACGCCGCCGGAAGGGCCATGATCGGCCTGTGGTAATTTGCCCGAGCCAGTCGCACCTCTGTACGTATCGACCGACACGGTACGTGCACGGGTCAGGGAATCCGGTGGGAATCCGGAGCTGACGCGCAGCGGTGAGGGTGACGGGCGGGACATCGGCCACTGGGCCCCCGAGGGGTCTGGGAAGGCGTTCCGTCCGGACGACCCCGAGTCCGAAGACCTGCTGGCGGCCCCGGCCGGCGTGCGCCGTCGCCCGGGGAGCACCGTACGACAGGCTCCGCGCATGAGCCGTGACGCAGAGGACTCCTTTCCGTGCCCTTCGCCCGCCCCGCCGGCCCCACCCGCCGTGTCAGCTCCACCGGCCGTGTCACCTTCTCTCGCCCCGTCCGTTCCGCCGTGCTGGTCGTGGCCGGGGCCGTGCTCGTGGCCGGCTGCGGCTCCGGTGGGGCGGCGGCGCCGGCCGGGGCGAAGGGGGCGGACTCCGGCTTCCCCGTCGTCCTCGACAACTGCGGGCAGCGGGTCGAGGTCGAGCGCCCGCCGAGCCGCGCCGTCGCCCTCGACCAGGGTTCGGCCGAGATCCTGCTCTCGCTCGGGCTCGCCGACCGGATGGTGGGCACCGCCACCTGGACGGACCCGGTCCTCAAGGGCCTGGAGAAGGCGAACGCCACCGTCCCCCGGCTCGCCGAGCGCTACCCGTCCTTCGAGAAGGTGCTCGACACCGAGCCCGACTTCGTCAGCGCCTCCTTCCTCTACACGCTCGGCAAGGGCGGTGTGGCGCCCCGGGAGCGGTTCACGAAGCTCGGCGTGCCGACGTACCTCTCCCCCGCCGACTGCGTCGGCAAGGACAACAGCGGCGACGGCGACGGCGTGCGGACCGAGCCGCTGACCATGGACACCGTGTACGGCGAAGTCCGCGACCTGGCGCGGGTGTTCGGTGTGCCGGAGCGCGGCGAGAAGCTCGTCGGCGAGCTCCGCGCCCGGGTGGAGAAGGCCCGGGCGGGCGCCGACTTCGGCGGCGCGTCCGCCCTGTACTGGTTCTCCGACTCGCAGGGGCCGTACATGGCCGGATGCTGCGGCGCGCCGGGCATCGTCAGCGGAACCCTCGGTGTGAAGAACGTCTTCGACGACACGAAGGAGGAGTGGCCGCAGATCAACTGGGAGACCGTCGCCGACCGCGATCCCGACGTGCTGGTGATCGCCGATCTGACCCGCAAGGCGCAGTCTGCCGAGAGCGCGGCGAAGAAGATCGAGTTCCTGGAGTCCCACCCCGTCACCCGGAACATGACGGCGGTGCGGAAGAAGCGGTACGTGATCCTCAGCGGGCAGGCGATGAACCCCACCCTCCGCACCGTCGAGGGCATCGAGAAGCTGGCCGCCGCGCTGCGGACGTACGGGCTCGCCAAGTGACCCCGTCCGGGCCGGAGAAGACGGCGGCCGGGAGGCAGCGTACGGTGCGTACCGGGCGCCGTGTCGTCGCACCGCTGCCTCTCTCGTCCCGGGCGCTGCCGCCCGTCGTCGGGGTGGTCGGGGTCGTCCTCCTCTGTGTCTCCGTCGCCGTCGCCGTCACGATCGGCCCGGCCGACCTCCGCGTCGCCGACGCGTGGTCGGTGGTGGCCGCCCACCTCGGCGGGGAGCCGTCCGGTCTGAGCGCGATCCGTGACGGCATCGTCTGGGAGCTGCGGCTGCCCCGTACGCTCCTCGCGGCCGTGTGCGGCGCCGGACTCGCGGTCTGCGGCGCGGTGATGCAGTCCCTGCTGCGCAACCCGCTCGCCGATCCGTTCGTGCTCGGCGTCTCCTCCGGCGCCTCGACCGGGGCGGTCGCGGTCGTCGTCCTGGGTGCGGGCGGGGGGCTGGTGTCCGTCACCGGGGGCGCCTTCGTCGGCGCGCTCTGCTCCTTCGCGCTGGTCCTGCTGCTCAGCCACACGCTGGGCGGGTCGACGGACAAGGTCGTGCTCGCGGGGGTCGCCGCGATGCAGCTGTTCTCCGCCCTCACCTCGTTCGTGGTGATGACCGCCGCCGACGCCGAGACGACCCGGGGTGTCCTCTTCTGGCTGCTCGGCTCGCTCTCCGGCGCCGGGTGGACCGACGTCGGCGTGTGCGCCGCCGTGCTGGCGGGCGCCCTGCTGGTCTGCGGCGGCCACGCCCGTACGCTGGACGCCTTCGCGTTCGGCGAGGACGCGGCGACGGCCCTCGGCGTCTCGGTGGCCCGGACCCGCCTCGTCCTCCTCGCGGTCACCGCCCTGCTCACGGCGGTCCTGGTCTCGTCGGCGGGCGCGATCGGCTTCGTCGGCCTGGTCCTGCCGCACGCGGTACGGGCCCTCGTGGGCCCCGGCCACGCCCGGCTGCTGCCCCTGGCGGCGCTGGCCGGGGCGGTCTTCCTGGTGTGGGCCGACACCCTCGCCCGTACCGTGCTCGACCCGCAGGAGGTGCCGGTCGGCGTGGTGACCTCGCTGGTGGGCGTCCCGGCGTTCGTCCTCGTCCTGTACCGCACCAGGAGCGACAGGAGCGCCCGATGACGGACCTTCACGTGGATGCGGGTACGCGTACCGGGCTGCGGGCCGAGCGTGTCTCCCGTACGGCCGGCGGGGCCCTCGTCCTGGACGGGGTGACGGTCGCGCCGCGCGCCGGGACGCTCACCGGGCTGCTGGGGCCGAACGGTTCGGGGAAGTCCACCCTCCTGCGCGTCCTGGCGGGCGTCCTCGCGCCGGACGCGGGGGTCGTGACCCTGGACGGCGGCCCGCTGGGCTCCGTCCCGCGCCGGGCGCTCGCCCGGCGGATCGCCGTGGTCGAGCAGCACGCCGACACCCAGGTCGACCTCACCGTGGCCGACGCCGTACGGCTCGGCCGCATCCCGCACCGCCGGGCGTGGGCGCCGGCGACGGGCGCCGACGAGGCGGCCGTGCGTTCCGCGCTCGCCCGGACCGGGCTGACCGACCTCGCCGGGCGGTCCTGGCGCACCCTCTCCGGCGGCGAGCGCCAGCGCGTGCAGATCGCCCGCGCCCTCGCCCAGGAGCCGCGCGAGCTGCTGCTCGACGAGCCGACGAACCACCTGGACATCCAGCACCAGCTGGACCTGCTGAACCTGGTGGCCGGGCTGCGCCTCACCTGCGTCGTCGCGCTGCACGACCTCAACCTCGCGGCGATGTACTGCGACCACGTCGTGGTGCTGCGCGAGGGCTCGGTGGTGGCGGCCGGGCCGGTGGACGCGGTGCTCACCGAAGGGCTCATCGCCGACGTGTACGGCGTCCGCGCCTCCGTCACCCGCCCCGGCCCGGACGGCCGCCCCCACATCCGCTTCCTCGGGACCGGGTGACGGTCGCCCGACGGCGGCCGGTCTACGGCGTCTCGTCCTCCGTCGGCGGGAGGCCGAGGACGGCGCGCATGCCGCGCAGGGCCCAGTCCTCCGTGCGGGCGTCGCCGTGGAGGAGTCGCGCCGGGGTGATCCCGGCGGCGAGCGACTCCAGTCCGTAGACGGCCTGGGGCGCGTCCGTCCGGGCCGGGAGGTCCCCGGCGGCGACGGCGGCCTCGATGTCGTGGCGCAGGGTGTCCCGCCAGCGGGCGCGGCCCTCGGCGATCCGGTCGTGCACGGCGCCGGTGCGGGCGTCGTAGTCGTACGTGACCTGGGTGAGCAGGCAGCCCCCGGAGTAGCCGGGATCGGCGGAGTAGCGCACCCAGGCGGCGCAGACGGCGAGGAGGCGCGGCAGGCCCTTGTCGTGGTGGCGTACGGGCAGCCAGACCTGGGTGCGGAAGTCGTCCAGGACCAGTTCGACGGTCTCCAGCTGGAGCTTCTCCTTGCTGCGGAACTGGCCGATCACGCCCGCCTTGCTCATGCCGAGCCGGTCCGCGAGGCGGCCGATGGTGACGCTGTCCAGGCCCTCCATGGAGGCGAGTTCGGCGGCGGCGCGCAGTACGGACCGCCGGGTCTCGAGCGCCGCTTGGGCTGATGCACGTCCTGCCATACGGGCCATCTTAGCAAACGACCGTACGCTATTGACATACGAACGTTCGGCTTCTTAAATCCTCGCCATGACTTCTTCCGTCACTCCCGGCCGGGCTTCTCTGGCCCTGCTACTCGCCTGTGCGGGCACCTTCCTGAGCTTTCTCGACGCCACCGTGACCAACCTGGCGGTGCCGCCGATCGCCGCCGACTTCGACGTCTCGCTGACCACGGTCTCGTGGGTCGCGACGGCCTATGTGATCCCCTTCGCCGCCCTGCTCGCCCCGGCCGGACCGCTGGCCGACGCGGTCGGCCGGGCCCGTCTGTTCCTGATCGGCGTCGCCGCCTTCACGGTGTCGTCGCTGCTGATCGCCGTGGCCCCGAACCTGCCCGTGCTGCTCGGCGCACGCGCCGTCCAGGGCGTGGCGGCGGCGCTGATGGTGCCCGCCTCGCTGGGGCTCGTCCTCGCGGAGGTCCCCGCCGAGCGCCGGCGGGCCGCGATCGGCGTGTGGAGCGCGGCGGGCGCGCTGGCCGCGGCGGCGGGGCCCGCGCTCGGCGGGGTGATGGTCGAAGTCCTGGACTGGCGGGCGCTGTTCTGCCTCAACCTGCCGGTGGGCGTCTGGGTCCTGATCGCCGGGCGGAAGCTGCTCGCGGGCGAGTCCCGTACCGGCCGGGGGCCCGATCTCGTGGGCGGACTGCTGCTCGCCCTGTGCGTCGGCGCGGCGGTGTACGGGCTGACGCAGGGGCCCGACCACGGCTGGGCCTCGGTGTCCGTGCTGTCCGCCGCCGGGGTGACCGTGCTCGCGGGCGTCGCCACGGTGGTGCGGGCGCTCCGGCATCCGCGGCCCGCGCTGCGGCTGGACCTCTTCCGCAGCCGGCCCTTCGCCGTCGCGAGCGGGGTCTCCTTCGCGTACGGCACCGCGCTGTTCACGACGATGCTGCTCGGGGTGCTCTTCCTGACCCACGTGTGGGGTTACTCCACCCTGGAGGCGGGTCTCGCGATGAGCCCGGCGGCGCTGGTCACCGCCGTGGTCGGTGTCGGGATCGGGCGGCTCCCGGTCGCCCTCGCCCCGCGCACGCTGGTGGCGGCCGGGTCGGCCCTCATCGCCGCCTCGACGGCGACGCTGGCCCTGCTCGTCGACACCGAGCCGCGCTTCTGGGAACTCTGGCTGCCGACCGGAGCGGTGATGGGGGCGGGTGTGGGCATGGCCACCGTCGGCATCTCCAGCGCCGCGACCCTGTCCATCGCGCCCCAGCACTTCGCCGCGGCTACCGGCACGGTCATGGCGGCACGCCAGGTGGGCGGCGGGCTCGGCATCGCGGCGACGGCCGTGATCATCGCGGAGGTCGCGGGCGGGGGCGCGGAGCCGTACGCCGCCGTGTACTGGTTCGCCACCGCCGTCAACCTGACCGCAGCGGCAGGCGGTCTCGCCCTACGCCTCACCGCGGCACCCGCGCCCGCGCCGACCGCCCCGACCTCGACCGCCCGCGTCCTCGAAGGAGACCAGCGATGACATCCGAGCACTCCGCGTACGCCGCCGAGGCGTCCGACCCGTACTGCATATCCCCAGGCACGGCCGCCAACATCCTCCGCGACCTCCCGTGGAAGCGGCTCGCCATCCTGGGCGACAGCGTCACCGCCGGTGTGAGGGAGCCCCTCCCCGGCTACCGTGACCGGTCCTTCGCCGACCGTCTCACCGACGCCCTCGCCGCGACCCGCCCCGGCTTCACCGCGATCAACCTCGCCAAGCCCCACCTGCTGCTCGACGAGATCCGGGCCCAACAGCTGGCCCCCGCGCTGGAGTTCGCACCGGACGTGGTGATGGTGAGCGCGGGCGGCAACAACGCCTTCCGCGCCTTCGACCCGCGGTCCCTGCGCGCCGAGCTCGCCGCACTCCTGACCCCCCTGGCGGAGAGCGGCGCCCTCGTCGTCACCATCGGCCTCTTCGACGTGGCCCGCTCGGGCCTCGTCCCGCCGGAACACGCGGAGGGCATGGCCCGCCGCTTCGACACCCTCGACCACCTCACCGCCGACCTGGCCCACACCCTGGGAGGCATCCACATCGACACCCACCATCACCCCCTGACCTCCGACCCCACGCTCTACGCCCCCGACGGCATCCACGCCAACACCCGAGGCCACGCCGTGGCCTTCGCCGCCATCGTCACGACATTGGCGGGGCACGCCGGGCACGGCTGATCAGCGATCAGCGGTGCCCGGAAGGCGCGACGAGCAGGAGCGGACGTTGCCGAGCCTCCCCCGTCACGTCGTCGCCTCCGCTGCCAAGTGGGGGAGGGGTGGGGTGGCGCCGGCGGCCATGGGGAGGGTGAGGGTCATGGTGAGGCCGCCGCCGGGGGTGTCTTCGGCGGTGACCGTGCCGGACATGGCTTCCACGAAGCCGCGGGCGACCGCGAGGCCCAGGCCGACGCCTTCGCCTCGTGGGGTGTCGCCGTAGCGTTGGAAGGCGCCGAAGATGCGGTCCTTGGCTTCGTCGGGGACGCCGGGGCCGCGGTCGACGACGCGGAGTTCGACGCGGTCGGCGAGGGCGCTGGCCGCCACGAGGACGCGGTGGCCGGGCGGGCTGTACTTGACCGCGTTCTCGACGACGTTGGCGACCGCGCGTTCCAGCAGGCCGCGGTCGACGGCGACCATCGGGAGGGTCTCGGGGATGTCGAGGTCGACGGTGTCCTCGGGGACGCCGAGGAGGGCGATCGGCACGACCTCGTCCAGGTCGGTCTCGCGGATGACGGCGGTGACCGTGCCCGTCTCCAGGCGGGAGACGTCGAGGAGGTTGCCGACGAGGTGGTCGAGGCGGTCGGCGCCGGCCTCGATGCCCTCCAGGAGTTCCGCCCGGTCCTCCTCCGACCACTCGACGTCGTCGGAGCGGAGGGACGTCACCGATGCCTTGATGCCGGCCAGCGGGGTGCGCAGGTCGTGGCTGACGGCCGCGAGGAGCGACGTACGGATCTTGTTGCCTTCGGCCAGCTTGCGGGCCTCCTCCGCCTCGCCGACGAGCCGCTGCCGGTCGAGGACGACCGCCGCCTGCGCGGCGAACGCGCCGAGCACGCGCCGGTCCTCGGCGGGCAGGACCCGGCCGGTCAGGGCGAGCGCGAGGTGGTCGCCGACGGGCATGTCGACGTCCGCGTCCTCCGGGCGGTCGCACGGGCGGTGGCCGACCACGGCGACACGGGTCCACGGCGCCGTCTCGTCGGGGCGCTCCAGGAGGGCGACGGACTCCATGGAGAAGCTCTCCCGGACCCGCTCCAGGAGGGCTTCGAGGGTCGTCTCGCCGCGCAGGACGCTGCCCGCCAGGAAGGACAGGGTCTCCGACTCGGCCCGCAGCCGCGCCGCCTGGTGGGTGCGGCGGGCCGCGAGGTCGACGACGGAGGCCACCGAGATCGCCACCCCGACGAAGATCGTGAGGGCGACGATGTTGCGCGGGTCGGCGATCGTGAGCTGGTGGATCGGCGGGGTGAAGAACCAGTTCAGGAGCAGCGAGCCGACGGCGGCGGAGGCGAGGGCGGGCAGGAGTCCGCCCAGGAGCGCCGCCGCGACGGTGAGCGTGAGGTACAGCAGGACGTCGTTGGCGAGGCCCACGTCCGGGGCGGCGGTGCTGAGGACCAGCGTGAGGAGGGCCGGGCCGACGAGGCCCACGACCCAGCCCCAGATCGTCCGGGAGCGGCCGAGCCGGGCCCCGCGGGCGACCGGGAGCCCGCGGCCCTTCGCCGCCTCGTCGTGCGTGACGATGTGGACGTCGAGGTCGGGGCCGGACTCGCGGGCGACCGTCGCGCTGACGCCGGGGCCGAAGACGTACTGCCAGGAACGGCGGCGGCTGACGCCGAGCACGATCTGGGTGGCGTTCACCCCGCGCGCGAACGCCAGCAGTCCGGCGGGGACGTCGTCGCCGACGACGTGGTGGAAGGTTCCGCCGAGGTCCTCGACGAGGGTCCGCTGGACCGCCAGCTCCTTCGGCGACGCCGAGGTGAGGCCGTCGCTGCGGGAGATGTAGACGGCGAGGACCTCCCCGCCCGCGCCCTTCTCCGCGAGGCGGACGGCACGCCGTATCAGGGCGCGGCCCTCGGGCCCGCCGGTGAGACCGACGACGATCCGCTCCCGGGAGCCCCAGATCTTCGAGACGCGGTGCTCGGTCCGGTACTCCTGGAGGTACTCGTCGACGCGGTCGGCCGTCCAGAGGAGGGCGAGTTCGCGCAGGGCGGTGAGGTTGCCGGGGCGGAAGTAGTTGGAGAGGGCCGCGTCGACCTTGTCGGGCTTGTAGATGTTGCCGTGGGCCATGCGCCGGCGCAGTGCCTGCGGCGACATGTCGACGAGTTCGATCTGGTCGGCGCGGCGGACGACCTCGTCGGGGACGGTCTCCTTCTGCCGGATGCCGGTGATGGCCTCGACGACGTCGCCGAGCGACTCCAGGTGCTGGATGTTGACGGTCGAGACGACGTCGATGCCGGCCGCGAGGAGCTCCTCGACGTCCTGCCAGCGCTTGGCGTTGCGCGAGCCCGGGACGTTGGTGTGGGGCAGTTCGTCGACGAGCGCCACGGCGGGGCGGCGGGCCAGGACGGCGTCCACGTCCATCTCCGTGAAGGAGGTGCCCCGGTACTCGATCGTGCGGCGCGGGATCATCTCCAGGCCGTGCAGCATGACTTCGGTCCGGGGCCGGTTGTGGTGCTCCACGAAGGCGACGACGCAGTCCGTGCCGCGCTCCACGCGCCGGTGCCCCTCGGAGAGCATGGAGTACGTCTTGCCGACGCCCGGCGCCGCTCCCAGGTAGATACGCAGCTTTCCGCGTCCCATGTACTGCGTCTCCTACGGTTCGAAGCGGTAGCCCATACCGGGTTCGGTGATCAGATAGCGGGGATGCGACGGGTCCACTTCCAGTTTGCGCCGCAACTGGGCCATGTAGACCCGTAGATAGTTCGTCTTCGTGCTGTGGCTCGGGCCCCACACCTCCTGGAGCAGCCTGCGCTGGCTGATGAGCCGCCCCGGGTTGCACACGAGGATCTCCAGCAGGTGCCACTCGGTGGGGGTGAGCCGGACGTCCCGGTCCGCGCGCCGGACCCGTTTCGCCACCAGGTCGACGGTGAAGTCGTCGGTGGTGACCCGGCCCCCGTTCGCGCCCGCCGCGCCGGTGCCCGCCTCGCCCGTGGCCGCGGACGTGTCGGCCGTGCGCCGGGTGGCGGCGCGCAGGCGGGCCAGGAGTTCGTCCATGCTGAACGGCTTGGTCATGTAGTCGTCGGCGCCGGCGTCGAGGGCCCGGATCTTGTCCTCGGAGCCGCTGCGCGCGGAGAGGACGAGGACGGGGGAACGGCTCCAGCGCCGCAGCGCCAGTATCACCTCGACGCCGTCCATGTCGGGCAGCCCCAGATCGACGATCAGCACGTCCGGTGGTTCGGTGGCGGCGAGCGCGAGCGCCGTGGCGCCGTCCGGTGCCGAATCCACCACGTATCGGCGCGCCCGCAGGTTGATCACCAGGGCTCGCGCGAGCTTCGAGTCGTCCTCGACCACCAGCACCCGCGTCATCGGCGTGCTGCCTTCCTGTTGTACGTGCAGTTCGCGTGGTTCGTGTCGTGCGTCGCGCCGCGGGAGCCGGCGGGCCCGGGACACACCCGGATCCGCCGGCTCCGCCGCCGTTTCGGTAAGGCCATCAGCCCTGGGTCAGTTCCTTGAGTGCGATGTTGAGTGCGAGGACGTTGACGCGGGGCTCGCCGATGAAGCCGAGGATGCGGTCGTCGGTGTGGTCGGCGACCAGCTTCTCGACCTGGTCGACGGCGAGGCCGTTCTTCTCCGCCACGCGGTGGACCTGGAGCTTCGCGTACTCCGGGGAGATGTGCGGGTCCAGGCCGGAGCCGGAGGAGGTGACCGCGTCGGCGGGGACGTCGGCCGGGTTCACCGTGTATCCGGCGACGGAGTTGTCCTTGACGACGGCGGCCTTGGCCTCCGTCACCCACGTGATCAGGTCCTCGTTGTCGCCCGAGCGGTTGGTGGCGCCGGAGAGGATGAGGCTGTACTGGGTGTTGACGGAGTTGGTGCCCAGGCCGTTGGAGGGGCGGGGCTGGAACCACTTCAGGTCCGGGGCCGCCGTCTCCTCGCCCTCCTTCAGGGGAAGGAGGTAGGTCTGGCCGATGAGTTCGGAGCCGACGACCTTCCCGCTCGCGTCCTTGACCTCGGAGCCGTTGGCGTTGCCGGGGAAGGCGACCTGGGCGATGCCGGTGACGGCGAGCGGGTAGAGCACGCCGAGCAGGACGGTGAGGACCAGGAGGGCGCGCAGGCCCGCCCAGAGCACTCGGCCGGTGTTCGCTGCTGAGTTGTTCATCGTGGTCAGCCGATTCCGGGGATGAGGGAGAGGAGCATGTCGATGATCTTGATGCCGATGAACGGGGCGACGAGGCCGCCGAGTCCGTAGATCCCGAGGTTGCGCCGCAGCATCGAGTCGGCGCTGGACGGGCGGTAGCGCACGCCCTTCAGGGCCAGCGGGACGAGGGCCACGATGATCAGCGCGTTGAAGATGACGGCGGAGAGGATCGCGGACTCGGGCGAGGCCAGGCCCATGATGTTGAGGTCGTTCAGCGACGGGTAGGCGACCGCGAACATCGCGGGGATGATCGCGAAGTACTTCGCCACGTCGTTGGCGATCGAGAAGGTCGTCAGGGCGCCCCGCGTGATGAGGAGCTGCTTGCCGATCTCGACGATCTCGATGAGCTTGGTCGGGTTGGAGTCGAGGTCGACCATGTTGCCGGCCTCCTTCGCGGCCGACGTACCGGTGTTCATCGCCACGCCGACGTCGGCCTGCGCGAGCGCCGGGGCGTCGTTGGTGCCGTCACCGGTCATCGCGACCAGCTTGCCGCCCGCCTGCTCACGCTTGATGAGCGCCATCTTGTCCTCGGGCGTCGCCTCGGCGAGGAAGTCGTCGACCCCCGCCTCCTCGGCGATCGCCTTCGCGGTCAGCGGGTTGTCACCCGTGATCATGATGGTCTTGATGCCCATGCGGCGCAGTTCGTCGAACCGCTCCCGCATGCCCTCCTTGACGACGTCCTTGAGGTGGATGACGCCGAGGACGCGGGCCCCCTTGTCGTCCTTGACGGCGACGAGCAGGGGCGTACCGCCGGCCTGGGAGATCCGGTTGGCGAGGGCGTCGGCGTCGTCGGCGATCTGGCCGCCCTGTTCGCGGACCCAGGTGAGGACCGAGCCGGCCGCGCCCTTGCGGGTCTGCCTGCCGTCGACGTCGACGCCGGACATGCGGGTCTGGGCGGTGAACTCGATCCAGGTGGCGTGCGCCAGCTCGCCCTGGTGGCGTTCGCGCAGCCCGTACTTCTCCTTGGCGAGGACCACGATGGAGCGGCCCTCGGGGGTCTCGTCGGCGAGCGAGGAGAGCTGGGCGGCGTCCGCCAGCTCCGCCTCGGTCGTGCCCTTGACGGGGACGAACTCGGCGGCCTGCCGGTTGCCGAGGGTGATCGTGCCGGTCTTGTCGAGCAGCAGCGTCGACACGTCGCCCGCGGCCTCGACGGCCCGGCCCGACATGGCGAGGACGTTGCGCTGCACCAGGCGGTCCATGCCCGCGATGCCGATCGCGGAGAGCAGGGCGCCGATGGTGGTCGGGATGAGGCAGACGAGGAGGGCGGTGAGGACGATCAGCGAGGTCTGCTCGTCGGCTCCGGCGTAGATCGCGAACGGCTTCAGCGTCACCACGGCGAGCAGGAAGACGATCGTGAGGGAGGCGAGGAGGATGTTGAGGGCGATCTCGTTCGGCGTCTTCTGCCGGGCCGCGCCCTCGACGAGGCTGATCATCCGGTCGATGAAGGTCTCGCCGGGCTTCGTCGTGATCTTGATGACGATCCGGTCGGAGAGGACCTTCGTGCCGCCGGTGACCGCGCAGCGGTCGCCGCCGGACTCGCGGATGACGGGGGCCGACTCGCCGGTGATGGCGGACTCGTCGACCGAGGCGACGCCCTCGACGACGTCACCGTCGCCGGGGATGATGTCGCCGGCCTCGCAGACGACGAGGTCGCCGACGCGCAGCTCGGTGCCGGGCACCCGCTCCTCGGTCGTGCCGGTGAGCCGGCGGGCGACGGTGTCGGTCTTGGCCTTGCGCAGGGTGTCGGCCTGCGCCTTGCCGCGGCCCTCGGCCACGGCCTCCGCCAGGTTGGCGAAGATCGTGGTCAGCCAGAGCCAGACGGTGATCGCCCAGCCGAACCAGTCGCCCGGGTCCTTGATCGCCAGGACGGTGGTGACCACCGAGCCGACGAGGACCACGAACATCACCGGCGACTTGATCATCACGCGCGGGTCGAGCTTCTTGATCGCGTCGGGGAAGGACTTGACCAGCTGCTTGGGGTCGAACAGTCCCCCGCCGACCCGCCCAGGCGCCTGGTGCCCCCCGGACAGGTCGCCGTGGGGCGCCTTCGTGGCGGTCGTCGTGGTGGACATGTCGTCCTCGTGCTTCTTTACGTCGATGGTCATGCCGCGAGCCCTTCGGCGAGCGGTCCCAGCGCGAGGGCCGGGAAGTAGGTGAGACCGGTGATGATCATGATCGTGCCGACCAGCAGACCCGTGAACAGCGGCTTCTCGGTGCGCAGCGTGCCCGCGGTCTCCGGTACGGGCTGCTGCTCGGCGAGCGAGCCGGCCAGCGCGAGGACGAACACCATCGGGAGGAACCGGCCGAGCAGCATCGCGATGCCGATGGTCGAGTTGAACCACTGGGTGTCGGCGTTCAGGCCGGCGAAGGCGGAGCCGTTGTTGTTGGCGCCCGAGGTGAAGGCGTACAGGATCTCGGAGAAGCCGTGGGCGCCGGAGTTGGTCATCGAGTTCGCCGGGGTGTCCAGGACGAACGAGGCGGCGGTGAAGCAGAGCACGAGCGCCGGGGTGACCAGGATGTAGCAGGCCGCGAACTTGATCTCGCGGGTGCCGATCTTCTTGCCCAGGTACTCGGGGGTGCGGCCGACCATCAGACCGGCGATGAAGACGGCGATGACCGCCATGATCAGCATGCCGTAGAGGCCGGAGCCGACGCCGCCGGGCGCGATCTCGCCGAGCTGCATGCCCAGCATGGTGATGCCGCCGCCGAAGCCGGTGTACGAGGAGTGGAAGGAGTTCACCGCGCCGGTGGAGGTCAGCGTGGTCGCCACGGCGAAGATCGACGAGCCGCCGATCCCGAAGCGGGTCTCCTTGCCCTCCATCGCACCGCCGGCGATGTCGAACGCCGGGCCGTTGTGGGAGAACTCGGTCCACATCATGAGGGCGGTGAAGCCGATCCAGATGGTGGCCATGGTCGCCAGGATCGCGTAGCCCTGCTTGATCGAGCCGACCATGCGGCCGAAGGTGCGGGTGAGCGCGAAGGGGATGACGAGGATCAGGTAGATCTCGAAGAGGTTGGAGACCCCGTTGGGGTTCTCGAAGGGGTGGGCGGAGTTGGCGTTGAAGTAACCGCCGCCGTTCGTGCCCAGCTCCTTGATGACCTCCTGCGAGGCCACCGCGCCGCCGTTCCACTGCTGCGTGCCGCCGGTGAACTGGCCGACCTCGTGGATCCCGGAGAAGTTCTGGATCGCGCCGCAGGCCACGAGGACCAGCGCGCCGATCACGGCGATGGGCAGCAGGATGCGGACGGTGCCGCGGACCAGGTCGGCCCAGAAGTTGCCCAGCTCGCCGGTACGGGAGCGGGCGAAGCCGCGGACCAGCGCGACCGCCACCGCGATGCCGACCGCCGCCGACACGAAGTTCTGCACCGCGAGGCCGCCGGTCTGCACGACGTGGCCCATGGCCTGCTCGCCGTAGTACGACTGCCAGTTGGTGTTGGCGACGAACGACGCGGCGGTGTTGAACGCCTGGTCCGGGTCGATCGACACGAAGCCGAGCGAGCCGGGCAGCGAGCCCTGCACGCGCTGGAGCAGGTAGAGGAAGAGGACGCTCACCGCGGAGAAGGCGAGGACGCCGCGCAGGTAGGCGGGCCAGCGCATCTCGACGTTCGGGTTCGCCCCGATGGCCTTGTAGATCCACTTCTCGGGCCGCAGGTGCCGCTCGGAGGAGTAGACGCGCGCCATGTGGTCACCCAGCGGCCGGTACGACAGACCCAGAGCGACGATCAGCGCCAGAAGCTGGAGGACTCCAGCGAGAACAGGACTCATATCCGTACTCAGAACCTCTCCGGCTTGACGAGGGCGAGGACGAGATAACCCAGCAGGGCGGCGGCCACCAGCAGACCGACGATGTTCTCGGCATTCACAGCTTGGCCACCCCCTTGGCGATGAAGGCCACCAGCGCGAAGACCGCGATCGTGGTGACGACGAAGGCCACGTCGGCCATCGTGAGCTCCCGGATGCAGGAAGAAGGAAGAACGGATTCTCGGACGAGATGAGGTAACCGCGTTTCGGCCACGGATCGGCTCTCGTTAACGCCCCCCATACGTCCCGCAGCGCGCTCTTGACGCGTCCCCTACGTCTCCCTGCCTCCGGAAGGGGAACCGGGTGTCTCGCCCGCGCGTTCGCGCCTGCGCTCCGGCGGGTGCGGCTGCACTCCGGACATGAGGACGTCGAGGCCCTGCCGGCTCGTCGCGAGGACGACGCGGTCGCCCGCGCGCAGCACCCTGCCGTGCACCGGGCGCCAGTCGAAGCCGGTGAGCCGGTCGTGGCGGAACCCGCCCAGGGTGTCGCCGCCCGGCGCCTGGAGCGCGGCCCCGGCGCCCACGGCGACGACCCGCCACTCGTTCGCCCGGAACGCCTCGTGGACCGAGCGCCCCTCCAGCTCCGGGTGGCCCGCCACGTCGACGGCCGTGAACAGCAGGGAGCCCCGCTCGACCGGCATCACGCCCAGGACGTGCCGGCCCATCATGGCGGCGGCGAAGGCCGGTGCGGCGAGCGCGGAGACACTGCGGCTGCGGGTCAGGGCGTCGGGGTACGAGGCGCGCATGGTGGCGGACACGGTGGCGGCGAAGTCGTCGTCGTACAGCCGCATGACCACCCGGATCGCCGGGTTGATCTCCCGCGAGGCCATGGCGATGTCGAGGTTCTCGCCGTCGCCGTGCGTGACGACCAGGAGGGACCTGCTGTGCCGGATCCCGGCCTGTTCGAGGACGCCGGGCGCGGTCGCGTCCTCGATGAGCAGGGGGACGCCCAGCTCACGGGCGTAGGCGACGCCGCGGGCCGCCGGGTCGCGCTCGATGACGACGACCTGGTGGTCGGTGGTGCGCAGGAAGGCGAGGACGCGGGTGCCGATCTTCCCGAGGCCGACGAGGACGATGTGGTCGGCGATCCCGGGGGCGGGTGGCTGGTTCGCCGAGCCGCTGCGGAACGCCTCGGTGGCGTTCATGGTCGCGGCGACCACCAGCGGCAGGATGGCGAGACCGACGAAGCCGGCGATGAGCTGGAGGACGCGCCGGGCGGCCGACTCGTCCTCGCCGGTCGCCGGGTCGCCCATGGTGAAGATGTCCAGGAGCGGCAGGTAGACGGCGCGCCAGAACGGCCCGTCCTCGACCAGCCAGGTGGCGGCGGTCAGGGCGACGACGACCGCCGCGAGCACGCCGAACACGGCGAGGACCTCGCGGGCGAGGAACACCTTCCAGGGCAGGTGCGAGAGGCGGGCGCGCAGCCAGGCTCGGCCGCCGCCCCGGTCCTCCGGGAGGCGCGGCGCGTGGTGGTGGGTGACCTCTTCGAGCATGAGGCGGGCGTGGGTGAACTGGCGGCGGTCCGCGGTCCTGGTGTCGGGCAGCAGCTGGGTGCCGCCGAGGCCGGCGGTCTCGGCGCTGTCCTCGCTCGCCGGGTCGTCCGCGTGCGCCCCGGAGAGGATGGCGAGGGTGGCGACGTCGGCGGTGTGCGGTGAGGCGCCGGCCGGCCGTACGACGCCGCGGAAGACCTTGCCCTCGACCTGGAGGGTGTGGCCCTCGCCGACGGCGGCGGCGGCCACCAGCTCGGGGACGGCGGTGTCGCTGTCCGAGAGGACGGTGGTGGAGGCGTCCGACTGCTCCTGCACGCCCGCCGCGCGGTCCAGGAGGCGCTCCAGGTGGCGCCCCCGTTCGCGGTGGTACATGCGGATGACGAGGCGTAGGGAGGGGTTGAGGCCGCGGGCGAGGAGGGCGGCCGTCATGTTGACCTGGTCGTCGGCGTAGGTCAGGGCGAGGGCGGCGGCGCGCTCGACGCCGGCGGCCCGGAGGGTCCGTTCGTCGGGCGCGGGGGCCACGATGAGTTCGATCGGGGAGCGCGGGTCGCGGTGCAGGGCGGCGATGTCGGCGCCGTGCTGGTCGCGGCGCGAGGGGAGCACGACGGTGACCGCCTCACCGCACACGGCGTCGAGTTCGACGGCGAGGCGGTGGGCGAGTCCGTCGTCCCCGCAGATCACCATGTGCTGCGAGCGTTGCCCAAGTGGCATATGGAGCTGGATGGTTGACGTCACATCAGAACCCTGCCGAACGGCGCCGGCTGCGGCACCCTTCGCACGGGAGTTCGGTGTCAAGACCGCGTCAGGATTGCCTCGGGGCCCCTTCCCGCCCCCCCTCGGAGCGCTCCGTTCCGCCGCGTCAGCCGCCCGCGCCGGGCAGCGAGACGACCATCGTCAGGCCGCCGCCCGGGGTGTCCTCGGGGGTCAGGGTCCCGGACATCGCCTCGGTGAGGCCCCGGGCGAGGGCCAGACCGAGGCCGACACCCGTGGTGTTGTCGGTGTCCCCCAGGCGCTGGAAGGGCTCGAAGACCCGCTCCCGGTCACCGGGCGGGAGGCCCGGGCCCCGGTCGACGACCCGGAGCTCCACGCGGCCCGCGAGGGCGCTCACCGTGAGCAGGACGGGGTGGGCGGGCGGGGAGTGGCGGATCGCGTTGCCCACCAGGTTGGCGACCACCCGTTCGAGCAGCGGTGGGTCGGCGAAGACCGGCGGCGCCTGCTCGAAGCCGTGCAGGACGGGCCGGGGCGCGTCGGACGGCAGGCTGTCCAGCGCCCCGGGCAGCACCTCCTCCAACTGCGTGGGGCGGAGCGAGAGCTTGAGGGCGCCCGCCTGGAGGCGGCTCATGTCGAGGAGGTTGTCGATGAGCCGGGCGAGCCGGGCCATGGACTCGTCGGCGGTGGCGAGCAGTTCCTCGCGCTCGTCCGGGGTGAACTCGACGTCGGTGCTGCGCAGGGAGGCGACGGCCGCCCATCCGGCGGCGAGCGGGGTGCGCAGGTCGTGGCTGACGGCGGCAAGGAGCGCCGTCCGCATCCGGTCGGCGGCCCGTACGGGCTCCACCTCCGCCGCGGCCTCGGCGAGCCGGGCGTGTTCGGCGGCCGCGGTGACGTGGGCGGCGAAGGCGGCCAGGACGCGCCGGTCCGAGGACGGCAGGGCCCGGCCGCGCAGGACGAGGAAGTGACCGTCTCCGACAGCGACTTGACTGACCGTCGGATCCCCCGCGTGCGCGTCGGACGCGCGAGCGGCCGGTACGAGTTCCGCGGAGTCGGCGCCGAAGATCTCGCGTGTACGGGAGAGCAGGGCCGGCACCGTGTGGTCGCCGCGCACCACCGAGCCGGCCAGCGAGGAGAGCGTCTCCGCCTCGGCGGTGGCCCGGGTCGCGCGTCTCGACAGGCGCAGCGAGCGGTCGACGGCTCCGGCGATGACGGCGGCCACGAGGACGAACACCGACAGGGCGAGCATGTTGTCGGCGTCGGCGAAGGTGAAGGCGCCCACGGGCGGTATGAACCAGTAGTTGAGGAGCAGCGACGCGGTGACGGCGGCCACGAGCGCCGAGACGACCCCGCCGATGCAGGCCACGCCCGCCACGGTGACGAGGAAGAGCAGCGCCTCGCTCGTCAGGTTGAACACCCCGCGCGTGCGGTCGAGGAGCAGCGTGAGCAGGACGGGCAGGACGAGCCCCGCGAGCGGTCCGGCGACCCGGCGCGCGAGCGGCAGCGTACGGCGGCGGGAGGGCAGCAGGCGGCCGTGCCCGGCCCGTTCGTGGGTGACCGTGTGGACGTCGATGTCCTCGGAGAGCGCGACGGTCGTCTCGCCGATGCCCCGGCCGGTCAGGAAGCGTTCGAGCCGGCCGCGGCGGCTGGTGCCGAGGACGAGCTGGGTGGCGTTCTCGGCGCGGGCGAACTCCACCAGGGAGGTGGGGACGTCGTCCCCGACGACGGTGTGGAAGCTGCCGCCGAGGCTCTCGACGAGCCTCCGCTGGCGGGCGAGCGCCGCCGACGAGGTGCCGGCGGCGAGTCCGTCGCTGCGGACGACGTGCACGGCGAGCAGCCGGCCCTGCGCCGTCCGCGCGGCGATCCGGCTCGCGCGCCGGATCAGCGTGTCGCCCTCGGGCCCGCCGGTGAGCGCGACGACGATCCGTTCGCGTATCTCCCACACGCCGCCGATGCCGCGCTCGGAGCGGTACCTGCGCAGCGCCTCGTCGACCCGGTCGGCCACCCACAGCAGGGCGAGCTCGCGCAGCGCGATGAGGTTGCCCGTACGGAAGTAGCTGGCGAGGGCGGCGTCGACGTCCTCCGGCGGGTGGATGTTGCCGTGGGCCATGCGGCGCCGCAGCTCCTGCGGGTCCATGTCGACGAGCTCGATCTGGTCGGCGCGGCGGACGACGGCGTCGGGGACGGTCTCCGCCCGGGGCACGCCGGTGATCTTCTCGACGACGTCGCTGAGCGACTCCAGGTGCTGGACGTTGACGGTGGTGACGACGTCGATCCCGGCGGCAAGCAGTTCCTCGACGTCCTGCCAGCGGTACGCGTTGCGCCCGCCCGGCGGGTTGGCGCGGGCGAGGTCGTCGACGAGGAGCAGGGCGGGCGCGCGCCGCAGCGCCCGGTCGAGGTCGAGACCGGCGTCGGGACCGGCTTCGGGATCGGGGTCGGGATCGGCGTCGGGATCGAGGTCGGACCCGGGGCGCGTCATGCCGTCGTACAGGGCGTGGACGGACTCCAGGGCCCTCAGGGGCTCCAGGGTCTCCAGACCGGCGAGCATCGCCTCGGTGTGCGGCCGGCCCCGGCAGGCGGCGACGCCGACGACGACGTCGGCGCCGCGGGCGGCTCTGCGCCGGCCCTCGTCCAGCATGCGGTAGGTCTTGCCGACCCCGGTGGCGGCGCCGACGAAGACCTTCAGCCGGCCCGGACGGACGTCCGGGACGACGGGCCCCGACGGCGCGGGCAGGTTCAGAACTTCTCCGGGCGGATGAGCGCGGCCACGAGATAGCCGACGATGCTGACGGCGACGATCAGTCCGACCACGTTCTCCACGCTCATGAGCGCTCCAACTCCCTGGTGAGGTCCTGCGGTTCTCCTGTGGTGAGGAAACCCGGTGCGCGGTGCGCGTACGAGCACTTTGACGGCTCCCTTGCGGGGTGCCGGCGGATGCTGACGGCGTCTTGGCGGATCTCTAGCGCGGGGAGACTCGAACGGGCGAATGCGTCACGGGGGGGGCGGGTCGTCCCGGGCCGCGACACCCCCTGGTGGTCGCGGACCGGGACGGCCCGACGGTCGGCCGACCGTCGCGGGTGTGGTGGTGACGGTCCGGGCCGTCTTTCCGGACCTCGCGCCCCACCGGGAACGGTGGCGCGCGCTCCTCCCACCTCCACACTCGGACGGTTGTCCGATCCCCCGTGCCGAGGATTCTGCGGCCCTCCGCGCCCCCGCCCGGACGCCGTTGACGTGGCCCTGACGCGCACGGGGGCCGATTTGACGAGCCCTTGACGACACCACTCGGCGGGCGTCAAAGAGGCGTCAATTCGGGCCTTCCGATGCGGTGTTCACCCCGCCGCGCGCCTACCTTTCTTCTCGGTCGCTCACCGGGCCGCGGACGTCAGTGGTCTGACCGTCCCGGACCGCGGGGCGCGGCAGCCCCTCCCATCCGGCCGCCGCGCCCCGCACCACGAGCGTCGCTGTCCGTCCGCAGCCGTCCCGTGGACGCCGGGCATCCGCCCGCGCGTCCACGGGACGCGGACGAGGACGGCCCTGCCGTGCTCCCCCGGCAAGCGCCGATCGGACGCGGCCGGGCTCATCCAGAAGGTCTTCCGCGATGCATCCCCGCGCGCCCCACCAGGCGCCCTCCGCTCCTCCGACGCCCTCCTCCCCGCACGCCCCGCAGGCACCGCCCACCCCGCAGGCACCGCCCGACCGCCCACCGCACCCGCCGAAGCGGCGGCGGTCGGAGGGGAGCGGGCTGCTCGATCCCGTACAGCTCCTGACATGCTTCCCCGAGGCCGTGCGCAAGCTGCATCCGCGGGCACTCGTGCGGAATCCGGTGCTGTTCGTCGTCGGGGTCGGATCGGTGCTCACGACCCTGTCGGCGGTCGTCAACCCCTCCGTGTTCACCTGGGTCATCAGCGTCTGGCTCTGGCTGACGGTGATCTTCGCCAACCTCGCCGAGGCGGTCGCGGAGGGCCGCGGCAAGGCGCAGGCCGAGTCGCTCCGGAAGGCGCGTACCGAGACGGTGGCGCTGCGGCTGAAGCACTGGCGGTACGGCACCGATCTCGACCGGGCGGAGACGGAGGCGGTCGCCGCCACCGACCTGGCCCTCTTCGACTTCGTCCTCGTGGAGGCCGGCGAGCTGATCCCGGCCGACGGCGACGTCGTCGACGGGGTCGCGGCGGTCGACGAGTCCGCCGTCACCGGCGAGTCCGCGCCCGTCGTCCGCGAGTCGGGCGGCGACCGGTCGGGCGTCACGGGCGGGACCACGGTGCTGTCGGACCGGATCGTCGTCCGGGTCACCTCCCGCCCCGGCCACTCCTTCATGGACCGGATGATCGCCCTGGTCGAGGGGGCCTCCCGGCAGAAGACGCCGAACGAGATCGCGCTGAACATCCTGCTCGCCGCCCTCACCGTGGTCTTCGTCCTGGTGGTCGTCGCGATCCAGCCCATGGCCGCGTACGCCGGCGCCGCCCCCTCCACCACCGTGCTCGTCGCCCTCCTCGTCACCCTGATCCCGACGACGATCGGCGCGCTGCTCTCGGCGATCGGCATCGCGGGCATGGACCGGCTCGTCCAGCGCAACGTGCTGGCCATGTCGGGACGCGCGGTGGAGGCGGCCGGGGACATCACCACCCTCCTCCTCGACAAGACCGGGACCATCACCCTCGGCAACCGGGAGGCCGCCGACTTCGTGCCGCTGCCGGGACTCGACGAGGCCCAGCTCGCGAACGCGGCGCAGCTCGCCTCGCTCGCGGACGAGACGCCCGAGGGCCGGTCCGTGGTGGTGCTCGCGAAGGAGCGGTACGGGCTGCGCGCCCCGGCCGAGGGCGAGCTGGCGAACGCCCGGTTCGTCGAGTTCAGCGCGCAGACCCGGATGAGCGGCATCGACCTGCGGTGGGGCGGCGGCGCCGCCCAGCACATCCGCAAGGGCGCGACGGCGCAGGTGATCGCCTGGGTCGAGATGTACGGCGGGAGGGTGCCGGCCGAGGCGCGCGCCTGGAGCGACCAGATCTCGGCGGCCGGCGGCACGCCCCTCCTGGTCGCCGTCCACGACTGGGACGGCCCCCGCGTCCTCGGCATCGTCCACCTCAAGGACGTGGTGAAGGAGGGGATCAGGGAGCGGTTCGCGGAGCTGCGCCGGATGGGCATCCGTACGGTCATGGTCACCGGCGACAACCCGCTGACCGCGCGGGCGATCGCGCGGGAGGCCGGGGTCGACGACTTCCTCGCCGAGGCGACGCCCGAGGACAAGCTGGACCTCATCAAGCGTGAGCAGGCGGGCGGCAAGCTGGTCGCGATGACCGGCGACGGCACCAACGACGCCCCGGCGCTCGCGCAGGCCGACGTCGGCGTGGCGATGAACACCGGCACGTCGGCCGCGAAGGAGGCCGGCACCATGGTCGACCTCGACTCCAACCCGACCAAGCTCATCGAGATCGTCGAGATCGGCAAGCAACTCCTCATCACCCGGGGCGCCCTGACGACCTTCTCGATCACCAACGACGTGGCGAAGTACTTCGCGATCATCCCCGCGATGTTCACCGGCGCCTACCCGGGGCTCGGCGCGCTGAACATCATGGGGCTGCACAGCCCCACCTCGGCCATCACCTCGGCGATCATCTTCAACGCCCTGATCATCGTGGCCCTGATCCCCCTCGCGCTGCGCGGCGTGCGCTACCGTCCCGCGTCCGCGCACGACCTGCTGCGCCGCAACCTGACCGTGTACGGGCTCGGCGGGCTCGTCCTGCCCTTCGTCGGCATCAAGGTCATCGACCTGATCGTGTCGGCCGTCCCCGGCCTCGGGTGAATTCCCGTCAGGAGGGCGTCAGGGAAAGCCGCTTCGCCTTGCCCGCCGCCCCCGGTTCGGATTCGATGGAGAGCATGAACAGCGCGTGGCTCCTGCTCGACCGGCCGCCCCATCGGGCGCCCCGTCGTGAGCCCCGCTGCCCGGAGACGTCCGCACACCGCTGACGTACCTCCGCATCGCCCCGGGGCGTCGTGACAGCACCTTGTCCGGCGCCCCTTCTCCATACCCGTACACACCTTTCATCCCTGAGGGACTGACCCTTTCATGTCCGAATCCGACCTTTCCTCCCGCACCGTCCTGGTCACCGGCGCCACCTCCGGCATCGGCTACCAGACCGCCCGGCTGCTCGCCGAGCGCGGGGCCACCGTGCTCGTGCACGGCCGCACCGCCGAGGAGGCGCTCGCCGCCACCGACCGGCTGATCAGCCTCGCCGGGATCGACGCCGCCCGACTCCGGCCGTTCGGCGCCGACTTCACCCGGCTGGAGGAGGTGGAGCGCCTCGCGCACCGGGTCCTGGCCGAGCACCCGCGCATCGACGTCCTCGTCAACAACGCGGGCATGGCGGCGCCCGAGCGCCACACGGTCACGCCCGACGGCAACGAGATCGCGTTCCAGGTCAACTTCCTCGCGCACTACCTGCTGACGCACCTCCTGGAGCCCGCGCTCACCGGCGGCACCGGCGGGCGGGTCGTGAACGTCTCCTCGTCCCTGCACCGCACCGGCTCCATCCAGTGGAACGACCCCAACCGCGTCCGCCGCTACTCGCGCCTCGCCGCCTACGCCCAGTCGCAGCTCGCCCTGACCGTCTTCGCCGCCGACCCGCGGGTCACCGCCGTCTCCGTCCACCCCGGCATCTGCGCCACCAGCCTCCTCCCCCTCTACGCCCACGAGGGCGTGTCGCCGGCCGACGGCGCCGCCCATGTCGTACGGCTCTGCGACCCGGCCACCGAGATCGTCAACGGCGCCTACTACGACCGCGACCACCGCGTCGCCCCCGCCCCGGTCGCCCAGGAGGAGCGCACGGTGAAGCGCCTCACCAAGCTCGCCGACCTCCTCGTCGGCCAGAACGCCTGAAAGGGGCACCGGACATGTCGAAGCGGTCCCGCAAAAAGAAAGCCCGCCGCAAGAAGAAGGCGAACCACGGCCGCAAGGCCGGACAGCGCTGACCCGAGGGGGCGGCCCGAGACCGGGCCGCCCCCTTCCCCCTGCCCCCCCCTTCTGTGCCAGGAGGTTCCCCCGTGATCCCGCACCCGTCCCACCAGCCCCCCGCCTCCGCCCGCGCGTTCCCCGCCGGGGCCCCCGGCACGGCGGCCCTCGCCGAGCACGTCCTCGCCACCGGCCACGGGCAGTGGTGGACCGACCGGTCCGACCGCCCGCGCGTCGTGGCGGTCTCCTGCGGCGACCACGCCCTCCTGGCCGGCGACCCGACCGCCGTGACCCCGGCGGAACTGGCCCCGCTCGCCCGGCACTACATCGACACCCCCGCGCGCTTCCTGCCCTCCCTCGGCGCCGCCTTCGAGCAGCTCGTGCCCTGGGAGCGGATGCTGTACGTCCACCGGGAAGAGGCCGCCGCGCCCCGCGTCCCCCGGGGCGTGACCGTCCGCCGGCTGGTGCCCGGGGACGCCCCGGCGCTCGCCGCGCTCGACCCCTCCATGGCCTGGATCCACGGCACCTGGGACGGCTCCGCCGCGCTGGCCGCGTCCGGCGTGGCCTGGGGCGCGTTCCGCCGCGACCGGGTGCTCGCCGTCGCCTGCACCCGGTTCCTCGGCAGCCGTTACGAGGACGTCGCCTGCGCCACCGCGCCCGAGGAACGCCGCCGGCACCTGGCCCTCGCCTGCGTCACCGGACTCACCGCCGACATCGCGGCCCGCGGCCACCGGGCCAGCTGGACCTGCTCCCGCCACAACCGGGCGAGCCGCCTCCTCGCCTGGACCGCCGGCTTCCGGCTGGCCCACGAGTACGTCCACCACGCCGCCGGGGCCGTCAGCCACGCGTCAAGGTTGGCCGAGGCCGCGTAGGAAGCACGTCAGGGCGGCCCGGCCGCGGGCGGCCACGGTTCTAGCGTCCGTCCCATGGAGCCACGATCCGCCCTGCCGCCCGAGCGCGGTGACCTCACCGTCCACGACAGCGCGTGGGCCGGCGAGGCCCGGGCCGCCGCCGGCTGCGCCGGCCTGCTGCTGGCCATGTCCCTGACCGTGGACGCCGGTGACGACGGGCTGACGCCGCCCGGCACGATCCTGTGGATCGCCCTGGCCGCCGCCCTCTTCGCGGTCCTGCTGCCCGCCAGGGTCGCCGCCGCGCCGGGCCTGCTGACCGTCCGGGGCCTATGGACCCGGACGGCCGTACGCACGGACCGGCTCACCGCCGTCCGCCGGCCGGACGGGGTGGAGCAGCGCCTCGTGCTGACCGACGCCGACGGCGCCCGCGCGCAGATCGACGTACGCGTCCTCCTCGCCAACCCGGCCCTGTGGCTGCTCCTCGAAGCCGGCGCACGGGCCTCCCGCGCGCACGGCACCCTCCGTGACGTCCGCGACCTCGACCTGCTCGCCCGTCACGTCGAACGGGTCACCGCCGACGCGGTCTTCACCGTTTCCGGCCTGCGCTGACGCCCTCCTCGTCGAGCGCCGCCGCGGCCTGGGCCGCGAGGTCGGCGGCGACCAGGCGGGCCTCCAGGGAGGGCGGCACGGAGCCGGGCTCGGGGGTCAGCAGGAAGCGGCCCTGGTAGCGCCCGTGGGCGAGGGCCCGCAGCTCGATCTCGCCCTCCGGCCAGCCCTGCCGCTCCAGGTCCCAGATCCAGCCGTCCACCTGGACCGTCCCGTCGGGTTCCAGCCGCGGCGGGCGCCCGATGAGCGTCCCGTACTCGAACCGGCACGCCCGCAGCTCCAGCACCTCGGTCAGCTCTCGCCGCACCCGCCGGACGACGTCGTCGGAGGAGGCGCTGGAGCGGGCCAGCCGGGTCGTGGCGTGCAGCCGCTCCAGGTGCGTGGCGTCCGCGACCGCGACGCGCTTCAGCGTCCGGCCGCGCGCGGCGAGCTGCGACACGATCAGACCGACGACCAGGAGCAGCACGGCGGTCTCGACGTCGGCCCGGTCGCGGATGTCGAAACTCTGGTACGGCTCGGTGTGGAGGAAGTCGAACCACGCGGCGGCCGACAGGGCGGCGAGCGCCCCGGCGAACCGGTTGCCGAAGGCCGCCACGGCCACGACCACCACGACCAGCAGCAGCGCGAGGTTGGTAGGGGTGACGGACGTCCGCAGCGGCACCAGCAGGAGGGCGGCGGCGAGCGGTGCCAGGGCGCCGGCGGCGACGGCGACCGTGTCCCGGAGCGGCATCCTCATGACTCCCACCTCGCAAGATCGGGCCCCCCGCGTCCCCCTCCACGACAAGCCTCCGCCCGGTGCGGCGTGGCCGGCACCGGGCGGAGGGGTCTCTTACGGATCCCTGACGGTCAGCAGCGGAAGCGGAGCCGGCACACGACGGCGTCGGTGTCCCGGCGCACGGCGTGGGCGACGACCGCGCCCCGCTGGTTCTGGAGCAGCCGCTGCCACAGGTGCTCCGGCTCGGCCTCCGGGATGAGGACGGTGACCCGGGTGCCCGGCTCGCTCGTCCCCAGGTCGCGTACGTAGGCGGTGATGGGCCGGCCCAGGGAGCGCCGCTCGGACGGGATCCGTACGAGGGGAACGCCGGGGCTCCACAGGGCCCAGTCCCGCTCCAGGGCCTCGGTGGCCGCCTGGTCCTCCGGGTCGGGGTGACAGACGGTGACGGCGCGGACCTCGTCGCCGAGGGAGACGGCGGCGGTGAGGGCCTCGCTGGTGAGCCGGGTCAGCGAGGAGACGGGCACCAGGACGAGGGAGCGCTCGCGGTGCGGCGGCTCGGGGATCCGGCCGACGCCGAGGCGCTCGCCGATCCGTCCGTACGCCCGGTGGACGGCCTCGAAGGCGAGGACGAGGACGGGGAGGGCGATGACGATCAGCCAGGCGCCGTCGTGGAACTTGGTGGCGGTGACGACGATCGCGGAGACGCCGGTCAGGACGGCGCCGAGGCCGTTGAGGACGGCCTTCGCGGCCCACTTGGGTCCGCGCACCAGGCGCCAGTGCAGGACCATGCCGGTCTGGGCGATGGTGAAGCCGACGAAGACGCCGATGGCGAAGAGCGGGACGAGGGTGTTGGTGTCGCCGCCGGAGAAGACCAGCAGGGCGGCGGAGACGACGGCGAGCCAGACGACGCCGTGGCGGTGCACCTGCCGGTCGGCCTTGAGGCCGAAGACGTGCGGCAGGTAGTTGTCGCGGGCCAGCAGCTTCAGCAGGACGGGCAGGCCGCCGAAGGAGGTGTTGGCGGAGAGCGCGAGCAGCACCATGGTGGCGAACTGGACGACGTAGAAAGCCCAGTTGTGGCCGAGGGAGGCGTCGGCGAGCTGGGCGAGGACGGTGACGCCCTCCACGGGCTGGAGCCCGAAGCGGGAGATCAGCACCGAGAGCCCGATCAGCATCACGCCGAGGAGCCCGCCCAGCGCGACCTCGGCGCGCATCGCCCGCCGGGCGGCCGGCTTGCGGAACGACGGCACGGCGTTGGCGATGGCCTCGACGCCGGTGAGGGCGGAGCAGCCGGAGGCGAACGCCTTCAGCAGGAGCAGCGCGCCGACCGTGGTCGCGTTGTCGGCGAGGACGGAGGCATGACCGGCGGACGCGGCCGTGGAGACGGGGGCGTCGCGGAAGAGGCCGACGACGATCAGCGTGAGGATGGCCGCGATGAAGACCGCGGTCGGCGCGATGAACGCGCGGGCCGAGTCGACGATGCCCCGCAGGTTGACCCCGGTGATGAGGACGAGGACCGCCAGGCAGATGACCAGCCGGTCGCCGTACAGCTCGGGGAAGGCCGAGGTCAGCGCGGCGACACCGGCGGTGACGGCGACGGCGACGTTCAGGACGTAGTCCAGGACGAGGGAGGCGGCGGCGACCAGGCTGGTCCGCCGCCCCAGGTGCGCCTTGGCGACGGCGTAGGAACCGCCGCCGTCCGGGAAGGCCGCGATGACCTGGCGGTACGAGGCGACCAGCACGGCCAGCAGGCCGGCGATGGCCAGCGTGACCGGGAGCGTGAACCCGAGCCCGTACCCGCCGGCCGCCGCCAGGACGAGCACGATCGCCTCGGGGCCGTACGCCACCGACGCCATGGCGTCGAGCGAGAGCGCGGCCAGGCCGGTGACGGCCGTCAGCTTGTGCCGCGCGCCGGGATCCGGGGGTTCCTCGACTGCGGGTGCGGCACCGTTCTCGGTGGTCAGAGCGGTCATGCGGGTGATCTCCTTCGTACTCAGGTCCGCTCAGGGTGTGCCCCCGGCGGCCGGTTCTCCTCCTTTCCTGGCGGGTTCTTGGCGCCTGACGGCCCTCTCTTCACACCTTCTTGATGCGGACGGGCCGGGATACGGCGGTCCCGGGAGCTACCGTCGGGATATGAGCCAGAACAGCGCGCGGACACCCGGGGACAGGCGCATGCGGCGCATATCGCTGTCGCTCGCCGCCGGCGCCGTGCCCGTGTGCGTCCTCGGAGCCGCGGCCGGCACCGTCTGGCTGCTCGGCGCGGCCGCCTGGCTCCTCATCGCGGCCGCCCTGATCGAACTCGTCTACCGCCCCTGAGCCGTCGAGTCCGCGTTCGGCGCCGACCGGGACCGCCGCCCGCGCGTCCACGTCGGCCAGGTCACGTGCCCTCAACCGCCCAGTGCCGTACGGATCAGGGTGTCGACGCGGTGCCAGGCGGGAGAGGAGGCGTTGACGCGGCTCTGGACGAGGGCCGGGATCCGGGAGGCGGTGTCCACGTGGGGCGGGTCCTCGGAGCCGTAGCGCTCGCGGGTGGCGGCGACGATGCGGCGGGCGAGGTCGTCGACGCGGGGATCGCCGGGCGCGAGGTCGTGCGCGCGGTCGTAGTCGAGGAAGAGGCGGCGCAGCGCCGGGTCGGCGAGGCTGTCGGCCTGGTCGCGGAAGAGGCCCGTCGCCTCGTCCGGGTGGGTGGCGAAGACCAGGATCCACAGGTCGCGCTGGAGCTCCGTCCAGCGCGCGGTGAACCCCCAGCCGGCCAGCCGCTCCAGATGCGCCACGACCTCGGCGGGCAGCGGGGACAGCCTCCCCGCCGCGAGGCGGCGCAGCCGGTCCCGGGTGGCGCGCAGCTCGCGGATGCGGGCGGTGAGGCCGTCCTCGACCTCGCCCAGCGCCCGCTCGAACTCCGCCTCGTCGGCGGCTCTCAGCTCACGAATCCGGGCCAGGGGGACGCCCGCCTCCGCGAGGGTGCGGATCTTGACGAGGTCGACGACGGCGTCCGCGTCGTACCGCCGGTAGCCCGAGGCGTCACGGCCGGGTTCGGGGAGCAGTCCCTTGGCGTGGTAGACGCGGACGGTCTTGATCGAGACCCCGACGTACCCGGCCAGCTGTCCGATGGTGATCACCCCGCCATCGTCCCTTGACCTTGCCCCTGGGGCAGGGTCGCACCATGGCCGCATGAACGAGAACCATGGGGATGAAGTGGACCGGGAGACCCTGCGCGAGCTGGCCGACGCCGGGAACGAGAAGGCCCTGGACCGGCTCGCCGACCTCGCCGACGCGTCCGGCGACGTGGACGCGCTGAGCGGGCTGCTGGACGAGGGGTCGTCCCGAGCCGGGTTCCTGCTGACCCGGCGGGCGGTCGCCGCGCGTGATCCGCGCGAGCTCCAGCGCATCGCCGACGCGGGGTACGAGGAGGCGGAGGCCGAGGTGGACCGGCTGCTCAGTGGCCGCGCGGGGCGTACATGATGACGCCCATGCCGGCGAGGCAGATCAGGGCGCCGATGACGTCGAAGCGGTCGGGGCGGTAGCCGTCGGCGACCATGCCCCAGGCGATCGAGCCGGCGACGAAGACGCCGCCGTACGCGGCGAGGATGCGCCCGAAGTTGTCGTCGCTCTGGAAGGTGGCGACGACGCCGTACAGGCCGAGCGCGATGACGCCGGCGCCGATCCAGATCCACCCCTTGTGCTCGCGCAGGCCCTGCCAGACGAGCCAGGCGCCCCCGATCTCGAACAGGGCGGCGACGGCGAACAGGGCGATGGAGCGGGCGACGAGCACGGTGAGGGGCTTCCTGGTCCGGGAGGGGGGCGGGGCGCGGGCGCGGGATCCGCGCGCCCGGGTCATGCCCCGACCCTAGAGCGTCGGCCGGAGGTACGGGTACGAGCCCCGGGCCCGTACCCGTACCGGTACCCGCACTCGTCCCCGTACTCGTACGCGTACCCCTTCTCCTACAGGCCGACGTCGCGGCGGTTCAGGTCGTCCAGGGACTCGCGGCGGACGAGCGTGCGCGCGGTGCCGTCCTTCACGGCGACGACGGGGGGTCGGCCGACCATGTTGTAGCCGGAGGCCATGGACAGGTGGTAGGCGCCGGCGACCGGGACGGCGAGCAGGTCGCCGGGGTGGACGTCCTCGGGCAGCGGGACCCCGTCCGCGAGGATGTCCCCGGCCTCGCAGTGGCGGCCGACGACGGTGACGAGGCGGGGCGCGGCCGTGGTGTGCCGGCCGATGAGCCGGGGCGCGTACCGCACGCCGTACAGCGCGGGCCGGGGGTTGTCGCTCATGCCGCCGTCGACGGCGACGAAGGTGTGCGTCCCGGTGCGTTTGACGGCGAGGACCCGGTAGACGCAGACGCCGGCGGGGGCGACGACCGCGCGTCCCGGCTCGATGGTGAGCCGGGGCACGGGCAGCCCCGTCTCGGCGCAGGCGTCGCGGAGTTCGTCCCGGACGCGCCGGGCGAGCCGCGGCACGTCGAGGCTGTCCTCGCCGGGCCGGTACGCGACGCCGTGCCCGCCGCCGATGTCCAGCTGCGGCAGCTCCACGCCGTGCTCGTCGCGGATCCGCGCCATGAGGCCGACCATGCGCCGCACCGCCGCCGCGTACGGCTCGACGGTGGTGATCTGCGAGCCGATGTGGCAGTGCAGGCCGACGAGTTCGAGGCGGGTCTGCCCGAGCACCCGGGCGACGGCCTGCTGCGCGGAGCCGTCCTGGAGGGACAGCCCGAACTTCTGGTCCTCCGTGCCGGTCCGCACCTTGGCGTGTCCGCCCGCGTCGATGCCGGGGACGACGCGCAGCATGACCCGCTGGCGGGAGCCGTGCGGGACGAGGGCGGCGAGGCGCGCGATCTCGGAGGTGCTGTCGACGACGATCCGCCCGACCCCGAGGCGTACGGCGGTGCCGAGGTCCTCGGGGCTCTTGGCATTGCCGTGGAGCACGATCCGCTCGGGCGGGAAGCCGGTGGTGACGGCGAGCATGAGCTCTCCGGCCGAGCACACGTCCAGGCCCAGGTCCTCCTCGCGGACCCAGTGGGCCATGGCGCGGCAGAGGAACGCCTTGGCGGCGTAGACGACGTCGGCCTCGGGGAACGCCGTGCGGTAGGTGCGGCAGCGCTCGCGGACCTCGTCCTCGTCCAGGACGTAGGCGGGGGTGCCGAAGCGGCCGGCGGTCTCGGCGAGGGACACGCCGGCGACGGTGACGTCCCCGCCGTGCGCGGGGCGGGCGGAGCGCGGCCAGACGGCCAGCCCGTCGGTGTCGTCGGTGTCGTCCGCTGCGGGCGGCGGCACCAGGGGTGAGGTGAGTGATACGGACATGGCGCCTCCTCAGCCGATCAAAAGGTCGATGCACGAGACGAGGGCGGCGGCGCCCGCCACCCGTAGGACGCCCACGTGGTCGGGGTCCCAGGTCCGCCAGGAGCCCTCGTCGCCCCTGCCCTCGCCCCGGCCCTCGTCGTCCCGGCCCTCGCCCCGGCCCTCGCCCCGGTCCTCGCCGCGGTCCTCGCCTCGCTGCTTCGAGACCGCCGGTGCGGAGAGCTGCGGGTCGACGACGAGGGAGGTGACGCCCAAGGGCGCGACGAGCGCGCGCAGGGCGGGCTCGGCGAGCCTGACGTGGTCGTGGTCCGGGCCGAGCGTGGCGGCGAGCGCGGCGGCGGAGGTGAATCCGACGGCCGTGCGGTCGCCCCGGGGCGTACGGAAGAGCCGGGCGCTCCAGCCCGTGGGTCCCGACCGGACGGGGACGAGCAGCGGAGGTCCGGCCGGGACGCGTTCGGAAGGCTCGGGATCCTCGGAATGCTCGACTTCAGTCATGACAACGCCCCTCTACGTACGGTTCGCGGAAGTTCCAGGACGAAGCTATGCCCGCCGCACCGGGCCCCGGCCACCTCACTGACGGGCGCTTGACGGGATGCGCCGGAGCCGTAACGCGCTCCTGACGTCCGGCGGACGCCAGTCAGGGGGTGTCCTCCGTCAGCCCGCGGGTGTCGAAGCGGCGCCACGGGGTGAGGCGGCGGTGCGCGTCGGCGAGGTCGTCCAGGAGGGGCGAGGGCGGGACGGCCAGGACCGGGCAGTCGGCGTGGGTGACGCAGTACCGGACGACCGACGGGCCCAGCAGCCGCCGGAGCCCGCCGCGCCGCCCCGCGCCGACCACCAGGAGGTCGCCGGCGCGGTCGGCCGACTCGACCAGCGCGGGGCCGGGCAGGCCCCGGGCGACCACGCCCTGCCAGGGCACGCCGGGGCCCGCGCTGCCGAACGCGGCGTCGATGGTCTCAAGGAGCCGGTCCTCGGCGGCGCGGCGGAAGTCGATCGCGGGCGGCGACACGACGTGCCGCTGGGCCGTCCCGCCGTCCGGCGGCTGCCAGGCCAGGACCGCGACGAGCGCGGCGCTCGTACGACGCGCCTCGTCCACGGCCCGGTGCAGGGCCGCCAGGCAGGCCATCGAACCGCTCACCCCGACCACGACGCGCCGGTCCTCGGCACCGCTCATGGCTCCCTCACTCCTCGTCGTACACGCATGCGGACAGCTGTGCTCCCTGCATACGCCCGAGGACGGCCGGCGGGCCATGGCGCCCGGGTGTGCCTGACGCATCCCTGACGCGGAAGCGCCGGGCACGCGCGCGCGTACGGGCCGCGCTCTCCCCCTCACCTCGCCGGGGCGGCCCGCCGGCCGTCACCTCCTCCGGACCCTCAGCAGCAGGCGCAGCCCTTGCCCTGCCAGGCGTCGACGCCTTCCTTGACGGCGATGGCGGCGATGACGAGGGCGGCGATCGGATCGGCCCAGGACCAGCCGAGCGTGGCGTTGAGGAGGAGGCCGGCCAGCAGCACCGCGGACAGGTAGGTGCAGAGGAGGGTCTGCTTCGAGTCGGCGACCGCGGACGCGGAGCCGAGTTCGCGGCCCGCCCTGCGCTGCGCGGCGGACAGGAACGGCATGATCGCGAGCGAGAGCGCGGCGATCACGATGCCCGGCACGGAGGTGTCCGCCTCGCCGGTCCCGGCGAGGGCACGGACGGCGTCGATGCCGACGTACGCGGCGAGGGCGAAGAAGGAGACGGCGATGATCCGCAGCGTCGTCTTCTCGCGTGCCTCGCGCACGGCGTGGTCGCGGGCGGAGAACTGCCAGGCGACCGCGGCGGCGGAGGACACCTCGATCACCGAGTCCAGGCCGAAGCCGATGAGCGCGGTGGACGAGGCGATCGTCCCGGCGGTGATCGCGACGACCGCCTCGATCACGTTGTAGGTGATCGTCGCGGCGACGAGGAACCGTATGCGCCGCGCCAGGGCGTCCCTCCGGGCGGGCGAGGGACCCAGGGACATGACGCTCATCAGCAGCAGCCCTTCGTCTCGGCGTCCGCGCACGTCTTGTCGGCCTCCACCGCGAGGACCACGGAGCGCAGGTCGCCGAGCGCGTGCCCGAGGCGGGCGTCGGCGAGTTCGTACCGGGTGCGGCGCCCGTCGGGGACCGCCACGACCAGGCCGCAGTCCCGCAGACACGCGAGGTGGTTCGACAGGCGGGTTCGGGAGATCCCCAGGTCGTCGGCGAACTCCGAGGGATAGCCGGGGCCCTGTTGCAGCTTGAGCAGGATACGGCAGCGGATCGGGTCGGCCAGGGCGCGGCCGAACCGCGCGAGCGCCTCGATGTCGGTGGCGAGCGTCAGCATGCGACGACAGTACAGCGAATCCTGAATTCAGGGAATCGTGGATTGATGGCGGCGCGGTCACGTGGATCGCGGTCACGTGGCGCCCGCGCCGGGGCGGTATTCCGGTGCCCGAAGTGGATCACCCGATTACGCTCGCCGTCATGTCCCTTGAGATGAACGACACCGTACGTGCCCTGCTCGACGCTCCGATCCCGGCCGTCCTCGCCACCCTCAACCCCGACGGCGGGCCGCAGAGTTCCGTGGTCTGGGTGAGCCGCGACGGCGACGAGCTGCTGATCTCCACCACCCAGGGCCGCCGCAAGGCGCGGAACATGCTCCGCGACCCGCGCGTCGGCCTGACCGTCTTCGACCCCGCCGACACGGACCTGTACGTCGAGATACGCGGCACCGCCGCCCTCACCGAGGACACCGGCCGCGCGGTGGCCGTCCGCCTCGCCGAGGAGTACGTCGGCCCGGGCGGCGGCCAGGAGTACCTGGAGGCCCCGCCGGAGGAGGTCCGCGTGGTCGTCCGCATCACCCCGACCAAGATCCTCGGCAGCGCCACCCGGGTCGGCCGGGCCCCGGCCGGCGAGTGACGGGCTCAGACTGACAGCCCTGGGCTCAAGCTGACGGGTCGGCGACCGGGTACGGCACGAAGGTGCTGGTGTTCTGGTCGATCCTGAGGGGGCGGCCGAGGGGCGGAGCCGCCCGCTGCGGGCAGTCGAGGCGTTCGCAGACGCGGCAGCCCATGCCGATGGGGGTGGCCGCCGCCGCGTTGTCCAGGTCCAGGCCGTCGGAGTAGACGAGCCGGTGGGCGTGGCGGAGTTCGCAGCCCAGGCCGATGGCGAAGGTCTTGCCGGGGGCTCCCCACCCCGCGCCGTGACGGGTGACGGTGCGCGCGGTCCAGAGGTACCGCTGCCCGTCCGGCATCGCGGCGACCTGGACCTGGATGCGGCCGGGCGCGGCGAACGCCTCGTACACGTTCCACAGCGGGCAGGTGCCGCCGGCGCGGGAGAAGTGGAAGCCGGTGGCGGACTGCCGCTTGGACATGTTCCCGGCGCGGTCGACGCGGACGAAGCTGAACGGGACGCCGCGCAGCCGGGGCCGCTGGAGCGTGCTCAGGCGGTGGCAGATCGTCTCGTAGCCGAGCCCGAAGTGGTCGGTGAGCCGCTCGATGTCGTAGCGGACCTCCTCCGCCGCGGTGTGGAAGGCGGTGTACGGGAGGATGAGCGCGCCCGCGAAGTAGTGGGCGACGCCGATGCGGGCCAGCCGGTGCGCGGGGGTGCCCGGCTCGAAGTCCTCCGAGGCCCGGCCGTCGAGCCCGTCGCCGTACTCCAGGAGGGCGAGCTGGGTGGCCATGCGGAAGGCCCGCTGTCCGGGGCGCAGGCTCGGGGCGAGGTGGAGCGTACGGGTGCCGGGCTCGTAGTGGTGCAGTCCCTCGGCGGTCTCGGACGACAGGCGGACGCCGTGGGCGTCGGAGAGCCGGGCGGTCAGGGCGCGCAGGACGTCGCCGGGGCGGATGCCGATCTCGGCGGCGAGCGTCTCGGCGGCGCGGTCCGCTTCGTGGAGGTAGTTCTGGCGGCGGTAGAAGAAGTCGCGGATCTCCTCGTGCGGTGAGCGCGGGAGGTCGGGGTCGGCCGCGCGCGGGTCGGAGGCGCCGGAGAGCCGCTCGGCCAGCTGCTGGTTGCGGCGGCCGAGTCCGACGAGGACCTCGGCGACGGCGGGCATCCGGGAGGCGATGTCGGCGAGGTCGGAGGCGGAGACGCGGGAGGCCGCGAGCTCGCCGGCGAGGGACTCGCGCAGGTCGGCGAGGAGCCGCCCGGTGTCCCGCTCGGAGAAGAAGCCCGGGTCGACGCCGAACGCCTCGGTGAGGCGGAGCAGTACCGGCACCGTGAGGGGCCGCGCGTCGTGTTCCATCTGGTTGAGGTAGCTCGGCGAGATCGCGAGCGTGCGGGCCAGGGCCGCCTGGCTCATCCCCCGCTCCTCGCGCAGCCTGCGCAGCCGAGCCCCCGCGTACGTCCTGGCCACCGTCGCCCTCCCGATCGGTCTCCGCGTCCGGCACAGCGTACGCGGATCCGGTGCGCCCTGGGGCTTCGCAACCTTGGCAAAAGGCGGCGCGCGCCTTCGCAGAAATTGGCACGCGTCCACGATTGATGGCACTGGGTGCCAGTGCCAGAGTCTGAGTGCGGCCCACCAGACCCGGTGGACCCGGTTCGGACGCGGAACTCGATTCATGCCCTGACATCGACCATCCCGGCGGACGAGCCCGGGTCGGCCTGATTGCTCATCTCCGCGCCGGCCGGGCGCCGGTGGGCCGCAACCCCCGAGAAGACACCCAGTGCCGTGCTTGCCCACCCGCTCTCGTGGACGAGTTGGCAAGCACGGCAGACCCGAGGAGACGGTCGACGACATGACGGACACCAGGAAGCGGACGGCGGAGGACCTGGCCGGGCGCTGGGCGACGGACCCGCGCTGGAAGGGGATCGAGCGCACGTACTCCGCCGAGGACGTCGTCCGCCTCTCCGGCAGCGTCCGCGAGGAGCACACCCTCGCCCGGCGCGGCGCCGAGCGGCTGTGGCGGCAGCTGCACGAGCTGGACTACGTCCACGCGCTGGGCGCGCTGACCGGCGGTCAGGCCGTGCAGCAGGTCCGGGCCGGGCTCCAGGCGATCTACCTGTCCGGCTGGCAGGTCGCCGCCGACGCGAACCAGGCCGGGCACACGTACCCCGACCAGAGCCTCTACCCGGTCAACTCCGTCCCCCAGGTGGTCCGACGGATCAACAACGCGCTGCTGCGCGCCGACCAGATCGCCACCGCGGAGGGCGGAGCCTCGGCCGACGGGGGCAGGGACTGGCTCGCGCCGATCGTCGCCGACGCCGAGGCCGGCTTCGGCGGGCCGCTGAACGCCTTCGAGCTCACGAAGGCGATGATCGCGGCCGGCGCTGCGGGCATCCACTACGAGGACCAGCTGGCCTCCGAGAAGAAGTGCGGCCACCTCGGCGGCAAGGTCCTCGTCCCGACCTCCCAGCACGTCCGCACCCTCAACGCGGCCCGGCTCGCGGCCGACATCGCGGACGTCCCGACGCTGGTCATCGCCCGCACCGACGCCCTCGCCGCGAACCTGCTGACCAGCGACGTCGACGAGCGCGACGCGCGGTTCGCGACCGGCGAGCGGACGGCCGAGGGCTTCTACCGCGTCCGGAACGGCATGGAGCCGGTCATCGCCCGCGGCCTCGCCTACGCCCCGTACGCCGACCTGATCTGGGTCGAGACCGGCACCCCGGACCTCGCGCAGGCCCGCGAGTTCGCCGAGGCGATCCACCGCGAGCACCCGGACCAGATGCTGGCGTACAACTGCTCGCCGTCCTTCAACTGGAAGGCGGCCCTGGACGACGACCAGATCGCCAAGTTCCAGCGCGAACTCGGCGCCATGGGATACAAGTTCCAGTTCATCACGCTGGCCGGCTTCCACTCTCTCAACCACGGCATGTTCGACCTCGCCCGGGGCTACGCCGAGCACGGCATGACCGCGTACGTCGAACTCCAGGAGCGCGAGTTCGCCGCGCAGGCGCAGGGGTTCACGGCGGTCAAGCACCAGCGCGAGGTCGGCACCGGCTACTTCGACCTGGTCTCCACGGCGGTCAACCCCGCCTCCTCGACCACGGCGCTGGCCGGCTCCACCGAAGAGGAGCAGTTCCACTAGCAGCCGTACGGGGCGGGCGCCGCGCCCGGCCACCCGCCCCCTCTCCCTCCCCCCTCTCCCTCCCCCGCCTCTCCCGTCCACCCTCGCCCGCAGCATCAGGAGAGTTCCATGACCGTCAGCGCACCGCCCCGTGTCCGTGTCCTCGCCGCCGCGGGCGAACGCCATGAGGAGATCCTCACCCCCGGCGCGCTCGACTTCCTCGGCCGGCTCGTCGCCGCCTTCGCCGACCGCCGCGCCTGGCTCCTGAAGGAGCGGCGCCGGCGGGCGATCCGGCTCGCCACCGGCACCCCGCTCGGCTTCCCGGTCGCGACCGCCGCCGTGCGCGACGACCCCTCGTGGCGGGTCGCACCACCCGCGCCCGGACTCGCCGACCGCAGGGTCGAGATCACCGGGCCGCCCGCCGACCGCCGGATGGCCGTCAACGCCCTCAACTCCGGCGCGCGGGTCTGGATGGCCGACTTCGAGGACGCCACCGCGCCCACCTGGGAGAACGTGGTCGGCGGGCAGCTCGTCCTGCTCGACGCGATCCGGCGCCGCGTCGACTTCACGAGCCCCGAGGGCAAGGAGTACCGCCTCGGCCCGGACCCCGCCACCATCGTCGTGCGGCCGCGCGGCTGGCACCTCGAGGAGCACCACCTGGAATACGACGGGCGCCCCCTGCCCGCCTCCCTCGTCGACTTCGGCCTGTACTTCTACCACTGCGCCCGGCTCCAGATCGACGCCGGCCGGGGCCCGTACTTCTACCTCCCCAAGCTGGAGAACCACTACGAGGCGTGTCTGTGGAACGACGTCTTCGTCCTCGCCCAGGAACTCCTCGGCATCCCCCGGGGGACCGTCCGGGCCACCGTCCTCATCGAGACGATCACCGCCGCGTTCGAGATGGAGGAGATCCTGTACGAGCTCCGCGAGCACGCCTCCGGGCTCAACGCGGGCCGCTGGGACTACCTGTTCAGCCTCATCAAGACCTTCGGCCACCGCACCGACTTCCTGCTCCCCGACCGCGCCAAGGTCACCATGACCGCCCCCTTCATGCGCGCGTACACCGAACTCCTCGTCCGCACCTGCCACAAGCGCGGCGCGCACGCCATCGGCGGCATGGCGGCCCAGGTCCCGAGCCGGGATCCGGACGCGAACGCGGCGGCCCTGGCGACGGTGCGGCTCGACAAGGAACGCGAGGCCGAGGACGGCTTCGACGGCTCCTGGGTCGCCCACCCGGGGCTCGTCCCCACCTGCCGGGCGGTCTTCGACGGCGTCCTCGGCGACCGGCCCGACCAGATCCACCGCACGCGCGAGGACGTGGCGCCCGCCGCGCCCGACCTGCTCTCCGTCCGCCGGATCAGCGGCCCGCCCACCGGGGAGGGGCTGCGGACCAACATCTCCGTCACCCTGCGGTACTTCGACGCCTGGCTGCGCGGCCAGGGCGCCGTCGCCCTGGACGGGCTCATGGAGGACGCCGCCACCGCCGAGATCGCCCGCGTCCAGATCTGGCAGTGGCTCCGCCACCGCGTCGTCGACCGGACGACCGTCCTCGCCCTGCTCGACCGGGAACTCGGCGCCCTCGCCGCCGACCGGCCCGGGGCGCCCCTGGAGGACGTCCGCACGCTCTTCGAGGAGTCGGCCCTCGCCACCGAACTGCCCTCGTTCTTCACCCCGTCCGCCTACGCGCGCCACCTCGTCCGCGTCACGGAGCCCCGGTCGTGAGCGGGGTCATCCGGCGCGTGGGTGTCGTCGGCGGCGGCCTGATGGGGGCCGGGATCGCCGAGGTCTGCGCCCGGGCCGGACTCCCCACCGTCCTGTGCGAGGTGGACCGGCCGGCCGCCGACGCCGCCCGCGAACGGATCGCCGTCTCCCTGGAGCGGGCCGTCCAGCGCGGGAAGCTCGACCGGCTCTCGGCGGAGAGCGCTTTGGGCCGGATCACCGCCACGGCCGACCTCGCGGACCTGGCCGACCGGCAGCTCGTCGTGGAGGCCGTGGCCGAGGACGCCGCGGTCAAGACGGAGGTCTTCACCGCACTCGACAAGACCGTCACCGACCCGGCGGCGATCCTCGCGACCAACACCTCGTCCCTGCCCGTGATGCGCCTGGCCAGGGCCACCGGCCGCGTGGACCGCGTCGTCGGCCTCCACTTCTTCAACCCCGTCCCCGTCCTGCCCCTCGTCGAGGTCGTCACCACGCTCCGCACGGCGCCCGACGTCGTCGCGGAGGTGACGGACTTCGTGACCGGGACGCTCGGGAAGTCCGTGGTGCGGTCCGGCGACCGGGCCGGCTTCGTGGTCAACTCGCTGCTCGTGCCGTACCTCCTGTCGGCGATCCGGATGACCGAATCGGGGTTCGCCTCCCCCGCCGACGTCGACCGCGGCATGGAGCTCGGCTGCGCCCACCCGATGGGCCCGCTCCGGCTCGCCGACCTCATCGGCCTCGACACCCTCGCGGCCATCGCCGAGGCGCTCTACGAGGAGTTCAAGGAACCGCTCCACGCTCCCCCGCCGCTGCTGCTTCGCATGGTGGAGGCGGGGCTGCTCGGCCGGAAGTCCGGGCGCGGGTTCCACACGTACGACCGGGTGGCCGGCGAGCACCCGGTGCCCCGGGGCTGAGGGCCCGGGAGGCGCGGGGTCCGGCCGGTGAGGGTCCGGACCGGCCCCGCGGCGGCGGGTGGGCGGGTGGTGTGGAGGCCACCCGCCCACCGAGAGAGGCAGCGGTGTCTCATCTCACCCTCCACGATCCGGGATTCCTCCTCGGCGAGGGGCGCCGGGCCGCGTAGGGTGGCGTCCGCAGCTGGTTCGCCCCGTCCGCCAGGCGGGATGCGTCGTAAGAGGGAACCCGGTGGGAATCCGGGACTGCCCCGCAGCGGTGAGCGGGAACGACCGCCGTCATACGCACTGGGCCCGGAGAGGGCCTGGGAAGCGACGGCCAGTAGGTGGCCTCCACGAGGAGGGCGTGCCCGCGAGTCCGAAGACCTGCCCGTTGCCCGCACGCGGACCGTTCCGCGCGCGGCCATCCGGTGACCTCGAGGGCGGGTCGGCGACCATACGGACGGACCGCCGTGCCCCTGCGCGCACGGGCGCACCCGCCCGCCTCTGGTCTCTCCTCGCGCCTTCGACGGTCTCCGGACCTCAGGGATCCATCTCGCGAAGGAGATCTCCGTGACCACGAAGTCCGCAGCCGCGGCCCCACGGGCGACCGTGTACGGCTACCCCCGTCAGGGCGGTGACCGTGAGCTCAAGAAGGCGATCGAGGGGTACTGGAAGGGCCGGATCACCGCCGACGCCCTCCACGCCACCGCCGCCGGTCTGCGCCGCGCGAACTGGCGGCAGCTCGCCCAGGCCGGCATCACCGAGGTGCCGACCGGCGACTTCTCGTACTACGACCACGTCCTCGACACGACCGTCATGGTCGGCGCGGTCCCCGCCCGCCACCGGGACGCCGTGGCGGCCGACGCCACGGACGGCTACTTCGCCATGGCGCGCGGCACCCAGGAGGTCGCCCCGCTGGAGATGACCAAGTGGTTCGACACGAACTACCACTATCTCGTCCCGGAGCTGGGCCCGGACACCGTCTTCGCCGCCGACCCCTCCCAGCAGGTCGCCGAGCTCGGGGAGGCGCTCGCGCTCGGCCTGGACGCCCGCCCGGTCCTGGTGGGGCCGGTCACCTACCTCCTGCTGGCCAAGCCCGCCCCCGGGGTGGCGGCGGACTTCGAGCCGCTGACCCTCCTGGACCGCCTGCTGCCCGTCTACGCCGAGGTCCTCGCCGACCTGCGGGCGGCCGGGGCGCGGTGGGTCCAGATCGACGAGCCCGCGCTCGTGCAGGACCGGACGCCCGCCGAACTGGACGCCGCCGCCCGGGCCTACCGCTACCTGGGCACCGCCGAGGACCGGCCGAAGCTCCTCGTGGCCTCCTACTTCGACCGGCTCGGCGACGCCCTCCCGGTGCTCGCCGAGGCCCCCGTCGAGGGACTCGCCCTCGACTTCACCGGACCCGCCGCCGCCAACCTCGACGGGCTCGCCGCCGCCGGCGGACTGCCCGGCAAGCGGCTCGTCGCCGGGGTGGTCGACGGACGCAACGTCTGGGTCGACGACCTCCAGCGGTCGCTCACCACCCTCGGCACCCTGCTCGGCCTCGCCGGACACGTCGACGTCTCCGCCTCCTGCTCCCTGCTCCACGTGCCGCTCGACGCGGCGGCCGAGCACGACATCGACCCGCAGGTCCTGCGCTGGCTCTCCTTCGCCCGCCAGAAGACGACGGAGCTCGTCACCCTCGCCCGCGGCCTCTCCCAGGGCACCGACGCCATCGCGGGCGAACTCGCCGCCAACCGGGCCGCGCTCGCCTCCCGCGCCGAGTCCCCGATCACCCGGGACCCGGCCGTCCGCGCCCGCACCGAGGCCGTCACCGACGCCGACGGGCGGCGCTCCCAGCCCTACGCGCAGCGGGCCGCCGCCCAGCGGGCCCACCTCGGACTGCCCCTGCTGCCCACGACCACCATCGGGTCCTTCCCGCAGACCGCCGCGCTGCGCACCGCCCGCGCGGACCTGCGCGCCGGACGGATCGGCACCGAGGGGTACGAGGAGCGCATCCGGGCGGAGATCCAGGAGGTCGTCTCCTTCCAGGAGAAGACCGGCCTCGACGTCCTGGTGCACGGCGAGCCCGAACGCAACGACATGGTGCAGTACTTCGCCGAGCAGCTCGACGGCTACCTCGCCACGCGGCACGGCTGGGTGCAGTCGTACGGCACCCGCTACGTCCGCCCGCCGATCCTCGCCGGCGACATCTCCCGGCCCCGGCCGATGACGGTGCGCTGGACCACGTACGCCCAGTCCCTCACCGCCAAGCCCGTCAAGGGCATGCTCACCGGGCCCGTCACCATGCTCGCCTGGTCCTTCGTCCGCGACGACCAGCCGCTCGCCGACACCGCCCGCCAGGTCGCCCTCGCCCTGCGGGACGAGGTCCAGGACCTGGAGGCCGCCGGCACCTCGGTGATCCAGGTGGACGAACCGGCGCTGCGCGAGACCCTGCCGCTGCGCGGGGCCGACCACGGGCGGTACCTCGCCTGGGCGACCGAAGCCTTCCGCCTCACCACCGGCGGGGTGCGGCCGGACACCCAGATCCACACCCACATGTGCTACGCCGAGTTCGGCGACATCGTCCAGGCCATCGACGACCTCGACGCCGACGTCATCAGCCTGGAGGCCGCCCGCTCCCACATGCAGGTCGCCCGCGAACTCGCCGCCCACGGCTACCCGCGCGAGGCGGGCCCCGGCGTCTGGGACATCCACTCCCCGCGCGTCCCGGGCACCGAGGAGGCCACGGAGCTGCTCCGCGCGGGGCTCGAGGCCATCCCCGCCGAGCGTCTCTGGGTCAATCCCGACTGCGGCCTGAAGACCCGCGGGTGGGCCGAGACCCGCGCCTCCCTGGAGCACCTCGTCGCCGCGGCCCTGACCGTCCGCGCCGAGCTCTCCGCGTCCTGAGCCGCCCCCGACGACGCGGCCGGCCGTGAGGACACCCCTCGCGGCCGGCCGCCGGTGAGCCGCCCGAGCTCGCTCCACCGCTCCCCGTACCCCCATCTCATGAAGGAGAGGTCGACGTGGCCGATCCCACCGTCGTCAGCCCCGCCCCCGACTCCCGCCCCGTCAAGACCCCCGACGACTCGCGGGTGGTGCTCGCCCACATCATGAGCGAGCACGACACCAACCTGTACGGCACCATCCACGGCGGCGTCATGATGAAGCTCATCGACGACGCGGCGGCCGCGGCTGCCGGACGGCACGCCGACGGGCCCGCCGTCACCGTCTCGGTCGACCGGATGACCTTCCTCGCCCCCGTGAAGGCCGGGGACCTGCTCAGCGTCGAGGCCGGACTCGAACGCGCCGGGCGGACCTCCATGACGGTCGGGATCCGGGTGACCGCCGAGCGCTGGAACCACTCCGGCCCGGCGACCGAGGTCGCCACCGCCTTCCTGACCTTCGTCGCCGTCGACGCCGACGGCACCCCCCGCCCCGTGCCCGCGCTCGACGTCTCCCTCCCCGGCCTCGGCTGAACGTCCGCACCGGCCTTGGCGGTTCACCGATCCGATCTTCAACTGCCCATGAGTTGTCCGTGGATTGGAATCCTGTTCTATGTTGGGCTCCGCACCCCTCCCGGGGGCACCGCAGGGCCACGCAGCGCGGCCTGGACGACCGAAACCTGAAGGGCTGGCCTTTCCACCGTGGAACAGCTGACGGGGGACGACCCCGCACGCATAGGCCCGTACCGGCTCATCGCCCGCCTCGGCGCGGGCGGCATGGGGCTGGTGTACCTGGGCCGCTCCGACCTGGGACGTACCGTCGCCGTCAAGGTCGTGCAGGCCGAGCACGCCCAGCACGCCGAGTTCCGGAGGCGGTTCGCGCGCGAGGTGGCCGCCGCCCGCCGGGTCGGCGGGGCGTGGACGGCCGACGTCCTGGACGCCGACACCGACGCCGCCGTGCCGTGGGTGGCGACCCAGTACATCCCCGGCCCCGACCTGACCACCGTCGTGTCCGAGGACTTCGGGCCGCTGCCCGAGCACTCGGTGCGGGTCCTCGGCCACCGCCTGGCCCTCGCCCTCCGAGCGGTGCACGACGCGGGCCTGATCCACCGCGACCTCAAGCCGTCGAACGTCCTGGTCACCGTGGACGGACCGCGCGTCATCGACTTCGGCATCGCGCGGGCGATGGACAGCCTGGCCGGGGACAGCCTGCACACCCGCACCGGCATGCTCATCGGCTCGCCCGGCTTCATGTCGCCGGAGCAGGTCCGCGGCCTCGAACTCACCCCGGCGTCCGACGTGTTCTGCCTGGGCGCCGTCCTCGTGTACGCCGCCACCGGCCGCCTCCTCTTCGGCGCCGCCGAGTCCGGCCTGAACGCCCACCTCTTCCGGATCGCCGAGGAGGAGCCGGACCTGACCGGCGTACCGGATTCCCTCGTCGGGCTCGTACGCGCCTGCCTGCACAAGGACCCGGCGAAGCGGCCCACCCCGCACGAGGTGGCCGCCCACACGGCGACCGCCCAGGACGGCGAGTGGCTGCCGGGCACGGTACTGGCCCAGCTCGGCCGCCGCGCCGCCCACCTGCTGGACTACGCCCCCTCCGTACCGGCCGGCGCGCCCGCCGCCCCGCAGGACCCGCGCGTCCGCCCGGCCGCCGCGCCGCCCGCGTACACCCCGACGGCTCCTGCCCGCCCGGCCGACCCGACGGTCCCGGCCGACCTGGCGGTCCCGCGCGGGAGGCGCTGGTGGGGCCTGCTGGCGCTCGCGCTGGCGCAGCTGGTCGTGCTGGTGGACGCGTCGATCTCCGGCATAGCGGCGACGGGCTGGAACTTCCACACCGACCTGGAACTCCCCGATTCCGTAAGGGTGTCCTCCACCGTCTATCTGGACGTGCTGACCACTGGCTACGCGCTCGCCTTCCTCGTCCTCCTGCCGTTCGGTGCGCGCATCGCGGACGCCCTGGGCCGCAGAAGAGCGCTGATCATCGGCCTGGCGGGGTTCGCGGTGGCGGCGGCGCTCGCCGGCACCGCGCCCAACGCCGACATGCTGATCGGCGCCCGCGTCCTGGCGGGGGTCTTCGCCGCGCTGGTCTCGTCCTGCGCCGCGCTCCTCGTGTCCGGCCTGTTCGCGGACGCCCGGGAACTCCGCACGGCGTTCGGGACCTACGTCCTGGTCACGGGGACGGGCACGGCACTCGCCCTGCTGGCGGGCTGGCTCTTCCCCATGGGCCTGACCTGGCGCTGGGGGATGCTCGCCGCGATCCCCTTCGCCGCGGTCGCCGCGATCGGAGTGGGAACCCTGGTACGCGACCACCCGGGCCGCATCGGAGCCCGCGCCGACGCGCTCGCCGTGCCCCTCGGCGTCCTCGGGATCGCGGGCGTCGGCGGGGCCGTCCCCCACTTCACGGGCCAGCACATCGTCCTGCCCACGGCACCTCTCCTCGTGCTCGTCGCCTTCCTGTGGCGGCAGACCGTTGTCGCCGCCGCTCTGACGTCGCCTCCCGGCGTCGACACCCGGGCGCGCGTCGGCTACGTGCTGGCCCCGGGGCTGGTCAGCATCGGCGTCGGGGCGCTGCTCATGTCCATGGGGCCCCACTACTGACGGTCCCGGCCGCGCGCGGGGTCAGTCGTGACGGGGTCAGTCGTGACGGGGTCAGTCGTGACGGGCGAGCTTGACGGCGGAGAGCAGCAGGATCGCGGCCAGGGCGGGGATGAGGACCACGTCCGGGAACACGCCGAGCAGCAGCCCGCCGAGCACCGCGCCCGCGATCGACCCGGCGACCATGACCAGGGCGAACCGGCGGTTGGCGCCCAGCACCGCGAAGCTGCCGTCACGGCTGTAGCGGGCGAAGGCGACGAGCATCGTCGGCAGCGACACCAGCAGCGAGAGGCTTCCGGCGGTCTTGATGCCCTGCCCGAAGAGCAGCACGATCGTCGGGATCAGCAGCTCGCCGCCGGCCACGCCCATGACGGCCGCGACCACCCCGATCCCGAACCCGGCCACGACACCCAGCGGCACCTGCGCCCACGGCGGCAGGTCGAGCGTCCCGAGCGTGGCGAAGTGCGTGAAGAGCAGCGCCCCGGCCATCAGCACCATCAGCGCGGCAAGCACCTTGTAGAGCGTCGAGGAGCGCATCCGTACCGCCCAGGAGGCTCCGGCCCAGGCGCCCAGGAGGCTTCCGGCGAGCAGGTTGACCGCCACGGGCCAGTGCGTCGCCAGCTCGGACGCGGACACGGCCGTCAGGCGGGCGGGCAGCGCGGCCAGGACCACGACCAGGCTCATCGCCTTGTTCAGGATGACGGCGGAGAGCGCGGCGAACCCGAACAGGCTGATCAACAGGGGCAGCCGGAACTCCGCCCCGCCCAGCCCGATCATCCCGCCCAGCACGCCGATGGCCGCCCCCGCGCCGAACACGACGGGCAGGGAGTGCGTCGGGCGGAGCGGGGCGAGGGAGGTCTGTGCGGCGGTCATACGTGGCATCGTCGCCGGTCACACGCCCCACCCGCCACTATGGCCCCACAGCTTCGGGGAAAGCCACCGGCCCGCTGCTCGTGGTTCGTGGGGTCCTCCGAGCGGCACCGCACTCCGAGGCCGGGGAGTGGGGACGGAAGGCACGGAGGGGGCGCCCGGCGCGTGGGAATGAGCCGACTTTTGGCAACTTGTCGGCCCCCGGCATGTCGTCAGGACCCGGGTCCGCCGGTGCCACCACGCTGGGTGCGTGATCATCACTGGCATGGCAGACCCTGCCCCGCGAGGCCCGTCCGCACCCGGTCCGGACGGCGACGACCGCCCTCTCCTGGAGCGCGTGCTCGCGCCGTACAAACCGAACTGCCGCTATCTGCGGGACGCCTCGCTGGAACCGGGCGGGAGCGGCGGGCAGTTGCTCACCGGCCACGGGACGTTCACCATCCCCGAGTCCTGCTACATCGCCGACACCGGGCACTTCAACGCGGTGGAGTTCAACATCTGCTTCAACCAGCTCGCGTACTACACGCTCGCCGCGACGGTACGGGACCGGGTCCTCAGCCCGTTCAGCGAGTGGACGATGGACCACTACTGGGAACGGCAGTTGCCGCACATCCTGATCCTCGACATGCGCAGCCGCTACCCGCGCGCGATGCGCAGCCAGGACTTCCGGGGCGAGGTGCGGCTCGTCGCCGTGCGGCAGAGGGCGGGGCGCAGCGGGCCGCTCATCCTGCTCGACACGGTGTGCCGGTTCAGCGACGCGCACGGAGGCCGGTGCCACGGAGAGGTGAGGCTCGCGGTGACGAACCCACCGGCCTGAGCCCTGCCTCCGCGTGACCCTGCCTCCTCATGACCCCGGCCTCCTCGTGACCCGGCCTGGCGTAGGCCCCTCGGGTCAGGGGGTGACGATCGGGAAGGCCGGGTCGGGCTGGGTGACGTACGAGAAGAGGCGGGCGAGGAGGGCCGGGTCCCCGGTCGTCGTGACGCCGTCGAGGCCCTTGCCCGCGAGGACGCCGAGGAGTTGGGGCTTGGTGAGGGTCAGGGTGAGGGCCGGCTGGGCCTGGGGCTGCTGGGCCGCCGGGGTGGAGCGGTGGGAGGGTGGCGGCGAAGCGGAGGTCTCCGTCCTCCACGTACGCGCGCGCCTTCGTCAGGGTCGGTTCGGGGCCGCCCATCGACTCGACGTACCGCTGGGCGAGTTCGACGGGCGGGTGCTCCCACAGATGGGCGACGTTGCCGTCGAACCAGCCGAGGTAACGCTGGTAGATCGCCTTGACGTTGTGGGAGAGGGAGCCGTAATAGCCGCGCGCGTGCCAGGACTTCTCCAGGCCGGGCGGGAGCTGGATCTCCTCGGCGATCTCCGGGCCGCTGAGGCCGGCGTTCAGCATGCGCAGCGTCTGGTCGTGCATGTAGGCGTAGAGGTCGCGCTGGGCGGTGAGGAAGGCGACGACGTTCTCCCGCCCCCAGGTGGGCCAGTGGTGGGAGGCGAACGCGACGTCGTAGCCGTCGCCGAAGTACTCGACGGCCTCGTCGAGGTAGCGGGCCCAGATGCGGGCGTCGCGGACGACGGCGCCGCGCAGGGTCAGGATGTTGTGCATGTTGTGCGTGGCGTTCTCAGCCAGGCACAGGGCACGGTGGTCGGGGAAGAGGAAGTTCATCTCGGCGGGCGCCTCGGTGCCCGGGGTGAGCTGGAAGACGATCCGGACTCCGTCGAGCGTCTCCTCCTGGCCGGTCTCCGTGATGTCCACGGTCGGCGGGATCAGGGAGATGGTGCCCTCGGACGCCGCCATGCCCAGACCGGCGCTGACCTGGCCCTCGGGGGACTTCGGCAGCGAGTTGCCGTACATGAGGACCGCGCGGCGCGTCATCGCGTTGCCCGCGTACACGTTCTCGCTGACCGCGTGCTCCAGGAATCCGACGGGAGCCAGGATCGGCACGCCCTCCTCGGTGCCGCGCGGCAGGACGCCGCGGGAGCCGCCGAAGTGGTCGCCGTGCGAGTGGGTGTAGATCATGGCGGTGACCGGGCGGTCGCCGCGGTGCTCGCGGTACAGGGCCAGGCCCGCGGCGGCGGTCTCCGTGCTGAGCAGCGGGTCGATGACGATCACGCCGCGTTCGCCCTCGACGAGCGTCATGTTGGAGATGTCCAGTCCGCGGATCTGGTAGATCCCCTCGGTCACCTCGTACAGCCCCTGGCGGGCGCAGAGCTGGGCCTGGCGCCACAGGCTGGGGTGCGCCGTGTCGGGGCACTCCGCCTTGAGGAACGCGTACGCGTCGTTGTCGTACACGACACGGCCGTCCGCGCCGGTCACGACCGCCGGGGACAGGGCGTCGATGAACCCCCGGTCCGCGTTCTCGAAGTCGGTGGTGTCCTCGAAGGGGAGGGCCGTCATCTCTCACTCCGTTCAGCGGGGTTCGACACGCGTGGCGAGGAGCCCCCGGCACGGCGTGCATGGCCCCATCTGAACATCACACCCGCTCGGGTGCATGTCGGGAACGCGGCGTTATGTCCGCCGGGTGTGGGCGGGGTGGGTGTGGTGGGTGTGCCCTCGGTGTGTCGGTCAGAAGCGGAGTTCGCCGTCGGTACGGGGCGAGCAGAGCGCGGCGCCGAGGGGGCTCCGCCGGTAGAGGACGTGCCGGCCGTGGCGGGTCCGCTCCACGAGGTGGCTCGCGCGGAGCACGGACAGGTGCTGGCTGACGGCGGCGGGGGTGACGCCGAGGCGGTGCGCGAGCTCGGTGGTGGAGGCGGGCTCGGACAGCGCGGTCAGCAGGCGGGCGCGGGGCGCGCCGAGGAGCCGTTCCAGCGCGCGCGGGGCGGCGGGCGGAGCCTGCTCGGCGAGGGTGGCGAGGCCCCGGGCGCCGTACACGATGTGCGGTGGCGCGGCGGAGCTGAGCATGGTGGAGACGCCGTCGGCGAAGCAGCTCGGGGTCAGCAGCAGGCGGCGCCCGTCGACCGCGATGTCGTCCGGGGGTGAGGGCCACGGCCCGTCGCGGGTGATGACGAGCATGTCCGCGCTCCAGGAGAGGCGGGTGCTGATCCCGGCGAACAGCGCGTCCGCGCCGCCCTCGGCCAGCACGCGCGCCCGGTGGACGACGTCCGCCTCCAGGACCACCCGCGCCCTCGGCCACCAGGAGGGCCGCAGACAGGTCTCCCAGTACTCCTCCAGCGCGGCCGCGATCTCCGCGAGCAGCCCGCCCGGATCGTCCAGCCCCCCGGCCAGCCTCTCCGGTACGGGCTCCCCCAACGGCGGGAACGTCTGCTCCAGCCCCGCCCGGACCTCCGCCGGGTCGGTGGCCCGCAGCACGGCGAACTCACGCCGCACGTCGGGTACGGGCCCGGCGGGCCGCGGCGTGAGGAAGTCGGGGACCCAGTACCGCCGGCGAGCGACCAGGGAGGTGAGGAGCGAGTGGTCGAGTCGCTCGAAGGCGGGGCGGAGGGCGCCGAACGACGGGCGGAGGGTGGGGAACCGCTGGGCGTGCGGGGTCCACATGCGCAGGCTGAGGACGGTCTCCTGCAACGGTGAGTAGGCGAAGGAGGTCGCCGCGAGATCGGCCACACCGAGCCGGAACCGAATCATTAAGCCCCAGGGTAAATCCATTCCGCGCACGGCACGGGCGACGTGTGCTGACACCCATGCCCGCTTCTCGTCACCCCTCCCCGGCCCCTGCTCCTGCCCCTGCCTCAGCTCCAGCTCCAGTTCCAGCCCCACCGCCGCCCGTGCGGCTGGCCCGGGACCCCGTCGTCCGGCGGCTCGCGGGGCTGTTGGCGGTGAACGCGGTGGGGAACGGGCTGTTTCTTTCCGTCGCGACGCTGTGGTTCACGCTCGGGCTGGGGTACGCCGCCTCGCGGGTCGGGGTCGCGCTGACGGTGGCGGGGCTGGTGGGGGTCCTCGCCACGATCCCGGCCGGGCGGGCCTGCGACCGGTGGGGGGCCCGGCGCGTGCTGACGTGGCTGCACGTCCTCCAGGCGGCCGCGGTGGCCGCGTACACCCTCGCCGGTGCCTTCCCGGTCTTCCTCGTCCTGGCCTGCCTCGTCACAGCCGGCGGCCGCGCCAACGCGACGGCGCGCGGCGCCCTGTACGCCGAGGCGCTCCCCTCCGCCACCCGCACCCGCGCCCTCGCGCTGCTGCGCGCAGTCAACAACGTGGGGATCGGGGCGGGCGCGGCTCTCGGCGCGCTCGTGCCGGTCTTCGGCGGCGACCTCGCCTACCGGGCGGCGCTCTGCGTCACGGCGGCCGCGTTCCTCCTCGCGCTCCTCCCCCTCCGCAGGATCGTGGCCACGGGCCGCGGCACAGGCCGCGCGGCCGAGGCCGCACCCCCTGCCCACCCTCTGCGGGACCTGCCCTACCTCGCCGTCACGGCGCTCAACGCGATCGTGAACACCCTGTACGTCGTCCTCGAAGTGGCGCTGCCGCTCTGGCTGCTCGGCCACACCGGCGCACCGGCCTCCCTCGTCGGCGGGCTGCTGGTCGTCAACACCGCCCTCGTGGTCGTCCTCCAGGTCAGGGCGGCCCGCGACGTCACGGGCCCGTCGCGCGCGGCGCGCGCCTTCCGCCGGGGCGGCCTGCTCGTGGCGGCCGCGTGCGTGACGGCGGCGTACGCCGCGCACCGCTCGCCCGGCACGGCCGCCGCCGTCCTGGTGGCCGCCGTCGTCCTCCTCACCCTGGGCGAGGTCACCTCGCAGGCGGGCAGCTGGACCCTCTCCTACGACCTCGCTCCCCCACACGCCCAGGGCGCCTACCAGGGCGTCTACCAGACAGGCGTGTCCCTCTCGGCAGCACTCGGCCCCGGCCTGCTGACCCTCCTCGTCCTCCCCCACGGCCTCGCCGGCTGGACGGCCCTGGCGGCACTCTTCGCCGCCGCCGCACTCGCCATGCCCGCGACCGTCCGGTGGGCGGTGGCCGACACACCCCGGACTCCCCGGACTCCCCGGACTCCCCACCACTAGGCGAGGGTCACGCCCCTCCGCACCCCCCACAGCCGCCGCCGTCACCGTCGCCGGCCGGATCGCCCGGCTCGCCCCCCGCCCTGGAGCCCTCTCCGCCGGAGGCCCGCACGCGCGACTCCAGCATCAGGATCGTGACGGCGGTGACCATCATCACCAACCAGCCCACCACCAGACCGAGGACATAGGGCACGTCCCGCTCCGCGACCAGCCACGCGAAGAGGCCGATGCCGCCGCCGAACCCCCCGACCCCGATGACCGCCTGCACCACGGGCACCAGCTTCCGCCCGCGCGTCGCGTCACGCATCGCCCACCCCCCGTCCACGCCCTCCGAGGAGAAGGTGGTTCCCTGCACCCGAGCCCGGAACACGCCACTCCTCGCCGGGACGCCCACCGCATCACGTACAACTGACAGAGGACACAAGGGACATGACGACGAGTGAGCCCGCACGGATCGAAGCCGCATGGAGCCGGTACGAGGCGTGGCTGAGCCGGCACGCGCCCGCGTCGTACGAGCTGCTGCGGCCCGCTGCCGCGCCTGAGCGGATCGCGGAGGCGGAGCGGGCCCTCGGGGTGCGCTTCCCGGACGGGCTCCGCGCGCTCTACTTGCGGCACGACGGCGTGCGCGGCGCCGACCTGGAGGAGTTCGGGGAGCAGCCGCTCCCTCCTCTGGGTGAGGGCGATCCCTGGCACCGGCGGGCGAACGCGGTCGACTTCATGCCGGACGGCCAGGCGTGGCTGCCGCTCCGGCACGTCCTCGACGCGCACGCCTCCCCGCTGTCGGCGTACGCGGGCGACGCGTCGGCGCGGTACGTCCCGGTCACCGCGTCCGCCCAGCACACGATGCTGGACGGCACGTACCTGGATCTGGAGACGGGCCTGCTCGGCACGTGGGCCGACGCCCACGAGCTGGAGCCCCTGGGCTGCGGCCTGGCCGAGTGGCTGGAGGACGGCGCCGCCGCTCTCGCCGAGGCCCGCCCCACCCGCACCCTGGGCATGCTGCCCCACCTGTCCCCCACGGGCGACGGCCTGGGCTGGTTCGACCCCGACCCCGCGTACGAACAGGACGGCTGGCGCCCCCTCAGCCCTCGCGGAGCGCATGCGCGTCCGTGACGCCGCGTCGATAATGACCTCATGACGCGCATGCGCGAAGGCCGGTTCGCCCAAGGGCCGACTGACGTCTCGTCAGGGACGTCGACGCGGCGTCGGTGTCCGGCCCGCGACAACCCTGGAGGTTCCGTGAAGATGCTGATCAACGTGCCCGAGACCGTCGTCGCCGATGGGCTGCGGGGGCTGGCCGCCGCGCATCCTGAGCTGACGGTGGACGTCGAGCGGCGGGTGGTGGTGCGGCGGGACGCGCCGGTGGCGGGGAAGGTGGCGCTGGTGTCGGGGGGCGGGTCGGGGCACGAGCCGTTGCACGCGGGGTTCGTGGGGCCGGGGATGCTGGACGCGGCCTGTCCCGGGGAGGTGTACACGTCGCCCGTGCCGGATCAGATGGTGCGCGCCGCCGCCGCCGTGGACAGTGGCGCGGGGGTGTTGTTCGTGGTGAAGAACTACACCGGGGACGTCCTCAACTTCGACATGGCCGCCGAGCTCGCCGAGGACGAGGGGATCCAGGTCGCGAAGGTCCTCGTCGACGACGACGTGGCCGTCACCGACAGCCTGTTCACGGCGGGGCGGCGCGGGACCGGGGCGACGCTCTTCGTGGAGAAGCTGGCCGGGGCGGCCGCCGACGAGGGCGCGCCGCTGGAGCGGGTGGAGGCGGTGGCCCGGCGGGTGGTCGCGCGGTCGCGGTCGTTCGGGGTCGCGCTGAGCGCCTGCACCACGCCCGCGAAGGGCAGCCCCACCTTTGATCTGCCGCCCGGGGAGCTGGAGTTGGGCGTCGGCATCCACGGCGAGCCGGGGCGGGAGCGGCGCGGGATGATGACCGCGCGGGAGATCGCCGAGGTCGCCGTCGACGCGGTCCTCGACGACCTGCGGCCCTCGGATCCCGTCCTGCTGCTGGTGAACGGGATGGGCGGGACGCCGCTCCTTGAGCTGTACGGGTTCAACGCGGAGGTGCGGCGCGTCCTGGACGCCCGGCGGGTGCCGGTGGCGCGCACGCTGGTCGGGAACTACGTGACCTCGCTCGACATGGCGGGCTGCTCGGTGACCGTGTGCGCGGCCGACGAGGAGCTGCTGCGGTTGTGGGACGCGCCGGTGGCGACGGCCGCGCTGCGCTGGGGCCGGTGAGCGGGCGATGACGCAGACGTACGGCGCCGATGTCGCGGTGCGGTGGATGGTGGCGGCGGCCGGGGCCGTGGAGCGCGAGGCCGACCGCCTCACCGAACTGGACTCGGCGATCGGCGACGCGGACCACGGGGCCAATCTGAAGCGGGGTTTCTCCGCCGTCGCCGAGACCCTGGCGAAGGAGCCGCCCGCGACGCCGGGCGCGGTCCTGACGGCCGCCGGACGGCAGCTCATCTCGACGGTGGGCGGCGCCTCCGGCCCGCTGTACGGGACGCTGCTGCGGCGGGCCGGGAAGGCCCTCGGCGACAGCGGGGAGGTGACGCGGGAGGAGCTCGCGGACGCGCTGGCCGCCGGAGTCGCGGCGGTCGGGCAGCTCGGCGGGGCCGTACCGGGCGACAAGACGATGCTGGACGCGCTGACTCCGGCGGTGGCCGCGCTGCGCGCGTCCTTCGCCGCGGCGCGGACCGCGGCCGACGAGGGTGCCCTCGCGACCGTCCCGCTGCGCGCCCGCAAGGGCCGGGCGAGCTATCTGGGCGAGCGGTCGGTCGGGCACCAGGACCCGGGGGCGACCTCCTCGGCCCTGCTGTTCGCCGCCCTGGAGGAGGTGGCGGCCGCATGAGCGAGAACAGCGAGAACAGCGAGAACAGCGAGAACAAGGGCAGGGTCGGGATCGTGCTGGTCTCGCACAGCGCGGCCGTCGCGGCGGCGGTCGCGGAGCTGGCCCGGGGGCTCGCCGGTGGCGGCGACCTGGCGCCGGTCGCGGCGGCGGGCGGAGGCCCCGACGGGGGGCTCGGCACCAGCGCCGAGCTGATCGCGTCGGCCGCGAAGGCCGTGGACGCGGGGGCCGGGGTGGCCGTCCTGGTGGACCTGGGCAGCGCGGTCCTCACCGTGAAGGCGCTGCTCGCGGAGGGCGACGAACTGCCGGAGGGGACGCGGCTCGTGGACGCCCCCTTCGTGGAGGGCGCGGTGGCCGCGCTGGTGACGGCGAGCACCGGCGCCGGTCTCGACGCGGTGGCGGCCGCGGCCTCGGAGGCGTACACCTACCGCAAGGTCTGAGGCCGCTCGACGGAAGGGGCGCCCCGGCTGGGTTCCACGCCGCCGGGGGCGCCCCGGTCCGAGTAGCAGCAACGCACTAGGACATGTCCACGCTAGTGCGGGGGTCTGACACCGGGCCCGACAACAGGCCCGGCAACGGCCCCGGCGAAGCCGCCCCGCGCGGAACTCCACAGCGCACGTGACCGACCCCGCATTGTGATGAAGCAGGTCAACACACTAATGTCACAGCGCCTTGGTGTTCGGGAAACCGGTGCAGTACCGGTGCGGCCCTCGCCACTGTGATCGGGAGGTCAGGCTCCGTCCCTCAGGGGAAGCCACTGCCCCACCGCGGGAGACCGTCGTGGGGTGGGAAGGCGGAGTCGGACGTCACTACCGTCAGCCAGGAGACCGGCCAGGGCGCGTTGTCCATCCACGAGGTGCTGGAGAGGGTCTCCCGATCATGCATATCGCCGAGGGGTATCTGCCCCCTGTTCATGCGGCCGCCTGGGGCGTCGCATCGGCCCCGTTCGTCGTCCACGGCGTCCGCGCGCTCACCCGCGAGGTGCGCGCCAACCCCGAGTCCACCCTGCTGCTCGGCGCCTCCGGCGCCTTCACGTTCGTTCTTTCCGCGCTCAAACTGCCTTCCGTCACCGGCAGTTGCTCCCACCCGACGGGCACGGGACTGGGCGCGATCCTGTTCCGGCCGCCGATCATGGCGGTGCTCGGCACCATCACGCTGCTCTTCCAGGCGCTGCTGCTCGCCCACGGCGGGCTGACCACCCTGGGGGCGAACGTCTTCTCGATGGCGATCGTCGGCCCCTGGGCGGGCTACGGCACGTACGTGCTGCTGAAGCGGTCCGGTGCGCCGCTGATGGTGAGCGTCTTCTTCGGCGCGTTCGTCGCGGACCTGTCCACGTACTGCGTGACCAGCGTCCAGCTTGCCGTCGCGTTCCCCGACCCGGGCAGCGGCATCGCCGGTTCGCTGGCGAAGTTCGGCTCCATCTTCGCGGTGACGCAGATCCCGCTCGCCGTGAGCGAGGGGCTGCTGACCGTCCTGGTGATGCGGCTGCTCCAGCAGTCCAGCAAGGGAGACCTGCTGCGGCTGGGCGTGCTCGCCCGGCCGGAGTCGAAGCGACGCGAGGAGGCGGCGGCGTGATGAGCCGGAACACGAAGATCAACGCCCTGCTGCTGGGGCTCGTGGCGCTGCTGGCGGTGCTGCCGCTGGCGCTCGGTCTCGGCGACCACAAGGAGGAGCCGTTCGCCGGCGCCGACGCGGAGGCCGAGACGGCGATCACCGAGATCAAGCCGGACTACGAGCCGTGGTTCAGCCCCCTGTACGAGCCGCCGTCCGGCGAGATCGAGTCGGCGCTGTTCGCCCTCCAGGCAGCACTGGGCGCCGGTGTGCTCGCGTACTACTTCGGGCTGCGGCGCGGCCGGAGACAGGGCGAGGAGCGCGCGGCGGCGGGCCCGGAGAGCGGGGCGCGGGCCGCGGACGCGGACGCGTAGCCGCCGGTGCTGCCGATCGACGCGGCGGCGCACGCCAGTCGCTGGCGCCGCCGCCATCCGGCGGAGAAGGCCGCGCTCGGTTTCGGCCTGACCCTCTGCGCGGTGTGTCTGCCGCCGTGGCCGGGCGCGGTCCTGGTCGCGGCGGCCACCCTCGCCGTGCTGCTCGGTCCGGCCGGTGTGCCGGGCCGGCAGCTGTGGCGGGCCTTCCGGATCCCGCTGGGCTTCTGCGTCACCGGTGCCGTCCCGCTGCTGTTCGCGGTGGGCGGGCCGGGGGGCGCGGTGTCCTGGGCTCCGGACGGGCCCGTGCACGCCGGGGAGTTGCTGCTGCGGACGGCCTCGGCCTCGCTGGGGGTGCTGCTGTTCGCCTTCACCACGCCGGTGTCGGACGTGCTGCCGCGCCTGGTGCGGGCCGGGGTGCCGGCGCCCGTGGTGGACGTGGCCCTGGTGATGTACCGGATCGTGTTCCTGCTGCTCGACGCGCAGGCCAAGGTGCGGCAGGCGCAGGCGGCGCGGCTCGGGGCGACGACCCGGGCGGCCGTGTGGCGGTCGCTGGCCGGGCTCGGCGCGACCTCCTTCGTCCGCGCCTTCGACCGGGCGCAGCGGCTCCAGACCGGCCTCGCCGGGCGCGGCTACGACGGGACGCTGCGGGTGCTGCTGCCCGAGGCGCCGGTCTCCCGCCCGTTCCTCGCGGCGACGGGCGGTCTCCTCGCGGGGCTCGTCGCCCTCACCCTCGTACTGGAAAGGTTCCTGCCATGACGCCCCCCACCCCGGTCGTGGAGCTGGTGCGCGCGGGTTTCGCGTACGAGGACGGGCCGGCCGTCCTCACGGATGTCGGGTTCGCGGTGGCGGAGGGCCGGGCGGTCGCGCTGCTCGGGCGCAACGGCGGCGGGAAGACGACGCTGCTGCGGCTGCTGAGCGGCGGGCTGCGCTGCGGGGAGGGGGCACTGCTCCTGGACGGTACGGAGGTGGCGTACGACCGGAAGGGGCTGACGCGGCTGCGGACCTCGGTGCAGCTGGTGGTGCAGGACCCGGACGACCAGCTCTTCGCCGCCTCGGTGGCGCAGGACGTGTCCTTCGGGCCGATGAACCTGGGGCTGCCGGAGGAGGAGGTACGGCTCCGGGTGGCCGAGGCGCTGGAGGCGCTGGACATCACGGCGCTCGCGGACCGGCCGACGCACCTGCTCTCCTACGGGCAGCGGAAGCGGGCGGCGATCGCGGGCGCGGTCGCGATGCGCCCCCGGGTCCTGATCATGGACGAGCCGACGGCGGGCCTCGACCCGCACGGGCAGGAACGCCTCCTGGAGACCCTGGAGCGGCTGCGGGCGGCGGGGACCACCGTGGTCATGGCCACGCACGACGTGGACCTGGCGCTGCGCTGGGCCGACGAGGCCGCCGTCCTCTCCCCGGCCGGTCTGCGCACCGGCCCGGCCGCCGAACTGCTCGCCGACGACGCCCTGCTCGCGGCGGCCCGGCTGCGCCGCCCGTGGGCGGTCCCGGTCGGTCGCCTGCTCCGCGCGCAGGGTCTGCTCCCGGAGGGCGTACCGGCTCCGCGCACGGCGGAGGACCTGGACGCGCTGCTCGGTCAGGTGGGTTGAGGGCCTTGGTCAGGTGGGCTGAGGGGCGGCTTCAGAGGGGCGGCTTCAGTCGTCGGCGGCGACGACGAGGGTGAGCCGTCCGGCCCGGCGGTCGACGAGGACGAGTTCGTGGAACTCGCCGTGGACGCTCGCCCAGTCGTGGTACGCGTCCTCCCCGAGCCCCGTGAGGTGGTGGACGGCGTCCGCCTCCGCCAGCGCGTCGTACACCTCGCGGCGCAGGGCCTCGGCGAGCGAGCCGGGGACGGGGCCGTGCTGCCCGGCCCAGGTCTCCAGGAGCCGGGCGGCCCGCTCCCGGTCGATCCGCTCGTACGCCTCGGGGGTGACGAGGCGGAGCCAGTACTCGCCGTGCCGGATGCCGTCGGGGTCCACGCCTCCGCCCGCGTAGTCGTCCCGGAACTGCTCGTGGGCGATGAGCGCGGCGAGGAGGTCGCGGTCGGTGGCGGAGGGGTCGGGGAGGCGGAAGCGCTTCACGTCGGCCCAGCGGTACGCGTGCGCGTACCGCTCGGCGAAGGTGTGGTGCCGGAAGTTCACGAAGGCGCTGCCCTCGTGGGTGAGTGTCCCTCCCATGCGGCTCACCCTAGGCGCGGGCCCCGCCGGGCGTCCGCCCGGGAGGGGGGACGTCCGGCGGGGCCTCCGGGTCAGCGCACGTCGTAGGCGCGGGTGACCGTCTGGCGGACGGAGTTGCCGTTCGCGTCGGCCAGTTCGGCCCGCAGCGTGACCTGCTTGCCGCCGGCTCCGGTGTGGTCCAGGGTCGCGGTCCACGTGCCGTCGCGCCGGGTGACGGGGGCCTCGGTCCAGGTCGCGCCGCCGTCGTACGAGTACGACAGGGAGGCGGAGACCAGGGCGGCGGGGGTGTAGCCGCCGTGGCCGGTCGCCCTCAGGGTGATCCTCTGCCCGGACCGCGCGGCGAGCGTCTTGGCTCCGTCCTCGGGCAGCCCGAGGCGCGGGAAGAGGAGCGGGACGGGCTGGGAGTAGACGTTCTCGTCCCGTGCGGAGCGGAAGCGCCAGACGGTGCTGACCGCCGTCGACCGCTGCCAGACCTTGGCCGGCGCGCTGATCTTCTGGATGAACTGCTCCAGTTCGTACGCGCCTTCCTCCGCCGGGACGTCGAAGACGCCGTACGGATAGATGGAGCTACCGATCTGCTGCCCGTCGCGGCGCAGCTTCAGGTTGCCGATGTCGCCGAACGATCCGGCCTCGGCGTGGCGGGTGCCGTCGCCCCACATCCCGGTGGCGACGCCGATCAGGTCGCCCTGGCGCTCGGCGGCGAGCCGGGGCTCACCGGCGGCGTCGATCGGCGCGCGGGGGGCGATGACGCCGTCGTACCAGTGCTCGGCGCGTCGCTCCCCCGCCTTGTAGGCGCGCGGCGCCGCGACCATGGACTCGCCCCAGGGGAAGCTGCTGGAGAGGTAACGCTGCCAGGTGGTGTCGCCGGGGCTGTGGAAGTCGGTACGGGTGCCGGGCACCGCGACGCTGTCGAAGGGCACCAGGACCCGCGAGCCGTCCGGCCGGGCGGCCAGCACGGCGTCGATGTAGTCGGCGGCGACGCCCATGGAGTGGTACGTGGACGTGGTCCGGCCGAGCCGGTCGTCGTCGACGCGGTACGTGCGGTCCTCGTCGATCTCGCCGCGCTCCGGGAAGGCGAGGGTGTACGTGTACGGGCTCTGGGCGACGCCCTTCCAGCGGAGCGCGACCTCGCCCTTCGCCAGCCGGTCCAGCAGGGCGCCGGCCTCGGCGGACTCGACGGCGAGGACCGGGAGTTCGGTGGTGGCGCCGATGGCGGGCTGCCAGCGGCCGGGGGCGGCGCGGTGGGCGAGGACGGCCTTGGCGCCGGCGGCCTTGGCGTGGTGGGCCTGGAGGGAGACGCTCGTCGCGCCGTCCGCGATCCGGACCAGGGCGATCCTGCCCTGGACCCCGGCGGCGGCGAGTTCGGCCGGCGTGCCGGTCCCCGCGTCGACGAGGGGCGCCTGGCCCTTGCCGTCGAGGTTGACGGAGCCCGCCGAGGCGGTGATGGGGTGAAGGCGTTCGCCACCGGCGACGGCGAACTCGGAGAGCAGCGGCGCCGCGGCCCGCCAGTAGCTCGTGAACGTGAAGTCCCCGTCGCGCGCCCGGCCGTCGACGGAGGCGTAGTAGCCGCGGACGGTACGGCCGCCGGAGAGGGTCCCGGCGTGTCCCCAGGTGTCGTCCCAGGACCGCGAGAAGCTCAGCATCCCGCTGCGCACCTCGGTCGGGCGGTCGGTCCGCGGCTTCAGCCGGTGGGCCCGGCGGGCGTCGAGGACGACGGTGGTGTCCTTCGTCAGCTCGATCTGCGGGCGGCTCAGGTAGGTGATCGAGTCGGCGAGCCTGGCGCCCTCGCCGCTGTCGGGGGTGACGACGAAGGAGGACAGGAAGTAGCTGCCGGGGCGCAGCCGGTACGTCTGCTCCGCCGCGCCCTGGTGGTAGCGGCGCTCACCGGTGGCGGTGTCGGTGCTGACGACGTCGAGCGCGGAGGCGCCCGAGGCCGGGCGGCCGAGCCGGTCGAGGGTCTTCACCCGCAGGGTGACGGTGCGGGGCTCCACGTACAGGGAGAAGGGGGTGGAGACGCGGACGCCGTCGGCGGTGGCGAGGACGCGGCCGGTGAGGTCGCCGTACTGGGCGGCGTCCAGGCGTGCGGCCGGGTCCAGCCTGAGCGGGACCTGGACGGTGGCTCCGGCGGGGACGGTGACGCGGTCCGTGCCGAGGCGCGCGATCCGGGAGCGGACGCGGGAGCCGTCGTTGCCGGTCACGCGCTGGAGGTCCAGGTCGAGCGTCACCGGCCGGTCGCCCGTGTTGGTGTACGGGAGGGTGACCGTGGTGCGGTCGGCGGTGCTCTGCGGCCAGGCGAAGGAGCCGCCCTGGACGGCGGGCGCGCCGAGCACCGTCGCGTCGAGGGCCGCCTTGACGTCGAGCCGGCCTCCGCCGGTCTCGCGGGCGTCGCCGGGGATGTCGGCCTTCGCCGAGGAGACGAGGGCCGCCTTGATCTCCTGGGGCGTCCAGTCGGGGTGCCGCTGCCTGAGGATGGCGGCGGCTCCGGCGACGTGCGGGGTGGCCATCGACGTACCGGACATCGCGCGGTAGGCGTACACCCCGCGTCCGCCCGCGGCGGCGGCGGAGATGCCGACGCCGGGGGCGGCGATCTCGGGCTTGAGGGTGTGGGTGACGGGGGTCGGGCCGCGGCTGGAGAAGGGGGCGGTGGAGTCGTCGCGGTCGACGGCTCCGACGGTGAGGACGCTGGGGGCGCAGCCGGGCGAGGAGACGGTGTTCAGTCCCGGTCCCGTGTTTCCGGCGGCGACGACGAACAGGGCGTCGGAGGACCGGGCGAGCTGCTCGGTGGCGGCGCTCATCGGGTCGGTGCAGTCGGTGGGGGTGGGGTCGCCGAGGCTCATGGAGACGACGTCGGCGCCGTTGTCGACGGCCCACTGCATGCCCGCGATGATCCAGGACGTGGCGCCGGAGCCGCCGTCGTTGAGGACCTTGCCGTTGAGGAGTTCCGCGCCCGGCGCGACGCCCTTGTTCCTGCCGTCGCTCGCCGCGCCGGAGCCGCCCACGGTGGAGCTGGTGTGGGTGCCGTGGCCCTGGCGATCGGTGGCGTCCTTCGAGTCGGTGAAGTTGCGGGAGGCGGTGATCCGGCCCTTGAGGTCCGGGTGTTCGGTGTCGGCGCCGGTGTCGAGGACGGCCACCTTGGTGCCCGCGCCGTCGTAGCCGGCGGCCCAGGCGAGGTCGGCGCCGACCTGGGCGGTGGACTGTTCGAGCGTCGCCTCGACCTTGCGGTCCAGCCAGAGCTTCCGGACGTCGGCGCCGGCGCGGGAGCGGGGCGAGGTGATGTCGGCCCAGAAGGCGGCGGCCTTCTCCTTGTCGGCCTGGAGCGCCACGCCGTGGGCCGCCGTGAGGACGGGGCCGCGGGCGGCGCCGCGCGGGGAGGCGGGGACGGCGCGGGCGACGTCGACGGAGGAGTCGTAGACGGCGATCAGCGGCAGGGCGGTGGTGCGGGCGTCGTCGTAGCCCTGCCGGATGAGGCCGGTGACGTTGAAGAGTTCCTCGTCGACGCGGTCGGCGGCGAGCGGTCCCGCGGCGCCGTCCGGGTAGACGTACAGGTCCCCGCCGGAGTGGCGGGTCTCCAGGAGCGGGACGGTGCCGTCCTCGCGGGGCAGCGCCGTCGCGGCGGCGCGGCCGGTGCCGTCCGCGGCCACCAGGACACGGTCGCCGGTCACGAGGGTGACGGTCACGGGGCCGCCCTCGTGCCGGGCGGCTTCCGGCGTGCCGACGAGGGGTCTGTCGCCGGGGGCGGTGGACGCCGGTCGGGCGGCCACGGAGGGCGTCAGCGCGGTGACGGCCAGGACGGCGGCGGTCGCCGCCCCCAGGGCCGTACGCGATATCGGGCGCATCGTTCTCCCTTGATCGTTGCTGTGCGGTGGCGACACCTTGGCAAAGGGCACGGGAGGGGCGGAACAGCGAGGAGAGGCGGGAAGGTGCCGCGACCGTTTCCCGCCACGGGCGCCGTGGAAGGAGACCCTCCGGAAAGGGGGTCGCGCATGTTCGCAGCGATCGGACTCGACGACACGCAGGAGGCGGCGTACCGCGCCCTCGTCCGGCTCGGCGGCGCCGGACCGGCGGGACTCGCGCAGCGCCTCGGGCTCGGGGAGACCGCCGTGACCGAGGCGCTGCGCGCGCTGGAGGAGCAGGGGCTCGCGGCCCGGCCGCACGCCGGGGCGGGGCGGTGGGTACCGGCTCCGCCCGGGGTCGCGCTGGGCGCGCTGCTCACCCGGCAGCGGCAGGTGCTCGACGGGGCGGAGCGGACGGCGGCGCTGCTGGCGGACGCCTACCGGTCGGAGGCGGCGGAGCCCGCGGTGCACGACCTGGTGGAGGTGGTGACGGGGGCGAGCGCGGTCGCGCACCGGTTCCTCCAGTTGCAGATGGGCGTGGCGGAGGAGCTGTGCGTGCTGGTCACCGGCGCGCCGGTCGCCGTGGCGCCGACGGAGAACCCGGTCGAGGACGCGGCCGTGGCCCGTGGTGTCGCCTACCGGGTGGTGCTGGAGCGGGAGGCGCTGGCGCTGCCGGGCCAGCTCACCGAACTGGCCCTGGGGCTCGGGCGCCGGCAGGAGGTCCGGCTGGTCGAGAAGGTCCCGACCAAGCTGGTGGTGGCCGACCGGGCGCTGGCGATGGTGCCGCTGGGCGACCACGGCTTCGAGCCGACGGCGCTGGTGGTCCACGCGAGCGGGGTGCTCGACCTGCTGATGAACGTCTTCGAGCGGGTCTGGCGGCAGGCGCTGCCGGTCCAGCTCGGGCGCGGCGGCGAGCTGGTCGAGGACGAGCCGGCCGGGCCCGACGCGACGGACCTGCGGATCCTCGCCCTGCTGCTGGTCGGCATGACCGACGCGAGCATCGGCAAGCAGCTGCGGCTGGGCCTGCGCACGGTGAAGCGGCGGGTGAAGGGGCTGATGGACCTGGCGGGGGCGACCACCCGGATCCAGCTGGGGTGGCGCGCGTACGAGCTGGGGTGGATCGGGGGATCGCCGCCGGCGGCGGGGAGGTGAGAGGCGTGGGGGCCGGCAGGAGCCGTCGCCGGGCCCGCCGTCGTGCCCGCCGTCGTGCCCGCCTCGCTCGTACCGAGTAGTAACCATCACACCCCCAACCTTCTGCAACTAGTTGCATAAGGGTGGGCGCGTCACCTACAACAGGGTGCGACGATCCCTGCGCGAGGAGGCGCCCCGTGACCGCGACGACCCCGTACCCGCATCTGCTCAGCCCGCTCGACCTCGGCTTCACCACCCTGCCCAACCGGGTGATCATGGGCTCGATGCACGTCGGCCTGGAGGAGACCGAGCACGGCTTCGAGCGGATGGCCGCCTTCTACGCCGAGCGGGCCCGCGGCGGCGCCGGCCTCATCGTCACCGGGGGCATCGCCCCCAACGAGGCCGGGCGGCCCTGGGACGGCGGCGCCAAGCTGACCACCGCCGAGGAGGTCGCCGAGCACCGGCTGATCACCGACGCGGTGCACGGCGAGGGCGGCCGGATCGCGATGCAGATCCTCCACTTCGGGCGGTACGCCTACCACCCCGGCCTGGTGGCCCCGAGCGCGATCCAGGCGCCGATCAGCCCCTTCGTACCGAACGAGCTGACCGAGGCGGAGGTCGAACAGACCGTCGAGGACTACGCGCGCTGCGCCGAGCTGGCCCGCGAGGCCGGCTACGACGGCGTCGAGGTGATGGGCTCCGAGGGCTACCTCATCAACGAGTTCATCGCCGCCGCGACCAACCAGCGCACCGACCGCTGGGGCGGCTCCTACGAGAACCGGGTCCGCTTCCCGCTGGAGATCGTGCGCCGGATCCGCGAGCGCGTCGGCGCCGACTTCATCATCGTCTACCGGCTCTCGATGCTGGACCTCGTCCCCGGCGGCTCCACGCTGGAGGAGGTCGTCCGGCTCGCCAAGGAGATCGAGGCGGCCGGTGCCACGATCATCAACACCGGCATCGGCTGGCACGAGGCCCGCATCCCCACCATCGCCACCTCCGTCCCGCGCGGCGCCTACACCTGGGTGACGAAGAAGCTGATGGGCGCGGTGTCGGTGCCGCTCGTCACCAGCAACCGCATCAACACCCCCGAGGTCGCGGAGGAGATCCTGGCCGACGGCCGCGCCGACCTCGTCTCGCTCGCCCGGCCCTTCCTCGCCGACCCCGCCTTCGTGAACAAGGCGGCAGCAGGCCGCTCCGAGACCATCAACACCTGCATCGGCTGCAACCAGGCGTGCCTGGACCACACCTTCAACCTCAAGATCACCTCCTGCCTGGTCAACCCGCGCGCCTGCCACGAGACCGAGCTGGTCCTCTCCCCCACCCGGCTCGCCAAGCGCGTCGCCGTCGTCGGCGCCGGTCCGGCCGGCCTCTCCTGCGCCGTCTCGGCGGCCGAGCGCGGCCACGCCGTGACCCTCTTCGACGCCGCCTCCGAGATCGGCGGCCAGCTGAACGTCGCCAAGCGGATCCCCGGCAAGGAGGAGTTCGACGAGACGCTGCGCTACTTCCGCGTCCAGCTCGCCGAGCACGGCATCGACGTCCGCCTCGACACCCATGTCTCCGCCGCCGACCTCGACGGCTTCGACGAGGTCGTCGTCGCCACCGGCGTCACCCCCCGCGACCCCGGCATCGAGGGCCAGGACCACCCGAGCGTCCTCAGCTACCTCGACGTGCTCCGCGACGGCGCCCCGGTCGGCGAGCGGGTGGCCGTCATCGGCGCCGGCGGCATCGGCTTCGACGTCGCCGAGTTCCTGACCGACGGCGGCGAGGGCGCGAGCCAGGACCCCGAGACCTACTTCCGCCAGTGGGGCGTCGACACCTCGTACGAGAACCGGGGCGGGCTGCGCGTGCCTGAGCGGAACGCGCCGCCGCGCCAGGTCCACCTGCTCCAGCGCAAGACCACCAAGGTCGGCGCCGGGCTCGGCAAGACCACCGGCTGGATCCACCGCACCGAGCTCAAGCACCGGGGCGTCGCCATGGTCGCGGGCGTCACCTACGACCGGATCGACGACGAGGGCCTGCACCTCACCGTCGACGGCGAGCGGCAGCTGCTGCCCGTGGACACGATCGTCCTCTGCTCCGGCCAGGAGCCCCGCCGGGGCCTGTACGAGGAGCTGGTCGCCGCCGGCCGCACGGCGCACCTCATCGGCGGGGCCGACGTCGCCGCCGAACTGGACGCGAAGCGCGCGATCGACCAGGGCACGCGCCTGGCCGCGACGCTGTGACGTCCACGCCGTGACGCCCACTCGGTGGGGTCCACGCCGTGTCCTCCGCCCTGTGACCTCCGCCCCGTGATCAGCGTGGCCGGCCGAGCCTAGGATGCGAGCATGTCCCTCCCGCACGCGATCCTCACCGCGCTGCTCGAGAAGCCGTCCTCCGGCCTCGAACTGACGCGCCGGTTCGACAAGTCGATCGGCTACTTCTGGTCGGCCACGCACCAGCAGATCTACCGGGAGCTGGGGCGGCTGGAGGAGGCGGGGCAGATCCGCGCCCTGCCCTCCCCGGTGCCGGTGCGCGGGCAGCGCAAGGAGTACGAAGTGCTGCCCGCCGGGCGGGAGTTCCTGCGGGAGTGGGTCGGCGCGGCCGAGGACCCGAAGCCGCTGCGCTCCGCGCTGCTCCTGCGGATGCGGGCCGCGGCGGTGGTCGGCTCGGCCGGCCTGCGGGCCGAGCTCGACCGCCATCTCACCCTCCACCGCGCCCAACTGGACGAGTACCTCGTCATCGAGCGGCGCGACTTCCCCGCCGACCGCCGCACCACCGAACCCGACCGCCTGCGCCACCTGGTCCTCCGCGGCGGCATCGACCTGGAGCGCTTCTGGGTGGAGTGGCTGACGGCGGCACTCGCCGAACTGGGGCCGGAGGACTGAGGGTCGGGGCCGCGAACCCGTCCGCCCGGGTGTCGCCGTGGATACTGGTCGGTAGCGGGTCATGGTCCACGACATGAAGGGGCGGGTATGGGGGACGACTTGGGGCGGCGGGGAGCGCGGCACGCCGTGGTCATCGGGGGGAGTCTCGCCGGGCTGCTGGCGGCGCGGGCGCTCGCGGAGCACGCGGAGCGGGTCACGGTGGTCGAGCGCGACCGGGTGCCGGAGGGGCCGGACGCGCGGCCGGGGGTGCCGCAGGGGCGGCATCTGCACGTGCTCGTCAGGGGCGGACAGCGGGCGCTCGACGAGCTGCTGCCCGGCTTCATGGACGAGCTGAGGGAGCTGGGCGCGCCGCAGGTGGGCATGCCGACGGACATGGTCCAGTGGCAGTCCGGCCAGTGGTTCACCCGCCTGCCCGCGTCCGAGCACTTCTACAGCGGCCCGCGCCCCCAGCTGGAGTGGCTGGTGCGGCGGCGGGTGCTCGCCGACCCGCGGATCGAGCTCATAGAGGGCACCGAGACGTTGGGCCTGACCGGTACGGCCGCGCGGGTGACGGGCGTACGGCTGCGGGAGCGCGGCGCGGACGGCGCGCGGGAGCCCCGTACCCTCTCCGCAGATCTGGTGGTGGACGCCTCCGGCCGGTCGACGAAGGCGGCGGACTGGCTGGCCGCGATCGGCGCCGAGGCGCCGCACGAAGAGACCCTGGACACCGGACTCGCGTACGCCTCGCGGGTGTACAAGGCGACGGACGCGGTGCCCGACACGGACGCGCTCGGCTACTACATCGTGCCGGGCCCGCGGCAGCCGTACGGCGGAGTGATCGTGCCGCTCGGCGACGGCCACCACATGGTGACCTTCTCGGGGCTGCGCGGGGACGAACCGCCCACGGAACCAGGGGCGTTCGAGGAGTTCGCGGAGCGAATGCCGCATCCGGTGCTCGGCGAGTGGCTGGCCGCCGCGGAGCCCGTCACGCCGGTGCACGGCTTCCGGCAGACCGCGAACATCCGCCGCCGGTACGACCGTCCGGGCCGCCGGCCGGCCGGATTCCTCGCGACCGGCGACGCGCTGTGCTCGTTCAACCCGATCTACGGGCAGGGCATGGCGACGGCGGCGCTCGCCGCCGTCGCGTTGCGCCGGGCGCTGGCGGACACGCGGCGGGTCCCGACCACCCGCCGGGTGCAGCGGGCGCTCCTCGACGCGTCCCGGCAGGCGTGGGACATCTCTTCGGGCGCGGACAAGCAGATGCCGGGAGCACGGGGCGACGCGGCCCGCCCGAAGGCGCTGGACCCGGTCACCGGCTGGTATCTGGCCCGCGTCCAGGAGCGCGCGGCGGGCGACCCGGTGGTCGGAGAGCCCTACCGGGCGGTGCTGACCCTGACGGCCCCGCTGACCAGCCTCTTCGCCCCGTCGATGGTCCGCGCGGCACTCTTCTCGCCGGTCCCGCGGACCCCGGCGGGTCCGCCGCTGCGCCAGGACACCTGACGGGGGCGGCGAGGACGCCGAGGACGGCGGGGGCTGGGCGCGGCTCCGGGCGGCTCCCGGCGGCTCCGGGCGGTCAGATGCCCGGGGCCGCCGTGATCATGCCGGCGGCGATCGCGGCGCCGAGGCTCGCGTAGTCGTCGGCGTTCTGCCCGGCGTAGGCGAGGGAGAAGTCGGCCACCGCGCGGTCGAAGACGTCCGAGGAGCCGAGGTACGCGGCGATGGCGACGCGGTCGCCGGAGCGGGCGTGGGCGCGGGCGAGGGCGCGCCCGCACAGCCCGGCGTACTCCCGCAGCAGGGCGGGGGTCATCGACTCGACCTCGGCCGAGCCCTTCATGTCGCGCAACTGGCGCCAGTAGAAGTGGCGTTGCTCGGGTCCGGTCATCCAGCCGAGGAAGATGTCGCTGGCGGCCTGGGTGAGGCGCTGGCCGCAGACGACGCGCCGCCCCTGGTGGGGGTAGGCGGTGGGCGCGAGGTACGCCTCCAGGACCGAGCGGCCGGCCTCCTTGATCTGGAGGATGAGCGGGTCGGCGCCGTCGCGGCCCTCCAGGAGGACGACGAAGCAGCGGGTGCCGACGCTGCCGACGCCGACGACCTTGCGGGCGGCGTCGCGGAAGGTGTAGCGGTCGAGGAGGAGGCGGCGCTCCTCGGAGAGCGAGCTGCGGTAGTCGCTGAAGATCTTGCCGAGCCCGACCCGGTCGAGGTCGGCGACGCGCTCCAGGAGCGGCGGGTCCTCGGCGAGGTGACGGCCGCCGTCGCCGTCCCGGGCGGTGAGCTTGTCGAGGGCCTGGAGGCTGGTGCGGCGGCGGGCCTTGGCGAGGCCGCGGGAGACGCGTTCGCGCTCCCGGGGGCGGACGAGGGCGGCGACCTCCTCGGCGTCGATCCGCTCGTACCAGACGGTGAGTTCCCCGAGGGCGGCGAGGCGGCGCATGGTCGTGCGGTACGACTCCGCGGCGACGAGCGCGGCGCGGTGGGCCTTGGGGCGCGGGCTGCCGTTCTGGAGGGCGGCGACGGTGACGCTGGCGGCGAGCCGCTTGACGTCCCACTCGAAGGGGCCGGGCAGGGTCTCGTCGAAGTCGTTGACGTCGAAGAGGAGCGTCCGTTCGGGTGAGGCGTAGACGCCGAAGTTGAGGAGGTGGGCGTCGCCGCAGAGCTGGACGGTGAGGCCGGTGTTGCGGGTGGCGCCGAGGTCGGCGGCCATGACGGCGGCGGCGCCGCGCAGGAACGCGAAGGGGGACGCGGCCATCCGTCCGTACCGTACGGGGGCGAGGTCGGGCAGCCGGTCGGCGGCCTGGCGCTCCAGGACGGTCAGCGGGTCGGGGCGCTGGGAGCTCGGTATCCAGCGTCCGTGCGAGGAGCGCGGGACCCGCTTGCGGGCCGCGCGGCCCCGTTCAGCGCGCTCCGAGGGCGTCGTCATCCGGCCTCACCCCTGTTCCACCGCCGGTCGGGACCGGCCCTGTCGCCTGGTCCCCATTACAGGGTGCGACGCGGGTTTCGGCCACTCTGCACGGCCGCTCTAGCGAACTGGTTTAGACCAATGATAGGAATTGATCACCCATCCGGCCCACGCGATCACGCTGAGCGAAGAAGGGGTTGATCATGGCCGTACCCGATTCCGAACCCCCAAGGTCCGAACCGCCAAGGTCCGACCTCCCGAGGCCCGACCTCCCGGGGCCCGACCTCCCGGAGTCCGGGCCCTTGCACGCAGAACCCCCGCTGTCGGGACCCCCGCACTCCGGACACCCGTACTCCGAGCCCTCGCCGTCAGGGCCCTCGGCGTCCGGTCCTCCGCCGTCCGGGCCCCCGTCGTCCGGGCCCCCGCTGTCCGAGCCCCCCTCGCCCGAGCCGCCCGAAGGGGAGGTTCCCCGCTATCTGCGGGTCGCCTCGGCGCTGCGGGACGATCTCGTCCGGCGGGCGTTGGCGCCCGGCGGGCGGCTGCCCTCGGAACGGTCGCTGGCGCAGCGGTACCACGTCAACCGGCAGACCGTCCGCAGCGCGCTGCAACTGCTGCGCGAGGAGCGGCTCGTGGTCACCGACCGGCGCGGCACCTTCGCCGCGGGCGGGCCGGAGCGCGGCGGGGCGCCGCCTCCGGCACCCCGGGCGGCACCGACCGCCGCGCGCCCGGTCTTCCCGGGCGGGCCGCGCGCGGCGGAGGCCCTGGTGCGGGCCTCCCTCGGCTGGGAGCCGCCGCCGACGGCGCTCGCCCCGCGCCTGCACCTGGCGCCGGGCGAGCCGACGCTGGTGCACCGCCACCGGGTGCTGGCCCCGCAGGGGCCCGAGCTCCAGCGGGCGGTGTCGTGGTTCTCCCGGGCCGCGCTGGACGAGATCCCGCAGCTGGCCCGCTACCGGCGGGCCCGCTACTGCGTGCACCAGCCGGACCTGCGGCTGCTGTACCACTGGATGCACCAGGCGGGCCTGCGGGCCACCCACCGGGAGTCGGTCCGGGTCCCGCCCGGCGCCGCGGGGACGACGGCCGGCGGCGCGGCCCGGCTGAGCGTCCACCGGGTGGTGAGCGACCAGCACGGGCACGTCCTGGAGGTCACGGACATCGACTTCTCGGCCCAGGAGGCGGCCTGGACGTACGAGTACAGCCTCTGAGGCAGGCCCGCTCGCGGGCTCAGACGATGCCGTCCGCGATCTCCGCCTCCTCGCGGGCGCTGCCGTACGGGGTCGGCGTGCCGTACGAGCGGCGGGCGACGTACCACCAGACGGTCGCCAGGAACAGGACGACGGCGAGGGCGATCACCGCGTAGTTCATGGTGTCGACGGTCACCGGGCTCTTCTGGGGCAGGCAGAAGAGGACGGTCACCACCGCGACCCAGCCGACCGCGACCCAGCCGATCGGCCTGCTCCAGCGGCCGAGGCTCCACGGGCCGGGCGTGAAGTCGCGCCCGGCCCGCAGCCGCAGCAGGATCGGGATGGCGTAGGCGGGCGTGATGCCGATGACGTTGATCGCGGTGACCGCGCCGTACGCGGTCGCCGAGTACAGCGAGGGCAGCGCGAGCACGGCGGCGGCGCCGACGGAGAGCCAGACGGCCGGCACCGGGGTCTGGGTGCGGCGGCTGACCTTCCGCCAGGTCGCGGACGCGGGAAGGGCGTTGTCGCGGCTGAAGGCGAAGACCATGCGGCTCGCGGCGGCCACCTCCGCGTTGCCGCAGAAGAGTTGGGCGACGATGACGACGAGGAGCAGGGCGGTGGCGCCGCCGGTGCCGAGCGCGTCGAGCAGGATCTGCGCGGGCGGGACGCCCGTCTCGCTGCCCACGGTCCCGGCGTAGTCCTGGATGGCGAAGGTGAGTCCGGCGAGGAGCGCGAACCCGGCGATCCAGGAGACCCAGATGGCGCGCACGATGCCCTTGGCCGCCGTGACGGACGCGTTCGCCGTCTCCTCGGAGAGATGGGCCGAGGCGTCGTACCCGGAGAAGGTGTACTGGGCGAGGAGCAGGCCGATCGCCGCGACGTAGAACGGGTTGGCCCAGCCGGTGTCGTTGACGAACTCGGTGAAGACGAAGCCGGCCGACTGGTGGCGGTCGGGGACGATCGCGAGCGCGCCGACGATGACCGCGACGCCCGCGAGGTGCCACCAGACGCTGATCGAGTTGAGGACGCTGACGAGGCGCACCCCGAAGAGGTTGAGGACGGCGTGGAGCAGCAGGATCGCCAGGAAGATCAGGAAGGTGGAGCCGGGGGTGGGGGCGAAACCCCACTGGAGGTTGAGGAACGCGCCGGTGAAGAGGGCCGCGCCGTAGTCGATGCCGGCGATGGCGCCGAGCAGACCGAGGAGGTTCAGCCAGCCGGTGTACCAGCCCCAGCGGCGCCCGCCGAGCCGGTCGGCCATGTAGTACAGCGCCCCGGAGGTCGGGTAGGCGCTGGTGACCTCGGCGAGCGCGAGCCCGACGCAGAGCACGAAGAGGCCGACGCCGGCCCAGCCCCAGAGCATGACGGCGGGGCCGCCGGTGCCGAGCCCGAAGCCGTACAGGGTCATGCAGCCGGAGAGCACGGAGATGACCGAGAAGCTGATGGCGAAGTTGCCGAAGCCGCCCATCCGGCGCGCGAGCACCGGCTGGTACCCCAGCTCGCGCAGCCGCGCCTCCTCGTCGGGCAGGGCTGCCGGCTGCTTGCCCGGCGCGTCCGGGGCGGCGGTGCGGGACATGCGGGGAACCTCCGGGCGGGATGCGGGTACGGGGACGGGGGAAGCGGTACGGGGATGGCGGAAGCGGTACGGGTACGGAGGCGGGGAGCCGTTACGGGAGAGGTCCGGGGCCGAGACAGCGGGCGCGGGCGCGCAGGAAGACCTCCTCGGCGAGGGCGCGGTCGGCCGGGTGCGGGGTGCGGTGGGCCCAGGGCAGGGTGGTGTAGTACGGCCCGAGGGCCTCGAAGACGCGCGCCGCGTCGGCGAAGCGCAGCGCGCCGAAGAGGGCGTGCGCGAGGTGGTTGAGGTCCAGCTGGGACGCCTCCGGCACGGCGCAGAAGAGGAACCAGGTGTCCATCGCCCGCCGGGCCTCGCGCACCGCGTCCTCGCCGACCCAGTGCAGGTCCAGGGCGTGTTCGTGGCCGCGGTCGCGCCGGTAGCGCTCGACCCTGACGTAGAGGGGCAGGGCGTGCAGGGCGGAACCGCGCGGGGCCGAAGAGGCCGCCCACTGGGCGTAGTTGACGGCCTCGGAGAGCGGGCCGTCGCTGCGCGCGTACACGAACTGGAGCATGCGGTGGTACGCCTCGCGGTTGTACGGGTCCCGCTTCTCGGCCTCCGCGAGCAGCCCCCAGGGGCCGGGCGGCAGCATCGGCGCGGGCGGGCGGACGCGGTGCTCGGCGGTGTGCCGGCGGGCGTCGAGCGCGGCGAGCGCGAGGAGGCCGATCCAGGGCACGGGGTCGGCGGGGGCGCGTTCGGCGGCCTCGGCGCAGGCGGTCCACGCCTCCTGCCAGAGGGCGCCGGTGCGGGCGTGCCCGGTGCGGTGGGCGCGGACGGCGCGCTCGACCGCGACCCGGCCGTGCATCACGGCGGCGGCTCCGCTCCCCGGCTGTTCGGTGCGCCAGGCGTGGACGACGTCGCTTCCGGCGGCGACGGTGGCGAGGATCTGCGTACGACGGGTCCACCCGTCCCAGTGGTCGGCCCCGGCCGGATCGCCGGCGTCTTCGAGCAGCCGCGCCATCGCGCCCCAGCGGCCGGTGCGCAGGTCCTGGAGCGCGTGGCGCAGGGCGTGGTCGTGCCCCGCCGGGTGGAAGACGGGCCGGAAGCCGTGTCCGGTCATCAGCGGGCGGTGGGTGGGGTGACGGGTGAGGCGTCGGGTGGCGCGGCGGGTGGGCCGGTGGGTGGGGCGGTGGGCGTGGTCATCGGTCCTCGGTCGGGCGCGGTCGGTCGGAGAGCGGCGCTCACTATAGGCGCGACCGAAGGTGACCGTCCGGATGTTCCCCGTGACCGCAACTATCAGGCCAGTGATAGAATTTGAACTACCGTCAGGTAACGGAGGGCGACCTGACACGCTCACGAGGACAGGGTTGACGGCCCGCCGCCCACCCGCCAGCCTGACCCCTTTCCGCCGGCGCGCACTCACGACGGGAGCAGGTACATGACGGGCGGCCCCGTACTCGCCGTCGACCAAGGCACCTCCGGCACGAAGGCACTCGTCGTGTGCCCGGACCGCGGGATCCTGGGCACCGGCACGGCGCCGGTACGGCCCCGCTATCTGCCGGGCGGCAGAGTCGAGGTCGGCCCCTCCGAGCTGTACGGCTCCGTGGTCGCGGCGGGCCGCGCGGCGCTCGCCGACGCGGGCGTCCCGGTGGTCGCGGTGGGCCTCGCGAACCAGGGCGAGACGGTCCTCGCGTGGGACCCCGCCACCGGCGCCCCGCTCACGGACGCGCTGGTCTGGCAGGACCGGAGGGCGTCCGAAATCTGCGCAGAACTAGCCCCCCACCACGCAGAGTTGAGGGAACTCACCGGGATCCCGGTCGATCCCTACTTCGCCGCGCCCAAGATGGCTTGGATCCGTCGGCACGCGACCGGCGCCGGGGTGGTGACGACGAGCGACGCGTGGCTGGTGCACCGGCTGACGGGCGCGTTCGTCACGGACGTGGCCACCGCGGGCCGTACGGGCGTCCTCGACCCGGCGGCCGTCGCCTGGTCGGCACCGGCCCTCGACCTCTACGGCCTCGGAGGTGAGCGCCTCCCCCGGATCGTCGACTGCGACGAACCGGTCGGCACCACGACGGCGTTCGGAGCGCGACTGCCGCTGACCGGGCTCGTCGTCGACCAGCAGGCCGCCCTCCTCGCCCAGAGCGCCACCGCGCCGGGCGCCGCCAAGTGCACGTACGGCACGGGGGCGTTCCTCCTCGCCCGCACCGGCCCCGTCCCATCCCGCCCCACGACGGGCCTCGTCGGCTGCGTGGCGTGGCGGCTGCGGGGACGTACCGAGCACTGCCTCGACGGACAGGTGTACACGGTCGCGTCCGCCGTCCGCTGGCTCACGGACCTCGGCGTCCTCACCGGCGCGCGCGACCTGGACGCGGTCGGCGGCTCGGTACCCGACACCGGCGGCGTCACCTTCGTGCCCGCACTCGCGGGCCTGGCCGCCCCCTGGTGGCGGGGAGAAGCACGCGGCACCCTCACCGGCCTGGGCCTCGACACGACCCGCGGCCACCTGGTGCGGGCCCTGGTGGAAGGCATCGCCGCACAGGTCGTAGAAGTAGCCGAAGCGGCCGCCACCGACCGAGGCACCCCCCTGGACGCCCTCCGCACCGACGGCGGCCTGACCCGCTCGACCCTCCTCATGCAAACCCAGGCCGACCTCCTCCAACTACCCGTAGAGGTCTCCCCCCACCCCGACGCCACAGCCCTGGGCACCGCCACCCTGGCCCACCTCGGCCACAACCCGAGCCTCACCGTCCCGGAGGCCGTACCGCCATGGAAGCCCTCCGCCGTCTACGAGCCCGCCATCTCGGCGGACGAGGCGGCGGACCGGCTGGGGCGGTTCCGGGAGGAGGTGCGGGTGCTGTTGGCGCGGCGCGGGGTGGGGAGTGCGGGTGGTACGGACTCCGGGGGCGGCCCTCAGGGGTCGGCGTGAGGGTCAGTCGGCGGGGGTCGTTGCCGGGCGCTGGGTATGACGTGGTCGTCGTGGGGGCCGGGGTGGTGGGGTGTGCGATCGCGCGTGCCCTGGCGCGGTATCGGCTGCGGGTGGCGATGGTCGAGGCGGGGGACGACGTCGGGGAGGGCACTTCCAAGGCCAATACCGGGATCCTTCACACCGGATTCGACGCCGGCCCGGGCACTCTGGAGGCGGGGCTGGTCCGGGCGGGGCACCGGCTGCTGTCCGGCTACGCCGCTGAAGTCGGTATTCCCGTCGAGCCGGTCGGCGCGCTCCTCGTCGCCTGGGACGAGGAGCAGCTGGCCGCGCTGCCCGGACTCGCCACCAAGGCGGCCCGTAACGGGCACCACGCCACCCGGATCGTCGACGCGGCCGAACTCCGCCACCGCGAGCCCCACCTCGGCGGCGGGGCGCTCGGTGCGCTGGCCGTGCCGGGCGAGTCGCTGATCTGCCCGTGGTCCACCACCCTCGCCTACGCCACGCAGGCGCTGCTGAACGGCGTCGACCTGCTGCTCGGCTGCCAGGTCACGGCCGTGGCGGCCGGCGGCCCCGGCGCGCCCCACCGGCTGACCACCACGCGCGGGCCGCTCACCGCCCGGTTCCTCGTCAACGCCTGCGGGCTCCACGCCGACCGCTTCGACGCGCTGCTCGGCGTCCGGGACTTCACGGTCACGCCCCGCCGGGGACAGCTGCTCGTCTACGACAAGTTCGCCCGCGCGCTCGTGCGGCACATCCTGCTGCCCGTCCCCGGCCCCCTCGGCAAGGGGGTTCTCGTCGCGCCCACCGTGTACGGGAACGTCCTGCTCGGCCCCACCGCCGAGGACCTCGACGACCGGACCGCGACCGGCACCACCGCCGAGGGCCTCGCCGGGCTGCGGGCGCAGGGCGCCCGGATCGTGCCCGCGCTCGTGGAGGAGGAGGTGACGGCCGCGTACGCGGGGCTGCGGGCCGCCACCGGCCAGGAGGACTACCGGTGCGCCGCCCACCCGGCGCTGCGGTACGTCACGGTCGGCGGGATCCGCTCCACCGGCCTGTCCGCCTCCCTCGCCCTCGCCGAACACGTCCTCGGCCTGCTCTCCGAGTGCGGACTGCGGACCGGCCCGGAGCGGCCCCTCGCCCCGGTCCGGATGCCGAACCTCGGCGAGGCGTTCCCGCGCCCCTACCGGGACGCGGCCGCCGTCGCCCGCGACCCCGAACTCGGGACGGTCGTCTGCCATTGCGAACACGTCACCCGCGGCGAACTGCGCGCCGCGCTCACCTCGCCCGTCCCGCCCGCCGCCCTGGACGGCCTGCGCCGCCGCACCCGTGCCGGGGCCGGCCGCTGCCAGGGCAGCCACTGCCGGCCGGCGCTGCGCGCCCTGTTCGAGGAGTACGGGAAGGGGGCCGGGGCGCGGTGAACCGGGGGCCACGGGAGGAACGGGCGGCCCGCGCCGTCGACGTGCTGGTCGTCGGCGCGGGCCCGGCGGGGCTGGCGGCTGCGGCACGGCTCGCGGCGGCGGGCGCCGGACGGGTCGAGATCCTGGAGCGGGAGCCGAACGCGGGCGGCCTGCCGCGCCTCTGCGCCCACCCCGGGTTCGGCGCGGACCCGCGAGGCCGGGCCCTGGACGGCCAGGGCTACGCCCGACGGGCGGTGCGCGCGGCGCGCCGGGCCGGGGCCGTCCTGCGTACCGGCGTGTCGGTCACCGGCTGGGCGGCCCCGCTCGCCCTGGAGACGACCGCCCCGACCGGCCTCGCCACGATCGAGGCACGGGCGATCGTCCTGACCACAGGCGCCCGCGAACGCGCCCGCCCGGCGCGCCTCCTCCCGGGCACCCGCCCCCAGGGCATCCTGACCACCGGCGAACTCCTCCGAACGGTGTCCCTTTTCGGCCACCGCCCGGAACCCATCGGCCGACGCGCCGTCGTCGTCGGCGCCGGCCCCCTGGCCGAACACGCCGTCAGGCTGCTCCGCCACGCGGGCGTCGCGGTAGCCGCCGTGCTCTGCGAGGGCCCCCGCGCGGCGATCGGCGGCGACCTGCGCGTCCCGGTCCTCACGCACACGGTGGTGACGGAACTGACCGGCCGGGGCCGACTCGCCGGGGTGACGATCCGGAGAACGGACGGGGCGACAGACGGGCCGACAGGCCGCGCGCGGGCCCGGACGCTGGCCTGCGACACGCTCGTACTGACCGGTGACTGGATCCCTGAACACGAGCTGGCCCGTGCGGGCGGACTGCCTCTCGACCCCGTCACCCGGGGGCCGCTGGTGGACGCGGCGTTGCGGACCGGTGTACCCGGGGTCTTCGCGGCGGGGGGTCTGCTGCGCGGCGGCGTCCCTGCGGTGCGGGCCGCCGCCGAGGGGCGGGCGGTGGCCGGGGCCGTACTGGCGCACCTCGTCGGAGGGGACTCGTCACCGGGGCTGGTGGGGGCTGCGGAGGTTTGACCGAGGCGGGGGGCGGCCCGCCGGGCTTTCTCCCCCTGCGGGCCGTCCCCGCCTCCGTCAGACTGACGCCATGGCGGCTTCACGGAGTGCGGGGGTGCTGGTCTTCCGGCGTGTCGGGGGTGGCGGGATCGAGGTGCTGATCGGGCACATGGGCGGGCCGTTCTGGGCGCGGCGGGAGGAGGGCGCGTGGTCGGTGCCCAAGGGGGAGTACGGGGCTGACGAGGCGCCGGAGGACGCGGCGCGGCGGGAGTTCCTGGAGGAGCTGGGGGTGCCGGTGCCGGACGGCGAGTGGTTCGGGCTCGGGGAGGTGCGGCAGGCAGGCGGAAAGACCGTCACCGTGTGGGCGGTGGAAGGCGACCTCGATCCGGCGGCGGTCGTGCCGGGTACGTTCACCATGGAGTGGCCGCCCCGTTCGGGCGTCCAGGCGGAGTTCCCGGAGCTGGACCGAGTGGGCTGGCACACGCCGGAGGAAGCCGCTCCGCTGCTGGTCAAGGGGCAGCGGGAGTTCCTGGAGCGGCTTGTCACGCGGGTGCGCGGGCGGGCCTGAGGGCCATTGTCAGACCCGTGCGAGAGGGTGGGGTGCGTCAAGCCGTCGAGAGGGAGCCCGACATGACCACCATCACCGCCACCGAGCGCGCCGCGGCCCAGGCGTACCTGCGCCTCCTCGAATCCACCCAGGCCGTGCTGACGGATCCGTCCCTCGCCCCGTACGCGGGCGTGATGCTGACGAACCCCATGGCGGAGGCCGACGAGGCCCTGCGCGCGGCGGGCCTCGCCGGGAACGAGGACCGGCTGCTGCGCCTCGTCTCCACCCTGCGCACCTCCCCCGCGTCACCCGCCGGCGCGCCGGCCGGCCGTCCGGCGGACCGGGGCCGGCGCGCCTGACCGGCGCGGGCGGTGCCGTCAGCTCGCCGGACGGCCGAGCCGGACCGGGAGGGCGCGGACGCTGTTGCCGACGAAGCCGGAGTGGCGGGTGAGTCCGTCCTCGGGGACGGCGACGTCGAGCCCGGGAAAACGGGTGAAGAGCGCTTCGAGCGCGACGGCCGCCTCCATACGGGCGAGCGGGGCGCCCAGGCAGTAGTGGGGGCCGTGACCCAGGGACAGATGCTTGGCCGTCACCGTCCGCGCGAGGTCGAAGCGGTCGGCGTCCGGGCCGTGCGCGTCGGTGTCGCGGCCCGCCGCCGAGTAGCCGGCGAGGACGGGGGTGCCCCGGGGGATCAGGGTGCCGCCGACCGTCAGATCGCGGGTGGGGTAGCGGAACGGGAAGTAGCTGACGGGGCTGTCCCAGCGCAGAGTCTCCTCCACGACGTCGGCCCAGGTCGCCCGGCCCTCCAGGACGAGGGCGAGCTGCTCGCGGTGGGCGCACAGGGCGCGGACGGCGTTGGTGACGAGGTTGAGGGTGGTCTCGTGACCCGCGATGATCATGAGCAGCAGGGTGCCGATGAGCTCCTGCTGGGAGAGCCGGTCGCCGCCCTCGTCGCGGGCGGCGATCAGGGCGCTGGTGAGGTCGTCGCCGGGCGCCGCCGCCTTGGCCGCGGCGATGGCGCCGAGCAGTTCGACGAGCTCCCGGTTGGCGGCGACGGCCTGCGCGGGCTCGGTGTCGGTGGCCACGACGAGGCTGGAGAGGTGGTGCAGCCGGTCGTGGTGGGCGGGGTCGACGCCGAAGAGTTCACCGATGACGCCGAGCGGGAGCGGGAGGGCGTAGTGACGCCGCAGGTCGACGACACCGTCCCCGCGTCCGCCACCCTCATCCGCCGCCTTCTCGAGCCCGTCGAGCAGACCCCTCGTCAGCGCCTCCACGCGCGGGCGCAGCTCCTCGACGCGGCGGGCGGTGAAGGCGCTGCTGACGAGGGCGCGCAGGCGGCGGTGGTCGGCGCCGTCGGCGGTGGTCATGCCGGGGACGGTGGCGAAGGTGCGCAGCGGCCAGCCCTCGGGGATGCGGCCCTCGGCGAGCGCGGTGAAGTGCTGGGGTCCCTTGGCGACGTCGGGGTCGGCGAGGAAGTCCCGCAGGGCGTCGTGGCCGAGGACGACCATGCCCTCGATGTCGCCGGGCAGCAGCACCGGGGCGACGGCTCCCCGCGCGCGCAGGCGCGCGTTGACGGCGTGCGGGCAGACGCCGGCCGGGTCGAGGCGGTACGGCTCCGGCGCCGGGGCGCGGTCGTCGGCGGCTCCGGGGTGTGCGTCCATGTCCACTCCTGACGACGTGCGGGACCACCGGCCGGGAGGCCGGACGGCAGCCCGCATCCTAGGCTCAACGTGCCTGCACTTACACCTAGTTGCCGCCCACCGGCACCCCACACCCACGAGGGCCGGGGCACCTCTTCACCCGCCTGGCGGAGCGGCACGGCATCCACGACCACCCGCCCGGCCGCACGACGCGCCGCTGGGTGTCGCGTTCTGTAGGCCGGGTGGCGCACTCCGCCCTGCGCGGCCCGCACCTGCTTCCTACGGTGGCTGAATGATCGTCACGTCAGCCCTTCGCCATGCCGCCGCGGGCTCCGCCGCGATGCTGCTCGTGCTCTCCGCCCCCGTGCTCTCCGGCCCCGTGGCCACCGCCGCGACCCCGCCCCGCGCCCCGGCGGCCGCCCCGGTCCTCGGGCCGGGATCCGTCGGCGAACCGACGCCTCCCGCGCGGCGGTTCGTGGACCGGGCGCGGCTCGACAGGGCGGGGACGCAGGTGCAGCCGCTGGCCGGCGCGCCGGAGCTGCCGACGCCCTCGGCGCTGTCCTGGGTGGTGGCCGACGCCGGGACGGGCGAGGTGCTCGCGGCCCGCGCGGCGCACCGCAAGCTGCCGCCCGCCAGCACGCTGAAGGCGCTGTTCGCGCTGACGGCGCTCCCGCACCACGAGGCGTCCGCGCGGCACACGGTGGCCGACGAGGAGCTGACGGGGATCGGCGAGGGCAGCAGCCTGGTCGGGGTGAAGGAGGGGTACACGTACCGGGTCTCCGACCTGTGGAACGGCGTCTTCCTCAGTTCGGGCAACGACGCCGTGCACGTCCTCGCGTCGATGAGCGGCGGCTGGGAGTCGATGGCCCGCCAGATGCAGGAGAAGGCCCGGTCGCTGGGCGCCCTGGACACGCACGTCGTCTCCCCGGACGGGTACGACGCGCCGGGCCAGGTGTCGTCCGCGTACGACCTGGCGGTCTTCGGCCGGGCGGGCGTCCACGATCCGGAGTTCACCCGCTACTGCTCGACGGCGTACGCGGACTTCCCGGCGGGCTCGTGGTCGTACGGCATCGCGAACACCAACCGTCTCCTCACCGGCGCGGACGGCGTGGGCCGCTACCCGGGGCTCATCGGGATCAAGAACGGCTATACGAGCAACGCGGGCAACACCCTCGTGGCCGCCGCCCGCCGGGGTGACCGGACGCTGGTCGTGTCGGTGATGAACCCGCAGTCGGGCGGCGGTCTCGCCGTGTACGAGGAGGCGCGCTCCCTCCTCGACTGGGGCTTCGAGGCGGCGGGCAAGGTCCAGCCGGTCGGCTCACTGCTCCCCCCGAAGTCCCCTCAGGACGAACGGACGGACGCCCGCGCCGTCTCCGTACGCGGCGGCGCCGGCGCACCAGCCGCCGCCCTGGGCGCCTCGGCCTCCCACCCCGCCCCCGGGGAACCCGCCGGCGCGCCCCGCTCGGTAACGCTCCCCCTGTCCCTCGTGGCCTCCGCCTGCGCGGCGGCCCTCGCCCTCTGGGCCTGGCGACGCCGCGCACCCCGCCTCTGACCCACCGGAGCACGGCCCCCGAGGACCGCCCCACGCCGACGGCCCCGGCCGGACGTTCAGTCCGTCGCGGGGGCCGTCGGCGTGTGCGCGCGGCGGTGGGCGGCCACCCGCTCCCGGGTGGCGCACCGGCGGGAGCAGTAGCGGCGCTCGGGCCCGCTGCCGTGGGCGACGAACACGTCCCCGCAGGTCGCGGCGGCGCAGGTCCGGCCGGGCGGGGCCTGCCGGTCCCAGAGCAGGACGGTGAGGGCCAGGCTTCCGGAGGCGAGGAGCCACGGCGTCCAGGGCGCGTCGTCGTCGACGTCCGTGTGGGGATGCCAGGGGGCGGTGCCGCCGTGCGAGGTGAGGCGGAGAGGGCCGGTGTGGGCGGCGAGCAGGGTGTTGAGGAGAGCAGCGGCCTCGTCGGCGGAGCGGGCGGCGAAGACCTCCCTCAGGTGCACGGCCGCGGCCCGCATCCCCGTGACGTCCTCGGCGGTCACGGCGACCGGCGCGGGTTCGCCGTGCGCGAGGAGTACGGCGGCGATCTCCTTGGGCCCGGCCGCCGGGTCGACCAGGGCGTTGACGAGGGCGGCGGTGCGCAGGGCCATGGCGAGGGTGGAGTGCCGGGTGGACCGGTCGGGGAGGACGGGCATCGCCCGAATGTAACGCATATTGCGAGACTTTGAGTTACGTCGGTACGTTCGGGCGCCATGCGCAGCCGAAGCGGAAGCCCTCGCCGTCCGTCCGTCGCCGGTCATCTGGCGGGGGCGCTCGCGGCCCGGACCGGTGACGAGATGTCCGGCCCCGCCCTGGCGCTCGCCGGCTTCGCCGTAGCCGGATCGACGTCCGAGGCCGCCGCACTCCTCGCGTGCGTCACGGTCGCCGCGGCGGTGGGCGGCCCGGCCCTGGGGACGCTCCTCGACCGGTCACGACGGCCGGGACGCCTCCTGGCGGCCGCCCTCCTCCTCTACGCGACGGGGCTCGGAGCAATCCTGCTCGGCCTCGGCAGGCTGCCGTTCGGCGTGACGGCGCTGCTCGCGGTGGTCACGGGCCTGGTGGGCCCGGCACTCTCAGGCGGCTGGACCGCACAGCTGCCGCGGCTCGCGCCCGCTGACCGGATGCCGCGCCTCCACGCCCTCGACGCGCTCACCTTCTCCCTCGCGGCACTCGCCGGCCCGGCGCTCGCGGGAAGCGCCGCACTCCTCCTCGGCACGCCGACGGCGGTCGCCCTCGCGGCGGCCCTGGTAGCGACGGCCGCACCCGTCGCCTGGACGCTGCCCCCGGCCGACCCAGAGGACGGAACCTCAAAAAGAGCGGCCACGGACGGGGCGTGGGCGGTGTTCGGACGACGGCCGTTGCTGCGCGCAACCCTCACCTCGGTAGGCTGCGCGGCCGGACAGGGCATGGTCGCCGCCTGCGTCCCGGCGCTCGGAGCGCGAACGCTGGGCGGTTCCGGCCAGGGGGCCCTGCTGCTCTCCGTCACGGCGGCATCCGCGCTGCTGGCGACCGCACTGCACGCCCGACTCCCGCGATTGGCGCCGCCAGGGACGATCCTCTGGTGCGGGGCCCTGGTGCAGGCGGGCGCGTGGACGCTGGCCACCACGGCCGGCCCGGTCGCCCTGACGGTGGCGTTCGCGGCGGCAGGAGCCGCGGAAGGCCCGCAACTCACCGCCCTGTTCACCGTCCGGCACAACGAGACACCCCGACAACTGCGAAACCACGTCTTCACCACCGGAGCCAGCCTGAAAATCACCAGCTTCGCACTGGGCGCAGCGGCAGCGGGTCAGGTAGCGACCCGCTCCCTCCCCTCAGCCCTACTGCTAGCGGCGGCGGCCTGCGCGGCCTCGGCACTCCCCTACGCGGGGGCGCGGACCCGCCGGCCAGCCACGGGCGGGGCCGCAGGAACGACGTAGCGCCCGGCGGCGCAAGCACCTCGGCGGTGGCGCGGCCGACGGCGACCCGGTCCCTCCCGGCGGCGCTGCTGCTCGCGGCGGCGGTGCGCCCCCCGCGTCGGTACGCCCCTACGCGGGGGGCGGCTAGCGCTCGGCGGCGCGAAGCGCCTCGGCGGTGGCGGGGCCGGTGGCGACCCGGTCCGTCCCCTCGGCGCTGCTCCTCGCGGCAGCGGCGTCCGCCGCGTCGGCACGCCCATACGCAGGGCTGTCGCGGCGCACACGCGCGGGCGTGTGCGCCTATGCCGGGGTGCGGGGCCGCCACCCGGTCACGGGTGGACCGCAGGGGCGCCGTAGCGCTCGGCGGCGCAGAGCACCTCGGACCTGGCGGGCCGGTGGCGACCCGCTCCCTCCCCTCGGAGCTGCTCCTCACGGCAGCGGCGTGCGCCGCGTCGGCATGCCCCTACGCGGGAGTGCGTCGGAGGGCCTCGGCGGTGGCAGAGCCGGTAGCGACCCGGTCGCTCCCGGCGGCGCTGGCGCTCACGGCAGCGGCGTGCGCGGCCTCGGCGCTCCCCCTACGCGCCGGGCCGTGGGGCCCACGCGCGCGTGCGGCCCTACGCCGGGGTGCGGGGCCGGCGGTCGGCCACAGATGGGGCCGGAGGGACGACGTAGCGCTCGGCGGCACGGAGCGCCTCGGCCGTGGTGCGGCCGGTGGCGACCCGGTCCGTCCCCTCGGCTCTGCTGCTCGCGGCTGCGGCTTGCGCCGCGTCGGCACTCCCCTACACGGGGCCGCGGGCCCCCACCCGCGCCTGCGAGGCCCCACGCCGGGAGTGCGCGGCCGCCAGCCAGTCACGGGTCGGATCGGAGGGCTACGTAGCGTTCGGCAGTGCGGAGCGCCTCTGTCGTGGCGGGGCCCGTCGCGACCCGCTCCCTCCACTGGTCCCGCTTGCTCGCGGCAGCGATGTGCGCCGCGTCAGCACTCCCCTACGCCCCGCCGCAGGCCCCCACGCGCGCGTGCACGCCCCTACGCCGGCGTGCGGGGTCGCCGGTCCGGTACGGGTGGGGTGGGTGGGGCTATGTAGCGTTCGGCGGCTTGGAGGGCTTCGGGGGTGGAGCGGACGCCCATGAGGACGCAGAGGGTGTAGGCGGTGTCTTCGAAGCGGCGGCGGACGGAGAGGTCGCAGGGGCCGGCGAGGACGCTCTGTTCCTGGGCGCGGTAGTGCCGGAGGAGCCGTTCGACGGTGTTCCGGTCGGGCAGCAGCATGGGTTCCTCCGTGATGGCCCCTGTCTCGTGCGTCGCTCCATGGTGCTCGCGACCGGCCACGCGCGCGACCCGCACGCTCACGCTCCGTAATGCTCCCATGGTCGACGTGCGCGGGTCGCCCGATGGGCGGAGGGTCGAAGACATGAACCCGAGTACGCGACTGAGGGTGGTCGTCACCGGCGCCACCGGCAACGTGGGCACCAGCGTGGTGCGGGCACTGAGGCGCGAGCCGGGAGTCGGTTCCGTGCTCGGGCTGGCCCGCCGCAGGCCCGGGCTCGACCTCCCGGGCGTCGAGTGGGACACCGTCGACCTGTCCCTGGACGGCGACGGGCCCCGGCTCGCCCAGCACATGGCCGACGCCGACGCCGTCGTGCACCTCGCGTGGCGCTTCGGCCCGACGCACGACCCCGTGACGACCTGGAACACCAACGTGCTGGGCGCCCTGCGGGTCTGCGACGCGGTCGCGGCGGCGCGCGTGCCCGCGCTGGTCGTCGCCTCCTCGGTCGGGGCCTACTCCCCCGGCCCGGAGAGCGGCGCGCCCGTCTCCGAGGCGTGGCCCACGCACGGCTGGCCGGGCGCGGCCTACAGCCAGGAGAAGGCGTACCTGGAACGGGTCCTGGACACCTTCGAGCGCGACCACCCCCAGACCCGGGTGGTACGCATGCGGCCCGCGTTCCTGTTCAAGGAGGAGGCGGCGAGCGAGCAGCGGCGGCTCTTCGCGGGCCGGTTCGTGCCCGGCCGGATGGTCCGCCCCGACCTGCTGCCGCTGCTTCCGGAACCGGCGGGCCTGCGCTTCCAGGTCCTGCACACCGACGACGCCGCCGACGCCTACGTCCGTGCGGTGCTGCGGGACGTGCGGGGCGCGTTCAACCTGGCGGCCGAGCCGGTGGTGGACGCGGCGCTGCTCGGCGAGATGTTCGGGGCCCGGCCGGTGAAGGTCCCGGCGGGCGCCGTGCGGGGCGCCCTCGCGGCGGCCTGGCACCTGCGCCTCGCGCCCGCCTCGCCCGGCCTCTTCGACCTCCTGCGCCACCTCCCCGTGATGTCCACGGACCGGGCGCGCCAGGAGCTCGACTGGCAGCCGGAGGCCACCTCCGTGGAGGCCCTGGAGGCGTTCCTGCGCGGTGTCCGCTCCGGCGCGGGCGACGACACGGCCCCCCTGGCGGGCCGCCGCGCCGCCGCCTGAGCCCCGATCGGCCGCCCCCTACCCTCCCCCCTCACCGACCGCCACCCGCCGCGCCCCAGTCGACGATCCGGATCGCCGCGCCGGCCGCCTCCCGGCCCCGGCAGTGGGCGCGGTGGCGGCGCAGGACGGCCTCCACGTCGAGGTGGCGGGCGAACGCCGGGTGCGCGGCGAGCCTCTGGGCGTACGCCCAGAGCGCGCGGTGACCGGCGACGCGGTGCAGGGCGGCGGCGTCCAGGTGCCAGCGGTGCACGGTGTCCAGCTGGACGAGGGCGCCCCAGACGTGCACGTCGGCGAGGGTCGGGGCGTGCCCGAGGACGTACGGGTGCGTGGTGAGCCGGGCGTCGAGGCCGCCGAGCGCGGCGAAGAGCGTGCCGAGGGCCTCCTCCGCCTCCCGCCGCGCGCCGGCCTCCGGGTCGAGGCCGAGCTCCCCGGCGCGCTGCGCCGCCCGGTGGACGCCGTCCGCGCAGAGCGCGGCGAGCGCGGCGATCTCCTCACGGTGCTCCTCCGGCAGGAGGTCCGGCCCGTCGCCCCGGAAGCGGAGGGCGAGGTCGCGGAGGATGTCGGGGACGTGCGTGCTGACGATCCGTCCGGTCCAGACGTCACCGAGGACGGGCGCGGCGGCCGGGCCGGTGTAGAGGTGGGCGCTGGCCTCGTAGAGGGGGCGCAGCACGGTGTACGAGCCGTCCGGGGTGTCGGGCACCTCGGGGAGGAGCCGCAGCGGCAGCGCCTCGTCGAGGCCGAGGAGTCCGTGGGTGACGGCGATGCTCAGACAGTCGGGGTCGGCCGGGGCGACGTGGAGGCGGTAGCGGTGCGGCACGGCGTAGTGGCCGCTGTCGGCGGAGCGGCCGATCCGGCCGCGGAACGCGGGCACGGCGGAGGCGGGCAGCAGCGAGGACGGGACGACGACGGGCATGGTGCTCCCAGGGTTTGCTCGGTGCTGGGTCCGGGCGGGACGGCTCCATGGCATGCGGGAACGCCCGTGCGGCGGCAGCAGAGTGACGGGAAGGCGGTAGGGCGGTTGGGCGGCGTGACGGCGAGGTAGGGCGGTACGCCGCGGTGCGGCAGGACACGCGGTACGTCAGTCAGTACGGCGGTACGGAGGGAAGGGCTCGCCCCTCGACCCTCGACTCAACGGGGGCGCGACAACCGGACGCGGTGACCGGGCGCGGTCAGGTCGCGCCGCACACCCGCAGCAGGTCGATGTGGCGGCGCGAGGTGAGGGGCAGCGAGCGGGGCAGGGGGCGCGGCAGGAGCCGGGCCGGCCGGCCGCGGAGCGCGTCGCCGTGTCCCATGTGGTTCCCTACCCGTCCGCTCGGATTTCCCTGATGCGAGTGTCGGGCGGCCGGCGGACGCCGTCAAGGGCGCGGACAGGACTGCCGAAGGCGCTCCCGACCCGCACCGAAGGACGCTCCCGCCCCGGGTCGAAGGGCGCTCCCACCCCGCACCGAAGGGCGTTCCCAACCCGAGCCGAAGGCGTTCCCGACCCGAACCAAAGGCGCTCCCGCCCCTCACCGAAGGACGTTCCTGTCCCATGCCGAAGGCGTTCCCACCCCGGGCCGAAGGCGTTCCCGACCCGCACCAAAGGCGTTCCCGCCCCTCACCGAAGGACGTTCCTGTCCCATGCCGAAGGCGTTCCCACCCCGGGCCGAAGGCGTTCCCGACCCGCACCAAAGGCGCTCCCGACCCGCACCGAACGACGTTCCCACCCCGCACCGAAGGCGTTCCCGCCCCGGGCCGACGACCGCGCGCCGTCCGGCGGGGAGGCGCGGCCGGGCCCCGCACCGGCGGAGGCGGGGCCCCGGGGGCCGCCGTCCGGCGCGCCTCGGAGTCGTACGGAATAATGCGCCGCATGCGCATTTCAGCCAGGGCCGACTACGCCGTGCGGGCCGCCCTCCAGCTCGCGGCGGCCCGGGACGCGGGGCCGTTGAAGGCCGAGGCGATCGCCGAGGGGCAGGGCATCTCGCACAAGTTCCTGGAGGGGATCCTCGGCGACATGCGCAAGGGCGGGCTCGTGGAGAGCCAGCGCGGCGGGCGGGGCGGCTACTGGCTCGCGCGGCCCGCCGAGACGATCTCGGTCGCGGACGTCATCCGCTGCGTGGACGGCCCGCTGGTGTCGGTGCGCGGCGAACGCCCGCCGGACCTGGCCTATACGGGCCCCGCCGAGTCGCTGCTGCCGCTGTGGATCGCGCTGCGGGCCAGCGTCCGCGAGGTGCTGGGCGTCTCCCTCGCGGAGGTCGCGTCGGCGGAGCTGCCCGCCGGGATCGCGGCGCGCGCGGACGACCCGGAGGCATGGACCAACCCGTGAGCAGTGACAGCTCCAACCCCCTGCCACCTGCGGTGACTTGACTACATCTCACCCACCGAAACACCCCCATCCACATCTCGGACGCCTCTTGGGCCCGCGGCTCCCCCTCTGCCACTATCCCTAGTGATCCGGTGGGATTACGGGAGGACGGGTGGGGTGGGATGAGCACGCAGCAGACGACGCCTAGGGACGACACGCTCTGGCGACGGGTCGTCCGGGAACTCGCCGACGACCTGGCCGTCGACGCGCACGCCCGCGACCGGGCCGGCAAGGCCCCCTGTGACGAGGTCGAACGGCTCCAGGAGGCCGGGCTGCCCGCCTTCCTGACGGCGGCGGACCCCGCGCTCGGCGGCGGCGATCACGGGGCCGACCTGCGCACCGCGTGTTCGGCCGTACGGGAGCTCTCCGCCGCCGACAGCTCGGTCGGCGAACTCCTCGCCCACCACTACGCCCTGTCGTGGACCAGCCGCTTCCTCGCCGGCCCGTCGGGCCGGGCCGCCGAAACCTTCCCGCGCCTCGACGCCCGCACGGCGGCCGAGGGCTGGCTGCTCGCCGGGGCGACCGAGCCCCCGCCGTCGGGCGCGGCGCCCGGCCTCACGCTCACCCGCGCCGACCGGGGCGGCTGGCTGCTCGACGGGCGGCGGGCGTTCGACTCCGCCGTGACCGTCGCCGACCGGCTCGTCGTCGCCGCCCGCCCGGCGGGCACCGGCGACCTGCTGGTCGTGCTCGTGGACCCGGCGCACCCGGGGGTGTTCACCGAGGCGGCGGCCGACCGGGTCGGGCAGCGGCTGACCGGCGCCGGCACGGTCGTCTTCGACCACGTGCCCGTCCCCCGGACGCGGGTCCTCGGGACCCTGCCCGCCGACGAGCACGCGGTGGCCCCCTTCACCGCGCTCGCCCCGCTGGTGCTGCGGCTGCTGCTCGTGCACGTGGCGCTCGGCATCGCGGAGGGGGCGCTCGCCGAGGCCCGGGACGTGAACCGGGCGGTCGCCCCGGAGCCGGACCGCGCGTCCCGCGACGCCGCGCCCGCCGGCGGACTGCCGGACCAGGGGGACGACCCGTACCTCCTGCTCTCCTACGGCGAGCTGGCGACCGCCGCGCACACCGCCGCCGCCGTCGCCGAACGCGCCACCGACGCCCTCACCCGCGGCCTGCGCGCCGGCTGGACGCTCGGCTTCGAGGACCGCGCCGACCTCGCCGTCCTGGTCGCCGCCGCCGAGACCGTCACCGGCCGGGCGGCGGTCCAGCTGACCACCCGGATCCTGGAACTCGTCGAGGGCGCCCCGCCCGCCGCCCCGGGCGCCGGAGGCGGCGGCCCCGGCTTCGACCGCTTCTGGCGCAACGCCCGCGCCCTCACCGCCCGTACGCGCCCCGCCCACCGCCTGCGCGACATCGGCGACCACTACCTCAACAACACCCACACCCGCCTCGCCCGCAGCGCCTGACCCACCCCGGGCCACACTGCCACGCCGTCTTGAACATGTTCAAGAAAGGTCCGGGGACGGAAGGACCGGCATGTCGGGACCTCGGACCCTCATCCGGGACGGCCGATGGGCCCAAGCTGGAGGTGAGGAGGGACCGGCCGCCGGGCCGGGCCCGTTCCGTCACGACCAGGGAGGACGTCACATGAGTCGCGAGGCCCACCAGTCCGGAGCAGAGGCCCACCAGACCGGAGCCGACGACACCGGCAAGGCCCCCGAGCACCGCGCGGGCCGGGAGATCGTGGCCGGGGTGGACGGTTCGCCGGAGAGCCTGGCCGCCGCCGAGTGGGCGGCGCGGGAGGCCGGGCACCGGCGTCTCCCGCTGCGGCTCGCTCACGCCTGGCGGTGGGAGCCGCTCGACCTGCCGCTCGTCCAGGACCGCGCGACGCAGGAGCGGGCCGCCGAACAGGTGGTGCGCGAGGCCGCCGAGGAGATCGCGGGACGGCACCCGGAGGTGGCGGTCACCTCCGAGGTCCTCACCGACACGCCGGTCGCCGCGCTGCTCGACACGCTCGACGAGGCCGAGATGCTGGTCATCGGCTCGCGCGGGCACGGGGCGGTGGCCGGGTTCCTGCTCGGCTCGTACGGCCAGCAGGTCATCGCCGCCGCGACCCGTCCGGTCGTGTCGGTCCGCGCCCACGACGACCGGGCGGACGAACCGCCCACGGGCGAGATCCTGGTGGGCCAGCAGGGCAGCCCCGAGGACAGCGAGGCGGTGCTGCGGTTCGCCTTCGAGACGGCCGACGCCCGGGGCGCCGCGATCCGCGCGGTGCGCGCCTGGAGCCTGCCGCCGCTGTACGCGTTCAGCCCGGCCTCGATGCGGCTGGCGGACGACGCCGGCGGGCTGGTGCCCTTCGAGGAGAAGGCGCTCCGCGAGGCCCTCGCGCCCTGGCGCGAGCGGTACCCGCACGTGCCGGTGACCGAACACGTCGAACTGGGCAGCGCCGGACAGGTCCTGCTCACCACCTCCGGCGCCGCGCAACTGCTCGTGGTCGGCCGCCGTGCCAAGCGCGGCGCGCTGGGCCAGCGGATCGGCTCCGTGGCGCACGCGGCGCTCCACCTGGCGCCCTGCCCGGTGGCGGTGATCCCCCTGGGCTGAGGCCGAGGCTGAGGCCGGGCCGAGTGCACCCGTACGGCCGCCGCGTCAAGCCGGCACGGCGGGTTGACACGCGGAGTTGACCCTCCGGGTTGACACGGGGTGTCGGGGCGGCGGCGCGCGGAAAGCCTTGACCCCGTCGCCCCGCGGGCTCGCCCCGAGCCCCGGCCCGAACGGCGGCGCAGCCAGGAGAACGGAACCCCATGCGGCACGAAGGCCCCCCCGATCCCGCCCCGTCCAACCCCCCCGAACCCCCCGACCTCCCCTCCTCGCCTCACCCCCACCCCGCCACACCCCCGTCCGGCCGCCACCGCCGCGGCGGCCCGCTCCGCCGCCGCGCGCTCCCCCGCCCGACCTTCTCCGCGACCGTGCTCGCCACGGGCACGACCGCCGCCGTCGTCACCGTCCTCCTCGGTCTGTACGCGGCCACCCCACCCACCGCTCCCGCCCCCCGCGCGGCCAGGCCCCCCGCCCCCCAGGCCCCACCCCCCACTCCTCCTCCCTCCGCCCCCACCTCGCCCCAGGCCCGCGCCGAGCCCCAGGAGGACCAAGCGGCCCGCCGGGGCGACGGGCTCGCGCCGCAGACGGGGGCCGTCCTCGCCGCCCCGGTGGCGGCACCGGCCCGCGCCTCCCGCTTCGTCCAGGAGGTCGTCGCCCTCGCCAACGCCGAGCGGGACAAGGCCGGTTGCGACCCGCTGCGCGCCGAGACCCGGCTGGCCAGGGCCGCCCAGGGGCACGCCGACGACATGGCGGCCCGCGACTTCTACGCCCACGACAACCCCGAGGGGCGGGACGGCGGCGACCGGATCAGCGCCACCGGCTACGACTGGTCGGCGTGGGGCGAGAACATCCACAAGGGGCCGAAGACCCCGGCGCTGGCGATGGACGACTGGATGGACAGCCCGGCGCACCGGGCGAACATCCTCAACTGCGCGTTCCGTGACATCGGCGTCGGCGTGTCCCTCACCGCCGACGGGCCGTGGTGGGTGCAGGACTTCGGCACCAAGGGCTGACGCCCCGTCAGTTCGCGGGCGCCGCCAGCTTCTGGACCCAGACGGTGCCGCTCGGGCCGGGGACGGCGGCCACGCCGGTGTCGCGGTAGGCGCAGTCGAGCAGGTTGCGCGCGTGGGGATCGTCGCTCCGCCAGCTGTCGACGACGGCGGCCGGGTCCGGCTGTCCCTGGGCCAGGTTCTCCGCCCACGCCGACCAGCGGTAGCCGGCCTCGGTGATCCGGGTGTCGGCGAACTCGCCCTCGGGGCTGGCGTGGTCGTAGTAGCCGCGGGCCGTCATGTCCCGGGCGTAGGCGCGGGCGGCGGCCGTCAGCCGGGGATCGGTGCGCAGCGGGGCGCAACCGGCGTCCGCCCGCAGCCGGTTGACCAGTTCGGTCACCTGCTCCCCCGGGTCGGCGGGGGGCGGTGCGGTGGTGCGGGTGGGGGTGGGCGCGGCGGTGGTGGGCTTCGGCGTGGGGGCCGGGCGGGTGGCCGTGGCGGTGCTCGGCGCGGGGGTCGGCGGGGGTGTCGGTGCCGGGGTGGTGGCGGGGGGTGCGGCGGCGGGCTTGCGGGGCTCGGGCGGGGTCTCGGACTGTTGGGGGAGAGTGAGTACGAGCACCCCGAGGACGGCGACGGCGGCGACGCCGGCGGTACCGGCGCGGCGGCTGAACGCCCAGGACGGCGCGGCGTCGGCACCGGGGAGGGCGGGGTCGGCGTCGGGGAGGCCCGCCGGGGCGGGCGGCAGCGTCATGCCGACGGGCTCCGCCGCGAGGGCCGGGGCGGTGCCCGCGTCGAGGAGGGCGGCGACGGGCGGGACGAGGCCGATGCCGACGAGGAGGCCCTCGACGGGGGCGAGGCCCCGGCGGGCGCGGCCGGTGGCGCAGGCGGTGCACTCGCGGAGGTGGCGGGCTATGCGTTTGCGCCACAGCGGGGAGGGGCGGCCGTCCCAGGGGGCGAGGGCGGCGGCGAGGTCGGGGCAGCGGGGGTCGGCGTCGAGGGCGCCGACGACGGCCCGGCCGGTCTCCAGGCGCTCCTTCATCCGCTGGACGCGGACGGCGGTGTGGGCCGGGGGCAGGCCGAGCGCCTCGGCGAGTTCGGGGCGGGTGAGTTCTCCGGCGGCCTCCAGCCACCACAGGGAGAGCAGTTCGCGGTCGTCCTCGTCGAGCCAGCGGGTGGCGCGGGCGACGTCGCGGCGCTGGCCGGTGAGGCCGAGGCGGAGGATGGTGAGGTCGGTGAAGTCGCCGGCCGGGTCGGCGAGGTCGACGGCCCGGTCGAGGCCGGGCACGGGGGCCTGCCGGCGTTCCCGCCAGCGGCGGCGGACGCCGTTCATGGCGATGGCGACGAGCCAGGAGCGGAAGCGCTCGGGGTCGCGGAGCCCGGGCAGCCCGTCGAGGGCGCGGACCAGGGTCTCCTGCACGATGTCGTCGGTGTCGGCGTGTCCGTCGAGGGCGCGCCCCACCACGTTGTGGACGAGCGGCAGGCAGGCGCGTACCAGTTCGTCCCTGGCGTGCGGGTCGCCCGCGCGCGCCGCCTCCACCAGGGCGGTGGTGCGCTGCTCGTCGCTGTGCATGGATGGTGCTCCCTTGTGCCCGGAGGAGTCCCCGTCCTGCCGGAGACCCTGGGGCCGGGTAGGGATAACACTTTTTCTAGCCGGTCGGATGGGGCAGGCGTGGGACGGTGGCCCCGTCGCCCTCCCTCACGGCCTCCACGACGGCGTCGTGGAGTTCACGGCTCTCCTCCTCCGAGGAACAGGGGACGGGACTTCCCGACATGGTGAACCAGTCGGAGGCGCCGCTGTACTGCACGGCCACGCGTGCTTCACCGTCGACGAAGGTCGTGTGCACGGTCAGGTCGCCCGTGACGATTCCGCCTTCGACGGTCAGCACCCCACCACGCCCGGTGTAGACACCGGCGGTCGTCCAAGATGCCCAGCTCATGCCCTCCAGGGTCACACCCGGATGGCGTATCCGCCACCGACCGGACCGCCCCGGCCGGAATCGTTCCGGCCGGGGCGGTACGCGTCGGGTGCCGGATCAGGCGAGGGACGCGACGGCCTCGTTGAACGTGGCGGACGGGCGCATCACGGCCGCGGCCTCGGCCGGGTCGGGCTGGTAGTAGCCGCCGATCTCGGCCGGGGAGCCCTGGACGGCGTTCAGCTCGTCGACGATCTTCGTCTCGTTCGCCGCGAGGGTCTCGGCGAGCGGGGCGAACGCCTTGGCGAGCTCGGCGTCCTCGGTCTGCCGCGCCAGCTCCTGGGCCCAGTACAGGGACAGGTAGAAGTGGCTGCCGCGGTTGTCGATGCCGCCGAGGCGACGGGTCGGCGACTTGTCCTCGTTGAGGAAGGTGCCGGTGGCGCGGTCCAGGGTGTCCGCGAGGACCTGGGCGCGGGCGTTGCCCGTGGTGGTGGCCAGGTGCTCGAAGGAGGCGGCCAGCGCGAAGAACTCGCCGAGGGAGTCCCAGCGGAGGTAGTTCTCCTTGACGAGCTGCTGGACGTGCTTCGGGGCGGAGCCGCCGGCGCCGGTCTCGAAGAGGCCGCCGCCCGCCATCAGCGGGACGACCGACAGCATCTTGGCGCTGGTGCCCAGCTCCAGGATGGGGAAGAGGTCGGTCAGGTAGTCGCGCAGGACGTTGCCGGTGACGGAGATGGTGTTCTCGCCGCGGCGGATGCGCTCCAGGGAGAACTTGGTCGCCTCGACCGGGGAGAGGATCTTGATCTCCAGGCCCTCGGTGTCGTGCTCCGGGAGGTAGCGCTCGACCTTGGCGATCAGCTGCGCGTCGTGCGAGCGGGCGGCGTCGAGCCAGAAGACGGCCGGGTCGCCGGTGGCGCGGGCGCGGGTGACGGCGAGCTTGACCCAGTCCTGGATCGGGAGGTCCTTGGTCTGGCAGGCGCGGAAGATGTCGCCCTCGGCGACCTCCTGCTCCAGGAGGACGGTGCCCTCGGAGTCGACGAGGCGGACGGTGCCGGCCTCGGCGAGCTCGAAGGTCTTGTCGTGGGAGCCGTACTCCTCGGCCTTCTGCGCCATGAGGCCGACGTTCGGGACGGAGCCCATGGTGGCCGGGTCGAAGGCGCCGTGGGCGCGGCAGTCCTCGATGACGGCCTGGTAGACGCCGGAGTAGCTGTGGTCCGGGAGGACCGCGAGGGTGTCGGCCTCCTGGCCGTCCGGGCCCCACATGTGGCCGGAGGTGCGGATCATGGCCGGCATCGAGGCGTCGACGATGACGTCGGACGGCACGTGCAGGTTGGTGATGCCCTTGTCGGAGTCGACCATGGCGAGGGCCGGGCCGTCGGCGAGCTCGGCGTCGAAGGACGCCTTGATCTCGGCGCCGTCCGGGAGGGCCTCCAGGCCCTTGAGTACGGTGCCGAGGCCGTCGTTGGCGGAGAGGCCGGCGCCCGCGAGGACCTCGCCGTACTGGGCGAAGGTCTTCGGGAAGAAGGCGCGGACGACGTGGCCGAAGACGATCGGGTCGGAGACCTTCATCATCGTGGCCTTGAGGTGCACGGAGAAGAGCACGTCCTCGGCCTTGGCGCGGGCGACCTGCTCGCTGAGGAAGGTGCGCAGGGCGGCGGCGCGCATGACGGCGGCGTCGAGGACCTCGCCGGCGATGACCTTGAGCGGCTCGCGCAGCTCGGAGGTGGTGCCGTCGGCGGCGGTGAACTCGAAGCGCAGGGTGTCGTCCTTGCCGATGACGACGGACTTCTCCGTGGAGGCGAAGTCGTTGTCGGCCATGGTGGCGACGTTGGTCTTCGAGTCGGCGGTCCAGACACCCATGCGGTGCGGGTGGTTCTTGGCGTAGTTCTTGACCGAGCCGGGCGCGCGGCGGTCGGAGTTGCCCTCGCGCAGGACCGGGTTGACGGCCGAGCCCTTGATCTTGTCGTAACGGGCGCGGACGTCCTTGTCCTGCTCCGTGCGCGCGTCGTCCGGGTAGTCCGGGAGGGCGTAGCCCTGGGCCTGGAGCTCGGCGATCGCGGCCTTCAGCTGCGGGATCGAGGCCGAGACGTTCGGCAGCTTGATGATGTTGGCCTCGGGCGTCTTGGCCAGCTCGCCGAGCTCGGCGAGGGCGTCGCCGATGCGCTGCCCCTCCTCCAGGAACTCGGGGAAGCTCGCGACGATGCGGCCCGCGAGCGAGATGTCACGCGTCTCGACCGTGACGCCGGCCGTGGAGGCATACGCCTGGATCACGGGCAGGAACGAGTACGTCGCCAGGGCAGGCGCCTCGTCGGTGTGGGTGTAGATGATGGTCGAGTCAGTCACCAGGTGCTCCGCTCCACGTCTGCGTATGCGAGATTGCTCGACATCAAGATATCTCGTGATCGTGGTTCTCCGTAAAGGGGCCCACGAGCTCACCTTGGTCGGGGGCTCCGGAGTCCTCCACGAAGGGGCCTCCGAGGCGGTACGAGGCCGGGCCGCCGTCCAGGTCGACGTGGCGGACGAGGACCAGCAGGGCAAGTCCGGCGGCGGCGCCGACACCGGCGGCGAGGGCCTGGCCGCAGCGGTGGGCGAGGCGGAGCTCGTCGGGGTCGTACGGGGCGGTGGCGGGCAGTCCGAGGGTGTCGCCGAGGAGCAGGATCCCGGCCGCGAGCCCGCCGGCGGCGACCAGCGCGAGCGGCAGGGTCACCGGGAGGCCGCGCGCGGTCGTGCCGCGCCGGGTGCCGGGGCGGACCTTGCCGCGGCGGGCGAGGAGGGCGATCAGGCCGCACTGGACGGCGAGGGCGAGCAGGGCGGCGGCGATGACGTCGCCGGGGCGGTGGTCGCCGGCGGCGATGGAGTACGCGCCGAGGGCGACGGCCCACAGGGTGGCGGCGCCGACGACGATCCCCCGGGAGCGCCGGGGCACGACCAGGACGAGGGCGAAGGCGACCCCGAAGGCGAGGGTGGCGGTGGCGCTGGGGAAGCCGCTGGGCGCGAGCGCCCCGGCTCCTTCGCCGGGCCGGGGGCGGGGGGCGTACAGCTGGAGGAGTCCGGCGGTGGCGACGGCGACGGCGACCGCTCCGGCGGCGGCGCCGGTGAGCGCGAACCGCCTGCGCAGCACGCCGAGGCCGACCAGGACGAGGCAGGCGAGGACGAGGGAGAGGGTGGCGGCCCCGGCCAGCGAGGGGTGGTCGCGGACGAAGGCGGCGACGCGGGTGTCGGCCCGCCGGCCGGTGACGGCGGCGTCCCCCCAGCGGCGGCCGGTCGCGGTGAGCACGAGGCCCGCGTAGACGACGGTGAGGAGCAGGACGGCCCCGAGGCAGGCACGGCGGGTCCGGGTGCGGACGCGGGTGCTGAAGGAGTCCGCGGCCTCGCCGGCCACGGCGGCGTACCACCAGGTCTCACCGGCCTTGGGCGGCCTCGGGGACCCGCCTATGCGCCTGTCGTAGGAAGCCATGACCCGATTCGAACCCATGCGCGGCCGGGCCGCCTGCTGGGATCACCCGAACGACACGCCGGGGCGTGGATTCAGTCCCGGCCGGGGGCGAGTTGGGCGACGAGGAGGAGGACGAGGGCGGCGAGCAGGGCGAGGAGGGCGACGATGCCGACCGCCGACCGGGCGGCGGGATCGCCGGCGAATCCGGCGGCGCTCTGGAGGGCGAAGGATCCGGCCATGATCAGCTGGGCCCAGCCGTAGACGGCGACCCGCTGGACCCTGCGGCGGAGCCAGGGCAGGACGAAGCCGGTGCGCAGGGTGGCGACGCCGCCGGCGGCGAGGAGGAGCGCGAACGCTCCGGGCAGGATGTACCAGTCCATGGCGGTCCCCCGGGTGGTCGCCGGCCCGCTGCCGACGACAGTGACGCGATCATGCCACGGCCGGGTGAACGGGGCGGGGCCTCGGGGCGGCGTCTCAGGACGGGGCCTCGGGGCGGGGCCTCAGGAGGAGGTGCGGACGACGAGCTCGGTGGGGAGCATCTGCCGGGGCTGGTCGTCGGGCTCGCTCGGGCAGGCGATCTCGGCCAGCAGCAGCCGCGCCATGCTGCGGCCCATCTCCTCGATGGGCTGGCGGACGCTGGTGAGCGGCGGGTCCATGAGGCGGGCGACGGCGGAGTCGTCGACGCCGACCAGGGCGACGTCCTCGGGGACCCGGCGGCCGGCCTCGCGCAGGACGGCCCGGGCGCCGGCCGCCATCACGTCGGAGGCGGCGAAGACGGCGTCCAGGTCCGGGGCGCGGTCCAGGAGTGCGCGCATGGCGCGGCGGCCGCCCTCCTCGGTGAAGTCGCCGGTGGCGACGAGGGCCTCGTCGGCGGTGAGCCCGGCCTCGGCCAGGCCCTCGCGGTAGCCGTCGAGGCGGCAGCGGGCGCCGTACATGTCGAGGGGGCCGGTGATCGTGGCGATGCGCGTGCGGCCGCGCGCGGCGAGGTGGGCAACGGCGGTGCGGCCCGCGCCGGTGTTGTCGGAGTCGACGAAGGCGACGGGCTCGTCCGCGTGGCGGCGGCCGTTGAGCACGGCGGGCAGGCCGAGGGCGCGGACCTGGTCGGGCAGCGGGTCGTCGGCGTGCACGGAGACGAGCAGGACGCCGTCGACGCGCTGGGCGGCGAGGTACTGCTCGAAGCGCTGCCGCTCCTGGTCGCTGCGGATCAGGGTGAGCAGCAACTGCTTGTCGGCGGCGGCGAGTTCGCCGCTGACGCCGCGGATGATGTCGAGGAAGTACGGTTCGGCGAAGAGCCGGGCCTCGGTCTCGGGGACGACGAGGGCGATGGCGTCGGTGCGGCTGCCGGCGAGGGCGCGGGCGGCCCGGTTGGGGACGTAGCCGAGTTCGGCGACGGCCTTCTCGACGGCCGCCTTGGCCTGTTCGCTCACCTTCGGGGAGCCGTTGATGACCCGGGAGACCGTGCCCCGGCCGACTCCGGCCCTGGCCGCGACCTCCTCCAGGGTGGGCCTGCCGGTCTGCCGCCCGCTCACCGCCATGCGCCGCTTCTCCCCTCGGCCCCGGGACACCGCCCGCCCGTACTGTGCGGCGAACCTATCAGGCGGGCGGGCGGCGGCCGGCGGGATCAGGCGCCGGTGGGCGCGAGCTCCGCCATCGGGCCCCAGCCCGGCTGCTCCGTGCGGACGTTGATGATCTCGGGGGTGGCGGCGACGGCTCCGGCCATGGCCGCGAGCCCGGCGGCGAAGTGGTCTGAGGCGACGTGGACGGCGCCCGCCTCGTCGTCGGCGAAGCCCTCCAGGAGGGTGAAGACGTTCGGGTCGTCGACGGAACGCGACCAGTCGAAGAAGAGGTTGCCCGGCTCCGCGCGGGTGGCGCGGGTGAAGTCGGCGGTCAGGTCGAGCCACTGCTCGGCGCGGTCGGGGCGGACGGTGAAACGGACGGCGATGAAGATCATGCCGTCAGACTGCGCCCGGCGGCCGGGCGCGGGCCAGGCGGCCGGTTCAGGATTCCGGCAGGGCCGGAAACTCCGGCACCGCGCGGACGAGGGCGGCGCGGACGGCGCCCTGGCGGCGGGCGAAGTCCGCGGTGGGCAGGGAGACGGAGAGGGCGTGCACGATGCCGTCGCCGCGGTCGGGCACGGCGACCGCGAGACAGGTGTACGCGAGGTCCGCCTCGCCCACGGAGACGGCGTAGCCCTGCCCCCGGACCGTGGCCATCTCGGCCTCGAACCGTTCGGCGTCGGTGAGGGTCCGCTCGGTGAAGCGGGCCATGCCGTGCTCGGCGAGATAGCGGCGGCGCCGGGCGCGCGGCAGCGCGGCGAGCAGCGCCTTGCCGTGCGCGGTGGCGTGCGCGCGGGCCTCCGGGCCCGGGGCGAAGGGGTGGGCGGTGTCGGTGACGGGCGCGGTGGTGTCGACGACGGTGATCAGCCCGTCGCGGTAGGCCGTGTGGTACGCCTCCGCGCCGGTCGCCCGCCGCAGCCGCCCCAGCAGCTCGCCGGTGGACGCGCCGAGGCCGTGGTGGCGGAGGTGCGCCCGGTGCAGCGCCGGGACGCGCGGCCCGGGCGCGTACCCCTCGGCGGTCCGCACGAGGTGCCCGCGCGCGAGCAGCGGCCCGGCCAGGTGGTACACGGTCGAGAGCGAGCAGCCGAGCACCCGGGCGAGCCCCTTGGCCCCCACGGGCCGCCCGGCGTCCGCGACCAGGTCCAGCAGCTCCAACGCCCGCTCCACCGACCGCGGCCCGGCGGCGGCCGTGTGCGGTGCGGCGGAGGACTCGGCGGCGACCGGCACAGCGGCGGACCGCTCGGCGGCGGACGGCTCGGCGGAGGGCTCGGGAGTCGGGGGCGGGGCGGCGGAGGGCATCCCGCCAGGGTAGCGACGAGGGCCGCCTGGAGGCCGGGGCACCGCCCTCGCGGGGCGGGCGCGCACCGTGTGTGGCGGCCCGGTTTCGAGGGGGTATCTCCGCAGGTCAGCCATGCTTTATGTGCATTTGACACTCTTTCGGCGTACCGTCGTGGGGTTCCCCTTGTCCCCGATGCCCCGGGAGAGCGTGTGCCCCGCCCCAGGACCGACCATGCCCCGACGCCCGCTGCCGGGAACCGCCCACGGTGGCGGACGGCCGCGATCGCGACGGGCGTCGTCGCCGTCGCGGCGGGCGGGCTCTACGTGGCCGGTCTGGTGACCACCGGCGACGACATATCCGCCGGCACCCGCGTCGAGGGCATCGACATAGGCGGCCTGAGCAAGGCCGAGGCCGCCGAGCGCCTGCGGGCGCAGGCCCCGGCGGCGTGGACCGCGCCGATCGCCGTGAAGGTCGGCGAGCGCACCGAGAGCGTGACCCCGGCGTCCGCCGGGCTGACGGTCGACGCGGAGGCGACGGCCGAGCTCGCCGCCGACCCGTCCCGCGACCCGTTCACCGTCATCGGCCGCCTCTTCTCCTCCGGCGACCGCGCGATCGAGCCGGTCCTCGCCCACGACGCGGCCAGGACCGACGCGGCCGTCGCCGCGCTGGCGAAGAAGAACGACCGGGCCGTCAAGGAGGGCTCGGTCTCCTTCCGCGACGGCGAAGCCGTCTCCACCCGGCCCGTCGCCGGGCAGAAGCTGGACACCGCCAAGGCCGCCGAGGCCCTGCGGGCCGCCTACCCGTCCGCCCCCGGCGCCTCCGCCGTGACCCTGCCGGTGTCGGTGACCCAGCCCAAGCTGGCCGGAACCGAGCTGACCCGCTTCCTCGACGCGTACGCGAAGCCCGCCGTCTCCGGCCCGGTGACGCTCACCGTGGGCGACCAGCGGCTCGCCATCTCCGCCGAGACCCTCAGCGACCACCTGACGGTGAAGAACGAGAACGGCCGGCTCAGCGGCTCCCTCGACTCCGCCGCGCTGCTGCGCGACCCGGACGTGGCCCGCCCGCTCGCCGCCATGACGGGCGCGCCCGTGGAGGGCACCCTCGGCGTCCGGGACGGCAAGGTCGTCGTCGTGAAGGAGGGCCGCGAGGGCCGCGAGGTCACCGCGAAGGCGCTCGGCACCGCCGTGGACCCGCTGCTCACCCGTACCGGCCAGGCGGCCCGTACCGCGCCGGTGGCGACCAAGGTCACCCAGCCGCAGGTGAGCTCCGCGAACCTCGCCTCGCTCGGCATCAAGGAGCAGATGTCGACCTTCACCGTGAACTTCCCCACCGCCCCCTACCGGACGGTGAACATCGGCCGCGCCGCCGAGCTGATCAACGGCTCGCTCGTGCAGCCCGGCGCGGTGTGGAGCTTCAACGAGACGGTCGGCGAGCGCACCGAGGAGAACGGTTTCGTCGACGGCACGATGATCCTCGACGGCCGCTACCAGGAGGCGCCCGGCGGCGGTGTCTCGGCCGTGGCGACCACCGTCTTCAACGCCGTCTTCTTCGCGGGCGTGCAGCCGGTCGAGTACGGCGCCCACTCCTTCTACATCGAGCGCTACCCGGCCGGCCGCGAGGCCACCGTCGCGTGGGGCAGCCTGGACCAGCGCTTCCGGAACGACTCGGGCAAGCCGATCTACATCGCGGCGAGCGCCACCGACTCCTCGGTGACCATCACCTTCTACGGCACCAAGAAGTACGACTCCGTCGAGGCGGTGGCCGGTCCGCGCACCAACGTGACCAAGCCCGCGAAGCGGGAGGCCACCGGCGAGAAGTGCGTGCCGCAGGCGCCGCTGGAGGGCTTCGACATCTCCGTCGACCGCGTCTTCAAGAACGGCGGCGAGGAGGTCGACCGGCAGACCTTCAAGACCCACTACACCCCGCGCGACGAGGTCGTCTGCAACTGACGGCCCGCCCGGCCCCGCCGACCGGAAGGGTGTCCTCGGGCACCCTTCCGGGCATGCATGCCTGGGCGCGGCCGCCCCGGGCCGCACCGGACCCGGCCGGAGGCGTGCGGTGGCAGAGCGCAGCGAGGTTCCCCCCTTCGCCCGGCTGCTGGCCGGAGCGGTCCGCGACGGCGTGTGCCCGGGAGCCGTGTGGGCGGTCGGGGATCCGTCGGGCACCCGCTCCGCCGGCGCGGTCGGGGTGCTCGACCCGGCCAGGCCCGAGGAACCGGTCCGCCCGGACACCCTCTTCGACGTGGCCAGCCTCACCAAGATCCTCACCGTCTGGGCGGTGACCGGCACCCTGGTCGACGCCGGGAAGCTCGACCTGTCGGCGCCGCTGGGCACCTTCTGGCCCGCCGCGGCCGGACGTCCGGTGGGCCAGGTCACCGCGCGCCATCTCCTCACCCACACGGCCGGGATGCCGCTCCGGGCCAACCTGCGCTTCCTGTACGGCTCCGACCCGCAGGACGTGCGGGACGGGGTCCTCGCCGAGCCGCTGCGGCACCCGCCGGGCGCGGCCGTCGCCTACACCGACCGGGCGGCGCTGGTCCTCGGCTGGCTCGCCGAGCACCTGACGGGCCGGCCGCTGGCCGGGCTCGCCGGGGAGCGCGTCTGGGGCCCGCTGGGCATGCGCGAGACGCGCTACGGCCCGCTGCCGCCGGAGGCCGCGGCGCGCTGCGCGCCGACGGAGTACGACGAGGAGGCCGGCCGCCACCTGAAGGGCACGGTCCACGACTTCTCCGCCCGGCTGCTCGGCGGGGCGTGTGGGATCGCGGGCGTGTTCACCACGGCCGGCGACACGGGCCGCTTCCTGCGCGCGGTCCTGTCCCCGCCGCCGGGGACCTTCTCCCCCGCCTGGACGGCCGCCTCCCTCCGGGTCGGCACGGGCGCGCTCGACCCGCCGCGCGGCCTCCTCTGGCACCCGGCCCCCGGCACCGCCCCCGCCGACGACGTGTGGGCCCACTTCGGCTTCACCGGCACCGCGATGTGGGTCTCCCCCGCCCGCGCCCGCTGGGCGGTCCTCCTTACCAACCGCCTGTACGTGACCCGGGACCCGGCTCCGCTGGCGCGGGTCCGCGAGGAGTTCCGGGCCCACGCCTTCGCGTGAGCCGGCGACCCTCAGGAGGCGGCCGGGCCGAGGAGGACCGGGAGCCTCCGATGGCCGTTGGTGATGAGGGACGGCATCCGTTCGAGGGTGTCCGCCGGGACGGCGAGCGTCAGCTCGGGGAAGCGGGCGAAGAGCGCGCTGAGGGCGGTGGCGACCTCCAGGCGGGCGAGGGGCGCGCCGAGGCAGAAGTGGACGCCGTGGCCGAAGGCGAGGTGCTCCTTGGTGGCGCGGGTGACGTCGAAGGCGTCGGCGGTGGGGCCGTGCCAGTCGGGGTGGCGGTTGGCGGCGGCGTACGAGGCGAGGATGGCCTCGCCCTCGGCGATGACCTGGCCGTCGGGGAGCGGGATGTCGGTGACGGCGTAGCGCAGCGGCAGGTGTTTGACGGCGGGTTCGTGGCGGAGGGTCTCCTCGACGACGTCGTCCCAGCCGACGCGCCCGGCGCGGACGTGGGCGAGCTGCTCCGGGTGGGTGAGCAGGGCGGTGACGGCCTGGTCGATGACGTTGACGGTGGTCTCGTAGCCGGCGCTGATCATGAGGAGGAGGGTGTCGGCGAGTTCCTCCTCGCCGAGGCGGGAACCGTCGCCCTCCTCGTCGCGGGCGGCGAGGAGCAGGGAGGTCATGTCGTCGCCGGGGGCGGCGCGCCGGGCGGCGATGAACCGGTGGAAGAGTGCGTAGAGCCGTTCCGTGTTGGCCTGGGCGGCGGCGGTGTCGAGGGTCGTGTCGAAGACGCCGTCGACGAGGGTGCGGAAGGCTTCGCGGTCCTTCTCGGGGACGCCGAGGAGGGTGCTGATGACGGCGATCGGCAGCGGGTAGGCGAGGCGTTCGCGCAGGTCGACGACGGTTCCGGCGGGGACGGCCGCGAGCGCGTCGAGGAGTCCGGTGACGATCGTCCCGACGTCCTCGCGCAGGGCGGCGACCCGGCGGGCGGCGAAGGCGGGGGCGACGATCCGGCGGAGCCTGGCGTGGTCGGAGCCGTACGCGGTGAACATGTTGCGGACGGCGACCCAGAGGGCGAGCGGCCAGGTGGGCAGGGCGTCCTCGAAGCCCGGCCAGTGGCGGCGGGCGTCCTTGGAGACGTCGGGGCTGGTGAGGAGCCGCTTCAGGAGAGCCGGGTCGGAGACGGACCAGGCACGGACGCCGAGGACGTCGACGGGGGTGGCCGGACCGCGGGCGCGCAGCCGGGCGTGCTCGGCGTGCGGGTCGGCTCCGGCGGGGTCGAGGACGATCGGTTCGGCGGGGTGCGTCACGGCGGTTCCCTTCGTCGGCGTCGGTCGGCTCCCAGCGTGGGGGGACCGGCGCGGCGGCGACAGGGCGGTCTCCGGCCGCTTGGCCGAGAACGGATGGTCCGGGGGTGTGAGGTCGCGGACACCCGTTCGGGCCCCCTTGCCGGGCCGAAGCAACCCCGGGTTACCATATGAGCGCCGTCTAGCTCGAAAGATAAATCTTGTGACTGTCAATGATGACTCGTTCACCAGCTGGAAGAACCGTGAGGAGATCGCGGAGTCGATGATCCCGATCATCGGGAAGCTGCACCGTGAGCAGGACGTCACCGTCCTCGTTCACAGCCGCTCCCTGGTGAACAAGTCGGTCGTCAGCATCCTCAAGACGCACCGCTTCGCCCGCCAGATCGCCGGCGAGGAGCTCTCGGTCACCGAGACGCTGCCTTTCCTGAAGACGCTCACCACGCTCGACCTCGGCCCCTCGCAGATCGACATCGGCATGCTCGCCGCCGAGTACAAGGCCGACTCGCGCGGCCTGACGGTCGAGGAGTTCACCGCGGAGGCCGTCGCCGGCGCCACCGGTGCGAACAAGATCGAGCGCCGTGACGGCCGGGACGTCGTCCTGTACGGCTTCGGCCGCATCGGCCGCCTCGTCGCCCGCCTCCTCATCGAGAAGGCCGGTTCGGGCAACGGCCTGCGCCTGCGCGCCATCGTCGTGCGCGGCGGCGGCGAGGCCGACCTCGTCAAGCGCGCCTCCCTGCTGCGCCGGGACTCGATCCACGGCCAGTTCCAGGGCACGATCACCGTCGACGAGGCGAACAGCACCATCGTCGCCAACGGCAACACGATCAAGGTCATCTACGCCAACGACCCCTCCGAGGTCGACTACACGGCGTACGGCATCGAGAACGCCATCCTGATCGACAACACCGGCAAGTGGCGGGACCGCCAGGGCCTCTCCAAGCACCTGCGCCCCGGCATCGACAAGGTCGTCCTGACCGCGCCCGGCAAGGGCGACGTGCCGAACATCGTGCACGGTGTCAACCACGACACGATCAAGCCGGACGAGAAGATCCTGTCCTGCGCCTCCTGCACCACCAACGCCATCGTCCCGCCGCTCAAGGCGATGGACGACGAGTACGGCGTGCTGCGCGGTCACGTGGAGACCGTCCACTCGTTCACGAACGACCAGAACCTGCTGGACAACTACCACAAGGCCGACCGCCGCGGCCGTTCCGCGCCGCTCAACATGGTGATCACCGAGACCGGTGCCGCCTCGGCCGTCGCCAAGGCGCTGCCGGAGCTGAAGGCCCCGATCACGGGCAGCTCGATCCGCGTCCCCGTCCCGGACGTCTCGATCGCCATCCTCAGCCTGCGCCTGGGCCGCGAGACCACCCGCGACGAGGTGCTGGAGTACCTGCGCGACGTCTCGCTGCACTCGCCGCTGAAGCGCCAGATCGACTTCACCACGGCTCCCGACGCCGTCTCGATGGACTTCGTCGGCTCGCGCCACGCCTCCATCGTGGACGCCGGCGCGACCAAGGTCGACGGCGACAACGCGATCCTGTACCTGTGGTACGACAACGAGTTCGGCTACTCCTGCCAGGTCATCCGCGTCGTCCAGCACGTCTCGGGCGTCGAGTACCCGACCTTCCCGGCTCCGGCGGTCTGATCCCCGCCCGCGCCCGTACGCGAACGGCGCGCCGCGCTCCCCGAGGGGAGGGCGGCGCGCCGTTCGCGTGAGGTCACTTCTTCCGTACGGAGCGCAGGGCGCCGGTCGCCGGCGCGACCGGCTCGTCCCGGGCCTCGGCCCAGAGCGAGCGGACGTGGCCGAGGTGGCGCATCATGCACGCCTCCGCGCCCGCCCGGTCGCGGGCGATCATCAGGTCGAGCAGTTCGACGTGCTCCTCGGCGGAGCTGACCAGCTTGCCCGCCTCGTCCAGCCCCGTCAGTCCGTAGAGGCGGGAGCGCTTGCGCAGGTCGCCCACCGTCTCCACCAGCCGGTCGTTGCCGCACAGGCCGAGGAGGGTGAGGTGGAACTGCCGGTCGGCCTCCAGGTAGCCGATGAGGTTGTGCGCGCGGGCGTTGACGACGATCTCCTCCGCCAGCGGGCGCAGCGCCTCCAGTTGTTCGGGCGTCGCGGTCTCGGTGACCCGGCCGACCGTGGGCACCTCGATGAGCATGCGCAGTTCGGTGCACTGGTCGAGTTCGCGCTCGCTGACCTCGGTGATCCGGAAGCCCTTGTTGCGGACCGGCTCGACGAGGCCCTCGCGGGCCAGGTCGAGCATGGCCTCGCGCACCGGAGTGGCGGACACGCCGAGTTCGGCCGCGAGGCCCGGGGCCGAGTAGACGGTCCCGGGCTTGAGCTCACCGGCCGTGAGGGCCGCGCGCAGTGCGTGGCCCACCTGGTCGCGTAGCCGCTCCTGGGCCTTGATGAGACTGTGCTGCTTCAGGTCACCCACGCCGTATCCTCCGAGAATCCGCAGGCGCCCAGCGTACAATGTCACGTTGCTCAGCCGGTGGCCGCCCGGTGGACCGCGACGGCCACGGCGAGATCCTGCCAGGCCATGCCCACGCTCTTGAAGAGGCGGGGCGCGGATCCCGGGGCGGGCAGCGCCGGCCCCCGGACGAGATCGGCGAGGGTGCCGGTGAGGTGACCGGGCCCGATCGCCCCCTCCGCCTCAGGGATCAGCAGGTCACCGGCCTCCCGCAGGGCCGCCGACCGCGCCTCGACCCAGACCTCGGAGCGGCGGACCAGGGCGGTGTCGGTCTCCCGGGCGTCCGGCTCGTGCGAGCCGACCGCGACGACCACCGCCCCGGGCGCCACCCGCCGCCCGTCGAACAGGGGCTCGCGGGCGGTGGTGCAGCACACCACCAGGTCCGCCTCCGCCACCTCCTCCGCCGTGCCCGTACGGGCCTCGGGGACGCCGATCCCCCGGGCGTACGCGGCGAGGGCGGCGGCCCGCCCGGGGTCGCGGCCGACGACGGTGACGGAGGCGAGCTTCCGCACCGCGAGGAGCGCGTCCACGTGCCCGTACGCCTGGGGTCCCGAGCCGAACATCACCAGTCTCAACGGCCGTTCCTCGGACGTGAGGTGACGGACCGCCAGGGCGGAGACGGCGGGGGTGCGCAGCGCGGTGAGCGCGGCGCCGTCGAGCAGGGCGCGGGGCTGGAGGGTGGCCCCGTCGAGGAGGAGGTAGCTGCCGGTGATGCGGGGCAGCCCGAGGGCGGCGTTGCCGGGCGCCACCCCGGCGATCTTCACCCCGGCCCAGCTCCCGGCGGCGGCGGGCATGAGCAGCAGTTCGCCGGCCGGGACGGGGACGGCGGAGCGCGCCGGGCAGGTCTCGGGGTCGAGTCCTTCCCGCAGGACGTCGGCGAGGGCCTCGACGGCCGCCGCCGGGGCGAGGAGCCGGGTGACGGCGGCGGCGTCGAGGTACGGGAGCGGGGAGCCGGTGCCGGGGCTCGTCGCGGTCACAGGAGGAACCCCGCGCCGAGGGTGTCGTCCGGGTCGAGCGTGAAGTGCGTCTCGCCGGTGCGGTGGGCGGTGCCGGTGACCTCGGTGACGAGGCCGTCGGCGGGGTCGCCGCCGGGGACGGCTCGGCCGGTGAAGACCGTGCCGGCGATGGACTCGTGGGTGAGGACCTGACCCTCCTTCAGGCGGCCCTCGTCGGTGAGGAGGGCGAGCCGGGCGGAGGTGCCCGAGCCGCACGGGGAGCGGTCGATCTGGCCGTCGGCGAAGACGGTGACGTTCCGCTGGCGCGGCCCTTCGGGGGTGTCGGGCAGCTCCTCGTGGAGGATCACGCCGTAGACGCCGGAGAGCAGCGGCCCGTCGGGGTGCCAGGTGGCGGGGTGGCCGGCGAGCGCGGTGCGGATCTCCCGGCCGACCCGGGCGAGGTCGGGCAGGGACGCCTTGTCGACGGTGAGCCCGAGGTCGCGGGCGGAGACGGAGGCGTAGCAGGCGCCGGCATGGGCGAGGTCGACCTCGACGATGCCGAGGCCGGTGGCGACGGGCACCTTGCGGGCGGTGACCCGGGCGGGCACGTTCCGGAAGGTGACGCCGGTGGTGCGGCCGCCGGACCGGTGGACGGTGGCGGTGACCCGGCCGGAGGGCACGTCGACGCGGACCGGGACGTCCCGGTCGCCGTCGCCGGCCGGGACGCGGCCGGTGTCGACGGCCCAGGCGGCCAGCGCGATGGTGCCGTGCCCGCAGGCGGTGGAGAAGCCGTCCTTGTGCCAGAAGAGGACGCCGAGGTGGGCGCCGTCGTCGTCGGGCGGGACGACGAATCCGCCGTACATGCCCTCGTGGCCGCGCGGTTCCTGGACGAGGAAGCGGCGCAGCGCGTCCAGGGGGCCGGGGCGGGGGGCGGTGCCGGAGCCGCCGGAGCCGATGGCGGTGGCGCACCGCTCGGCGACGGTGTCGCCGGGGGCGGGCGGCAGGCCGTCGGCGACGATCCGGAAGGGCTCGCCGGCGGTGTGGTAGTCGGTGACGCGGATCCCGTCCGCGGGGAGGGTGGTCACAGCAGGAATCCGGCCGGGAAGGGGTCGGTGGGGTCGAGGAAGTACTGGGCGGTGCCGGTGATCCAGGCCCGTCCGGTGACGGTCGGGACGACGGCGGGCCGGCCGCCGACGGTGGTCTCGGCGACGAGCCGTCCGGTGAACTCGGTGCCGATGAACGACTCGTTGACGAAGTCGGTGTCCAGGGGCAGCTCTCCGCGCGCGTGCAGCTGGGCCATCCGGGCGCTGGTGCCGGTGCCGCACGGGGAGCGGTCGAACCAGCCGGGGTGGATGGCCATGGCGTGCCGGGAGCGCGTCGCGTCGGAGCCGGGGGCGGCGAGGTAGACGTGCTTGACCCCGGCGACGCCCGGGTCCTCCGGGTGGACGGGCCGGTCGTCGCCGGCGTTGATCGCGTCCATGATCGCGAGTCCCGCGGTGAGCAGTTCCTGCTTGTGGGCGCGGTCGAAGGGGAGGCCGAGGGCGTCGAGTTCCACGAAGGCGTAGAAGTTGCCGCCGTAGGCGAGGTCGTAGGTGACGGTGCCGTAGCCGGGGACCTCGGTCTTGAGGTCGAGTCCGACGCTGAAGGCGGGGACGTTGGTGAGGGTGACGGAGCGGGCGGCGCCGTCCTCGACGCGGACGTCGACGGAGACGAGGCCGGCCGGGGTGTCGAGGCGGACGGTGGTGACCGGTTCGGTGACCGGGACCATGCCGGTCTCGACGAGGACGGTGGCGACGCCGATGGTGCCGTGGCCGCACATCGGGAGCAGGCCGGAGACCTCGATGAAGAGGACTCCGTAGTCGGCGTCGGGGCGGGTCGGGGGCTGGAGGATGGCGCCGCTCATGGCGGCGTGGCCGCGCGGCTCGTACATGAGCAGGGTGCGCAGGTCGTCGCGGTGCTCGATGAAGTGCAGTCGCTTCTCGGCCATGGTGGCGCCGGGGATCACCCCCGCTCCGCCGGTGATGACCCGGGTGGGCATGCCCTCGGTGTGGGAGTCCACCGCGTGGTAGACGTGTCGGGTGCGCATGGGCTGGTGTTCTCTCCCTCGGGCTAGCGGAGGCCCTCGGCCAGGACCTTCTCGGTGGCGGCGCGGACGCCGGCCTCGACGGCGCCGGTGAGCGGCAGGCGCGGGGCGCGGGTGGGGCCGCCGGGCCGGCCGGCGAGGTCCATGGAGAGCTTGATGGCCTGGACGAACTCGGTCTTGGAGTCCCAGCGGTAGAGGCTGTGCAGCGCCTTGTAGAGCGGGAGCGCGGTGGTGAGGTCGCCGGCGACGGCGGCGCGGTAGAGGGTGGCCGCGGACTGCGGGAGGGCGTTGGGGTAGCCGGCGATCCAGCCGACGGCGCCCGCGATGGCGAGCTCCAGGAGGACGTCGTCGGCGCCGATGAGGAGGTCGAGTCCGGGGGCGAGCTCGGCGATCTCGTAGGCGCGGCGGACGTCGCCGCTGAACTCCTTGACGGCGACGATGTGCCCGTCGGCGTGGAGGCGGGCGAGGAGGGCCGGGGTGAGGTCGACCTTGGTGTCGATGGGGTTGTTGTAGGCGACGATCGGCAGTCCGGCCTCGGCGACCTCGGCGTAGTGGGCGCGGACGGCGTCCTCGGGGGCCCGGTAGGCGTTGGGCGGCAGGAGGAGGACGGAGCCGGCGCCGGCCTCGGCGGCCTGCTCGGCCCAGCGGCGGGACTCGGCGGAGCCGTAGGCGGCGACGCCGGCCATGACGCGGGAGCCGTCGCCCGCGGCCGCGACGGCGGTGTGGACGACCGCGGCGCGCTCGGCGTCGGTAAGGGTCTGGTACTCGCCGAGCGAGCCGTTGGGCACGACGCCGTCGCAGCCGTTGGCGATGAGCCAGTGGACGTGCTCGGCGTAGGCGTCGAGGTCGACGGAGAGGTCCTCGCGCAGCGGCAGGGTGGTGGCGACCATGATGCCGTGCCAGGGGCGGGTGCGGGTGTCGGTCATCGTGACGTACTCCTTTGTAGTGTGTGACATTTTACTAGGGGGTGTGGGCCGGCCACAAGAGTGCGGCGGCCCTGGAGATCGGACTACTCGGCGGGAAGTCCGGCGAGCTGTCCGAGGCGTACGGGGCAGGCGAGCGGGCGCCGGTCGGGAGCCGTTCCGCCGGCGAGCGCGGACACGGCCGGGCCGCACATCCGGCCCTGGCACCAGCCCATCCCGGCGCGGGTCAGCAGCTTGACCGTGCGGGCGTCGGTGGCGCCCAGCTCGTCCACGGCCTCGCGGATCCGCCCGGCGGGCACCTCCTCGCAGCGGCAGACCGCCGTCTCCTCGCGGAGCCAGCCGGTCCAGCCGGCGCCCGGCCGGTGGGCGGCGCCCATGGCGTCGGCGAAGGCCCGCAGCCGCTCGCGGCGCCGCGCCAGGGCGGTGGGCACGGCCCGGCCCGCGATGGTGCGGGCGGCGATCTCGCCCTCGGTCAGGGCGAGTTGTGCGCCGCCGACGCCGCCGGTCTCGCCCGCGGCCCAGACGCCGGGCACGGAGGTGCGCAGCCCGGGGGTGAGGACGAGGGCGGCGGTGCCGTCGGCGGCGGTGCGGGTGGCGCAGCCGAGGGCGGTGGCGAGGGAGAGTTCGGGGACCAGTCCGTGGCCGACGGCGAGCGCGTCGCAGGGGACGCGCCGCCCGGTGCCGGGCACGGGCCGCCAGTCGCGGTCGAGCCGGGCGACGGTCACCGCCTCGACCCGGTCGGTGCCGTGCGCCTCGACGACGGCGTGCCGGAGCAGCGGCCGGACATGGTGGCGCAGCAACGCGCCGCCGTAGAGGGCGCCTTCGGCGAGTTTGGCGGGGTTGCGGAGCAGGGTGCCGGTGTGGCGGGCGTACGCGCCGTACCCGGTGGCCTCGACGACGGCGGGCACCCGGGCGCCGGCGGCGGCCAGCGAGGCGGCGACGGCGAGCAGCAGGGGCCCGCTGCCCGCGACGACGACGCGGCGGCCGGGCAGCACGAGCCCGCTCTTCAGCATGGCCTGCGCTCCCCCGGCACCGACGACGCCGGGCAGGGTCCAGCCGGGGAAGGGCAGTTGGCGCTCGTACGCCCCGGTGGCGAGCAGCACCGCACGGGCGCGTACGGGCTCCGCCCCGGCGTCGTCGGTCCGGGCGTGCACGGTCCAGTCGTCGCCGGACCCGGTGACGCTCCACACTTGATGCTCCGCCAGATACCGCACGCGGCCCGCGCGTTCGTGGGCGCGCAGTTCGGCCTCGCGGCCCGCGAAGGCGGCCCAGTCGTGGTGCAGGGCCTCGGGGCGGGTGGCTCCGAGGCCGGGGGCGGGGTGCCGGTAGTACTGGCCGCCGGGGCGGCTCCCGGCGTCGAGCAGCGCGACGGCGAGGCCGAGCGAGGCGGCGGTGACGGCGGCGGCGAGCCCGGCGGGCCCGGCACCGACGACGGCGAGATCGACGGGCGCGGGTCGGGGGTCAGACGGCGAGGTCGTCATGGCCGGTTCCCTCCTGGCTGGTGACGAGGCCGCCGGGGCGGGCGGGGACGAGGCAGGCGCGGCGGTTGGGGGTGCCGTCGACGGTGACGAGGCAGTCGAAGCACTGGCCGATCCCGCAGAAGGCGCCGCGGGGTTCGCCGCCGTGCCGGGTGGTGCGCCAGGCGAGGACGCCCGCGCCCCAGAGGGCGGCGGCGACCGTCTGCCCGGCGGCGGCCGGGATGTCCCGCCCGTCGAAGCGGAAGGTGAAGGTCTCCTGCGGCGCGCCTCCGACGAGGGCGCGCGGGGTGCGGCGGCTCAACTCTGCTGCTCCTGGTTCGGGACGTCCGCGGGGCCGTAGTCGCGCTCGGGGCGGAACGGGGCGGGGTCGAGCGGGGGTTCGGCGCCGGTGAGGGCGGCGGCCATGAGCACGCCGGTGGCGGGGGCGAGGCCGATGCCCGCCCCCTCGTGGCCGCAGGCGTGGTGGAGGCCGGGGACGCGCGGGTCGGCGCCGATCGCCGGGAGGTGGTCGGGGAGGTAGGGGCGGAAGCCGTGGTAGGCGCGGAGCACCTGGACCCCGGCGAGGACCGGGAAGAGCGCGGCGGCCTGGGCGGCGAGCCGGCGCAGCGCCTCGGTGGAGAGCGAGCGGTCGAAGCCGACGCGTTCGCGGGTGGCGCCGATGAGGACGGGCCCGCCGGGGGTGCCCTCGACGACGGCGGAGGACTGGAGGGCGGCGGAGCCGCTGGCCACATCGGCGATGTAGTCGGCGGCGTAGACCTTGTGGCGGACGATCCGCGGGAGGGGTTCGGTGACGAGGACGAAGCCGCGGCGGGGCAGGACCGGGAGGGGGACGCCGGCGAGCCGGGCGACCTCGCCTCCCCAGGTGCCGGCGGCGTTGACGACGGCGGGGGCCAGGAGGTCGCCGCGGGCGGTGCGGACGCCGCGTACGGCTCCGGCCGGGCCGCGGAGGATGGCGGTGACCTGCTCGCCCAGGTGGAGCTCGGCGCCGGAGGCGGCGAGCAGCCGGGCGGCGGCCTGCGCGGGCTGGACCTGGGCGTCCTGCGGGTAGTGGAAGCCGCCGGCCAGGCCGGGGGCGAGGTGCGGTTCGAGGTCGGCGAGCCGGTCGGCGGGGATCTCGGTGGCGGTGACGCCGGCCGTCCGCTGGCCCTCCGCGAAGGCGCGGAGGGCCTTGAGGGCGGGCTCGTCGGGCGCCACGACGAGCCCGCCCTTGGGCTCGTACTCGGTCTCCGGCGGGAGTGTCGCGGAGAGTTCGCGCCAGAGTCTCGTGGACAGCAGCGCGAGGTCGAGCTCGGGGCCCGCCTCCTTGTCGGAGACGAGCAGGTTGCCTTCCCCGGCGCCGGTGGTGCCGCCCGCGACGGGACCGCGGTCGACCACGGCGACGGTGAGACCGGAGCGGGCCGCGTAGTAGGCGCAGGCGGCTCCGACGACGCCGGCGCCGATGATCACGACGTCCGGGGAGTGTCTGTTGGGCACGGCAGTAATATGTCACATTCTTTTGACGGTGCCCAGACCCTTTCGGGTCCGGGCACCTGGCGGTTCTGGCACCCGGCTGTCCAGCCGGTGCGGACGGCGGTGCCGTCAGCTGCGCAGCGGGCCCTCACAGCGGAAGCCGGAGGTGCCGGCGACCCGGCTGCTCCAGATGTCGACCTGGCCGAAGGAACAGTTCATGTCGGCCAGGTTGTTGGAGGCGGCGCCGGCCCGGTCGAGGATGAAGTAGTCGACGGTCTCGGACATGTCCTTGAAGACCTTGTCGGGGTTGTTGGCGTCGCTCAGGTTGGCGGTGATCCGGCCGGTGCAGACGAAGCGGCGCTTGCCGTACTCGCCCGCCTCGACGCAGTCGGGGGTGTTCTGGGTGGCGGCGGCGAAGGCGGAGCGGACGGCGGCCACGTCCCAGTCCTTCAGGTGACCGTTGGCGGTGTAAACGGTGTTCGGGACGAAGAGCCGGTCGACCTCGGCGATCCGGGCGTCCAGGAAGCGGTCGTACGCCTGCTGGAGGGCGGCGTCCGAGCTGAGCCGCTCGCGCCAGGCGTCGTACCCCGCGACGTCGTCCGCGCGCAGGCGGTCGTACATCTCGCGGAGCAGCGAGGGGCGCTCGGTCCACAGGTACTCGAAGAAGGTGCCGGAGTAGTTGTAGAAGCGGAAGCCGTCGCCGGAGTAGGTGGCGTGCAGGATCTGCCGGACGGTCATCCGGGGGCCGCCGCCCGCCGTGTCGTCGATGATCCCCTGGACCAGGGACTTGCGGACGGCGATGCCGTCGTCGCGGGTGGCGCCGTCGAAGAACTCGGCCGTGCCCTCGTCCATGAAGGTGGTCCGGTCGCCCTGGTACCAGGGGCCCTGGCCGAAGGTGCCGGGGACCGCCCACCGCCCGTTGAGGTAGTGGGTGTACTCGTGGCGGAACAGCTCCTCCAGGGTGAGCCGGGAGTCCTGCGGCACGCGCCGCTGGTAGGTGTAGAAGGTGGCCCCCTTCTCGATGTAGACGCCGCCGTTGTCCGTGTCGTAGCCGGTCAGCACCGGGTGGTAGACCTCGTAGTCGGCGCGCGAGCCGTACAGGACGATGTTCAGGGCGGTGTTGGTGTCGCCGGCCAGCGGCTGCTCGGTGCCGACGACCCGGTGGAACTGCGCCTTGACCTGCTTGCTCGCGTAGTAGAGCTGGTCGACGGTGGCCCGGTCGAGGCCGGTGCGGACCTTGAGGGCGCCGTTGTCGTAGGTGTAGGTGTACGGGAAGATCCGGGCCTCGATGTCGGTCTTGCAGACGCCGTACGGGGCGCACGCCTCGTAGAAGTTCAGCCAGGAGACGAGCTGGGCCCAGGGCCGGCTGCCGTAGCCCCAGGCGGACTCGACGGGGCGGTAGAGGGCGTCGAGGTCGGCGACGACGCCGGTCCGGAGCGCGGCGATCTCGCCGAAGCGGCCGTATTCGAGGATCGCGTCGCGGACGACCCAGGCGTTGGCGGTGCCCTTGAGGTGGGTGTGTCCGGCGAACGCCTTGAAGGCGGCGCGGTAGGCGGGGTCGGCGGTCACGGCGGCGTGGAAGGCGGCGTCCTGGTTGCCCGCGTAGACGCCCAGGTAGTTGACGGAGAGTCCGGCGAGGGCGGCGCCCGCCCAGGCCGGGTCCTGGTTCGTCGCGGTGTGCGCCGCGTCCATGGTGGCGAGGACCTTGGTGATGAGACCGAGCTGGTGGTGGCGCAGGCCCGGGGCGCTGCCCGCGTAGAGGGCCTCGCGGAGGGTGCGGGCGTTGGTCGCGGTGGCGTCGAAGGTGCGGGCCGCGGAGCCGAAGGCGGCGATGGCGCGGCGGATGGCGTCGACGGTCGGGGCGTCGGTGAGGTCGATCTCGGTGCGCGCGAAGTCGTGATAGGCGACCGCGTGCAGATAGGTGAACATCTCCTCCAGGTGGGAGGAGTTCCGGCCGTCGTGGGAGGCGGCCAGGGCGGATATGCGCTCGGCGACGGCCTGGACGTGGGCGTCGGACATGACCGGGGCGAGGCGGGCGTCCCAGCTCCAGATGAGCCCGTTGAGACAGCCGTCGGCGGTGACGGCGGGGTCGGCGAGGAAGTCGGCGAAGGCGGCCGGGGAGAGACCGGTGACGCCGTCGAGGGTGCAGGGGACACCGGCGAGGGTGGCGGCGGGCGCGGCCCGGAGGCTCTGCCGCTGGGCGGCGGGCTGGGCGTCCTTCGTCGCCTGGCCGGGGACGCGGGCCTCCGTGTCGCCGGTGCCGCCGGGGGCGGGGGCCGGGGCGGACGCGGCCGTACGGGCCTGGGCGAATCGTTCCACCTCGTCGAAGGGGTTCGGGGCGGCGGAGGTGGGCGCGACAGCGCTGGCGACGGCGGGAACCTCGGCGGCCTGGGTGGCGGCCTGGCCGGCGGAGGCCACGAGGGTCACCGCGATCGCGGTGGCGAGGAGGGAGGAGCGCACGACTCTGTGCTGGGACACGAGGTCTCCTGAAGGGGGGTTACGGGGGGGGTGCGCGGCCGATCAGTGGGAGCTGAACGCGAGGTGACGGAGGGACATCCGTCTGCCGTGCGAGGTGTAACATAGTAATGTGAAATTGCACTGACAACCCCTGTGCACGCGTCAGTTGCGATGCCGGGCGGCCGCCTCCGTGAAGGGAACGGGGGGAAGGCGGCCGCCCGGCCCCTTCACCGGCCCCTCCCCCGGGGCCCGAACCCGATGGTCAGACCAGGGAGTTCGCCACGTGACCGAGCCCGGGCGCCGTCGGCCCCATCCCCTTCGCCGCGCCCTCCGCCCGCTCCCGCGCCGTCGCCGCGAGGGCCGCGTCGCCGATCGCGTCGGCCAGCCGCGCCCTCCCCAGCCAGTTGTACGGGCTGTCCGGCCGCAGCCCGTCCCGCTCGCTCAGCAGCAGCCGCGCCCGGTCGTGCTCCCCGGCGGCGAGCGCCGACTCCAGGAGCGTCCGCTGTACGGCGTCCCGCTGGGCGTGGCTGCCACCGAAGACCTGGAGCCGGCGCCGTACCGGCCACAGCAGCTCCACCACGGCGGCGTGGTCACCGCGCCCGTGCGCCACCAGCGCCTCGCAGACCGGGAGTCCGACCTCGGCCGTCATCGCGTGGTTGGACAGGACCCGCCGGGTCCTGTCCCCTTCGCCGTCCGCCAGCCACCGCCTGCGGTCGGCCACCAGCGCCTCCGCCTCCGCGATCCGGCCCGCTCCCACGTACGCCATCACCGCGTGGGCGTCGTTGAAGGCGTAGAACGGCGGATCGGCCCGCCCCGCCCAGGCGTCGGCGAGCCGCGCCCAGCGGTCCGGCTCCTCCCGCCCGGCGAGCCGCAGCCGCCACAACAGCGCGGCGGCGTCCAGGAGTTCCATGGCGAGCCCCGCCGACTCCTCGTGGTGGACGGCCGCGTCGTAGACGCGCAGCGCGGTCTCCTCCGCGCCCGCCTCCAGGGCGTACAGGGCGTAGTGCCACCAGTTGTGCACGGTCAGGTAGTTGCCGCGCGCCCAGTCGGCCGCGCGCGCGTCGAGGAAGGCGACGCCCTCCGCGACGCGGCCCTGCATCTCGTAGGTGTGGGTGACGGCGTGCACCGCCCACACGTCCCTCGGGTGCCGCTCGACCGCCGCCAGACCGGTCTCCTCGGCGCGCCGGTAGTGGCCGGACTCCTCCAGCCCGAAGGCGTACATGCCGAGCAGCGGCCCCCGGTGCTCGTCGGCCCTCCCCCACGCCGACAGCGCGCCGCCGATCCGGTCCCGCAGCCGGACGGCGTCCCCGGTCAGGAAGTCCAGCTGATGCCCCGCGAAGAGCGCCAGCGCGTCCCTCGGATACCCGAGGCTCAACTCCTCCAGCAGGTCGCCCGCCCCGTGCAGATCACCGTCGAGACAGGCGCGCGCGGCCGCCAGATGCAGCCGCTCCCGCACGGGCAGCGCGCCGTCGTCCCGCCCGTCCCGCCGGCACTCGAAGAGCACCCGGGCCTCGGCGGCCCCGGCGGGCTCGGTCCCGAGCACCCCCAGGTACGCGGCGAACGCCTGCGCGTCCGGCGACTCGGGGCTCGCCGCGAGCGCGTCCTCGACGGCCGTGGCCACCTCGGGCCGGAAGAAGAGCAGGGCCTCGACGGCCCGGTCCAGATGCGCCGCCCCCTCGGACGTGCAGGCGTGCAGGGTGTTGCCATAGCGGTCGGTCGCCAACGCGGATCCTCACCTCGGTCGCTCTACGGTGCTTCGGGGCTGCCACCGGGAGCGTGCCCCACCTCACCCGGCGCCACTCCGCCGCACCAGGCTCCCGCGTGCCGCGCCCCGGGATCCTGCGGCGTGATCCACTGGCTCCTGCACCGCAGGGCGCGGTGCGTGAGGAGAGTGAGCGTTCATGTCCGTCGCCGACGCCGACGCCGTCCAGGTCCGTCCCGTGCGGGAGGAGGACTTCGACCAGTGGCGTGCCCTGTACCGGGGGTACGCCGAGTTCTACCGGGTCGAGCAGACCGAGGAGGCCGCGCGGCTCGTCTGGTCCTGGATCCACGACCCCGGCCACGAGGTGGAGGGGCTGGTCGCGGAGGGCGCTGACGGGCGGCTCGTCGGGCTGGCGCACTTCCGGGCGTTCGCGCGGCCGCTGTCCGCGTCGGTGGGCGGCTGGCTCGACGACCTGTTCGTGGACCCGGCGAGCCGCGGGACCGGCGCGGCCGAGCTGCTGCTCGCCGCGCTGCGCGGGATCGGCGCGGAGCGCGGCTGGAGCGTCGTCCGCTGGATCACGGCCGACGACAACCACCGCGCCCGCGCCAAGTACGACCAGGTGGCCACGCGCACGATGTGGATCACGTACGACATGGCCCCCGGGGCCCCGGTCCGCTAGCGGAGTTCGTCCGCGACGACCGCCGCGGCGGCGGCCACCAGTTCGTCCACGCCCTTGGCCGCCTTGTCCGGCCGGGTGGTGAGGACGGCGATGAGGAGGGGGCCGCCGTCCGGCGGCCAGGCGATCCCGGCGTTGTTGTTGGTGCCGTAGTCGCCGCCGCCGGTCTTGTCCGCGACCGTCCAGTCCGCCGGCAGGCCCTTGCGGAGCCGGGTGGAGCTGGTCGTGTTGCGGAGCAGCCAGTCGGTGAGGAGCGCGCGGTCGGCCGGTGCCAGGACCCGGCCGAGGACGAGCCGGCCGTAGGTGCGGGCGATGGCGCGCGGGGTGGTGGTGTCGGTGTCCCGCCAGGGCTCGGCGGAGTTCAGCTCGGGCTCCCAGCGGTCGAGCCGGGTGGCCGGGTCGCCGATCGAGCGGGCGAAGCGGGTGATCGCGGTGGGGCCGCCCAGCTCGCGCAGGAGGAGGTTGGCGGCGGTGTTGTCGCTGTAGCGGATCGTGGCGTCGCAGAGTTCGGCGACGGTCATGCCGTTGGCGATGTTGTGCTTCAGCCCGGTCTTCGGGGACCAGCCGGAGCGCGTGACGTAGTCGTCCGTGTAGTGGATCCGGTGGGCGAGGAAGCTGCCGTCGTGGTCGAGGTCGCGCAGGACGGCCGCGGCGGCGAGGGTCTTGAAGAGCGAGCACATCGGGAAGGTCTCGCGGTCCCGGTGGGCGAGGGTGCGGCCGGTGCGCACATCGTGGGCGTGAACGCCGAGCCGGGCGCCGTACCGCTCCTCCAGGGCGCGGAGGCGGGCGGTGGCCCGCCGCTCCCGGGGGCTCGACGCGGGGGTGGTTGCCGGGGTGGTCGCGGGGGTGGTTAACGCCTGGGCGGGGCCGGCGGCGGTGAGGCCGAGCGCGGCGGTGAGCGCCGTACCGGCGCCGAGGGCGAGGGCGGTCCGGCGCGAGGCGCCGGTGTTCTGGGATTGCACGAACGTCCCTTCGAAGGAAATCGCTTCCGCAGTGCACCACGCGGGGGCGCCGGGCGCGGTTCCGACACCCCCGGCTACCTGACGGTATGTGATTCGGGGTTCACTGTCCGATCATGGACCCGGAGCACAGTGCTCCGGGGGCTTCGAAAGGACACGCATGGTCTATCGCGAGGGGGAAAGCGGCTCGGCACCGACCCTGATCCAGTCGGTGCGCCGGGCCGTACGACTGCTGGACGAGCTGGAGAGACGCGGCGGTACGGGCAGCGCCAAACAGCTGGCCCGCGAGGCGCTGCTGCCGCTGCCGACGGCGTACCACCTGCTGCGGACCCTGGTCCACGAGGGGCTCGTCCATCACGACAACGGTGTCTACCGGCTCGTCTCGCCGCTGCGCCGGGACGCGGGCACCGCCGTCCACGAGCCGGCGCTCAGGATCCAGGCATGGGTGAACACCCTCAGCCTGGACCTCGACGCGGCCGTGTACTTCGTCCAGTACCGGGACGGCGAGATCGAGGTCGGCGCCGTCTCGGACAATCCGGCCCGGCCACCGGTCACGGAGTGGGCCGACTTCCAGGCGACGGCCCATGCCCACGCCGCCGGCCAGAGCCTGCTGCTCCAACTGGAGCCCGACCAGCGCGGCGACCACCTGAGCCGCCACCCGGTGACGGCGCTCACCCCGCACACGGTCCAGGTGCGGCGCGACTTCGAGCGGCGGCTCAGCGTCCTGCCCCGGCGGCTGCCGGTCCTGGAGTACCAGGAGTACGCGGTCGGTACGGCGTGCGCGGCGGTGCCGATCACCGTGGGCGCGGAGACGGCGGCGGTGGCGCTGTCGATCCCGGCGGCGGAGGGCGCGCGGCTGCGCGGGCTCGCGGACCTGCTCCAGCAGCGCGCGGAACAGGTGCTCATCTCCCAGACGTTCGCGGTGGCCGCGCACAGTCACGAACCTTGACCGGGGGGTCCGCGGGCTCGTGATCCCGCGGAGAGGAGACGTAAGGGGCGTCGCCGAGAGATCGGCGGCGCCCCTTTCTGATGCCCACCCCAGGTCACACACCGCAGGTCAGGATACCCCTACCCGTATCCGTCTCCAGACCTGACCCCTGTGACGCTGAATACCCAGGGGGGTATTTGACGCGGCGCGGGACAGCCCCGTACGGTCGGACTCGTTCATACCCAGGGGGGTATCCAGACGCTTGCGGGAGGCTCGCCGTGTTCTTCGCCCAGTACTACCTCGACTGTCTGTCCCACGCCTCGTACCTCATCGCCGACGAGCGGACGGGGCAGGCGGTGGTCGTCGACCCCCGCCGGGACGTCTCCGAGTACCTCGCGGACGCCGCCGCGCACGGGTTCACCGTGGCCGGGGTCATCAACACCCACTTCCACGCCGACTTCGTCGCCGGCCACCTGGAGCTGGCCGACAGCACCGGCGCCTGGATCGGCTACGGCCGCCGCGCCGAGACCGAGTACCCCATCCGCAAGCTGGCGGAGGGCGAGCGGATCGTCCTCGGGGACGTCGTCCTGGAGGTCATGGAGACCCCGGGCCACACGCCCGAGTCGATCAGCGTCCTGGTGTACGAGCACGCCGGGGACGAGGTCCCGTACGGGGTCCTGACCGGTGACGCGCTCTTCATCGGCGACGTCGGCCGGCCCGACCTCCTCGCCTCCGTCGGCGTCACCGCCGAGGAGCTCGGCGCGATGCTCCACGACACCGTCCAGAACAAGCTCATGGCCCTGCCCGACCAGGTCCGCGTCTTCCCCGCCCACGGCGCCGGCTCGTCCTGCGGCAAGAACCTCTCCACCGAGAAGTCCTCCACCATCGGCGCGCAGCGGGCCACCAACTACGCCTGCGCGCCCATGCCCCGCGAGGACTTCGTCGCCCTCGTCACCGCCGGACAGCCGCCCGCCCCCGGCTACTTCGCCTACGACGCCGACCTCAACCGCAAGGACCGCGGTCTTTACGACTCCGCCACCGCCGCGCGGGCCCTGACGCTCGACGAGTTCGCCGGGCTGCGGGCGGCCGGGGCGGTCGTGGTCGACGCCCGCGACCCCCAGGAGTTCGCGGCCGGGCACCTGCGGGGCGCGGTGAACGTGCCGGCCGACGGGCGGTTCGCCGAACAGGCCGGGACCGTCCTCGACCCCGCCGACCGGCTCGTCGTCCTCGCCCCGGAGCGGCGCGAGGAGGAGGTCGTCACCCGCCTCGCCCGCGTCGGCTTCGACCGCGCCGAGGGCTACCTCCCCGAGCCGGAAGCGGCCATGGAGGCCCTGGCCGGCGAGGTCGCCCCGGCGAGCCGGGTCACCGCCGCCCGCCTGCGGGCCGCCCTCGCCGGGGAGCGGCCGCCGTTCGTCGTGGACGTGCGCACCTGCGGCGAGCGGGAGGCGAACGGCTTCCTCGACGCGGCCGTCCACATCCCCCTCAACGAACTCCCCCACCGCACCGGCGAACTCCCCGCCGACCGCCCCCTCGTCCTGCACTGCGCGGGCGGCCACCGCTCCTCCATCGCCGCCAGCCTGCTGCGCCGGCGCGGCTTCCAGGACGTCTCCGACATCCTCGGCGGCTACGCGGCCTGGGCCCTGACGGCGGCGGAGAGCCCGGCCGAGGTCTGACACCTCCCCCGCCCTACTCGTACCCGCACCTCATCTCATCCCGTCCCCTCCCCGAACCCGGGCCTCGCGCACCGTCGCACCGTCGCGCCCGGTGACGCCCCTCACGAACGGAACCACCGCACCATGAGCACCACCTCCCCCTCCTCCTCCCTCTCCCCCGCCGTCCTGCACCGCCTCGTCCAGGAGGGCAGGGCGCCGCGCCTGCTCGACGTCCGCACGCCCGGCGAGTTCCGGACGACGCACATCCCGGGCTCGTACAACGTCCCGCTGAACACCCTCCGCGAGCACCGCTCCGAGCTGCTCGCGCACCTGGACGAGGAGGTCGTGCTGGTGTGCCGTTCGGGGCAGCGGGCGCGGGAGGCGGAGCAGGCGCTCGCGCAGGCGGGGCTGCCGAACCTGCGGGTGCTCGACGGCGGGATGGTGGCCTGGGAGGCGGCCGGGGCGCCGGTCGAGCGGGGCCCCGAGCGGTGGGACATGGAGCGTCAGGTCCGCCTCGTCGCGGGTTCGGTCGTCCTCGTCACCGGTCTCGCGGGCATCGCCGTCCCCGGCGTCCACCTCGTCGGTACGGCCATCGGCGCCGGGCTCACCTACGCCGCCCTCAGCAACTCCTGCGCCCTCGGCGTCCTGCTCTCCAAGCTGCCCTACAACCGCGGCCCGCGCACCGACGTCCGCACCATGATCGCGGAGCTGCGGAGCACCCGGTGACCGCCCTGATCGTGGCGGCCTCCCTCCTGGTCGGCGTCAGCCTCGGCGTCCTGGGCGGCGGGGGCTCCATCCTCACCGTGCCGATCCTGGTCTACCTGGCCGGGCAGGACACCAAGGCGGCCATCGCCGCCTCCCTCTTCGTCGTGGGCGTCACCAGCCTCGCCGCGCTCGTCCCGCACGCGCGGGCCCGGCGGGTGCGCTGGCGGACCGGTCTCCTCTTCGGCGCGTTCAGCATGGCGGGCGCGTACGGCGGCGGACGCCTCGCCGCGTACATTCCCGGAACCGCGCTGCTCATCGCCTTCGCGCTGATGATGCTCGCCACGGCCTACGCCATGCTGCGCACACCCCGGCGCACCGGCGCGCCGAAGGCCCGTCACGGCGACCTGCCGCTCGCCCACATCGCGGTCGAGGGGCTCGTCGTGGGCGCGGTGACCGGCCTGGTCGGCTCGGGCGGCGGCTTCCTGGTCGTCCCGGCGCTCGCCCTGCTCGGCGGGCTGCCGATGGGCATCGCGGTCGGCACCTCGCTCCTGGTCATCGCCATGAAGTCCTTCGCCGGGCTCGCCGGGCACCTGGACGGCGTCTCCATCGACTGGGGCCTGACGCTGACGGTGACCGCCCTGGCGGTCGTCGGCAGTCTCGCCGGCGGGCGGATCGCCGGCCGGATCCCGCAGGCCGCGCTGCGCAGGGCCTTCGGCTGGTTCGTCGTCGTGATGGGCGTCTTCGTCCTCACGCAGCAGCTCGACCCCGGCATCTGGACCCACCCGGCCACCTGGGCGGTCCTGGGCGCCCTCGCGACGGCGGGGTCGGCGGCGGGGCTCGTCCGCCGTACCCGTACTCGGAGTCGTACCCGTACTCGGAGCCGTACCGTGACGGCCCGCGAGTAGCCGCCACCGCCCGATTTCATACCCTGGGGGGTATCCTGGCATAAGAGGGTGAGACCACGAAGGAGGACGGCCGTGCAGGTCGACGAAGAGGCGATGGCGCCGGTGCTCAACCGCCTGCGGCGGGCCCAGGGACAGCTGGCCGGGGTGATCGCGATGGTCGAGTCGGGCCGCGACTGCAAGGAGGTCGTGACCCAGCTCGCCGCCGTCTCCCGGGCCCTGGACCGGGCCGGGTTCAAGATCGTGGCCAGCGGGATGCGGCAGTGCCTGTCCGACGGCGCGGCGGACTCGGCGCCCATGACGGAGGCGGAGCTGGAGAAGCTCTTCCTGGCTCTGGCCTGAGCCCTCGGACCGCGCGACGGGGTCCGGCGGCCCCCGCGCCTCCTATGCTGACCTGGTACGGAAAGAACCAGGCCAGGGATGGCACGCGACCGAAGGGGCACCCCGCTCGATGAGCCGGAAGCAGCAGCGCGGAGAAGTCACCGTCGAGCGCGTCCTCGACGCCGCGCTCGACCTCTACGCGCGCGAGGGGGAGGCGGGGCTCACCGTCTCCGCCCTGACCCGGGTCAGCGGCGTCAGCACCGGCAGCGTCTACCACCACTTCGGCAACCTCCACGGGGTGATCAGCTCCCTCGCCCTGCGCTGGCTCGGCCGCCTCCTCGGGGAACTCGCCACCGCCCTGACCGCCCATCAGGACGCCCGCTCCGGCATCGAGGCGGTCATCCGGACGTATCTGGACTTCGTCCGCACCCAGCCGGCCGCCGCCCGCCTCCTGCACTCCCCCTTCGCGGACCAGGAGGGCGCGGCGCGCGCCGCCGAGATCCGCGACAACCAGGAGGCGCGGCTCACCCCGATCGAGCACTGGCTCGACGGGCACCGCAAGGCGGGCGGGCTCGCCGACCTCCCGACGCCGGTCATCGAGACCCTCGTCCTGGGCCCGGTCATCGGCATGGCCCGCCGCTGGCTCACCCTCGGCGACGTCGACCTCGAAGAGGCCGCCCGCATCCTGCCCGACCGGATCTGGCGCTCGGTCGGCCCCTGACTCGGTCGGCCCCTGACTCGGTCGGCCCCTGACTCGGTCGGCCCCTGAGCCGAGGCGGGGTCAGCGGGGCCCCGGCCCGGCCGTCGGCGGCGCCGGGGCCGCCCCGCCGGTGGTGCCGCCCTCCGTGCCGCCCGCAGTGCCGTCCGTCGCTCCCGGGCCGATACGGAGCTCGAAGTCGCCGTCGTACTTCTCGTGTCCGGCGATCACCGCGTCGCCGACGACCTCCTCGCCGACCCGCCCGCGCACGATCAGCGGGTCCTCGCGCAGGTCCCGCATGAGCGCCACGCACATGCCGATCATGACGAGGACGAACGGGGCGGCGACCAGGATCGTCAGGTTCTGGAGGCCCGCCAGCGCGTCGCCCTGGCCGTCGCCGATGAGCAGCATGATCGCGGCGACGGCTCCGGTGACCACGCCCCAGAAGACCACCACCGGGCGGGTCGGCTCCATCGCGCCGCGCTGCGAGAGGGTGCCCATGACGATGGACGCCGCGTCCGCGCCGGAGACGAAGAAGATGCCGACGAGGACCATCACCAGCAGGCTCATCACGCCCGTCAGCGGGAACTCCTGGAGCAGTCCGAAGAGCTGGCCCTCCGGCGTCGTCTCGCCCGCCAGCTCGCCCTGCTCGGTCAGCCGCATCGCCGTGCCGCCGAAGACCGCGAACCAGACCAGGCTGACCGCGCTGGGCACGAGGATGACGCCGCCGATGAACTGGCGGATCGTCCGGCCCCGGCTGATGCGGGCGATGAACATGCCGACGAACGGCGTCCAGGAGATCCACCACGCCCAGTAGAAGACCGTCCAGCTGCCCAGCCAGTCATGGATGTTCTCGCCGCTGGTGGCCTCGGTGCGGCCGGCCAGCTGGGGCAGGTCGCCGATGTACGCGGCGATCGAGGTCGGCAGCAGGTCGAGGACGATGATCGTGGGTCCGGCGACGAAGACGAAGACGGCGAGCAGCAGCGCCAGCACCATGTTGGTGTTGGAGAGCCACTGGATGCCCTTCTCGACGCCGGAGATCGCCGACAGCACGAAGGCCAGGGTGAGCACGGCGATGATGCCGACGAGCAGGCCGGTCCCGGTCTTCTCCATCCAGCCCAGCTCCTCCACGCCGCTGCCGATCTGGAGCGCGCCGAGGCCGAGCGAGGCCGCCGAGCCGAACAGGGTGGCGAAGATGGCGAGGATGTCGATGAACCGGCCGGGTCCGCCGAAGGCCCGGCGCTCGCCCATCAGCGGGACGAAGACGGCGCTGATCGTCTGGCGGCGCCGGCGGCGGAAGGTCGAGTAGGCGATGGCGAGTCCGACGACGGCGTAGATCGCCCACGGGTGGAGCGTCCAGTGGAAGAGCGTGGTGGCCATCGCCGTCTGCATCCGCTCGGCCGAGTCCGCGGGGGACGTGCCGGGCGGCGGGGTGCCGTAGTGGGCGAGGGGCTCGCTCACGCCGTAGAACATCAGGCCGATGCCCATACCGGCGCTGAACATCATGGCGATCCACGAGACCGTGCGGAACTCCGGCCCCTCGCCCTCCTGTCCGAGGGTGATCCGGCCGTACCTGCTGATCGCCAGCCACAGCGCGAAGACGACGAAGCCGGAGGCCGCCAGCATGAACGCCCAGCCGCCGTCCCGGATCAGGCCGTCGAGGAGGCTGCTGGAGACGGACTCCAGGCTGTCCGTGGCCGTCGCGCCCCAGACGACGAACGCGAGGGTGAGGACGGCGGTGACGCCGAAGACGACGGGGTCGGTACGGGCGGGGTGACGGCCGCGGAGGTCGGGCAGGTCCGCCGTCACCGGCAGGGCGCCCCGCCCCGTCCCGTCCTTGCCTTCTCCTCGTTCTTCCGGATCCTGTCCGATCTTCGCCATGTACTGCCCCTTTCCCCGCCTGACGGGACAAACCTCTTATGTCCTAGTAAGGCAGTACCACAAAGGGGACCGAACCCGGCGGACCAACAGGCCCCCGGGCCGCGATCTCAGGAGGTCAGTTCGGTGAGGTCGGTGAGGAGTTCGGAGACGGTCACCGGGTCGAGGTCGGCGAACCGCAGCGGGTAGGTGCGGCTCGGCCAGTGGTCGCCGGGGTGGGTGTCGAGCCAGACGGTACGGAGGGTCTGGTCGGGGAACTCGTCGATCACGCCGACGGCGATGCCCGGTTCGAGCTCGATGACGAGGTGGCGCTCGGGGGCGAGGCGGCGGGAGAACCAGCGCTCGACACCGGCGTCCTGCGGGGTGCCCCGGTCCCAGCCGCGCTTCTGGAGCCCGAGGAGCCGGCCGACGGGGACGGTGACGCCCTCGAAGCGGGTGAGGCGGGCGCCCGCCGCCTCCTCCCCGGTGGCGGTGTGGAGCGGCCGGCCGAGCTGCGGGAAGGGCTGGACGATCTCGTGATCGGCGAGGAGTTCGGCCCAGACGCCGAGCGCGCCGGTGAGGAGGAGGGGGTGCGGGAGGGTGACGGTGGCGTCGTCGGCGACGGTGAGGAGGGTGCCGTCGGCGTCGGCGTACGTGCCGTGCTCGGCGATCCGGAAGGCGGTGGCGGTGCCGTCCTGTTCGGCACTCCAGACGAGGCGGCGGGCGAGGTGCCGGACGAGGGGGTGCTCGACGAACAGCTGCCGGAACTCGGAGCCGGTCCAGGAGCGGCCGTCGACCATGGCGGCCTCCAGGCGGCGGACCTGGTCGGCGGCGATCGCGCGGACGTCCTTCTTGAGGGCGAGGAAGCGCTTGCGCTCGGCGGTGGCGCGTTCGGTCTCGTCGCGGGCGCCGGGCTTGGGGAGGTCCTTGAGGCGGCGGCCCTCGCCGTCGTCGACGAAGGGCTTGAGGGCCTCGTCGAAGCCGACGGTGAAGCGGCGGGTGCCGTAGTCGACGACCGTGCCGCCGTCGGCGTCGAGTCCGAGGTCGGGCACGAGCCGGTCGGCGAGCTGTTCGGCGGTGAGGCCGAGTTCGTCGGCGACCTCGGCGATCTTCTCCTGGGCGCGCAGTTTCAGCGCCTTGAACCGGACGCGCTGGGAGATGCCGTGGAGGTGGAGGAGGGCGCTGTCGGTGCCGATGGCGGCGAGCACGCCGAGTCCTTCGACTGCCCGGTGGTGGGCCCCCTCGCCGGGCCAGGCGCGGATGACGGGGGTGAGGGTGCGGACGGTGTCGTCGTCGCCGAACCAGCCGAGGGTGTGCAGGGTCCACGCCTCCTTGGGCGGCTGGCCGACGACCCGCCACTCCTCGAAGAGGCCCCAGGCGAACGCGGCGAGCGACTCCGGCGTGCACAGCGCGCGGATCTCGGCGAGGCCGGGGTAGGGGGCGCCCGGCTTGGAGACGGAGAGCATGGTGAGCAGGTGGGCGACGGCGGGGACGGGGAGGGTGGCGCCGGTCGTGAGCCGGACGCGGGGCAGGACGCGGGGGTCGATCCAGGCGGGGAACTGGGGCATCCGGGCGGGCAGCGCGGTCACCAGCGGGTCGGTGGCGAGCAGTTCCTCGACGGCCTCGACGGTCTCGTCGCCGTACTCCTTGGCTGCGGTGCGGACTCCGTCGGGGCCGTGGGCGGCGACGATCGCGCGGAGGGCGCCCTCGGCGGCGGTCCGCTCGGGCCCCGCGGCGCCGACGGCGTCGGGCACGAGGAGGCGGGCGGCGTCGGTGCCGTGGCGGAGCAGCCAGACGCGGGCGGTGTGGCCGGCGGTCTTGAGGCGGTGCAGCCAGGTCGCCATCAGCCGGGCGACGCGGACGTCGAGGTAGGGCAGCAGCACCTCGGACATGGCGGTGGGGTACTGGGGGGCCATGCGCAGGAGCGGCGGCAGGGCGGCGGCCTCGTGGGCGGCGACGAGCGGCTTGAAGACCTCGGCGCCGTCGTAGCAGTGCTCCATGCCGTCCCAGTCGGCGAGGTAGGGGCGGACGCGGTCGGCGGGGCCGTTCACGAGGACGCCGACGGTGTGCCAGTTGTGCAGGCGGCCGTCGAAGAGCTTGTCGACGAGGACGTCCAGGGGCTCGTACGGCTGCCAGCCGGTCACCCAGGACTCGGCGGTGGCCCAGGCGCGCCGTTCCCCGTCCCGCCAGACGGTCCGGGTGCCGTCCGGTGCGGTGACGCCGGTGACGACGCGGGGCGTGGCGGCCGGGCGGCGTACGGTCCACGGGGGGCTGGTCAGGAGGGCGGGGAGGTCGGCCGCGGCGGCGTCGTGCGTGGTGTCCTGGGCGCGGGTCAGCGGCTCGACGACCTCGGCGGCCTCGGCGGGCAGTTCGGGCAGGACGGCGAGGGCGAGCGGGCGGTGGGCGGCGACGTGTCCGGCGAGCATCCGGCGGACCAGGGCGCTGTCGGGGGTGGTCTCCCGGGCGGCGAGGGCGAGCAGCCGGAGGGCGCGGACGGGGAAGCGGCGGGCGGCCGCGGCCAGTTCGGCGCGGACGTGCTTGTCACCGACGCGGTCGAGGAGGCCCTGGAACGCCTCGTCGGAGGGGAGTTGGGCGAGGGCGGCGGCGAACGCCTTGAGTTCGTCGGTGCCGAGGTACTGGCGGTCGGTCTCGGCGATGAGGAAGGGGGCCACGGCGACTCCGGCGCCGTCCGCGACGGTGGCGACGGTGGGCGTCTTCCAGCCGCGCCAGCCGAGGTCGACGCGGCCTCCGTAGGCGGCGGTCTGGTCGGCGGTGACGGAGCAGACGAGCATGTCCCGCACCGGGAGCTGGACATGCTCGCGGGTGGCGGGGTCGGCGAGGCACTCGTCGGTCCAGGCGCGCTCGGTGGGCACCAGGAAGGAGACGGCGACGCGGCGGCGGGGCGTGGTGCGGTGGCGGGCGAGGGCGGCGACGGCGGAGGCGTAGGTCGCGTCGTCGGTGACGGCGAGGAGGGCGCGGACCCGCTCCAGGAGGGTGTGGGGCTCCCCCGACTGCCACTGCGCGTCGTCCTCGCGGGCGGGGCAGACGCCGCCGACGACTCCGTCCTGGAGCCGGATGCGGCGGCATTCGAGGTGCTCGACGGCGGCGACGGCGGCGAAGGGCAGCCCGTGGGTGACGGCCCAGGCGTCGGCGACGGTGGTCCGCTGGGCCTCCGGGGGAAGGAGGGCGGCGAGGACGGCGGCGCCGACGGGGTCGGGGCTTCCGGCGTCGTGGGCGCGGGCGGCGGCGGTCAACTCGGCGTCTCCGCGCCCGGAGTCGAGGGCGCGGTCGATCTCGACGGTGGCACGGACACGCCAGTCGGCGAGCCGGGCGGGAGCCTCGGTGGCCGGTGGGGCGACCGTCACGGGGGTGCCGCCGCGGCGCGGCCGGAGGTTCCGCTTCCACGCCTCGGGCAGGACGAAGACGGACTCGTCGCGCCGGAAGGGCGTGAATCCGGGTGCCTCCCCCTTACCGATCGTCGTGAACTTGCCCGCACCGTCCCCGGCGTGCTCCCTGCGGCGCACGGCCCCTCCCGCATTGCTCGTCGATCAGTCGATCAGTGGTCAGCACAGTAGCGGGGGTGACCGACATCGCCGGAAATCCCTCCGGTGGGAAGGGTCCTGGACACCACCGACCAGGGGATGGTTAGGTTAGCCTTACCTAAAATCGACCGAGGAGAGTCACCGTGAGCGTCGCCCCCTCCCCCGTCCTGCCCCAGCAGACCGCCGCGGAGCAGGTCCGCTCCGTCCTGGCCCGGGCCATCTCCCTCTCGCTCACCCTGGACGGGCAGACCTACGACCTCCTCGGCGCGCACACCGTCGGCGCGCGCGGCCGGATCACCCTCCACCCGCCCGCCGACACCCCGCTCACCGACCACCTCGCCCGCTCCCCGCTCGGCGCGCTCGACGCCCGGATCGACCTCACCGACATCGCCCCGACGCCGCTCCGCGACCGGGTCCGCGCCCGGGTCGCCCTCACCGGCCGCCTCGCCCCCGCCACCCCCGGTGACCTGGGCTCTCTCCGCCTCGACCTCACCCGCGTCACGCTCCGGACGGGCACCGGGACCGAGGAGGTCGCCCCCGGCGCGTACACCCTCGCCGCCCCCGACCCGCTCGCCCTCGAAGAGGCCGCGCTCCTCACCCACCTCGCCGACGCCCACGCCGACCTCGTCTCCGAGCTCGTCGTCCTGGCCGGATCCCGCCTCCCCCACGGCGTCGTCCGCGCGCTCCCGCTCGCCATGGACCGGCACGCCGTGTCGCTGCGCTGCGAGTACGGCGAGGGCCACTGCGACCTCCGCCTCCTCTTCCCCGGCGAGGCACGCGACGCGGCGGAGGCCGGCGACATGGTCCGCCGGCTGCTCACCGCACCCCGCTGCGCCCACCACCACAACCCCCACTGAGCCGTCCTGCGGCCCGGAAACCGCACACACGGACGAGGGCGTCCCCTCCCGCATGGACCAGATCACGCACGGCCTCCGCCAGCTCCTGCGCTTCGCCCTCCTGGAGGCGCGCTGCTGCGCCTTCGCCGTCGCGCTCATCGGCGGCATCGCGGTCTCGACGCTCCTGCCCGACCTGCCCGTCGCCCGCTACGACCTGCTCCTCGGCTACGGGATCGTGCTCACCGTCCTGGCCTGGCGGCTCGGCTGGGACAGCGGGCGGGACGTCGCGGTCATCGCCGTCTGCCACCTGATCGGCCTGCTCTTCGAGCTGGTCAAGGTCCGCATGGGCTCCTGGAGTTACCCGGAGGACGCGGTCGCCAAGTTCGGCGGCGTCCCCCTCTACGGCGGCTTCCTGTACGCGGCCGTCGGCAGCTACGTCTGCCGCGCCTGGCGCCTGCTCGACCTGCGCCTGACCGGCTACCGGCCCCGGATCATGGCGGTCCTCGCCGGAGCGGTCTACCTCAACTTCTTCAGCCACCACTGGCTGCCCGACGCCCGCTGGGTGCTCGCCGCGCTGCTGCTCCTCGCCACCGCCGGCACCTGGGTCCGCTTCCGCGTCGGCGAACAGGACCACCGGATGCCGCTGGCCCTGTCCTTCGTCCTCATCGGCTTCTTCCTCTGGATCGCCGAGAACGCCGCCACCTACGTCGGCGCCTGGAGCTATCCCGACCAGCTCGACGGCTGGCAGCCCGTCTCGGTCGCCAAGTTCGGCGCCTGGGCGCTGCTGATCACCGTCACCTTCGTCCTGGCCTACGGGACGGGCTCCTCGCCCCGGCGGATGCCGAGGGTCGCGAGCAGGTCCTCGTGGAGCTCCATCCACACCGTGTGGCAGGAGTCGGCGCGCGGCCGGTCCACCCAGGACAGCTCGCCGCGCCGCACCCGGGCGAGCGCGCCGGTGAAGCGCTCGCCGTAGCCGCCGAGGCGGGGCAGCAGGGCGCCCAGTTCGGCGGAGAGGGTGTCGATCACCCCGCCGAGGACGGTCAGTTCGTCGAGGACGCGCCGGTCCCACTCCGGGTCGCCGTGGGTGTTGACGGCGAGCCGCCCGCTGCCGTCGGGCCGCAGCTGCCAGTCGGTGCAGGCGGTGAGGCAGCGGGCGTTGTACGCGAGGAAGGTCTCGTACCGCTCCCGGACGAAGGGGCCGTAGCCGGTCCCGGCCAGCTCCTCGGCGAGCAGCCGCTCGCCCTCCGCCCGGCCCCGGTCGGTGAGGCTCCAGCCGGTCGTGCCGGCGAAGCCGCTACGCGTCACTCTCCCGTACGCCTGGAGGTCGAGCAGCAGCTCGCCGACCGTGTCCGCGTCGAGGCCGAAGCGGTCCGCGGCCTCCTTCTCTGTGGTCATGCCCCGCAGCCGTACGGCGTGCAGGACCAGCAGCTCGGTGGTGGAGGGATTCGCCATGGGACAGAGCCTAGGCAACCCGTACGGCGGACGGAGCGTCCTCCCTCACACGAAGCCGCCACGACCGACCGAAGGACCTGCCATGAGCGACAAGGCCCGCGTCCTGTTCGACGCGCTCGACCTCGACCACGACGGCACGCTGACCCGTACCGAGGTCATCCTCGCCCTGCGGGAGAAGGGGCCCACCCTGGCGGCGCGGGGGGTGATCCCCTTCTGGGGCGTGGGCGGCGACGACGCGTCCGCCGCCCTGTTCGACGCGTGCGACCAGAACGGCGACCGCGTCCTCACCTTCGAGGAGTTCGCCGCCGTCGTGGACCGCCGCTTCGGTTGGTGAGAGTCCCGCGCCCCGGGGTCAGGACCAGGGAAGGGAGCGGTACGGGCTCCGCTACGGGCGGGGCGACGGCGGGGCGGTCGAGCCGCGCACCACGAGCTCGGGCTCGAAGAGCAGCTCGCCCGGGTGCGAGTGGACGCCCTGGATCTGGGCGCAGAGCAGCTCGACGGCGGCGCGGCCCATGGCCTCGATGGGCTGGCGGACGGTGGAGAGCGGCGGCTCGGTGCAGTTCATGAACGCCGAGTCGTCGAAGCCGATCACGGAGACGTCGCCGGGGACGAGGAGTCCGCGCCGGCGGGCGGCCCGGATGGCGCCGAGGGCGAGCGGGTCGCTGGCGCAGACGATGCCGGTGACGCCCTGTTCGAACAGGCGGTTCGCGGCGGCCTGGCCGCCTTCCAGGGAGAAGATCGAGCGGACGACGTGCTCGTCGGGGAGCGGGGTGCCGGCCGCCTCGGCGACGGCCCGCGCGGCCTGGAGCTTGCGGCGGGAGGGCACGTGGTCGGCGGGGCCGAGCAGCAGGCCGATCCGCTCGTGGCCGAGCGAGGCGAGGTGGCGCCACGCCTGCTCGACGGCGACGGCGTCGTCGCAGGAGACGCAGGGGAAGTCCAGGCCCTCGATGGAGGCGTTGATGAGGACGACCGGGATGTTGCGCTCGTGCAGCTGGTGGTAGTGGTCGTGCGGGGCGTCGGCCTGCGCGAAGAGCCCGCCGGCGAAGACCACGCCGGAGACCTGCTGCTGGAGGAGGAGGTCCACGTAGTCGGCCTCGGAGACGCCGCCCTTGGTCTGGGTGCAGAGCACGGGGGTGAGCCCCTGCTGGGCGAGCGCGCCTCCGATGACCTCGGCGAAGGCGGGGAAGATGGGGTTCTGGAGCTCGGGCAGGACGAGCCCGACGAGCCGGGCCCGCTCGCCTCTGAGCTGCGTGGGCCGCTCGTACCCGAGCACGTCCAGGGCGGTGAGGACGGACTGCCGGGTCGCCTCGGACACCCCGGGCTTGCCGTTGAGGACCCGGCTGACCGTCGCCTCGCTGACCCCCACCTTCTTCGCCACCTGAGCAAGTCGTCGCGTCATGCGCGCAAGGCTAGCGCAAGCTCCGCAAGAGAACGACAGTCCGTTGCAGTTCTCGCGCAAACAGGGTGGTCGGAGCGGTGTTCAGGCCCGCCCGGCGGCCATCTCCATCAGCCGGGCGAGGACCCGGCCGCCGGAGGCGGTGAGCCCGTCGTGCTCCCACTCGTTGGTGACCCAGACGCGGGTGGACCCGATCCGGCGCGCGGTGTCGAGGGAGAGACCGGCGTCCACGTACATGTCGTCGTGGTAGACGACGGCGGCGAGCGGCACCTCGTTGGCGGCGAGGCGCCCGAGGTCGTAGAGCGGGGCCCAGTCGGCGCGGGCGGCGAGCAGGTCGGCGGCCTCGGCGAAGGGCCGCAGCCCGGCGATCTCCCGGAACATCCAGGGGTACATCATCTCACCGGTGAGCAGCGGGGTCCCGGCGCTCTCGGTGAACTCGTCCGCGAACTCCGGGTGGTCGGCGAGCGCGCGGTCGGCGGCCCAGCCGGTGGGCCCGGCCCCCTGTCCGTACAGGCTCTCCTGGAGGACGGCGAAGAGCGGGGCGTCGATGTGGCCGGTGAGCGTCATGACCTGGTGGAGGAAGGTGGCGCTGGGCGCGCCGTCGGCGCCGAGGGCCTCGTCGAGGAGCCAGTGGAGGCGTTCGAAGCCGTCGCCCATGCCGAGGACGAGGCCGAGGGTGCGCAGCCGGCGGACGGTGAGGCGGTCGCCGTCGGGAAGCCGGACGTCGCCGGAGTCGAGGAGGGCGGCGACGCGGCGGAGGCGGCCGGCGTCCTCGGGGTAGCGGGCGTAGTACTCCCGGCAGCGGTCGCGGACCCGGGGGTAGGTGCGGGCGTAGACGTCGTCGGCGGTGGCGGTGAGTCCGGGCAGGCCGCCGGCGACGTAGCAGGCGCGGAGCCCTTGGGGTGCCCTGGACAGGTAGGTGAGGGTGAGGAAGCCGCCGTAGCTCTGGCCGAGGGTCTCCCAGGGGGTGTCGCCGCAGAGGCGGCGGCGTATGAGCTCGGCGTCGTCGACGATCGCGTCCGCGCGGAAGTGGCCGAGGTGGGCGGCGAGGCGTTCCGCGTCGCCGAAGCGGGCGGCCTCGCGGGCGGTGACGGGGGTGGAGCGGCCGGTGCCGCGCTGGTCGAGCAGGAGGACCCGGTGGGTCTTGAGGGCGTGGGGCAGCCAGCCGGGCGAACCGGCGGTGGGGCGCGGGGACTTACCGCCGGGGCCGCCCTGGAGGTAGAGCAGCCAGGGCAGTTCCTCGCCGGCGCGGGCGGGGTCGGCGACTTCGCGGGCGAAGACCTCCAGGGTGGGGCCGTCGGGGCGGGCGTGGTCGAGGGGGACGGTGAAGGTGTGGTCGGTGGTGGCGTAGGCGGGGTGCACGGGGGCTCCTGAAGGGACACGGATGGGTAACGGACGGGCCTGGGGGGACTCCACACCTTGTCAGTGCAATTTCACATTACTATGTTACGGGTCACATTCCGGCCGCTCTGATGTCCGGCCGCCCTTCCGCTCGCCGTCTCTTCGGCACGTCCTCTTCGGCTCGTCCTCTCTTCCGCTCTTCCTCGGAGTGACCCCATGAACAAGCGCACCCGCACCCTGGCCATCGCCCTGGTGTCGACCCTGACCCTCGGCCTCGCGGCCTGTTCCGACGGCTCGTCCGGCCGCACGGCCGGCGGCCCCGAGCGGAAGAACCCCGCCGCCGCCAACGCCGGCGCGATCCTCGGCGGCACCCCGCAGAAGGGCGGCACCCTCAGGGTCCTGTCCAACCAGGACTTCACCCACCTCGACCCGGCGCGCAACTGGGTCATGCCCGACATGGACTTCGGCACCCGGCTGCTCTACCGCACCCTCGTCACCTACAAGGCCGAGCCCGGCGCCAAGGGCAGCGAGCTGGTCCCCGACCTCGCCGAGGACCTCGGCACCCCCTCCAACGGGGCGAAGACCTGGACCTTCCGCCTCAAGCCCGGCCTCAAGTACGAGGACGGCACCCCGATCACCGCCCAGGACATCAAGCACAACGTCGAACGGTCCTTCTCCCCCGACCTGCCCGGCGGCCCCGACTACGCGGCCCGCTACCTGGCCGGAGCCAAGGGCTACCAGGGCCCCGCCACGGGCCGGCATCTGGACTCGGTGAAGACCCCCGACGCGCGCACGATCGTCTTCGAACTCCACACGGCCTTCGCCGAGTTCCCCTTCGCCGCGACCCTGCCGACCTTCGCCCCGGTGCCGCCGAAGCAGGACAAGGGCCCCCAGTACGACAACCGCCCGTTCTCCTCGGGGCCGTACAAGATCGAGACGTACGCCCGCGACAAGCAGATGGTCCTGGTCCGCAACACCCACTGGGATCCGAAGACCGACTCCGTCCGCAAGGCGTACCCGGACAGGATCGTCGTCACCATGGGCCTCAAGGGCAACCAGGTCGACGACCGCCTCATCGCCTCGGCCGGCGCCGACGCCTCCTCCGTCCCGTGGGCCGCCCTGCGCCCCGAGTCCACCTCGAAGGTGCTGACGAAGCCCGAGGTCAAGGCCCGGCTCCTCGCCGAGTCCAGCACCTGCAACGAGATGCTCCAGATGCACACCGGCCGCGCCCCCTTCGACGACGTCAAGGTGCGCCAGGCCGTGCAGTACGCCCTCGACCGCGAGGCGATCGTCACCGCCGCCGGCGGCCCCGCCCTCACCGAGGCGTCCACCGCCGCCATGCCCGGCGCGCTCTTCACCGGCGGCAAGCAGCCCGACACCCTGAAGATCCCGCTCGCCGGCGACCCCGACATGGCCAAGCAGTTGCTCAAGGAGGCCGGGAAGCCGGACGGCTTCTCGACCAGCGTCACCGTGAACGTCAACGACAAGGCCATCGGCGAGGCCGTCCAGCAGTCCCTGGGGCGGGCCGGCATCAAGGTGACCATCGAGACCGTCGACCCGTCCGCCTTCTACGACACCATCGGCGACACCAAGAGCCGTACCGACCTCGTCTACACCGGCTGGTGTCCCGACTTCCCGTCCGGCTCCACCTTCCTGCCCTTCGTCTTCGACGGGCGCTCCATCAAGGAGAAGGGCAACTCCGGCAACCACTCCCTCTTCCGCGACGACGCCACCATGAAGCGGATGGACGAGATCGCCGCCCTGGCCGACGGCGCCGCCGCCAACAAGGCGTGGCAGGAGCTCGACGGGCAGATCCTCGCCAAGGCCCCCGTCGCCCCCGGCGCCGTCAAGCGCCGCCCCCTCGTCCTCGGCACCAACATCGCCGGCGCCTTCGGCCACACCTCCTACGGCGGCCAGATCGACTACGCGACGGTCGGCCTCAAGGACCCGTCCAAGAGCACGGACTGAAGGACGCCGCCCCCATGACCACGACCACCACCCCACCCCCGGTGCACGAGGGCGGCGGGGCCTGGCGGCTCGTCCGCGCGGAACTGCGCCGCCGGGCCTCCCTCAAGGTCTCCCTCGCCGTCGTCGCCCTCTTCGCGGTGATGACCGTCGCCGCCCCGCTGATCAGCGCGCTCGGCGGCTGGGGCCCGGAGGAGTTCGACAAGTCCGCCGTCGACCCGTACCTCGGCGGACTGCCGATCGGGCCGCTCGGCGGCGTCTCCGCCGAGCACTGGCTCGGCGTCGAACCCGTCACCGGCCGCGACCTGTTCGCCCGGGTCGTGCACGGCGCCCAGGTCTCCCTGCTCATCGCCTTCGCCGCCACCGCGATCGTCGTCCTCGCCGGCACCACCGCCGGCATCGCGGCCGGCTACTTCGGCGGCCGCACCGACACCGTGCTGTCCCGGCTGATGGACCTCACGATGTCCTTCCCCTCCCTCATCTTCATGATCGCGATGATGTCGGTGGCCCGGGACGTCGACCGGATGCTGCTCATGATCCTCGTCATCGGCCTCTTCGGCTGGCCCGGCGTCGCCCGGGTCGTCCGCGGCCAGACCCTCTCCCTCAAGCACCGCGAGTACGTCGACGCCGCCCGCGTCGGCGGCTCCGGCCCCTGGCGGATCCTCGCCCGCGACATCCTCCCCGGCGTCGCCGGGCCGGTCATCGCCTACACCACGCTGATGGTACCCGGCATGATCGCCACCGAGGCGGCCCTGAGCTACCTCGGCGTCGGGGTCCGCCCGCCGACCCCGTCCTGGGGCCAGATGATCGCCGAGGGCGTCGCCTACTACGACACGGACCCCATGTACTTCCTCGTCCCGAGCTTCTGCCTCTTCCTCACCGTGCTGGCCTTCACCCTCCTCGGCGACGCGCTGCGCGACGTCCTCGACCCCCGGGGGAGCCGTACGTGATCCTCTACCTCGGCCGCCGGCTCCTCGGCGTGCTCGGCGTCCTCCTCGCCATCGCCGCCGTCACCTTCACCATCTTCTACGTCCTGCCCTCCGACCCGGCCGCGGCCGCCTGCGGCAAGGCGTGCAGCGACGAGCGCCTGGAGGCGATCCGCGCCCACATGGGCCTCGACCAGCCGATCTGGCGCCAGTTCGCCGACTTCGTCACCGGCGTCTTCACGGGCCGGACCATGGGCACCGGGCAGTACGCCCTGCACTGCGACTTCCCCTGCCTCGGCTACTCCTACGAGAACAGCGAGAACGTCTGGGACCTGCTCGTCGACCGCCTCCCGGTCTCCGCCTCGCTCGCCGCCGGAGCCGCCGTCCTCTGGCTGATCCTCGGCCTGTCGGCCGGCGTCACGGCGGCGCTCCGCAAGGACACCCTCACCGACCGGGCCCTGATGATCGGCGCGGTCGCCGCCGCCTCCCTGCCCGTCTACTTCACCTCCGTCCTCCTCATCTACGGGCTGATCCGGCTCACCGGACTGCTGCCCTACCCGCAGTACGTCCCCTTCACCTCCGACCCGCTGTCCTGGGCCTCCAACCTGCTCCTGCCGTGGCTGGCGCTCGCGGTCCTGTACGCGGCGATGTACGCCCGGCAGAGCCGCGGCGCGATGATCGAGTCCATGGCGGAGCCGTACATCCGCACCGCCCGCGCCAAGGGCCTCCCGCGCCGCACGGTCGTCGTCAAGCACGGCCTGCGGGCCGGGATGACGCCGGTCCTCACCATCTTCGGCATGGACCTCGGCGGACTCCTCGCCGGCGCCGTCATCACCGAGTCCCTCTTCGGACTCCCCGGCATCGGACGCCTCTTCTACGGCGCCCTCACCACCGGCGACCAGCCCGTCATCCTCGGGGTGACGCTGCTCGCCGCCACCTTCATCGTCGTCGCCAACCTGGCCGTGGACCTGCTGTACGCCGTCGTCGACCCGCGAGTGAGGTACTGATGGCCGCCCTCCTGTCCGTACGGGACCTCAGCGTCACCTTCCCGACCCCGCGCGGCCCCGTCCGGGCCGTGGACTCCCTCTCCTTCGACGTGCCGCACGGGCGCACCCTCGGCATCGTCGGCGAGTCCGGCTCCGGCAAGTCCGTGACCTCGCTCGCCGTCATGGGCCTGCACACCGGCGCCGAGGTCACCGGCTCCGTCGCCCTCGACGGACGCGAACTCGTCGGCCTGCCCGACCGGGAGCTCAACCGGCTGCGCGGCCGGCGGATGGCGATGATCTTCCAGGACCCGCTCTCCAGCCTCCACCCCTACTACACGGTCGGCGAGCAGATCGCCGAGCACCACCGCGTCCACTTCGGCACCCGGCGGGCCGCCGCCCGCGCCCGCGCCGTCGAGGCGCTCGCCGAGGTCGGCATACCCGAGCCGAAGCGGAGGGTGGGCGAGTACCCCCACCAGTTCTCCGGCGGCATGCGCCAGCGGGTCATGATCGCGATGGCGCTGGTCTGCGAACCGGACCTGCTCATCGCCGACGAGCCGACCACCGCGCTCGACGTCACCGTCCAGGCCCAGATCCTCGACCTGATCGCCCGGCTCCAGCAGGAACGCCGCCTCTCCGTCGTCATGATCACCCACGACCTGGGCGTGGTGGCCCGCGTCGCCCACGAGGTGCTCGTCATGTACGGCGGACGGGCCGCCGAACAGGCCCCGGTGGACGCCCTGTTCGCCGCCCCCGCGCACCCGTACACCCGCGGGCTGCTCGACTCCCTCCCCCGGCTCGACGACCCCGACGACGTACCCCTCCGCGCCATCCCCGGCAGCCCGCCGTCCCTCCTCGACCCGGCGCCCGGCTGCGCCTTCGCGCCCCGCTGCGCCCGCGCGGCGACCGGGAGCGCGGAGGAGCGGGAGCGGTGCGCCGACGAACGGCCGGTGCTGGGCGGGCCGGAAGGCCACACCGCAGCCTGCCACTTCGCGGCCTTCCCGGCCGTACGGGCTTCCGCTTCCCCTACTACTCCCGCTCCCGCGTACGAAGGGACCGCCCCGTGACCATCACCGCTCCCCCCGGTACGGATCCCGCGCCGCCGTTGCTGCGGGTACGGGACCTCGCCATGACCTTCCCGGGCCGGCGCCGCTCCTCGCCGGTGCGGGCCGTCGACGGGGTCGGCTTCGACCTGGCGGCCGGCGAGACCCTCGGCCTGGTCGGCGAGTCCGGCTGCGGCAAGTCGACCACCGGCCGGATGATCGTCCGGCTCCTGGAGCCGACCGCCGGCTCCGTCGAGTACGAGGGCCGGTCCATCGCCCACCTCTCGCAGCGGGCCCTCAAACCGCTCCGCCGCGAGATCCAGATGGTCTTCCAGGACCCGCACTCCTCCCTCAACCCCCGGCAGTCGGTGGCCCGGATCATCGCCGATCCCCTTCTGGTGCAGGGGAGTTCGGCGGAGGAGGCCCGCAAGCGGGCGGTGGAGCTGATGGAGCTGGTCGGGCTCATCCCCGAGCACGCCGACCGCCGCCCGCACGAGTTCTCCGGCGGCCAGGCGCAGCGCATCGGCATCGCCCGCGCGCTCGCGACGGGCCCCCGCCTCGTCGTCGCGGACGAACCCGTCTCGGCGCTCGACGTCTCCGTGCAGGCGCAGATCGTCAACCTCATGGAACGGCTCCAGGCCGAACTGGGCCTCGCCTACCTGTTCATCGCCCACGACCTGTCGGTGGTGAAGCGCGTCTGCGACCGCGTCGCCGTCATGTACCTCGGCCGGATCGTCGAGATCGGCCCCAAGGACCGGGTGTACGCGTCCCCCGCGCACCCCTACACCCGGGCCCTGCTCTCCGCCGTCCCCCTCCCGGACCCGGCGGCCGAACGCGCCAGGGAACGCATCACCCTCCTAGGCGACCCTCCAAGCCCCGCCGCACCCCCACCCGGCTGCACCTTCCACCCCCGCTGCCCCAAAGCCCAACAACTCTGCCGCACCGAGCCCCCACCCCTACGCCCCCTAGCCCCAGGCGACCCCCGCGAGGTCGCCTGCCACTTCCCGGAACAGCCGGATACGTAGCCACCTGCGGACCCACGCAGGGGACGGGTCACGCGTCCCCCGCGTGGAGCCGGACCTCCGCCTCGGCCTGCTCGGCCGCCGCGCGGGCCTCGGCCACGGCGCGCTCGGCGGACCGGAGGTGCGTATCAGCCTCCCTCGCGGCCTGCTCCGTCGCGGTGGCGGCCTTCCGGGCCTCCTCCAGGTCGCGCTCGACCCAGCGCAGGCGGTCGGCCGCCACCGCGACGGCGCCGCCGCGTTCGCGGGTCAATCGTCCCGCTCCTGCCGCCGGACCTCCGCCTCCGCCTCTTCGGCCGCCGCGCGAGCCTCGCCCAGAGCGCGCTCGGCGGACCGGAGGCCCGTATCGGCCTCGCTCGCTGCGTGCTCCGCCGCGTTCGCGGCCTTCCGGGCCTCCTCCAGATCGTGCTCGACCCGGCAGAGGCGGTCGGCCGCCACCGCGGCGGCGGCTTTCGCGGTCTCCTGCGCCTTGCGGGCCTCGCCCATGGCGCGCTCGGCGGACCGGAGGTCCGTATCGGCCTCGCTCGCGGCCTGCTCCGTCGCGGCGGCGGCCCGCCGGGCCCCCTCCAGGTCTCGCTCGACCCAGCGCAGACGGTCGGCCGCCACCGCGACGGCGCCGCCGCGTTCGCGGGTCAATCGTCCCGCTCGTGGCGCCGGACCTCCGCCTCCGCCTGTTCGGCCGCCTCGCGGGCCTCGCCCATGGCGCGCTCGGCGGACCGGAGGCCCGTATCGGCCTCGCTCGCTGCGTGCTCCGCCGCGGCGGCGGCCCGCCGGGCCTCCTCCAGGTCGTGCTCGGCCCGGCGCAGGCGGTCGGCGGCCTTCTCGGCGGCGGCTTTCGCGGTCTGGTGCGCCTTGCGGGCCGTGTCGTGCTGCCGCTCGTGGCGGGTCGCGGTCGTTCGGGCTTCCTGGGCGGCGGCCCTGGCCCTGGCCAGTTCCTTCGGTCGGCGTCCGGCCGGGGGTTTCGGCGGCGCGGGCGGGGTCACGGCGGTGAAGTCGACGGCGGCTTCGGGGGCGGTGGCGAGGCGTCCGGCGGACCAGGGGCCGGCGGCGTCCGGGTGGGCGAGTACGGCGTGGAGGATCTGTTCGACCTCGCGCTGCACCGGGTCGCTCAGCGGCTGGCCCGCCTCCTCGGCCAGCCCGGCGGTGGTGCGGGCGAGCGCGGCGACGAGCTGGTGCCGCTGCCCGACCGCCTCCCGGAGCCGCTCGCCGTCGAGCGACTGGTGGGCCTCGCGCAGGGCCTCTCCCAGGGCGAGGAACCGCTCGGCCTCCTGGGGCCGTTCGCGGGCCAGCAGGTTCGCCGCCCAGACGGCGAGCGGCGGCCGCCGCAGCGCCGCGATCGCCTTCGCCGCCGCCGTGTCCTTCGCCCGCCGCGCCTCGGCGACATACGCGTCCCGGGCGGCCGTGAACTCGGACGGCCGCAGCCCGTACAGCTCCCCGGTCAACTGCTCGACATCCATGCCCCCACTCTGCGCCGCCCGGCGCCCGCGACCGGGGCGAACCTCCGCCGGCCCCCGGCCCGTCACCCGCTCGGCAGGAGGAGTCAGACCGCGTCGCGCCGCGTCTCAGGCGTCCTGGATCCGCCGGAAGGGGCGCTCCGCCTCCAGGGCGAACGCCGCCTCCAGGAGGGTGCGTTCGCTGCCGGGGCGGCCGGAGAGGAGGACGCCGATGGGGAGGCCGTCGGCCGTCGCGCGGGCGCTGGGCAGCGAGAGCGACGGGGTGCCCACGACGTTGTCGACCGGGGTGTACGCCACGTACGCGAGGATCCGCTCGACCAGGACGGCGTACGGGACGGTGGGGCTGAGGTGCCCGATGGGGGGCGTGGTGTGGGCCAGGACCGGAGTGAGGACGAGGTCGAGACCGCGCAGGGCCGCCGCGTACGCCTCCTTGGTCCGCCGCAGCCGCCGCACGACGCCCGGGGTGTCCCGCCACCGCTTCACGTACTCCTCGCGCAGTCCGCGGCTCAGCCCGTCCATGCGGTGGCGGTCGAAGTCCGGTCCGAAGGTGCGGCCGGTGGCGCCGAGGAGGAAGGAGAGCATGCCCCAGTAGGTGAGGAAGTCGCCGGTGAAGCGGGGGTCGAAGTCCATCGCCACCGGTTCGACGGTGTGGCCGAGGGACCGGAGGGTGGCGGCGGTGTCGGTGACGGCGGCGCGGGTGTTGTCGTCGCAGCGGACGCCGTTGGGCGAGTCGAGCAGGAAGCCGATCCGCAGCCGCCGGTCCGAGGGGCCCTCGACGAGGCCGACGGGCGGCAGCTTGGGGTTGCGCCGGTAGCGCTCGGCGGCGGCGAGGAAGACGGCGGAGTCGCGGACGGTACGGGTGACGACGCCGTCGGACACGATGTCGACGGGCAGCCGGCGGCTCTGCTCGTTGCCCGCGACCCGGCCCCGGGTGGGCTTGAGGCCGACGAGTCCGCAGCAGGCGGCGGGGATCCGGATGGAGCCGCCGCCGTCGTTGGCGTGGGCGAGGGGTACGGCTCCGGAGGCGACGAGCGCGGCGGCGCCGCCGGAGGACCCGCCCGCGGAGTGGTCCGTGGCCCAGGGGTTGCGGACGGGCTCGGCGTGCTCGTACTCGGTGGCCGGGCTGAAGCCGAACTCGGGGAGCCGGGTCTTGCCGAGGACGGTGACGCCGGTGCTGAGCAGCTGCCGGACGAAGGGCGCGTGCCGGCGGGCCGGCCGGGGGGTGAAGGCGGCGCTGCCGTGGCCGGTGGGGAGGCCCGCGTAGTCGGTGTTGTCCTTGACGAGGGTGGGGACTCCGGCGAAGGCCCCGCCGTGGCCGCCGCCGAGCGCCGGCGGGTCGAGCGGGGTCTCCACCGCGTGCAGCTCCGCGACCGCCCGCAGGCGGGCGGCCGCGTCCCGGGCGGCCTCGGCGGGGCTCACCTCGCGCCGCCGGATCGCCGCCGCGAGGCCGACGGCGTCGTGCTCGCCGAGGGAGTCGTCCCGGAAGGCGTGCACCGTGTTCCGCTTCTCGAAAGTCACCGCTGCCTCAGCCCCCGGAGTCGTGGATGGATACCGCCATCATGGCGTACCCACGGGTAACACGCGAGGGCCGAGCGCGGTCGGAACGCGGTCCGAGCACGGTCGGAGCGGGCGGGAGACCGACCGCTCCGGGCGGGGCTAACGCCCCTGGAGCCGCTTGACGTTGTCGCCGAAGGTCCAGCCCTTCGAGCCGTCCCAGTTCGCCGACCAGGTCATCAGGCCCTTGAGGCGCCCGCCGTAGTGGTTCCACGCCTGGGCGACGAGGGAGGGCGCCATGTAGCCGCCGCCCGCGCCCGGCTGGGCGGGCAGGCCGGGCACCTGCTTGTCGTAGGGGACGCGGATGGTGGTGCCCTGGATGACCAGGCCGCGGTCGAGGCAGTCGGTCTGGGCGGTGAAGCCGGCGACGGTCCCGGCGGAGTAGGAGTCGCCGGAACAGCCGTACATGCTGCCGTTGTAGTACTGCATGTTCAGCCACCACAGGCGCCCGTTGTCGGCGTACTTCTTGATGATCGGGAGGTACGCCCCCCAGATCGAGCCGTACGCGACGCTGCCGCCGGTGACGTAGGCGGTCTCGGGCGCCATGGTCAGGCCGAAGCCGGCGGGCATGCGGGCGAGGACGCCGTCGATGATGCGGACGAGGTTGGCCTGCGAGGCCGAGAGGGTGGTGATGCTGCCGCTGCCGACGAGACCGGTCTCGATGTCGATGTCGATGCCGTCGAAGTTGTACCGCTGGAGGATCGGCACGATCGTCGCGACGAAGCGGTCGGCGACGGCGGGCGAGCTGAGATCGATGCCGGCGGCGGCGCCGCCGATGGACATGAGGAGGGTCGCGCCCGCGGCCTTCGCCCGGCACATCTCGGCCGGGGTGGACACCTTCACGGTGTTGTCCATGCCGTCCTCCCACAGCACCGTTCCGTCCGAACGGATCACGGGGAAGGCGGCGTTGATGACGTTGTACCCGTGGGCGGCGAACCGGGGGTCGTCGATCGGGGCCCACCCGAAGGGCGGGTGGACGCCGTTGGCGGCGCCGTCCCAGTTCTCCCAGTACCCCTGGAGCACCTTCCCGGTGGGACGGGGCTTCAGGGCGCAGGTGTCGGCAGCCGCGGCCGTGGCCGAGGGGCCGGGGCCCGCGACGGCCTGCGCGGGGGCGGTGGCGACGGCGGCGAGCAGGGCGATGAGGCCCGCTCCGAGGGCGCGGACGATCCGTGAGCCTGGCATGCGTGCTCCTTGGGACGTGGGGGGTCGGTCCGGTGCGTGGCGCGCGCTCCAGCAGACCGTAGATTGGTCCAGACCTACCGTCAACCACCCCTACGTTGATGGGAGTTGATGCGGGAGCTTGTTCGTGCGGGTGGGCGTGGACCCGCTCGCCGCCGGAGCAGACTGGCTGCGCGAGACGGCGCGGCCGCCCCGTAACCCGGCACCGCAGGGCGCCGTATCGCACCCCGCAGCACCCCGCGACGCCACGCGACGCCACTCCGACACCAGGTGGCACCACCTGGCGCCAGATGGCGCCACATGGCACCACCCGCCGCCACCCATGGCACCGCGCGGCACCATCCGGTGCCACATGACACCACCAGGGGTTGCATGTGGCGCCACGATGGTGCCATGATGACGTCATGGACCTCACCCCGTATGTCGACAGCCTCCGCCGCGAACTCGCGGTGGCCGCCGAAGCCGGTGGCGACGCGGCACGCGAGCTGGCCGACCGGCTCACCGCGCCCCTGGAGTCGGCGGCCCGTCTGACCATGCTCAACGTGCTCTCCGCCGCGACGGACGAGATCACCCGAGAGCTCGCCCCCGGCTCGGTCGACGTACGGCTCCGGGGCCTCGACCCCGACTTCGTGGTGACGCGCCCGCCCGCCGACAGCGGCGCGGCATCGGCGGAGCCGACGGCGCCCGCCGAGCCGCTCCTGGCCCCCGCCACCCCCGAAGGGGACGAGGGCGCGGTCGCCCGGGTGAACCTGCGCCTGCCGGCCCACCTCAAGGTACGGGCCGAGGAGGCCGCGAGCCGCGAGGGGCTGTCGGTCAACGCCTGGCTGGTCCGGGCGGTGTCCTCGGCGGTCGAGGGCGGCGGCGCCAGACCACGTACGGCGGAGAAGCCCAGGACCGTCGGACAGAGCATCACGGGCTGGGTCCGCTAGCCCAGCCCCCTGCCCAGCACCCTCCCCACCCACACCACGTCCCACCAGCAGGGACGCTCCAGAGACTCAAGAGGACGGGACAGCCATGCCTTCTTTCGACACTCCCGCAGCGATCTCGGCCATGGCCCGCGTGGAGGCCGGTTCCATCCAGTTCATCGCCGGGGACCGCGCGGACACCGTCGTCCAGGTGGTGCCGCGCAACCCGAAGAAGGACCTGGACGTGCGGACCGCCGACCAGACCGAGGTGTCGTACGCCAACGGCACACTGACCGTGCGGACGCCCAAGTCGAACCTGTTCGGCCGCACCGGCGTCGTCGACGTGACGGTCGAGCTGCCGACGGGCTCGCGGGTCGAGCTCGACGGCGCCTGGACCCAGATCCTCGGCGAGGGCCGGCTCGGCGAGGTCCGGGTGAAGACCTCGTCCGGCGACGCCCGGCTCGACACCACCGGCCCGCTGCACCTCACCGCCTCGCACGGGTCGATCATCGTGGACCGCGTCGAGGGCGCGGCCGAGATCACCACCAGCTCCGGCAGCATGCGCGTCGGCCTGGTCGACGGCCCCGCCGTCCTCAAGAACTCGCACGGCACCACGATCGTCGGCGCCGTCACCGGCGAACTCCGGGTGAGCGGCGCCCACGGTGACATCACGGTCGACCGCGCCGAGGACTCGGTGACCGCCACGACCGCCCACGGCACCGTCCGGATCGGCGAGATCACCCGGGGCACCGTCCAGGTGGAGACGAACTACGGCGCCATCGACATCGGCGTCCGCGAGGGCACCGCCGCATGGCTCGACGCCGTCTCGGTCTCCGGCCAGGTACGCAACGGGCTCACCGCATCCGACGCGCCGGAGGAGACCGAGGAGACGGTCAAGGTCCGCGCCCGCACCCGCCACGGCAACATCGACATCCGCCGCGCCCGCGCCTGACGCCCGCACGCACGACCTCCCCGCACATCTCCCCTACAGCTCCCTCCCCCTCCCTCCCCTCCCCTTCCCTCCTCAGCCTTCGATCGGAGGCCCCCATGCCTTCTTCTGTCATGCCCATGCCCACTCCCCTGCCGAGCCAGGGCGACGGCCGGCCCGCACCCGCCGCCATCACCGCCACCGGTCTGCGCAAGGCGTACGGCGACAAGGTCGTCCTCGACGGCATCGACTTCCACATCCCGGCCGGCTCCGTCTTCGCCCTGCTCGGTCCGAACGGCGCGGGCAAGACCACCGCCGTGAAGATCCTCTCCACCCTCGTGACCGCCGACGACGGGCAGGCGGCCGTCGCCGGCCACGACCTGGCCACCGACGCCCACAAGGTCCGCGCCGCCATCGGCGTCACCGGACAGTTCTCCGCCGTCGACGGCCTCATCACCGGCGAGGAGAACATGCTCCTCATGGCCGACCTCCACCACCTCCCCCAGCAGGAAGGCCGCAAGGTCGCCGCCGAACTCCTCGCCCGCTTCGACCTCGTGGAGGCGGCCAAGAAGCCCGCCTCCACCTACTCCGGCGGCATGAAACGCCGCCTCGACATCGCCATGACCCTCGTCGGCAACCCCCGCATCATCTTCCTCGACGAACCCACCACCGGCCTCGACCCCCGCTCCCGCCACAACATGTGGCAGATCATCCGCGAACTCGTCGCCGACGGCGTCACCGTCTTCCTCACCACCCAGTACCTCGAAGAAGCCGACGAACTCGCCGACCGCATCGCCGTCCTCAACGGCGGAAAGATCGTCGCCGAAGGCACCGCCGACGCCCTCAAGCGCCAGATCCCCGGCGGCCACATCCGCCTCCGCTTCACCGACCCGGTCGTCTACCAGACCGCCGTGACGACCCTCCAGGTGGCCACCCGCGACGACGAGGCCCTGGCGCTCCAGATCCCCAGCGGCGGCAGCCAGCGCGAACTGCGCTCCATCCTCGACTGGCTGGACTCCACGGGCATCGAGGCCGACGAACTCACCGTGCACACCCCCGATCTCGACGACGTCTTCTTCGCCCTCACCGGCTCCACCGTCACCGACCAGCCGACCCAGAACCAGGAGTCCGCCCGATGAGCGCCTTCTCCCTCGCCGCCCGCGACTCGTCCACGATGCTCCGGCGGAACCTCCTGCACGCCCGCCGCTACCCCTCCCTCACCCTCAACCTGCTGCTCACCCCGGTGATGATGCTGCTGCTCTTCGTCTACGTCTTCGGTGACGTGATGAGCGCCGGCATGGGCGGAGGCGCGGACCGCGCCACGTACATCGCCTACGTGGTCCCCGGCATCCTCATGATGACCGTCGGCGGCACGGTGGTGGGGACCGCGGTCTCCGTCTCCAACGACATGACCGAGGGCATCATCGCCCGCTTCCGGACGATGGCGATCCACCGCCCGTCGATCCTCGTCGGGCACGTCGTCGGCAGCGTCCTCCAGTGCCTCATGAGCGTGCTCCTCGTCGGCGCCGTCGCCGTCGCCATCGGCTTCCGCTCCACCGACGCCACCGCCCTCGAATGGCTCGCCGCCTTCGGCATGACGGCCCTCATCGCCTTCGCCCTCACCTGGATCGCCGTCGGCATGGGCCTGGTCAGCCCCAACGCGGAGGCCGCCTCCAACAACGCCCTCCCGCTGGTCGTGCTCCCCCTGATCTCCAGCGCGTTCGTCCCGATCGACTCCATGCCGGGCTGGTTCCAGCCGATCGCCGAGTACCAGCCCTTCACCCCCGCCATCGAGACCCTCCGCGGCCTCCTCCTCGGCACCGAGATCGGCCACAACGGCTGGATCGCCGTCGCCTGGTGCGTGGGCCTCACGGTCCTCGGCTACGTCTGGTCGAAGTCGACCTTCAACCGCGACCCCTCCTGACCCACCCTCCCCCTGCTCCCTCCCCCCCTGCCCCCTCCCCCTGCCTCCTTCCCGCCCCGAGGGCGGCGTGCCCGACACCCGTCGGCGTACGCCGCCCCCGCCGCGTTCCAGCCGCCGTCACCTACCGCCGCTCCTCCTCCCGGACCTGCGCGAGCAGCCGCTCGTAGCCGGCCCGCCGGTCCGGGCGGGCGTGCGAGGCGGCCCGCCGCAGCGCGGGTACGGCCTCCGGTCCGGCGCGCAGGACGGCCTCCTCCGCCGACCGCCGCACGGTGACCTGCCCGTGGTCGAGCAGCCCCACGAACGCGGGAACCGCCGGCCGCCAGCCCGCCTGCGACAGCACGCGGACAGCGGCGCGCACCACGTCGGGCCGCGCGTCGTCGAGCAGCACCTCCGTCAGTCGCAGATGGGTGTCCCGGTCGAGCAGCGCCCGCGAGGTCCGGTGCGCGTGCAGCCGTACGCCGGTCTCGGAATGGGTCAGCAACTCCCGCAACACCCCCTCGAATCGCGCCACTTCGAGCGTGGCGGCGTGCTCGGTCAGATGAGCCAGGGCGCGCCGGACCCGCCGGGGCTCGGGCGACCGCAGCAGCGCGACCAGCTCCTCGTACGCGAGCACGGGCGACGACACGAGCGGTCGCGGGGCCCGTTCGCGCAGGGTACGGAGCGCCGCCGCCCGCCGTTCGGCGGCTTCCGGCCCGTGCAGCGGACCGTCGACGAGGACGAGCTGCGCCTCGGGGTGCCGCTCGCTCAGCCGCTCCAGCACGGGGGTGCGCAGCAGCCGGCGGTCGGCGAGCAGCCCCAGCGTGTCCGTGGCTCCCGTGGCGAGCCGACTCTCCAGGTGCCCGGCCAGGAAGTCGGCGGGCAGCAGCCGCAGCGCGGTGAACGCATCCCTCCGCGCCCCCTCCGGGCCGTGCTCCCACAGGTGCAGCAACACGGGCAGCAAGAGCGGGAGTTGATCGGTCCGGCCACCGGTGACGGCGAGTCGGGCCACCCGGTCGAGCCGTACGCCCTCCTCGCCGCCGATCAGGCACTGGGGATCGACCTCCGCCAGCGCGCGGCCCAGTGCGGCCAGGAGTGTGCGCTCGGCGGGCGCGTCGATCCGGCCGCCCAGATACGCGTCGAGCACGGCCGCACGCGCCTCCGGCTCGGGCCAGGCGAGCAGCGTCCGCGCGGCCCTGTTCCGCGCCTGCGCGTCCTCGGAGGCAAGAAGAGCGAGCAGCCGCTCCCGCTGGACGCCGGACCGGGGCTGGTCGAGGTCGGCGGGGTGGACGTTCCTCGGCACGGAGGACGCGACGCGGGCGTCCTCCGCGAGCGTCCACGGCGGAGCACCCAGGGGCTGAAGCTCCGCCATCCAGTCGACGAGCGCGCTCCGCACCTCCTCAGTGCCCTCAGCCTGTACGTCGACGAGCGCGGCGAGCAGCTCACGCGACCCGGCATCGACACCCCGCTCCCGGTACGCGGCGAGCCCCGCCACACTGCGCACAGCAGCGGCGAGTTCGCCGTACCAACCAGGCCGGACGCCCTCCCGTCCCACCACTCCGAACGCCTCTCGCAGCAACCGCGCGCGAGCGGAATCCGGGTCGTCCGCCAGTGCGGCGGCGGCAAGTTCACGATCGAGGTCGGCACGCACGACGACGGCACCGGCGAGGCGCAGCAGCGGCAGGACAGAGCGGCTTCCCGGAGCCCGAGGGGTCAAGTCCCTTACCCTGGAGGCAATTTCGGCACCGACTCCCCGGGTGGCGACCGCCTCCAGGATCTCGATGAGGCCGTCCCGCACGGCCCCTTCCGCCTCCGCCAGCCCGTCCAGAAGGACGGTGACATGCCGGACGAACGTCCCGCGCTCGTGCACGGCCCACGGAGCGGGGCAGATCCCGCCCGGCAGCACGCCGAACACGGCCCGCCGCGCCCGCTCCGAAGTGGCGGCGAGGCCGAGCCAGTCGGGGAGGTAGGGGCGCAACTCCCGCAGATTGACCGGAAGATGGCCGTGCGCGAGGTGTTCGACGAGGCGCAGGGCAGCCTCCGGATCCCAGCCCTCCTCCACAAGCACGCGGAGATCGGCCTCGGCCTCGGCCTCGGGCTGCTCAGGCGCCGACTCGTCGGAGAGCACGGCGAGGAGGCGTTCGCGGGCGCGGGCGTCCGGGGCGACGGCTGCCGCCGCCGTGATCGTGGCGGGGAGGGTGTCGCCGAGGAGGGCACGAAGGGCGTCGAGGAGCAGCTCGCGCAGGCCGGGGTTGTCGTCGTGCCCGAGGCGGCGCAGGAGGTGGGGTACGGCGCGGGCGGCCCCGGCGGTGGCGAGGGCGCGGGCGGCCGTCTTGCGGACGTTCATGGTGGGGTGGTCGAGGCAGGCGGCGATCGCGTCCGACGCCCAGCGGGCCCCGGCGTCGCCGAGGGCGCCCAGCGTGCGGCGTACGGTCTGGGGGTCCCGGTCGGGCCCGGTCAGCGCGAGGAGCGTCGCCGACACCGCCGCGACGCCGTCGCCGGTGGCGTCCCGCGCGAGGAGGGCGATGACGTGCTTGCGCACGTGCCGGTCGGGGTGCCGCAGGAGGGAGTGTACGCGGGGCCGGATCGTGCCGTGCGGCGCGTGCGGAAGGTCCAGCAACACCCGCAGCAGCACGGCCTGTTCGCCCGGCGTGAGCTCGGGCCGGTCCAGCAGCCCGAGGACCACGTCGGTGACGAGCGCCGGTCCGGCGGCCTCGACGGGCCGGACGTCCAGCAGGCACACGGGCCGGATCCGGCCGCGCGCGTGCAGCCGCCGCCCGAGGGCCTCCAAGGCGTCCACGGCCTCCTGCGGCACGACCGGCTCCGCCTCGGGTACGGGTCCCGAACCCCCCGGCTCCCATGCGGCGGCCGCCTCCCCGGCGATGCGGAGCAGCAGGTCGGCGAGGACGGGCAGGAGGCCAGGACCGGCATGCGCGGCGAGCCTGCACAGGGCGTCGACGGGCCGGTCCGGATCCAAGTGGGACGCGAGCAGGGCGAGTTCACTCTCGTCCGGCCCGCCGAGCCCGGCGGCCATCCGCGCGGGCAGCTCGGCCCCGTCGGCCCGCAGGATCAGCTGCCGCCGGACCCCCGGTTCCGTGGCCAGCAGCCACACCAGCTCCAGCGCCTGTTTCCGGAAGCCCCGCACAGCGCGCTCCACGCGGCCAGGTTCAGGCGTGCCGCCGGCCCCCGCCCCTTCAACCCCCACCCCGTCAGCCCCAACCCCTTCTGCCCCCACCCCTTCAGCCCCCGGACCAGAATCCAGCCCGAGAGCGGCGCCCAGGACACGTACCGTCCGCTCCCCGCCCACCGCCTCCAGCGCGTCGAGCGCGTCGGCGGGCGCGTGTGGGAGGGCGTCGAGGACGGCGGCCTCGGTCGCGGGGTCGCGGAGGGCGCGGAGGGCCCGCAGGAAGGGGCCCGGGCGGGCCGCGGCCGGCAGGACGCGGGCGATCTCCGCGGCCGCCGGCAGGCCCCCGACCCCCTGCGCGTCCAGCGCGACGAGGAGGTCGAGCCGGCGCGGCCACTCCGGGTCGTCCGGCGCGGTGTCGACCAGCAGGCGCAGCACGGTGCGCCGGGCGGTGAAGAGGACGGTCGCCACGGCACGGGCCGGGATCGTGTGGTCGGTGAGCGCGAGGGCCAGCACGGCCGGGACGTCCGGGTCGGTGACGAAGTGGCCGCGCCGGTGCATCGCGCGCAGGCAGTCCGTCGCGGGCCCGCCGAGGAGCAGCGGGTCCTCCCCTGCGAGGTCCAGAATCGCGGGCACGTCGCCGCGCCGCGCGGTCTCGCCGTAGAGGGCCAACGCCCGCCTCCGTACGCCGGGTGCCCCGTCCCGGTTCCCCGCGGCCCGCCACAGCAGCTCGCCGTGCCCGTGGGCGACGGCGGTGGCGAGCGCGGCATCGGCGGTCCCCGGCCGCAGCAGCCCGGCGAGCGGCGCGGCGGGCAGCGGCTCGACCGAGGCCCAGGGTTCGGCGAGTTCGGCGAGCGCGCCGTTCACCACGGAGTCGGCTCCGGAGCGCAGCAGCCCCAGCAGCACCTCGCGTACGAACGCGGGCGCGAGGCCCCCCGCCCGCGCCCGCGGCCCCGCCCGCAGCCCCTCCCGAGCGAGCCGCAGCGCCTCCCCCTCCAGGACGGCGTCCCCACTGCCGGCCAACTCCCCGACGAGCGCCGCCACCTGCGCGAGACCCTCGGCCTGCACACCCCGCACGGCCTGGTACAGCGCCTCCCCGCGTTCCTCGTGCCGCAGCACCGCCGGATCCCGTACGAGCTCCGCCCGCAGCAGCGCCACCCGCACCGGCGGCACCAGCACCTCGGCGGGCCACGCCCGCCACCCGGCCGGCGGCCCGCCGCCACCGGCGAGAGCGAGCGCCGCCTCGGGGCTCACACAGAGGTCGGGGCTCACACAGAGGTCGGGGCTCACACGGGGGTCGGGGCTGGGCTGGGTGTGCGGCGTCGGACTCACGCCCGGATCGTACGATCCGCACCGGACGCACCACTCGGCACCCCGGTCGCCCTCCCCCACATCAGCCCCCGCCGCCCTTGCGCAGCACGTAGAGGTTCCACGCGTCGGGGTCCCCGATGGAGACGAAGATCTTCGGGTGCTCCGGACTCCCGTAGACGCTCCACCACTCCTGCTCGCAGCCGTCGACCGCGACCGAGATCCCCTGCGACCTCGCGTCGTCGCCCGGGTGGTACGTCCACGTGCCGGTACCGCTGCACCCGCGCGCCACCGGTGCGAAGAAGTCCCCGTCGTCGTAGGTCTGGACGCCGTCGGCGGTGACCCTGCCGTCCGCCGCGAACGTCAAGGTGCCGCCCTTGCCGTCGGACCAGGTCCCCTCGATCCGTTCGGCGCTCAGCCGCGGAGGCTCGTACGCGACTCCGGCCCACAGGACGGCTCCCGAAACGGCCCAGGCGGTGACGACGGCGAGCGTCCCACCCATCACCAGCCGCCCGACGAGCGCGCGCCCCGGAAGCCGCGGGCGGTCGAGCCTCAGCGGCAGACGCGCGACCAGGGCGGGCACGGCGAGAACCACCGTCACCACCGCCCCACCGACGAGGGCCGCCCGAACCCCGGCCGCCATCAACAGAGCCCCCGCCGCACCCACCACCGCGGCCACGGCTCCCGCCGTCACCGGAACCCACCACCACGCCTCACGGCCCGAGCACCGGCGCCCGAGCCACGCGGCCCCGGCCAGCATCGGGCACACCAGCGCGGCCGACACCGCCAGCGCGAAGATCCCCACCGCCAGCACGGCGAACGGCGCGGCCAGCATCAGCAGCAACAGCCCCATCGAGTTCTGCGGGTGGCCCGGGTTCTCCAGCGACTCGGTCCAGACGTGGTACACGAGCAGTCCGGTCACGGCTTCGACGAGGAGCACCGCCGTCGAGGTCAGGAGCACATCACCGAACCGGTCCCGCACGCGCGCGTGGAGCCCGCCCCGAACCCCCGACGTCATTTCTGAACGCATTCAAATCCCCTCCCGCGCCGTATCCTGCCGCATGCCCGACCGGCCCGCACCGCCGGGGCCCCGCCCGGATATCGGGATGAGGCGGCGGCGCCCCGTCTGGCACACTCGCCCCGCCAGGAGAAGGGGGGTTCCCCGTGGACGCGAGGGACGAGGCCGCCAGGGACACCCCGGGGCCGTACGAGACGCACGTCACCGTGAGGTGCGGGAGCGAGGCCGAACGGGCCCGGCTGGAGGCGTGGGCCGCGCGCCAGGGCCTCAAGCTCACGACCATCGTCCTGGCCCGGGGCCGTACCCCGGTGCAGCCGATGCTGACGCTGCCCGACCGGACGGGACATCCGGCACTCGTGGCCGCCCTTCGGGCGGCCGGGTTCACGCCGGTACGGGTCAAGGTGGAGACCGTCCCGTGGAGCGCGGAGCCGGCGGGACCGGGCGGCGGGTACCACGAGCACCACCTCAAGCTGGCGCTGCCGTCGCCGTACGACCGTGCCGCGCTCGCGGCGCTCGTCGTCCCCCACGGAGCGCACGTGTCGTGGAACGCCCGCCGCGCCCTCCCGGGGCCCGGCGGCCGCCACGAACGCTTCGTCACCCAGCGGCACCCCGGACCGGCACCGGCGGCGCTCCGCGCCTGCGACGCCCTGCTCGCCGCACTGCTCGCGTCCGGCTACGACGTGGTCGACGAGGAACGGGAACGGGTCCTCTCCGACAGCGACCTCTCCCTGGACGAGGGCTGGCTGGAACCGGCCGCCGCCCACCCCCCGCACACCCCGACAACCGGCCCACACCCCCGCACACCCTGACAACCAACCCACACTCCCGCACCACCCCAGCGGGCCCGCGCCACCCGGAGGAGACGGCATGACCGACCCGACCTGGACGGAACCCATCCCGGACGGCCCCGGAACGGCCGGTGAGCCGGCCGCCGAACGCCGGCGGCGCGACCTCGGGCGCCCCGGCACCCTGACCGCGGGCGTCGGCCAGGCCGCCGTCCGGCACCGGGCCTTCGACCCCGCCCTCAAGCACTTCCGCGAGGCGTTCCGCCCCACGGACGACGTCATCGAGGACCCGGAGCTGCGCGCCCGCTGGCAGGCGGCCCGCGCCTCCGCGCTCGACCTGGTGCTCGCGGCGGTCGCCGGGTCGGCGTGGGCGGACTCGCTCGTGCTGCGCGGCAGCATGCTGATGTCCGCGTGGTTCGGGGAGGACGCCCGCCCGCCGAAGGACATCGACTTCGTCGTCGTCCCCGAGACCTGGCGCATCGAGGAGCCCCGTACGCGCGCCATGCTGGCCGGCATCGCCGAGGCCGCCGAGCGGCTGGCCCGTACCCTCGACACGGGCATCGCCATCGACGACGCGGGCGCCGTGACCGAGTACATCTGGACGTACGAACGCGTCCCCGGCCACCGCCTCGTCCTCCCCTGGACGGCCCCCGGCCTGCCCGGCGGCCAGGTCCAGCTCGACTTCGTCTTCCACGAGCGCCTCCCGTCGCCGCCCCGTCCGGCCGAGGTGGCCGGGGTGCGGGTCCTGGCGGCGGACCGGGAGCTCTCCCTCGCGTGGAAACTCCTCTGGCTGCTCTCCGACACGTACCCCCAGGCCAAGGACCTGTACGACGCCGTCCTCCTCGCCGAGAGCGGCGCCCTGCGCCTCCCCCTCCTGGAGACCGTCCTGAAGGACTCCGGCGAGTGGCCCGGCGGCTTCGACGTGCCGCTGGACCTCACCCTGTTCGAACAGGCGCTCCGCCAGGTCGACTGGGACGCCTTCCCCGACGACCACCGCGCCGCCGCCGGGCCGGCGTCCGGACGCTCCTTCCGCGAGGAACTGACCACCCGCCTGCTGACCGCACTGGCCCCGACGTTCGCCCCCTGACGGAGCGTCCGCGCCCCACCCCGGCTGCCCACGCCTCACCGAAAGGGCATTGTCAGACCCTCACGCCAAGATGGATCCATGACCGCGATTCCCGCCGTTGAGGCGTACCTCGTCCTGTCCAGCCCCGCCTCGTACGAGGACGCGCTCGACCGGCTGCGCGCCGCGTCCGGCGCCTACTACGCGGGCGAGAACAGCCCGCTGGACGACGCCTCGTACGACGCGCTGCGCCTGGCCGTGCTGGCGTGGGAGGCGGCGCACCCCGGCGAGGCGCCGGAGTCGCCGACGGGTCTCGTCGCCGACGGCGCCGCGCCGGAGGGCGACGTCGCGCACACCACGCGCCTGCTCAGCCTGGACAACGTCTTCGGTCCCGAGCAGCTGATCGCCTGGGACGCCTCGCTGCGGCGGCGGCTCGGGCGGGACGTGGAGGGCGGGTTCACCGTCGAGCCGAAGCTCGACGGGGCGGCGATCGCCGCCAGGTACCGGGACGGGAGACTCGTCCAGGTCATCACCCGAGGCGACGGCACGCACGGCGAGGACGTCAGCCACGTCGTCGGCTCCGTCGCCGGACTGCCGGAGCGGCTCGCGGAGCCGGTGACGTTCGAGGTGCGGGGCGAAGTGCTCTTCACCCAGGAGCAGTTCGAGACGGCCCAGGAGGTGCGCGCGGCCCACGGCGGCGCGCCCTTCGCGAACCCGCGGAACGCGGTCGCGGGGACCCTGCGCGCCAAGGACCGCCCGTACCGGCTGGAGATGTCGTTCTGGGCGTACGGAGCCGTCGACCTCGATGGCGGATCGTTTCTGCCCGCCGGGGCGACGCACGCCGAGGTCCTGGCGGCCGTCGCCGCCGCGGGGGTCACGACGACCGCCGACACACCGGCCGGACTGCACGTCGTGAGCACCGTCGCCGAGGCCCAGGCCCGGGTCGACGCGATCGGCGCGCTGCGCGCGGGGCTCCCGTTCGGCATCGACGGTGTGGTCGTGAAGGCGAACAGCGCCGCCGAACAGGCCGAGGCGGGGCTCGGGAGCCGGTTCCCGTACTGGGCCATCGCGTACAAGCTGTCGGCGGTGGAGCGGCAGACGGTCCTGCGGGACGTCGTCTGGGAGGTCGGCCGCACGGGCGTCCTCGCGCCCACCGCGCTCCTGGACGCGGTCGAGATCGACGGCTCCACCGTCTCGCGCGCCACCCTGCACAACCCGGCGGACATCGCCCGCCGCGGCCTCCACCTCGGCGACACGGTGACCGTCTACAAGGCGGGCGACATCATCCCGCGCGTCCAGGCGCCCGTCGTCGAGCTGCGCCCCGAGGACGCCGTCCCGGTCCCGCTGCCGGCCGCCTGCCCGAACTGCGGGGGCGAGATCGACAAGAGCCAGGAGCGCTGGCGGTGCGCGAAGGGCGCGGGCTGCGCGCTCGCCCCGCTCGTCGAGTACGCGGCCGGGCGCGACGTCCTCGACATCGACGGGCTCGGCAAGACCTATGTGAAGGCCCTGATCGACGCGGGCCTGGTCACCGACGTGGCCGACCTGTTCACCCTCACCGAGGAGCAGCTGACGGCCGCCGCCGGCAGCGCCCGGCGCGGCGCGAAGCTGGTCGAGCAGTTCGAGCTGGCCCGCAGCCGCCCGCTGAGCCGGGTCTTCTGCGCCCTCGGCATCCGGGGCACCGGCCGCCGCATGTCGCGGCGGCTCGCCGCCCACTTCGGCACGATGGAGGCGATCCGCGCCGCGAGCGCCGAGGACCTCCTCGCCGTCGAGGGCATCGGCCCGGAGAAGGCCCCTGTGGTCGTCGCCGAGCTCGCCGCCCTCGCCCCCGTCGTCGACAAGCTGATCGCGGCGGGCGTGAACATGACGGAACCCGAGCAGCCCGGCCGACCGGCGGGAGCTGCGGGAACGGACGCGGCGGACAGCGAAGAGAGCTCTGCACCCACTGCGGGTCCCCTCACCGGCAGCACCGTCGTCGTCACCGGCAAGATGACCGGCCGGCTGGACGGCTTCGGCCGCTCGCAGATGAACGAACTGATCGAGCGGGCCGGAGGCCGGGCGGGCAGCGGAGTCAACGGCAAGACCACCTACCTCGTCTCCGCCCCCTCCCCCACGGGCAAGCCCAGCTCGAAGGCGGTCGCCGCCGAGAAGCTCGGGGTCGCGGTCCTCACCCCGGAGGCGTTCGCCGCACTCGTCGCCGACTACCTCGCCTGACCGGCCCGCACACTCCGCGGACGATCCGGCGCTCCAGGGCGAGGCACCCGCCCTGGAGCCCGGGTGGGCGTCAGACCAGCGGCCGGCACAGCAGGGCGTCCGGGACGCCGTAGTGGAGCCACTTCCAGGTGAAGGCGACGCCGGCGACGTACTCGTGGTCGCCGCACTGGCCCTTGTAGGAGCCGGGCGCCCAGTCGCTGCGGTTCGAGCCCCCGGTGGCGGGCCGGTTGTCGCCCCGGTCGAACCAGAGGACGCGGCCCGTGGTGGGCAGGGCGGTCGCGGCGGGGGCGCAGAGGAGGGCGGCCATGGCGTCGTCCTTCACGCTGTAGCCGACGGCGAAGGTGCGGGCGGGGCACTGGAGCTTGTTGTAGCCGCTCGCCCAGTCGCCGCCGGTGACGTACCGCTCGTCGGTGACGACCGTCCACGCCCCGGGGGCCTTGGCGGGCTGGCCCGCGTCCGTGCACAGACCCCGGCTCGAACTCCTGCCGAGGCCGACGAGGCGTTGGGTGTCAGGGCAGTTGGCCTTGCGGTTGCCGGGCGACCAGTCGGGAGCGGCCAGCATGGTCGAGGAGACGTTGTAGTCGGTGTGGTCGAGGTTGAGCATGTTCCAGCGGGGGGCCTGCGGGATCGGGCCGGACCTGGCGGGCTCGCCGACGAGCCGGTTCCAGTCCGGGGTGCGCCAGTCGCCGGGCTCCAGCAGACTGAGGCGCTCGCCGGTCCTGCTGTAGCTGATCAGGGCCCAGGTGTCCTGCGGCCTGCCGTCGGCGCCGGTCCAGCCGACCAGCGGCCAGATCGCGAAGTCGCTGTCGTTGCGCACCAGAATGTCGGTGAAGCGGGTGAACCAGTCGTGCTCCCTCGCGTCCAGGTCGCCCCGCCCGCCGGCGCCGAACTCGCTGATCCACACGGGGGCGGTGAAGTGCTGGCCCGAGCGCGTGACGAAGAGCGCCTGGTCGTCGACGACCTGGACCAGCTGCTCGGGGGTGAGGTCCTCGTAGCGCGGGTCCGTGGTCTCGCCCATGCCGGTGGCGCCGGAGTGGTTCGGGCCGGTGTAGCCGTAGAAGTGGGCCGCGTACACGAGCTTGTCGGAGCGGATCAGGGTGTTGGAGAGGGTGGCGACGGGGGTGAGGGTGGGACGGCCGTGCGGGGTCAAGTCCGTCGGGATGCCCTGCCAGTTGATGCCCTCCATGACGATGAGGAGGTCCGGGTCGGCCTGGAGGATCTCGTTGCCGGCCTGCTCGTACGCCTGGTTCAGGTCGTGGTCGTTCCCCCAGCCCCAGTTGGGGTCGTTCCAGGTGTCGCGGCGGACCTCGTTGCGCAGGTCCGCGCCGACGACCCGCTGGTTGTCCTGGTAGCGCTCGGCCAGGAACACCCAGTCGTCGATCCACTGGCGGGTGGTCTGGCCGCTGTTCCAGCGCTCGTTGCCGTCGAGGGCGCAGCAGAAGCGGTAGCTGGTGGTGTGGTTGTTGAGGATGACCGCGAAGCCGTCGTCGGTGAGTTCGGCGATCACGGCGTCCATGATCTGGAGCGGGGTCTTGCCCCTCAGCTGCGGGTTGGCGGCGACGGCCGCGTCCGGCACCGGAGTGGTGTCGTGGACGAGCGCGTTGGCGAAGGGCAGCCGGATGCTGTTGAGGCCGAGGGCGTGGAAGTCGGCGAGGATGCGGTCGATCGGGGTCCGGTCCAGGCCGAGCGGAAGGTTGTGGGACATCTGGTCGGCCTGATGGTTGGCCGGGTCACCGACGTCGCCGCTCCCCTCCCACGTACCCTGCGCACCAGCCCAGTTGCCGGACTTGAGCTTGAAGCGGTCGCCGTCGGCGTCGACGACGTACCGGTCGCGGGTGGAGAGCGGCGCGGTCCAGGAGGCGGCGAGCCGCGCGCCCGTCTGGGGAGCCGCTGTCACGGGGGCGAGGGCAGCGGGCTCGGGAGCCGCGGTGGCGCCGGGGACGGCGACGGCGAGGAGCGCCGCGGCGGCCAGGAGCGCGGGCAGGGCACGGGTACGGGCACGGCTACGCGTCCGTGCGGCGCCCGCCGCGGCGGGTGGGGGTCCGGTGAAGAGCACGGTGGTCCCTCCGGGAGGAGTGGGGTGAGGGTGTGAGGAGGTACGGGACGGGTGCGCGATCTACGGGAAGAGCGCCTCGATGCCGAGGACGGCGGCGCCTCTCGCCCACTCCTCCCACGGGAGCGGACGCAGCGTCAGCGGGCACCGGGCAGCGCCCTTGAAGCAGTGCTCCGCGTAGGAGTCCTTGATGTGCTCCCCGAAGAGGTCGTAGGTCTCCAGACCTTCGCCGGTGACGACGACGCGCTCGGGTCCGAGCAGGTTGACCAGGATCCCGATGCCGGTGCCGATGGCACGCCCGGCGCGGGCGAAGACCACCCGGGCGACGGGGTCGCCCTCGCGGGCGAGCCGCACGGCGGCGTCGAAGTCGAGGTCGTGGCGGCCCGTTCCGGCGCGCACGGCGGCGAGGACGGCGCCGGTGGAGGCGATCGCCTCCACGCAGCCCACCTGACCGCAGTGGCACCGGGGTCCTGCCGGGTCGATGCTGATGTGCCCCATCTCGCCCGCGACCCCGTAGGCGCCGGTGATCAGCCGCCCGTCGACGACCAGTCCGGATCCGATGCCCGCGCCGATGGTGACCAGCGCGAAGTACTCGGTGCCGATGCCCTCGCCGAACCAGTGCTCGGCGGCGGTGAGGGCCTTCACGTCGTTCTCCACGACTACGGCCAGACCGGTGGCCCGCGCCATCGTGTCGGCGAGCGGCACGTCCTGCCAGCCGGGAAGCACCGAGTAGCGCACCCGCCCGGCGGCGCGGTCCACATCGCCGGAGACGGCGATGCCGAGATGCCGGGTACGGTCACGGAACTCGGGCCGCATGCCGAGGAGTTCGTCCACGAGCTCCCGGATCAGCGCGCTCACGGCCACCGGGCCCCGGTCCTCGCCGAGGCTACGGCCGGCGGTGACCCGCATGCCGGCCCGCAGGTCGCAAACCGCGCCGTAGAGCGCGTCGGCGCTGATCTTGACCCCGGCGAAGAACGCCCGATCCGCCGTCACCGCCAGCGGATTGACGGGCCGTCCGGCACCCGGCGCGGTCCGCTCGGGCGGAAGTTCGTGCAGGTAGCCGTCGTCGATGAGCGGCCGGGCCGCCTTGGTCACGGCCGTCGACGACAGCCCGGTACGGCGCGCCAGTTCGACCCGGCTCAACGGCCCCTCGGCGAGCAGCAGGGCAAGCACCGACGCCTCGGCCGGCGCGGTGACGAGTGGGGGTGGTGCGTGGCTCGGGAACACGGCGGCAACGTACCGGCGAATAAATAACTTAGTCCAGTATTGATTTCACACCCGAACCGACCCTACTGTCGGGTCACTTACGCACCAGTAGCCTTCCAACTCCCTTGGAACACCCGTGACTTCCGCCCTGCCTCCGGCACGCCGTCACCACATGCGTCCGGCCGGTCCCCCACGACGGGGGGACCGGCCGGACACGGATCGTGGAGCGGGGCGAGGCCCGTCAGCGCTCCGACGTACCGCCCTGCGAGGAGGTACGCCGGCGCGGACGCCGGTCGCCGCCGCGCGCGGAAGCGGCCGCGCCCTCGCCCTTGGCGGACGCGCCGCCGGATCCCGTACGCCGGGCGGTGCCGCGCCCACCGGCCGCGGCGGCGCGACCGCCGGTCGCGGACGCGCGACCGCCGCCGGACGTACCGCCGCCACTCGCGGAGGCGCCGCCCGTGGTCTTCGCGCCGGCCGCGGTCCGGCGGCCGGAGCCGCCGGCGCCGCTCTTGGAGGACGCGTCGGCCGACGCGGCAGCGCTCGCGCCACCGCCACCGCCACCGCCACCGCCACCGCGGCGTCGGCGGGACGGACGCGCGCCGCCCTCGCCGGCCGGCTTGCGGCCGCCGCGGGAGGCCGCCGGGGCCGCCTGCTGGGGCACCTCGATGGTGACGGCGACACCGGACGGCTCGCGGGCGCCCGTCAGGGTGGCCAGCTCCTCGTCGCTGGACCGCAGGCGCGTCGTCCGGGGCTGGATGCCCGCGTCCCGCATCAGCCGGGTGACCTCGTGCTTCTCCTCGGGCAGGACCAGCGTCACGACGCTGCCGGAGCCGCCGGCCCGGGCGGTGCGCCCGCCGCGGTGGAGGTAGTCCTTGTGGTCGCCCGGCGGGTCGACGTTCACGACCAGGTCGAGGTCGTCGATGTGGATGCCGCGGGCCGCGACGTTCGTCGCGACCAGCGCCGTGACCTGGCCGGTCTTGAACTGCTCCAGGGTGCGGTTGCGCTGCGGCTGCGTACGGCCGCCGTGCAGAGCCGCCGCGCGGACGCCCACGGACAGGAGCCGCTTGGCGAGCCGGTCCGCCGACCGCTTGGTGTCGAGGAAGAGGATGACCCGGCCGTCGCGGGCCGCGATGCGGGTGGTGACGGCCTTCTTGTCGGTCACGTCCTGCACGTGGAGCACGTGGTGCTCCATCGTGGTCACCGCGCCCGCGGACGGGTCGACGGAGTGCACGACGGGGTCGGTGAGGAAGCGCCGGACCAGCTGGTCGATGTTGCGGTCCAGGGTGGCGGAGAAGAGCATCCGCTGCCCGTCGTCCCGCACCTGCTTGATCAGCTTCGTGATCTGCGGCAGGAAGCCCATGTCGGTCATCTGGTCGGCTTCGTCCAGCACCGTGATGCGGACGTCGTCAAGGACGCAGTCGCCCCGCTCGACGAGGTCGTTGAGGCGGCCGGGGCTCGCCACGACCACCTCGACGCCGCGCCGCAGCGTGGCCGCCTGCTTGGTGATCGAGAGCCCGCCGACGACGGTCGCCATCCGCAGGTTCACCGCGGTCGCGTACGGGGCGAGGGAGTCCGTGACCTGCTGCGCGAGCTCACGGGTGGGCACCAGGACCAGCGCGAGCGGCGCCTTGGACTCGGCCCGCCGTCCGGCCGTACGGGCCAGCAGCGCGAGGCCGAAGGCGAGGGTCTTGCCGGAACCGGTCCGTCCGCGCGCCAGCACGTCACGGCCGGCGAGCGAGTCGGGCAGGGTGGCGCCCTGGATGGGGAAGGGCGTGGTCACGCCCTGCGCGGTGAGGGTCGCCAGCAGTCCCGCGGGCATGTCGAGGCTCGCGAACTCCTCCACGGCGGGGAGGGCGGGCGTCGCGCTCTCCGGCATCCGGAATTCACTGGACGACGCGGAGGAAGGAGCCGGAACCGGAGCGGCGGAAGCTCGCTTGTTCGACTTCCGGGGCCTGCGGGACATAGAATTTTCTGCCTTTCTTCGAACAGCACAAACCGGGGTCCGCACCACAAAGGTGCGGACCCCGGTGAGCGTACGGACTAGCGTCCGGCTATCAGGCGGGGACGATGTTCTCCGCCTGCGGGCCCTTCTGACCCTGCGTGACGTCGAAGGAGACCCGCTGGCCCTCCTGGAGCTCACGGAAGCCCTGGGTGGCGATGTTCGAGTAGTGGGCGAACACGTCCGGACCGCCACCGTCCTGCTCGATGAAGCCGAAGCCCTTTTCCGAGTTGAACCACTTCACGGTTCCCTGTGCCATGACCTTCTCCTTCTGTAGGCAGAGGCCCCATCCGGAGATGCCGGAAAAAACGAAATATGCGCCCGCGGAAAAGCATTCCGGTCAGGCGCACATAGGTTCATGGGTACCACAACTGCAACAAGTCCAGCTTAGCACGGTCCGGAGGGTGCATTCTGATCTTCCGGCGTGTCGGCGTGTCGGACGCCGTCACTCGGCCATGACGGCCGCCAGCAGATTCGCCACGATCATCAGGACGACGCCGAGCCGGTGCACCGCGAAGCCGGTGCGCCGGGCCCGCATGATGTCGCCGGCCCGGAAGCCGAGCAGGTACTGCCGCAGCCGCAGCAGGGAGGCCGGCAGCATCACCAGGACGAACCACCAGGGGGCGATGCCCGTCAGGCTCGCGACGGCGATGGTCAGGAACTCGGCGAGGGACAGCGCGCCGATGAAGCGGGCGTTGCCCCGCTCCGAGACCAGGGCGGCGACGGTGGGACGCCCCACGGACCGGTCGCCCTCGACGTCGTTGGTGTTGGAGTACACCCCGAACATCAGCGGGCCGAAGCCGAAGAGCACCGCCTGGACCAGCAGGAAGCCGGTGGCCTGCCCGGTGACCATGCCGTACGGGAGGATCACGAGCGCGAAGCCCAGGGCGACCAGGTACAGCTCCTGGAAACCGTGGTAGCTGAGCTTGACCCCGTACGAGTACTGCAACGTCACCACCCACAGCACGACGAGCCCGATCGCGGTCCACGCCGGCCGGTGCGGCGCGAGCACCGCGGTCACCCCGAACAGCAGGGCCGCCAGGACGGCGCTGGCCCAGGCGAAGCGCAGTGCCTCGGGCACCGTCAGCGCGCCCGCCACCAGCGGCTTGCGCTGCACGTTGCGCAGCGGGTGGTCGGGGCCGTAATTGGTGATGTCGCTGCCGTCGCGGAAGCCCGTGACGTCGTCGAAGGCGGTCATCGCCATGAGCAGGAAGACCTGCCCGACGAGGAAGACGCCGAAGAGCGCGGCCGTCCGCCCGGTGAGCGCGCCGGCGGGCAGCAGCACGGCCGACAGGGCGATGAAGGTGCCCAGGTAGTAGTCGTAGACGTCGAGCTTGCCGAGGCGCGCGTAGGTGCGGAGCCGGCCGTCCGGGGTGGGCGCCGGCGCGGGGGGCCCGGCGGGCGCGGTGGTGGTCGTGAGCGTGGAGTCGGTCATGTCGCCTCGGGGCTTGTGGTGGAGAGGGGGGTACGGGCGGGGCGGCGGCCCTGCACGGAGTAGAGGACGCCGGTCGCGGCGGCGAACCCGGGGTCGCGCATCATCGCGCCGAGCCGGTCCAGGTCGGCGGGGGTGAAGCCGCTGTCGAGGAGCCGGGGCGCGAGGTGGGCGAGGTGGTGGAGCTGGAGGCCGAGCGCGGGCGTTCCGGGGGCGCGCAGCAGCACGTGCGGCCGGATCCGGAGGCCGGTCAGGCCCGTCTCGCGCAGCGCGGCCGCCGCCCGGCGGCCCCAGGTGGGATCGCCGCCGCCCGCGCGCATCAGCGTCGTCTTGGCCGTGGTGAACCGTTCGTACAGCCGGGCGTCGTCCGGGGTGGGGGCGAGGAGGCACGGTTCGTGTCCGGCGTCGAACTCGTCGATCTGGAGGAGTCCGCCGGGCACGAGCGCGTCGGCCAGCCGCCGCAGCACCGCCTGCCGCTCGGGCAGGTGCTGGAGGACGAGCCGGGCGACGACGACGTCGTACGCGCCCCGGGGCAGCGGGTCCGTGACGACGTCGTGGGCGAGGACGGTCAGTCCGGTCTCCGGCGCGATCCGGCCGGGCTTGATGTCGGTGGCGGTGACGGTGCCGCCGGGCGAGACCAGCCGGAGCAGGCCGCGCGAGACGCTGCCGGCTCCGGCGCCGATCTCCAGGCAGCGCATCCCGGGGGCCACGCCCGCCTCGCGGAGGTGGCCGAGGGTGAGGGGGTCGAGCGCCTCTTCGAGGGAGGCGTGGTGGCGGTCGCTGTGCGGGCTGTCGTTGTCGAAGACGTAGCCGCTCGGGCCCGGGGTGGCCGGGGGCGGCACGGAGGGGCGCGCGGTCATGTCCAGCGGCCTGTGCCGCAGGTCTCGGTGCTGCCCGTCAGCCGTTCGAGCAGGGCCGTGCGGCGCACCTTCCCGGTGCCGGTGCGGGGGACGTCGTCCCAGGCGACCGCGGCGGGTTCGGCGAGCGCCGGGAGGGCGTCCGCGGCCCGCTTCCAGTGCGCGGGGTCGAGGGTGCCGTCCTCGGTGACGACGACGGGCAGCGGGTAGGCGCCGGTCCGGGCGAGGACGACGCACTCCAGCGCCTCGGGGAGCAGGTCCTCCAGCATGTCCTCGGCCTGGAGGCAGCTGAATCCGGGGAGGTGGTCGACCTCCCGGTCGAGGAGCCGGACGCTGCCGTCGCGGGCGAGGGTCCCGATGTCCCCGGTGTTCCACCAGTCGCCGTGCCGCTTGGCCTCCCAGCGCTCCCGCTCGCCGGGGTAGTCCGGGGCGAGCGCCTTGGTGCGGCACAGGACGAGTCCGGGGGTGCCGGCGGGCACCGGGAGGAAGGTGACGGGGTCGACGACCTTGAGGCGGGTCTTGAGGGGGACAGGGCGTCCGAGGTCGCGGACGGTCGTCGCGGCGCCGTCGGCGGCCCGGGCGACGGACTTCCGGGTGTGGAAGGCGAAGGTCAGGGGCCCGGTCTCGCTCTGCCCCCAGCCCTGCATCCACAGGGGCCGGCGCCGCGTGCTGGCCTGGAGGTAGGAGCGGACGACCGGGGGGTGCACGGCGTCGTAGGTGCTGATGTAGGTCCGTACGTCCCGGAAGGGGTTGTCCAGGCGGCGGGTCAGCGGGCGCAGCCGTACGTAGCGGGCGGGGAGGGCTTCGACGACGGTCGGCGGATGGGCGCGCAGCAGCAGGTCGGCGGTCTCGGGCCGTCCTTCGGAGGCGAAGGAGATGTGCCGGGGTCCGCGGACGGGGGCGACGGCGGTCCAGCAGATGGTGCGGCCGTGGGCGTAGGAGCTGGCGTTGAAGAGGCTGTCGTTGCGGCGCAGGCCGATGCGCGGGGTCGGCAGCGTCTCGAAGCGGGCGAGGTGGTGGATCAGGGTGCGGGTGGTGTGGGAGACCAGTTTCGGTACGCCGGTGGTGCCGCTGGTGTGGACGACGACGAGGGGGTCGTCGTCGTCGCGGGGGTGCGGTCCGGGGTCGGCGTGGCCGCGCAGCTCGTCGAGGTGGACGGTGCCGTCGGGGAGGTCGCCTCGGGGGCCGAGGACGAGGGTGGTGCGGGCCGTCGCGGCGAGGTCCGCCGCCGGGTCGCGGCCGAGGACGTCGAGGTCGGTGACGAGGACGCGGGGGGCGCAGCGGTCCAGGAGGACGCGGAGGACCTCGGGCGCGAGGTGGTCGGAGAGCTTGACGGGGACGGCGCCGGTGCGGATGGCGGCGCAGGCGATCAGGTCGTAGTCCCAGTGGTTCGCCTTGACGATGGCGACGCGTTCGCCGGGGCCGGCTCCGGCGGCGGCGAGCGCGCCGGCGGTCTCCTGGACGAGCAGGGCGAGTTCCGGGACGGTCCATTCGGTGGCGCCGTTGCCGGTGGGCGAGGGGGCGAGGTCGAAGGGGCGGTCGAGGTGGTAGCGGGTGGGGGTGCCGGCGTCGGCGAGCTCGTCGAAGAGGGTGCCCAGGTCGTGGGGGGTCATGCGGCGGTCTCCTGCCGGGCGGTACGGCCCCGGTGCGGGGCGAGGTGGGCGAGGACACGGGCGGCGGCGAGCGCGCCGGAGCGGGCGGCGCCCTCGCTGGAGGGCCGGGCGGCGACCCAGTCCCCGGCGTACTCGACGGCGCGGGCCGGGCGGCGCAGGAACGCGGCGCGGACGGCGAGGGCGCGGGGGGTGAGCTCGGGCATGGCCTCGGGCCAGTGGTGGACGTGGGTGGCGGTGAGGGCGGCGCCGAGGCCGGGTACGTAGCGTTCGGCGGCGGCGGTGAGCCTGCGGGCGGCCTCGTCCTCGCTCGCTCCGGCGAGTTCGGGGATGTGGCGGGGTGAGGCGAGCAGGCTGACGAGGCCGCGCCCGGCGGGTGCCCGGTCGGGGCACTTGAGGTGGTCGGCGATGACGCAGGAGAGCAGGGGTTCCTCGCACGCGGGGGTGAGCAGCGCGTAGGCGCCGCCGCGTGGGGCGAGGGGCCGGTCGAGGGCGCAGCTGACCTTGAACATGGGCCGGTAGGTGGAGGCGGCCGGGTAGCCGGCGTCGGCGGTGTGGGCGCCGCCGGTGAGGCGTACGGCGACGGGGGCGGGCACGGCGAGGACCACGGCGCGGGCGGTGAGGGTGGCGCCGCCGACGGTGAGCCGGGCGTGGGTCCCGTGGTCGGTGACCTCGTCGACGGGCTGGCCGTAGCGGGTGTCGAGCCGTTCGGCGAGGCGGGTGGCGAGGAGGTCCATGCCGCCCCGGTACGTGCGCCACGCGGAGACGGGCCCGACGGCGAGGAGGAGGCCGACCAGGGGGGCGGCGGAGCTGCGTGCGGAGTCCCAGCCGAAGAAGGCGGAGGAGAGCGGCTGGAGCAGGTGGTCGTGGAGGTCGGGGTGGTAGCGGCGGGCGGCGGCGGCGATGGTGTCGGAGCCGAGCGGGGTGGTCTCGGGGTGGTCGTGGTCGAGTTCGGCGCGGTGGCGTCCGCTCCAGGCGAGGAAGCGGGCGAGTGAGGGCCGGGCGGCGGGCACGAGTCCGGCGCCGGTGAGGACGGCGCGGGGTTCGCCGACGCCGTTGTGCGGCCGGCCGTCGCGCCAGACGGCCATGGGGCGGCCGATGCGGGGCACGTCGTCGGGGGTGAGGCCGGCCCGGCGGACGAGCTGCCAGGTGGCGCGGTAGCCCTGGGCGGAGATCTGCTCGGCCCCGGTGTCGATGAGGTAGCCGTCGCGGCGGAGGCTGCGCATCCGGCCGCCGGGCGCGTCGGCGGCCTCGAAGACGCACACCTCGTGCCCGTTGCGGCGGAGTTCGTGGGCGGCGGCGAGTCCGGCGAGTCCGGAGCCGATGACGGCGATGTCGAGGTCAGGGGTCATGCGGGGGTACTCCGTGCGGGGCTGGGGGTGGTGGCACGGCCCGTCCTGGGCGGTGCGGTCACCGGCGGATACGCAGGGCGTGGGCGCGGACGGCGTCGGTGACGTGCTCGACCTGGGCGTCGCTGAGCCGGTGGTGGACCGGCAGGGAGAGGTGGCGGCGGGCGGCGTCCTGGGCGTGCGGCAGGCCGGGTCCCGGCCGGCCGGCGGCGACGGGGGCGAAGGCGGTCTGCTCGGGCAGGGTCCTCGGGTAGTAGACGTGGGTGTCGACGCCTTCGGCGGAGAGGTGGTCGCGCAGGGCGTCCCGGTCGTCGGCGAGGAGGGTGTAGACGTAGTAGCAGCGGCCGTCGGTGCCCGGTGGCGGGGTGGTGATGCCGGGCAGGCCGGCGAGGTGTTCGGTGTAGTGGGCGGCGATCCGGGCGCGTCGGTCGAGGCGGGCGGTGAGGCCGGAGAGCCGGTGCAGCTGGAAGGCGGCCTGGATCTCGTCGAAGCGGCTGTTGACGCCGATCACGTGGTGCAGGCCGCGCGTGACGCCGTCCTGGCCGTGGTTGCGGAGCATCCGCACGGTGCGGCCGGTCTCCGCGTCCCGGGTGACGACGGCGCCGCCCTCGCCGGGCATCCCGAAGGACTTGACCTGGACGAAGGAGTACAGCCCGGCGTCGCCCCACAGTCCGGCGGGGGTGCCGTCGAGGACGGCTCCCTGGGCGACGGCGGAGTCCTCGATCAGCCGCAGGCCGCGCTCGGCCGCGAGGGCCGTGAAGCGGGGCATGTCGGCCATGACGGAGAACATGTGGGCTGGCATCAGCGCCTTGGTGCGGGCGGTGATCCGGGCCTCGGCGTCGGCCGGGTCGAGGGTGAGCGTGCGCGGGTCGATGTCGGCGAAGACGGGGACGGCGCCGGCGTGGAGGACGGCGGCGGCGAGCGGGGCGCAGCCGAAGGCCGGTACGACGACCTCGTCCCCGGGGCCGATGCCGAGGGCGGTGAGGATCAGGTGGAGGGCGGAGGTGCCGCTGGAGCAGGCGACGACGTCGGTGGCGCCGAGGCGGTCGCGCAGGGCGTCCTCGAAGCGGCGGGTGTGGTCGCCCAGGATGAACTTCTGGTCGGCTCCGGTGCCGATCTCGTGGAGGAGCCGCAGGAGGGTGTCGCGGTCCTCGTGGAAGAGGTCGGGCGGGAAGAAAGGGACGCGGTCGCCTGGGGTGGTGGCGGGTCCGGTGCTCCGGTCGCTGGTGGTGGTCATGCGGGCACCTTCCCGGTGTGGAACGCGCGGACGGCCGCGCAGACGCGGTCCACCTCGGCCTCGGTGAGATCGGCGTAGAGCGGCAGGGCGAGGGCGCGGCGGGAGGCGGCCTCGGCGACGGGGAAGTCGCCGGGCCGGTGGCCGAGTTCCGCGAAGCAGGGCTGGAGGTGCAGCGGCCGGGGGTAGTACGTCTCGGTGCCGATGCCCTGGTCGTGGAGGTGGGCGACGAGTTCGTCGCGCCGGTCGGTCTCGATGAGGTAGACGTAGAAGACCTCGTCGGGGGCGCCGGTGACGGCGGGCAGCCGGGTGATGCCGGGCGAGCCCCGCAGCCCCTCGTCGTAGCGGCGGGCCAGGACGGCGCGGTGGCGGATGTCCTCGTCGAGGACGCCCAGTTTGGCGAGCAGGACGGCGGCCTGGAGGTCGTCCATCTTGCTGTTGTGGCCGATGTGCACGGTCTCGTTGGAGATGCCGGGGAAGTGGGCGAGGGTGCGCCCGGTGCGGCCGTGGTGCCGGAGCGCGGCCACGTGCTCGGCGAGGTCCGCGTCGTCGGTGAGGACGGCGCCGGCGTCGCCGAGCGCGCCCAGCGTCTTGCTGGGGAAGAAGGACAGCACGCCGCCGCGTCCGTGGAGTCCGGCGTGGACGCCGTCCTGCCGCATGCCGATGCCCTCGGCGCTGTCCTCCAGGAGCGTCAGCCCCCGGTCGGCGGCGTACGCGGAGAGCGCCGCCATGCCGGCCATGCGGGAGAAGAGGTGCACGGGCAGCACGAACCGGGCGCCGTCCGCCGCCTCGTCGCGGATGGTCCCGGGGCTCATGGCGTACGTGTCCGGGTCGATGTCCGTGAAGACGGGCCGCCCGCCGGCCAGGACGACGGAGCTGGCGGTGGCGACGAAGGAGTACGCGGGGACCAGGACGCGGTCCCCCGGGCGCAGTCCGCACGCCTGGAGGAGCAGGACCAGTGCGTCGGTCCCGCTGTTCACCCCGATCACATGGCGGGCCCCGGTGTACTGCGCGAGGGCTTTTTCCAGACGGCCGACCTGGCGGGAATGCGAGAACTTGCCGTCGGCGAAAATCTCGTCCACTCCGGCGCGGAGATCCGGCCAGATCTTTTCGAACGTCCTGGCCTGGGAGAAAAAGGGAATGCTGGATCGCGTCACGCGGAAACAATTCTTCTCGGCCGACGGGACGTCGGCGTCAACTGGGGCCGGATGAAAGGCCCGAGAGGGATGAGGGGCGGGTCGATGACCGCCCTGAAAGCCTGCCGAGCGAGCGTAACAGTACGAAGATTGGAGTCACGAATCCTCAATGGAAATTCATACTTCCCGGTGACCATGCCTCCGATTTCCTTGACCGGGGTCGCACGGGACGGAGACATTCTTCGCTGCATCCCGCCCGAATCACCGAATGGAACAACCGTATGAGGCAGCCCCTGATCGTCGGACTGGGCCGTGCCGGCTCCGGGTTGCACCTGCGGGCCCTGCGCGCCGCCCGGGACCGCTCGCCCGACCTCTGGCGGGGGCCGGTCGTGGCCGTCGACCCCCGGCCCGGCGAACGGGCCCCCGTGCCGGACGGCGTCACCGTCACGCCGACGCCGGCCGCGGCCCGCGCACTGCTGCCCCCGGACCGCGCCGTGGTCCACGTCTGCACCCCGCCCGCCACCCGGCTCGCCGTGCTCGCGGAGCTGTGCGCCGCGGGCTACCGCGACATGATCGTGGAGAAGCCGCTCGCCGTCGGCCCTCAGGAGCGGGCCGCCATCGCGGAGTTGCGGGCCCGGTACGGGCTGCGCCTCGCGGTGGTGGCACACTGGCCCGCCTCCGGCCTCGCCGACCGGCTCCGGGCGCTGATCGGCTCCGGCGGGCAGGGGCGGCTGCTGCGCGTCGACGTCACCCAGCACAAGCCGCGCTTCACCCGCTCGCTCCGCGTCGACGACGGGCATCCCACGGCGTTCGACGTGGAGTTGCCGCACTCCCTCGGCCTGGTCCTGTCGCTGGCGGGCCCGGCCGAGACGACCGGCGCCCGGCTGACCGACCTGCGGATCGGCGAGACCGTCCGCCCCGGCCTGGGCTCCGCGCTCCTCGAACTGCTCCACGCGAACGGCGTGCGGACCCGCATCCACTCCGACCTCACCGCACCGGTACGGGAGCGCCGCGTCGCCCTCACCTTCGAACACGGCACTGCCGTCGCCCACTTCGCCCCGAGCGACGCCGATGACCACGTCCAGCTCGACGTCGACGGACGGCGCGAGGTCTTCCGGGACGACGCGCTGACCGCCTTCCTGCACCGGACCTACACCCGGTTCGCCACCGCCCCGGCCGAAGACCCCACGTGGACGGAGGACTTCACCCTGCACACCGACGTGGTCCGACTCCTCGACGCGGCCAAGCGCCACTGCGCGAACGCGAACGCCACCACCGACGAACGGTCCGAGGAGGCGCCCCGTGTCGCGGCCCGTTGACCTCACCGGCCGGATCACCGGCATCGGCGACGAGGCCGCCCCCGGCCTGACCGAGCAGATCGCCGTCGCCCAAGAGCTGGGCTGGTCCGCCCTGGAGCTGCGCAGCCTCGACGGCACCGCCCTCGCCGATCTGTCCGCACCGGCCGTGCGCGAGGCCGCCTCACGGCTGCACGCGGCGGGCCTCGGGGTGGTCTGCCTCGACTCCCGGATCGGCAACTGGGCCCGCCCCGTCACCGGCCCCGTCACCGCCGACCTGGACGAACTGGACCGGCTCGCCGAACACGGCCGGGTCCTCGGCTGCCGCAGCCTGCGCGTCATGTCGTGGACCGACGGCGGACTGCCCGAGGAGGAGTGGGCGGCCGAGGCGATCGACCGCATGCGCCGGCTGGCCCGCCGCGCGGAGCGGCTCGGCGTCGAACTCCTCCACGAGAACTGCGCGGGCTGGGCGGGATCCGACGCCTCCCGCATGCTCCGGATGCTCGCCGAGGTGGACAGCCCGGCGCTGCGCGTCCTCTTCGATATCGGGAACGGGGTGCCGTACGGCTACGACGCCCACGCCCTCCTCGAAAGCCTGCTGCCGTACGTCGCCCACGTCCACGTCAAGGACGCGCTGCCCGGCACCCGTCCGGGCGAGGCCGTCTACACCCTGCCCGGCGAGGGCGTCGCCCGCGTCGCCGACTGCGTACGCCTGCTGGAGGAGCACGGCTACCGGGGCGCGTACTCCCTCGAACCCCACCTCGCCGTGATCCCGCACGCGGGCGTCTGGGGCGAAGGCACCGACACGGCAGGCCCGTTCGTCCGGGCGGCCCGCCGCCTGGCCGCCCTGCACATCCCCCCGCCGCCCACCCCGTCCCCCACCCCCTCACCCGCCGTCCCCTCCCCCGCCACCGCCCCCGACCGGGTCCCCGCGCGGCCCCGCCCGGCGGGCGTCGACACGGGGCTGCTGCTGCACCTGCTGCACACCCCCACCGCGGGCCCCCTGGAGACCGCCCCCGGCGCGCCCCACCACCTGACGGCCGCCCTGCACGCCTACGCCACGGCGGCGGCCAGGCTCGGCTTCGAGGTGGTACGCCTCGGCGCCCCCGCCCCCGAGGCGGTGCTGCGCGACGACACCCCGCGGCCCGTCCGGCGCGCGGCCGCCGACCCGTCGTTCCTGGCGAGCCAGCCGAGCCTGGTGCTGCGGCTGGGGCCCGAACGGCCCCGGGAGCGCACAGTGATGTTCAACGTGCACCTGGACACCGTCGCGGGCGGCGAGCCCCCCACGTACGACGGCATCCGGTTCCACGGCAGGGGTGCCGTCGACGCGAAGGGTCCGGCGGTGGCGCTGCTCGCCGGTGTCGCCGCCGCCGTCGAGAGCTGCCCGGCGATCGGCCGGGACGTCACGGTGCTGGTGCAGGCGGTCGCGGGCGAGGAGGGCGGGGCGCTGGGCACGTTCGGCACCCGGCCGCTCGTCGAGGCGGGGTACGTCGGCCGGCTCAACGTGTTCTGCGAGCCGACGGGGCTGCGCCACCTGCCCCGCGCGACCGCCGCCGCCACTGCCCGCGTCTCGGTCGACGGCGAGGACGCCGTCGACGACCGGCCCGGGGCCGGGCACAACGCCACCGTCCTGCTGGGCTTCCTCGCCCAGCACCTCGCCGCCGCCCTCGGCCCGGCGCCCGCAGGCGGACCGCCGCCCACGGTCTGCGTGGCGGGGCTGCACACCGGCACGCTGCACAACAAGGTCCACGGCACCGGCAGTCTGCTGCTGAACCTGGCCTACGCCACCGCCGAGGCGGGCGCCGCCGCCGAGCGCGCGCTCGCCCGGGCCCTCGACGAGGGGCTGCGGGAGTTCACCGCCCGCTTCTCCGGCATCCCGCTCTTCGCCCGGACCGCCTCCGACGCGGCCCGGATCACCCGCCTGGAGTGGGAGAAGCGCGGCCTGCCCGCGCTCGGCGCCCAACCCTCCTGGGGTGAGGAGCTGTTGGCCCGGGCGGGCATCGCCCGGTGGCCCGACGACGAGCCGGGGTTCACCTGTGACGCGATCTGGTTGGACGGCGTCGAGTCCGCCTTCACCACCGTGTTCGGACCCGGCTCGCTGGACGCCAACCGGGCCCACGCGGCGGGCGAGTTCGTCGACCTGGCCGACCTCGAAGCGTTCGCGGCCCGTACGGCCGCGCTGTTGACCGTCTTCGCCGAAGACGTCCGGTACGGAGCGGAGCACCGCCCCTTACCGGTACCTACCGAGAAAGCAGGAACCGCATGACGTCCACGCTGTCCGACGGCGCCGCACCCCGGAGCGCCGGCCCGGAGCCCGGAGACGGGAGGCAGGTGACCGTCGCGTACGGGACGCTGCTCGACGAGACCGCCGCCTGTTTCGCCCGGCTCGGAGTCCCCGAGGCCCGGGCCCGGCTCGCCGCCGAGGCGCTCTGCTACGGCGACCTGACCGGCATGGACTCGCACGGCGTGTTCAACCTGGGCCGCCTCTACCGGCCGCTCCTGGAGTCCGGCGGCGCCGATCCCGTCGCCGAACCGCTCGTCCTGCGCGACCTGGGAGCCTGCGTGGTCCTGGACCACCGCCGGGCGCTCGGCCTGTGGGCCGCCTCCGAGGCGATGGACCTCGCGATCGAGCGCGCGGCGCGCAGCGGCATCGGGCTCGTGTCCGTACGGGGCGCCACCCACTTCGGCTGCGCGGGCGTCCACGCGAAGCGCGCCGCCGACCGGGGCATGATCGGCGTGGTGGCCTCCAACTGCGGCGGCCAGCGCATCGCCCGGCCGCCGCTCGGCGCCGCCGCCCTGCTGGGGACCAACCCGCTGAGCGTGGCGGCCCCGGCGCTGGAGGGGCGCCCGTTCGTCCTGGACATGAGCACCACCGTCGTCCCGACCGGCCGCGTCCGCACGGCCGCCCGGGACGGGCGGGAGGCCCCGGAGGGCTGGCTCACCGACGACGCCGGGCGCCCGGTGCGGGACGCCGCCGCGTACGACCGGGGCGAGGCGTGGCTGGGCTGGCTCGGCGGCACCCCCGCCACCGGCGCCTTCAAGGGGTTCGGGCTGGGCCTCGCGGTGGAGCTGCTGGCCGCCGTGCTGCCCGGAGCCGCCACCGGCCCCAACCCCGCCGCCCTGGAGGGCGACGGCCGACCGGGCGGCAGCGACGACGACATCGGCTTCCTCGTCCTGGCCATCGCTCCCGGCGCGCTCCGCGACGGCTTCGACGGCGACGCCCGCGAGATGTTCGGCACGGTCCTGGACTGTCCTCCGCTGCCGGGCCAGGGACCGGTCTGCTATCCCGGCCACCCGGAGGGCGAACGCGCCGAGCAGCGGCGCGCGTCCGGCGTCCCGCTCTCGGCCACGCTCCACGCCGAACTGACCGCCCTCGGCCTCCGGCTCCCGATCGCCCCGGAGGACGACCGATGACGCCGACCGCCGGGCAGGCACCTCCGCGACCGCTCCGTCTGGGCATCGCCGGGCTCGGCGTGATCTCCCGCTTCTACCTGGCCGCCGCCGAGCGGATGCCCGAGTGGGAGCTGGCCGCCGTCTGCGACCTGCGCGAGGAGGCCCTGGCCCCGTTCCGGGGCCGGGTCGCCTGCCACACCGACCACCGGGAACTGCTCGCCGCCGGTCCGCTGGACGCCCTGGTCGTCGCCGTGCCCAACCACGCGCACGCCGAGGTGTGCGCGGATGCGCTGCGGGCCGGTGTCCCGGTCTGCGTGGAGAAGCCCCTCGCCCTGGACGCGGCGGACGGGCGGCGCCTGGCCGCGCTGTCCCGCAGGTACGGCGTCCCGGTGTTCACGGCCTTCCACCGCCGCTACAACGACCAGGTCCTCTCCCTGCTGCGCCGGCTGCCCGCGCCGGACGCGCCGGTGCGGGTGGAGTCCGTACGGGTGCGGTACCTGGAGCGGATCGAGGAGCACATCGGCGCGGACACCTGGTACCTGGACCCGGCCCGCTGCGGCGGCGGCTGCGTCGCGGACAACGGCCCGAACGCCTTCGACCTGGTGCGCCTGTTGCTCGGCGAGACCCCTTCGGAGGTCGTCGCCGTGGACGTGACCCGGGACGCGGCCGGGACCGACCGCCAGGCCGTGATCGAGCTGGCCGGTCCGGGCGGCCGGGGCCTCGTGGAGCTGGACTGGTCGTACCCGGGTGAGGTCAAGGACGTGGTGGTACGGCTCGACGACGGCACCGAGCTGTCGGCGGACATGCTAGACGGCCGCCCCGCCTTCAAGGAGTCGCTGTGGCACGAGTACGAGGGCGTCCTGCGCGACGTCGCCGGGCTCCGTGACCTGCCCGACCCGTCCCGGGCCGTCGACGGCGGCCTGGCCGCGCTCGAACTGGTCGCCGCCGTCTACGCGGCGGAGGCCACGCCCGGCCTCCCGGCACCGCGCGCCGCCCGGGAACCGCACCTCACCCCCCGACCGGAGCCCCGATGACCGCCATCCCCTCCCCCGCTCCCTCCCCGTCCTCGCTCGACGCCGGCCGGCACGAGAACGGCGCCAAGCGCGCGGTGCGCGGGACCCTGGTCAAGGTGCTGCTGCACGAGCGGACGGACCGGGGCATGACCCTGGAGCCGTTCGCGGCCCGCTGTGTGCGCCGGGGCGAGGTGCACGAGCTGCTGACGACCGACCGGTGGAGCGACGTGCCGGGTTCCCGGGTGGACCGGGTCGGCTTCCTCGGGTTCGTGGAGCTGGAGAACGGCGGTGTCCTCGACCGGGGCGACACGGTGCTGATCGGCGGGGAGCCGGTCGGCGCCGTGCTCGGCTTCGACGGCTGCCATCTGCCCAATCACTACAACATCGTGATCCACGCGCCCCGGCTGCTGACCGGCCGGTCGCTGGCGCTGGCGCCGGAGACCGAGGTGGTCTTCGCGCCGGCCGACTAGGCGCGCCCGCACGGAAAGGCCGGCCGGCTCCCCCTGAGGGGTGCCGGCCAGCCGCTTTCACCGGAGGTGAGGGCTCAGCCGAGGAGTTCGACGTCGAGCTCACCGGTGTGGAAGCGACGCACCGCGGTCAGCAGCTCGTCCTCGGACAGCGTGCCGCTGCCGTCGGTGTCGATCTGCTGGAAGGCCGAGCGGCCCTCCTTCTCGCTGACGCCGACCGCCTTCAGCCAGACGGCGAACTCGGCCTCGTCGATGACGCCGTCGCCGTCGCTGTCCGCGAGGGCGACGATGCCCTTGGTGACCGGGCCGAGGACCGGGTTGAAGGTGGCGGCGCCACCGTCGACGACCTCACCGGCGGCCTGGAGGAACTGCGCGCGGTTGATCGGGCCCTGCGCCGGGGCGCCCGCCTTGTCGGCGAGGAGCTCGAACATCGCGATGAAGCCGTCTCGCAGCTGGGAGCCCTTCGCCGACTCGGGGGTCTGGCCGAAGGCGGTGGCGATGTTGGCGGCCTCGGTGACGAAGTCCGAGGTCTCCAGCACGCCGTCACCGTTCACGTCCCACTTGTCGAAACGCTTCGACAGACGCTCCTGGGCGATGGTCATGAGGTGTTCTCCTTATTTCTTCATGTGTGCCGTCCGGACGGGTGTCCGGGCGGCCTTTCCCGCGGCCCGTGGCGCGTACGCGGCCGGGCCGGAGGTCTGTGGGGCGTGGCGCGGCGTCAGAGCCGCACCACGCGTCGGCCCTCCGCCGTGCCCCGGGTGTCCAGGACGGGGCAGGCGGCGGAGTCCCAGTCGGCGGAGCGGTACTCGGCGTGCTCCTGGAGAAGCACCACCAGATCGCTGCCGGTGAGGGCCTGTTCGCGGGAGCGCTGCCGGGGGACGGGGACGCCGTCCACCTCGAAGCGTCCGACGTACGGGTCGTGGTAGGTGAGCCGGGTGCCGAGGGCCCCGAGCGCGCGGGCCACGGCGTAGGCGGGTGACTCCCTGGTGTCGGAGATGTCGGCCTTGTAGGCGACGCCGAGCAGGGTCACGCGGGCCTCGGCGGGGTCCTTCCCGGCGGCGACGAGCAGGTCGCGGGCGCGGCCGGCGACGTGGTCGGGCATCGCGTCGAGGACGGCGCGGGCGGCGCCCAGGGTGTGGAAGGTGAAGCCCTGTTCGGCGGCGTGGGTCATCAGGTAGCGGGGGTCGACGGGGATGCAGTGCCCGCCGACGCCGGGGCCGGGGCGGAACGCCGAGAACCCGAAGGGTTTGGTGTTCGCGCAGCGCAGCACGTCCCAGATGTCGATGCCGACCCGGTCGCAGTAGACGGCGACCTCGTCGACGAGGGCGATGTTGACGTACCGGTAGGCGTTCTCCAGGAGCTTGGCCATCTCCGCCTCCCGGGTCCCGGCGGCGACGACGACCTCGTCCACGAGCCGTTCGTAGAAGGCGGTGGCGTGCTTGGCGCAGAGCTTCGTACAGCCGCTGACGACCTTGGGCGTGGTGCGCAGGCTGTAGCGGCGGTTGCCGGGGTCGATGCGCTCGGGGGAGTACGCCAGGTGGAAGTCCTCGCCGACGCGCAGTCCGTGCGCTTCGAGGAGGGGCCGGACGATCTCCTCCGTGGTGCCCGGGTGGCTGGTGGACTCGACGCAGACCAGCACGCCGGGTTCCAGGTGGCGGGCGACGGTGCGGACCGCCGAGGTCAGCGAGGACAGGTCCGGTTCGCCGGACGCGGTGAGTCCGGTGGGCACGCAGATGACGACGGTGTGGGCGCCGGAGAGGATCGCGGGGTCGGTGCCGGCCCGGAAGCCGGCGGCGCGCATCGCCTCGATGTCCTCGTCGGGGATGTCCTCGATGTGGGAGTGCCCCCGGTCCAGCCCCTCGACGACGTCGGCGGCGATGTCGTAGCCGACGGTCGCCAGCCCCGCCTCGCAGGCCCGGCGGGCCAGCGGGAGGCCGACGTAGCCGAGACCGACCACGGCGACTTCTGTGAACATGCGTCCCCCCATGATTCCGCTGCTTCTCCTCGCGTTCGGACCTCGTCGGTCGAAGCGACGACGGGCCGTGGACGGCTGTCGAGTACGCACACCGCGAAGGAAGTTGAATCAGAAATTCCGTTTGCAGTAACAGGATTGCATGCAATTCTGGGCTTCCGCGCTATTTATCCGCTCTTTCCCCCGCATGAGTGAAATCGTCTGCCTCTGTGTTCACGCGGACCGTCGCGCCGGGCCGCGCGGTGGCGCCCAGGGCGGCCTCGGCCCACGCGGCGAGGGTGCGGCGGCAGACCTTCCCGGTGGGGCGCAGCGGGACCCGGTCGAGCACCAGCAGGTACTCGGGGAGCTTGCGCCGCTCCAGTCCCCGGGCTTCGAGGAACGCGGTCACGGCGCCCAGGAGCGGCGCGGGCGCTCCCGGGACGGGCCGTACGCACGCGCACAGCCGCTCCCCGAACTCCTCGTCCGGCACGGGCACGCACACGGCCTCGGCGATGCGGGGGTCGGCGCCGAGCTCGTTCTCCACCTCGGCCGGACTGATGGTGTAACCGCCGCGGATCACCACGTTCTTGAGCCGGCCGAGCACTCTCAGCCGCCCCGCCGCGTCCAGGACGCCGAGGTCGCCGGAGCGGACCCAGCCGGTGGAGGTGCGGTAGCGGGCGTCGAGTTCGGGGGCGCCCGCGTAACAGAGCGGTGTCATGGGGCCCTTGGCCTGGATCTCGCCCGGCTCCCCGGTGGCGGCGGGAGTGCCGTCGGACCGGACGATCCGGAAGGCGGCCACGGCCGGGTCGGGAGTGCCCGCGCTGTCCCCGGACGGAGTGACGGTGTGACAGTTGACGCCGTCCGAGGAGCCGTACACGGTGACGACCGGCACGCCGAAGCGTTCGCGGCAGGCGGTCGCGGTGGAGGCGGGCAGCGCGGCGCCGCTGGAGACGACGGCCCGCAGGCACGAGGTGTCCTCGCCCGACAGCCGGGGGAGGTCGGCCATCCGCCGCAGCATGGTCGGCACCCCAAAGACGTGGGTGGGCCGGTGGTCGACCACCGCCCGGAGCGCCTCGCGGGCGTCGAAGCGCTCGCGCACGATCAGGGTCGCCCCGAGCGCGGCGAGCGCGACCGGGACGCCCAGCGAGCCGTATGAGGAGGCCAGCGGGACGAGGACGAGAAGACGTGGCGGTTCGGCCGGGAAGCCGGTGAGCGCCCGCGCGTACGCGGCCCGGCCGCCGGCCATGGCCTGGTGGCTGTAGGCGACCATCTTCGGCTCGGTCTCGGACCCGGAGGACACGAGCAGCCGCGCCGGGGCGGTGGCTTCGGCAGGAAGTCCGGCCGGCCGGAACGCCCCACCGGGCGTGGCGCCGTCGAGCCGGCGTACGTGCGCGGGCGCGTCGGGCGTCGTCGCGAACAGGGCCCGCAACCACGGGAGTTCGGCGGCCGCCTCGATGTCCTCGGGTGCGCTGAGGACGGCTCCGGCCGCCCTGGACCGGGCCAGGAGCGTACGGGTGTCCCGGACGCCTCCGCCGAGCGGATAGGGCAGGGCGACCGCGCCGAGGGCGTAGACGGCCAACTCCGCGGCCACGGCGAGGCGTTCGTTGGGCAGCCGGAGCGCGATCACGTCCCGGGCGCCGAGCCCCGCCTCCGCGAACAGGGCCGCGACGCGGAGCACTTCGGCGTACAGCTCGCCGTAGGTGAGGGTGCCCCGTCCGTCCACGACGGCCTCGCGGTCCGGGAAGGCCAGGGCGTTCCTGCGGAAGAGGGTGAAGAGGTCCGCGTCGGGGCACAGGCCCCGGGCCTCCCACGCCTTGCGGTCGGCGCGCGGCACCCGGTCGGGCAGCTCCAGACCGTTCCGGGAGCGCCAGGGGGCCTCCCGCGCGGTGTCGTACGTCGCGGTCATCGGGTTCCGCCTTCGGGGTCGGACGGGGCGGGCCGCGCGCAGCGCGGGCTCACCCGGGGTGCGGGGTGGAGGTGCGGGGGTGTGGGCGGGGGCCCGTGGGCTCGTGGAGGCGCACCCGTGCCCCGGGGGTCGGGGCAGGGGTGGTCCTCGGCCTCACGGCGGCGTCGTGAGGCGGGGGCCGGCGGGTTCCGTCAGAGCGGACGGGCGGACGCGGACGCGGTCGGCGTCGCGGACGCGGACGCGGTCGCCCGTCGTCCGGGTATCGGCCTTCGGCCCGGGACGGGGTGCCCGGCCTCGCGCGGCGAGGGGCGGCGGCCTCGCGGGGCGGGTCGCCTCATGCGGAGGGCTCCTCGGTGAAGGTCCAGGGCGAGGCGGGGCGGGCGTACGGCAGGTGCTCGTCCGGCGGGAGGACGGCCCGGGCGAAGGCGGGGTCGGCGGCGAGGGCGGCCAGGTCGGTGCGGACGGCGACGGACGGCAGTCCCGCCGCCCGGAGTTCGGCCAGCCACGCGTCCGTCGTACGGCTCCTGAGCCGCTCCCCCACCGTGGCGGCGTCGGGGGCGCCGATCGTCCGGGCGACCTCGCCGGGCCTGGACCGCGCTTCGGCGCCCAGGTAGAGCAGGCCGTCGGCGGTGGGCAGCGGGTGGTCGAGCGGGGAGAGGGTGACGCGCCGGTCGGGGCGGGGGACCAGGGCGGCCGCGGAGAGCAGCGAGGACTCGGCCCGGCAGCCCCGGTGGGTCCGCTGCCGGGCGAGGAGTCCGGCGAGTACGGCCTGGGCGAGGACCAGTCCGCCGAGGACGTCGGTGACGGTCATCAGGGAGGGGGCCGGTGGCTCGCCCGCGGGGCGGAGGGCGGCGGCGAGGCCGCCGTGCACCTGGGCGAGGTAGTCGGTGCCGATCGGCGGGACGGGGCCGAGGGCGGTGCCGAAGCCGGAGGCGGAGGCGTACACGAGGCGGGGGTTGAGGGCGTGCAGCGCGTCGGCGTCCAGGCCGAGCGCGCGGTCCTTGCCGGGGGCCCAGTTGTGCAGGAAGACGTCGGCGCGGGAGGCCAGCTCGCCGACGGTGTCCCGGCCCTGCCGGGTGGTGAGGTCGGCCTCGACGACGGTCTTGCCGTGGTTGAGCGCGGAGAAGCGGACAGAGCAGCCTCCGGCGACCGGGGGCAGGGCGCGCTGGGGGTCCCCGCCGGGGGGTTCGACCCGAACGACGTCGGCGCCGAGCATCCGCAGGACGTGTCCGGCCATGGGCCCCTGGACGCGGCGGGCCGACTCGACGACGCGGACGCCGGCCAGCGGCAGTACGTCCCCGAGGGGCACGGTCGCGGGCGTCGGCGCGAAGGGGCGGTGGCCGGCGTGGGCGGGTTCGAGGGTCCAGGGGGCGAGGCCGGGTGGCGGCGTCGGCGTCTCCCCCACCGCGACGACCGACACGCCGTGCGTGGCTCCTGCGTGGCGTACGGCTTCCAGGGGGTGGGCCAGGATGGCGGCGGGGAGTTCCGGGGGCAGGGGGCAGACCGCCGTGCCGAAGCGGGACTGGAAGGGCAGCCAGCCGCGTCCGGCCGTGCGGGGCGGCACCCCTAATCGGGTCCAGAATCCGGCCCAGGCCGTGGGGTCGAGCGTCTCGATCTCGACGCGGGCGCCGTCGGCGGTGACGAGCGTCGCGAGCCCGGTGGGGCTCCCGGGCGGCGGCGGGTCGTCGTCCGGGGCGGTGGCGGCGGCGAGGTACTGGGTGACGGTGAGGAGCGCGCCCTGGGCGAGGGAGGTGCCGGTGCGCAGCGGGGGGCGGCCCTGGGCGCGGGCGAGCAGGGACGCCGTGACGCCCTGTGCGGCGAGGACGCCGGTCACGGTGGAGACGTACTCCGCGGCGAGGGGGGCGGGGGCTCCGGTGGCGCGGCCGTGCACGTGCATGACGCCGCAGGCGGCCTGGGCGGCGCGCTCGTCGCCCGCGTCGATGCCGACGGGTCCGGCGCCGCCGACGGTCCACGAGGGGCGGTCGACAGGGCCGCCGGGCAGGGCGGCGAGCGTGCGGCCGATCAGTTCCTCGGCCACCGTGCGGGCGGTACGGGCCGGCGCGGACGGCGCCCTGGTCCCGGCCTCCTCGGACAGGCTCACGTACGCCGACCGCCTTCCCCGCCTCGACGCATCGCCGTCCCTCTCCCCGCTCGAAACGATCTTTCCTCCGGGTGAGAACAGCGGGAGGGCGGCCGGGGGCACGGCGTCGGCACCGCTTCATCCCCAAGTGGCAGCGCTCGCAAGGCTGTCCGGGCGCGCTCCGGGGCCGGGGGCGGCCTCGCATGGTGGCCCCGCGCATCACGCGGACCGGAACTATGGTGTCCCACCACATACGCCGGTGACCTGCGTGTTTCTACGGTGTGGCGACACCGGAACGTCCCCCGTACCTGCCTGGAAGTGGTGCACATGGCCGCCGCAAGAACCGCTCCGACGCCGCCCGGATCGCTGAAGCGCATCGTCGCCGCCAGCCTGATCGGCACCACGATCGAGTGGTACGACTTCTTCCTATATGGCTCCGCCGCGGCGCTCATGTTCAACAAGCTGTTCTTCCCCGAGTCGGATCCGCTCGTCGGCACGCTGCTCTCCTTCCTCACCTACGCCGTCGGGTTCGCCGCCCGGCCGCTCGGCGCGCTGGTGTTCGGGCACTACGGGGACCGGCTCGGGCGGAAGAAGCTGCTGGTGCTGAGCCTGCTGCTGATGGGCGGGGCGACCTTCGCGATCGGTCTGCTGCCGACCCACGCGACGGTGGGGTCGGCCGCTCCGCTGCTGCTCACGGCGCTGCGGCTGGTGCAGGGCTTCGCGCTCGGCGGCGAGTGGGGCGGGGCCGTGCTGCTGGTGTCGGAGCACGGCGACGCCAAGCGGCGCGGCTTCTGGGCGTCGTGGCCGCAGACCGGCGCCCCGGCCGGCCAGCTGCTCGCGACCGGTGTGCTGTCGGCGCTGACCGCGCTGATGTCCGAGTCCGCGTTCACCTCGTGGGGCTGGCGGATCCCGTTCCTGCTCTCCGGGGTGCTGGTGATGGTCGGTCTGTGGATCCGGCTCTCCGTCGACGAGTCCCCGGTCTTCAAGGCGGCGCTCGCCGCCGCCGAGGAGCGCAAGGCGGCCGACGCGGCGGTCGAGAAGATGCCGCTCGTCGCCGTGCTGCGCCACCACTGGAAGGACGTCCTCATCGCGATGGGCGCCCGCATGGCGGAGAACATCTCCTACTACGTCATCACCGCCTTCATCCTCGTCTACGCGACCACCTCCGTCGGCCTCTCCAAGCAGACCGCGCTCAACGCCGTCCTCATCGGCTCCGCCGTGCACTTCGCCGTCATCCCGCTCTGGGGCGCGCTCTCCGACCGGATCGGCCGCCGCCCGGTGTACCTGATCGGCGCTGTCGGCGTCGGCGCCTGGATGTTCCCCTTCTTCACCCTCATCGACCGGGGTTCCTTCGGCAGCCTGCTGCTCGCCGTGACCGTCGGTCTGGTCCTGCACGGCGCGATGTACGCCCCGCAGGCCGCGTTCTTCTCCGAGATGTTCGCGACCCGGGTGCGCTACTCCGGTGCCTCGATCGGCGCCCAGTTCTCCTCCGTCGCGGCCGGTGCCCCGGCTCCGCTGATCGCGACCGCGCTCCTCGCCGACCACGGCAGCTCGACCCCGATCGCCCTGTACGTGATCGCCGCCGCGCTGCTCACGATCGTGGCCATCGCCTGCGCCAAGGAGACCCGCAACGCCGACCTGTCCGAGGCCGACGAGCCGAGCGCCGCGAAGGCCCCCGTCGGCGCCGACGCCTGACCCTCGCCCGCGAGCGGAGATCCGGCCCCGCGCCCCGGGAGGGGGGCGCGGGGCCTTCGCCGTGTCAGGCGCGGGAGACGGCCGAGGACAGGGCGTGCAGGCGGAGCGCCAGCTGGATCTCCAGGGCGCGGGACGGCGACTGCCAGTCCGGGCCGAGGAGCCGGCCCACCCGCTCCAGCCGCTGGGCCACGGTGTTGACGTGGACGTGCAGGTCGTCCTTGGTACGGGCCGGGCTCATGCCGCTGGCGAAGTAGGCGTCCAGGGTGCGCACCAGGTCGGTGCCGCGGCGGCCGTCGTACGCGACGACCTGGCCTATCGTGCGGTCCACGAAGCCGCCGATGTCGCGCCCGTCGGCGAGCAGCAGGCCGAGGAAGCCCAGGTCCTCGGCCGCCGCGCCCTCCCCCGCGCGGTGCAGCAGCCCGAGCGCGTCGAGGCAGCGGCGGGCCTCCTCGTAGGCGCCGGCCACCTGGTCCGGGTGGTCGAGCGGTGCCCGTACCGGCGCGGAGGCGCCGACGGTGACGGGTTCGCGCACGGTGCCGCCGAGGTGGCGGGCGGTCTGGCGGGCGAGTTCGGCGGCGTCCTCGCCGGGGCCCAGCGGCAGCAGGAGGACCGTACCCCCGTCGCGGGCGGAGGCGAGGCCGCTGCGGGTGGCGGCCAGGTGGGAGGCGGCGGACCACAGGCGCTGCCGGTCGGCGCTCTCCCGGCCGGGCGCCTCGGCGGCGGGGCCCGCCCGGTCGATGCGGGCGGCGAGCACCACGTGGGGCGCGTCGCTGTCGGTGCGGAGGCGGGCGGCGCGCTCGCGCAGGACGCGGCGGTCGCGGTCGGGGGTGTCGAGGAGGTCGTCGAGCAGTTCGCCCCGGACGCGCTGCTCGGCCTCGCCCGCGGAGCGGCGGGCGAGCAGGAGCAGGGAGGTGACGAGCGCGGCGCGCTCCAGGGTGCGGAGGTCGACGGGGTCGAGGTGGGCGCGGCCGCGCAGGACCAGCGCGCCCAGGTGCTCGCCTCCGGCGGAGACGGCGGCGACCCAGTCGTCGCCGTCGCGGACCGCGTGTCCGCCGGAGCGGCGGGCGGCGCCGTCGGTGGTCTCGGTGAACTCGACGGTGCCGCCGAGGACCTCGGAGACGGCCTCGGCGACGTCGTGGACGCCGCCGCCGCGCAGCACCAGCTCGGAGAGCCGGTCGTGGACCTCGGCGGCGCGCTCGATGACGGCGCTGTGCTCGCGGATGATGTCGTTGGCCCGCTCCAGCTCGGCGAGGGCGGTGCGGGTCTCGGCGAGCAGGTTGGCGGTGTCGATGGCGACGGCCGCGTGGGCGGCGAAGGAGCCGAGGAGGGCGACCTGCTCGCGCTCGAAGACCCTGGCGCGGCGGTCGGCGGCGAAGAGGACGCCGATGACCTGGCTGCCGAGGGTGAGGGGCACGCCGAGGATCGCGACCAGGCCCTCGTCGCGGACCGCGGTGTCGATGGTGCGGGTGTGCTGGAAGCGCGCGTCGCCGAAGTAGTCGTCGGTGACGTACGGGCGGGCGGTCTGTGCGACGAGCCCGCCGAGTCCTTCGCCCATGCCCAGCCGGACCTGCTGGAAGCGGGCGGAGACGGAGCCCTCGGTGACCCGCATGTAGGTGTCGCCGGCCACCGGGTCGTTGAGGCTGAGGTAGGAGACCTCGGTGCCGAGGAGGGCGCGGGCGCGCTGGACGATGGCGCGCAGGACGGCGTCGAGGTCGCGGAGTCCCGCGAGGTCGTGGGCCGTGGCGAAGAGGGCGGACAGCTCGGCCTCGCGCCGCCGCCGGCCCTCCAGCTCGGCGCGGACGCGCAGGGCGAGCTGCTTGGCCTCCTCCAGCCCGGCCAGCGCCTCGGGGCCCGCGCCGCTCGCACGGGCGAGGAGCACGGGCCGGTCGTATGCCTCCGTGGCGGCTCCCCGGGCGAGGAGTTCCAGATAGGAGACGTGTTCGTGGGACATGGACACAGGGATACCTGGCGCACGTGTGGTCGCACCACCCCTGTGGACGACTCCTGTGGACAACTCGCGCCGGGGGCGGCGCCGGCTAGTGCGCGGTCCAGCCGCCGTCGAGGGTGAGGGAGGAGCCGGTGATGAAGGACGCCTGCGGGGTGCAGAGGTAGAGGACGGCCTCGGCGACCTCCTCGGGTTCGACGAGCCGCTTGAGCGCGGAGTCCTTGAGCATGACCTCGGTGAGGACGCGTTCCTCGGGGATGCCGTGGGCGGCCGCCTGGTCGGCGACCTGCCGCTCGACGAGCGGGGTGCGGACGTATCCGGGGCTGACGCAGTTGGAGGTGACGCCGTGCGGGGCGCCTTCCAGGGCGGCGGTCTTGGAGAGCCCTTCCAGGCCGTGCTTGGCGGCCACGTACGCCGACTTGAAGGCGGAGGCGCGCAGCCCGTGCACGGAGGAGAGGTTGACGATGCGGCCCCAGCCCTGGGCGTACATGTGGGGCAGGGCGCCCCGGATGAGCCGGAAGGGGGCCTCCAGCATCACGGTGAGGACGGTGTGGAAGACCTCGGGCGGGAAGGTCTCGAGGGGGCGGACGAGCTGGATGCCGGCGTTGTTGACGAGGATGTCGGCGCCGGCCGCGGCCTCCTCGGCCGCGTCCAGGTCGGTGAGGTCCAGGAGCCGGGGTTCGACGGCGCCCGGGAGGCCGTCGGCACGGGCGGCGAGTTCCTCCAGGCCCTCTGCGGACCGGTCGACGGCTCTGACCCGGGCGCCCGCCCGCGCGAGCCGCAGGGCGCAGGCGCTCCCGATGCCGCCGGCCGCGCCGGTGACGAGCGCGGTGCGGCCGCTGAGGTCGAGGGCGACGGCCGCCGGGCGCGGCAGCCCGGCCGGGTCGGAGGAGGCGGCGGTGCCGGTCGTTTCGGTACCGGTCGCGGGGGTGCCGACGGCGGTGAGGGGGGCGCTCATGCTCCGCACCCTATGAAGGGGCCGGGACCTCACCGATGTGTGTCCGGCCCATACTTCAGCCGCTCTGTGTGGTGCGGAACCATGTGGGTCCCTCGGCGAGCGCCGTCTCGATCCGCCGCATGGAGAAACGCTTCATCTCGGGGAGGGCGTCGACCTCGAACCAGCCGACGTCGATCGACTCGTCGTCGTTGACGCGGGCCTCGCCGCCGACGGCCCGGCAGGCGAAGGCCACGTCCATGTACTGGCAGATGTCGCCGTTGCCGTAGACGACCGGCTTGCGCAGGGTCTCGACCAGGAGGACCCGCTCGGGCACGCACCGGACCCCGGTCTCCTCCTCGACCTCGCGGACCGCGCAGTCCGCGGGCTGCTCGCCAGGCTCGACGATGCCGCCGATGACGGCCCACGCCCCGTTGTCGGCACGGCGGCCCAGCAGGACCCTGCCCCGGTCGTCGAAGACGACGGCGCTGACCCCGGGCAGGAAGAGGAGCTGGTGCCCGGCCGTCTTGCGCAGTTCTCGGATGAAGTCAGGGGTAGCCATGCGCTCGACCCTAGATCATCTTTCCGGGCGGGCCCCGGGATCAGGACCGCGCGCGGCGGGCCCGTACGGCACGGGCCGCGGCCCAGCCGAGCCCGGCGGCCGCCACGGCGGCGAGCAGGGCCTCCGGGAGGGTGCCGAGCCGGGTCGCGGGGGTCTGGCTGGAGCGCAGGGGGACCTCCTCGACCAGGTAGTCGGGGGTGAACATGGCGGTACGGGAGACGATCTCGCCGTCCGGGCGGATCACCGCGCTGACGCCGCTGGTGACCGGGACGACGACGGAGCGGCTGTGCTCCACGGCCCGCACGCGGGACATGGCGAGCTGCTGGTAGGTCATCTCGCTGCGGCCGAAGGTGGCGTTGTTGCTCGGCACGGTGATCAGCTGCGCCCCGTGGGTGACGGTGTCGCGGACGGCCCAGTCGAAGGCGGCCTCGTAGCAGGTGGCGAGGCCGACCTTGGTGCCGGCGAGGTCGAAGACGCCGACCTCGCTGCCGGGGCCGAAGTCGCGGGCGACGCGGTCCACGTTGCTGTTGAAGAGGCGGACGACCGACCGCATGGGGATGTACTCGCCGAAGGGCTGGACGTGCCGCTTGTCGTAGGTGGCGACGGGGCCGCGGCCGGGTTCCCACTGGATGAGGGTGTTGCGGAGCTTGCCGGTGGGCGGGGCGATCACGGCGCCGATGACCGTGGGGGCCTTGACGGCCTCGACGGCGCCCTCGATGACGGCGGCGGCGTCGGGGTTGGCGTAGGGGTCGATGTCGGAGGAGTTCTCCGGCCACAGCACGAAGTCCGGCTGGGGCTTCGTCCCGGCCTTCACCTCCGCGGCGAGCTCGCGGGTGCGGGCGGCGTGGTTGTCGAGGACCTGGCGGCGCTGGGAGTTGAAATCGAGACCGAGGCGCGGCACGTTGCCCTGGATGGCGGCGACGGTGGCGGTGCCGTCCTCGGGGGCGTCGCTGACCAGCGGCAGGGCGGCGAAGGCGCCGGTGACGGGGACGAGGACGGAGAGCGCGGCGGCGGCGAGCGGCCCGCGCGGGACCGCGCCGGTCTCGCGGTGGAGCCGGACCAGACGGACCGCCTCGTAGAGGCCGAAGCCGCACAGGGCGACGGCGAAGCCGAGCACCGGGGTGCCGCCGACGGCGGCGAGGGGGAGGAACACGCCGTCGGCCTGGCCGAAGGCGATCTTGCCCCAGGGGAAGCCGCCGAAGGGCACGCGCGCGCGTGCCGCCTCGCCGAGGATCCACACCCCGGCGGCGAAGACCGGCCACCAGGGCAGCCGGGAGACGGCGGCGATGCCGAGTCCGACGGCGGCGACGAAGAGGGCCTCGATGGCCGCGAGGGCCAGCCACGGCACCGCGCCGACCTCTTCGCCGGTCCACACGAGGAGCGGCAGGAGGAAGCCGAGGCCGGCGAGGTAGCCGAGGCCGAAGCCCGCGCGGAGGCGGCGCCCGTACAGGCTCCAGCCGAGGAGCGCGAAGGCGGGCAGCGCGAGCCACCACAGGGGCCTCGGCGGGAAGCTCAGGTAGAGCAGGACACCGGAGAGCAGGGCCGTTCCGGGGCGGACGAACCGCGCGGCCCGCGCGAAGCGGCGCGGCGGGTCGTCGGTCGCGGAGGCGTCGTCGGCGGCTCCGGCCGCCTCGGGGGTGATGGTGGCGCTCACCCTGCGGAGTGTACGGGGCGAGCCTGTTGACCCCTGGTCCGGCACGGTGCGGGGCCGGGGCCCGTGCCGGGGTCCGCGTGCCCGTGCCATCCGTCATCCGTACGCGCGCGTGCCGGTCAGGTTCCGGCGGGGGTCGTGGGCGGGGCCGGGTGGCGGAGGTGGCCGCGGATCGAGTCGACGGCTCCCTCGGCGCCGTCGACGGTGACGGTGAAGGTCCGCCCGTCGGCGAGGCGCAGCACCAGGCCCTCGCCCCGGCGGACGACGACGGCGGTGCCCCGGTCGGGGCGCCAGCGGTAGCCCCAGCCTCCCCAGTGGCGGGGGTTGACCCGGGGGGCGTAGTCGGCGTCGACGACCTCGGTGAGCGGGATGGTGCGGCGCGGGACGCCGATGTGGCCGCAGCGGACCTCCATGGCCCGGTCGTCGACGCGGACCTCCACGTGGACGAAGGCGAGGGTGCCGAAGAGGACGAGGAGTCCGGCGGCGACGCAGCCGAAGACGGCCATGGCGAGGGCGGCGATGCCGGAGGTCCAGGGGGATTCGACGGCGAGGGTGATCCCGAGCGCCATGAAGGCGGCGCCGGCGACGGCGGCGATCCACTGGAAGCGGTTGGTCGCGCGGCCGGTCCAGACGGCGGTGGGGTGCCCGCTGGTGCGCTCGTGCCGGGATTCCTTCCTCATACCGGAAAGATTACCCGGATATGTCCATTTCAGCGCGACGGAGCGGAGTCATGCGGCTACCCGGAGCGACGCCTTAGGGAGCTCATGAGGGTTCAGAGGGAGGGGGCCGGGGCGGCGGCCAGGAGTCGTCCCGCCTCGTAGGCGAGGGCGGCGGCCGGGAGGGGGCCGGGGCGGCCGCTGAGCAGGACGGAGAGGGTGCCGGTCGGCGCCGCGGCGGGGGCCGGTTCGGCGCCGACGCGGCGCAGGGCCTGGGCGGCGACGGCGTCGGCGGAGCCGTGGAAGACGACCGGCGGCAGCCCGGGGCGGCGGCGGGGGGCCAGGGCGGCGAGGATGCGGTCCTCGACGAGTTCGTAGTGGGTGCAGCCGAGGACGAGGGCGCGGATGTCGGGCGGGGTGAGCGCGGCGGCGGCGGCGACGGTCCGGTCGATGGCCTCGGGGTCGGCCTGCTCGACGGCGTCGGCGAGGCCGGGGCAGGGCACCTCGGTGATCTCGGCGCCCGCGGCGAACTCCCGGATGAGCCCGCGCTGGTAGGGGCTGCCGGTGGTGGCGGGGGTCGCCCAGATGGCGACCTTGCCGCCGGCCGCGGCGGCCGGCTTGATCGCGGGGACGGTGCCGATGACCGGGACGGCCGGTTCGAGGGCGGCGCGCAGGGCGGGGAGCGCGTGGACGCTGGCGGTGTTGCAGGCCACGATCAGCGCGTCGGGCCGGTGGGCGGCGGCGGCGCGGGCCACGCCGAGGGCGCGTCCGGTGAGGTCCTCGGGGGTACGCGGTCCCCACGGCATGCCGTCGGGGTCGTTGGAGAGCAGCAGCTCGGCGTCCGGGCGGAGCCGGCGCACCGCGGCGGCCGCCGCGAGGAGGCCGATCCCGGAGTCCATGAGCGCGATCTTCACCCGGTCACCCTAGCCGATGGGCCCTGCATCCCCGGCTTTCTGGGGCAGACTGCGGCAAATGAGCACCCTCGCCTGGTTCGCGTCCGCCTCCCTGGCCGTCTGGGTCTGGCTGCTGCTCGGCCAGGGCTTCTTCTGGCGCACGGACCAGCGTCTGCCGAGGGCCGGCGGGGGCCACGCGCGCGTGGGGGCGGCGGAGGAGGAGTGGCCGGGTGTCGTGGTGGTGGTGCCCGCGCGGGACGAGGCCGGGGTGCTGCCGCTGAGTCTGCCCTCGCTGCTGGCCCAGGACTATCCGGGGCGGGCCGAGGTGATCCTCGTCGACGACGGGAGCACGGACGGGACGGGGGCGCTGGCCGGTGAGCTGGCGGCGCGTCACGGCGGGCTGCCTCTGACGGTGGTGTCGCCGGGTGAGCCCGGACCGGGGTGGACGGGGAAGCTGTGGGCGCTGCGGCACGGGATGGAGCTGGCACGCGCGCGTGGGCCGCAGTTCCTGCTCCTCACGGACGCGGACATCGCCCACGAGCCCGACAGCCTGCGCCGGCTGGTGGCGGCGGCGCTGGACGACGGCCGGGACCTCGTCTCGCAGATGGCGCGGCTGCGGGTGGCGAGCTTCTGGGAGCGGCTGATGGTCCCGGCCTTCGTCTACTTCTTCGCCCAGCTCTACCCGTTCCGCTGGATCAACGCCGAGCGGCCGCGCGCGACGGCGGCGGCCGGGGGGTGTGTGCTGCTGCGGACGGAGACGGCCGTGGCGGCCGGGGTTCCTGACGTGATCCGCGCGGCGGTGATCGACGACGTGTCGCTGGCGCGGGCGGTGCGGGCGGCCGGTGGCCGGATCTGGCTGGGGCTCGCGGAGCGGGTCGACTCGGTGCGTCCGTATCCGGGGCTCGGGGAGCTGTGGCGGATGGTGACGCGGAGCGCGTACGCCCAGCTCCGGTACCACCCGGTGCTGCTGCTCGGGACGGTCGCCGGTCTGGTGCTGGTCTATCTGGTGCCGCCCGCCGCGCTGGTGGCGGGGCTCGCGGGCGGGGACGCGGCGGCCGCGTGGGCGGGCGGGGCGGCCTGGGCCGTGATGACGGGGACGTACGTACCGATGCTCCGCTACTACCGTCAGCCGGTGTGGACGGCGCCGCTGCTGCCGTGCACGGCCTTCCTCTATCTGGTGATGACGGTGGATTCGGCGGTACGGCACTACCGTGGGCGCGGCGGGGCCTGGAAGGGGCGGGTCTACTCGGGAAGCCGGGCGGCGGGGGGCGGGGAATTCGCTTCCCGACACGGGGAGTAACGCGGCGAATTCGGCGCGTGTACAACTCGCCCCGGGGCGTCGGATTGACGAATCGACGTACCCAAGATCACTTCTTTCACTCCTTCCGGTCGCCTTTTCTTTATCTGTTCTTCATACCGGAGGGGAGGGTGGGCACCGACCGGCCCGACCCACCGGTAACCCCCTCTCAGCTCGGGTTTTACGCGATCACGGGACAGCGCCGTGCCCGTTTTTGGCATGTTCGCTCGGGTTGGGGGTCCGCGACCGTCAGAACCCTGTCAAAGAAGGTGATGAGCAGGCTCCCCAATCGGCAGATCGTGGGCTTAACTTATGTGCCATGACCTCCCCCCGCTCCAGCTATGGAGGCGGTTACCACACCGCGCCGTCCTTCCCGGACACCCCTATCTACGACTCCCTGGTCGCGGAGCGGGGCACGCCTCAGATCGCCCCGATCCGAGTGCCCGCCGCGTACGAGGCCCCCGTCGGTTACCCGGCTCCCGGCGGTTACCAGCCGCCCGCGCCGACCGGCTCCTATCTGCCGGCGCTCCCGGCGGCCCTGCCCGCCCTCCCGTCGGCGCCGTCCCCCCAGCCGGCGCCCTCCTATCACGGCGGCGGCTACGGATATCCGCAGCAGGCCCCGCAGATGGCGCCCGCGCCGCTCCAGCCGGCGCCCACGCCGTACATCCCGCAGCAGCCCGCGCCGCCGCGCGGCTACCCGGGGGGACCGGTCCCGCAGCCGGCCCGCCCGATGGCCACCGGCTACGAGGCGATGCGCCCGGCCGCCCCGCGCCCCGCGCCGGCGCCGGTCCCGGCCCCCGCGCAGTACCACGACCCGTACAACCGCCCCTACCAGGGCGGCGGTTACTGACGGGCCCGCGGACCCGGTCCCACCTGGGACGGAGCGGCTGGCAGGATGAGTCCATGACTGATCCCGTCCTCCGCTCCGTCCACATCCATCCGGTGAAGGCCCTGCGCGCGCTCGACCGCGCGGAGGCCGAGGTGCAGCCCTGGGGCCTCGCGCACGACCGCCGCTGGGCGGTCGTCGACGCCGACGGCTCGGTCATGACCCAGCGCCGGCACCCCCGGCTCGCCCTCGCCGCCGCCGAACCCCTCCCGGACGGCGGCCTGCGGCTGACCGCGCCCGGCCTGGAGCCGCTGGTGGTCGCGGTGCCGGAGCCCTCGGCGACGCTGACCATGGAGATCTTCGACCAGGCCGTGGAGACGGTGCCCGCCGGCGAGCCGGCCGCCGCCTGGTTCTCCGCCTACCTGGAGACCGACGCGCGCCTCGTGCACCTGGACGCGCCCGAGCACCGGCGGCCGATCGAGCCCGGGTACGCGCTCCCCGGCGAGACCGTCAGCCTCGCCGACGGCTACCCGCTCCTCGTGACCTCCACCGGCTCCCTCGACGCGCTCAACGCGCTGATCGAGCAGGGCGACCACGCCGACGAGGGCCCGCTGCCCATGACCCGCTTCCGGCCCAACCTGGTCGTCGAAGGCACCGAGGCGTGGGCGGAGGACGGCTGGACCCGGCTGGCCGTGGGCGAGGTGACCTTCCGGGTGGTCAAGCCGTGCGGGCGGTGCGTGGTGACCACCACCGACCAGACGACCGCCGCGCGCGGCAAGGAGCCCCTGCGGACGCTCGGCCGGCACCGCAAGCTCAACGGCAAGCTGGTCTTCGGCCAGAACCTCGTCCCCGAGCACCCCGGCACCGTCCGCGTCGGCGACCAGGTGAAGATCCTCGACTGACCCCCGGGGCTCGCTCCCTCCCCCGCCTGCCGCCCTCTCCGCCCTCTCCGGTCCGCGACCCGCCGCACCCCGCTCGACAGGCGAACCCGGCGCCCCGCAGGCACACTCGTCCAAGGAGCGACGAACGAGGGGGTTCCCGCACATGCGCGCAGTCACCGGACTCTGGCGCTGGCGACGCAATCCCCTGCGCCGGACGACGGACCTGGTCGAGGCGTGGGTGGCACTCGTGGCCGCCGTCACGCTGTGCGTGGCCATGCCCCTGGCCGGCTGGACGGCCCACTCCTCCGCACAGCAGTCGCTCCAGCGCGCGGTCCGCGCCCAGCAGGCGGGGCGCGCCGCGACCACCGCCCAGGTGCTCCGGCCCGCCCCGACGCCGCCGAACGCCTCCGCGTCGACCGACCAGGCGGCCGAACAGCGGTTCCGGCGCACGGTCGTGGCCCGCTGGACCGCCCCCGACGGCACCGTCCGCACGGGAACGGTCTCCACCTCCCGGGGCAGCTCCTCGCCCGGCGACTCCTTCACGCTCTGGACCGACCGGGACGGGCGGGCCGTGGCCGCGCCGCTGGCCCGCGACACCGCCCGGGCCCACGCCTTCATCGCCGGGCTGACGGCCGCGCTCCTCGCCGGACTCGGGGTGGAGATCGTCCGGCGGCTGGTCATGCGGCGGCTGCGCTTCCGCCGGTACGCGCGCCTGGACCGCGCCTGGGCGTCCGTCGGCCCCGACTGGGGACGCACCGACGCCGGCAGCTGACCCCCTTCCCGCCTCCCTGGAACCACGCGTTCCGTGCCCCGTACGGGTACGGCTCGACGACCCGTCAACCCCGCGCCGCCGTCCGCGCTACGGTGGGGCATCGGATCCACCATCCAGGAGACCGGATCCTGGATCCAATCGCACGAGGCGGGGGCAGAGCACACCCATGGCACAGGGCACGGTCCAGGTGACGCACACCGGAACGTCGCGGTGGCGGCGCCGCACGGGCGAGTACGCCTCCCTCGCCGCCGCGCTGGAAGCGGCCGGTGACGGCGACGTCCTCACCGTCGCGCCCGGCACGTACCGCGAGAACCTCGTCGTGACCCGGGCGGTCACCCTGCGGGGACCCGAGGACGGAGCGGGCCCGGTGCGGATCGCGCCGCCCGACGGCGTGCCGCTCACGTTGCGCGCCTCGGCCATCGTGCAGGACCTGCACATCGAGGGCCAGGACGTGGCGGCGCCCGCGCTGCTCGTCGAGGACGGCACGCCCGAACTGCTCGACCTGCGCATCATGACGCGCTCCGCCGCCGGGATCGAGGTACGCGGGCAGGCCCGGCCGACCGTCCGGCGCTGCACCGTCGACAACCCGGCTGGCGTCGGCATCGCCGCCGTCGACGGCGCGGGCGGGGTCTTCGAGGAGTGCGAGGTCGTCGCGGCCGGACAGGCCGGTGTCTCCGTGCGCGGCGGCGCGCACCCCCGGCTGGAGCGCTGCCGGGTGCACCACGCCTCCGGGGCCGGGATCGCCGTCACCGGCGAGGGCAGCGGCCTGGAGGGCATCGGCTGCGAGGTGTACGAGATCAAGGGCGCCGGACTCCAGATCGCGGGCCGCGCCACCGCGCACCTCGTCGACTCCTCCGTGCACCGCACCTCCGCCGACGGCGTCACCCTGGACACGGACGCCGTGCTGACGCTCTCCGACTGCGACATCCACGACGTGCCGGAGAACGCGGTGGACCTGCGGTCCCGCTCGGTGCTCACGCTCACCCGGTCCACCGTGCGCCGGTTCGGGCGCAACGGCCTGTCCGTGTGGGACCCCGGCACGCGCGTGGACGCGCACCAGTGCGAGATCCACGACAGCACCGGCGACTACCCGGCGGTGTGGGTGAGCGACGGGGCGAGCGCCGTCCTCGACGCGTGCCGGGTGCACGACGTGCCGGACGCGCTGTTCGTGCTGGACCGGGGCTCCCGGGTGGACGTCGTGGACAGCGACCTCACGCAGGTGCGGAACACCGCCGTGTCGGTGAGCGACGGCGCCACCGCCCAGCTCGACGACTGCCGGATCAAGGAGGCGTCCACCGGGGCGTGGTTCCGCGACCACGGCAGCGGCGGCACCCTCGCCAACTGCACCGTGGACACCGTGCAGACGGGCGTCATCGTCACCAAGGGCGCCGACCCCACGGTGGAGCGGTGCGTGGTCACCTCCCCCGCCGAGGCCGGGTTCTACGTCTCGGCGGAAGGCCGCGGCACCTTCCTCGGCTGCCGGGTCACCGGCAGCGGCGGCTACGGCTTCCACATCATGGACGGCTGCCGGACCGTGCTGCGCCGCTGCCGGACCGAGCGGTGCGCGCGCGGGGGGTACGAGTTCCCCGAGGACGGGCCGGTGGTCGAGGACTGCACCGGCGACGAGAGCGCCGTACGGACCCCGCCGGTGCCCGAGCCCGTGGCGGCGCCGGTCCTGACGGCCGCCCAGCACTCCCCCGGCCTGCTCGGCGCGTTCCCCCCGCCGCGTACCGGCGCAACGGCCGCCCCCGCGCCGGCGCCCGCCCCGGTCCCCGAGCCCCGGTCCTCGGATGACGTGCTCGGCGCGCTCGACGCGCTGGTCGGCCTGGACAGCGTCAAGCACGAGGTGCGGACGCTCACCAACATGATCGAGGTGGGCCGGAAGCGGCAGGAGGCCGGGCTGAAGGCCGCCTCGGTCCGCCGCCATCTCGTCTTCACCGGCAACCCCGGCACCGGCAAGACGACCGTCGCCCGTCTCTACGGGGAGATCCTCGCCTCGCTCGGCGTGCTGGAGCGCGGGCATCTGGTGGAGGTCTCCCGGGTCGACCTGGTCGGCGAGCACATCGGCTCGACCGCGATCCGCACCCAGGAGGCGTTCGACCGCGCGCGCGGCGGGGTGCTCTTCGTGGACGAGGCGTACGCGCTGTCGCCGGAGGACTCGGGCCGGGACTTCGGGCGCGAGGCGATCGACACGCTCGTGAAGCTGATGGAGGACCATCGGGACGCGGTGGTGGTGATCGTGGCCGGATACACGGCCGAGATGGAGCGGTTCCTGACCGTCAACCCCGGTGTGGCGTCTCGTTTTTCACGGACCATCAGCTTCGGCGACTACACGCCGGAGGAGCTGCTGCGGATCGTGCGGCAGCAGACGGACGAGCACGAGTACCGGCTCGCGGAGGGCGCGGACGACGCCCTCCTCACGTACTTCGAGAAGCTGCCGAAGGGCCCGGCGTTCGGCAACGGGCGGACCGCGCGGCAGACCTTCGAGTCGATGGTGGAGCGGCACGCGGGCCGGGTCGCCGTGCTCGCCGAGGCGAGCACGGACGACCTGACCCTGCTCTATCCGGAGGACCTGCCCGACCTTCCCTGATCCGGGGTCTCTTGATCCTGGGTCTCCTCGGCACCTCGCTGATGGGGCAGGGCGGGTGGCAGGCGGTCCAGGAGCGCGGCCCGGCAGCAGGCGAAGGCCGGGTCGGCCTGGTAGTCGGAGTGGCCGAGGACCGGTTCCGGCAGCGGGTGGGCGCGGGTGCGTCCGTACGCGACGGGGTCGCGCAGCACCGGGGCGTCGACGCCCGGGCGGCCGTCCTCGGCCGGGACGCGGACCGGGCCGCCGATGGGGTCGGTGGCGCGGTGCAGGTTGGTCCAGCAGTGCACGGCCCGGTGGAGTCCGCGCAGCGCCTCGGGGCCGAAGTAGGCGGGGAACCAGCGCCCGTAGAGCCGTTCCAGCGGGGAGCCGTAGGTGAGGAGCGCGACCCGGGAGCGGGTCCCGGACGGCAGTTGCCAGACGGCCGCGGCGGCGAGGACGCTGCCCTGGGAGTGGCCGGAGATGACGAGCCGGCCGCCGGTGTGCCGGGTCCAGGAGCGCATCCGCCAGGTGAGGTCGGGCACCGCCCGCTCCGCGTAGCAGGGCGGTGCGAAGGGGTGGGCGGCGCGCGGCCAGAAGGTGCCGACGTCCCACAGGATGCCGATGGTGCGGCGGGCCGAGGCGTCGCGGTAGGCGCGGCGGCCCCAGGTGACGAAGAGCAGGAAGCCGAAGCCGATCATCCACGAGCCGAGCGCCTGGGTGGTGGTCGCGAGACCGGCGATCGCGGGGTGGGCGTCGGCGAAGGCACGGCCGGGGACCTGGTCGCTGGCCCAGGCTCCGGCCACCGAGGCGGCGCCCAGAAGCAGCGCCGTACCGGAGACGACGGCGATGAGGACGGGGGCGGAGTCGGTGAGCGAGGCGCGGGCGCGGCTCGCGGCGATCTGGCCGGTACGGACCGGATCGGGGCTCTCGTCGGCGTAGTCGGCCTCGACGGCGGCCCGCAGCCGGCGGGTCGCGAGGTGGGTCCGGACGCCGAGGAGGACGGCGGGCACGAGCAGCAGCAGGAGCAGGACGGGGATGACGGACGCCTGCCAGCTGAGCAGGACCGGCGGTCCGACGAGGGGGCTGGTCCGGCTGCCGGGGGTGGCGGAGCCGTCGAGCCAGTCCGCGACCCACTGGGCGACGCCGCCGGACATGACCCCGCCCAGCGCGCAGGCCAGCATGGCGGTGGCGGGCCCGCCGAGCCCGGCGAGGGCGGTACGCGGGTCGCGCCGGGGCCGCTGGAGCAGCAGGGCGACGGCGCCGAGGGCGACGACGAGGCCGCCCTGGGCGAGGGTGAGCGCCCCGAAGAGCACGTTCCCCGGCAGGCTGCCGCCGGAGCTCCAGCCGGGCCGGTCCCACGCGGTGTGCAGGGCGGTCAGCGCGAGCAGGGCGAGGGCGAGGGTGGGCAGGCGGGTGAAGACGACGCTCTCGACGCGCTGGTCGAGCCTGCGTTCGCTGCGGCCCCGGCCGCAGACCGACCAGAGGACCAGGACGGCGCATCCCACCAGGGCGGCTCGCAGGACGAGTCCGGTGGTGGCGAGGGTACCGGTGTCCTGCCGGGCGGGGGCGGCGGCCAGCGCGCCGGCCACGGTGAGGAAGCCGGCGGCGGTGTGCGCGGCGCGCAGCCGGGCGACGAGCCGCCTCCCGTACCAGAATCCGGGCCGGCCGAGCGCGGGCCGCGGGTCCTCGGACGGTACGGGGGCGGGGGTGGCGGTGTCGTCCTCGGTGGGCGGGCGCTGGGCCTCGTACGCGCTCCACGTGCGGTGGGAGAGGTACCAGAGGAGGGCGACGAGGGCGGTCGGGAGGACGGCGGCGAGGGCGAGCCGGCGGCCGGGGCCCGACCACCAGCCGCCCCGGTCGGCGGAGAGGAAGCCGAGCCAGGCGCGCCCGTCGGCGCAGGCGGCGGTCCCGGCGCACTGCCAGGCCGTCAGGTCGAGGGCGACCTCGCAGACGGCGGCGGTGAGCAGCACGGTGAGGCTGAGGGCGAGGAGGCGGACGAGGACGCCGTAGAGGCGGACGAGGCCGGGGCGGCCGGGGGCGGGCGGGCGCATCCAGTGCGCGAGGTTGACCACCATGAAGGGCAGGAGCAGCAGCCACAGGGCGCGGGCGCCGTCGCCCGAGGTCAGGTTCGACCAGACGTACGCCTCCGGCACCGGCCGGGCCGCGTACCGCTCGGGGTGGTCCTCGGCGTCGAGGTCCTCGGCGCGCCGGTGCACGGCGGCGGTCTCGTCGCCGGTGATCCGTACGGTCCTGGGGTCGTCGAGCATGGACTGGGGGGTGGCTCCGCCGACTCCGTGGACGAGGAGTTCGAGCGCCGCGCCCCCGTGCTCCGGGGCGGGTGTGGCAGGGGACACTTAGGAGTCTTCCTCTCGTGAGTGGGAGGATGCGACGTCGGCTCCAGGATCGCGGACGACCGTGCGCCCGCGCACGGTCTCTCACCGAATCCGACAGCCATCCCCTCGTCTCCTGCGGAAGGACCGGCCCCGGCGGTGACTGACAATCAGAACCTCCTCGCGGAGCAGCGGCGCGCCCTGATCCTCGACGAGGTGCGGCGGCGCGGCGGCGTACGGGTCAACGAGCTGACGCGGCGGCTCAGCGTCTCGGACATGACGATCCGCCGTGACCTGGACGCGCTGGCCCGGCAGGGCATGGTCGCGAAGGTGCACGGCGGGGCGGTGCCGGTGACGGAGCCGAGCACGCACGAGCCGGGGTTCGAGGCGAAGTCGGTGCTGGAGCCGAGCGCGAAGGACGAGATCGCGCGGGAGGCGGCGGCGCTGGTGCTGCCGGGTTCGGCGATCGCGCTGTCCGGCGGGACGACGACGTACGCGCTGGCGCGGCACCTGCTCGACGTGCCGGACCTGACCGTGGTGACGAACTCGGTCCGGGTGGCGGACGTCTTCCACGAGGCGCGCCAGACGGCCGGCGAGGGCCGGCGGGCGCCGACGGTGGTGCTGACGGGCGGGGTGCGGACGCCGTCGGACGCGCTGGTGGGGCCGGTGGCGGACCGGGCGGTCCGCTCGCTCCACTTCGACCTGCTCTTCCTCGGGGTGCACGGCCTGTCGGTCGAGGCGGGCCTGTCGACGCCCAACCTGGCGGAGGCGGAGACCAACGGGTGTCTGATCCGGTCGGCGCGCCGGGTGGTGGTGGTCGCGGACCACACCAAGTGGGGGACGGTGGGCCTGAGTTCGTTCGGCACGCTGGACGAGGTGGACACCTGGGTGACGGACCGGGGCATGGCCGCGGAGGTGCGGGCCGAGGTCGCCGAGCACGTGCCGGGGCTGCTGGTGGCCGGGGAGACGGCTGCGTGAGCCCGTTCCGGGTGGCGCGCTCGGTGCCGCTGGCGCCGGAGGAGGCGTGGCGGCGGCTGACCGACTGGCCGGCGCACGGCCGGCAGGTGCCGCTGACGCGTACGACGGTCCTGACTCCGGGTCCGAGCGGGGCCGGGACGCGGTTCACCGCGCGGACCGGGCTGGGCCCGCTGGGCTTCGACGACCCGATGGAGGTGGTCCGCTGGGAGCCGCCGCGCGGGGACCGGCCGGGGGTGTGCCGGCTGGCGAAGTACGGGCGGCTGGTGCGGGGTTGGGCCGAGATCGAGGTGGCGGCGGAGGGTGGGGGCTCCCGGGTGGTGTGGACCGAGGAGCTGTCGGTACGCGGGCTGCCGCGGGCCTTCGACGGGGTGCTGGCGCGGGCGGGCCGGGTCGTCTTCGGCCGGGCGCTGGACGGACTGCTCGACGCGCCTTCGCCGAACAGGCTTTCGCCCTGACGCTCCGTCAGCTAGGTTTCCTCTTCCACTCGATCCGGGAGGTCCTGTCCATGCAACGCCGACTGCGGCCGGTGGAGCTCGACTTCACCGCCGTCGCCCCCGTCCGCCTCGCCTTCGAGGCCACGCTCCAGGCACCGCCCCCGGCGGTCTTCCGCTCGATAGCGGTCGAAGTGGGCAGCCTGCCCGCCTGGTTCACCCCGGTCGCCTCGGCCGTCCCGCTGGACGACGGCGCGCGCCGGACGATCCGGCTGCGCGGCGGGATCCGCTTCGAGGAGACCATCCTGGCCGCCGAGCCGGACCTCCGCTACGCCTACCGGGTCGACCTCACCAACGCGCCCGCGGTGTCCGCGCTGGCCGAGGAGTGGGCCCTGGCGCCGGAGGGCACCGGGACCCGGCTGCGCTGGACGATGGCGGCCGACGGCCCCGCCCCGTTCCGCGCCGGACTGCGGCTGGCGTCGCCCGGCCTGGGCCTGTCCTTCCGCCGGGCCGCGGCCCTGCTGGACCGGCGGCTCACTCCGGCCAGACGCCCGTCGCCAGGAAGCGCTCGACCGTGACGGTGTACGGGGCGATGTCGAGGCCCTGTTCGGCGAGCCAGGCGTCCGAGTAGTACTTGTCCAGGTAGCGGTCGCCGGGGTCGCAGAAGAGGGTGACGACGCTGCCGGTGCGCTCCTCGGCGACCATCTCGGCGACGATCTTGAAGGCGCTCCACAGGCCGGTGCCGGTGGAGCCGCCGGCCTTCCGCCCGATCGCGGTCTCCAGGGCGCGGACGGCGGCGACGCTCGCCGCGTCCGGGACCTTCATCATGCGGTCGACGGCGCCGGGCACGAAGCTGGGCTCCATCCGGGGCCTGCCGATGCCCTCGATGCGGGAGCCGCAGTCGGAGGTGGCGTCCGGGTCGTGGTGCACCCAGCCGTCGAAGAAGCACGAGTTCTCCGGGTCGGCGACGCAGATCCGGGTGTCCTGCTGCGTGTAGTGGACGTAGCGGGCGATGGTGGCGGAGGTGCCGCCGGTGCCCGCGGTGGCCACGATCCAGGCCGGCTCCGGGTAGCGCTCCAGCCGGAGCTGCTGGTAGATCGACTCGGCGATGTTGTTGTTGCCCCGCCAGTCGGTGGCCCGCTCGGCGTAGGTGAACTGGTCCATGTAGTGGCCGCCGGTGCGCGCCGCGAGCGCCGCGGCCTCCTCGTACATCCGGCGCGAGTCGTCGACGAAGTGGCACTGCCCGCCGTGGAATTCGATGAGCCGGCACTTCTCGGGGCTGGTCGTGCGGGGCATCACGGCGACGAAGGGGACGCCGATGAGCTTGGCGAAGTACGCCTCGGAGACGGCCGTCGAGCCGCTGGACGCCTCGATGACGGGCTTCCCGGGGCGGATCCAGCCGTTGCAGAGCGCGTACAGGAAGAGCGAGCGGGCCAGCCGGTGCTTGAGGCTGCCCGTGGGGTGGGTGGACTCGTCCTTGAGGTACAGGTCGATCCCCCACTTCTCGGGGAGCGGGAAGCGCAGGAGGTGGGTGTCGGCGGAGCGGTTGGCGTCGGCCTGGACCTTGCGGACGGCCTCCTTCAGCCACGCGCGGTAGGCCGGATCGCTGCGGTCGACGTCCACGGTGGCGATGGCGGCCGCATCCTGAGGGGGTCGGGGGATGGTGCTCAACGGTTCTCTCCTCGCTGTCCCGCCGGGGTCGGACCCTGGCTTCCCACCCTCGACGATACCCCTCCCACCTGGGCAAACGATCTCTTTGACGCTCCATAGGAACGCCTTGGGGAGCAGGTGTACGAGGGTCTCTGGTGCCCGCGCCGACGGCCCGGCACACTGGGAGGGACGGGCACGTCGGAAGGGGTGGAACGGCATGGCGGAACCGGAGTTCAGCGCCAGGGGCGTACGGATCGCGCGGTGGCCGCGCTCGCTCACCCGGGCCGGGGAGGTCCGCATCGAGGACGGCCGGCTCGCGCTGCTGACGAGTTACGGCTCCGAGATCGACAGCGCGCCCGTCAAGGCGGTGCGGGTGGGGCGCCCGTGGTTCGCGAAGGCGGACGAGACGGTGGCGAAGGTGAACGGCACGCGCTACCGGCTGACGATGGACGCCGCCGGGGAGGACGACGCCCGGGACGCCGAACAGGCGGGCCGGTTCCTCGCCGCGCTCAGGCGGGCGGCCGGGGGCAGGTGAGCGTGCTCCTGATCGCGCCGCCGGTGCGCTGACCTGGGGAAGCTCGCGGCGGGTTGCGGGGCGGTGACGGGTGGTTCACGCTGGAACCACCTCACTGAGGGTTCACCGGTGGTGACACTGCGCTCAGTGCACCACCCTGCTGTACCGCATGACAGATCCGAATCTCCGTCTTCTTCAGGACTACTTCGGGGAGTCGCAGCCGTGATCAGCGAGCCGAGCAGGTATTACGCGGTAGAGCTCCAGGCCCTGCCGTCGCGGATCGGACAGATCCGCAGGATCGTCGCCGCCCATCTGCGCCATTGGAACCTCGACGACCTGGTCGATCCCGTCCAACTGGGAGTGACCGAGCTGTTGAGCAATGTGCACCGCCATGCGCAGCCCGACAAGGAGTGCACCGTCGAGCTGGAACTCCTGCTCGACCGGCTGACCGTCTCGGTCCGGGACAACGACCCCCGGATCCCGGTGCCGACGGAGTCGGCCGCCGAGGACCTCTGGGACGAGCCGGACGCGCTCGCCACCTCGGGCCGCGGCCTCGCCATCGTCGGGGCGCTCAGCGACAGCTGGGGCGTCCGCCCGCGGGGCGCGAGCGGCAAGGTCGTCTGGTTCACCCTGACGGCACCGCCGTGCGTCGACGGGCCGGTCATGGCCGGTGCCGAGGCCGGGTACGGCCTCGGGTTCGACCTGGTGCCGCTGACCCCGATCGTCTCGTACAGCCGGCTGGCGGGGATCCCGCTCGGCGCGCCCGCGGACGCCCCGGCGCTCGCGGCGAGCGCCGGGTGCGGGGCCTGAGGGCGGGTTCCGCCGTCGGGCTCCTGACGTCAGGGTCCTGGCGTCGGGCTCCTGGCCTCGGGGTCCTGGCGTCAGGCCGTGGCGACCAGGGTCAGGTAGGCGATGCCGAGGACGTTGCGGTAGCCGTTGAGCCAGGTGGAACGCTGCCGGTCGACGCGCTCGCGGGTCTCGGCGGCCAGCGGGTGGTCGGGGTGGGCGGCGAGCCACAGCTCCGTGTCGTACCGGTAGCCGGACTCGAACGTCTCCCACTCGTCGCGGCCCGCCGCCTCGATCCAGGCAGGACGGAAGCCCGCCTCGATCGCCAGGTCGACGAGCTCCCCCAGCAGCAGGTGGTCGCCCGTGGACGCGCCGGGCCACATCCCGGCGAGCTCCGCCTCGGTCGGGGTCCGCTCCCAGAAGCCCTCGCCGAGCACCACCACGCCGCCGGGCCGGACGAGCCGGCGCAGCTCGCGCAGCGCCTCCGCCGGGTCGTGGGGCAGTTCCGGGTCGCACAGGGCCTGGCTGGAGCCGAGGCAGAGGATCGCGTCGACGGGGCCGCGGTCGGTGCCGCGCGCGGACTCCTCGACGAAGACGGACCGGTCGGCGAGACCGCGCTCCGCCGCGAGCGTACGGCCGCGCGCGAGGTCCTCGGCGTTGATGTCGATGCCGATGCCCTTCGCCCCGGGCACCGCGTCGAGGACGCGGAGGAGAAGCTCGCCCCAGCCGCAGCCGATGTCGAGGACGTCGGCGGGGCCGGAGTCGACGATCCGGCGGACGAGGCGCTCGGCCCGCTCGTCGGAGAGCGGGCCGTGGAAGGTGAGGCTGCCCAGGCGGGGCGGGAGCTCGGCATCGGAAGTGATCATGAAGAGGGACGTTACCGGGCCGGGCCGCCCGCGCCCACCCCTTTTCCTCAGCGCCTGGCCGTGCCGCCCAGGGCGGCCAGGGGGTCGTCGAGGACCGGCTGCCAGGCCAGTTCGGCCGCGCCGACCAGGCTGTTGTGGTCCAGAGTGCAGGGCAGGATCGGGACGCCGCCGCTGCGGCCCCACAGGCTGCGGTCGGCGACGACCGCGCGGAGCCGCTCCGGGTCGGCGTCGAGCAGCTCGCGGTGGAGCCCGCCGAGGATGATCCGGTCCGGGTTGAGGATGTTCACCAGACCGGCGAGGCCCAGGCCGAGACGGTCGATCAGCTCCTCCACCGCCGCCCGCACCCCCGGGTCGTCCGGCGCGGTGCGCAGCAGATCGCGGGCCTGCTGGAGCAGGGACACCTCGGGTCCTGGCGCCCGTCCCGCGACCGTGAGGAAGGCCAGCGGGTCGGTCTCGACGTCCAGGCAGCCGCGGCCGCCGCAGTGGCAGGGGCGGCCCTCCGGATGGACCGTCAGGTGCCCCACCTCCAGGGCGAGGCCCGAACTGCCCGTGTGGAGCCGCCCGTCGAGGACGAGCGCCCCGCCGACGCCCCGGTGTCCGGTGGCCACGCACAGCAGGTCGCGGGCGCCGCGCCCGGCTCCGTGCCGGTGCTCGGCGAGCGCGGCGAGGTTGACGTCGTTGGCGGTGAAGGCCGGGCCCTCGATGCCGGCGTCCCGGATCCGCTCGGCGAAGATGTCCCGGACCGGCGCGCCGGCGGGCCAGGCGAGGTGGAGCGGGTTGAGCGCGGTGCCGTCGGGCTCGGCGATCGCGGACGGCACGGCGAGGCCGGCGCCGACGCAGCGCCGCCCGGTCTCCCGGAGCAGCGCGGCGCCCGCGTCCACGACGGCGCCGAGGACCTGCGCCGGGTCGGCCGAGACCGTCACCGAGCCGGGGACGGTGGCGACGAGGGTGCCGCCGAGGCCGATCAGCGCGGCCCGGAAGCCGTCCGCGTGGACCTGCGCGGCGAGCGCCACGGGCCCCTTCTCGTCGACGGCGAGCCGGTGCGAGGGACGCCCCTGGGAGCCGGCGGCGGCCCCGGGGTTGGAGTCGACCCGGATGAGCCCGAGGGCCTCCAGCTCGGCGGCGACGGCTCCGGCGGTGGCGCGGGTGACGCCCAGCTCGGCGGTGAGGACGGCCCGCGTCGGCGCCCGTCCGGTGTGCACCAGCTCCAGCGCGGGGCCGAGCGCGCTGCGCCCCCTGTCCAGCCGAGTACGCGTCGTCGTCGCCTTGCCGTTCATGGCCCCGAGTCTCCCATGATCGGCCCCACCGGCCGGAACCGGCCGGACCGCGCGCGGGGCGGGCGCGGGGCGGGCGGCGCGGGCGCCGTCGCGGACGGGCGGGGCGGACGGGCCGGGGCTCGCGGTGCCGGAATCCGGGCCGGCCGCCTGCGGGTACCGAGCCCCGGGCCTCAGTGGCGGGGCTTCGGGCGCGGGAGGAGGCCGACCTCGCGGCCGAGGCGTTCGGCGGCGGTGGCGAAGAAGGCGTCCCGGTCCTCGACGACCCGGTTGAACTGGCCGAACACCTCGAACGAGACCAGGCCGAAGAGCTGCGCCCACGCGAAGACGAGGGCGACGGCGAGCGCGGGCGGCAGGTCCGGGGCCAGATCGGCGGCGAGCCGCTCCGCCTCGGGGGTGAGGCTGTCCGGCAGCGGGGGCAGCGCGACGCCCTCGTCCTGGTACGCGGCGCGCGCGGTCGCCACGAGGAGCAGACCGACGCGGGCGGCCGGGCCGACCGTGTCCCGCGGGGCGGTGTAGCCGGGGACCGGCGAGCCGTAGATCAGGGCGTACTCGTGGGGGTGGGCGACGGCCCAGGCGCGGACGGCGCGGCAGACGGCGGCCCACTGGGCGAGGTGGTCGCGCGGCGCGGTGCGGGCGGCGGTGGCGTGGCCCTCCTCCGCGGCGGCGCCGACGGCGTCGTACGCGTCGATGATCAGCGCGGTCAGCAGGTCGTCGCGGCTGGGGAAGTAGCGGTAGAGCGCCGAGGAGACCATGCCGAGCTCGCGGGCGACGGCGCGCAGCGAGAGCTTGGCGGCGCCCTCGGCGGCGAGCTGCCGGCGGGCCTCGTCCTTGATGGCGGCGGTGATCTCGATCCGGGCGCGGGCTCGGGCTCCTTGAACGGTGGTCATGAGAGCAGTCTGCCATGTTTCGGAGCGGCGCACTGAAATGAGAGCACTGCTCTTGCTCGAGAGCGCCGATCCGTGCAGACTGTTCTCAAGCGAGAGCAGTGCTCACGATTCAGGGAAGCGGTACGAATCGAGAGCGGCGCTCACTGCGGTAGTAGCCCACCCGCCGTACCGCCCGTCACCCCTCCCGGAGGCACCGATGTCCACCACCCCCGCCCACGTCATCAAGCCCGGCTGGTTCACCATCAACGTCGTCAACCGCTCCGTCGCCTGGCTGACCCGCCGGGGCATCAGCGTCTGGGGCTCGCGGGTCCTCGCCGTCCGGGGGCGCAAGAGCGGCGCCTGGCGGACCACGCCGGTGAACGTGCTCACCCTCGACGGCGAGCGCTACCTCGTCGCCCCGCGCGGTCACGTCCAGTGGACCCGCAACATGCGGGCCGTCGGCGGCGGCGAGCTGCACCTCGGCAAGCAGGTGGAGCCCTTCACCGCGACCGAGGTCGTCGACGCCGACGACGCCAAGGTGGTGGTGCTGCGCGCCTACCTCAAGCGCTGGAAGGCCGAGGTCGGCATCTTCTTCGGCGGCGTCGGCCCGGACTCCACCGACGAGGAGCTGCGCGCCATCGCGCCCAAGCACCCCGTCTTCCGCATCACGCCCGCCGCGAACGCGTGAGGGCGGGCACGGACCCGAGGTCCGTCCCGCCCACCCTCACCGCTCCGGCGCCGCTCCGGCGCCGCGCCGGTCCCTCAGGAGACCTCGTCCGCCGCGCCGTCCTTCGTACCGGTCGCCGTCGCGCCTTCGGCCGGTTCCCCGGCCACCTCGGCCTCGTCGTCCTTGCGGGTCACGCCCCGGCCGACCGGGCCGACGCCCGACTCCGTGTCGATGCGCTTGTCGAGGACGTCGATGGCCCGCCGGGCCAGACCGTTCGAGCGGACCATGCCGCCGAGCGTGGCCGAGCCCCGGGTGATGTCGGCGAACGCCTTCCAGGCCGGCCGCACGCCGGTGATCACCGCGTGCAGCAGCCCCGGGCGGCGCTCGAAGACGGCCAGCATGCGCCGTCCGACCGCCATCTCGACGCCGAGCCCGGCCTTGATCGCGAACGCGTAGTTCAGCGCCTGGCGGCGGGCGTCCACCGCGTCGCCCGCCTCCGCGACCCGCACCGCCCACTCGCCTGCGAGCCGGCCGGAGCGGAGCGCGTACGAGATGCCCTCGCGGGTCCACGGCTCCAGCAGGCCCGCCGCGTCGCCGCAGACCAGGACCCGGCCGCGGGAGAGCGGGGAGTCGTCGGTGCGGCAGCGGGTGAGGTGGCCGGAGGAGATCGTGGGCTCGAAGCCGGCGAGGCCGAGCCGGGCGACGAAGTCCTCCAGGTACCGCTTGGTGGCCGCGCCCTCGCCGCGCGCCGAGATGACGCCGACGGTGAGGGTGTCGCCCTTCGGGAAGACCCAGCCGTAACTGCCGGGCATCGGGCCCCAGTCGATGAGGATTCGGCCCTTCCAGTCCTCCGCCACCGACGGCGGCACCGGGATCTCCGCCTCCAGACCCAGGTCGACCTGGCCGAGCTTCACCCCGACATGGGCTCCTATGCGGCTGGCGCTGCCGTCCGCGCCGACCACGGCGCGCGCGAGGACCCGCTCGCCGTCGGCGAGGACCACCGCGACCGTCCGCCGGTCCGGCACGGAGGGCCCGTGCTGCTCCACCCGGCTCACCGTCGCGCCCGTGCGGAGCTGGGCGCCGGCCTTCTGCGCGTGCTCGACGAGCTGGGCGTCGAACTCGGGCCGGTTGATGAGCCCGAAGAGCATCCGGCGCGAGCGGCGGGTGCGGGCGAAGCGGCCGTCGAGGGAGAAGGTGACCGCGTGCACGCGGTCCTGGAGCGGGAGTTCGAAGCCGGGCGGGAGCGAGTCGCGGGAGGGGCCGATGATGCCGCCGCCGCAGGTCTTGTACCGGGGCAGTTCGGCCTTCTCCAGGAGCAGCACCCGGCGGCCCGCGACGGCCGCCGCGTACGCCGCCGAAGCGCCGGCCGGGCCGGCCCCGACGACCACGACGTCCCACACCTCGGGCCGCTCCTGATCGAGGTCCATGCCGAGCTCCGTACCGACGTCCGTACCGACGTCCGTGCCGAGGTCCGCGCCCACGTCCGTGCCGAGGTCCGCGTCCGCCGTCACGTCCGTCACGTCCGTCACGGCATCCGCAGCCGCATCCGTCACCGCGTCCGCCGCCGTGGACGGCTCGGCCGCCGGGGCCGGGTCGCCGGGCGCGAGCGGCTCGATGGGCTCCGGACCGGCGTTCTCTGCGTGCTCGCTGCTCACGATGTGCTTCTGCTCCTGATCCGACCGGCGTCTGCTTCACGCATCCTACGGCTCGGTAGGCCGCAGCCCGGTCGTAGGATCGACGGTGCGATCGCCGTACCACCCGATACGCCGTTCGCTCCCCTCAGCACCAACGTCGCACCCACGAGGAGCGTGCCCATGACGCCGAATCCGATCGCCGAGACCGTCCGGTCCCTGATGCCTCGCGCGAAGGCAGAGCTGACGGAACTGGTCGCCTTCGAGTCGGTCGCGGACGAGGCGGTGGCGCCCCGCAGCGAGTGCGAGGCCGCCGCGCACTGGGTCGCCGACGCGCTGCGCGCCGAGGACTTCCGTGACGTGGCCCTGCTCGACACCCCGGACGGCACGCAGTCGGTGTACGGCGTGCTGCCGGGCCCGGCCGGAGCGCCGACGGTCCTCCTGTACGCCCACTACGACGTGCAGCCGAAGCTGGACGAATCGGCGTGGCTGACCCCGCCGTTCCGGCTCACCGAGCGCGAGGACGGGCGCTGGTACGGGCGCGGCGCCGCCGACTGCAAGGGCGGGTTCATCCTGCACCTGCTGGCGCTGCGGGCCCTCAAGGCCAACGGCGGCGTGCCGGTGACGGTCAAGATGATCGTCGAGGGCTCGGAGGAGCAGGGCACCGGCGGCCTGGAGCGATACGCCGAGCAGCACCCCGAGCTGTTGACCGCCGACACCATCGTGATCGGCGACGCGGGCAACTTCCGGGTCGGCCTGCCGACGGTGACCGCGACGCTGCGCGGCATGACGATGATCCGGGTCCAGATCGACACCCTGGAGGGCAACCTCCACTCCGGCCAGTTCGGCGGGGCCGCGCCCGACGCGCTCGCCGCGCTCATCCGCGTCCTCGACTCGCTGCGCGGCGAGGACGGGTCGACGGTGATCGACGATCTGCCGACCGACGCCGTGTGGGACGGCCTCCAGTACCCGGAGGAGCAGTTCCGCGCCGACGCGAAGGTGCTGCCGGGCGTGGAGCTGCCGGGCGCGGGCACGGTCGCCGACCGCATCTGGGCCCGTCCGGCCGTCACCGTCATCGGCATCGACTGCCACCCGGTGGCCGGGGCGACGCCGTCGATCCCGCGGACCGCCCGCGCCCAGATCAGCCTGCGGGTGCCGCCGGGCCAGGACGCGGCCAAGGCCACCGAGCTGCTCTTCGCGCACATCGAGAAGCACACGCCGTGGAACGCGCGCGTGACGCTGGAGCAGGTCGGCCAGGGCCAGCCGTTCCAGGCGGACGTCTCCAGCCCGGCGTACGCGTCGATGGCCGAGGCGATGCGGGTGGCGTACCCCGGTCAGGAGATGCAGGCGGCCGGCATGGGCGGCTCGATCCCGCTCTGCAACACGCTGGCCACGCTCTACCCGGAGTCGGAGATCCTGCTCATCGGCCTGAGCGAGCCGGAGGCGCAGATCCACGCCGTCAACGAGTCCGTGTCCCCGGAGGAGCTGGAGCGGCTCGCCATCGCCGAGGCGCTGTTCCTGGTGAACTACGCGGACAGCCTCGGCGCCTGACGCCGGGACACCCGCCGGGGCCGGGGCAGGAGCCGCTCACACCCCGACCGGCTCCGGCGGGTTCAGCGTTGGGCGAAGCTCGCCGAGAGCGTAGAAGGCCCCGGTGGGGCGGGGCGGGCGTTTACGTTCGCCGTATGGAAGCCCGAAGGATCACGCCGCGGCTGCATCTGCTCGACTACTCGATCGGGCAGGCGTACCTCTGGCGGGACGACAGCGAACTGACCCTCGTGGACGCCGGCTGGGCCGGATCGGCGGACGCCACGACCACCGCGATACGGGAGGCCGGCCTCGATCCGGACCGGCTGGCCCGCATCGTCCTCACCCACGGCCACCGCGACCACGTGGGCGCGGCGGAGGACCTGGCCGACCGGCACGGCGCCGAGATCCTCGCCCACCGGCTCGACGCGCCGTACGTGCGCGGCGAGCTACCGGTGCCCGAGCCCGACCTCCTGGAGTGGGAGCGCCCGCTCTGGGAGCACGGGCTGACCACCCCGGAGGCGCCCCCGACCCGGGTGGACCGGGAGGTCGAGGACGGCGAGGAGCTCGGGTTCGGCGACGGCGCCGTCGCGGTCCACACCCCCGGCCACACCCCCGGCTCGATGGCCGTCCACCTCCCCCGCCACGGTGTGCTCTTCGCGGGCGATACCGTGGCGACGGTGCGGGGGGTGACCTTCGGCGTGTTCCACGTGGACCGCGCGCTCGCGCTGGACTCACTGCGGCGGCTGGCGGAGCTGCGTCCTTCGGTGCTGTGCTGCGGGCACGGGCCCGCGGTGACGGAGGACACGGCGAAGCTGCTGTCGGCGGCCGCGGCCGCCGGAGCGGCCGGGCTCGGGTAGCGGCCCGTCTCGGGTAGCGGCCCGTCTCGGGTAGCGGGCGTCAGCCGACCGGGACGCCCGCCTCCAGGTTGAGCACGGTGCCGCGCTCCCGCGCGCGCAGGGCCCAGCGGAGGCGGTCGTACCGGACGGGCGGCAGGAGGTCGGCGGCCTCCTCCTCGGTGACGAAGCGCCAGGCGCGCAGTTCGGCGCCGGGGAGGCGGAGCCGGGCGGTGTCGCGGGCGGCGAGCCTGCCGCCGTCGAAGAGCAGCCGGAGGCCGCCGAAGCCGGGCGGCTGGGGCCGTTCCCAGTCGACGAGGAGCAGCCGGGGCACGGCGTCGAGTTCGAGGCCGATCTCCTCGGCGACCTCGCGCATCCCGGCGCGGGCGGGCGGTTCGCCGGCCTCGACGACGCCGCCGGGGAACTCCCAACCGGGCTTGTAGGTGGGGTCGACGAGCAGGAAGCGGTCCCGCTCGTCGAAGAGGAGGACGCCGGCGGCGAGGGTCTCGCGGGTCGGAGCCGGTGTCTGGACGATGCCGCAGGGCGCGGCGAGTCCGTCCTGGACCGCGTCGGCGACGGCCCGGGCGGTCTCGGCGACGGTGAGCGCCGAGGTGTCGACGGTGTGGGCGTCGGCGCCGAGCCAGCCGGCGACGGCCTCGCGGTAGGGCGGGACGTGGGCGTGACACCAGCGGCGGACGTCGGCGTCGACGCCGGGGTCGCCGTAGTCGGCGCGTCCGTCGATGCGTCTCCGCAGGATCGTTTCCTCCGGTGCCAGGAGCACATGCCGGACGTCGATCCTGCGGGCGGCGAGGCCGCCGAAGATCTCGTCGCGGTACTCCTGGCGGAGCAGCGTCATCGGGACGACGAGCACTCCGCCCACCTCGGCGTGCAGGGCGGCGGCGGTGTCCACGACGAGGCGGCGCCAGATCGGCAGGTCCTGGTAGTCGTCCACCTCGGCGAGGCGTTTGTCGGGGAGGAGCCGGCGCAGCGCGTCGCCGGTCGCCTCGGGGTCGTACAGCGTGCTGTGCGGGATCAGTCCGACCAGTTCGCGCGCGGTGCTGGACTTCCCCGCGCCGAAAGCACCGTTGATCCAGACGATCACGATTCCCCCCTCATCGACGGCCCCCTGTGGCTTGCCCGCAACACCCTGCCACGGAAACCACGAACACACGTCCGGGCATATGCGTAACGCTTCGGGCCTGGATGTCGTTGAACAACGACGAGCACGAGGGGGTGCGGAGATGGACCGTACGGTTCTGGAACGGTTTCCGGCGGGAGGGCCGCGCGGCCACTGGCCCGCCGAGGAGTACGCGGGCGCGCGTCGCGACGAGGGGGTCCCGGCCCGCGTGGTGATGGACCTGGCGACCGACGCCTTCCTGGTCGTCGTCGAACAGCGCGCCCCGGAGCGGGCGGAGGCTGTGTCCTTTCCCGTACGGGAGTGAGCGCGGCGCCCGGTCGGGCGGCGGGGGCGGCGGGGGTACCTGGTCAGACGGCGGCGAGTGCCGCGGCGGCGGCGCCCAGGAGGCCCGCGTCGGTGCCGGTGGCGGCGGGCACGACCGTGAGGTCGCGGGCGAAGGAGAGCGTGGCGTAGTCCGCGAGGGCGCGCCGGAGCGGGGCGAAGAGGACGTCGCCGGCGCCGGCGACTCCCCCACCGACGACCGCGATGTCGACCTCCACCAGGTGCGCGGTGGCCGCGATCCCGGCCGCGAGCGCGCGGGCGGCCCGTTCGAAGGCGGCGACGGCCGCCGGGTGTCCGGCGCGCGCGGCCTCCGCCACCGCGGCGGCGGAGGCGTCGCCGTCCGGTCCCGGCCGCCAGCCCCCGTCGAGGGCGCGGCGGGCGATGTGGGGGCCGCTGGCGAGCCGTTCGACGCAGCCCCGGCCGCCGCAGGCGCAGGGGTCGCCGTCGAGGTCGACGCTGATGTGACCGATGTGGCCCGCGTTGCCGGTGGGGCCCGGGTGGAGACGCCCGCCGAGGACGAGGCCGCCGCCGACGCCGGTCGAGACGACCAGGCCGAGGGCGTTGGCGTGGCCACGGGCGGAGCCGAGCCAGTGCTCGGCGGCGGTCATGGCGACACCGTCGCCGACGAGGGCGACCGGCCGCCCGTCGGCCAGCCGCCGCACCCGGTCGACCAGCGGAAAGTCGCGCCAGCCGGGCACGTTGACGGGACTGACCGTGCCCCGGGCGGCGTCCACGGGCCCCGCGCTCCCGATGCCCACGGCGACGGCCGAACCCCAGAGCGGGGACGACGCGAGCGCGCCGAGCACCGCCCCGACCGCCCCCAGCACCGTCTCCGCGCCCTCTCGCGCCGGGGTGGCCCGCTGGGCGCGGGCCAGGATGCGCCCGTCGGCGTCGACCAGCGCCCCGGCGATCTTGGTACCGCCGATGTCGAGCGCTGCCACCGGCCCGGAGACGGAAGCGGAGGCGGGGCTGAAGGCGGGAGGCATGCGGGTAGGTTCTCACGCCACCGAAGACCGCCCTCGGGGCGCCCATCCGGATCGACCGGCCCCCGGAGACAACGTTTTCCAGGCTCTATGCTCGGTCGGGACGTGCACGATCCGCCGGACGGCAGCTGCCGGCACACCCACGACGGAGGATGTTCGCACCGTGGCCGAGACCAACCGACCCGAGCCCCGCTACGGCAACCGGCCGACGATGAAGGATGTCGCCGCTCAGGCGGGTGTCGGGCTCAAGACCGTGTCGCGGGTCGTCAACGGGGAGCCGGGGGTCACGCCGGAGACCGAGCGGCGGGTCCGTGAGGCGATCGACGTGCTCGGGTTCCGCCGCAATGACAGCGCGCGGGTGCTGCGGAAGGGGCGGACGGCGACGATCGGGCTCGTCCTGGAGGATCTGGCCGACCCGTTCTACGGGCAGCTCAGCCGGGCCGTGGAGGAGGTCGCGCGGGCGCACGGGACGCTGCTGATCAACGGCTCCAGCGCCGAGGACCCCGAGCGCGAGCAGGAGCTGGCGCTGACGCTCTGCGCGCGCCGGGTGGACGGGCTCATCGTGATCCCCGCCGGGAACGACCACCGCTATCTGGAGCCGGAGATCCGGGCCGGCGTGGCCACCGTCTTCGCCGACCGCCCGGCCGGGCTCATCGACGCGGACGCCGTCCTCTCGGACAGCTTCGGCGGGGCACGGGAGGGCGTCGCCCATCTGATCGCGCACGGGCACCGGCGCGTCGGCTTCGTCGGCGACCGGCCGCGCATCCACACCGCGGCGGAGCGGCTGCGCGGCTACCGCGCGGCGATGGAGGACGCGGGGCTGCCGGTCGACGAGCGGTGGGTGGCGCCGGGCTCGACGGATCCGGAGCGGGTGGCGGCGGCGCTCGCCGGGATGCTGTCCGGGCCCGAGCCGGTGACGGCGCTCTTCGCGGGCAACAACCGGGTGACCGTCACGGCCGTCCGGGTGCTCGCCGAGCGGACCGCCCGCGGCGGGGGCCCCGAGGTGGCGCTGGTCGGCTTCGACGACATCGAGCTCGGCGACGTACTCGGCGTCACGGTCATCGCCCAGGATCCGGCGGCGCTCGGCCGACAGGCCGCCGAGCAGCTCTTCCGGCGCCTGGACGGGGCCGCCGGAGCGACCCGCCAGGTGGTCATAGGGACCCGGCTCCTCGCCCGTGGCTCGGGCGAGATCCCTCCACAGCCGTCCGCCTGACCAGCGCCCGACACACCGCCTGACACACCGTCGGGCCGCCTGAGCGGCCCGGACGGCGGAGGGTCAGTGCTCGGCGCTGGCCGTGAGGTCGCCTCGGCGCGGGGCGGCGAAGCGCTCCAGGGCGGCGCGGGTCATGCCGGTGAGAGCGTCGACCTCGGCGGTGTCGAGGGCGCCGCACTGGAGGCCGCGCAGCAGGTAGGAGGAGAGCGCCTTGGCGGTGGCGGGCTCGTCCATGACGTCGCCGCCCGCGTGGTTGGCGTACGCGGAGAGGCGCTTGGCGGCGGTCTCGAAGCCCTCGCGGTAGAAGGCGAAGACAGCGGCGTAGCGGGTCGGGATGTGGCCCGGGTGCATGTCCCAGCCCTGGTAGTAGGCGCGGGCCAGGGCGCGGCGGGTGAGGCCGTAGTGCAGCTTCCACGCCTCGTGGACGTGGGCGGTGGAGCCGACCGGGAGGACGTTGGTCGAGCCGTCGGAGACGCGTACGCCGGTGCCCGCGGCGGCGACCTGCATGATCGCCTTGGCGTGGTCGGCGGCCGGGTGGTCGCTGGCCTGGTAGGCGGCGGAGACGCCGAGGCAGGCGCTGTAGTCGAAGGTGCCGTAGTGGAGGCCGGTGGCGCGGCCCTCGGCGGCGTCGATCATGCGGGCGACGGCGGCGGTGCCGTCGGCGGCGAGGATGGACTGACTGGTCTCGATCTGGATCTCGAAGCCGAGGCGGCCGGCGTCGAGCCCGTGGGCCTTCTCGAAGGCTTCGAGGAGGCGGACGAAGGCCGTGACCTGCTCGGGGTAGGTGACCTTCGGGAGGGTGAGGACGAGGCCGTCGGGGAGGCCGCCGTTCTCCAGGAGGCCGGTGAGGAAGACGTCCGTGGTGCGGATGCCGCGGTCGCGGACGGCGGCCTCCATGCACTTCATCCGGATGCCCATGTACGGGGCGGCCGTGCCGTTCGCGTACGCCTCGTTGATCAGGCGCGCCGCGCGGGCCGCGTCCTGGTCCTCGTCCGCGCCCGCGTAGCCGTCCTCGAAGTCCACGCGCAGGTCCTCGATGGGCTCGCGCTCCAGCTTGGCGCGCACGCGCGCGTACACGTCCTCGGCGAGGTCGTCGGAGAGGCCGAGGACCGCGGCGAAGGAGGCGGCGTCGGGGGCGTGCTCGTCGAGCGCGGCGAGGGCCTGGTCGCCCCAGGAGCGGATGGTGCCGGCGTCGAAGACGTTGCCGGGTACGTAGACGGTGTGGACGGGCTGGCGGGTGCCGGGGTCGCCCGGGTAGCGGCGGTCGAGCTCGGCGTCCACCGCGGTGAGGGAGGAGCTGATGCCCTCGCTGACCGCGCCCGCGAGGCTCGTCGACACCTTCTCCTGCTGACCCATCCCTGTCTCCTCCTCTTTTCCGCTTCACGGAATCAACAATCCGCATAGCGAAGTTAATAGTCCGCCGGGCCTGCGTCAATGGTTGTCCGAAACGGCCGGGGGCCGCACGGCGAAACTCGCCGTGCGGCCCCCGGACCTGCGGAAGCGCTGATCGTCAGCCCTTGCGGGCCTGGACCTCCTGGGTGAGGACCGGGACGACGTCGAAGAGGTCGCCGACCACGCCGTAGTCGACGAGGTCGAAGATCGGGGCCTCGGCGTCCTTGTTGATGGCGACGATGGTCTTCGAGGTCTGCATGCCGGCGCGGTGCTGGATCGCGCCGGAGATGCCCGCGGCGATGTACAGCTGCGGGGAGACCGACTTGCCGGTCTGGCCGACCTGGTTGGCGTGCGGGTACCAGCCGGCGTCGACGGCGGCGCGCGAGGCGCCGACGGCCGCGCCGAGCGAGTCGGCGAGGGCCTCGATGATCGCGAAGTTCTCGGCGCCGTTGACACCACGGCCGCCGGAGACCACGATCGCGGCCTCGGTCAGCTCGGGGCGACCGGTCGACTCGCGGGCGGTGCGGGCGGTCACCTTGGTGCCGGTGGCCAGCTCGCCGAAGGAGACCGCGAGGGCCTCGACGGCGCCGGCGGCCGGGGCCGCCTCGACCGGGGCGGAGTTCGGCTTGACCGTGATGACCGGGGTGCCCTTGGAGACACGGGACTTGGTCGTGAAGGAGGCGGCGAACGCGGACTGCGTCGCGACCGGGCCCTCGTCACCGGCCTCCAGGTCCACGGCGTCGGTGATGATGCCGGAGCCGATGCGGACCGCGAGGCGGGCCGCGATCTCCTTGTTCTCGGCGGAGGACGGCACGAGCACGGCGGCCGGGGACACGGCGTCGTACGCGGCCTGGAGGGCGTCGACCTTCGGGACGACCAGGTAGTCGCCGAACTCGGCGGCCTCGGCGGTCAGGACGCGGGTGGCACCGTGCTCGCCGAGGACGGCGGCGGTGTCGGCGGCGGCGTTGCCGAGGGCGACGGCGACCGGCTCGCCGATGCGGCGGGCGAGGGTCAGCAGCTCCAGGGTGGGCTTGCGGACGGCTCCGTCGACGTGGTCGACGTAGACGAGAATCTCAGCCATGGGACTTCAATCTCCTGCGAACGAAAAGGGGGCGGTCGGTACGGCTCGCGGGAGCCTTAGATGAACTTCTGGCTCGCGAGGTACTCGGCGAGCTGCTTGCCGCCCTCGCCCTCGTCCTTGACGATCGTGCCCGCGGTGCGCGCCGGACGCTCGTCGGCGGAGTCGACGGCGGTCCAGGAGCCCTCCAGGCCGACCTCGTCCGCGTCGATGTCCAGGTCGTCGAGCTCCAGCTCCTCGACCGGCTTCTTCTTGGCGGCCATGATGCCCTTGAAGGACGGGTAGCGCGCCTCGCCCGACTGGTCCGTCACGGAGACGACGGCCGGGAGGGATGCCTCCAGCGTCTCGGAGGCGGTGTCGCCGTCACGGCGGCCCGTCACCTTGCCGCCCTCGACCGCGACCTCGGAGAGCAGGGTGACCTGCGGGACGCCCAGGCGCTCGGCCAGGATCGCCGGGAGGACGCCCATGGTGCCGTCGGTGGAGGCCATGCCGGCGATGACTAGGTCGTAGCCGGTCTTCTCGATCGCCTTGGCGAGCACCAGCGAGGTGGCCATGACGTCGGAGCCGTGGATGTCCTCGTCGTCGACGTGGACGGCCTTGTCGGCGCCCATCGACAGCGCCTTGCGCAGCGCGTCCTTGGCGTCCTCGGGGCCGACGGTGAGGACGGTGACCTCGGCGTCGTCCGCCTTCTCGGCGATCTGAAGCGCCTGCTCGACCGCGTACTCGTCGAGCTCCGACAGGAGACCGTCGACGTCCTCGCGGTCGACCGTCAGGTCGTCGGCGAACTTCCGGTCGCCAGTGGCGTCCGGCACGTACTTCACACAGACAACGATCCTCAAGCTCACGCCGGCTCTCCTACTGCATCGTCATAACTGGGCTGCCTTGTTGCTCGCAGCATAGGCGCCTGAAGGGCGGGTTTCCGGTTGGGGCGCCGGACGCCCCGACCAGATATTACTCGTCAGTACACCCAGTTCGTGACCAGTAAGCAAGCGCTCAGGAATGTGATCTGGCCAACGCGCGGAACGCGGCCGTCACGGGAACTCTCAGTCGCGCAGAGCGTTGAAGCGCCCATGGTGGTAGAGGAGGGGACGGCCCGCGCCGTCGGGGTCCCCCGCTACCGCCTGGGCTATCACGATCCGGTGGTCGCCGGCCGGCACCCGGGCCACCACGCGGCAGACCAGCCAGGCCAGTACGCCGTCGAGCACGGGCACGCCCTCGGGACCGCGGCTCCAGCGGGTCGGCTCGGCGAACCGGTCGGCGCCGCTGCGCGCGAAGGTCCCCGCCAACTCCTCCTGGTGCTCGCCGAGTATGTGCACGCCGATGTGCTCGGCCTCGGCGACGACGGGCCAGCTGGAGGAGCCGGTGCCCACGCCGAAGGAGATCAGCGGAGGGTCGGCGGCGACGGAGTTGAGCGAGGTGGCGGTGAAGCCGACCGGGCGCTCACCGTGCGCGGTGATCACCGCGACGCCGGCGGCGTGGCGGCGGAAGACGGAGCGCAGCAGGTCGGGCGAGGCGGACCTGGGGGCGCCGATCGTGGGAACGGTACGGAGCTCGGGCGAAACCGTCATGGAGTTGTCCTTCGTGCGGGGCGGCATGGAGCGGGGTCCGGGGGGCGTCAGACGCCCGGACAGCGCGCGCTCGCATGGCGGCCCAGGTCCACATGGGCCCGGCCGTAGAGAAGGAGGTCACCGGTCACTCCGTCAGGGTGACGACGGGTGACGGCCCCGGTCAAGTGCGTACCGGGATGTGGGAGATGTGTCACCGCGTCAGGGAGGCGGCGGCCGCCGGGTCCTGCCTCACAGCGCGTGACCGAGGGCCGCGATGACATCGGCCGTGCGGGGCTGTCCCGCGGCCCGGCGGACGACCCGTCCGCCGGCGTCGAGGACGAGGACGGTGGGGGTACGGGTGATCCCGAGGGCGCGGACGAGGCCCAGGTGCTCCTCGGCGTCGATCTCCACGTGCGCGACGCCGGGCACCATGGCGGCGACCCCGGCGAGGGTCCGGCGGGTGGCCCGGCACGGCTGGCAGAAGGCGCTGGAGAACTGGACGAGCGTGGCCCGCTCCCCCGGCTCGGCGCCGCCGAGCTCCTCCGGCCCGAGGCGCTGCGTGGCGCCGAGACGCTCGGGCCCGAGTCGCTCCGGGGTGGGCGCCGCGCCGTCCGTCACCGCAGGTGACAGGGCCTCCCGGGTGGTGTCCGCCGTCATCCCGCTCCCTCGCTCGCGCGTGCTTCTCTCCGCCTTCTCTCCCCAGCAGCGTCGCACGGCACCGTCGAATTCCCGCCACGACCACCGCGAGTGACGAGAATCTCCCCGTGCGAAGCCGCCTGGACTGGTCACGGCGGCCCACATGGGGCACGATCTGCCCCAAAGCCGAAAACCTACGGCCGCGTAACTTCGCCGGGAGAGCCCTCCCACAGGCACAGACGAAGGGGTCCTCTCCCATGGCAGAACTCGTGTACCGACCGGTGGTCGGCGCCGCGCTCACCATGTTCAAGGCGCTCGACCTCAAGATCGACACACAGGGTTCGGAGCACATCCCGCGGACCGGCGGAGCCGTCCTGGTCAGCAACCACATCAGCTACCTGGACTTCATCTTCGACGGCCTCGCCGCGCTGCCGCAGAAGCGGCTGGTGCGCTTCATGGCGAAGGAGTCGGTCTTCCGGCACAAGGTCTCCGGGCCGCTGATGCGGGCGATGAAGCACATCCCCGTGGACCGCTCCCAGGGCGAGCACGCGTACCAGCACGCCCTGGAGTCGCTGCGGGCGGGCGAGATCATCGGCGTCTTCCCCGAGGCGACCATCTCGGAGTCCTTCACGCTGAAGAGCTTCAAGTCGGGCGCGGCCCGGCTCGCGCAGGAGGCCGGGGTGCCGCTGATCCCCATGGCCCTGTGGGGGACGCAGCGGATCTGGACGAAGGGCCGGCCGCGGAACTTCAAGCGGGCCCACATCCCGGTGACGATCCGGGTCGGGGAGCCGATGGAAGCCCCCGCCGACCAGTACGCGGGGGCGATCACCCGGCGGCTGCGCGAGCGCGTCCAGGAGCTCCTGGAGGCCGCGCAGCGCGCTTATCCGGTGCGTCCGAAGGACGCCACGGACACCTGGTGGATCCCCGCGCACCTGGGCGGCACGGCGCCGACCCCGGAGCAGCTGAAGGCCGCGGGGAAGTAACCCCCGGGCCCCAGCCACCCCATAGATCAAGCGGTCAGTCGGTCACTCGGGGTCGCGGACGGTGATCCGCGCCCCGGGGCTGACCTTCTGGAGCGCCTCGGCGAGCTCCGCCCCGGCCGTGAGCAGTTCCTCGCGGGTCATGGGGGCGAGGGACTCCAGCAGGAAGAGCGCGTCGGTGGTGTCGTCGTCGATGCGGGTGCGCGGTCCCTGGCGCCAGTTCCAGCGGCGGCAGGTGACCCCCCGCTCGTCGCACCAGACGATCTCGCCCGGCTCGGGGTGCTCGACGGTCTCCTCCCCTCCCGCCATGGTGACGAAGTCCTCCTCGCCGGTGGCCCTGACCAGCCGCATGCCGCCCTGGATCCGGTTCAGGTCCTCGCCGCCGACGGGGATGAGGTGGGCGACGCTGATCGCGTTGTAGGCGTCGACGAGGCGGTTGATGCGGGGTAGTCCGCCGTCCGCGAGGGCGCGGCGGGCGAGCGCCTCGGCGGAGTTGCGGGTGCGCGAGGGCTTGGCCCCGAAGGCGGTGTACGCGGCGCGCCAGGCGGCGACGTGCGGGTCCTGGTCCGGGGTGCGGCCGTCGAGGCGCGCGGCGAGCCGGCGGGCGGCCTCGTCGAGCAGAGCCGAGCTGGTTCCGTCACTGGGCCCGTTGACGAGTCCGCGGGCCTCGACGGCGAGGTGGGTGAAGCCGGGGACGAGGGCGCGCACCTCGTCGGAGACGGTGAGTGTCGGGGTCATGGTTCGCCGTTCAGAGTTCGGTGGGGAGCAGCTTCCAGAGGTGGGGCCGGTCGGTGGCCTGCTGGAGGGCGCTCAGGAAGACCGGATGAGGTTCAGCATAGAGCACCGGGTAGTCCACTTCACTGAACTCCGTGCGCACGGGCCAGGCCAGCCGCTCCTCTTCCAGGGAGAACTGGGCGTCGACGCCCGGCTTGTTCCCCCGCGGATCCTGGCGGTCCCACCGGCCCCGTCCCGGCAGCTTGAGGGCGACGAGCCCGTGGACCACCGGGTCGGCGCCCTCCTCGGTGAGCCGCTGGTAGCAGAGGCCGGCGGGGATGGACCGGGCGCGCAGCAGCGCGACGAGGGCGTGCGACTTGGAGGCGCAGATGCCGTTGCGGGTGGCGAGGACGTCGGAGGCGCGCCAGGTGACGCGGAGGTCGCCGGAGTCGGCGGAGTGCGGGACGGTGTCGCGTACGAACGTGTACGCCGCTTCCGCGTATGAGTATGCGTCCGGATACTCGCTCCAGAGGCGGTCGGCGATGTCCTGGACCACCGGGTGGCCGTGGTCGATCGCCTCGCTCGCGGCCAAGTAGGCGGAGATGTCGGGGTTCTGCTGGATCAGCTCCATGGGGATCGAGCATAGAAATGCGACCGAGCGGAGTCAATGACTTTCCACTCGACCGCATAACCATTCAAGGCCATATTCGGGACTTCAGCGCGCCAGCTCTTCCTTCAGGGCCTGGAGGAAGGCGTCGACGTCGTCCTCCGTGGTGTCGAAGGAGCACATCCAGCGCACGTCGCCGGCCCGCTCGTCCCAGAAGTAGAAGCGGAAGCGCTGCTGGAGCCTGCGGCTGACCTCGTGCGGGAGGCGCGCGAAGACCGCGTTGGCCTGCACCGGGTAGAGGATCTCCACGCCGTCCAGGGCGCGGACGCCGTCCGCGAGACGGCGGGCCATCGCGTTGGCGTGCCGGGCGTTGCGCAGCCACAGGTCCTTGGCGAGCAGCGCCTCCAGCTGCACCGACAGGAAGCGCATCTTGGAGGCGAGCTGCATGGACAGCTTGCGCAGGTGCTTCATGTGGCTGACGGCGTCCGGGTTGAGGACGATCACCGCCTCGCCGAAGAGCATGCCGTTCTTGGTGCCGCCGTACGAGACGACGTCGACGCCCACCGCGTTGGTGAAGGCGCGCATCGGCACGTCGAGGGAGGCGGCCGCGTTGGCTATGCGGGCGCCGTCGAGATGCACCTTCATGCCCTTGGAGTGGGCGTGCTCGACGATGGCGCGGACCTCGTCCACGGTGTAGACGGTGCCCAGCTCGGTGTTCTGGGTGATCGAGACGACCTGGGGCATCGCCCGGTGCTCGTCCTCCCAGCCCCACGCCTGCCGGTCGATCAGCTCGGGGGTGAGCTTGCCGTCCGGGGTGGGCACGGTGAGCAGCTTGAGGCCGCCCATGCGCTCCGGCGCGCCGCCCTCGTCCACGTTGATGTGGGCGGACTCGGCGCAGATCACGGCGCCCCAGCGGTCGGTGAGCGCCTGGAGGGCGGTCACGTTCGACCCGGTGCCGTTGAAGACCGGGAACGCCTCCGCCAGCGGGCCGAAGTGGCTGTGGACGATCCGCTGGAGGTGGTCGGTGTAGTCGTCCTCGCCGTAGGCGACCTGGTGGCCGTCGTTGGCGAGGGCGATCGCCGCGAGGATCTCGGGGTGGACGCCGGCGTAGTTGTCGCTCGCGAAGCCCCGGACCGAGGGGTCGTGGTGACGACGGGCGTCGGTCCGGTGTCCGAGGGCGGCGGTCACGGCTCGGGGGTCAGCCACAGGCGCTGTCCGTTCACTTCCTGGGCGGGCCGCTCCCACAGGCCGGCGATCTCGTCGGCCAGGTCCTTCACGTCGGTGAAGCCCGCGAACTTCGCGTTGGGGCGTTCGGCGCGCATGGCGTCGTGCACCAATGCCTTGATCACCAGGATGGCAGCCGCGGCCTGGGGGCCGTCCTCGCCCCCCAGCTTGCGGAAGGAGTCCGCCATGGCCAGGGTCCACGCCTCCGCGGCGGCCTTGCCCGCGTTGTACGCGGCGTTCCCGGCCTGCGGCTTGTGGGCGCCGACCTGGCTGATCAGCGCGTAGCGGCCGCGGCCGCCGCTGCGGAGCAGGGCGTCGTGGAAGGCGAGCGAGGTGTGCTGGACGGTGCGGACCAGGAGCTTCTCCAGGAGGTCCCAGTCCTTGAGGTCGGTCTCGGTGAAGGAGGAGCTGCCGCGCCAGCCGCCCACGAGGTGGACGAGCCCGTCGACGCGCCCGAACTCCTTCTCCGTCTTGTCCGCCCAGGTGCGGGTGGCGTCGAGGTCGAGGAGGTCGACGGTGTCGCCGATGACCTTGGCGCCGTGGACCTGGCGGGCGGCCTCGACGGCCTCGGCGAGGCGGGCGGGGTCGGCGTCGGCGGCGACCACGGTCGCGCCGGCGCCGGCGAGGCGGAGCAGCGCCGCCCGGCCGGCGGGGCCGGCCGCGCCGGCCACCGCGATGACGGCCCCGTCGAGGGGTCCGCCGTTCGTCTCGGCGTTCATGGGTGCCGTCTCCTCCGTGTCCTGGCGGGTCTCGCTCACGCGGCGATCCGCTCGGTGCCCGTGACGTCCGCGCCCGTGATGCCCTTGGTGCCGGCGATCACGCCCTTCAGCTTCTTGGCGAGGGCCTCGAAGAACATGCTGAGCGGAAACTCGTCGGGAAGCACGTCGTCGACGAGCTTACGCGGCGGGAGGGTGAGATCGAGGGCGTCGGGGCCCTTGGCCCACTTGGAGCCCGGGTGCGGGGCGAGGTAGCCGGAGACGAACTCGTACGCCTTGAACCAGTGGACGAGCTTCGGGCGGTCGATGCCGTCGCGGTAGAGCGTCTCGATGTCCGAGCAGAGGCGGTTGGTGACCTCGGGGGCGCGGTCCCAGTCGATCGTGAGGACGTTGTCCGTCCAGCGCACCACGTCGTTCTTGTGGAGGTACGCGAAGAGGAGTTGGCCGCCGAGACCGTCGTAGTTGCGGACGCGGTCGCCGGTGAGCGGGAAGCGGAACATCCGGTCGAAGAGGACGGCGTACTGCACGTCGCGCCCGTGTTCGTTGCCCTCGCCCTCCAGCTTCACGGCCTCCTTGAAGGCGGTGAGGTCGCAGCGGAGCTCCTCCAGGCCGTACATCCAGAACGGCTGGCGCTGCTTGATCATGAAGGGGTCGAAGGGCAGGTCGCCGCGGCTGTGGGCGCGGTCGTGGACCAGGTCCCAGAGCGCGAACGCCTGCTCGCAGCGGGCCTGGTCGCCGAGCATGGTGGCGATGTCCGCGGGGAGCCGGACGCCCAGGGTGTCGACGGCCGCCTCGGTGACCTTGCGGAAGCGCGCGGCCTCGCGGTCGCAGAAGATGCCGCCCCAGGTGAAGCGCTCGGGCACCTCGCGCACGGCGACGGTCTCCGGGAAGAGGACGGCCGAGTTGGTGTCGTACCCGGCGGTGAAGTCCTCGAAGGTGATGCCGCAGAAGCCGGGGTTGTCGTAGCGGGTGCGCTCCAGCTCGGAGAGCCACTCGGGCCAGACCATGCGGAGCACGACGGCCTCGAAGTTGCGGTCCGGGTTGCCGTTCTGCGTGTACATCGGGAAGAGCACGAGGTGCTGGAGGCCGTCGGCGCGGCCGGCGGCCGGGTGGAAGGCGAGCAGCGAGTCCAGGAAGTCCGGGACGGCGAACCCGCCCTCGGACCACTTCCGCAGGTCGGCGACGAGGGCGCGGTGGTACGCGGCGTCGTGCGGCACCAGCGGGGAGAGCTGCTCGACGGCGGCCACCAGCCGGTCGACGGTCAGCTCGACGAGGGAGCGGGCGGGCGCGCCCTCGGCCTCGAAGTCCACGGATCCGTCGGCGCGCTGCCAGACCCGGATCTCCTCCACGGCGTTCTTGAGCTCCGGCCAGGCAGGGTGGTCGATCACGCGGGCGGCGTCCGTCCCCACGCCGGTCACGTCCTGCACAAGAATTTCCGTCATGCCTCTTCCTCCACAGGAGAACCTTGCGTCAAGAAACCGTATCCACGCAGGACTGATCCCCGCAAGTGGTGCAAGAGAAATTCTCCCGTGAGACACCCGACCGACCGCATTTTTTCCTGTCGGTCGGGGGGTGAACGGGTGCTTCCGCCGGAAGGATCAGATCAGGGGCTTCACCAGCAGCTCGAAGCGGAGGTCGTCCCGCAGGGGCAGGCCGAAGCGCTCGTCGCCGTACGGGAAGGGGCTCGTCTCGCCGGTGCGCCGGTAGCCGCGCCGCTCGTACCAGGCGATCAGCTCCTCCCGGGCGGTGATCACCGTCATGTGCATCTCGCGGGCCGCCCACAGCTCGCGGACCCGCCGCTCGGCCTCCGCGATGATCCGCTTGCCGAGCCCAGCGCCCTGGAGCTCGGGCCGGACCGCGAACATGCCGAAGTAGGCGGCCTCGCCGCGGTGCTCCAGCTGGCAGCAGGCGACCGTCTCGCCGTCCCGCTCGACCAGCAGCAGCACGCTGCCGGGAGCGGTGATCACGGCGGCGACGCCCTCCGGATCGGTCCGCTGCCCGTCCAGGAGGTCCGCCTCGGTGGTCCAGCCGCCCCGGCTCGCGTCGCCCCGGTAGGCCGACTCGACGAGCGGCACCACGACGGGCACGTCGTCGAGCACCGCCTGCCGGTAGGTGACGGTGCCGGTGTCCTGGCGGCTCTCGGCGGTGTCGGGAACGGGCGTGGCGGTGTCCATCGTGCGGGGCTCCCCTCGGGCGCGGTGATCGGCGTACGCGATCCTCCCGAGCCTAACGCGCGCCCACGCACTCCCCTTTCGTACGCCCGTGCGCGCCCGTGCGCCTGCGTGCCCGCACGCCACGGCGGGCAGTCCCTCCCCGGGGGTACGCGTCGAGGGGGAGGTGTGCCGTGCACGGACCGGCCCTGTCCGGCTGGCTGCTCGTGGTGCTCTGCGCGGCCAGCGGGGCGTACTGCCTGCTGCGGACGCGGGCCTGCGCCGGGGAGGAGCGGCGGGCCGCGCGCGCGGAGGCCGTGATGGGCTTCGGCATGGCCGCCATGGCGCTGCCCGCGGCGGTCGTCGGCACGCCGTCCTGGAGCTGGGCGGTGTACGCGGCGCTGTTCGGCGCGATCGCGGCGGCCGACCTGTTCGCGGCGCGCCGCGGCGGGCACCGGCTGCACCACGCGGTCGGCTCCCTCGCCATGGTCTACATGGCGCTCGCCATGGCCCCGTCGGCCGCGACCGGCGCGCGGGGGGTGCACACGGCGCACGGCACGGGCGCGGGCGCGGGCACCGACGCGGCGACGGCCATGGCGGGCGGCATACCCCTGCTCACCGGCGCGCTGCTCCTCTACTACACGGTGTACGTGCTCCGCTCCGGCGCCCGGCTCGTCCCGGGCGCCCCGCACGCGCGCGTGGCCGGGGCGGCGGGGGCCGGGGGGCCCGCGTGGGCGACGCGGCCGGAGCTGACGCTGGTGTGCCGGCTCTCGACGGGCCTTGCCATGCTGGCGATGCTGTGCACCCTCTGAGTCCCTTGCCGCGCACGGGCGTTCGGCCCGGCGGGCGTCGAAACCGTGGCGTACGTCACTTGCCGGGTGAGGCCATACCCCCGGGGAGCACCCCCCTCATAGGCTGACGGCATGTGGGTCTCCCTCGCGCTGCTCCTGCTCGGCGTCCTGACCGCTCTCACCGCGCCCCGGCTGCTCGCCCGGGCCGACTGGGTGGAGCGAGAACCGGTCGTCGCGCTGTGGGTGTGGCAGTGCGTGGTGGCCGCCGTGCTGGTCAGCTTCGCGCTCTCGATGACCTTCAGCGCGGCCACCGCCTGGCAGGCCGTGCGCGGGCAGGTCTTCGCGCCCGCGCCGCGCGCGGTGATCGACGCGTACGAGCTCTCCACCGGCGGCGGCCCCTGGTCCGCGGTGCTGGCCGTGGTCCTCGCGGCCGGCGGCCTCTGGTCGGGCGCCATGCTCGGGCGCGAGATCGGCCTGGCCCGCGCCCGCCGCCGCAAGCGCCGCGACGACCTCCAGGTCCGCGCCCCGCAGCTGCCCGGTGAGGAGCCGGACGGCGGGCGGCTGGTCGTCCTGGAGGGCGAGCGCCCCGACGCCTGGTGGCTGCCAGGGACCACCCCGCGGCTCGTCGTCACCACCGCCGCGCTGCGCCGCCTGAAGGGCCGCCAGCTCGACGCGCTCCTCGCCCACGAGCAGGGGCACGCCCGCGCCCGGCACGACTGGCTGCTCAACTGCTCCGGCGCGCTCGCCGCCGGCTTCCCCGGCATCCCGGTCTTCGCCGCCTTCCGCGAGGAGATGCACCGGCTGGTCGAACTGGCCGCCGACGACGTGGCCTCGCGCCGCTTCGGCCGGCTCACCATCGCCCTCGCCCTGGTGGAACTGAACGAGGAGCGCGGGGTGTTCGCCGCCCCGCCCGGCACCGGCCCCGAGTCCGGACTCCCCCGACGGGTCGACCGCCTGCTCACCGCCGCGCCCCGACTGCCCGCCGGCCACCGCCTGCGCCTGACGGCGACCGCGGCCCTCGTGCCGGTCGTCCCGGTGCTGATCGCGTTCTATCCCGGCCTCGCCGCCCTCGGCTGACGCCGTGGCGGCCCGGAGTGCGACAGCCCACACACGGACCGGTGTTGCGCGGGGCGGTCCGCGGCGCCCGGTCCGGCAGGATCGTGGAATGCGTACTTCCGCCGTGGTCTCCGGGGCGCTCGCCCTGCTGTTGCTCGTGCTCGTGGTGGCCGGCTGGTCCCCGCTGCTCTCCTTCGACCGCGCGGTCGACGAGGCCCTGCACCGCAGCGCCCTGGCCCATCCCGGCTTCACCCGCCTCAACCGGGTGCTGAGCGACTGGGTGTGGGACCCGTTGACGCTGCGCGTGCTGGCCTTCGCCGTCGCCCTGGTCCTCGCCCGGTACGGGCGCCGGCGCCTGGCCCTGTGGGTGGCCGGGACCGTGCTGGCCGCGCTCGGGGTGCAACAGGCGGCCAAGGCGCTGGTCGGCCGGGAGCGGCCGGTCTGGCGGGACCCGGTGGACTCGGCCTCGTTCGCGGCCTTCCCTTCGGGACACGCGATGACGGCGGCGGTGGTCTGCGGGCTGCTGCTGTGGGTGCTCGCGGTCGTCGGGCGGGAGCCGTGGCGGGGCTGGGGCACGGTCGCCGGGCTCGCGGTGGTCTCGGTGCTCGGGGTCGGCTGGACCCGGATCTACCTGGGCGTGCACTGGCCGTCGGACGTGCTGGCCGGCTGGCTGATGGGGTGGTGCTGCGTGGCCGTCGCGATCGTGACGTACCGCCGGAGTCTCGACCGCAGGCCCCTTCCCGCCCGGGAGCGCGACCATGGAGGGGAAGGGACATGACGAGGCCGCCCCTCCTGGACGATCCCCCGTGTCGCCCAGGAAAGGCGGCCTCCCCGCCGTCGCGCCACAGGGGCGGGGGCGGCGGGCCACGCTGAGTATATTGGCCGCGAGCCAGTCAACGCAGGAGCCCAGCATGACGCCGCGTAGCCCGTCGGTCAACGAAGAGCTTCGGCGACGCTCCCGGGAGCGGATCCTGGCGGCGACCGTCGACCTCGTCGGGCTCCACGGCTACGAGGCCACCACCCTCGGCGACATCGCCGAGCGGGCCGGAGTGGCCCGCGGTCTGGTGTCGTACTACTTCCCCGGAAAGCGGCAGTTGCTCCAGTCGGCCGTGCACCGGCTGATGCACCTCACGCTCGCCGAGGCGCTGGAGCGCGAGCCGCGCACGGAGGACGGCGCGGAGCGGCTCGCGCGGGCGATCGACGCGATCCTGGGGCTGGCGGTGGACCGGCCGACCCTGATGCGGACCCATATGGCCGGGATCCTCCAGGCCGAGGGCTTCGTGCGCTGCGAGGAGCAGCAGCGGCTCGCGTTCCTGCTCCGGGACACGGTGGAGCGGTACGGCTCCGCGGACGTGGACCGGGACTATCCGCTGCTGCGGGCGCTGCTGATGGGCGCGGTGGTCGGGGTGCTGCTGCCGGGCGCGCCGATGCCGATGGCCCGGCTGCGGGCGGAGCTGTTCCACCGGTACGGGCTGGCGTGGGAGAGCGGCATGCCGCCGGACGGTGGTCCGCCCGACGGCATGCTCTGACGTGCCCGGGTCAGTCCCGGTCGTGACCGTGGCCGTGTCCGTGGCCGTGGTCGTCGAAGTAGTCGAAGTAGTCCGGCTGGGTCTGGACGTTGAGCTCGTCCATGCGGATCCGCTTCGCCGGGTCGGTGCGGCGGTCGGAGATCTTCAGGACGTCGAGGCCCCGGGCGATCTCGTTCGAGTAGACGTACCCGTTGTAGTAGTACGCGGACCAGGAGCCGCCGGTGGTGAGGGTGGTGGCGGACACCGGGCCGCGGTCGAAGTAGCCGATCTCCTTCGGGCGCGCGGAGTCGGTGAAGTCCCAGACCGAGACGCCGCCCTGGTACCACGCCTGGACCATGAGGTCCTTGCCCTTGACCGGGATCAGCGAGCCGTTGTGGGCGACGCAGTTCTCGGTGTCGGCCTGGGGGCGCGGGATCTTGTAGTAGCTGCGGAAGACCAGCTTGCGGTGCTTGCCCTTGCCGACGATGTCGTAGATGCCGTTGGCGCCGCGGTTCGGGCCGACGGCCGCGTTGCAGGTGGCGCCGCCACCGCCGCCGAGCTCGTCGGTGAAGACGACCTTGTTCGCCTTCTGGTTGAAGGTCGCGGAGTGCCAGAACGCGAAGTTGACGTTGTCCTGGACCTGGTCGATCACCCGGGGGTGCTCGGGGTCGGAGATGTCGAAGAGGATGCCGTCGCCCATGCAGGCGCCGGCGGCGAGGTCCTTGCCCGGCAGCACGGTGACGTCGTGGCAGCCGGTGGTCTTGGAGACGCCCGGGTTGGTGGGGCCGCCGGGGTTGCCGCCGCCGTCCGGGCCCTCACCGGGGAAGAGGACGGGGAAGCCGACGACGCGGGCCTGCTCGGGCGCCTTGCGGGGCACCTTGATGACCGAGAGGCCGTCGTGCGGAGGCTGGCAGTCGGGGAACGCCGCGTTGGGCGAGTAGGAGGAGACGTACACGTACACGTCCTTGCGCTGCGGCAGGATCGTGTGGGTGTGGGAGCCGCAGGCCGTCTCGACGGAGGCGACGTACTTCGGGTTCGCGATGTCGCTGATGTCGAAGACCTTCATGCCCTCCCAGGAGTCCTTGACCGAGGCGGGCTGCGTCGTGCTGGCGCACGAGTCGTCGCTGCGGGAGGAGTCGGTGGAGAGGAAGAGGAGGTCGCCGGAGACCGAGATGTCGTTCTGGGAGCCGGGGCAGAGGACCTGGGCGACGGTCTTCGGGGCCTTCGGGTTGCCGATGTCGAAGATCCGGAAGCCGTCGTAGTTCGCGGCGAAGGCGTACCTGCCCTGGAAGGCCAGGTCGGTGTTGAGGCTCTTGAGCGCGTCCTTGGGCACGTTCGCGAGGTGTTCGATGTTGTCGGTTCGGACGATCTCGTCGACGCCGGGTATCTCGCCGCTCTGGATGGCCGACCGTGCCTCGGCCGCCTGCTCCGCCGAGACGGGGGCCTGGACGGGCGCGTCTCCGGGGTCGGGGGTGGCGGTGGCCGTTCCGGTGGCGAGCAGCGCGGCCAGCAGGCCGGCGGCGGCGGTGGCCGCGCCGAGGCGTCTGATCCGGGACCGCGGACTGTGCGGGGTATGCAACGAAGTCACTCCGTCCTCCGTGTTTTCCGTTCAACGCTGAACGGTGCTGGACCCCGGCAGTATGTTCCTTGGCGTGGACATCCCAACAGATGGCAACACAGATGTAATCGAGGAACCTGGGCAACTCCCCCGCAAGAAGTGCTAGGAACGCCCCCTGTACCCGCAAATCCCCCTGGAGGTACCGTTGCTGATTCGCTCTCGGCGCGCCGTCGTCGCCGCGACCCTCTCCACTCTGGCCGTACTCGCCCTGGGCGCCTGCGAGTCGGGGTCCGGCGCCGCGGCGCCGAAGCCCACGACGTCGAGTTCCGGATCGGGTTCGGCGGGCTCGGGCGAGGTGGTGGTGCCGGGCAGGCCCGGCGAACCGGCCCGGCGGGTGTCGCCGGAGGAGGCGGCGAGCCTGCTCCCCGACGAGCGGCCGAACGGCGCGGACTTCCGGTACGTGCAGATGATGGTCGTGCACCACCGCCAGGCCCTGACGATGACCGCGCTGGCCCCCACGCGCGCGGGCTCGGCCCAGGTCAGGAAGGTGGCCGAGCGGATCGCGGCGGCGCAGCAGCCGGAGATCGGCGCCATGGAGGGGTGGCTGGAGAACAACGGCGGGCCCCGGGAGCAGGGCGCGCACGACCACCACGCGATGCCGGGCATGGCGACCGGGGCGCAGCTGGCGGAGCTGCGCGGGGCGAAGGGCGCGGCCTTCGACGAGCTGTTCCTGACGCTGATGGTGACGCACCACGAGGGCGCCGTGACGATGGCGGCCGAGGTGCTCGGTCAGGGGAACAACGTGCAGGTGGAGGAGATGGCGAACGACGTGATCGCGCAGCAGACGGCCGAGATCAACCGGATGCGGTCGATGTGAGCGGGTCGGCCCCCGGTCCGCCCGCCGCGTCCTGGCGGGCGGTTTCCGCCTCGGCGGCCGCCAGGACGGTGTCGAGGAGGCCCGGGAAGAGGGCGTCGAGGTCGGCCCCGCGCAGTCCGTTGAGCTTGGCGGTGCCGCGGTAGTCCTGCCGGATGACGCCGGCCTCGCGGAGCACCCGGAAGTGGTGGGTGGTGGTCGACTTGGTGACCGGGAGCACGAAGTAGGAGCAGCTCAACTCGGTCTCCGCCGCGGCCAGTTCGCGCACGATCCGGAGCCGTACGGGGTCCGACAGCGCGTGCAGCACGGACTCCAGGCGGATCTCCTCGCGCGCGGGGTGCTCCAGGAGGCGGTGACTGGCGGGGGTCGTCATGGCGGCGGCTCCACTTTCTCCCGAGGGTCGGTCCGGGACGGATTCCATTGTACGAGGATCCTCGTAGTTTGACAGGCGCCGTACTACGATGGGTATCGTACGAGCATCCCGCCGGGCCCCACCCGTCCGGCACCCGGCCGTTCCGAAACGGAGTCCGCGATGAGCGCCGCCCTCTTCGAGCCCTACACCCTCCGCTCGCTGACCGTCCCGAACCGCGTCTGGATGGCCCCGATGTGCCAGTACTCCGCGGAGGTGTTCGGGCCGAACGCCGGCGTCGCCACCGACTGGCACTTCGCCCACTACGCGGCCCGCGCCACGGGCGGCGCCGGCCTGATCCTGGTCGAGGCCACCGCCGTGTCGCCCGAGGGCCGGATCAGCCCCGCCGACCTGGGCCTGTGGAACGACACCCAGACCGAGGCCCTGCGCCGGATCTCCGCCTTCCTCAAGGCCCACGGCACCGTCCCCGGCATCCAGCTCGGGCACGCCGGGCGCAAGGCGGCCACCCAGCGCCCCTGGCTCGGCCGCGGACCCGCCCCGGAGGCGGAGGCGTGGCAGCCCGTCGCGCCGAGCCCGGCCCCCTTCGACGAGCGCCACCCGGTGCCGACCGAGCTGACCGAGGACGGCATCCGGGAGGTCGTGGACCAGTTCGCGGCCGCCGCCCGCCGCGCCCTGGACGCCGGCTTCGAGGTCGTCGAGGTGCACGGCGCCCACGGCTACCTCATCGGCGAGTTCCTCTCCCCGCACAGCAACCACCGGACCGACGCCTACGGCGGCTCCTTCGAGAACCGCACCCGGCTCGCCCTGGAGGTCGTGGACGCGGTCCGTGCCGTCTGGCCCGAGGAGCTGCCGGTCTTCTTCCGGATCTCCGCCACCGACTGGCTGGAGGAGGCGGGCTGGACCCCGGACGAGACCGTCCGCTTCGCCGCGCTGCTGCGCGAGCACGGCGTCGACCTGCTCGACGTCTCCAGCGGCGGCAACGGCGGACCCGCCCGGATCCCCGTCGGCCCCGGCTACCAGGTGCCCTTCGCCGCCCGGGTCAAGGCCGAGACCGGGCTGCCGGTCGCCGCCGTCGGCCTCATCACCGAGCCCGCGCAGGCCGAGAAGATCCTCGCCAACGGCGAGGCCGACGCGGTCCTCCTCGGCCGCGAGCTGCTCCGCGACGCCTCCTGGGCCCGCCGCGCCGCCCGCGAACTCGGCGCCACCACCCCCGCGCCGCCGCAGTACGCCTGGGCGATCTGACCCGGCGGGGCGACCTGGGCCGTCGCCTGGGGAGGACCCGAAGACACCCCGTGACCGGAGGGTCGCGGGGTGTCTTCGGGCGCCGTTGTCAGTGGGCGGGTGCAGACTGGCCGGTATCCGCGACAACGGCGTCCTGGAGGTGGGCCCCCATGCCCGACGTACTTCTCACCGTAGGCACCCGCAAGGGACTCTTCATCGGCCGCAGGCACGACGGGCGCTGGGAGTTCGACGATCCCCACTTCGCCGCCCAGGCCGTCTACTCGGTGGCCATCGACACCCGGCCCGGCACCCCCCGCCTGCTGGTCGGCGGCGACAGTTCTCACTGGGGCCCGTCCGTCTTCCACTCCGACGACCTGGGCCGCACCTGGAACGAACCGCCCGCGCCCGCCGTCAAGTTCCCCCAGGACACCGGCGCCTCCCTGGAGCGCGTCTGGCAGCTCCACCCGGCCCCCGGCCACTCCCCCGGCGTCGTCTACGCGGGCACCGAACCGGCCGCGCTCTTCCGCTCCGACGACGGCGGCGAGTCCTTCGCCCTGGTCCGGCCGCTGTGGGAGCACCCGACCCGCTCCCAGTGGGAGCCGGGCGGCGGGGGCGAGGCCGTGCACACCGTCGTCACCGACCGGCGCGACCCCGACGCCGTCACCGTGGCCGTCTCCACCGCCGGCGTCTTCCGCAGCCGGGACGGCGGCGCCACCTGGAAGCCCTCCAACGACGGCGTCTCCGCCGTCTTCCTGCCCGACCCGAACCCGGAGTTCGGCCAGTGCGTCCACAAGATCGCGCAGGACGCGGGCGACCTGGACCGGCTGTACCTCCAGAACCACTGGGGCGTCTACCGCAGCGACGACGCCGGCGAGAGCTGGACGGACATCGGCGGGCCGCTCCCCTCCGACTTCGGCTTCGCCGTCGCCGCGCACCCGCACCGCCCCGGCACCGCCTACGTCTTCCCCATCACCGCCGACTCCGACCGGGTCCCGGCAGACCACCGCTGCCGCGTCTACCGCACCACGGACGCCGGCACCACCTGGGAACCCCTCCAGAAGGGACTCCCCGAGGGCGACCACTACGGCACGGTCCTGCGGGACGCCCTGTGCACCGACGACGCCGACCCGGCGGGCGTCTACTTCGGCAACCGCAACGGGGAGGTGTACGCGTCCGACGACGACGGCGACAGCTGGCGGCTGCTCGCGTCCCATCTGCCGGACGTCCTGTGCGTCCGGGCGGCCGTGGTCTGAACTCCCCGCCGCCCGGGACCCGTCGGGGCCGCGCTCAGGGCAGGAGCCAGTCCACCGGCTCGGCGCCCTGGGCGACCAGCATCTCGTTGGCCCGGCTGAAGGGACGGGAGCCGAAGAAGCCCCGGTCGGCGGAGCGGGGGGACGGGTGCGCCGACTCGACGGCGGGCAGACTGCCCAGCAGCGGGCGGGCGTTGCGCGCGTCACGGCCCCAGAGGATGGACACCAGCGGCTTGCCACGGGCGGCGAGGGCCCGGATGGCCTGCTCGGTGACCTCCTCCCAGCCCTTGTTCCGGTGGGCGCCCGCGTTGCGCGGGGAGGTGGTCAGCGTCCTGTTCAGCAGCAGGACGCCCTGCCGGGTCCACGGGGTGAGGTCCCCGTTGGACGGGCGGGGGTGGCCCAGGTCGGTGTGCATCTCCCAGAAGATGTTCAGGAGACTCGCCGGCAGCTGCCGCACCTCGGGGGCCACCGCGAAGCTCAGGCCGATCGCCATCCCCGGCGTGGGGTAGGGGTCCTGACCGACGATCAGGACCCGCACGTCGTCGAACGGCTGCTGGAAGGCGCGCAGTACGTTCGGCCCCGACGGCAGATAGGTCCGGCCCGCGGAGATCTCCCCGCGCAGGAAGTCGCCCATCTCGGCCACCCGGCCCTCGACGGGCTCCAGGGCCTTGGCCCAACCGGGCTCCACCAGTTCGTTCAACGGTCTCGCAGTCACAGTCCGTCACTCTAGCGGCCTACACCGACAATGCCCCCGGCCCTAGACTGCGGCCCCCAGACCCCCACCCGGTGAGGACGGTTGCAGCGTGGACTCCGAGAGCGGACGCACCGGCGGAGCGGCGGACGCGGTGGTCGTCGGGATCGACTCGGGCGGCTCCGGCCTGCGCGTCGCCCTCGCCCGCGCCGCCGACGGGACGGTGCTCGACCGGGCGGCCGCGCCCGGCCCCGTCCGCACCGGACCCGGCGGGATCTCCGCCGCCCACTTCCTGGAGTCGGCACTCCCGGCCGTCGCCGCGCTGCGGGCCCGAGCGGGCGACGGGCGTCCGGTGCTCGCCGCCGCCGTGGGCGCCGCCGGGATGGCCACGCTCGGCGAGGAGCTGCGGGCCGTCCTCCCGGGCGCGTTCGCCGAGGCGTGGGGGGTGCGCGGGACGGTGCTCGCCGCCGACGCCGTCACCGCCTACGCCGGGGCGCTCGGCGCGCGGCCAGGCGCGGTCGTCGCGGGCGGCACCGGCCTGATCGCCCTCGGCACCGACCTGACCGGCTGGCGCCGGGCCGACGGCTGGGGCCACCTCCTGGGCGACTGCGGCAGCGGCGCCTGGATCGGCCGGGCCGGCCTGGAGGCGGCGATGCGGGCGTACGACGGACGGCGCGGCGGTTCGCCGGCGCTGCTGGCCCGCGCGGAGAAGCTGCACGGCCCCGCCTCCGGGCTGCCCGCCGCGCTCTACCCGCGCACCGACCGGCCGGCCGTCCTGGCCGCCTTCGCCCCGGAGGTCGCGGCCTGCGCGGCGGACGACCCGGTCGCGGCCGGGATCCTGGAGCGGGCCGCGGAGCACATCGCCGACGCCGCCCGGGCGGCCTGCCCGCCGGACCCGGAGGCCGTGCTCGCGCTGACCGGCGGCCTCTTCCGGATCGGCGACCCGCTCCTCGTACCCCTCCGGGAGGCACTCGCGGAACGGCTTCCCGGGGTCCGGGCCGTCGCTCCTGCGGGGGATCCTCTCGACGGGGCGGTGGGGCTCGCCACCGCGCTCGCCACGGGTGCCCAGGGGCTCCCCGAGGACCCCGCGCTGCTGCGGATCCTCTGACCCCTGCGGCCCGGCCCGGACGGCATCGCCGCTGGTCCAGGGCGTGCGGCGGCACCGAACGACCGTCCGGTCCACGATCCGGCCCGCCCCGGGACGGACATACAGGGGCAGAAGGCGCGTGGTCGTACCTCACCGAACGCTCCCGTCCGCAAAGCCAGTAGCATGCGGCGCCATGAGCTCCCCCACTGGGCCCGCCAACGGCCTGCCTGTACGAATGCCGCGCCCCCGCCCGTCCGGGCGGCACCGTCGCCCCGACCCGGCGGCGGCGCCCGAGGGCGCTCCCGCCCTGGTGCTCGCCGTCCCCGGCACGCCCTCGGCCGCCATACGCGCGCTGGCCGACGAGCTGGTGAGCATCGCCCGGTCCGAGCTGCCCGGCCTGGAGGCCGCGATCGGATTCGTGGACGGCGACGGCGGGGAGTACCCGACGCTCGCCGGCGTGCTGACCGCCGCGGCGGAGCTGCGCGAGGAGCGGTACCGGATCGCCGTGGCGGCCGGCCGCGAGGTCGAGGCCCCGCAGGGCCCGGCCGCGATCGTCGTCCCGCTGCTCGCGGGCCCGGACAGCGCCGTGATGCGCCAGATCCGCCAGGCGATCATGGACAGCGGGAACACCGCCGAGCTGACCGACGTGCTCGGCCCGCACCCGCTGCTCGCCGAGGCGCTGCACGTGCGCCTGTCGGAGGCCGGTCTCGCCCGCGCCGACCGCGCCCGGCTCTTCACCGTCGCCACCGCCGCGGACGGCATCGTCCTGGCCACGGTCGGCGGCGAGGAGGCCGTGCAGGCCGCCGGCATCACGGGCATGCTGCTCGCCGCCCGGCTCGCCGTGCCGGTGATGGCCGCCGCGCTCGACCAGGAGGGCTCGATCGCCTCCGTGGCCGAGCAGCTGCGCGACGCGGGCGCGGTGCAGCTGGCGCTCGCCCCGTACCTGATCGGCCCGGAGCTGGCCGAGGGCCTGCTCGACGAGGCGTCGAAGGAGGCGGGCTGCCCCGCCGCCGAGGCCCTGGGCGCCTACCCGGCCATCGGCAAGCTCGTCCTCTCGCAGTACGCGGCCGTGCTCGGCCTCCCGCAGCACGGCGCGGCCCCGGCGCTCTGACCGCCCCGGACCCGCGCGGAAAGGGCCCGTACCGGAACCGACCGGTGCGGGCCCTTCCGTATCTCCGGGGGCTTCCCAGGGGCAGTGTCAGCCGAAGACGACGCAGGTGACCGCGGGGGCCTCGACGGAGCCGGCGCGGGCCGGTGTGCCGGTCTCCGGGTCGACGTCGAACCAGGTGACGTCGCCGGACCGCTCGTTTGCCGCGTACAGCCGCCGCCCGGACGGGTCGAGGGCCAGGTCGCGGGGCCAGGAGCCGCCGCAGGAGACGGTGGTGGAGCGGATCGCCTCGTCGCCCGCCGGGGAGAGGACGAGGACGGCCAGGGTGTCGGTGCCGCGCACGGCGACCCACAGGAACCGCCCGTCCGGCGCCACGACGACGGCGGAGGGGTACGCGGGTCCCGCGCCGTCCGTGTCGACGAGCGGGATCTCCGCCAGCGGCGTCAGCTCGCCCCGCTCGGCGTCCCAGCGGCAGACGGTGACGGCGGGCTCCAGCTCGCCGACGAGGTACAGGTGGCCGCCGGCCGGGTGGAAGGCGAGGTGGCGGGGGCCGTAGCCGGGCCGCAGGGTCGTCTCGCCGTGGAGGCGGAGGGCGCCGGTGGCGGGGTCGAGGGCGCAGACGCGCACCGAGTCGGTGCCGAGGTCCACGCTGACCACCCAGCGCCCGCTCGGGTCGGGAAGCACCTGGTGGGCGTGGGGTCCGGCCTGCCGGTCGGCCACCGGGCCGCTGCCCTCGTGGTGGAGGACAGCGGTGGCGGGGCCGGGGGTGCCGTCCTCGGCCAGCGGCAGGACGCTGACGCTGCCGGAGGTGTAGTTGGCGGTGAGGAGGTGCCCGGCGGCGACGGCGAGGTGGGTGGGGCCCGAGCCGTCGACGGGCACGGGGGCGCCGAGCGGGCGCGGCGCGGGCCCGGCGGTGGCCAGGGCGGCGACGGCGCCCGGCTCGGTCTCGGAGACGGCGTAGAGGACGCCGCCGGCGAGGGCGAGGTAGGAGGGGTCGGCGACGGCGTCGGTGGAGCCGGTGACGGTGAGCGCCCCGGTGCCCGGGTCTACGTCGGCGGCGAGCACGCCGCGGCCGCCGGCCGAGGTGAAGGAGCCGAGATAGGCCCGCACCCGCCCCGCTCCCTGCCCACGTGTCTCGTCGGTCCCGCCCACGGCGCCTCCCTGCCGCTGGGCCGGTCGCTGCGACCGGCCGTCTGCGGGCGACGTTAGCAGGCGGTCTAGACCAAGTTCGATCAGCCGGTCGCGGGCCGTGTCAGGAGCGGACCAGGAGGGAGCCGGGCGGGGTGCGGAGCGGCTCGTCGAGGGCGGCGAGCAGCCGCTCCAGGCCGCTGACGTGGCCGAGGGCGGCGGGGGCCGGGTGCGGCACGGTCTCGGGGTCGGCGGCCTGCCGGGCGGGGGCGGGGGACGGCGTACGGGGCGAGGTGAGTCCTTCGACGGCCGTCTCGACCCGCCAGCAGGCGGCGGCGAGCCGGGCGTCGTGGCTGGCGTCCGGGTCCGCGGCGACGGCCGCGAGCCCGCGCACCTCGGCGGCGCACTCGTCGAGCAGGCCGAGGACCTGGCGGGCGCGGCCCTTGCGCTCCCGGAAGGGGCTGAGCGGGTGGACGAGCGGGGCGAGGGAGAGCCGCACCCGGCCGAGCAGCAGGTCGAGCTCGGCGACGTGCGGGCTCGGGTCGGCCTCCTCGTCGCCGGACAGCCGCCGCTCGGAGGCGGCGGTCGCCGCGTGGACCGCGCGCAGGGCGCGCTGGATCCAGGCGTCGTTGATGGCGTGGGTGGTCACCGGGAGGATCAGCAGGACCGCGAGGGCGGCGCAGACCGCGCCGACGACGGTCTCCTCCAGGCGGAGCACGAGGAGCGCCGGGTCGAGGACGCCGAGGAGCCCGTAGAGGAGTCCGGCCATGACGGTGACCGCGAGCATCATCCAGCTGTAGGAGAGCGGCGCGGTGTAGAAGATCCCGAAGACGCAGACGGCCACCAGGAGCGCGGTGGGCAGCGGCGCGCCGTGCAGGGGGATGGCGACGACCATGCCGACGGCGATGCCGAGGAGGGTGCCGAGGAAGCGGCGGAAGCCGCGGACCAGGGTCTCGCCCCGGGAGACGGTGTTCACGAAGATCCACCAGGTGGTGCCGACGGCCCAGTACCAGCGGTCCTCGGAGAGCACCTGGCCGATGCCGAGGGCCACCGCGCAGGCGGCCGTGGCCTGGACGGCCTGCCGGGTGGTGATCCGGGCGAGGCCGGTGCCGGGGAGCGGGGCGGGCACGGCGGGCGGCGGGGTGCGCCGCTCGATCGGCCAGAGCGCGAAGCGCACGGCCCCGGCCGCCGCGAGGGCGATGCCCACGGCCGCGTACAGCTCGGGGAGCTGGGCGGGCACGGCGTGCAGGAACTGCGTGCTGAAGAAGTTCATGAAGGCGAAAATGCCGAGCGCGTGGCCGCGCGGACCCCAGCGCCGGGCGTAGACACCGGCGAGGACGACCAGCAGGAAGGCCGCGTCCCGCAGCAGGGTGTGGTCGTGCAGCAGGGTGGCCAGCGCGAGGACCGGGAAGCCGGCGAGCGGCAGCAGCAGGGTGGTGACGGCCTGGCCGCGGACGGTGGCGTCGGTGACGGTGAACAGGGCGAGCAGCGCCGCCAGTCCCCCGGTGATCGACGCGGTCAGCGAGAAACCGGCCAGCTCCGCCACGGTCACCGCGAGCGCGATGCCGAGTACGGCGCGCAATCCGGTCCTGAGCCGGAGGAGCCCCGGATCAGGAGCCACGAACATCCTCTTCACGGCGGTCGGCCGCCCCCTCGTCTTGCCGCTCGCCCGCCGTGCGCCCTGCCCCCGGGGTGGTGGGGCGCGCACGGACACGACGAAGGCGCCGACGTCCGGGGCGGCCTCGTCGCCGTCCCGGCGCTGCGGCGCCGAAACTGTGTGATGGACACAAGAGAAACACCGACCGGGCGCTTGGCTCAAATCAGCCTCGGAAGACTGTGCCATTGGCCCGGTCCTCGCGCGTCACGCTGACCCAGCTGTGGGCCGACGGACCAGCTCAGGCGAGGGTGGCCGGAGCGGCGGGCGCGCGGCGCAGCAGGGCGGCGAGCGCGGTGTGGCCGCGCCGCTCGGCGTGCTCCAGGGCGGTGGTGCCGTACGAGTCGCCCAGCGCGGGGTCGGCCCCGGCGGCGAGCAGCAGCGCGACGACCTTCTGGTGGGCCGGGCCGCCGTCGCCGAGGATGACGGCCTCCAGGAGTGCGGTCCAGCCGAGGTCGTTGACGTGGTCGACGTCGATCGGGGTGTCGCGCAGGACGGCCCGGACGTACGGCACGTGGCCGCGCTCGGCGGCGGGGATGAGGCTGGTGCCGCCGAAACGGTTGGTCAGCCGGAAGTCGGGGGCGGGGTCGGCCGTGAGCAGCACCCGCAGCATCGCCACGCTGCCGGTGGCGCCGGTGGCCAGCCAGGGGCTGTCGTGCCGGGCGTCCCGGGCGTTGACGTCGGCGCCGGCGGCGACGAGCGCGCGGGCGGTCTCGACGTGGTCGCCGATCACGGCGAGCAGCAGCGGGGAGCGCAGTTCCCCGTCACGCGCCTCGGTCCCGGCGCCCTCGGCGAGGGCGGCGCGGACGCCGTCGGCGTCGCCCCGGCGGGCGGCGGCGAGGAGCCGGTGGTGGGGTGCGGTGGTCACGGCGGTCTCCTCGGGATCGGCGGCGAACGGAGAGGAGGGGTGGTGAAGGGAGATGAGGTGTGGTGAAGGGAGAGAGGGGTGGTGAAAGGAGAGAGGGGTGGCGAAGGAAGAGAGGGGTGGTGGTCGGAGGTGGTTCCCCACGGGACCGACGGCGTCCGGGCGGGCGTGTCCGGACGCCGTCGGGGACTCGGGGAGCCCCGCGGTGTTACTTCGCGAGGGCGTCGACGCCGGCCTGGGCGAACTTCTGGTCGAGGTCGCCCGAGGGGGCGCCGGCGACGCCGATGCCGGCGATCGGGGCGTTCTTCGCGGTGACGGGGGCGCCGCCGCCGAGGAAGAGGGTGCCGGGGATGTCCTTGAGGTTGGGGGCCTGCTCCAGGCGCTTGACCAGCTCGGTGGTCGGGGCGTTCCAGGAGACGGCGGTGTACGCCTTCTTCACGGCCGACTCGTAGGACTGCGGGCCCGCGCCGTCGCCGCGCAGGGTGACGATGGTGTTGCCGTTGCGGTCGACGACGGCCACGGAGACGCGCTGGTTCTCCTTCTCGGCGGCGTCGAGGACGGCCTGCGCGGCCTTGGTGGCGGCGTCGATCGTCAGGTGGGTGCTGGTGGTGGTGTTCTTCTTCTTGGCGTCGGCCTTGACGACGGCGGCGGGAGCGGCGGCCGGGGCGGCGGCGTTCGCGGAGACCGTGCCGAAGGCGCCGGCGCCCAGGGCGACCAGGGCCGCACCACCGGTCAGGACACGGGCACGCTTCGAGATCTGCTTCATGGTCGGTCACTCCTCGGACTGCTACGGGGCGGGATCGGGCCGGTGGAGACCAGCCCGCACGACCGGGAGGCCGTCTCGCCGTCCCGCTCTGCACTCCATCCTGGGCGCGGTACGGGGCCCGTACGGTCGGCCCGGCGGATGGTCGCGCGGCCCCGCCCGGCGGACCGGGGGGTCAGCCGATCGGAGGACCCCGCCGCGGCCCGGGAGGCTGTACGCGCGCGTGGTGGGTGCCGTACGAGCCCCTCCCGAACCGCCGCCGCCCCGCTGGGTACAGTCGGGACCATTCCGGCGGATCGCCCTGCCGGACGGACCATCACGCCGGGCGGCCCCGTCCCGGCGGGCACGGGGAGGCCGGCACGTCATGGCGGTGGACGAACTCGACACGCGCATCCTGCGGCTCCTGATCGAGCAGCCGCGCACCAGTGTGCGGGAGTACGCGCGCATCCTCGGCGTCGCCCGGGGCACCGTGCAGGCGCGCATCGACCGGCTCGAACGGGACGGGGTGATCACGGCCACCGGCCCGGTCCTCTCCCCCGCCGCGCTCGGGCACCCGGTCCTGGCCTTCGTGCACGTGGAGGTCACGCAGGGCCATCTCGACGAGGTCGGCGACGCGCTGGCCTCCGTACCGGAGATCGTCGAGGCGTTCTCCATCACCGGGGGCGGCGACCTGCTCACGCGCGTAGTGGCCCGGGACGCGGGCCACCTGGAGGACGTCATCCAGCGGCTCATCCAACTGCCAGGCGTGGTCCGCACCCGCACGGAGATCGCGCTGCGCGAGCGGGTCCCCCACCGCATGCTGCCGCTGGTGGAGTCGATGGGGCGGGGCGGCGGGGAGCGGCGCGGCGGGGGGCGGTAGGGCGGGCCGGGTGGTCAGGCTGGTGGCTGGGCAGGCTGACTGGCCGGGCAGGCGGGTGTGTCGGCTGCTCTTCGGGGCGTGGCGGGCCCGGCCGTTATCCGGGTGCGGGGGCCGGGGGTGGCGTGTCAGGGTACGGGCGTCCTGTCTCCCCGCGCACCGGAGCCGTCCCATGGCGATACCCGACCGACTCGTCCCCCTGCTCGCCCAGTTCGACTTCGCCCGGGAGCGGCTGACGGGCCGTCTGGCCGGTCCCGTGGTGGACAGCGGCAGCGGCACGGACGTGCCGGTGGAGGCGATGACCGACGCCGAGTACCTGTGGGAGCCGGGGCCCTGCTGCTGGTCGGTGCGGCGGCGGGACGGCTGGACCGGGCCGGGCGGCGCGCTGCTGAGCGGCGCCGGTGAGTGGGGCCGGGAGAGCACCCCGTATCCGCATCCCGTGCCGCCGCCGTTCACCACGCTCGCCTGGCGGCTCGACCACCTGAGCGAGCAGCTCGCGCTCCGCGCCGACCACACGAACGGCACCCGTTCGCTGACCCGCGACGACCACCGCGCGGCCGGCGACGCGTCCTCGGCGATCGCCGGCTTCGACACGGCCGCGGAGGCGTGGCGTGCGGCGCTGCTCTCCGCCGACGACAAGGACCTGGACACGGTCGGGCACTGCACCTACCCGCACGGCAGCGACGCGGAGGAGCCGTTCCTGGAGATCGTCTGGTGGGTCAACCAGGAACTCCTGCACCACGGCGCCGAGATCGCCCTCCTCCGCGACCTGTACCGGCTCCGGAGCGGCGGCGCGGCGGCCGTGTGACCGGTCGGCCGGGTCGGCCGGGTCGGCCGGTTCAGCCGGCCTTCGTACGGGCCAGGACGAGGGCCACGTCGTCCTGGGCCGGGTCCACGAGGAGCCGGGCGAGGACGCCGTCGCACACCTCGTCCAGCGTGCCGTCGGCCCGGCCGAGGGCGAGGCCGAGCTGGCGCATGCCCTCGTCGAGGTCGCGGTCCCGGGCCTCGATCAGCCCGTCCGTGTAGAGCACGAGCAGTCCGCCGGGCGGCAGCGGGAGTTCCTCGGTGCCGAAGTCGTGCGCGCCGGTGCCGAGCGGGGTGCCCGGCGGTCCCTGGAGGAAGGAGACCTCGCCCTCGGGCGTGACCACGGCGGGCGGGAGGTGGCCGGCGCGGGCGATCGTCCAGGTGCCGGTGGCCGGGGAGTGCACGGCGTACAGGCAGGTCGCCATGGTGTCCTCGCCGAGGTCGGCGACGACGGCGTCCAGGGAGCGCAGCATCTCGGTGGGCGGGATGTCGTGGCGGGCCAGGGTCCGCACGGCGGTGCGGAGCTGGCCCATGACGGCGGCGGCGTGGATGCCGTGCCCCATCACGTCGCCGATGACGAGCCCGGTGCGGCCGTCGGGCAGCTCGATCACGTCGAACCAGTCGCCGCCGACGTCGTGCGCGCTCGCCGGGAGGTAGCGGCCGGTGAGGTCGAGGCCGGTGACGGCGGGCAGGGCGCTGTTGGTGAGGCTGCGCTGGAGGGCGAGGGCGGCGGCGCGCTGGGTGGTGTAGAGGCGGGCGTTGTCGATGTTCAGCGCGGCCCGGGCGACGACCTCGTCGATGAGCACCGCGTCCTGGTCGTCGAAGGGTTCGCGGGACTTCAGACGGGTGACGGTGACGGCGCCGAGCACCTGGCCGCGGGCGACGAGCGGCACGGTACGGGCGGAGCCGAACCGGGTCGACAGATAGTCGCGGAGCGACTCGGCGGCCTTGCCCGGGAAGAGGACCGGGATGTCGGCGTCGGTGAGGAAGGTGGGCCGGCCGTCGAGGACGAGCCGCTCGTACGCGGAGTCGACGGGCAGTTGGAAGGTCTGGCCCGCTTCGAGGAGCGGGCTCGCCGGCAGCGGCTGGGGGAAGACGGCGGCGATGCGGCGCAGCACGCCTCGGGAGGAGGCGGCGGGGTCGTCGGGTTCGAGGACGGCTTCGAGCATCTGCACATCGGCGGAGTCGCAGAGCTGCGGCACGAGGAAACGGACGACCTCCTCGGCGGTCTGCCGCAGGTCGAGGGTGGTGCCGATGCGCGCGCCCGCCTCGGCGAGCAGGGCGAAGCGGTGCCGGGCCCGCTCGACCTCGATGTGGGCCTCCTGGCTCTCGGTGATGTCGACGAGGGAGGCGATGAGGCCGAGGGGGGCGCCGGACCGGCCGGGGGCTGGGTCGGAGGCGGGGCCGTGGGGGGCGGCGCGGCCGGGTGCCTCGGGGCCCGCGCGCGTGCCGCGGTCGATGAGGGGGGCGTAGGAGCAGGACCAGATGTGGTCGCGGCCGGGGTCGGCGGGGGTGCGGCCGACCCGGCGGGCGTCGATGACGGGCGTACGGGAGTCGAGGACCTGCCGCATCAGGGACTCCAGGGAGACGGCGTTGACGCCGGGCACGACCTCGGTGAGGCGGCGGCCGACGTGTTCGGCGGCGGCCACGCCGTTCATCCGGGCCAGGGCGTCGTTGACCCGCAGGAACCGCAGGTCCGGGCCGAGCAGGGCGAGCCCTATGGGCGACTGGGTGAAGAGGCTCTCCATGGCGGCGAGGTTCTCCCGCATCCGCAGGACCTCGGAGGTCTCCACGGCGATGAGCATCGCGCCGGGCCGGCCCGTGGGGTCGGCGGCGGGCACGATCCACATCTCCATGGGGACCATGTGCCCGTCGCGGTGGCGGACCGGGAGGGTGCCGACCATGGTCTCGCCGGCCTGGACGCGGCGGGTGAGCCGGTCGGCGAGCTCCCGGTTGGCGTCGGGCACGAGCAGCGGGGAGGCGGGGAGGCCGAGGACGTGCTCCGGGCGGTGCCCGAGGAGGTCCTGGGCGGCGAGCGACCACTCGACGATGCGGCCCTCGGCGTCCTCGCGCCACAGGGCGATCGGCAGCAGTTCCCGGAGCACGCCCGCGTCCCCGACGGCCGCTCGCGGCGGCTGCGGAACCCTGCTCGGTGACGACTGATGAGCGTCCACGCATCGACCTACGCATCGACCTGGCCCCGGGGGGCAATCCCTATCGAATCACCCTAGCCGAGGTGCCGTCGGGGGGCTTGCGCGGCGCATCCGTTCGGCTGCGCACCGCTGGTCGCCGTCCTTGAGCAGGGGGTCGGGCAGGCGGTCGGGCAGGACGTCGGGCGGTGGGTCAGAAGGCGAAGACGGCGCCGGTGCGGGCGTTGAGTTCGCAGGTGTTGCCGTACTGGCGGGTGAACGAGACCGTCCTGCCCCGCCAAACGCCTTCGGCGCGGACCTCGACGGGGTCGTAGAGGAGGATGCACGCGGTGTCGGAGTCGCGCTCGACACGCCCCTGGGAGGCGTCCAGGTCGGCGCAGGCGGCGTCGGCGCGGGGGTGGTCTCCGCCGGCCGGGTCGCAGTGGAGGGTGACGGTGCGCGGGGCGGGCGCGGGCCGGGTGGTGTCGTCGGGCGACGGGGCGGTGGTGGCCGGGGCGGGGCCGGTGACGGTGAGCTGGACGGTGGTCCCGCCGGGGTCGCCCGGGGCATGGGCGGGGGCGCCGGGGCCGTGGGTGGGGGTCGCGCCGACCGCGGGCGCGGCGAGCAGGAGGGCGGCCAGCAGGGCCGCGGGGGTGTGCGTGTTCATGCCGGGTCAACGATGCACGGGCACGGGCGGTCACCGCCCGTCCCGGCGGTGTCGGGACCGGGCCGGGACGGGGCCCGGACGGGGTGGTGGCGAGGACTCGCCGCCGGGGTGGGGGTCCGGACGGCGTGAAGTCGCCGCGGGGGGAGGTGCGCCGGGCGGGTCGGCCGGTCTCCGGAGTGGCCGATTCCGGCAGGGTGGCGACGGCCGGGGCCTTGGCTCGCGGGGAACTCGGGGGGTTCGCGGGAGTTCCCGGGAGTTCCCGGGAAGGGCAGGGCGGCTGGATTCCGTCTTCGATCACGCAAACAGGCCATCGGTTGCACAGGGCGTAATCGCCGCTGGTCGCGTGCCTCTGGCGCCCTTCCGTACGCCCTGGTGAAGGTGATCTTCCGGAGCGCACCCTGGTCCGTGGAACGCGAACGGGAGGGGTGTGGCACGTGGAGCGGGACAGGGGCGGGAACACGGGCGGTCACGGTCACGGTGAGGGCGGCGACGTCGACGTCTGTGTGGTGGGGGCGGGTCCGGTCGGGCTGACGCTCGCGATCGGGCTGCGCCGGCTCGGCCTCGGGGTCCGGATCGTCGACCGGGCGCCGGAGACGAAGCGGGAGGCCCGTGCGCTGGTGCTGTGGGCGCGGGCCCGGGAGGCGCTGGACGCGCTGGGCGTCGGCGCGGTCCTGGACGCGCACGGGGTGGAGCTCGGCGCGGTGACCGTGCACGCGCGGGGCAGGCCGCTGGGCGAGCTCACCACCGGCTGGGCGCGGTCCGCCTTCGCCCGCCCGCTCAACATCGAGCAGCACGTCATCGAGGGGTTGCTGGCCGGGGAGCTGGCCGGGCTCGGCACCCGCGTCGAGTGGAACACCGAGGTCACCGACGTCAAGGTGCACGACGACCGGGCCGAGTACACGCTGCGGCACGCGGACGGGCGGGTCGAGTCGGGCGCGGCGCCGTGGATCGTCGGCTGCGAGGGCACCCGCAGCGTGGTGCGGGACCGGCTCGGGATCCCCTTCGAGGGCCGCCGCCGCACCGGCCTCCAGGTGGTGCAGGGCAACGCGCTGCCGACCTGGCCGCTGGCCGAGGAGCCGGGGCGCGGGCACATCTTCCTGGCCCCGCGCCGGGCGCTGCTGGTCTTCCCGCTGCCCGACGGCGGCTACCGCTTCTTCTGCTTCCGCGACGACCCCGACCCCTCGCTCGGGACGGCCCCGACCCTCGACGAGCTGCGCGATCTGGTCGCGGAGACCGCCCGCATGCCCGGGCTGCGGCTCGCCCCCGCCCCGTCGCGCTGGCTGAACCGCGCCCGGTTCAGCGACCGGGTCGCCGCCCGACTGCGCGACGGGCGCGGTCTGCTCGCCGGGGACGCGGCGCACGCGTGGGCGCCGGTCGGCGGCCACGGCATGAACGTGGGCGTGCTCGGCGCCCACAACCTCGCGTGGAAGCTCGCGGCCGTGCACCGGGGCCAGGCCGGGGAGGAACTGCTCGACACGTACGACGCGGAGCAGCGGCTCCTGGCGCTGCGGTACATCCGGGAGATGCGGTTCAACTTCATGGAGCTGCCGCTGCCGCCGCTCGGCCACCGGGCCTTCACCGCGACCGTGCCCGCCGCGCTGGCCAGGACCGGCTTCCAGCGCCGCCTCGACCTGCGGCTGAGCGATCTCCGGCGCCACCACCGTGACAGCCCGCTCTCCGTGCAGGCGGCCGGTGCCGGCCGGGGCTCGGGGGCGCGGGCGGGCGACCGGATGCCCGACGCCTCGGTGCTGACGGCGGAGCCCGCGCCCGGCGCGGCGGGCCCCGGGCGGGCGGTGCGGCTGCACGGGCTGCTCGCGTACCGGACGTGGACGCTGGTGCTGCACGCGGGCCGGGCCGACGCCGTCACCCTCGGGGCGCTGCGCGCGGCCTGCGCCGCCTTCCCCGTCCCCGTACGGCTGCTGTCCGTGACGCCCGTGGACGCGCAGGCGGCCGCGGGGCTCGGGGATCCGGCGGAGCTGCGGCTGGTGCGGCCCGACGGGTACGTGGGGCTGGTCGCCCCGCTCTGTCGCGTGGACCGGCTGCGGGAGTACCTGGCGGCGCTCGCCGCCGGAGCGAGAGCCGTCGGCCGGGCCTGAGGCCCCGCCGCCCCGCCTTCGCTCTCCTCGCTCCTGCCTCCTCGTCCCAGACCGTGCGCGCCGAACCGATCGGGAGTCGGATCCTGATGCCCACCACCCCTGCCACCCCTGCCGCCCCTGCCGCCCCTGCCCCGCAGTCCCCGCCCGACCCGCCAACGCCCTTCCTCTCTCCGTTCCTCTCTCCGTCCGGGCCGCTGCCCCTGCCGTCCGCCCGCCGCCGGCGTCCGTGCGCCGGCGGCACGGTGACCGTGGTGGGGGCCGGGATGGCCGGGCTCGTCGCCGCCTACGAGCTGGAGCGGCTCGGCTTCCGCGTCGAGGTCCTCGAAGGGAGCCTGCGGCTCGGCGGGCGGGTGCACACCCACCGCTTCGGGGCGCAGGAGGGCGCCCCGTTCGTCGAGTTGGGCGCGATGCGGATCCCCACCGCGCACCACCGGACCATGGGGTACGTCGCCCACCTCGGCCTCGCCGACCAGGTGCGGCCCTTCCGCACGCTGTTGTCGGAGGAGAACGCCTTCCTGGCGACCGGCGGCGGGTACGTACGGCTGAAGGACGCGCCGCGCGCCCTGGTGTCCGAGGTGCGCGCCTCGCTGGACCTGGCCGGGTTCCGGGAGGAGACCGTGGTGTTCGGCGCCTGGCTCGCGGCGGTCGTCGACGCGGTCGCCCCGCCCGCGCTGCGGGACGGGCTCCGTGCCGACCTCGGCGGGCGGCTGCTCGGTCTGGTGGACGAGATCGACCTGACGCCCCATCTGCGGGGCGGCGGCAAGGACCGGATCGACGTGCACGGCCTGTTCGCGGCCCATCCGGGGATCCGGGCCGGCTGCGGGAGCCGGCTGGACGGCTTCCTCGACGACATCCTGACCGAGACGAGCCCCCGGCTCGTGCGGCTCGCTTGCGGGATGGACCAGCTCGTGCAGCGGCTCGCCGCCCGGATAAGGGGGCCGATCTGGCTCGGGCAGCGGGCGACCGGTTTCGAGCTGGCCGCCGACCACGTGCGCGTGCGGCTCGGCGACGGGGAGGCCGCGAGGGTCCGGCGCTGCGACTACGTGCTGTGCACGGTGCCGTTCTCGGTGCTCCGCGAGCTGCCCCTGGCGGGCTTCGACGAGGACAAGCTCGCCGCCGTCCGCGAGGTCGTCTACTGCCCGGCCACCAAGGTCGCCGTGCACTGCCGGGAGCCGTTCTGGGAGCGGGAGGGCATCCGGGGCGGTGCCTCCTTCAGCGGCGGCCGGATCCGGCAGACGTACTACCCGACCTCCGGAGTCGACGAGCCCGTGGCCGTGGCCGGAGACGCGGGCGGGACCGGGACCGGGGCTCGGGCCGGGGGCGCGGGGGATCCCTCGCTGGGCGCGGCCCTGCTCGCCAGCTACACGATCGGTGAGGACGCCGACGTGCTCGGCGGGATGCCGGCGCCGGTCCGGCACCGGGCCGTCGTCGAGGAGCTGGGCCGGATGCATCCGCAGCTGCTGCGGCGCGGGATGGTGCGCGGGGTCGCGAGCCTGGCCTGGGGCGGCCACCCGTGGACGCGCGGCGGCTGCACGATCCGCTGGGGCGCGGACCCGGCGGGCCGGGAGGAGCAGCGGCTGCGCGCGCTGCGCCCGCAGGGCCGGATGTACTTCGCCGGGGAGCACTGCGCGACGGAACCGGCGTGGATCGAGGGGGCGGTGGAGTCGGCCCTGGAGGCGGTGGAGCTGATCGCGCGGGACGAGGCGCGGCGGGACGGGCCGTGCCGGGGCGAGCGGTGGCGGGGCGCGGCGGCGCCGGCCGGGCTGGAGGCGGCGTGAGCGTCTTCGACCTGCCCCGGGTGCACTTCGCCGGTACGGCGCTGACCCGGCTGCCCACCGGGCCCCGGTCCGGGCTGGTGGACCTGGCCTCGAACACGGCGCTGCGCGGGGCGGACGGCGGCGCTCCCGCCGGGCCGTTCGGGGTGGCGGGCCCGGCGGCCGACTACCACGCGCACCTGGCGGAACGGGGCGCGCGCGGCGGGCACTTCTCCGGGAACGGGCATCTGGTGTGGGAGGCCCGGGTCACCGGCGTGGAGCGGACGGCGGGGGGCGTGGACGCGTCGGATCCGCTGGTGGGCCGGTCGGTGGACCTGTGGGGCCATCACAACCCCTATCTGGGGACGACGGTGAACCGGGCGCGGGTCTTCGACGTCGATCCGGCGTCCGCGTGGACGGCGACGCTGATGGGCGGCCGGTTCGCGTTCGGGCGCGAGGGCCGTTCGCACGACGCCGGCTATGTCTGCCTGGGCGGGGTGAGCGGTTTCATGCCGCCGCGCTGGCAGGGCTTCCGGCCGGTGGCGCGCTCGCTCCACCAGTGCGTGGCCGGGGCGGACGACGGGCTCGACTGGCCGGCCGGGGCGGTGGACTCCCCCGCCGTACGGGCGCTGCGGGCGGCCGTGGCGGAGCGGGACGGCGGGGCGCTGCTGGTCCAGTTCACCCTGGAGGCCGCCGGGCCGCCCGGGGACGGAGGGGCGCCCGGGGACGGGGACGCTCCGCAGCGGTGGCTGCTGCGGGGAGTCGTGGCCCCGTGGAGCCCCGGGGAGCCGCGCAGCCATCCGGCGGGCCGGCTGCTCGTCCCGTACGGGGCCGACGGCGGCGGCCCGGACGGGCGGCCGGGGCCGTCGACGGTGGCGGTCGGCCCCGAGGGGGTGGTCGTCAACGAGCCGTACGCGCGCGTGGGGACGGATGACGGCGGGCCCGCGCTGGAGGTGCGGACGGCGGGGTCGGGGCTGACGGTCGCCGTGCTGCCCGGGGAGTTCCGGGGCGGGGCGGTGGCGACCGTACCGGCGGTGTCGGAGGAGGCGGTGCTCCGGGCCGGGGAGGAGGGGCTCGTGGTGGTGCGCCCCGGCGGGGCGGGCGGCGCGGACCGGGTGGTGCTGCGGGAGCGGGAGGCGGTGGTGCTCACCGACGAGGCGGGGCTGATCCTGGAGCATCCGGACGCCGAGCGCGGCGACGAGCACGCGGTCGAGGTGCCGGTGCGGAGCTTCCTGCGCGGCCGGCCCGGGCCGCTCGCGGCGCTGGAGGTGCGCCAGTACCCCAACCCGCGCGCCCTGCCGCTGGATCCGGCGGCGTCGGGCCCGCTCGCCCGGACCGGGGACGTCGAGATCGTACGGCTCCGGGCCGGGCGGACGGCCGGCCGGAAGGTCTCCGAGGCGGAGGCGGCCGGGGCCCCGTGCCGGGTGGTCACGGACGCGGAGGGGCACGGCTGGTTCACGGTGTCCGGGGCGCGGGCGGGCACGGCGCGGCTGCTGTTCGCGACGGGTCCCGGGGATCTGCCGCCGGTCGACGCGGCGGCGCCCGGCTCGGCGGCGGGCTGTTACGACCACGACGACGCGCTGGGCTTCTGGGCGTGGGCGGGGAGCGCCGCCGTGCGGGTGCTGCCCGACGACTGGCACCTGGAGGCGGTCCTGCCGTCCGAGGTCGGCTTCGACCTGCTGCACCGCGAGGTGTTCGCGTACTACGAGCAGTTGTTCCCGTTCATGCGGGACGAGGTGTTCAGTCTGGCGGACCGCTGCAAGGTGGAGACGTACGCGAAGCTCGTCTGGCAGATGTGCGACCCGGTGAACAAGGACCGCACCTACTACATGCCGCCGACCCGGGACCTGACGCTGCCCAAGGCGCGGCTCCTCCTCGCGTACCTGCGCTCCCGGGGCGCGGCGGCGGCGCTCCCGCACGCCCCGGCGGCACCGGCGCCGCGCCGCACGGCGGAGCCGCGCATCACGACCCGGGCCCAGCTGCGCGCGGCGCTGTGGCAGGCGGTGACGGTGGAGCTGGCGACCTCGCTCCAGTACCTGTACGCGGCCTACACGGTCCCGACGCACGGGACGGGGTTCTCGTACGTCCGCAGCGGGGTGTGGACGCCCCGGCAGCTCCGGCTGGCCTGCGGGGACGGCGGGGAGACCCTGGCGAAGGGCATCCGGGACAGCCTCCTCGACGTGGCCCGCGAGGAGATGATCCACTTCCTGGTCGTCAACAACGTCCTGATGGCGATGGGCGAGCCCTTCCACGTCCCGGCGATCGACTTCGGGACGCCGGGACGGCTGCCGCTGCCGCTGGACTTCGCCCTGGAGCCGCTGCACCTGGGCAGTCTCCAGCGGTTCGTCGCGATCGAGCGGCCCGAGCGGCTCGCGGGCGGCACGACGGGAACCTGGACGGCACCCCCGGGCCCGCCGGGGGCGGGTACGCGCGCGGGGGTGCCGTTCGGGTCGCCGAGCGAGCTGTACGCGGCGATCCGGGACGGGCTGACCCGGGTGCCCGACCTGTTCCTGGTGGAGCGGGGCAGGGGCGGCGGGGAGCACCACCTCTTCCTGGGGGCGGCCGTCGACTCCGTCCACCCGGACTACCAGTTGGAGGTGGACGACCTGTCGAGCGCGCTCTTCGCGATCGACTTCGTCACCGAGCAGGGCGAGGGCGGGGTCCTCGACGCGCCGGGCGACGGCGGCCCTTCGCACCACGAGACCTTCGTGCGGCTCTCCGAACTCCTCATGACGGAACGGGCCGACGGGCCCGGGGGGCAGGGGGCGCCCTGGGAGCCCGCGTACCCCGCCCTGCGGAACCCGACGGCCGACCCCGGCCATCCGGGGCGGGCCGCCGTGCTCGACGCGCACGCCCTCCAGGTGCTGCGGCTGTTCAACCGCAGCTACTTCCTGATGCTCCAGCTGATGGTCCAGCACTTCGGGGAGAGCCCGGACGCGAGTCTGCGCCGGTCCCGGCTGATGAACGCCTCGATCGACGTGATGACGGGGATGATGCGGCCGCTCGCCGAACTCCTCGTCACGCTCGACTCGGGATGGCGGGGGCGGACGGCGGGCCCGTCCTTCGAACTGGAGGAGCCTCCCGTGCACATCGCCCGGCCGGACGTGGCCCGGCGCGGTTTCGCGATGCGCTTCCGGCACCTGGCGGCGATGGCCCGGGAGTGCCCGGGCGTCCCGGACCAGGTGCCCGAACTGATGGCCTGGTACGCGGAGTACTTCGCGGCGGAGGGGAGGAGCTGAGCCGATGGCGGTGACGGGAAGGGCGGAGCGCGGGGAGGTCCCTGGCCCGGTGTCCGGGGCGGTGTCCGGGGCGGCTCGGGGGGAGACGGTGGAGGAGACGGAGGTGCTGGTCGTGGGCGGCGGGCCGGTGGGGCTCGCGCTCGGGCTCGACCTGGCCCGGCGGGGTGTCTCCTTCGTCCTGGCGGAGGCCGGGGACGGGCGGGTCACCCACCCCAAGGTGTCGACCGTGGGGCCGAGGGCGATGGAGCTGTTCCGCCGCTGGGGCGTGGCGGACGCGATCCGGAACGCGGGCTGGCCGTCCGGGCACACCCTCGACGTCGCCTGGGTGACGGCGGTCGGCGGGCACGAGCTGCACCGGCTGCGGTTCGGCACCGTCGCCGAGCGGCGCCCGCCCGCGCACACGCCGGAGCCCGAGGCGATCTGCCCCCAGCACTGGCTCGTCCCGCTGCTGACGCGGCGGCTGGGCGTCCGTCCGGACGGCCCGGTGCGGCTCGGGACCCGGCTGACCGGCTTCGACCAGACGCCCGACCGGGTGCGGGCCACCCTGACGGACACGGCGGGGGTACGGACGACGGTGCGCGCCCGGTACCTGGTGGCGTGCGACGGGGCGGCGTCGCCGGTGCGGAAGGCGTGCGGGATCACCGCGCCGGAGCGGCACGCCACCCGCACCCTGCGGAACGTCCTCTTCCGGGCGCCGGGCCTCGCGGGCAGGCTCGGCGGGCGGGCGGCCCTGGTCCACTTCGTGACCGAGCCGGGCGGGCTGCGCTATCCGCTGCGGGCGATGGACGGCCGGGACCTGTACCGGCTGACCTGCCCCCCGGGTCCGGCCGAGGCGCTGTGGGTGGTCCGCCGGGCGCTCGCCGTGGACGTGCCGGTGGAGGTGCTGTCGGACACGCAGTGGCACCTCACTCACCGGGTCGCCGCCCACTACCGCGACGGCAGGGTCCTGCTCGCCGGTGACGCGGCGCACACCCTCTCCCCCTCGGGCGGCTTCGGGCTCGCCACCGGGATCGGCGACGCGGCCGACCTCGGCTGGAAGCTCGCCGCCGAACTGGCGGGCTGGGCGGGCCCGAACCTCCTCGACACGTACGAGGCCGAACGGCGTCCCGTCGCCCTCGCCGGACTGGAGGAGAGCCACCGCAATCTGCGCCGCACCCTGGACCGGAACCTCACGCGGGCGCTCCTGGAGGACTCACCGCGCGGCGAGGAGGCCCGCGCGGACCTCGGCCGGCGGATCGCCGCGTCGGACCCCCGGCGGGAGTTCGACGCACCCGACGCCCACTTCGCCCACCGCTACCGGTCCCCGGTGATCGCGGAGGCGGACACGGACGACGGCCTCGCCGGACCCGATGAGTTGCACGGAACGGACGGTGCCGACGACCCCGTGTGGCATCGGGCGGCCGTGCCCGGCGGGCGGGCTCCGCACGTGTGGCTGGCGCCCGGGCGGTCCACGCTGGACCTCTTCGGCCCCGCGTTCACCCTCCTCCGCCCGGGGCCCGGCAGCGCGGAGGCCCTGGAACGGGCCTTCGCCGAGCGGCGGGTGCCGTTGCGGGGATGGAGCGCCCCGGCCGGCGGGGAGGTGCGGCGGCGGTACGGGTACCCGTACGTGCTGGTCCGCCCGGACGGGCACGTCGCGTGGCGGGGGCACCGGCCGCCCGCCGATCCCGGCGGGCTCGCCGACCTGGTGCGCGGGGCCGGGACCGACGTGGGTGCGACGCCGCCGCCGGAGGGGGGTGGGTGATGGGCGTGGACGTCCTGCCGCCGTTCGATCCGGCGCTGCTCGACCTGGCCGATCCGTATCCGGTCTACCGCCGCTACCGCGAGCGGGACCCCGTCCACGCGGTGCGGTCCTCCGGCGGCGCGGACGGGGCCGGGGCCGGGTCCACCACCTGGTACCTCTTCGGGTACGCCGAGGTGGCGCGGGTGCTGGCGGAGCGGGCGTACCGGCGGCGGTCGCCGGTGACCGGGCGGGCGGCGCCGGTCCCGGAGGGGTACGAGACGCTGCGCCGGGTGGTCGAGAACTGGCTGGTCTTCCTCGACCCGCCCCGGCACACCCGGCTGCGGGCCCGGGTGAACCCGCCGCTCGGGGCGGCGGCCGTCGCCGGGCTGCGGCCGGCCGTGCGGGAGATCGCCGAGGAGCTGGCCGGGCCGCTCGCCGCGCGGCCCGCCGCCGATCTCGTGCGGGGGTTCGCGGCGCCGTTCCCGCTGCTCGTCATCGCGCGCGTGCTCGGGGTGGAGGGGCGGCTGTGGCCGTGGTTCCGGGAGCGGGCGCTGGCGCTCCAGGAGGCGGGCGGCACGCGGGGCGACCGTTCACCGGCGGGGCTGGCCCGCGCCGACCGGGCGGCGGGCGAGCTGGAGCGGTACTTCACGGCGGAGCTGACGGCCCGGCGGTCCTCCGGCGGGGAACCGCGCGACCTGATGGGGGCGTTGGCGAGGGCCGGGCGGGAGGACGACGCGCTCACGGTGGACGTCCTCGCGTCGACCTGCGTCCATCTGCTGACGGCGGGGCACGAGACGACGACCGGGCTGCTCGGGAAGTCGGTCCTCGCGCTCCTCGCGCGGCCCGGGACGATGGCCGAACTCCGGGCCGAACCGGGGCTCCTGGCGGGGGCGGTCGACGAGTTCCTGCGCTTCGACCCGCCGGTCCAGATGGTGACCCGCTGGGCGTGGCGGGACACGGAGCTCGCCGGGCGGCTGGTCCGGCGCGGGGACCGGCTGGTGGCGGTCCTCGGCTCGGCCCACCGGGACCCGGCGCGCTTCCCCGACCCGGACGTCCTCGACGTCCGCCGGGCCACCGGCCGGCACTGCGCCTTCGGCCTCGGCATCCACTACTGCGCGGGCGCGGCGCTCGCCCGCCTGGAGGCGGAAACGGGCCTCGCGGTGCTGCTGGACCGGCTGCCGCTGCTCCGGCCGGAGGCCCGCCCGCTCGTCGAGGTGGAGTACGCCCCGGACTGGGTCTTCCACGGGCCGTCCCGCCTGGTCCTCCACACGGGGAACGATCTCCCCTACTCCCCCGTTATACCCCCCGAGGGTATCCGCGAGGAGGAACCATGACCACCACCGTCACCACTCACCGCACCCCCCGGCGGCTGCCGGCGCTCACCCCCGACCAAGCACAGGGGCGGGCCCGCGAGCTCCTCGCGGACATCGTCGAACGGCACGGCTCGGCGGGCGAGATGGTGTCCACGATGGCCCACTCGCCCGCGATGATCGAGGGTTATCTGAGCCTGTCGCGCGCGATGAAGCGGGTGAAGATCCCGCGCGCGCTGAGCGAGAAGCTGTCGCTCGCCGTCCAGGAGTGGATCGGCTGCGGCACCTGCCGCGAGGCGCACGAGTCGGCGGGCCGGGCGGCCGGGCTGAGCGAGTCGGACATCGCCCTGGCCCGGCAGGGCACCTCCACCGACCCGCGCGAGGCCGCCCTCATCGCCCTCGCCCTCAAGGTCCTCGCCGAACCGGGCGCGCTCGGCGACGCGGACGTCGCCGAGGTGCGGGCGCACGGCTGGAGCGACCGGATCATCGCCGAGGTGGTCGGGATCGTCAGCCTCAACCTGCTCACCGGCGCCTTCAACCTCCTCGCCGGCATCCAGCCGGACGTCGGCGAGGAGACGGTCTCCGAAGAGGCGGAGGGCTAGGCCGCGCCGCTCGCCTCGCCGGGCGCGGGGAGTTCCTTCTCCATCAGCGTGAAGGACTTCGCCGGTCCGTCCGGCTGCGGCTTGCCGTCCTTGCGGCCGACGACGCGGTAGCCGGCGTCCCGGTAGTAGGCGGTGAGCTTCGGGTTGGTGCTCAGGCAGTCCAGGCGCACGCGGGTCCGGCCCGCCTCGGCCACCCGGTCCTCGGCCGCCGCCAGCAGCCGCCGCCCGGTGCCGGGCGCGGCGGCGCGGTCCACCATGAGGCGGTGGACGTATCCGGCGACGGGCGGCTGGGGTCCCCACGCGGCCTCGTCGTCCCACCACAGTTCCCAGGCGCCCGCGACGCGCCCGCCGCTCTCCGCGAGCCAGACCTCGCCGTGGGCCATGATCCGGCGGAAGTGGTCCTCGCCCAGCTCCCCGGGCCGCCACTGGCCGGTGACGCCCTGGGCCAGCATCCAGCGGGCGGCGTCGTCACGGAGGCGTACGAGGGTGGCGAGGTCGGCCTCGCCCGCCGGGCGGCGACGGAGGGCGGTCACGCGGAGAACCCCCGCACGGCGTCGGCCACCGGCGCAAGGGCGGGTGCGGGGGCGGCGAAGGAGACGGCGGCGGCCGGAGCGGTGACCTCGGCGTCGGAACCGAGGGCGTACGCGGCGACGCGGGAGACCACCGCCGCCGGGACGGCGTCGGCGACGCCGGGGACGGCCGGGCAGTCCTGGGTGGCGTGGGCGTCGTACGGGACGACGACGCGGTAGCCGCGGGCGAGCGCGGTACGGGCGGTGGCCTGCACGCACATCTCCGACATCACCCCGCAGACGGCGACGGCCCGGGTGCCGTGCCCCGTGAGCACGTCACCGAGACCGGTCTCCTGGAAGCCGTCGTCGTGCGGCTTGCGGAGGACGAGCTCGGCCGGGCCGGGCTCGACGGGGTGGTGCAACTCCCACCCGGGGGTGTGGGGTTCGTCCTCCCCGCCGGGCGGCCCGTCGTTCTGGAGGTGGACGACGAGCGCGCCGGCGGCGCGGGCCCGGGCGATCAACCCGGCGGTGCGGTCGACGAGCCGGGCGGCGTCGGGCACCGCGCCGTCGCCGGTGACGAAGGCCGACTGGACGTCGACGACGATGAGGGTGTCCACCGGTGGGAGCGACGGAAGCGGCGGGAGCGGCGGCGGAGGCGTCTGCGCGATCATCCGGCCATCATCACGTGCCCGCCCCCGGACGCTCCACGGGGTTTCCCTCCGCCCGCCCCGGAGGCCCGGTCCGAGGCCGCCCCCAAGGCCCAGCCCGAGACCGCCCCCAGCGCCCAGCCCCCAGCCCCCAGCCCCCTCACTCCGAAGCCGCGCGCCTCAGCAGCAGATGCCCGGTCGCCCCGGTCACGAACAGCCCGCAGAGCAGGGCGAGGAGCGAGACGGCGCCGCCGGAGCCCCAGTCCACGGCCGGGGCGCGGGCGGCGAGCAGGATCCCGCAGGCGACCGCGACGGCGGGGACGGCCCGCAGGGCGGGGCGGCTGCGCGTCAGGTCGTCCTCGGCGAGCGAGGTGAGGACGCCGACGCCGAGCGAGAGCGCCCAGACGCCGAGGCCCTGGGCGTCGGCGCGGTTCACCGTCCACGGCACGAACGCGCTCCAGAAGCCGGGGAGGAAGAGCAGCCCGGCGCCGATGCCGAGCCATCCCGAGCCCAGGACCGCGAGCAGCGGCTTGGACCAGCCGGGCATCGGGACGGCGGCCGCCGCCGGAGGGCGCGACGGATCGGCGGCCGGTCCCCGGTACTGGGCGGCGAGGCAGCCGACCGAGGCCAGCGCCAGGACGGCCACGACCGGCACCCAGCCGAGGCTGAAGAGGACCAGGAAGAGCGGGCCGCCCTCGGCGACGCGGAGGGTGCCCGCGTTGAGGAGGGTGACCGCGCACAGGCCGACCATGACCACGACCAGCGGCAGGTACAGGCCCCGCGCCTCCTCCCAGGTGCCGGCCCGGCCGAGGGTGAACAGCCCGGGGGCGACGCCCACCATGGCCGCGCCGATGAGTCCGGGGCTGAGCGGTTCCGGCGAGGCCCAGGCGCCGACCGCGTACCCGGCGATCCCGGCGACCGCGAGGAGCGAGCCGACGCCGAGGCTGACGACGGCGACGACCGTGCTCAGGACGGCGACGGCGGGGGACAGCGCGCGGCCGGGGGCGGCCGAGACGGCGGGCGCGCTCATCGGCCCTCCTCCCCCGCGCCCGCGCCCGCGCCGGTGAGGGCGCCCTCCGCCGCGGCCGGTCCGGCGGGCGGGGGCGCCTGGGCCTCGCGGCGGCGCAGGAGTTCGCGTCCGGCGAGGACGCGGAGGCTGACCACGGTGACGGCGGTGTAGGCGAGCATGCCGCAGCCGATGCCCGCGGCGGCGACGAGGGCCGTCGCCCTGTCCAGGTCCATGGCCCGTTCCAGAACGGGCACCATGACCGCCGAGAAGGCGGGCGCGAGGAGCAGCGCGGCGAGGTGGAGGCGCCACTCCTCGCGGGCCCAGCCGTTGCCCGCGCGGCGCGCGCCGGCGGCACGCGCGGCGAGGACGGCGTACGTGACGGCGTACGGCACCAGGTAGGCGAGGAGCAGCCGGCGGCCCTCGGTGCCCTCGCCGAGGAAGGCGGGGACGAGCGCGGCGAGTCCGGCGGCGCCCGCGAGGTGGGCGAGGACCATCACCGGTCCGGGGGCCCAGGTGCCGGTGAGGCCGGGGACGGAGGTGCGCCGGTCGAGGGCGCGGGTGGCGAGCAGCGCGCCGAAGGAGACGAGCGCGCCCAGGTGCATGATCGCGACCCGGTTGACGTCCTGGATGGACAGGCCGGGGTAGAGCGTGGGGAGGAAGCCCCATTCGAGGCGGAGCAGCGGGGCGGTCATCAGGAAGGCGTAGCAGAGGAGCAGCCAGCGCTGGTGCAGGTCGGGGAAGCCCTTGTAGGCGGCGAGGATGCCGAAGGTGACGCTGCCGACCGTGCCGACGAGGATGACGGCGAGCACGATCCAGAAGGCCGCGCCGCTGAACGCCCGCTCCGGCGGCGTGCGGACCAGGTAGACGGCCGCGCCGGCCATCGACACGTACACGGTCGCGGCGAAGACCACGCCGAGGGTCCGGTGGAGGCGGATGCGGCGGCGGACGGCGGTGAGCAGTTGGACGGGGCCCAGGAGCATCAGCAGGCCGCCCAGGACGGAGTGGACGATCAGCGGGACGAGGCTGCGCTCGTACGGCCCCAGGCGGTCGCGGACGGCTTCGGCGACGAACTCCGGCGAGACCGTGCGGCCGAGGAGCCACTCGCCGAGGGCGGGCGCGCCGGGGCGGGCGTAGGGCCACAGCTCGGTGAACGCGATCGGCGCGTAGGCGAGGCAGACCGCCGTCAGCGCGACGATGGCCACCCTTCCGCGTCTGGTGCTGGTCGGACGCCCCATGGCGGCTCCCCCTCTGCGATAGTCCTCTCTGGACTATGGAGGACGGTAGGGCCGGCTCCGGTCCGTGGTCAACCGGTCGGTAACAAAGAGGGGTTACCGGGGGTCAGTGCTGTCCGTGCCGGGCCCCTCGGGTTCGCGGCTCTCGACCCAGCTCCAGAAGTCGACCATCATCCGCTCGTACCGGATGCCGAACTCCAGCGCCTCGCGCTGGCCGCGCGTCAGCAGCTCGCCGACCTCCCCGGCGAGTCCCTCGTACTCCTCCAGGGTGCGCCGGTGCTCGGCGCCCTGGACCGGGGCGTGGACGCGCGGGCTCGCCCCGAACCAGAGCTTGAGGATGCCCCGCTCGCGCGCCTCGACGGGGACGAAGGCGGGGTCGGCGAGCCAGTCGCGCAGCGCCGCCGCGCCCTCGTCGGTGAGGCGCATCAGCCGCCGGTTCCGGCCGCCCTCCTGGCGCACCTCCGAGAGCAGTCCGGCCTCCAGCAGGCGGTCGCACTGGGCGTAGACCTGCGCGTGCGGCACGGACCAGAAGGGGGCGACGGTCCGCGCGGCCTCGACCTTGACGTCGTACGGACTGGCCTCGCCCAGTTTGTCGATGATGCCGAGGACGAGGAAGGAGGGCGTGGTCAGCCGGACTTCAGACATGCGGCGACCGTATCGCGGGGCCTCAGACCGGGTGTTCCGCCCGCGCGCGCGGGCCGCAGGACAGTGGCGGCACGGGCAGCGGAGGCGCGGGCAGCGGGCGCAGGGCGGGTTCGGGGCGCAGCAGCTCGTCGAGGCCGGTGAGGCGGACCAGGCGGAGGATCCACGGCTGGTCGCAGACGAGCTGCCAGTGCGCCCCGCGCTCGCGGGCGCTCCGGGCGCAGTGGGCGAGCAGGCCGAGGCCTGTCGCGTCGCAGAAGCCGAGCGGGCGGATGTCGACGGCGAGGGCGTCGGCCTCGCGCAGGAGGGCGTCGAGTTCGGGTCGCAGGTGGCGGACGAGGACGAGGTCCAGTTCGCCGCGGAGGACGGCGACGGTCAGGGCGCCGGCCGTGCGGACGGCGAGGTGGGGGTCGTGACGGGGGATCAGCTGCATCGGACGCTCCACAGGGTGGGTCCAAGTGTCACGTCGAGCGTGGCCGCAGGCCGGGCGGGAGGGACGTTTCGCCTCGGCCTCAGTCACCTGATCCGGTGAATACGCGTCCAAAGGTTTGCCGGACAGGCGCGCGAGGGGTTCACGGGCGCGGCTCCCCGAGGAGGGTGCGGGTACGCAGGGCCAGCAGCGCCTCGAAACGGAAGGCGGGGTCGGCGAGCCGGTCGCCGAGCAGCGCATCGAGCTGACGCAGCCGGCGGCGGGCGGTCTGCGGATGGACGCCGAGGGCGCGCGCGACCTCGGGGGCGGTACGGCACCTCGCTGTGGGGCATGGGGCTGCTCGCCCGCGCCTTCCCCGGCGGCGACGAACTCCTCGGGCTCGCCTGCACGGCCTGCTCCCAGCAGATCACCGGCTCCGACTTCCTCCGCGGCCTCAACGCGGGCGGCGAGACGCACCCGGCGGTCTCGTACACGGTGATCGCCAGCCGCTACGACGAGGTGGTCACCCCGTACACCTCGTCCTTCCTCGCCCCCGCGCCGAACGTCGTCAACCAGCGGGTCCAGGACGCCTGCCCCGCCGAGTTCACCGAGCACCTCGGGATCGTCTACAACGACGTCGCGACCCGGCTCGTCCTCAACGCCCTGGACCCGGCCCACGCCCAGCGCCCCTCCTGCTGACCGGGCCGGCGACGACCGGGCCCGCCCCTCCCCCCACCGGGGAGGGGCGGGCTCGCCTACCGTCAGCCGATGGTGGGCTCCCCGAACCACCGCTCCAGACTCTCCCGCAGCCCCTCCGCGTCGTCGCCGACCCAGACCACGTGCCCGTCGGGCCGCAGCAGCGCCGCCGGCACGTCCGGCTCTTCACCGGCCCCGGTGACGCGCTCGACCCGGTCCTCCCAGCCCGTCACCGCGAGCGCCCCGGTGCGGTCGAGGAGGAGTCCGCGCCCGGCGCGCGCCGCCTCGTACAGCCGGCCCTCCTTCAGCGGCACGTCCTTCAGGCGCCGTCCGAGCAGCTCGTGGCCCTCGCCGCAGTCGTAGCGGAGGTCGATCGCGGTGATCTTCCCGATCAGGAACCGGTTGACCTCGTCGAACTCCATCAGCTCCGCCAGCAGCCGGCGCACCGCCCGCGCCCCCGGCTCCTCAGACATCAGCTCCATCTGCGCGCGGGTGTTGTCGAGCACGGCGGCGGCCACCGGGTGGCGCTCGGAGTGGTACGTGTCGAGCAGCCCGTCCGGCGCCCAGCCCAGCACCTCGCCGGCCAGCTTCCAGCCGAGGTTGAAGGCGTCCTGCACCCCGAGGTTGAGGCCCTGGCCGCCGGTCGGCGGGTGGATGTGGGCGGCGTCGCCGGCCAGCAGCACCCGGCCCTCGCGGTACCGCTCGGCCTGCCGGGTGCCGTCCCCGAAGCGGGACAGCCAGCGCGGCTCGCGCACCCCGAAGTCGGTGGCGCCCACCGCCGTCAGACGCTCCCTCAGCTCGTCGAGGGTGGGCGCGGACCGGTCGTCGGAGAGACCGGCGGCGGGCACGACCACCCGGTACAGGCCGTCCCCGAGCGGCATCACGCCGTACCGCATCTGCGTCTTGCGGACCTCGGCCACCACCGGGACGACCTCCTCCCACGGGACCCCGATCCGCACCTCGGCGATCAGCGTCTCGTGCCGCGCGGGCAGCCCGGGGAAGCCGATCCCGGTCAGGGCGCGCACGGTGCTGCGGCCGCCGTCGCAGCCGACAAGCCAGCGGGCGCGCAGGACGCCGCCCCCGGCGAGCTCCGCCGTCACGCCCTCCTCGTCCTGGACGAGCCCGACGAGCTCCTGACCGCGCCGGAACTCCACGCCCAGCTCGCGGGCGTGCTCGTCGAGAAGTTCCTCGGTGACGTTCTGCGGGATGCCGAGGACGTACGAGTGGGCGGTGTCCAGCCCCTCGGGCCAGGTGGTGCCGAGACCGGCGAAGAAGCCGCCGACCCGGTACTGCTGCCCGCGCGCGAGGAAACGGTCGAGGAGCCCGCGCTGGTCCATCACCTCGATGCTGCGGGCGTGGAGCCCGAGCGCGCGGCTGTGGCCGCTCGGCTCGGCCGCCTTCTCCACGACGAGCGGCCGCAGGCCCCACAGGCGCAGCTCGGACGCGAGCGTGAGCCCGGTCGGCCCGCCGCCGATCACCAGGACATCGGCATCGAACATGAAACGTTCCCCCATCTGTTTGTGCTGTTCAGCCGCCGATTCTGCGTCATGACGGGGGCCTTGCGGCAAGGCCCCCCGTGCGCTATACGTTGAAGAGGGCGAGGAACCGCACGGTTCCCCGCCTTCGCCATGTCCCCGATTTGCCATGCCCCGCCTTCGCCGTATCCGTCAGCTCAGGTCGAGCCGCATCAGGATCCGGGGATGGCCCGCGAGGACCGAGGTGGTGTCCGCCGCCTTCACGAAGCCCGCGCGTTCGAAGTTCTTCCGCAGCCCCGCGTACGCCATCGTCATGTCCACGCGCGCGTCGCCGTTGTCCAGCGGGTACGCCTCCACCGCCGGCGCCCCGTGCGCGCGGGCGAACGCGACCGCGCCCTCGATCAGGGCGTGGCTGACGCCCTGCTTGCGGTGGCCGGGGCGGACCCGGACGCACCACAGCGACCAGACAGGCAGGTCGTCGACGTGCGGGATCTTCCGGCTGTGGGCGAAGGTGGTCTCCGAGCGGGGCGCCACGGCGGCCCAGCCGGCCGGCTCGTCGCCGTCGTAGGCGAGGACGCCCGGCGGGGGCTCCAGGGCGCACAGGCCCTCGACGTACTCGCCCCGGGCCGGGCCGCGCAGCTCGTTGTTCAGCTTGGACGGGATGCGGTAGCTCAGGCAGAAACAGACGTTCGCGGTGGGCGACTTGGGGCCGATCACCGCCCGGACGTCCTCGTAGACGGAGGCCGGGCGCACTTCGATGCTCATGCCTCCACCCTGGCACGGGCGCCGCGGACCGGCAGGCCGTACGCCTCGTCACCGGCAGGCCGTACGCCTCGTCACCGGCAGGCCGTACGGTGCCTTGTCATGGACCGATCCGAGAACGCCGCCGCCGGGAACTCCGGAGCCGAGAACGCCGAAGCCAGGAACGCCGAAGCCACCGGAGCCGTACCGCTCGATCCCGAACTCGCCGCCGTGCTCGCCGCGTCGGGCGGGCGGGCCCGGGACCCGCTCACGCCCGGGAACCTCGCCGAGCGGCAGGCGCGGGACGCCGCCGCGCGCCCGATGCCGTCGCTGCGGGAGCTGTCCGACGGCGGTGCCTTCGCCGTCCGGGAGGTGCGGGTGCCGGGTCCGCCCGGGGCCCCCGAGGTCACACTGGTGCACGCCCGGCCGGCCGGGGCCGAGGGACCGCTGCCGCTCCTGTACTACCTGCACGGCGGCGGGCTCGTCATGGGCAACGCCCGGTCGGTGCTGCCGCGGGTGCTGCGGTCCTGGGCCGGGCCGCTCGGGCTCGCGGTGGTCTCCGTCGCGTACCGGCTCGCCCCCGCGGCCCGCTATCCGGCGGCCCTGGAGGACTGCCGGGCCGGCCTGGAGTGGGCCGTCGCGCACGCCGGGCGGCTGGGCGTCGACCCGGACCGGATCGTCGTCGGCGGGAAGAGCGCGGGCGGCGGGCTCGCCGCCGCGCTCACCCTGCTGCTCCGCGACCGGGGCGGCCCCCGGCCCGCCGGCCAGCTGCTGCTGTCCCCGATGCTCGACGACCGCGCCGCCACGGAGTCCGTCCGCACGCAGGACGGCGTCGACACCTGGGACCGGGTCTCGGGCGCGACCGCCTGGCAGGCGTACCTGGGCGGGGCGTACGGCTCCGAGGACGTGCCGCCGTACGCGGCGGCGGCCCGCGCCGGGGACCTGTCCGGGCTGCCGCCGGCCTATCTCGACGTCGGCTCGGCCGAGCTTTTCCGCGACGAGGCGGTGAGCTACGCGGACCGCCTGTGGCGGGCGGGCGGCCGGGCCGAGCTGCACGTGTGGCCGGGGGCGTACCACGGCTTCGACACCTTCGCCCCCGGGGCGGCGCTCAGCCGGGAGGCGACCGCCGCCCGCACCGCCTGGCTCCGCCGGACCCTGGACCTGCCGGGCCGGTGACGGACACCCGGTGGGGTGCCGTGACCGGGCGGCGGGCGCTGCTCCGTACGGAGGAGGGGGCGGCGCGGGTCAGGTGCGCAGTTCGCGGGCCTCGAAGCGGCCCTCGCCGAGGACCAGGACGAAGGTGACCTGCTGCCCCTCGGAGAGGGCGCGGACGCCGCCCTCGACGTCCTCCGCCCGGAAGAAGACGGGTTCCTCGGATCCGACGGTCAGCACGAACCCGTATCCGGCGCGGCGGTTGAAGGACTGCACGAATCCGGTGGTGCGGTGCTCCACGGCGACCTCCTTCGCTCCGGGCGCTCACGGCGCCCCCACCGGATCTGTACCCCGCCCGGGACGCCCCCGCCAGCCGGGACGGGGAGCGGCGGCGTATCAGAAGACGGAGAGGCCGGTGATGGTGGTGAAGCGGTCGAGGGCGAAGACGCCGGCGACCGAGTTGCCGCGCTCGTCGAGTCCCGGGCTCCACACGCACAGGGTGCAGCGGCCGGGCACGACGGCGATGATCGCGCCGCCGACGCCGCTCTTCCCGGGGAGTCCGACGCGGTAGGCGAAGTCGCCGGCGGCGTCGTAGGTGCCGCAGGTGAGCATGACGGCGTTGATCTGCTTGGCCTGGCTGCGGGTGAGGAGCCGGCTGCCGTCCGCCCGGATGCCGTGCCGGGCGAGGAAGCCGGTGGCGACGGCGAGGTCGGCGCAGGACGCCTCGATCGAGCACTGCCGGAAGTACTCGCGCAGGAGGGTGGGGACGGGGGTGGCGATGTTGCCGTACGAGGCCATGAAGTGGGCGAGGGCCGCGTTGCGGTCGCCGTGCTCGGTCTCGGAGGCGGCCACGTCCCGGTCGAAGTCGAGGTCGTGGTCGCCGCTCTCGGTGCGCAGGAAGTCCCGCAGGCTGCCGGAGGCGTCGCCGGTGAGTCGGTGGAGGCGGTCGGTGACGACGAGCGCGCCCGCGTTGATGAACGGGTTGCGCGGGATGCCCTGCTCGTACTCCAGTTGCACGAGCGAGTTGAAGGGGTTGCCGGAGGGTTCGCGGCCCACGTGCTCCCACAGCGTGTCGCCCTCCTTGGCGAGGGCGAGCGCGAGGGTGAAGACCTTGGTGACGGACTGGGTGGAGAAGGGCCGCTGCCACTCCCCCACCCCGTACACGCTGCCGTCCAGCTCCGCCACGGCCATCCCGAAGAGGTTCGGGTCCCCGGCGGCGAGCGCCGGGATGTAGTCGGCGGGACGGCCCCGGCCGGCGAGACCCCCGATCTCCTCGGAGACGCGTTCGAGGACGGGGAGGAAGGACTGCATCATGATCACATGATGCGGTCGGGCGGACGTTCCCGTCGGCCGGACGCTTCCGTCGGCCGGACGCTCGCGTCGGCCGGCCCGGGCCCGGTGTCCTCAGGCGAGGACCTCGTAGGTGAGGGTGTAGTCGGCGTCGTCCTCGGTGAACTTGTACTCCAGCTCCCCGAGGCCCACCATGGCCGGCCCGGCGTAGAAGCGCCCGAGCAGGTCGTCGTCGTCCGGCGTGTCGTGGTCGAGGAGCTCGACACGCGCGCGCGTGCCGAATGGGACGGGTGGTACGGCGGTGAGGTCGGCGGTCTGCCGGTTGTTCAGGCCCGGCGATTCGGCGCCCCACACCTGGACGCCGTTGACCAGCAGTCGCTGTTCGTCCTCGCCGTGGTCGTCCTCGGTCTTGGAGCAGTAGAGCGAGATGAGACGGAGCCTCACGGTCACCCCCAACGGTGCGCTGTCCGGCCGGTCCGGCCGGTGACACGACCGTAGGGCGGGCGCCGGGATCCGGACAACGGAGCGCGGTCCTCCGTCGCCGCGCGCCCCCGCGCCCCCCGAGTGGGGGGCGCGGGGCCCGCCCGCCCCCCCCGCCCCCCGCCCCCCCCCCCCGCCGCCCCCGCCGCCGGGCCCCCCCA